>NZ_CP016364.1:2400000-3653592 GCF_001888185.1 Phaeobacter porticola | reverse complement strand
GCTGCGCCTCACGCATCCCAAATAGTATCGGCCCTTATTTGGCCTCTTGTTTCATCCCCCACCCGGTCCCAGGCCCGAGTGGCGTTCACGCACAGCGGATGTGTGTACTGCCCGCAGATAGATCAGCACTGCCTTGCAAAGGCAAAGTTCAGGGTCAGGCACACGCCAACCGGCAAGTTATTTGCGGCGGTCGCGACGACGAACCATATACATACACAATTGGAACAGGCCCGCCTGTCTGGATAGATCCAGAAAACAGCAGGAACCTGGTGTCATTCAGCATCATGAGATGCCTCTGTCACCAGAGCAATCAGTGTCCTTGAGTCCCATCAAGGATACCGCGAGCAGCCTGTCCCCCCAGCGAGTGAATCGCTGTAACAGTGGTAGCAATTCGGGGGGGGGCGCATCAACGAAACTATGATGTTGACTCAGCGATTGGCCGCAAAGAATCTCCCTGACCTGCTGTGCCCGCACAGCCTGTGGCCAAAATGCAAAAGGCGCCGCTCATCGCGACGCCTTTGTTCATTTTCGAACTTGATGGCCCCTGACAGCCTCGGATGAGACGGAATCAGTGGCATCCAAGCAAACGGCCCAATACGGCCAAAAGGCATCAGCCCAGTGCTTTGACCCGTGCGGTCAGGCGCGAGATTTTCCGCGATGCAGTGTTCTTGTGGTAGACACCTTTAGTCACGCCACGCATCAGTTCAGGCTGAGCAGCGCGCACAGCTTCTGCTGCTGCGTCTTTGTCGCCAGAAGCGATAGCTTCTTCAGCTTTACGCAGGAAGGTGCGGATGCGCGAACGACGGGCTTTGTTGACAGCAAAGCGTTTCTCGTTCTGACGGGCGCGCTTTTTTGCCTGAGGCGAATTTGCCATGGTGTAGGACCTAACTTTGGTTTCGTGTTTTAATAGGCGCAATGCCAGCCGAACCCGGATCCGATCCACCGGTGTGATTCTAGCCAAGCGGGCTGCACGCGCATGTATGGCGGCGGGTAGTAACGTCAAACCCCGAGGAATGCAAGCCATGTCGGAGTTGCTCGCCCTTCCCAGTCCTAGCGCACTACCACAGCCCCAACGGGAAACGGGCAGACGCCAGCGCCTGCCCGTTTCATATCTCGAAAAGAGACGCCGCAGATTGCGTCGCCAAAGCCTGTGAACAGGCTTACTTGTCGCGGAATTGAGCTTCGCGCTTTTCCAGGAAAGCGGCCATGCCTTCTTTCTGATCCTCGGTAGCGAACATTGAGTGGAAAACGCGGCGTTCAAACAGCAGCCCTTCGCTCAGCGGCAGCTCATAGCTGCGATTCACGGTTTCCTTCACCGCCATCGCCGTCAGCAAGGATTTCTCGGCAATTTTATGCGCCGCTGCGGTGGCTTCATCCAACAGCTTCTTGGCAGGCACCACACGAGACACCAAACCGGCGCGCTCTGCCTCTTCGGCATTCATGAAGCGACCGGTCAGGTTCATATCCATGGATTTGGACTTTCCGACAAAGCGGGTCAGACGCTGGGTACCGCCGATACCGGCAATCACGCCAAGATTGATCTCGGGCTGGCCGAATTTGGCAGTATCCGCCGCGATGATGAAATCGCAAAGCATGGCCAATTCACATCCGCCGCCCAGCGCGTAGCCCGCAACGGCTGCGATGATTGGTTTGCGAATCGCGCTGATGCGGTCGTTGACGCCTGCAAACAGATTGGTTGAGAACACTTCGGTAAAGCTCTTTTCCGACATCTCCTTGATATCGGCGCCTGCGGCAAAGGCCTTCTCCGACCCGGTCAGGATGATGCAGCGCACCTTGTCGCTGGCATCCGCCTCTTCCAGGGCAGTGCAAAGCTCACTCAAAAGCTCGGAATTGAGCGCGTTCAACGCTTCGGGCCGGTTCAGTTTAATTTGGCAAACGTGGTCCTGCACTTCGACGTTGATCGTCTCATAGGCCATGATAGTCGCTTTCGGTTGTTCCGTTCAGGGAAGAGTCATTATCACGCGACACATCGCATTCAAGCTATCTTTGGCATTTGCCACAGTAGAAGGAGGAGCGCCCTGACTGGGTGATCCGACCTACGGTACCATCACATTTCGCGCGTCGACAGGGCTCCCCCTCGCGGCCATAAACATCAAAGCTGTGCTGGAAATATCCAAGTTCTCCATCGGCTTGGCGGAAATCCTTAAGCGATGAGCCGCCCGCCTTAATGGCATCCGTCAGCACGTCCTTGATGATCGGAACCAAGGCGCCCACCCGCTGCGCGGCGATCTGCCCGGCCTTGCGTTTGGGCGATATTCCCGCACGGAAGAGCGCCTCGCAGACATAGATATTGCCAAGACCCGCGATGATTCCCTGATCCAGAAGCGCCGATTTCACCGGCGTATTGCGCCCCTTGAAGGCCGCGATCAGGTGTTCTTCGTGAAAGCTATTGCCAAGCGGTTCCGGCCCCAGAACCGCCAGAAGCTTGTGCTGATCCGCAGTGGCCGTCTCCAGCAGGTCCATAGCGCCAAATCGGCGCGGATCGTTGAAGGTGATGCGCGCACCATTGTCCATATCGAACACCACATGATCGTGTTTCTGTGCCTGCGGGTGATCATGAACGAACTGGCCCAGAGGATCACCAGAGACGGTCATACGCCCCGACATGCCAAGATGCACCAACAGCGTTTCGCCGTTGTCCAGATCGGCCAAGATGTACTTGGAGCGCCGTCGCAGCGCCGTGACACGGCGCCCGACCAGCCGTTCGGCCATACGTTCGGGAAAGGGCCAGCGCAGATTTGGCCGATTGACGGCAGCCTTTTCGATCACCGCTCCCTCCATCGCGGGGGATAATCCGCGGCGCACCGTCTCGACCTCGGGCAATTCTGGCATTACATCCCTCCTGACACGTTACATCTATATGGGGCCGAAGGGCCGCATTGTACCGCCCTCCCAGCGCCCTATAACTGGGGCGACACACAACAAACGGCAAGCCGCATGACCCAGAGATCTGAAGATACCACCCATTTCGGGTTTGAAACCGTGCCCGAGTCGGAAAAGGCGGGGCGCGTGCAGGGCGTATTCAACTCAGTCGCGTCAAAATACGACGTGATGAATGACGTCATGAGCATGGGCATCCACAGGATCTGGAAAGACGCGATGATGGACTGGCTGTCGCCACGGCCCGGTCAGCGCCTTCTGGATGTCGCCGGTGGTACCGGCGATATCTCGTTCCGATTCCTGAAGCGGGCTGGCTATGGCCATTCCACCGTACTGGATCTGACCGCGCCAATGCTGGAAGAGGGCCGCAAGCGGGCTGAGGCCGCACAGATGGCCGACAGTCTGGACTGGGTTACCGGTGATGCAATGGCGCTGCCGTTCAAGGACAATACCTTTGATGTCTACACCATCTCCTTTGGCATTCGGAATGTTACCCGCCCTCAGGAAGCCCTGAACGAGGCTTACCGTGTTCTGAAACCTGGAGGGCGCCTGATGGTTTTGGAATTCAGCCAGCTGCCTAACGCGGCCATGCAGAAAGCATATGATCTCTATTCCTTCAACGTGATTCCCCGCATGGGTCAGATGATCGCGAACGATTATGACAGCTATCAATATCTGGTCGAATCGATCCGTAATTTTCCGGATCAAGACACATTCCTGTCAATGCTGCGCGAAGCCGGGTTTGCCAACGCAAAATATCGCAACCTATCGCTGGGCATTGCCGCGCTGCACTCTGGCTGGAAGATCTGAACCATGCGTGGCCCCCACAATATTATCCGCCTGATCCGCACAGGCGCCACATTCGAGCGCACGGGCGCCATGAACGTGGTGCTGGATGCTTTTGAAGCCCCCAAACCCCTGCGCATTCTGGCCCGTACTCTTGGCTGGCCATTCAAATGGCTGGGATACAAGGGCGATCCAACTATGCCGCCTGCCACCCGTGCGCTGACCGCGCTGGGGCCTGCCTACATCAAATTCGGGCAGGTTCTGTCCACCCGGCCCGATGTGGTTGGCGATGATCTGGCGGTACAGTTGCGGGTGCTACAGGACAAGCTGCCCCCATTTTCCCGCGCCGAGGCGATGACACAGGTCGAACAGGAACTCGGACAGTCGGTTGATCAAATCTATTCTGAGTTCAGCGAACCCATTGCCGCCGCGTCTATTGCGCAGGTGCATCGCGCACGGCTGAGGGAAAGCGACCAAGAGGTTGCCGTAAAAGTGCTGCGCCCCGGCATTGAACGCGCCTTCCGCAAGGATGTGGATGCCTTCTATTTCGCAGCGCGGATTGCCGATCTCTTTGCCCCTGGCGCGCGGCGTCTGAAGCCAATGGATGTGATCAAGCATTTCGACGGCGTTGTGCAGGGCGAACTGGACTTGCGATTGGAAAGCGCCGCTGCTTCTGAATTTGCAGCCAATACCAAGGATGACGAGGGTTTTCAGCTGCCCCAAATCCTGTGGAACCACTCTGCCCGCCGCGTGATGACACTGGGATGGGCCGACGGGCTACCACTCGGCGACAATGCTGCACTGGATGCAGCCGGCCATGACCGCACCGCGTTGGCTGAACGGGTACTGTCGCTGTTCTTGCGCCATGCCCTGCGTGATGGCTATTTTCATGCCGATATGCATCAGGGCAACCTGAAGGTCGCGGCCAATGGTGATATCATCGCCTACGATTTCGGCATCATGGGGCATATCGACGAATACACCCGCCGGGTCTACGCCGAGATTCTGTTTGGCTTCATCAAACGAGACTACAAGCGGGTCGCCGAGGTTCATTTTGAGGCAGGCTATGTGCCAGCCGACCGCGATGTGGATGAGTTTGCCCGTGCGCTACGCGCTGTGGGGGAGCCGATATTTGGCATGGACGCCACCCATATCTCTATGGGGCGGCTGCTCAACTACCTGTTTGAGGTGACCGAACGTTTTGGCATGGAAACCCGGACCGAACTAATTCTGCTACAGCGCACCATGGTCGTTGTCGAAGGCGTGGCCCGGTCGCTGGATCCGCATATCAACATCTGGAACTCGGCTCATCCCGTGGTGGAAGATTACATCAAAAAGTCCATCGGACCTCGTGCGGTGGTCAGCGATTTGATGAGCACGGCCAAGGTGATGGCTCGTTTTGGGCCGCGCTTGCCCGCGCTGGTCGAGCAGGCTTTAATTGCCCAGACCCATCAAAATGATGAGCGTGGCCGCCGCCCCACCCGTTCAGCATGGGTAGTGCCCGGTCTCTGCGGTCTGGGGCTTGGTATGGTGATTGCTTTTGCAGCGGCGGCTTTTAGTTAAATCTCTGAGGGGCGCCCAGTTCGGGCGTCTCTCCTGGCGATGACCTTAGCCGTTTAAGGACAGACAGCGAGGCATAGCCATCGGGCGTTAATCCCGCTGCAATCTGATAGGCACGCAACGCGGCACGTGTCCTGGGTCCGATCCGACCATCGGCTACGCCGGTTTCATGACCTGCACCTGATAGCCGTTCCTGCAACTCACGTCGTTCCTTGTACGTCAGCGGGCGTGTGTCACGTGGCCAATCCGTACGAAACGGACCTGCTCCTTTCAAGCGGTCGCTCAGATGGCCGACACCAATCACATAGGCATCCGCCGCATTGTAGCGCTCAATCACCGCAAAGTTGCGGTAAACCATGAAGGCCGCGCCACCTGCACCAGCAGGCAACAGCACTGCAGCCTTTCCATGGTCAGGCAAACTGCCACCGTCAACGCGCGTAATACCAATCTGTCGCCAGGCCTGAGCTGATTTAGTGATCTTGCGATCCGCCTGCGCATAGTCAAATTCTGGGGGCAGCTTCACCTCTATCCCCCAGGGCTGCCCTTTCACCCAGCCATACCGCTTAAGGTAGGCAGCGGTTGACGCAAGCGCATCGGTTGGGTCATCCGACCAGATATCGCGCTTACCATCGCCGGTGAAATCCACTGCATATGCGAGGTAGGAGGTCGGCATAAACTGGGTATGCCCCATTGCTCCTGCCCAGCTGCCGGTCATGGCGCGCGGATCGACATCCCCGGCCTGAATAATCTGCAATGCGGCAATCAACTGGCTCTCAAAAAACACGCCACGGCGTCCGTCAAAGGCCAGTGTCGCCAAGGACCGGACAATATCGCGTTCGCCGCGAAACCGGCCATAGTTACTCTCCATCCCCCAGACCGCGGCGACGACCTCTTTGTCTACACCGTATCTGGCCTCGACCCTGTTGAGCACATCCTCGTGGTCACGTAGCGCAGCCTGACCGTTTTCGATCCGGGTGTCTGATACAGCGCGCTCCAGGTAGGTCCAGATCGGTGTCACGAATTCCGACTGATTGCCGTCGCGCTGCACGATGTCTGGATCAAACTCCAGGTCGGCAAGAGCCTGATCCAAAGTGGCCCGAGATAGGCCTTCTGCCTGAGCGCGCAAGCGAAATGCTGCGATCCAGGCGTGAAAGCCACGCTGTTCCGCAGGCGAGATCTTAGGGGGGACCGGTCCGGCTGAGGCGACTCTATGTCGGTTTGCGGGGCGCACCCGCGGCCGCAATTGGGTCGTCGCGACAGTATGCGCAACCTCTGGACGGGCCAAGGGGCGCAATGACGCCTGTAAACCAGCAGCAGGCAGCGGACTTGCCCCCGCGTGGCCACCAGAGATCATCAACACCACAATAGTTGCTGCCTGCAGGATCATTTGTCTCTGGGCGCTACGATCATTTCGCATCTCACACCTCATTTTTGACTGCTCGCCTACAGTTTACCTGCAACAACGCAGTGCACAAAGCAAACCAGCGTGGATGTGCGGAGGCTTGCCGACATACCCAACGCCCACCTAAGTCTCAGGTTTATAGGAACTTGTATAAGGGTCTGGCGCACAGGCCACACGGTCCGCCCGCATTTGTGTCAGCGCATCACGCAACATAGGCACACGTTGCGGGCGAAAACTAACCGTTGTGGCCTCGAAGTCCGAAATGCGATCCACCCGAAATACCCGCACATCATTGCGCAAACCACACCAGGCAATCAGCACGGTGGAGCGGTCAAAGTAGACCAAGCCAAGCGGCTTGACCTGCCGCTTTGTTACCGCCCCTTTTGCGTCGCAGTAATCAAATCGCACCTCGACCTCGTCCCAGGTGGCGCGGCGCAAATCGGCCAACGCGATACCCGGTGGCTGCGGTCGTTGGAACCGATAAGCTGACAGAACAGCATGACGTAGCCTATGGGCCTGCCGATCCGGCAGTCTGGCCTGCAACTTCCTCAATGCTTCGGCAGCGGCCTCCGCCAATTCAGGATCCCCGATCTGCTGCACTTCTCGCAAGCCTAGAACCAGCGCTTCCAGCTCAGTATCACGAAACCCCATGGGTGGCAGTGCGTTGTCTTCGATCAGGGTGAAACCATAGCCGGCCTCTCCGTCGATAATCGCACCCATCTCGCGCAGAGTGGCAATATCCCGGTGCACACTGCGAGCCGAAATATCCAGATCCTGTGCCAGTTCGGCGGCGGTATGGGGACCGGCACCTTGGCGCAGCAATTGCATCAATTGAAACAGACGATGTGAACGAGACATATCTCATACTCTCTAATTCTAATGACAGTTTTTGTCATTAGTGCGCGATAAAAAGGATCAGAGAAAAAGAGGAACCCAAGCCATGACACCGCCGTTTGCAAGCGCCGAGATCGCCACCGTTTTTGATCGCGTACCACCCGATGCTCGTGAAGGGCTGCTGCGGTTGCGTCGGCTGATCTTTGAGGTTGCCGCACAGGATCCTGAGGTTGGCGAGGTGACCGAAACCCTGAAATGGGGCCAGCCATCCTATACCGCCGCAAAAGCAGGACTAGGTACGCCGTTGCGGTTAGGCTGTTCAAAACGAGCCCGTTTTGCCCTGTTGGTCCATTGCCAAAGCCGGGTGATCGACAACTTCGCCAACCGCTATCCAGCCTGGGATAAATTCGATGGAACCCGGGCGGTGCTGTTTGACACTCCCGAAGAGGTGGAACCCTTGCGCCATGGATGGCTGATCCGGCACGCATTGACGTATCATCGTGACAAAACCAACTTAAAACCCAACCGCGTAGAGCCCGGCCGTTTCAACTGAACAATGGGTTGGGCGCGAACGTCAACTGCGACGCTTACGCTCAACCTTGCGTTTGATTTTGCTGCGTTTTGCCTTGGCCTTGGCCGATTTTCGGCTCACTGATCGGCCCGCGGGGCTGCGCCGCCCTCCACCGCCACCCGCAGGCATCGGCTTGTCCTCAATCGACAGCAACTCCAGTTCAAGCCCCCCGGTAACAGGTGTGGCCTGGGCCAAGCGCACGTTGACGCGCTGACCGACGGCAATGATCAATCCGGTGTCGGATCCCATCAGCGTACCGGCCTCGGCATCGAAGTGAAAGAACTCGCGCCCGATGGAACGCACAGGCACCAAACCGTCAGCGCCAGTTTCGTCCAGCTTCACAAAGGCACCAAACCGCGCGACCCCGCTGATGCGGCCTGCGAATTCACTCCCTACACGCTCTGATAGATAGGCAGCAAGATACCGATCTGTGGTGTCCCGCTCAGCCATCATCGACCGTCGTTCGGTTTCCGAGATATGGGTGGCCGTCTGCTCTAACCGCTCAATCTCAACCGCATCCAGTCCGTCGTCCCCCCAGCCGTGGGCCGAGACCAGCGCGCGATGTACGATCAGGTCAGCGTAGCGTCGGATGGGGGATGTGAAATGCGCATAGTTGCGCAACGCCAAACCAAAGTGACCAAAGTTCTCGACGTTGTAATAGGCCTGCTGCATCGACCGCAGAGTCGAGATATTGATCAGCTCGGCATCATCTGTACCAGCTGCGCCGTTCAAGAGCGCATTCAGATGTCGTGTCTGCAACACCTGCCCCTTGGCCAGCGCCAGACCCGCTGCACGGGCCGTCTCTCGCAGAGCTTCCAGTTTTTCCGGCGCAGGTTCTTCGTGGACGCGAAACAACAGCGGCGTCCGTTTTTTCACCAGTACCTCTGCCGCCGCAACATTGGCGAGGATCATAAATTCCTCGATCAACTTATGAGCGTCCAGACGGTCGCGGAAATTCACCGAGGCCACCCGACCGCTGTCATCTAACACGATTTTGCGTTCGGGCAGATCCAGGTCCAGTGGTTGACGCTCGGCGCGGGCTTTGACCAGCGCCGCATAGGCCGCGTACAGCGGCTTGATCACTGGCTCCAGAAACGGGCCAGTCCGATCATTGGGGGCACCATCCATCGCCTCTTGCACCTCGGCGTAGTGCAACGAAGCGGCAGAGCGCATCAGCGCGCGCACAAAACGGTGGCCAATTTTATTGCCCTCGGGGTCAATCTGCATTCGCACAGCGATACAGGGCCGTGGCACACCTTCATGCAGCGAACAGAGATCACCTGACAGGCGGTCCGGCAGCATCGGGACCACACGGTCGGGGAAATAGCTGGAGTTGCCACGCTTACGCGCCTCGCGGTCCAGTGCCGTGCCAGAGCGCACATAGGCGGCGACATCGGCAATCGCGACCCAGATGACATGACCACCGGGGTTCGCCGGATCATCATCGGCATGGGCATAACAGGCGTCATCATGGTCACGCGCATCTGCCGGGTCGATGGTGATCAGCGGCATATCCCGCAGATCTTCGCGCCCCTTCAGGCCCATAGGTTTGGCCGCGTCAGCCTCTGCGATAACATCATCGGGGAAATGGTCAGGAATACCATGCTGATGAATCGCAATCAGCGACACCGCCTTGGGGGCCGACGGGTCACCCAGACGCTCAACGACACGGGCGCGCGGCAGGCCAAGGCGGGATTTCGGTCCCGCTTGTTCGGCCTCGACCAGCTCGCCGTCACGCGCACCATGGGTGGCATTGTCCGCGACACTCCATTCGGTTGAGGCCGACTTTTCTATCGGAACAATACGCCCGCCCTCGTCACCCTTACGGAAGATACCAATCACTCGGCGTGGGTTGGTTCCAACCCGACGGATCAGCCGTGCTTCGTAATGATAATCTGCATCCTGCACTACCGTCAGCCGTGCCAGAATTCGGTCGCCTTCGCCCAGCGCAGGGTCAGAGGCGCGCGGCATCACCAAAACCACCGGTTCCACGCCTTCGCCATGCCATTCAAGTGGCCGCGCAAAAAGATCACCGTCGCCATCCGGGGCCTTGATCTGCAAGACCGAAACAGGCGGCAGGCGATCAGGATCGCGATAGGTCTTCTTGCGTTTTTCCAGGTGCCCCTCGGCTTCCAGCTCTTTCAGAATCCGTTTCAGGTCAATCCTGTCAGATCCCTTGATGCCGAAGGCCTTGGCGATGTCACGTTTGGAGTTGTGGGTCGGATGGGCTGCGATCCACTCGAGGATTTCGGCCTTGGAAGGAATACGGGTCATAATCCTGAGCTAGCACGCCCAGCCCCCGAGGTCATCGTGAAAAGCGCGCCGCAGGCATCATTGCCCGGGCGCGCGCCGCTGATCTATCACAGCTGTGGCAAGGTCAGCCTTAGGCGAAATATTCCCTGAGGATCCGGCTATAAATTGACTTTAACTGGTGAACCTGTGCGATCTCGACCCGTTCGTCCACCTGATGCATAGTTTTGCCCACAAGGCCGATTTCAACAACTGGGCAATGATTTTTCACAAACCGAGCATCCGATGTCCCACCGGTGGTCGAAAGCTCGGGGCGACGCCCGGTCTCGGCCTCAACCGCTGCGCTGACCAGATCTGACAGCGGCCCCGGCGGGGTGATGAAGCTTTCGCCCGAAATCTTTACGTCCATGGTGATTTCTACGCCGAATTCCGTCGCAACCTTGTCGGCCTCAGCCCGCAGCCAATTGCGCAGCCCAGAGCCGGTATGAGAGTCATTAAAGCGAATGTTGACGGTGGAACGCGTCTGTGCCGGAATAACATTGGTTGCTGGATTGCCCGTATCAATTGTGACCACAGCAAGTGTTGAGGCATCGAAATGCTGGGTTCCCTGATCCAGTTCGTGGCTGGCTAGCTGGTCCATAAGGCGCACCATCGCATTCAGCGGATTGTTGGCGCGGTGCGGATAGGCCGAATGCCCCTGAACGCCGGTCACCGTGAACCACGCTGAGAGCGATCCGCGACGACCGATTTTGATCATCTCGCCCATCTCATTCGGACAGGTTGGTTCACCGACCAGACAAACCGACATTTGTTCACCTTCGCGCTCCATGTAGTCAAGCAGCGCTGTTGTGCCATCAATAGCGTCGCCTTCCTCATCCCCGGTAATGGTTAGGATCAGCGCCCCGTCAGGCGGTGTGGCGTGCACTAGATCCACTGCCGCCGCAACAAACGCCGCGACACCTGATTTCATATCCGTGGCCCCACGCCCATACATGAAGCCGTCTCTCTCCTCCGCGCCGAAGGGATCGACGGTCCAGGCTGCCGCATCTCCAACCGGCACCACATCGGTATGGCCGTTAAAGCCCATGGTGCGTGGATGCCCCTTGTCCCCCCAACGGGCAAATAAATTGCTGACCTGCCCCCGATCCGCGCGCGTGCAGACAAAGCCCGCCGTCGTCAGAACCTTCTCTAGCAGTACCAGCGCACCGCCCTCCACTGGCGTGACAGAATCGCAGCGGATCAGGTTCGCTGTCAGCTGCTGCGGGTTCAGCGGCTGGATCTCAGAAGCATGGGTCATTGCGGTTCTCCGTTTGTCCGGCCCTTGGCTAGCGCGGTTTGATCCATGGTGCAAACCCGTGGGTGCAGCGCCGTGATGTCCAAGTGGGCTCAAATGACCAAAAGGTGCCCGATCTTGTCCCCAATATCGGTCTTGGCGTTCAATTTTGTGGCGCAAAAGTCGCGCACAAAGGCCTTAATCCACCCTAACCTCTGCCAATAACGGACAAAAAGTGCGGGAAAATGTTAACCAAAGATTAACAAAACGACTCGAGGCAGAGCATCAGATGCTGTGGAAACACCGTAATAGCGGGACCACAGAACAGACAATTTACCGCATAGCTGTCTGCGCTATGCAACCGACGGGTGCCTTGGCGTCTCCGTTCAGTATCTGAATGCGTTGTCTCATCGTACAAAGGTGGGAACGGCAATGGTTGCAGCGTCCGAGCTGACATATAACATCAACGCCAACGCAACACAGATGGCGGAAACCATCTTTGGTGATGGTGTTCAGGTTGTGAATGCCAGTTACACTGGCGATACCCGCGCTTCAGCGGTCTATTCCAACGGCGATACGGTGGCCCCTGGCGCAACACCATCGGACACCGGCATTATTCTTTCCACTGGTCAGGCTAGCGCCTATACAAACTCCAACGGAGAGGCCAACCAGTCCAGTAACCAAACTACGGCGAACGGCGGACCTAACGGGGATCCCGCGTTCAACGCGGCCGCGGGCGTGCAGACCTTTGATGCGTCTTATCTGGACGTGACCTTTGTGCCTGACGGGTCGGTCATGACGCTGCAATTCGTCTTTGCCTCGGAAGAATATCCCGAATTTCAGAATTCCGTGTATCAGGATTTCGTCGGCGTCTGGGTCAATGGCGAAATGGTCAATCTGGAAATCGGCAATGGAGACGCGGATCCGGGCAATGTGAACTCTGGCACCAATGCCAATATCTACCTCGACAACGCTGATAGTGACTACAACACCGAAATGGACGGGCTGACCGTAACCATGACCCTGACCATGCAAGTGGACCCAGGGGAAGAGAATTCGATCCGTATTGGCATCGCCGATGTGTCCGACGGCAGCTATGACAGCAACCTGCTTATCGCTGCTGGTTCGGTACAAACTGATGTCATCGCCGAGCGCGACTTTGCGCTTGTTGATCCAAACGGCACCAGGACGATTGATGTCTTGTCGAATGACACCAACGGCTCGGCAAGTGCGTTGACCATCACGCATGTCAATGGCGTGGCCGTGGTAGCGGGTGACGTCATCACTCTGGGCACAGGCCAACAGGTACAGCTGAATGCCAATGGCACCCTGACCCTCATCGGCGATGGCGATGTTGAGGATTTTGCATTCACCTACACGGCCAGCAACGGCACCAACAGCGATGTCGGATACGTCGAGGCGACAAGCATTCCCTGTTTTGTCGAAAGCAGCCGCCTGTTAACGGCGCAAGGGCTGGTGCCGGTAGAAGAACTGCGCCCCGGCGACCTGGTGATGACCCGCGACAACGGGTTGCAGCCCGTGCGCTGGATCGGCTCCAAGCGTGTCGCGGCCACAGGAAGCTTTGCCCCTATCCGGATAAAGGCCAACGCTCTGGGGACCCACGACGAGCTGTGGATTTCGCCGCAGCACCGGGTTTTGCTACGCGATGGGGTGGCCGAAATGATGTTTGGCACGCATGAGGTTCTCGTTGCGGCCAAGGATCTGATCAACGATCATTCGATCAGACGGCAACCCGGCGGCATGGTCACCTATGTCCATGTGATGTTCGATGATCATCAGTTGGTGATCAGTGAGGGTCTGCCCACCGAGAGCTTTCTCCCCGGCCCGCAGACCAGTCGGCTTTTTGACGCTGGTGTGCAGGATGAGCTGCGAATGTTGTTTCCTGAACTGGACCCGATGACCGGCATCGGATATGGGCCTGCAGCGCGGCTCAGTCTGCGCAGCTATGAGGCACAGCTGCTATGCTCTGCCCTCGGGAATCGTTGATCCAATGACATGGCTGGCCACCCGCAGTCCGGAACAGAATGGTATTGCTATGGCAATGCCTGTGGGCGACCATCCTGACGGCTATTCCGCCGGGATGCTGCTTACGCAGGGCAGCCTGTGCGTGGATCTTCTGCTAGACGAAGCAAAGACTGGCGGCGGCCCTTTGCTGGAATTGACGCGAGGCCGTGATAACCGCTGCAATTGGCCCCTGACCCTAAGACTGGATCGCAGTGCGGACCGAACAGTTACCCTGACGCTTTGCCAACCTGGGTGTCACATCCACCAATCCATAACAGCCCCCCACCCAGTCCCGATCAGCGGCGGTGCCGCGCGGCTGGTTTACGCCTGGGATAGTCCCGCGCGCTGGGGGCGCCTTGCGATGATCTCCTCTGCTGGTGCGGCAATCACGACCGCAGATATATCATCACCGCCCCCGTTGCAGTTCGAAGACGCTGTTGCACTGTTGGCGAATCTGCCCGCTGCTGGCAGGGCAAGCGGGCTGCTTTCAGCCAGCTTCAGCACCCAGATCGAGCCGCTCGCGCCGCTATGCGGTCTTGCACCAGAGGCCCGCATCGCCACACCCGAAGGCACACGACCGCTGAGTGCTCTGAAGCGCGGCGATCTTGTTCTGACGCCCGAAGGCGACTCGGTTCCTATTCTGCACTGCATAAGCCGACGGGTTCCCCCACTCGGACACGATAAACTGCTGCGCCTGCGCGCGCCTTACTTCGGCCTGACAGGGGACCTGGTGGTCGCGCCACATCAGCGGCTGGTGGTTTCGGGAGCAGATGTTGAGTATCTTTTTGGCCGCCCTGACGTACGGCTGACGGCCGCTGCCCTACAGGGCACGGCCATGGTCACAGACCATACGCTCGAAAGACGCAACACCACCTCTGGTGAAGCAACCCCGCTAACCAGTCTTGCGCAGCTTATTCTACCACGCCATCAACGCTTTCTGGCCGAAGGTACCGCAGTTGAAAGCTTGAATCTGGGCCGGTTGCGCCGGGATCGCGACGGTTTGGCTGCCAGTGCTTTTGCATATCTGGATCGCAGCTGCCTGCCTGAACATGTGCCCGATTCAGCTCCGCTGCTGCGCAGCTTTGATGTCGCAGTACTGGCAGAACGACGGATCGCCTGACCGCGACACTTGCCTGAATCTTTAGGACATTCTAAGGACCAAACGAGTGATGTCTCTTAGGGTCTTATCGTTCACTTGCGCCGTCTTATTGCCCCTCTTGCCTTGATCTACCTGCTGTGGGGCCTCGCCGCGACGGCTGAAACCCTGACTGTCAGCACTGTCACCCGCCCGCCATTTTCGATGATGGAAGGGGATCGGGATACAGGGTTTTCCATTGATTTGGTGCGCAGCCTGACGGATCGGCTAGGCTGGACCTATCAGCTGGTGCGCGCTGAGACCTTTGGCGAAATGCTGGATATGGTGAAAGACGGCCGTGTTGACATGGCGGCCGCCAATATTTCCATAACTGCAGCGCGCGAAACGGATATGGATTTCAGCCATCCCATATTCGAAAGCGGCCTGCGCATTATGGTGGCCGCGGCTGACGTCCGCACGCCCTCGCTGTTCCGGGTGCTGTTCTCTGCTGATCTAATGATCGCCATCGCCATCGCGGTCGTACTGCTTATGGGGGGTGGGATGATGATGTGGGGGCTGGAACGCCGCGCGCAGCCCTATTTTGATCGCCCGCTCAAGGAGGCCTGGTTCCCATCCTTCTGGTGGGCGCTGAACCTCGTGGTCAATGGCGGATTTGAGGAGCGGGTACCTCGCACGCCGATCGGTAGGATCTTTGGCGTGGTTCTGGTGGTGTCCTCACTGTTCGTTGTGTCGCTTTTCGTGGCCAAGATCACCGCCGTAATGACCGTGGAAGCGATCAGCGGGTCGATCAATTCTGTCAACGATCTCTATGACAAAGACGTCGGGACGCTGGCGGATTCGACCGCTGCGCGTTTCCTTGACCGACGTGACATAGGCTATAGTGGCTATTCGGATCTGGCGGATCTGCTCGCCGATTTCGAAGACGGCAAAAGCCGCGTCGTGGTTTTTGATGCGCCAGTCCTTGATCACTATATGGAGGACGAGGGGCGCGTGTACGGCCGCGCGGTCGGTCAGGTATTCCTGCGCGAGGACTATGGGTTGTTGCTGCCCGATAGGTCGCCGCATCTGGAAGAGATAAATCGCGCCCTGCTTGCTATGCGTGAAAACGGTGAATACGACGACATCTATCGCAAATGGTTCGGCAAAGCCCCCTGATCCGACCCACTGTACGGTCACCACGGCCACTGACACTACCAAAGCGGTCTCGCAGGTGCCCTTGCCAAAGACCCGTTCTGACTAGTGTAGTGTTGGCGGACCGTCTTCAAAAAACGGGGTCATTTGCGCAACGATCACCGAGTTTTCATCCAAGGCGCGTTGCATCAATGCACGCTCCTCCTCTGAAATATCATGATCTTCAGCTTCGCGGTCAGCCAATGTTCCATATCCGGTCACATCCAACGGCGCGGTGTCTGCCTGCTTCAGAATCGCAACGGTTTCGCGCACAGCCTCGGCCTCGTCCACACCGGAGGCATAGATCATCAATGCTGCTCCGGTTGCACCCACTGGCAAGCCATCGCCATCCTTGCGACCGATCTGAACCACAAGCGTGTAAACCTGCTGACGGGAGATTTTCTTTTTTTCCATGGCGCCGCCATATCTCTGCCGCATGGGTCTGGTCAATACGAGAGGCCAATTCCCAGCTCTGTGAAGCGTCCGCATGTCACACTGAAATGGCAGACATAACTCTGCGAATCATTTACGCCGATAAGATTTCAAGCGTCTGAATACCATTCAGGCTGATCAACGCTTATCATCCCCAGCTTATTTATTTGTTTCCCTTATGGCCACTGGGCCCGATGTGCATTTTCTGTTTGATCAGCACCAACTCATCTGCCGTGACGGCCTCGAAAGTAAGATCTATCATCCTGGCGAACAGACGCTAGAGAGCTCTGGTCACGTACAAAAGCTGCTCGGCCCGCTGTTTCAGTAACGGCTGCGCATCTGATAACCGGGATGAAAGCTCATCCGTACAAATGTAACTGGTTGAGCCTGAAACCAGGTCGTGCGCTCCATCTGAAACAGGGGCGCACCAACCGCACAGCTTAGATACTCGGCCAGATCTTCATCCGCAGAAATAGCGCCAAAGCTAAGCTCCGCGGTAGAAAACGGCACTTCGGCCAGAAGCCATTCATTGGGCCCAACGGCGCTGAAGTCGGCGTCTGTCACCTTGGGAACGGCAGAGATATTGATCCAGCGATCCTCGAACTGAAACGGCTGGTTGTTGCCATAGTGCATGGCCTGCACATGTAGAACCGGCGCGCACGGTGTCAGCCCCACCTGCGAGGCCAACCAACCCGGCGCTGATACCTGATGGCAGCGCACCAAAGCATAGCGATATGTGGCGTTTCGATCCTCGATCAACTGACGGGTTAACGTGATCTCAAGCTTGGCTTGTTTCACGGGTGACAATGCCACTCGCGTGCCACTCTTGCGTTTACGGTCGATGATGCCACGCTCTGCCAATTCACGCAGGGCGCGGTTCACAGTGGCACGGGCACACCCGAATTCCTCAGACAGATCTTGCTCTGTCGGCAACAGATCGCCCTGGCCCCAGACACGGTTGTGGATACGTTCAAGAACCTCGTCACGCACATCTTGAAAGCTGATTTTTTGCCGATCTGTCACGTTAGTCGTCCGCCCTTAGAGACAAGCACGCAGCGGCAGAGGACAAATTCTCACCGCCGGTGATGATGATGATGATGATGATGATGATCTTGTTAAAGCGCACTCAACAGGGCGGCAACCGCGGACTTGTAGCGCGAAATGATCTGATTGCGTTGTAGATGACGTCCTGCAGTGACAACATGGCGGCCTGCCGACCAGACATCACTGACTGCAGAACCATTAGCTGCAAAACACAAACCGTCCAATAGCTGGTCTGGCCGCAATGCGCAGAGGCTGGGTGTATCGCTGTTAAACGCCAACAGACCCCTCGCCCGGCACCATCACATTGCGCGCCAGATCACGGAGCCGCTGGGAGTATTCCAGCGTACGCAGCTCTCCGCAGAGAGACTCGAACATTCGAATCGGACCCAACGCCAAAGCGGCCTCCGTGACCCAGATATGATGCCCCGTTGAAAGGACCACCACCAAGATTGGATTCGGTGATCGGGCAAAGACCTGCGATGGCTCCGCTCTCCACCAGATCACGGGGTTCACGTTCCGTCATATGGGTGGCGTGGATCAGACACCAATCAGCGTCACCTGACCAGCCCCGCCATAGCTATAGAGCAACGGCAGATACGTCAGACCGATGCCGGTTTCCGCTGCGGCTGCGAACACCCGGTGGCTCAGTTCGCCCAGCACCTCATAGGGCTGCCCACCAGGCTGGTGATGCACATAGTGGAATTCCCTAACAGAGGCGTATCCAGCCTCCAGCATCTCCATGAAGACCAGTGCGGTAATCGCCTCGTATTGTTCTGGCGTCAGATGATCGACAAATTGATACATCAGCTTGCGCCAGGACCAGAAACTGTCGCGCCCAGACACACGGGTTTCGGTCATCCCTGCCATAGCGCGCTGGAAACTGTGCGAATGCAGATTGGCCAACGCCGGCACCAGCACATCGACATGATGATCTTTCGGTTGGGTGACAGCGTCAGGCCGCATGTCGGTAATCTGCCCCTCTTCAACCGTCAGGCGGAGATCCGCAACCCAACCCTGCGGCATGTGCGCATGACGTGCAAAAATTGTCTGCACCTGGCCTTATTATGTATAGACATAAAAATATTAGATGCATACATTATTACCATCAAGCTCTTTATGTGAGGACATCATGGGCGATACTGATCCGTATCTGATCTGCAATGCAAAGCTGGCCACAATGAACGGCAACGACACTCCATATGGGCAGATCAATGAGGGTGCGGTTGCCATCTGCAACGGGTTGGTAGACTGGGTTGGTCCAATGTCCGACTTGCCCACCCGCTATACGAACTGCGCGCGCAAATCGTTGAATGGTCGCCTGATCACGCCCGCGCTGATCGATTGTCACACTCATATTGTCCACGGTGGGGATCGAGCGCTAGAATTTGAAATGCGCCTTAATGGAGCCAGCTACGAAGACGTTGCGCGCGCAGGCGGCGGGATTGTGTCCACAGTCAAAGCCACGCGCGCTGCTACGCCAGAGGACCTGGTCCAAAGCGCCCTGCCCCGGCTCGATGCTCTGTTGGCCGAAGGAATAAGCACCGTAGAGATAAAATCCGGCTACGGGTTGGACCGCGAGACTGAACTCAACATGCTGCGCGCCGCCCGTCGGCTGGGCGAGTTGCGCCCGATCACGGTGAAAACCACTTTCCTTGGCGCCCATGCCACACCTGCCGAGTACAAGACCCGGGACGATGCCTATATCGACACAGTCTGCATTCCCACCCTGCGCGCCGCCCATGCGGAGGGCCTGGTGGATGCGGTCGACGGTTTCTGCGAGAATATCGCCTTTGCGCCTGCCCAGATCGAACGGGTGTTCAAGGTCGCGCGGGAGCTGGGCTTGCCGGTGAAACTGCACGCCGAACAGCTGAGCCATCAGGGCGGCACCGCGCTGGCGGCGCACTACGGTGCGTTGTCGGTCGATCATGTGGAATACGCCACCGAGGACGACGCCAAAGCGATGGCTGCATCTGGTTCTGTCGCGGTGATCCTGCCCGGTGCCTTCTATACCATTCGCGAAACCCAAGCGCCCCCGATTGAGCATTTCCGCCGCCATGGCGTGCCGATGGCGCTGGCGACCGATTGCAACCCCGGTTCCTCGCCGCTGACCTCCCTGCTGCTGGCCATGAACATGGGTTGCACCCTGTTCCGGATGACGCCGGAGGAGGCACTGGCAGGCGTCACTTGCAACGCGGCCCGCGCGTTGGGGCTGACGGATCGCGGCAAAATCGCTGCGGGTATGCGCGCCGATCTGGCGGTCTGGGACGTGGAAACCCCTGCCGAGCTTGCCTACCGCATCGGCTTCAACCCGCTTTACACCCATATCTACGAGGGCAAACAATGACCGAGATGATTCAGATGGTTCCGGGCACGGTGACTCTGTCCACGCTGGAAGATATCTACCGCAACCTGACCCCGGCCAAGCTGGACGCCTCGGCCCGCGAACCGGTGGAGGCCGCCGCACAGTTGGTGGCGGATGCCGCCGCAGGCGAGGACGCTGTCTATGGCATCAACACCGGGTTCGGCAAACTGGCCTCGACCAAGATTGCGCCAAAGGACACCGCCACCCTGCAACGTAACCTGATCCTCAGCCATTGCTGCGGCGTGGGCGAGCCCCTGCCAGAAGACAAGACACGGCTGATGATGACGCTGAAACTGCTGTCGATGGGCCGGGGTGCGTCGGGCGTGCGCTGGCTGGTGATTGAGCAGATCGAGCAGATGTTGGAGCGCGGCGTGGTGCCGGTGATCCCCTCGCAGGGATCCGTGGGCGCATCGGGCGATCTGGCGCCGCTGGCGCACATGGCGGCGGCGATGATCGGGGCAGGAGAGGCCATGTTTGACGGCGCCCGCATGCCCAGCGCAGAAGCCCTGAAAAGGGCTGGATTAGCGCCTATTGTTCTGGGACCCAAGGAAGGTCTGGGGCTGATCAACGGCACGCAATTCTCGACCGCCTGCGCATTGGCCGGACTGTTTGATGCTTGGCGCATGGCCGAGGCCTCGATGACCATTGCTTCGCTTTCCACGGATGCCATCATGGGCTCCACCGCGCCGTTGATTGCCGATATCCATGCCTTGCGCGGTCATGCCGGCCAGATCGACGTGGCGCGCGAGATGCGCGGCATCATGGACGGGTCTGAAATCCGCGAAAGCCACCGCGAGGACGATACGCGGGTGCAGGATCCCTATTGCATCCGCTGCCAGCCGCAGGTGGTCGGTGCGGCATTGGACGTGCTGCGGATGGCTGCGAAAACGCTGGAGATCGAGGCCAACGCCGTCACCGACAACCCCTTGGTGCTGGTGAATGAGGGGCGCATCGTCTCGGGCGGCAACTTCCATGCGGAATACGTCGGCTTTGCCGCCGATCAGATCGCGCTGGCCGTGGCCGAGATCGGTGCAATCGCGCAGCGCCGGGTGGCCTTGATGGTGGATCCGACCCTCAGCCACGACCTGCCGCCCTTCCTGACACCGGATCCGGGGCTGAACTCGGGCTTCATGATTGCCGAGGTGACCACAGCGGCATTGATGAGTGAAAACAAGCATCTGGCCAACCCCTGCGTGACCGACTCGACGCCGACCTCCGCCAACCAGGAGGACCACGTGTCGATGGCTGCCCACGGCGCGCTGCGGCTGGGACGGATGAACGCCAACCTGTCGGTGATCCTGGGCGTCGAAATGCTCTGCGCCGCGCAAGGGGTGGAGGCGCGGGCACCGCTCAAGACCTCAGCGCGCCTGCAGGACGTTCTGGCGATGCTGCGCAAAGACATCCCGGCGCTGGCCGAGGACCGCTATCTGGCACCGGACATCGAAGAAGCAAGCGCGATGGTGCGCGCGGGCCGCGTGGCGGATGCCGCAGGCGTGAAGGTGACGGCATGATCGAGGTGACCCAAGGCGCCTCGCCGCTGGTGCTGGGCTTGCCCCACACCGGCACCGATGTGCCGCCGGAGGTCTGGGACTGCCTGAACGAGACGGGCAGGGCGCTGGCCGACACCGACTGGCATATCCACGACCTCTATGCCGGGCTGGTGGAGGAGGTGACAACCGTTCGCACCCCCATCCACCGCTATGTGATCGACGTGAACCGCGATCCGGGTGGTATCAGTCTCTATCCCGGGCAAAACACCACCACTTTGGTACCGCTCACGGATTTTGACGGGTTGCCGATCTGGCGCGAGGGGCAAGAACCGGACGAGGCGGAAACCGCCCGCCGCCGCGATGCTTATCATGCGCCCTATCACGCGGCACTGGCGGCAGAGCTGGAGCGGGTGAAGGCGGTCCACGGCTTTGCGATTCTCTATGATTGCCACTCGATCCGCGGCGATATTCCTTTTCTGTTCGAGGGCCGATTGCCGGATTTCAACACCGGCACCAACATGGGCACGACTTGCGACCCCGAAATCGAGGCGCTGACCGTGGCCCATTGCGAAGCGGCGGAGGGCTACACCTCCACTCTCAACGGGCGTTTCAAGGGCGGCTGGAGCACCCGCCATTACGGGTGGCCCGCAGATGGTCTGCACGCCATCCAGATGGAGCTGGCGCAGGCCACCTACTGCCAGGAAAGCCCGCCCTGGACCTATCTGCCCGAACGCGCGGACGTTTTGCGCGCCCATCTCGCCAAAATTCTGACAGATCTCAAAAACTGGAGGCCCTCGGCATGAGCGATCCCCGCAAGAACACCCGCGACATCTTCCCGCCCACGGGCCCGGAAATCACCGCCAAATCCTGGATGACCGAGGCGCCGATGCGGATGATGATGAACAACCTGCATCCCGATGTGGCCGAAAACCCGCATGAGCTGGTGGTTTATGGCGGCATCGGTCGCGCCGCGCGCACCTGGCAGGATTTCGACCTGATCGTCGAGACCCTGAAAAACCTGGAGGAAGACCAGACCTTGATGGTGCAGTCGGGCAAGCCGGTCGGCGTGTTCCAGACCCACAAGGACGCGCCGCGGGTGCTGATCGCCAACTCCAATCTGGTGCCGCATTGGGCCAATTGGGATCATTTCAACGAGCTCGATAAGAAGGGCCTGATGATGTACGGCCAGATGACCGCAGGGTCCTGGATCTACATCGGCACGCAGGGCATCGTGCAGGGCACCTATGAGACCTTTGCCGAAGCCGGCCGCCAGCATTTTGGCGGCAGCCTTAAGGGCAAGTGGATCCTGACCGGTGGCTTGGGCGGCATGGGCGGCGCGCAGCCTTTGGCGGCTGTCTTTGCCGGGGCATCCTGCCTGGCGGTGGAGTGCAACCCCGACAGCATCGACTTCCGCCTGCGCACCAAATACCTGGATGAAAAGGCCGAAACCCTGGACGAAGCGCTGGAGATGATCGCGCGCTGGACCGCCGCGGGCGAGGCGAAATCCGTGGGCCTTCTGGGCAATGCGGCTGAGATTTTCCCGGAGCTGGTGAAGCGTGCGGAAGCAGGCGGCATCCGCCCCGATATCGTGACCGACCAGACCTCGGCGCATGATCCGGTCAACGGCTACCTGCCGCTGGGCTGGACCATGGGTGAGTGGAAGGAACGCCGCGAGAGCGACAAGAAAGCGGTTGAGAAAGCCGCCCGCGCCTCGATGAAGGTGCAAGTGAAGGCGATGTGCGATTTCCACGCGATGGGTGTGCCCACGGTGGATTACGGCAACAACATCCGCCAGATGGCGCTGGAGGAGGGGCTGGAGAACGCCTTTGACTTCCCCGGATTTGTGCCCGCCTATATCCGCCCGCTGTTCTGCCGCGGCATCGGCCCGTTCCGCTGGGCAGCACTTTCGGGTGACCCTGAGGATATCCGCAAGACCGACGCCAAGATGAAAGAGCTGTTCCCTGAAAACGAAGGCCTGCACCGCTGGCTGGACATGGCGCAGGAACGCATTGCCTTCCAGGGCCTGCCAGCGCGGATCTGCTGGATTGGTCTGGGCGACCGCCACAAGGCGGGGCTGGCGTTCAACGAAATGGTCCGCACGGGTGAGCTGTCGGCACCGGTGGTGATTGGGCGTGACCATCTGGATAGCGGCTCGGTGGCGTCGCCCAACCGCGAGACTGAGGCGATGATGGACGGTTCCGATGCGGTTTCCGACTGGCCACTGCTGAATGCGCTTCTGAATACCGCATCGGGTGCCACCTGGGTGTCGCTGCACCATGGCGGCGGTGTCGGCATGGGCTTTTCGCAGCATTCCGGCGTGGTGATCTGCTGCGACGGCAGCGAAGACGCAGACCGCCGCATTGGTCGCGTATTATGGAACGATCCAGCGACGGGTGTGATGCGCCACGCGGATGCAGGATACGATATCGCCAAGGATTGCGCGCGCGAGCATGGGCTGAACCTGCCCGGCATCCTCTGAGGTCAAAGGGGCTCTGCCCCTCGGCCATAGGGCCTCACCCCGGAGTACTTGGAGAAAGGTGACATGTAGACCCCTGTCATCTTTCCAGAAAATACTCTGGGGTCTGGGGTAAAGCCCCAGTCGAAAGAAAAAACGCGCCCCATTTTGAGAAGGGCGCGTTCCAATATTGGATTTTTCCTGAGAAATCAGTCGCGCAGCAGCTCGTTAATGCCTGTCTTTGAACGGGTTTTTTCATCGACGCGCTTCACGATCACAGCGCAATAAAGGTTGATACCGTTCTTCGACGGCATCGAACCCGAAACCACCACCGAATACGGCGGAACTTCACCGTACATCACTTCACCGGTTTCGCGATCGACGATCTTGGTGGACTGACCGATATAGACCCCCATACCAAGGACGGCGCCTTCACGGACGATGCAGCCTTCAACAACTTCGGAGCGGGCCCCGATAAAGCAATTGTCTTCGATGATCGTTGGGCCTGCCTGCATCGGTTCCAGAACACCGCCAATACCGACGCCACCCGACAGATGCACGTTTTTACCAATCTGGGCGCAGGAGCCAACTGTGGCCCATGTATCAACCATAGTGCCCTCGTCGACAAAAGCGCCCAGGTTCACGAACGACGGCATCAAAACCACTCCCGGTGCAATATAGGCCGATTTGCGGACGACACAGTTCGGCACCGCACGAAATCCTGCCTGTTTCCAGTTCGTATCCGTCCAACCGGTGAACTTGCTGTCTACCTTGTCCCACCAACTGCTGCCCTGCGGGCCGCCGGATTGCATTTCCATGTCCTTGATACGAAAGCCTAATAATACAGCTTTTTTGGCCCATTGGTTTACGTGCCAATCACCGTTGTTCATTTTTTCCGCAACGCGCAGCGACCCGCTGTCCAATGCGTTTAGTGTGGCCTCGATAGCCTCGCGGGTTTCTCCTTTTGTGGTAGGTGTGATAGTCTCACGGGCCTCCCAGGCGGCTTCGATTGCGGTTTCCAGCTGGGCGTTGGACATGAGCGGTCTCTCCGGCGTGATGTTGGTTTGGCCGATACATAACCGCATTTCACACCGGGGTCATGTGCAGATTGCGTCAATATTCCCACTCACAGCGGCCAATTGATACGCTCCGAAACTGGCTTTAGCGAACCCGGCGCAAATGACGGCGCAGAATATCGCAGGCAGTGGTCACGTCACGTCGGCGCATCGCCTGCACAATCAATGCATGGTCGGTATCAATCCGTTGATTCCAGCGGTGTTGCCAATTGGCAAAAAGATGTCGCGCCGACGCAATATGCAGATCATCAATCGTCGCTAGCAGCCGTGGCATTCCACAGGGTGACAGGATCACCCTATGAAAGGCGCGGTTCTTCTGCTCCCAATCCGCCATATCCGTCGCAGCATCGCAGGCCAACCGTGCTGCATCGGCCGCAGCCAATTCGTCGGGGCCAAGATGCACAAAAGCATTCTGCAACGCCAATAGCTCTAGTGAAACACGCATTTCGATGACTTCGCGAATTTCTGATGGATCAAGCGCGGTGACGCGCATGCCGCGCCGCGGAATCGATTGCGCCAGACCATGGGCCTCCAATCGCAACAGAGCTTCGCGTACAGGCACGTGGCTGGCCTTGAACTCACGCGCAATGTGATCTTGACGCAGTTTTTCACCCGCGGCTAAAGCACCTATGACAATCCGTTCGCTTAGCGCATGATAGATACGGTCCGAGATTGTGGCGTTCATAACTTACCTCCCCGACATCGATGTTCAGCACACAAGGGCGACTGATGGTTATACAACCGCATGTGGCACCTCCAACGGATCCGGGGCGATATTGCCACCACAGAGCAGCACAGCAACGCGTTCGCCAACAGCGGGCTGATAGGCTCCGCTTGTCAGCGCCGCCAGCGCCGTTGCTCCCGCCGGTTCGACCAGCAATCGGCGCTCTTGCCACAGTCGCTGTTGCGCATGGGTGATGGCATCATCTGGCACAGTCAAAGACATCACCATATCCGACTGCGCTTGCGCCAACTGATAGCAGATCGCACCAATCCGGCGCGCGCCCAGTGCATTGGCTGCAACGCCCGACACTTCAACATCCACCGGCGCGCCTGCATTCAGTGCGGCATGCAAAGCCGAACTGGTCTCGGGCTCGATTGCGACAATCTTTTTGGATCCGCCGTACCAGGCCATCGCACCAGCAATCAGACCACCGCCACCGACAGCAATTAAAACAGTGTCAGCCTCCAGCCCCTGCGCATCCCATTCGGCAAAACAGGTTCCCTGCCCAATGATTGTCGCCGGCGCATCATAGGCATGCACTTGCATAGCTCCTGTTTCGTTTTCGTATGCCCGCGCCTTTTCCAAGGCGTTGGCGTAGGCACCTGACACCACCTCCAAGTCAGCTCCGCAGGCGCGGATCAGCGCGATCTTGGCAGGACCCGCTATTTCCGGAACGTATACGCGGGCGCGGAACCCGAGACGTTGTGCGGCATAGGCGACCGCCGCGCCGTGGTTCCCGCCAGAGGCCGCAACAAGCCCGGCGTCAGGCACCGATCCGCCAAGCAATGTATTGAACGCGCCGCGCGCCTTGAAGCTGCCCGTGTGTTGCATATGCTCTAGCTTCAATGTGATTGGATGCTCAAAACCAAAGCTGGTGGTCTCAATCACAGGTGTCCGTTGAATATACGGTCGGATCCGCGTTTCAGCGGTGCTAATGTCTTGTGTCCAATGCATGTACAGTCCCTTCGTGCCGTCGGCATGCTGACCGTAAGCCCTGCTCTGACGGGCGCAAGCCCTCGTGTTTCCGAATCCGGGTTCAAACTCAATCACCTTCGCGTCGTCGTTCCTCATCCGGGCTGGTGCCCAGACTGGCAAAGCGATAGAACTGAAAGTCCGTATTTTTTCAGCAATAGCACAGCAGGTTTGCAATGAATGATGATCGCCACAGCCGATTCCGTGATGCACATTCTGACAGGGATCGCGCAGAACACATGCCATCGACACCGCAGACCGAATCTCCGGCATATCGACTGGCCTTTGCGGATGAAGATTTTCTCTGCCGCGAGGAGCTGCGGCCCGTGCGTTTACAGCTGGAGCTGCTTAAACCGCAGTTGATGTTGGATGAACATGGTATCGAAAGCACCATCGTCATGTTTGGCGGCGCGCGTATTCCTGCTCCGTCAAACAAGGACCAAGCCCGCACGCAAACGTTGCGGGATCTGTCGCATTTCTACGATGAAGCGCGCAAATTTGCGAAGCTGATGACCGTGAAATCAACGGAATCCGGTGGCAAGAAAGACGTCATCGTGACCGGCGGCGGTCCCGGTGTGATGGAAGCCGGTAATCGCGGTGCGGTGGATGCGGGCGGCGCATCGGTCGGACTGAATATTGTGTTGCCACACGAACAGGCACCAAATGAATATGTCACGCCTGAGCTATGCTTCAACTTTCACTACTTTGCGATCCGCAAAATGCATTTCCTAATGCGGGCCCGTGCCATTACCGTTTTCCCTGGCGGCTTTGGCACCTTGGATGAGATGTTCGAGACACTGACATTGATCCAGACTGGCCGGATGGAACGGGTGCCGTTCTTGCTGTTTGGCCAGGACTTCTGGGAGAAGATCATCAATTGGGATGCGCTTGCGGATGCAGGCACAATTTCCGAAGAGGATCTTGATCTATTCCGTTTCGTTGAAACCGCCGAGGAGGCGATCCACATCATCGACAACTGGGAGCCTGCACCGCCGCGCGATAGCCTGCCCGGTCGCGACGGCTGATCGCACAACTGTCTCCGGCACGTACCCCATTCGGGCGTGGCGGGGACTTGGCCGAAGCGCGTCGAATTACAAAGTTGCCTAACGCAAAAGACGATCAGGCAAATTCCTGAGGTAAAACGCCCAGCGGATTGCCATGCGGCAGACGTGTCAGGATCTGAGCGCCATCGATATCCTTAATCCCATAGCCGTAGCCGCGCAGCCGAAACTTCCATTCTCTCGGGCTTAACGCCTTGCCGCGCTCTTCTCGCACCAGATCCAGAACGGTGGTTTCAATCGGCGCAGCGGCCGGTGTGTGACGTGCCATGATCGCTTTCCCTTCCATTTACTGTCTACAGTTTGGAAACTGTTGTGCTGAAATGGCAGAAATGTACCGTGATTGAGGAAATTTCAGGGCAAGCTATCGAGGCTCTTTCCCATCAGGGTACGGCAAACTCGGACAAATTCCCCATACACCGCTAGAGTTGCCGCGCCCCCGGTGTGGCTGTGATCTCCGAGAGGAGAATTTACATGCCTCAACTCATTCTCAATTTCAGGTAATTGTTTCAAATGTGAAATCTGTTCGCAATAATGACATTATCTGTTGGATGACTTTCATTCGAGAAATGATTCATCTCGAACGTCAGTCAAGGTGCTGAAAAAAATAAACTTTCAGAGAGTATCAGCAAGTCCAGTATCACCCTAATAGCCATAGAAACCGCCTTGGCAGCGCAACGGGGCAGCGCACGAAGATCAAAAAAATCCCCAAATTCGGCGAATCTACGCCACATTCGTTGACGAGAGTGACGACAACCCAACGTGGAGTTGTTGCATGCCTCGAGTCAGTGATTATTCAGCGCTGTTGTACTATCTTGATGGTGACCACTTTCGGTGGAACGCCCCGGCCGAATTGGGTACGCAAGCGGTTATCACCTACAGCTTCACCGAAACAGGAAACCTTGCTGACCCGACAATCAGCGACCCATTTGGCGCGACCGAGTATTGGTCTTTTGACGCAGATCAGCGCGATCTGTTTCGAGAAGGCCTCGCCCTATACGAACAAGTTTCAGGCGTCCGCTTTATCGAGATTGAAGGTCGGTCGATGATCAACGCCTTTGGCTCCACCGGTAGCTCTGCGGGTGGTTGGGCCAATATCGCAATGTCCGGGGACGGGTTCACCGGCAGCAGTGATCTGACTGTCGACACCGGTATCATGACCAAGGGGACATATGGATATGTCACCATCTTGCACGAACTGGGTCACACGCTCGGCCTCCAGCACTCACACGATGGCGGTCTCACATTGGAAGCGCACGCGGACACAGCCGAAAACACGGTTATGTCGTACAATCACTACCCTTCCTACGTGACTGAACTGGGGACGTTTGATGTGCAAGCCATGCAGCACCTGTACGGCACCAGTGACAGTTTTGACGGCTGGGAGATCATCGGCGGTGGCAGCGATCCGATCATCATCCGCAGCACTGGCGCCTCTGAGACAGTGATAGGGACAGATCAGAACACCACGATCAACGCCAAGGGTGGCCATGACCATGTCCAGGGACGCGAGGCCGATGATACGCTGCGAGGAGCAGACGGTCGCGACACAATTATCGGTGGGCTGGGAGAGGATCGCTTATTTGGTGGCAATGGCGCCGACGTTCTAAGTGGTGGGACCACTACAGATGCCTATTCCGGTGGAAGCGACAACGATGTTCTATATGGCAACCGTGGCCACGATGTTCTGCACGGGGGATCCGGCAATGATCGCCTGATAGGCGGGATTGGTCGCGATACGTTGGTCGGCGGTGATGGCAGCGACACGCTCACAGGCGGCACCGGCGCAGACAGCTTCGTTTTTGACCAAGCGGACGCTTATGAAACCGACAAAATCACTGACTTTGGCCGTGGCGCTGATGTGATCGACTTGTCCGCCCTGTGGCTGGACAACATCAACCAGCTGGACATCACCAAAGAAAACGGCACCACCACCATCACTTATTCAACTTGGTTTGAGGTGGAGCTGACCAAGTACACCGACTCCCTGACGGAATCGGATTTCATATTCAGTTGAGGCAGCCGGGGACCTGCCCAGAGGTCGAGGTCAGGGGTTTAGCCCCGCCTCGGCCTCAATCTGTTTACGGCTCTTGCGCGCCCGCTCGGTGGCCGATTTCAACTGGCCACAGGCCGCCAGAATATCTTCACCACGCGGCGTGCGAATCGGCGATGCGTAGCCCGCCCGGTAGATGATATTGGCAAAAGCGTGGATCCGATTGTTCGACGACCGTGTGTAGGGTGAGCCTGGCCATTCGTTGAACGGGATGAGGTTCACTTTAGCAGGGATGCCGTCGATCAGCTTGACCAGACGATGCGCGTCCTCATCGCTGTCATTGACGCCGTTCAGCATTACATATTCAAACGTGATCCGCTCAGAGTTGGTCAAACGCGGATAGGCACGCAACGATTCCAGAAGTGCCTCGATATTCCACCGCTTGTTGATCGGTACCAATTTGTCGCGCACCTCGTCGGTGGTGGCATGGAATGACACCGCCAGAAGGCAGCCGATTTCCTCGGCAGTGCGGGCGATTTCCGGCACCACACCCGAGGTCGACAACGTAATACGACGCCGGGACAGGCTGATACCCTCTGGGTCCATCGCGATTTTCATCGCATCGCGCACGTTCTCAAAATTATAGAGCGGCTCCCCCATCCCCATCAGCACGATGTTCGACAATAGGCGCGTCTCATCCGTGCGCGCACCAGGCACGGGCCATTCGTTCAGATCATCACGCGCCATCATAATCTGACCGACCACTTCGGCAGCCGTCAGATTGCGCACCAGCTTTTGAGTTCCCGTGTGACAGAAGGAACAGGTCAGTGTACAGCCCACTTGAGAAGAGATACACAGCGTGCCGCGCCCATCTTCGGGGATATAAACCACCTCGACCTCATGCCCACCGGCGATCCGCACCAGGTATTTACGTGTGCCATCGGTGGAAACCTGTTTGCTCACGACTTCCGGGATCGCAATGTCAAAATGCTCTTCCAGTTGGGCACGATACGGCTTTGCCAGATTAGTCATCTCTGCAAAATCGCGCTTGCCCCATTGGTAGATCCACTGCCAGATTTGTCCAACCCGCATTTTGGCTTGTTTTTCCGGCGTACCATGCGCAATCAATGCTTCGCGCAACTGGTCGCGGGTCAGTCCCACAAGATTGATCTTGCCGCCCTCTGGCATCTTCCGGGGCAGGGTCAGGACGTCTTGGGTGATCGGCGCATTGGCGGTCATGGCAAAAAGACTCAGTCTGTTTGAGTGGATGCAGCTCTATATAGGATTCTTGCCAAAGATCAAAAGGAATCCTGTAGATTCAGCTTTCGAATCGCTTTTGGCGCGTATTTCATCAGCGCGTTGACCCGATCCCGCATCAAGCTAATGCGACAGGACAGAACTGCGATTCCGGTCCCGGAACCACCACCAAAGGTCGCCCCGACAAAATCGCGTGATCACTGCGAAACCTCTCCCAGGATTCTTACCCTACCTCAAGAGCGGGCACCGCGCTGTATCGGCCAGTCGATACATCCAGATCAGCGGCGGATTCACGCGCATATTCAAACGCCCGTGACAGCGCCATGTTAGTACGGGTTTTATCCGTTTCGAGACAGGTGCGCACCTTTACCTGAGTGGCCATCTCACTGCACTCCATCGCCGGATCTGCGAGGGCTGGCGACGGCAGGGCAAGAAGAGCTAAAAACATACAAGTTCGCATGGTTTGTATGTCCTTAAGTCTCGCTTCAACAGAGCTTTGCGTGATCCGTTCAAAAAACAAAAACCCCGGACACGAGCCGGGGTCTGTTAGCGTTTTTATTGAGCTGGCGAAGTGATTTCCGAACGACCTCAGTTGCAGCGTTTTTCCGCGTCTTCAACCGCAGCGGTGAAGCCCAATAGCGAGAACGTATCTTTGGTCTGCGTGCCACGTGCTGAGCGGGCCGTAAGAACGGCACTGGCGCCACGCTTCATCGCGGTGATAATCTTGGCGTCATCGGCAGCGGTCGCAGGCCAAGCCCATTCACCCTCGGTAAAAAGTTCGAATTCGCTATCGCCAACAGACAGATTCACGGTGGACCCAGGTGCAAACGGATAACCGCCGGTAAAGGTCACTTGGCCCTTGTCACCAGTTTCTGGCCGATAAAAAACAAACAGTTGAATTTTTCCACGGCGCACGGCCTTTACCCGACCATCGCGGGTATTCACGGTCTCCTTGGGGGCTGAAACACCCCAGCATTCCTTAGGGCTTTCACCTTGAAAGACGCTCCAGTCGACTTTGCTCGCAACACGGTTGTCGGATTCCGCCTGCTGTGCGGATGCGCTGGTGGCCATTGCGGCCAGACACAGGCCCGCGATGCAGCGGACGAGTTTTGATGCCATTTGTCCCAACTCCAAGACTGTCTTTACCTCAAATAAGCCAGGGTACATGCGGCGTTGCCTTCGCCATCTGGTCCCAATCCCCTCGCTTGTGTACTCATACACACTATCGTAACTATCGCCACGGGTGAAAGCCCGTTTTGGCGGGAAATTGCCAACAAGAAAGGCGTTTGTGATGACCAACCCCGTACCCATGACCGAAGTTTGGCGTGGCCCGCTTCTGGAAAGCCTGCACCACGGTCATGCTGTTGTTTGCAACGCCAAGGGCGAAATCATACGCAGCTGGGGTGATCCAGCGGCTGTGATCTACCCGCGTAGTTCGGCCAAGATGATCCAGGCGCTACCGCTGATCACCTCCGGCGCTGCTGCAAAATATGGGCTGACCTCCGAGCAGCTGGCGCTGTCCTGCGCCTCTCACAATGGCGCCGAAATTCATACCAGCCGAGTAAATGCCTGGCTTGATCAGCTGTCGATGTCCGATCAGGATTTTCGCTGCGGACCGCAGTTGCCGGATGATATTCCGGCTCGCAATGCGCTAATCAAAACGGACACCAGCCCCTGTCAGGTGCACAACAACTGCTCCGGCAAACACGCCGGTTTTCTGACATTGTCCCAGCACCTAGGCGCCGGTCCTGAGTATGTCGAGATTGATCACCCAGTCCAGCAAGCCTGCCGCAGCGCATTTGAACAAGTGACCGGTGAAACCAGCCCTGCATATGGTATTGACGGTTGCTCTGCTCCGAACTTTGCAACCACTGTAATGGGTTTGGCCCGCGCGATGGCATGGTTTGCCTCAGCCGTGGATCGCTCGGATCGTGATGCGGATGCAGCACAGCAGTTGGTAAGCGCGATGATGGCCCATCCCGAGCTGGTTGCGGGTGAAACCCGTGCCTGCACCAATCTGATGCGTGCTATGGGTGGCAAGGTTGCTATCAAAACAGGGGCCGAAGCGGTCTTCATCGCCATCCTGCCGGAGCAGAAACTGGGCGTCGCGCTCAAGATCACGGATGGGGCCACCCGCGCCAGCGAATGCGCCATCGCCAGCATCCTGGTGGGGCTGGGTGTTCTGGATGCCGATCATCCTGCCACATTGAAGTACCGCAACGCACCACTGATCAATCGTCGTGGCATCGACTGTGGTTCAATCCAGCCCTCCGCTGAAATGATTTTCTGATAAAAAGTAAAACACCCCGGACAGCGCTATTACGGTATCCGGGGTGTTAAATCTGGCGCTCGTACCGCGGGCTGCCTACATTTCGATGATCTCGGCCACTTCAACCGAACCATCACCATTGGCCACCATCGGGCAGCCATTTGCCATTTTACAGGCTGCATCAATGTCTAGCGCTTCAACCACGGAATACCCGGAGAGCGGATTAGCACCGCCATTATCTTCGACGCCGGAATGCTGAACTGTCTTTGACATTCCCACCGGATTGCCTGGCACGACAAGCGCGTCGCCCATGCCACCCATCCAGGTTTTCCAGGCATCCATGACCTTAGCCCCCTCTTCCGGTGTCTCCGGTGTCTTGCCGCCGTGATATGCAAAAATAAACTGTGGCATTGGGGTACTCCTCTCCCGTTTGGGCCTTCGTTAACAACAAATTCAGTGAATGGTGGACGTCAGTTTGCGCAGGGTGGACTCCCAGCCTTTCTGATGCCTTGCCGCCTGATCGGCACCGTCCAGATCGCGGTGATCAATCACCAATCGCGCGCCGATCTCATGCGGCTCTACGGTAAAGGTCACATGGCTTTCGTGACCGCGCGCGCCCGTGTCGTCATGCCAGCCCCACGTGAATCCAATGGAATGCGGCGGGCGCACGTGGGTCACCACACCCGAGACATGATACCTGTCGCCATCGGCGTTGATCATTACCGTGGACCAAGGCCCTTCTTTGCGCAGATCAAGAGTGTATTCTGGAACGGTTATCCCTTCCGGGCCCCACCATTGCAATAATTTGTCGGTCTGACTGATCCACTCAAACAGTCGTTCCGGGGTCACCGGCAGGTCGCGTTCCAGTCGTAAATTGGTCATTCCAATTCCTCCGTCAGGGCGGCCTCCAACCGGTCCAGGCTGCTTTGCCAAAATGACTGGCGCGACAGAGTCCAATCGGCAATCAGTTGCAGTCCTTGCGGACGGGCCGAATATAGCCGCCGCGTCCCATCCGCACGTTGCGCAACCAGCCCGGCTTCTCGCAGAACTTTCAGATGGCGCGAAACAGCCGGTGCAGTAATCCCGGATCCACGGACCAGATCGCCCGCCGGCAATTCACCATGTTCCATCAACTGCTCAACAATGGCCATACGGGTTTCATCGGACAGCGCGGAGAATGATTTCAGCAGGGGTGTCATATGCCCATACATAACACATCGGTTAATTAATGGATAGGTTAAATTTTACCATGTAGCCTTAGATCTGCCCAACAGATCGTGAAATGATAAAATAAATTCAGCTAACTTAGACCATATCCCACAGCAAACGCAGGGCAAGAATGACAGAGGTCAGCACCAGAAGCGGTTTGATCACCCGTGCGCCCTGTTTCTGTGCCAACCCGGCACCGACCCTTGCGCCAACAATCTGCGCAGCGCCCATGGCCAATCCAACGCCCCACCAGGGTGTCGCGACAAAAGCAAAGGCCAGCAGCGCCCCCGCGTTAGATGCAAAGTTCAGCAGCTTTGTATGTGCGGTTGCCCGCAAAATGCCGAAACCGGCCAACGACACGAAACCAAGCATGTAGAAACTACCGGCCCCAGGTCCCAGAAGGCCATCATAGAGCCCGCAGAGCGGCACAATTGTGACTGCAAACAGCGTCGGCGAAAGACGCCGTGCCCGGTCGCTGTCATCCAACCCCTTTTTGGTGGCAAAGAATACCGCAATCCCAATTAGCAGCAACGGCAGTATCCATCGGATCCACGTTGTCGGCAAAACAGATATCAGCAGCGCTCCGCAGATCGAGGCAAGGCCGGCGATCAACGCTGATCCGGCCTGCGCCCGCAAGTCGACATGACCGCCGCGGGAATAGCTGATCGCCGCGGTGGCCGCTCCGAACAACCCTTGAATCTTGTTGGTCGCCAAAGCGGTGATGGGATTGGCACCCGCCAGCAACAATACGGGCACTGTGATCAATCCTCCGCCTCCCGCAACCGCATCGATGAACCCAGCCGCGAACCCTGCTGCCATCAAAAGCAGCAGGACATCAAATCCCACTTCGAACATAGAATCAGCCTTTGAAATCTGTTTTGGCGTAGCCTTGGATATACAGCAGTGCCGTCAGGTCGCCGTGGTTGATACGGATATCACATTCTGCGGCCACGGATGGTTTGGCGTGCAAGGCAACCCCTGCACCTGCCCGGCCCAACATGCCTAGATCATTGGCCCCGTCACCAACCGCCATGACATCCGCCTCGCTCAACCCGAGACGGGCGGTGATCTGTTCCAGCGCCTCAACCTTGGCGGCGCGCCCCAGAATCGGCATACCGACCTCGCCAGTGAGCAAACCATCGGCGACCAGCAACGTATTGGCACGGTTCTCATCGAATCCCAGCTGCTCTGCCACCCGTGAGGTGAAGGTGGTGAACCCACCGGACACCAGCGCCGCATAGGCCCCGTCAGCCTTCATCGTAGCCAGCAGCGCGGACCCACCAGGCATCAAGGTGATGCGACGATCCAGAACCTGAGCAATCACTTCGACAGGCAACCCTTTCAGCAGCGCCACGCGCTCCCGCAGGGCACCGTCGAAATCCAATTCACCATTCATCGCACGGGCGGTGATCTCCTTCACACGCGTGCCAACACCCGCCTCCTCGGCCAGCTCATCAATACATTCCTGCTGGATCATGGTGCTGTCCATATCGGCCAGCAGCATCTTCTTGCGACGCCCCTCCCCTGGCTGAACCACCAGATCAACGCCAAGATCCTGCAGATCGGCCCAGACCTCCCATTGGTTGTCCGGCAACCGCTCCAACGAGAACTCTGCAGCAATATCGGGTGCCAGCCACTGTGCGTCCCCGCCACCCCAGGCATTGCGCAGAGAGTCGACAAGCGCAGGCGCAAGGCAAGGGTTTTCCGGATTGCAAAGCAGGGTGGCAACAAACATCGGCAGGCTCCGTTCGGCAGGGTTGCGCCCGTCATACGCCCGCACGCCCGCCATCGCCAAGCCCTCGATTCCATCCGGGCATCAAAACTACACTGCGTGCGTCCCATCTGCGACGTGTCTGCGGCCGCAAGTGTCATCTGTTTCCGAAAGGCGTCAGAATAGGTCGTGATTGATCCCGATATAGCCGGTATCAGTCGTTTTTTAGCTTGCCGCGCGGGAATTCAGCCTCTAGCCCTGTTTGTGGGACACCTCTCCCCAACGAGAGGCGCTTATCTGGAAGGATAGCAGTAATGGCTATTGAACAACCGGCAACGCGGCCGGGTAATCCGCGTTTTTCTTCTGGCCCCTGTGCCAAACCCCCCGCATTTGATCTGACCAAACTTGCAGGCGCGCCCTTGGGCCGCAGTCACCGTGCTGCCATCGGCAAGGACAAGCTGCTCGCCGCAATTGAAGGCACGCGCGAGATCCTCGGCGTACCGGCGGATTACCGCATTGGCATCGTGCCTGCCTCGGACACCGGCGCCGTTGAGATGGCGATGTGGAACCTGCTGGGCGCACGCGGCGCGGAGATGCTGGCCTGGGAGAGCTTTGGCGCGGGCTGGATCACAGATGTTGTCAAACAGCTGAAACTGGACGCGGTTGTGAAGACCGCCGATTACGGTGAGCTGGTCGATCTGGCCTCTGTCGATTTCAACAATGATGTGGTCTTCACCTGGAACGGCACCACCTCCGGCGTACGGGTTCCCAATGGCGACTGGATCCCGGCAGATCGTGCAGGGCTGACCATCTGCGATGCGACCTCTGCCGCCTTTGCGCAGGATCTGCCGTGGGACAAACTGGATGTGACCACCTTCTCCTGGCAGAAAGTTCTGGGTGGTGAGGCCGCACATGGCATGATTATCCTATCCCCGCGCGCGGTCGAACGGCTGGAGAGCTATACCCCAGCCTGGCCCCTGCCGAAGATCTTCCGCCTGACCAAAGGCGGCAAACTGATCGACGGTATCTTCAAGGGGGCGACGATCAACACCCCCTCCATGCTGGCGGTTGAGGATTACCTGCTGGCGCTGGACTGGGCGCGGTCTGTTGGCGGTCTGGATGGGTTGAAGGGACGCGCAAACGCAAATGCTCAGGCGATCTTCAACTTCTGTGCCAACCGCCCCTGGATTGCCAATCTGGCAACAGATCCCGCGACACGGTCAAACACCTCAGTCTGCCTGAAGTTTACCGATCCGCGCATTCAGGATGGCGCTACCTTTGCCAAGGCAATCGCCAAGCGGCTGGAAGCGGAGAACATCGCTCTGGACATCGGCGCCTATCGCGACGCCCCGGCTGGTTTGCGCATCTGGTGCGGCGGCACCGTTGAGACCTCGGATATTGAGGCAATGCTGCCCTGGCTCGAATGGACCTTTGAGGTCGAAATCGCAGCCCAGTCGGTCTCTGCCTGATCAAGACGCCGCCTGCCCGACAAAACACATCGGGCAGGCACCAAATACCCAGACGCCTAGCGCGGCGTTATTCCAGACATTCGGCCCAACCGGCCCCCGCATGAAGGACCTAACCCATGGCTCCCAAAGTTCTCATTTCCGACAAGCTGTCCGAAGCCGCTGTTCAGATTTTCCGTGACCGCGGTATCGACGTTGATTTCCAGCCCGACCTTGGCAAAGACAAGGACAAGCTGGCCGCAATCATCGGCGACTACGACGGGCTTGCGATCCGCTCGGCGACGAAAGTCACGCAGAAAATCCTCGACAACGCCACCAACCTCAAGGTGATCGCCCGCGCCGGTATCGGCACGGACAATATCGACAAAGATGCCGCGTCGCAGAAGGGCGTGATCGTGATGAACACGCCTTTTGGCAATATGATCACCACCGCCGAGCATGCCATCGCCATGATGTTTGCTGTCGCGCGACAGATACCTGAGGCCTCCGCCTCGACCCATGCCGGGAAATGGGAGAAGTCCAAATTCATGGGGGTTGAGCTGACCAACAAAACCCTTGGCGTAATTGGGGCTGGCAATATTGGCGGCATCGTCTGTGATCGCGCGCGTGGGCTGAAGATGAAAGTCGTCGCCTATGATCCCTTCCTCAGCCAAGAGAAGGCTGACAAGATTGGCGTGGAGAAGGTAGAGTTGGATGAGCTGCTCGCGCGGGCCGATTTCATCACCTTGCATGTACCGCTGACCGATCAGACCCGGAACATCCTGTCCAAGGAAAACCTGGAGAAGACCAAGAAAGGCGTGCGGATCATTAACTGTGCGCGTGGCGGGCTGGTAGATGAAGCCGCCCTGGCAGAGTTGCTGACCTCTGGCCATGTCGCCGGTGCGGCCTTTGATGTCTTCTCCGAAGAACCAGCCAAAACCAACCCATTGTTTGGCCTGCCGAACGTGGTCTGCACCCCGCATCTGGGCGCCGCCACCAGCGAGGCGCAGGAAAATGTTGCCCTGCAGGTCGCGGAACAGATGTCCAACTATCTGCTGGACGGCGCTGTTGAGAACGCGCTGAACATGCCCTCTATGACCGCTGAGGAAGCCCGCGTCATGGGCCCATGGGTTGCCCTCTCCGGTCATCTCGGCGGCTTCATCGGGCAGATGACGGATGAGCCCATTCAGGCAATCAATATTCTCTATGATGGGGTCGCGTCTGAGATGAACCTCGCCGCGCTGAACTGCTCTGTTGTGGCCGGCATCATGAAGAAGCTGAACCCGGACGTGAACATGGTGTCCGCACCAGTGGTGGCCCGCGAACGCGGCATTCAGATCTCCACCACCAATCAGGATAAGTCCGGCACCTTTGACGGTTATATCAAGGTCACGGTGGTCACCAGCAAGCGCGAGCGTTCGGTGGCCGGAACCGTGTTCTCCGACGGCAAACCACGCTTCATCCAGATCAAGGGCATCAATATCGACGCCGAGGTTGGCGCGCATATGCTCTACACCACCAACGAAGATGTCCCCGGCATCATCGGTACACTGGGGCACATACTGGGCGACATGGGCGTCAACATCGCCAACTTCACGCTGGGCCGGTCAGCGGCCGGGGGCGAGGCGATTGCCCTTCTCTACGTTGATGAACCGGTTCCTGCGGCGGCGCGCGCAGCTCTGGCAGAAACCGAATTCTTCAACCAGATCAAGCCGCTGCAATTTGATGTCGCCTGATCCTGAACCCTCAGAAATGTCAACAGATGCGCCGCCCGTCATAAGGGCGGCGCATTTCGTGTTTCATCCTTTTGAATAATACAGCAGGAGCCCACTCGTGACCGCACCCATCTATGCCATCGGCGACATTCACGGCCAGCTCGACAAACTGGAGCTAGCGCTCACTCAGATCGAATCGGACGGTGGCCCGGATGCGCAGGTGGTGTTTTTAGGCGACTTCGTTGATCGCGGCCCAGACAGCCGTGGCGTAATCGACCTGCTCGTCACCGGGCAAGCTGAGGGCCGCAACTGGATCACGCTTATGGGCAATCACGACCGGATGTTTGCCTGGTTCCTAGAGGACATGCCCCGTCACGACCCGCATATGCTTGTCGGATACCACTGGCTACACGACCGGGTCGGTGGGATCGAAACGCTGGAGAGCTATGGCGTGACCTTTCCTGAACGCACCCGTCTGGAAGATGTCCACACCGCAGCCAAAGCTGCGATACCAGAGGAACATGTCAATTTTCTACTGTCCTTGGCAACGATGCACCAAACAGATGATCACGCCTTTGTGCACGCTGGCATTCGCCCCGGTATCCCACTGGCGCAACAGACCGAAAACGATCTTGTCTGGATCCGCCAACCTTTCCACCAACATGCCAAAGCGCATCCCAAGCTCATCGTACATGGACACACACCAGTGGATCGAGCACAGCACTACGGCAACCGCGTAAACCTTGATACAGGCGCTGGCTACGGCAAGCCGCTCACCACAGCTGTATTTGAAGGCACCTCTGTCTGGGTATTGGAACCAGACGGACGACAGACCCTTGCGCCCTAAAGTTTTCTTCTGACGGTAAATATCCTGGGGGTAAGCACCCCTTGGCGCGAGGGGGCAACGCCCCCTTCTGTTCTGAACGGCGCAGGTCAGCGCCAATCCAGAACAACCTTTCCACTGCGCCCTGATTTCATCGCTGCAAAGCCTTCGGCAAACTGGTCAATGCCAAACCGATGGGTAATCACCCGGCTGACATCCAACCCATTCTGCAGCATGGCGATCATCTTGTACCAGGTCTCGAACATCTCGCGACCATAGACCCCCTTAAGAGTGATGGCCTTAAACACAATCCGGCTCCAGTCTACTGGTGATTTTCCAGGCGGTATGCCCAGCAAGGCAATCTTACCGCCCATCACCAATGCCTCGACCATCTGGTCCAATGCCGCCTGATTGCCGGACATTTCCAATCCGACATCAAAGCCCTGCTTCATGCCCAGCTCATGGACAACGCCCTGAAGCTCCTCTTGGGTCACATCCACTGTGCGCAGCGTCGGCACCACATGGCTCGCCAGTGCCAACCGATCCGGGTTGATGTCGGTGATCACGACATGACGCGCGCCAGCATGTCGCGCCACGGCGGCGGCCATAATGCCAATCGGCCCCGCGCCAGTGATCAAAACGTCCTCACCCAACAGATCAAAACTAAGCGCGGTATGCACGGCGTTGCCCAGAGGATCCAGAATAGCGCCGATTTCGTCCGGGATATCATCCGGCAAGGGCACGACATTAAAAGCAGGCAGCTTCAGGTACTGGGCAAAAGCTCCCTGCTCATTGACACCGATCCCCCGCGTGCCCGGATCAAGGTGGAATTTACCCGCGCGCGACTGGCGTGAATCCGTCTTGATCAAATGACCCTCACCCGAACAGCGCTGACCAATATTCAACTCGCTCACATTGCGACCGATTTCGACAATCTCGCCTGCAAACTCATGCCCTGTGATCATCGGAACGGGCACCGTATGCGCAGCCCAGTCATCCCAGTTCCAGATATGGATGTCAGTGCCACAGATGCCTGTGGTGTTGATCTTAATCAGCACCTCATCCGGCCCGATCTCAGGAACCGGCGCCTGAACCATCCACAGACCTTCTTTCGGATGGCTTTTCTCCAGCGCCTTCATCATCTTGGTCATCCTGCATCCTCCGGTGCCATACGCTCAAACACCATCCAGTCCCACATATTGCCGGCAAGCCTGTTGTGGTCTTGATGCGAAGTGTGCCGGGAAAATCGGCGCAAATGCAGCCCAGCCTGCTCTGCCTGCCCGCGGACAGTCAGATGATCAAGAACATTGCTATTATGTTCCGAAAACACCTTGAGCGAGATCACCAATATCCCGGTCGGGTGCAACAGACCCGCAAGGACCCTCAGCGCAGCAGAGCTGATTTCAGCATCTAAATGATGCCAAACTGACCCGACCAAAACCACATCGAATTGCTCTCTGGTCGTCGTCAGCCTGCTCAGATACGGCAGTTGGTCCTGCACCCATGTAATTGTCGCTGGGTGATGCGCCTGGCCGTATTGGATAAACTCATCCACAGGCTCGACTGCGGTGACATCATAGCCCGCCTTTGCGAACCAAGCTGCATCACGACCACTGCCGGCACCGATGTCCGCAATCCGAGCCGGGGCAGCTGGCAGGTGATCGAGAACAGGTTCCAGTACAGTCTTGGAGGACAATGCCTCGAACCGTGGGGCAAGGTCTAATGCCTCTGCCGCGTAGCCTGCCAGAAGAGCGTCCTGATCGCTCATGAAATCACACCCAGCTCTTTGCCCACCTTGCCAAAGGCCTGCAGAGCGCGTTCAAGATCGCTCTTTGTCAGAGCGGCGTTCATCTGCGTACGAATACGCGCCTGTCCGCGCGGCACCACCGGGAAGAAGAAACCTGAAACATAGACGCCTTCGTCAAACAGTCGCGCGGCCATATCTTGGGCTAACTGCGCCTCACCTAACATGACGGGCACGATCGGATGCTCTCCTGGCAGCAGGTCAAAGCCCATATTTTCCAAGCCGTTACGCCAGAAACGCGTATTTTCAAACAGCTGCATACGCAGGGCGTTGCCCTCTTCAACAAGACGGATAGCCTCCAGTCCCGCAGCAACAATCGATGGCGGCAGCGAATTGGAGAACAAATAGGGCCGCGCCCGCTGCCGCAGCAGGTCAATCACTGGCTGCGGCCCAGCAATATAACCGCCGATAGCCCCCCCAAGTGCTTTGCCCAACGTCCCTGTAACGATGTCAACATCGACGCCAAAATGTTCTGGCGTGCCTGCGCCTGTCGCCCCCATAAAACCAGTGGCATGACAGTCATCGACCATAACGAGGGCATCGTATTTGTCCGCCAACGCACGGATCTCATCCAGTTTGGCCAGATAGCCATCCATGGAGAACACACCATCCGTCGCAATCATGATATGACGCGCACCATCCTCACGGGCCTGTTTCAACCAGGCCTCCAGATCTCTCATGTCACTGTTGAGGTACCGATACCGCTTGGCTTTGCACAGGCGAATGCCATCGATGATCGACGCGTGATTGAGACTGTCGGAAATAATCGCATCCTCGGGTCCCAGAAGTGGTTCGAACAAGCCGCCGTTGGCGTCAAAACAGGCAGCAAACAAGATCGCATCGTCCTTACCCAAGAACTTTGCCAGACGGCTTTCCAGCTCACGGTGGATGTCCTGCGTGCCACAAATGAAGCGGACAGACGCCATACCGAATCCCTTGTCATCCATCACGCTGCGGGCCGCAGCGATCAGATCGGGATGGTCTGCCAATCCCAGATAGTTGTTGGCACAGAGGTTGATCACCTCACGTCCGGTTTCGGATCCGTCGTTAACAGTGATTTCGCCCCCCTGAGGGGAGGTAATCATTCGCTCCCGCTTGTACAGACCGTCCGCTTCGATCTGTGCCAGTGTCTTGCTGATATCGGTCAAAAAGGCAGTGGTCATGGCAGGGCTCCTCGTATGCACAAGTCATCATCTACCATAGCGGAATAATTTCCGAAATAGGGGATTTCGTAATAACGGAAAAATATCCGTAAAGATGGATTTACCGAGGCGGTACGGACCCCCCCTGCACTCCCTCACGCATTCTTTACGATCAGAAACACCCGCGCCGCGCCAGCGTTCGCAGTGATCGCATGAGGCACATCAGCGGCGTAGCGGGCGGTGTCCCCTGCAATCAGACTGTCGCGTGCATCGCCGGATGACAGCAGCACCTGCCCCTCAAGCACGGTCAAATGTTCCACCGTGCCTCGTCCGTGCGGTTGACTGTTCAGCGCACCACCAGAATTCAGCCGAATGTCATAGACCTCATGTCCGCCGGCGTCCTCGGGCGGAGAAAGAATTCGGATCAGACACCCCTCGCCCATATTCTCAATCGACGGCACATCATCATCGCGCAGCACTTCGATTCGGTCGCGGCTTTCGCTGTTGTCCAACAACCCCGCAAAATCGACCTGCAACGCGCGGGTCAAATTCCACAGTGTAGCAATGGTGGGACTGCTCTCACCCCGTTCAATCTGGCTGACCATTGAACGGGATACACCCGACAGATTGGCCACAGCTTCCAGGCTCAACCCTTGGGCGCGTCGCGCGGCTTTCAGCCGAGCAGGCAGAAGCGTCAGGATATCGTCTACATTTTCCGTCATGGTGGATTTTCTGCGCTTTCACATTGCAATTGTCAAACGGTCCGACCACTGGACCATGGCACATTCCCTGCACCATACCGTGACGGCACGTCCCGGCAGACAGGCTGATACTGCAAGTGCATACTTCCGCCAACCTTATGAAGGAGAGAGACAATGACTGATATCGTGATCCTGGATGGCGCTCGTACCGCCATTGGTACTTTTGGCGGTGCGCTGGCTGGCACCCCCCCAATCGACCTTGCGACAACTGTGTCCAAGGCCGCGATGGAACGTTCCGGTATCGACCCCGAACAAATCGGCAATGTGGTCTTTGGCCATGTGATCAACACCGAGCCCCGCGACATGTACCTGAGCCGCGTGGCGGCGATGCAGGCTGGCGTCCCCAACGGCACGCCAGCGATGAACGTCAACCGGCTTTGTGGATCTGGCGCGCAGGCGATTGTCTCCGGCATCCAGTCCCTCATGCTGGGCGATGCGGAATTTGCCCTTACCGGTGGTGCCGAAAACATGTCGCGCAGCCCCTTTATCGTGCCAAGCGCCCGCTGGGGTCAAAAAATGGGTGACGCCCGCGCATTGGACATGATGCTGGGGGCGCTGAATTGTCCCTTTGGCACCGGCCATATGGGAGTCACCGCAGAGAATGTCGCGGATGAACATGATATCACCCGTGCACAGATGGATGAATTTGCCCTCGCCAGCCAGACCCGCGCTGCTGCGGCGATCGAGGCCGGATACTTCGCGAGCCAGATCATCCCGATTGAGGTGAAGGTAAAGCGGGACATGGTTCCGTTTGACGTCGATGAACACCCCAAGGCCAGCACGCTTGACACCCTCAGCGGGCTGAAACCCGTGTTCAAAAAAGATGGCCGCGTCACTGCCGGCAATGCCAGCGGTATCAATGATGGCGCCGCCGCTATCGTCATGGCCACCGCCGATGCCGCGCAGAAGGCTGGACTAAAACCCAAAGCGCGCATTTTGGGCTACGCGCATGCCGGTGTCCGCCCCGAAGTCATGGGCATTGGCCCGGTTCCCGCAGTGCAGAACCTTCTGAAGAAAACCGGACTGTCTGCCTCCGATTTTGACGTCATCGAATCCAACGAGGCGTTTGCCGCGCAAGCACTGGCCGTGAACAAGGAACTGGGGCTCGACCCTGCGAAGGTGAACCCGAATGGCGGCGCAATCGCATTGGGCCATCCCGTAGGCGCGACTGGTGCGATTATCACACTGAAAACACTTTATGAATTGGAGCGCACCGGCGGCTCCAAAGGCCTCATCACTATGTGCATCGGCGGCGGTCAGGGCATCGCACTGGCGATAGAACTGCTCTGATCACAGCTCAGGAAAACGAAAAAGGCCCCGGTTCCACACCGGGGCCTTTTTGTATTCTCGTGTTGGATCTCGTGCCCTTAAGTTGGCGACATGCCCCGCAAACGTTCTGATCGGCGGCGCAGCATTTCAACCACGGTCAGCAGGCAGATCGAGACGACAACAAGGATTGTCGCAACCGCCAGGATCGTCGGTGAAATCTGCTCACGCAGGCCAATAAACATCTGCCAAGGGAGTGTCTTCTGACCGGCCGAGCCGACAAACAGCACCACAACCACCTCGTCGAAAGACGTGATAAAGGCGAAGAGGCCACCAGAGATAACACCGGGCAGGATCAGCGGCATCTGCACCCGAAAGAAGGTGGTGACAGGACCAGCGCCCATATTCGCCGCAGCGCGCGTCAGTGAACGGTCAAAACCCACCAGCGTTGCAGTCACCGTGATGATCACAAACGGAATCCCCAGCGCTGCGTGCGCCAGAACCACACCAAAGTATGTCCCCTGAAGGCCGATACGGCTGTAGAAGAAATACATGCCCGCTGCGGAGATGATCAGCGGCACGATCATGGGCGAGATCAGGATCGCCATGATCGCACGACGAAAGGGCACATGAGGCTGGCTGAGCCCGATGGCCGCCAAGGTTCCAAAGCCCACTGACAAGATCGTTGCCATCGGCGCAATCTTAATGGAGTTCCACATTGCCTGCTGCCAATCCGCATTCGTGAAGAAGTCACGATAGTGCTTCAGCGAATAGCCATCAGGATCAAACTGCAGCATCTTGGGCGTGAAGGTGAAGAAGTCCTGCGCATTGAAGGACAGCGGCATCACCACCAGGATCGGTGTGATCAGAAAGATGAAGATAACACCACAGATCACCCGAAACGTATAGTGCCACAACACCTGACCAGGCGTGAGGTACGGCGCCAAATGCACGCGATAACGCGAGGTCGAGAGCCAGAAAATGAACCAGCCAACAAACGCGCCAAACAGCAGCCCCATGACGGCGGACGGAAGTCCAGCCATTACATAACCCGCCGCGGCGAAGGCCGCAGCCAGGATCCAGCGGATCAGCCGCTCCTGATCGCGCATGCCAGCCAAGACAAAGCCAAGACCGCCAATGAGTACGGCACCAATCAGCACGCCAAGCAGGCCAGAACCCTGTGCGGTGCCAACAAACAGTCCAAAGAAAGCCCCAGCAGCAGCAGCGACAAGCGCCACGAAACCGGGAGTTTGGTTTTCAACAGGTGTCAAAGCCATGTGTCTTATCCCAGTTTCACGTTGTCGATGCCGACAATCTTGTCATAGGCCCAGTAGAGCGCGAGCACGACCACCAGAAGGATGGTGCCAAGTGCAGCAGCAAGACCCCAGTTCAGAGATTGCGAGATGTGGAAGGCGATCCGGTTGGAGATGAATACACCCTTGGTACCACCCACCAGTTCCGGTGTGATATAGTAGCCAATCGACAGGATGAACACGAGGATCGAACCAGCACCGATACCCGGTACAGACTGCGGGAAGTAGACCCGCCAAAACGCTGTCCAGTTGGTCGCGCCCAGCGATTTGGCCGCGCGTAGATATGTCGGATTAATCGTCTGCATCACAGAATACATCGGCAGGATCATGAACGGCAGCAGGATATGGGTCATCGCCACGATTGTGCCGAACTGGTTGTTGATCATAACCAATCGCGCATCATCCGCGACCAGACCCAACCAGACCAGCGTATCGTTGATGACACCTTGCTGTTGCAGCATGACCTTCCATGCCGATGTCCGCACCAACAGTGAGGTCCAGAATGGCAGCAATACCAGGATCATCAGAAGATTCGCGGATCGTGACGGCAGGTTTGCAAGGATCCAGGCGACCGGGTAGCCCAAAACGATACAGCTTACGGTAATAGCAAGCGACATAATCAGCGTGCGCAGGAATAGTGTACCGTAGATCCGCTCGGTCTCCGGACGCATTTCTGCTCCATCTGCACCTTTCTGGAAATCGGCAGCGTTGAGGAAGTAACCGTTTGTGTAGGCTCCCGAGTAGGTCTGGATCGTCCGCCAAACCTCAGGATCAGCCCAGTCTTCATCAATCTGGACGAACTGCTCCTTGAACGGACCATCAGTTTCCAGGTTCCAGCGCTTGACCTTGCGGCCAGCCTTACGGAACAGCGACGAAATGCCTGGGTTCTCATAGTTTAAACGTGACCCAACACGGGTGTGTGTCTTTTCCGCAGCAGCGACCTGAAGATCAGCAGCAAGAGCGGCAAAGATGGCCTCATCCGGGGTCTGACCCGAATTGGCGTCCCAGTCGTTCAATGCAACAACGGTCTTGGGAAGGGTATCAGAGACGATCTTATTCTCAACCGATCGGAACAGCATGTCAGCAATCGGGAGAATGAAGGTCAGAAGGACAAAGAGCAGAAGTGGCGCGATCAGCATCAGGGCGCGGATCTTCTGCATCCGGAGAGCTCGGGCCAGGCTACGCTTGAGCGGCGTGCCGTCGGCGGCCAAAACCGGTCCGGTGTGGGTGGTATCGCTCATGGGTAGGAGCCCCCGTCGGAATTTTTTGTTGGTGGAGAAGGGACCGTGGCCTAACCCGCAGCCCCCTCCCTATGTGTCAGGATCTGTTCAGAAACAGATTACTTGGCCAACCATGCCTGGAATTTTGCATCCAGATCATCGCGGTTGTCTGCCCACCATTCGTAGTCATAGACGTGCACATTGCCAGCATTGGCCGGGTCTGTCGGCATATGCGGCGCCATGTTGATACCCAAGATAGCGTGCTTGCCAACCAGCGGTGCCGAGGAGGCACGAGCAGGACCATAGGAGATGAATGCTGCTTGATCTGCCAGACGCTGAGTGTCGGTGGCGAACTTAAGGAAATCCATCACACGTGCTTTACGATCTTCGGGCAGGGCAGCAGGAACGATCCAACCATCAAGGTCAAAGGACTGCATATCCCACAGCATATCGATGGGCTGGTTCTGTTCGGCAATTGCTGAGAACAGACGGCCGTTAAACGTCGACCCCATAACAACTTCGCCATCGGCCAGCAACTGCGGAGTTTCTGCACCAGCAGTCCACCAGACAACCTGATCTTTGATCGAGTCCAGCTTTGCAAGGGCGCGTGTCACGCCTTCGTCGGTGCCCAGAACATCATAGATGTCTTCCTTGGCGACGCCATCGCAATACAGAGCCCATTCAACATTGTCGATCGGACGCTTTTGCAACGAGCGCTTACCCGGATATTTGGCGGTATCAAAGATATCGCAGATGGAGCTTGGCGGCGTGTCGCCAACTTTGTCCATGCGGTAACCAAAGGTGGTCGAATAAACGATCTGCGGTACAAAGCAGTCGCTGACGATCAGATCGCCAAAGTCTTCGCTTGCAGGTGTGCCGTCGGGGGCAGCGGCCAGCACAGCGTCGTGATCCAGCTCAGCTGCCAGACCTTCGTCGCACATGCGCATGGCGTCGGACGCAACAACGTCAACCAGATCCCAGGTCACATTGCCCGCTTCGGTCATGGCACGCATCTTTGCAGTCGCCTCGGCAGAGCTCTCGTCCCAGATCACTTTCAGATCAGGGTGCATTTCCTGATAGGGCTCGACATAGGCCTTCAGCTGGCTTTCTTGATAGGCACCACCCCAAGACACGATGGTCATTTCGTTTGCCATATCAGCTGCCATCGCCATCGGCGCACATAGCGCAGTTGTGGCTGCCAAGGCAGTCATTTTAGTGAGTTTCATAGACACTCTACTCCTTGTTGAAATTTTATTTATCTAGATCATTGTCCCCCGGTCGTTCCGTGCCAGGGGTTCAGACGTGCGCGAACGTCAGGCGTCCAGCGCGCGGCAATCTTCTGGAAGCCAGCCGATTTCGATCTGCTGGCCGGGCTTTAACCGCACCTGATCCGGCGCGTTCCGGGTCTTGATGATAAACTCATCATTTCCGGCAACCCGCAGACGGGTACGGAAGATATCGCCCATATAGATGAATTCTAGTACCTCAGCCTTGAGTGTGTGGGCACCTTCTTGCATCCGCTCCTTGTTGTATTCAACGCGTTCAGGGCGGATTGAAACACGGGTGCGCTCGCCGGGCTTGGAGACGTTAATCGGCTTGCAATCGATCAGTTCGCCATCATCAAGTTGCACCAGCGCAATACCGTTGTTAACCTCTTTGACCGTGCCCTCGAGCGTATTGTTCTCGCCAATGAACTGGGCAACGAAACTGTTGGCGGGCTCTTCGTACAGCTGGTCTGGTGGTGCCAGCTGCTGAATACGGCCATCGTTGAACACAGCGACGCGATCCGACATGGTCAGCGCTTCGGTCTGGTCGTGGGTCACGTAAACGGTGGTGATACCAAGTTGATGTGCCAAATGGGTGATCTCGAACTGCATCTTTTCGCGCAGCTGCTTATCAAGCGCGCCAAGAGGTTCGTCCATCAGAACCAGTTCCGGTTCAAACACCAGCGCCCGCGCCAAGGCGACCCGCTGCTGCTGACCACCAGACAATTGGGCCGGACGACGGCCACCAAAGGCCCCCATTTCCACCATATCCAGCGCACGCTTTACCTTTTGCTCGCGCTCGGACTTGCCCATATTGCGAACCTCCAGCGGAAAGCTGAGGTTTTCGGAAATGGTCATGTGGGGGAACAGCGCGTAATTCTGAAATACCATCCCGATGCCGCGCTTGTGTGGAGGGATATTGTTGATCGAAACACCACCAAGGCGAATATCACCGTGCGTCGCTGTCTCAAATCCTGCCAGCATCATCAGGCATGTCGTCTTACCTGAACCTGATGGGCCCAACATTGTCAAAAATTCGCCTTTCGGCATCGTGAGGTTCAGATCTTTGACAACGAGGTTCTCGCCGTCATAACTCTTTTGTACGCGTTCGAATTCAACGAACGCGCTCGTGTTTGACGCATCAGCCAAGTGAGGCTCCCTGGTTTGGTTCGGCAGATTGGCTCTGCACTTCTGCTTTGATGTAAGCACACCCGAGTAGTGGTGTGCAACCGGATCGTCCGGATCATCTCTTCGGTTTACCTTAGGGCCGACGGCTGGGTTAACGGCACTTTTTGCGACCACTGAACATGAAAAAGCGACATGATTGGAATTGCAAATCAGATAGAAACTCTATCTATACTCGCTGTGATTGAGTGCTAAATCCGTTATCGGAAACACTTTGAAATCTGAATTCGTCGCATGAAATCAGATTTTCCGACGCAAAAATGGCGCTAGCCCGAATAGGAGCTAGCGCCAATGAATGTTAGTCCGTTCAGAGATCAGGCGCTGTGGAGCAGGTCTTGCTCCTTAAGCGCCGCATAGCACTCATCCAGAGAACGGCGCGCGCGGGAGATCAGCATGTCAATCTCATCGGTCGTGATGACCAATGGCGGCGAAATGATCATCCGATCACCAACATGACGCATCACCAGATTATTGGCAAAACAGCGTTCGCGACAAATGTATCCCACGGTACCGCCCGCAGCGGCAAAGGTCGCACGTGTCTCCTTGTTTGGCGTCAGTGCGATAGACCCCATCATGCCGACAATCTTGGCCTCACCAACCAGTGGATGATCCGCCAGGGCCTCCCATTGTTCCTTGAGGTAAGGCGCAGCCACATCCTGCACATGCCCTATGATGTTTTCTTCCTCCAGGATGCGCAGGTTTTCCAACGCAACAGCAGATGCAACCGGATGACCCGAGTAGGTATAGCCGTGATTAAACTCACCAGACCCAATCACCGAAGCAATCTCATCGCTGACAATCGAGCCACCAATTGGCGCATAGCCAGAGCTCAGTCCCTTGGCGATGGTCATGATGTCGGGGCGAATGCCCATGGTCTGACTGCCAAACCAGTTACCGGTACGCCCAAAGCCACAAATCACCTCGTCTGCGATCAGCAGGATCTCGTATTTATCGCATATCCGCTGAATTTCGGGCCAATAGGTTGCGGGCGGGACGATAACGCCGCCAGCACCCTGCACCGGTTCCGCGATGAAGGCCGCAACCCGATCTTCGCCCAGCTCCAGAATGGCTTTCTCAAGCTCTTGCGCGCGTGCCAGGCCGAAATCCTCAGGGTTTGTGTCGCCACCTTCGGCCCACCAGTTGGGCTGATTGATATGATGAATATCCGGGATTGGCAGGCCGCCCTGCTCGTGCATGGCTGTCATGCCACCCAAGCTGCCACTACCAACGGACGAGCCATGATAGCCATTCTTGCGACTGATAATCACCGATTTCGTCGGCTTGCCTTTCATCGCCCAATAGTGGCGCACCATCCGAATATTGGTGTCATTTGCCTCAGATCCAGACCCGGCAAAGAATACATGGTTCAATCCCTCCGGCGCCAGCTCTGCAATCTTTGCCGCCAGTGCAATCGCAGGAGCGTGCGTGGTCTGAAAAAAGGTGTTGTAATACGGCAATTCGCGCATCTGACGCGCAGCCACATCCGCAAGCTCGTCACGGCCATAGCCAATGTTAACGCACCAAAGGCCAGCCATAGCATCCAGAATTTCATGCCCTTCACTGTCAGTCAGCGTAACACCGCTGGCACGCGTAATGACACGCACGCCTTTCTCGGCCAGTTCACCGTTGGCAGTGAACGGGTGCATGTGATGGGCGGCGTCCAGTGCCTGAAGCTCGGCCGTGGGAAGATGATTCGTGATCGCAGTCATGGGTCAGACTCCAGAGAAAACAGATTAGCTCCAGAATATGATCAAATTTCATCGTGTCAATCGAATCAGCTTGCTCGCTCCAACCCCTGACTGACCTGCTCCATACCCTGCGCAACATCCCGCTCCATGGCCAGAGCCGCCAAATCTGCATCACGACGATGTAGTGCCTCAAGGATATCTTTGTGACGGTCTGGAAAGCTCTGGGTGCCCAACCGACCACAGACCACCCGCAACGACGGGCCGAACCGTAACCAGAGCCGGTCGGCTAGATCTGTCAGGATCGGCGCATTCGCATGTGAATAAAGCCGCGTATGAAATTGATAGTTCTGAACCAGATAGCCGGCCACATCCCCGGTTGAAATCGCCTGATCCAATGCCGTATCAATTTGCTCCAGAGCTTTGATATCGGGCAAGGTCACGCGTTCTGTCGCCAATCTAGCAAGTTGGCATTCTATTGTTTTTCTTGCATAAATAAGCTCTTTCAAATCGCTTCTGCGCAACATTGGTACCGACACGCGCCGGTTACCTTGAAACACCAACGCCCCATCCGAGATGAGTCGACGTATCGCCTCGCGGACCGGTGTCATACCGGCCCCCAACGCTTCCACCAAACCTTGGATAGTGACCGGCTGTCCCGGCGCCAATTCGCCGAACAGAATCTGTCCGCGCAGGGTCTGGTAGACGGTTTCGTGCGCAGGCAGTTTTGATGACGCCTGACCGGCAACGGGTGGGTCGGATGGGCTTAGATTCACCTTCGGAGTTCCTCCTGAATTTTGGGCAGCTTGCACCAAGTTTTCCCAAGTGAAAACATAAACAGTATTGCCGAATGAGGTAAAACTTGATCAAATCCACATCAGCCGGGCACGGAAACCGGCACGCACAGGGAGACAAAAATGACACTTAAGACGATGACATTGACCGCCATCGTGGCGCTCAGCAGTGCGGCCGCCGTCGCTGAAGAGGTTCGCGTTTACAACTGGTCCGACTATATCGACGAAGAGCTACTGACCAAATTCGAAGCAGAGACTGGTATTGATCTGATTTATGACGTGTTCGACAGCAACGAGTTGCTGGAAACCAAGATGCTGGCCGGTGGGTCGGGCTATGACGTGGTTGTTCCGACCGGGTCGTTCTTGGCGCGTCAGATACAGGCGGGAGCGTTCCAGAAGCTCGATACCGCCCAGCTGTCGAACGCGGGAAATATGTGGGATGTGATCAAGGATCGCACCGAACGCTACGACCCGGACAACCTCTATTCGGTTAATTATATGTGGGGCACCACCGGGATTGGTGCAAACACCGCCAAAATCGAAGAGGCTCTCGGCGCAGATGCTCCGATCGACTCGCTCGAACTGGTGTTTAACCCCGCAAATATGGAAAAACTGGCTGAATGCGGCGTCTACTTCCTAGATGCACCAGATGAAATGATACCCGCAGCGCTGAAGTACATCGGCGAAGACCCCAACAGCATGGATCCCGATGTAGTTGCCAAGGCGGAACCTGTATTGTTGGCAATCCGCCCCTACGTAAAAAAATTCCACAGTTCGGAATACATCAACGCACTGGCAAACGGTGATATCTGCGTCGCCTTTGGGTGGTCCGGGGATATCTTGCAAGCGCGTGACCGCGCCGCCGAAGCCGAGAACGGCGTCGAAATCGTCTTCAATGCGCCCAAGGAAGGTGCCCTGATGTGGTTTGACCAGATGGCGATTCCCGTCGACGCTCCAAACCCGGAAGGCGCGCATAAGTTCCTGAATTTCATTATGGAAGCCGAGAATATGGCCGCAGCTTCCAATTATGTTTATTACGCTAATGGCAACAAGGCGAGCCAGGAGCATCTCGAAGAGGACGTAATCGGTGATCCGGCGATCTATCCCAGCGAGGAAACGCTGAGAAACCTCTACATCAAAGAATCCTACCCGCCAAAGGTGCAACGTAAAGCCACCCGGATGTGGACAAAGATCAAGTCCGGCACCTGATCCGACAGCAATGAGCGCGCGGGCATGACACGTGCCCCGCGTTTCACCATTGAGGAGCACCGGCGCCTGTTCCATGCGCCTGTTCCGACCACTTGCGCGAAACCTTGGGGGCCCTTTTGACCATTCCTGTTTTTGAACCCTGGAACGATCCAGAGGCCAAGCCCCTGATCCAATTCCAGAACGTGACCAAACGCTTTGGTGAGTTTACCGCCATCGACGATCTCACTCTCGGTATCTACGAGAAGGAATTCTTTGCGCTTCTTGGTCCTTCAGGCTGCGGCAAAACCACCATGATGCGTATGCTGGCCGGGTTTGAGACCCCAACAGAGGGAAAAATTTACCTTTCAGGTCAAGATATTGCCCCGGTGCCGCCGAACAAGCGTCTGGTCAACATGATGTTCCAATCCTATGCGCTGTTTCCGCATCTCAGCGTCTGGGACAATATCGCCTTTGGTTTGAAACGCGAAAACCGACCCAAGCACGACATCGCAGAACGTGTGCAGGAAATGCTACGCCTGACCCGGTTGGAAAAATTCGCAAGCCGCAAACCGCATCAGATCTCAGGCGGGCAACGCCAACGCGTGGCACTGGCCCGATCTCTGGCCAAGGCGCCCAAACTCTTGTTGCTGGACGAACCTTTGGGCGCGCTCGACAAAAAGCTGCGCCAGGATACCCAGTTTGAACTGATGGATATCCAGGAGAAAACCGGCACCACCTTTGTGATTGTCACCCATGATCAGGAAGAGGCGATGACTGTCGCGTCCCGCGTTGCGGTAATGGACAATGGCAAGATCGTACAAGTCGCCACACCTGATCGCATCTACGAAACGCCAAATTCGCTCTATGTTGCGGATTTCATTGGTGACGTGAATATCATTGACGGTACAGCCACCCCCAGTGGGCCAGAACAATACGCCGTAAATTGGAAAGATGGCGCAGCGCCACTAACGATTAAAAGCCAAGCGGCGTTTTCTGAAGGACAGCGCTGTCATCTGGCAATCCGGCCAGAGAAAGTCACCATCAGCGCGGATCGTCCGACAGACGCAGACAATACGGTTCAGGGACGCATCCTTGATATCGCGTATCTCGGCAACATCTCAACTTATCACGTAGAGCTGCCCTCCGGCGCGGTGATCAAGGCGCAGGCTGCCAACACCCGCCGCATCTCCCGTCGTGCCTTTACTTGGGAAGACCCGGTCTGGCTGTCTTGGACAGCCACCGCCGGTGTTCTCTTGGCTGACTGATGCGCCGTTTTCTCCTGATCGCAATCCCTTATGCTTGGCTCCTAGCGCTGTTTTTGGTGCCCTTTGCTATCGTCTTCAAAATCGCCTTGTCGGACGCGGCAGTGGCACGCCCCCCCTATATGCCGCAATTCGATTGGATCACCGGGGTCTGGGCATTCTTGTCCAAACTGGATTTTGAGAATTTCACCTGGCTGACCGAAGATGATCTTTATTGGAAGGCTTATCTGAGTTCGCTCAAGATTGCCGTCATCTCGACGTTCTTCACCCTGCTGGTAGGCTATCCGATGGCCTATGCTATGGCGCGCGCGCCAGAAGAATGGCGCCCAACTTTGATGATGCTGGTGATTCTGCCATTTTGGACCAGCTTTCTGATCCGTGTCTACGCGTGGATGGGTATTCTGTCGAACGAGGGCCTGCTGAATCAGTTCCTGATCTGGTTGGGATTGATCGACACGCCCCTTGTCATCCTGAACACCAATACTGCCGTCTATATTGGCATCGTCTACACCTATCTGCCCTTCATGATCCTACCCATCTATTCAGCGCTGGAACGGCTCGATGGATCCCTGATCGAGGCCGCAGAGGATTTGGGCTGTTCGCGGATGCAGGCCTTCTGGCTGGTCACAATCCCACTGTCCCGTGCCGGTATCATAGCGGGCTGCTTTCTCGTCTTTATTCCGACGTTAGGTGAGTTTGTGATCCCGTCCTTGCTAGGTGGATCCGACACGCTGATGATCGGCAAGGTCTTGTGGGAAGAGTTCTTCTCCAACCGCGATTGGCCGGTAGCCTCGGCGGTGGCGGTTGTCCTCCTGCTGATCCTCGTGGTGCCCATCGTGCTGTTCCAACGCAATCAGCAGAAACAGCAGGAGGCTGAACAATGAATCGTTTGAGCTGGTTCAACACCGTCTCCCTGACGCTGGGGTTTGCGTTTCTCTACATTCCGATGGTGATCCTGATTATATTCAGCTTCAACGAAAGCAAGCTGGTAACGGTCTGGGCAGGTTTCTCAGTTAAATGGTATGGTGAACTGTTACAGAACGAGGCATTTCTGAATGCCGCCTGGGTCACGCTAAAGGTGGCCGTGCTCTCCTCCACCATTGCAACTGTGCTTGGGACCATGGCCGCCTATGTTCTTGTGCGCGGCGGCCGGTTCCTTGGCCGCACGCTGTTTTCCGGTATGATTTATGCACCTCTTGTCATGCCAGAGGTGATCACTGGCCTCTCGCTCTTGCTCTTGTTCATCGGCATCGGAATGGATCGCGGCGTTATGACCATCGTACTGGCGCATACAACTTTTTCCATGTGCTACGTGTCGGTTGTTGTATCCTCGCGCCTGGTAACGTTTGATCGCTCTCTGGAAGAGGCGGCGCTTGATCTTGGCTGCTCCGCGGCTGAGGCATTCCGCCTTGTCACCCTGCCGATCATTGCCCCTGCGGTCATATCGGGCTGGCTCCTGGCGTTTACCCTTTCGCTGGACGATCTGGTGATTGCGTCTTTTACCTCGGGGCCTGCGGCAACCACTTTGCCAATCAAAATCTTCTCGGCGGTACGCCTGGGTGTCAGTCCGGAAATCAATGCGCTGTCGACCATCATGATCGCAATCGTGACAGTTGGAGTTCTAACCGCTTCGCTGGTGACCAAACATCAATTGGTCCGCCAGCGCCGGGACGAACAGAATGCGGTGCGCACCTAAGGCTTAGCGCGTGCTCCAGTTCGGGGCACGTGCGAGACCCAAGGCCTCCAATTGTTCTGGCCCCTCATACCGCAACGCACCCGAGTGCCAGAGATCAGGTGCTTCTGCCAGCTCATCATAATAGCCCGCAAAGGCTGCAGGATCGCCAAAATGTTGCTGGCGCTGCTTTTCAATAGAAGATTTTTCGACCACTTCCGGCAGAAATTTTGTGTGCAACAGCACGCCTGATGGCGCGTTTCCACCCGGTCCATCATACAGCCCGTTCAACCGCCGTGGAAGGATCGCATGGGTCGAATTCGTATAGGCAAACCGGCGGTTCCATTTTATCAACGGCAACTTATTCAACGTCGGCGAACGCTGAGGATCATCACAAAAGAATACCCGCTCTCGCAACCCGCCCTGTACCCACAGGTTTCCACGTGGCAGCTGCCGAGTCGCGCGATATGGACCGGGATCGAACCAGGGCAACGCAATGCGAGGATCCTCACCAGCCGTGTAGCCTGTAGAATTCAAGCGGCCTTGGGGAAAGAGATCCAACATCACTGCGCCGAAACCCGGTTGCCGCTGCTGCTCCAGCAGCTTTGTGAGCCCCCGCAGCCCGTGGATCGCATCCCCTCCAAAAACAAGCAATTCGTCTGTATCAACACTTAGGCACCAACGCCCGTGGCTATGGCAGATCTGAAGCCACGTGGCCCAGTCCAAGCCAAACCGCGCATCTCGGTAGTGCGCTGAGGTCCGCCAGAGCGATACATCTCGCTGCGCGGCAAGAAAGGTTCCACTCTCGTCGTCGCTGCCATTGTCGACCATTAGAAAATGATCCACGCCAAGAGCCCGATAAAACGACAAAAAATAGGGCAGGCGAGTAGCCTCGTTTCGCAGCACCGTAACTGCCAGAATCGCGTCAGGTCGCAGATTCTCTGTGCGAGCTACTACCTGCGTCAGCTGGTGACGTGCGCGAAAGGATCGCCATAACAATGCACGCCGCTGCCAACGGAGCCGGTAAGCCGCAGCCCGGCTGATCTCCGGCAGCGGCAAAGAAGACAAAGCCGATGACGGCCCCTGCACCCTAACGCTCGTAGCCGCTTGTTTTATGCCAGCCCCAAGCGTCCGCTATCATTGTTTCAAGATCAGAGCGTTTTGGCTGCCATGCCAATATGGTCGCAGCCCGCACCGATCCAGACACCAGTTTCGTGCAGTCCCCAGCCCGACGCGGGCCAATGGAATGGGGTACTGTTTTGCCAGTTGTGGCCTCAGCTTTATCCATCACTTCGCGCACCGAAAAACCGGTGCCGGTGCCGAGATTGAAGACTTGGCTGCCCTTGCCATCGTGCAGCCACTCAAGCCCAAGGACATGGGCGTCAACCAAATCGCAAACATGCACATAATCGCGCACACACGTGCCATCGGGTGTATCATAGTCGGTGCCGAAGATAGTGAGCGCATCCCGCTTGCCCTCAATGGCATCCAGAACCAACGGCACGAGATGGGTTTCGGGGCGGTGAAACTCACCAACCTCTGCCTCGGGATCGGCACCAGCCACATTGAAATAGCGGAAAATCACCGACCGCAGCCCATGCGAGGCCCCAAAGTCGCGCAGAATATCCTCAACCGCACGTTTGGAGGCGCCATAGGCGTTCAAAGGCAGCTGAGGTGTGCTCTCGTCCAGCACAACATTGTCATGCTCACCATAGGTAGCGCAGGTCGAGGAGAATACAAAATCCAGACATCCCGCAGCAACGGCCGCTTCTATCAACGTCAGCGAGCCACCGACGTTGTTGGCCCAGTAGCGCCCCGGCTCGCTCATGGCTTCGCCAACCTGACTAAGCGCTGCAAAATGCATCACAGCAGCAGGCTGATATCTGGTGAACACCTCGTCCAGTCGCGCCCGGTCAGTCAGATCGCCCTGCTCAAACGGACCAAACTTTACTGCGTCTCGCCAACCGGTCACGAGATTGTCATAGGTCACGGGCGTATAGCCTGCCGCACGCAACGCTTTACAAGCGTGAGAGCCGATATAGCCTGCTCCGCCGGTCACCAGAATATTTTTCAAAGCTGCCTCATCTTGCTCAAAAGGCCGGACATACTTGCCCGGCCGTGTCATACTATTCGTCGCACGGAATGCTGGCTACTGCGCCGCTTTGCTGATCTGCGCGACCTCGTTGATGTAGCACATCAGATCATCACGCAGCTCTTCGCGAGCCAATGCAAAGGCAACCGTCGCCTGCAAAAACCCAGCCTTAGAGCCACAGTCAAAGCGTTGCCCACGGAACCGATAGCCATACACCGGGACTTCATTGGCGATATCTTCAGCAATTGCGTCAGTCAGCTGGATCTCTCCACCCGCGCCTTGTTTCTTTTTGTTGAGGTTGCGAAGGACAGAAGGCGCCAGAATATAGCGACCGATTACAGCAAGGTTAGACGGGGCATCTTCTGCCTTGGGCTTTTCAACCATGCCGTTCACCGACACAACTGACCCCATGTCTTCTTTGACGTCAAGAACACCGTAAGACGAGGCCTGCTCTGGCGGTACTTCCATCGCTGCAACCATATTGCCGCCGGTTTCCTCATAAGCCTCAACCATCTGCTTCAGACAGGGTGTCTCAGCAGCGATCACATCATCGGGCAGGATCACAGCAAAGGGTTCGTTGGCAATCAAACGCCGCGCGCACCAGACCGCGTGGCCCAGACCAAGTGCCTGATGCTGGCGGATATAGGCAATCGCGCCAGAATCCATATTGGTCGCCTTCAGGATCTCCAGAAGATCATCTTTGCCCTTCTTACGCAGCTCCTGCTCCAGCATCGGAGAATGGTCAAAATAATCTTCCAAAGCGCCTTTTCCGCGCGACGTGACGAAGATGAACTCTTTGATACCGGCCTCTCGGGCCTCGTCGATCGCGTATTGTACTAGTGGGCGATCAACCAGCGTCATGATTTCTTTGGGGACGGATTTGGTAGCCGGCAGAAAACGCGTCCCGAGCCCTGCCACTGGAAAAATTGCCTTCGTTACTTTTCTACGCATCTTGCACTCTCATTATCTATTTCCGAACCGTTCTAATGCGGTTCATCCGTGGTGGCCGTTACAGCGACGAAACCTGCCTAGAAAGGCCGACTTGAGTATTCCGCAGGCAATGCAGAAAATATACCCTTAGTCACGTCACGTTCACGCCAACCCTTAAGATGTTTCATTTTATCGACAATTCGGGCCTATTTGTGACCCATTTTCTGCATCATCGCCTCGATCAGCGGCACGTCCTCTGGATTGTTCAACTCCCAGAACTCACGCCCACGCGACTCAACCTCCACACAGAGGATCTTGCGTCCGTTTTCCAGGAACCGCAGCTGCTCCAATCCCTCGAGAGTTTCCAGCGGCCCGATGGGCCAGTCGGGGTAGGCCGTCAGCGCATCCGGTCGATAGGCATAGACACCAACATGATGAAACACCGGGGTGGCATCAGCTGTCTCGTAGGTCTTGGAGGTGAAAGGCACGACTTCTTTTGAGAAGTAGAGCGCGTTGTGATCACTGCCGAATACCGATGTTGTGCCTCCAACGCGCCCCGCCTTGCGATCAGCCAGCAAGCTGTTCAATGTCGCGCCATCGCAGCGCAGCACCGGTGTCGCCAGCCCCTTGTCAGGGGCTGCGCGCAACCCGGTAATCAGATCCTCCACGAACCAATGCGGCGTCAGTGGAGCATCCCCTTGCAGGTTCACCACGATGTCATAATCGCCACCCAGGTTCTTCAACGCCTCGGCACAGCGTTCGGTCCCGTTACCGCAGCTTTCAGAGGTCATAACCACCTCTGCGCCGAACCCTTGGGCCGCGTCGCGAATACGGTCATCATCGGTGGCGACGACCACCCGGTCTACACCGGTCACGGCCATTGCAGCACGCCAAGACCGCTCTATCAGGGTCTGACTTTCACCGCTGGCACCAGTCAGCGATACAAGTGGTTTGCCAGGATAGCGGGTTGATGCATAGCGGGCGGGGATGACGATAAGAACGGACATCAGGCTTTCTTCAGCTCCACACCAGGCGCGTAGGCAATAAAGAAGGGGTTGGCATAGCCTTCCTTGCCGTAGGTAAGCGGGGAATGATCGTCGAAGCGCACCACAGCACCACCAGCGCCGCCAAGCACCGCATGGCCTGCGGCAGTATCCCATTCCATTGTGCGCCCGACCCTCGGGTAAAGATCGGCTTCCCCGGTTGCCACGAGACAAAACTTGAGCGATGAGCCGGCGCTTTTGCTGTCCTTCACAGCATATTTGCCAATGTAATCATCCGTCGCTTGGTCACGGTGCGATTTCGAAGCAACAACCATCAGTGCATCATTGTTGCTCTCGGCTACGCGGATTTGCTTGATCTCACCCATGATGGCTGGGTCAAACGCCCCTGTCTCTTCGACCGATGAGCCATCTGCCAGGGTAAAGAACATCCGCGATCGTGCCGGGGCATAAACCACGCCGCGTGTCGGCACGCCTTTTTCAACCAGCGCAATATTCACGGTGAAATCGCCACGACGGTGAATGAACTCCTTGGTGCCATCCAACGGATCAACGATCAGGAAGGTGTCGCCAGTTTTGCTGTGGGATTCCGCCTGTTCTTCGGTCACCAGCATGACGTTTGGAAAGGCGGCCCGCAATCCGGCTGAGATCAACGCATCAGCGGCTTCGTCCGCTGCGGTAACCGGGCTTTCGTCCGATTTCACTTTCACCTCGAATTCTTCCGAGTCGTAGATCTCCATGATCTTCTCTCCGGCTTCGATCGCCAAACGGCGGATTACCGGAATAAGGTCATCATATGTCACGCAAGCACTCCCATGGCCGGGTTTTATTGATTACGGCAGTTGCCCCCCTTATGATCGTGGTGAAACGGAACAGCAAGATTTCCGTGGTAACGATGAGCAGAGTTTCACCTACAACAGGTCAGGCACCAGAACCCTATGTTCCAGCAGCGACATCAACGGTCCTCATTGAGCAGCTTCATCGCGATGAACGAAGTCGTCTTTCATTCCGTGGTGCGCAGTGTTCGGTCGAAACACAATAATGCGTTTCTCGCCCTTGCGACCAATCTACTGCAATCGGTGCTGTTCGTTCTCGCCTTCTATGCAATGTTTTCGCTGCTGGGAATGCGTGCCGCTGCGATACGGGGTGATTTCCTGCTCTATATGATGTCAGGCATCTTCCTGTTCCTGACACACACTAAAGCGGTTGCAGCAGTATCTGGCGCAGAGGGGCCGAGCAGCCCGATGATGCAACACGCCCCGATGAACACCATCGTTGCGATCCTGTCTGCCGCCATTGGATCACTATACATTCAAGTACTGTCGATGTTCATCATCCTGTTTGTCTATCACGTGGCCTTCACGCCGATTGAGATCGACCAGCCGATTGCTGCATTTGGGATGGTGCTGCTGTCGTGGCTCACGGGTGCTGCCGTTGGATTGATATTGTTGGTCCTGAAACCCTGGTCACCTGGGACAGTGGGGATTGTCTCCCTTATCTACCAACGCGCCAATATGATCGCGTCCGGTAAGATGTTCCTCGCCAATACACTGCCCAGTTTTATGCTGGCGATGTTTGACTGGAATCCGCTGTTTCACTGCATTGATCAATCACGCGGCTTTGTGTTCATCAACTACAATCCCCATTTCAGCAATTGGCAATATGCCTGCTGGGTTGCATTGGTTCTAATTATGATCGGCCTCATGGGAGAATTCTACACACGGCGCCGCGCCTCTATCAGCTGGGGAGCAAAGCGCTGACCCCCTTGATCATTTGCAGTTCAAGTCGCCACCCGTAGTGTCAGATTGATCCGACCCCCCTTCGGCAGCAGCCGTGAAGATCTGAAGCGGATCCGGTCCACGCCATGGTACATCAAACGCGCCTCGCCGCCCATCACCACCACATCGCCAGAGTTAAGCCAGATGGTATCCGTCCTGCCGCCGCGCGTCTGGTTACCGATACGTAGCAAACCGTCATCGCCCAAGGAAATAGAGACCACCGGGTAGGAAAAATCGGCCTCGTCCTTGTCCTGATGCAGCCCCATCCGGGCGCCTTCACCATAGTAATTGATCAGGCAACAATCTGGTTGCCGCTCTAGCCCAGTGGTGACACGCCAGAGCTCCAGAATCTCCTCTGGGATATCCGGCCAACGCCGTCCGCTTGGATGCCGCGCTTCGTAGCGATAACCGTTACGGTCACTGATCCAGCCTAAAGCCCCCGCTGACGTCATGCGCACAGACATCTGCCCACCACCCGGAACCTCTGGTGAAAACAGCGGCGCGGCACGCAAAACTGGGCGCAAGCACTCGATCAGCTCTTGCTGCTCCGCCATATTCAATAGGGGTTTTGTCAATTCAAACCCCCGCAACCGCAACTTGGTCATCGCTGTTAGCCCGTTCTTAACCATTCCCCTGTCAAAAACCGCAGTAATTCGCGAAACAGGACGCGTTCTGGCGGTTGCAGGGGGCATTTACGCTCCCTATATACGCCGAGAAGCGGTGAGGTGCAGACCAAACCGCAAGTGAATCGGGGCCGGAATGCCAAAATGGGTTCAGACCTCGGGTAATCGCCTTAGAAAGTAAAAAGGGATCGAATATGAGCAAAGTTATCGGAATCGACCTCGGGACCACAAACTCCTGTGTGGCCATCATGGACGGCTCGCAGCCTCGCGTTATCGAAAACGCTGAGGGCGCGCGCACCACCCCGTCGATTGTTGCCTTCACCGACGATGAACGTCTGGTGGGCCAGCCGGCCAAGCGTCAGGCCGTCACGAACCCGGACAACACCGTTTTTGGCGTTAAGCGCCTGATCGGTCGCCGGTTCGACGATGCGGACCTGGCCAAAGACAAGAAAAACCTACCTTTCGCCGTGATCAACGGCGGCAACGGCGATGCATGGGTCGAAGCCAAGAGCGAGAAATACTCCCCCTCGCAGATCTCTGCCTTCATCCTGGGCAAGATGAAAGAAACCGCCGAATCCTATCTCGGCGAAGAAGTAACCCAGGCCGTCATCACTGTGCCTGCCTACTTCAACGATGCCCAGCGTCAGGCGACCAAAGACGCCGGCAAGATCGCCGGTCTTGAAGTCCTGCGCATCATCAACGAACCGACAGCTGCGGCCCTGGCCTATGGTCTGGACAAGGAAGAAACCCAAACCATCGCGGTCTATGACCTTGGTGGCGGTACATTCGACGTAACCATTCTGGAAATCGACGATGGCCTGTTTGAAGTTAAATCCACCAACGGTGACACGTTCCTTGGTGGTGAAGACTTTGACATGCGTATCGTCAACTACTTGGCAGACCAGTTCAAGAAAGAGCACGGCGTTGACCTGACCAAGGACAAGATGGCTCTGCAACGTCTGAAAGAAGCTGCTGAAAAAGCCAAGATCGAACTGTCCTCCTCCAGCCAGACCGAAATCAACCAGCCGTTCATCTCGATGGATCCGTCCTCGGGCCAGCCGCTGCACATGGTTATGAAATTGACCCGCGCTAAGCTCGAGAGCCTGGTTGGCGACCTGATCAAGGCCTCAATGAAGCCTTGTGCCGCCGCTTTGAAAGATGCCGGTCTCTCGGCATCCGACATCGACGAGGTGGTTCTGGTCGGCGGTATGACCCGCATGCCCAAAGTAATCGAAGAGGTCAGCAAATTTTTCGGTAAGGAACCCCATAAGGGTGTGAACCCGGATGAGGTTGTCGCAATGGGCGCGGCCATTCAGGCCGGCGTTCTGCAAGGTGATGTGAAAGACGTTGTTCTGCTCGATGTGACGCCGTTGTCGTTGGGTATCGAAACCCTCGGTGGCGTGTTCACACGCCTGATCGACCGTAACACCACCATCCCGACCAAGAAGAGCCAGGTATTTTCAACCGCAGAAGACAACCAGAACGCCGTGACCATTCGCGTGTTCCAGGGTGAGCGGGAAATGGCTGCCGACAACAAGATGCTTGGCCAGTTCAATCTTGAAGATATCCCACCCTCTCCGCGCGGCATGCCGCAAATCGAAGTCACTTTTGACATCGACGCCAACGGCATCGTGTCGGTCGGTGCTAAAGACAAGGCAACAGGCAAAGAACAGAACATCACGATCCAGGCGTCTGGCGGCCTGTCCGACGCCGATATCGAGAAAATGGTCAAGGACGCCGAAGAGAACGCTGAGTCGGACAAAGAGCGCCGCGAATTGATCGAAGCAAAAAACCAGGCCGAGAGCCTTATCCATTCGACCGAAAAATCGATGGAAGAGCATGCAGACAAGGTGGATCCGACCACCATCGAAGCAATCGAGCTGGCCATTGCTGCACTGAAGGACGATCTCGAGAACGAGAAGTCAACTGCCGATAAAATCAAATCGGGCGTTCAGAACGTTACAGAAGCCGCGATGAAGCTTGGCGAGGCGATCTACAAATCGGCACAGGACGATGTAGAACAAGAACCCACCGCCGCAGACGAAAGCGGCCCTGGGGATGACGATATTGTCGATGCCGAATTCGAAGATCTGGACGACAACAAGCGCTAAGGTCTGATTTTGGCCGAAGCGGGCCGGTCCGAATTCCGGGCCGGCCCGCTTTCGTTGCGGCAAGAGGGGTATTCCGATGTCCAAACGAGATTACTATGACGTTCTCGGGGTGTCCAAAGGGGCCACCGCCGATGAAATCAAGAAGGGCTTTCGCACGAAGGCCAAAGAGCTGCACCCTGATCGGAACAAGGACAATCCTGAATCCGAAGGACAGTTCAAAGAGGCCAACGAGGCCTACGATGTATTAAAAGATCCGGAAAAAAAGGCGGCTTACGACCGCTATGGTCACGCTGCCTTTGAAAACGGCATGGGCGGTGGCCAACGTGGTGCTCAGGGTGGTCAAGGCTTTGGCGGCGGCGACTTTTCGTCGGCATTTTCTGATGTATTCGACGATCTGTTCGGCGACTTCATGGGTGGTCGTGGCGGCCAGGGCGGCGGGCGGCAACGTGCGGCGCGCGGGTCCGATTTGCGTTACAATCTTCGCATCTCGCTCGAAGATGCCTTTGCTGGCATGCATAAAACGATCAACGTCCCCACAGCGGTGGCCTGCGGCTCTTGTGAGGGAACCGGCGCCGAAGGCGGAGTTGAGCCAACCACCTGCCCCACATGTTCAGGCATGGGCAAGGTACGCGCTCAACAGGGCTTCTTTACAGTCGAGCGCACCTGCCCCACATGTTCAGGCCTCGGCCAGATCATAAAGAACCCTTGTAAATCCTGCCAAGGACATGGCCGTGTCGAAAAAGACCGCTCACTGTCTGTGAACATTCCGGCCGGCGTTGAAACCGGCACACGCATTCGTCTTGCGGGCGAAGGCGAGGCAGGGATGCGTGGCGGTCCTCCTGGCGATCTCTATATCTTTGTCGAGGTGTCTGCCCACGATCTGTTTGAACGCGATGGAAACAATCTATATTGCCGTGTTCCGGTTTCAATGGCCAAAGCTGCTCTTGGCGGTGCCATCGAAGTTCCGACCATAGACGGAGGCCGTGGGCGTGTACAAATCCCGGAAGGCAGCCAATCAGGCCGCCAGATGCGCCTGCGTGGCAAGGGTATGCCAGCCCTGCGCGGTGGCCCAACCGGCGATATGTTCATTGAATTGGCAGTGGAAACCCCGATGAACCTCACCTCCCGGCAGAAAGAGCTTCTCCGTGAATTCGAGGATCTTTCGGAGGACAACACGAATCCCGAATCTCGTAGCTTTTTCTCTTCGGTAAAAAGCTTCTGGGACGGGATGAAGGGGTAAGAACCTAACCCGACTTGTGTTGTAATGCAATGAAAGCGCTCCATTCGGGGCGCTTTTATCATTGGGACTAACATCTTCCCATCAACATGTCGGGCAGCTCCACGTTAACGATTCTTCAACCATGATGTCAGCATCATGGCGCATGCCAAAGGATCCCGCATTCGAGGACGTTTCTCTGCCGCTGTTCCCACCCGGTGACGAAACCGAACCCGTGTCCGCCCCCAGCAGACGCCTCCCCTCGTATATCAAGGATCACCGTATAAGGTTGCGCACTCGGTTTATGGACGGGGGGGCCGCTGCCATGCCCGACTACGAACTTCTAGAATTGCTTCTCTTTCGTTCGATCCCCCGTCGCGACGTTAAACCCCTCGCGCGGCGACTGCTCGATACGTTTGGAGATTTCAATCGTGTAATCACTGCCCCCTCTGACCGACTGGCCGAGGTGGAGGGCATCGGCTCCTCAGTCATTACAGATCTCAAGATTATCGAAGCCACGGCGCATCGAATGGCGCGTGCAAGAATCATGTTGCGGCCTGTGCTATCTTCTTGGGATGCGCTGCTAGATTATTGCCATACGGTGATGGCCCACCGGGAAACCGAACAGTTTCGCGTGCTGTATCTGGATAGAAAAAATATCCTAATTGCCGACGAGGAACAGGCCAAAGGCACTGTTGATCACGTCCCAGTCTATCCACGTGAAATCGCCAAGCGCGCCTTGGAAATCAGCGCTAGCGCATTGATACTTGTGCACAATCACCCGTCCGGTGATCCAGCGCCGTCCAACAGTGATATCCAAATGACAGATCGTGTCGCCGGCGCATTAGCAGCATTGGACATTGTGCTGCATGACCATCTGATCATCGGAAAATCCAGCGAGCTTAGCTTTCGCTCTGCTGGCTATCTTTAGGTCGTCAGCGCACCCAAACTTCGACCCGGCGATTGACCTGACGCCCCCATCTTTGATCTTCGCAGGCCATTGGCAAGGCCTCTCCAAAGGCCGCCAAGCCTATCTCAGTACGCTCAAGATTGGCAGTCTCTGCTGCCAAAATCACCGCATCCCGAACAGCCTCTGCCCGTTTCATCGCGATGGATTTATTGCCGTTGGCGGGGCCATCCCCATCCGAAAACCCAACAAAGACCAATTCACGTGCATCATAAGCCCCAGCTTCAAGCGATCTGGCCAGCTGAATGATATTGCTACGTGATTGTGCGTCCGGACGAGTTGACCCCGGTTCAAAGCGAAACGATGTGGTCAGCCGTTGCAGGCCTGTCAGCCGCTGAACAAGCCGCTGCAGCTCTTCCAAAGACACCTCAGGCCCCGCTGCCGCTATAGCATTTGCCAGCCGGTTGCCTTGGGCATTCATTGAGATGCGCTCAGGTGCCTGATCAACAAATCCGGCGCGACGGATCACAATCTGCGCCCCTGGCCCCCGCACATAGCTAAGAAAATCACGTGCCAGCTTTGGCAAACGGCGCGATGGAAGGTAGAGAAACATCGGAGCCGTCAGCGGGTAGTCCTCAGTCTTGATCGACCGACGATTTGCCCGCAGTGAAAACCCGCACGTCCCTCTCAATGTCAAAACTCTCGCGGTTGAGGTTTCCGCGAAACTCGCTAATCCCAGAGCAAAGGGGTCGGTCGCAACCACGCGCGCTAAGGTGCTGCCACGATCATGGCGGCGCAGCCGATTGCCTAGTTTGGCGACCGCCGGACTGGCGAGGCGATCATCAATAGCCTGCGCAAGCCCTGACCCCGCCACCGGTAAATGCAAGGAAATCGGCGCATCGGCGCCGCCCAATTCCGACCAGTTGTTGATGTCACCTGAAAGAACACGCGCCAAGTTCGATACGGAAATCGATCGCACGGGGTTGCTCGGCGCGACAACCGGGACCATGGCGTCAAGCGCCAGCACACGACTGCGCTGTGGACCGGTCATATCTCCCATACCGGCCTCACGGGCACGAGCGCGTTCAGCGCTACGAATCTCGCGCAGGGCCATCACAATATCAGCCTCGTTGGCCAGAAGATCGGCAAAACCTTCGTCGGTATTGCTCACAAAGAAGCTGAACCGCGCGGCCACACGACCAGTGTCTCTTAGCAGGACGTAGTCAAAGTTGTTGTCGGGCATAGAATCGCGCCGGGTCTGGAACCCATTGCGCAGCGCAAAACCTTCAATCAGCGCAGGCAACAGAACTTCGGCCATCGTCGACGACCCAGAAAGAGCAACTTCTGCAACAAAATCAGACAGGCTGGGGCAGCCAGGGCCCTCGCAGCTGACACCCGATCCATCAACTGTCAGCTCACCAAATTTCGTCTCGACCCGATAGAACTCTCCGTCAAAACCAAGGATGTTCCCAGTGATTTCAACGGCTCCATCAGGCGACGAAAGTGTCACATCCTGCGCATGCAGCGGCAGGATTTCGGTGACAAGAAAGAGTGCGGCACAAACCGCCGCACGAAACAAAGCCATGAGAAATCCTGAATAAGCCGTTGATTAATTAGCGGCGATTTTCATGGTTTCTAGCAGATTATTCAACACAAGAAAGTCACCGGTTGCTGCACAATCGGGCATCGCAAGGGTCAGATCCCGGGTGCGCAACGCCCCGTCACGTAATTCCAACGTTTGGGCAGAAACGTCACGACCACAGTTGATGGCTGTGACCTCAGCCTCAACCGTCAGATCAATCGCGCCACTTTTGTTGCCACCAAGGCGTGGGACGCTGTAAATCTCTGCCAGACGAGGCGCTAGTTGGCTCGCGTCACCCAGCTGCACAACAGAGCCACGACCCGCTGCCAATTCAGCGCCACGCCAGACGTGGCCCATACTACCGTAACCGGCACCGAATTCACGAGCATGAAGTTCAAACCCGCTATTGCCGCCCCATTGCAAAACCACACGATTTACCAGATCAAGATCTGGCACCATGGCGGTGGCAACTGTGCCGCGTCCAGTCTGGGGTTCGACGATGAACACCGCGGTTGAGGACAAGGCGGGCACTTGGATTGTCAGCGCACCAGTCGTATCCAACCGGCTAGAGAACATCATACCATTGTGGTGGATCGTCACTCGTTCGCTGGGCCGACACAAGGAAAGTACCGTCAGACGCACCTCAGCCATCGGGCTGGCGACGGCCTCTGCGGTCAGAGCGCAGCTTGTTTCTGGGGTTTGACGTATGGTCTGCGGGTCGTTGTTCTCGCTAGACGATGGCGTGGCAGCTGTCAGGCTGATGGATTCAATTTCCAACAGAGCGTCCGATTGAAGTTCGGACGTTTCTGGAGAAACTGACACCTCGACCATGGATGCTTCGGCAACGGCAACCTCTGCACTCTTTGATACCTGCGGTTTGCCAGCCGTTGTCTGCATGACAAGACCAATCGCCAAAGCGCCGCACAAGGTTGCCGCGCTCATCAAGGCTGTACGTTTACTGATCATCACCGACTCCTTACCCAAAAAGGTTAAGGAACCTTGACGCGAAAAGGCGACCAATTGATGGCCGCCTCTTGCTGAGAATCTGGCGAAACAGTGTAATTTTCACCGATTTAACTGGAGTACGTCGCCGACGTCGGATCGCATATCTGCGCCTTAGCTGAGGCTTCCATGGCAATGTTTGAACTTTTTACCTGATCCACAGGGGCATTTATCGTTGCGCGAGGGGTTGCCCCAGGTGGATGGGTCGTCTTCAGAAAATCCATCGGCGGCGGCCTCTGGTTGGGCGTCGACGTCCCCCGCCGCAGCGTTTTTCATCTCGGCCTGCTGGGCAACCATCTGCATCATCATCTGGCGCTGCTCATCTTCGCTGATGGGGCGCACATGAGCGAGTTGCTGTGATACGGTTTCGCGCAGCGTGTCCAACATGTTCTCAAACAGCTGGAAGCTCTCGTTTTTGTATTCATTAAGCGGATCGCGCTGCGCGTACCCTCGGAAACCCACCACCGAACGCAGATGTTCCAGCGTCAGCAGATGTTCCCGCCACTTCGCATCGATGGTCTGCAGCAACACCTGTTTTTCGATATTGCGCATAGTTTCTGCACCAAAACCCTCGGTCTTTTCCAGAGTTTTTGCATCGCTAGCTTCGACCAGGCGTTCGCGGATTTGTTCGTCATCGACGCCTTCCTCGGCAGCCCAATCCACAACTGGCAGCTCCAGCCCCAGCTTTTCGCGGACCTGTTCTTGCAAACCCTCGCTATCCCATTGGTCGGCATAGGTTTTGGCGGGCATATGCACGTCCAATAGATCGTCGATCACCTCGTGGCGCATGTCAGCCACGATTTCCGACAAATCCTCGGCTGCCATGATTTCGCGACGCTGGTTAAAGATCACCTTGCGCTGATCATTCATCACATCGTCAAACTTCAACACGTTCTTGCGCATATCAAAGTTGCGGCCTTCAACCTTCGCTTGCGCGCGCTCCAGCGATTTGTTCACCCAAGGGTGAATAATCGCCTCGCCTTCCTTCATGCCAAGGGTCGATAGCAGTTTATCCAATCGCTCAGATCCGAAAATACGCATCAAGTCATCTTCGAGGCTGAGATAGAACACAGTCCGGCCCGGATCACCCTGACGGCCGGAACGACCACGCAGCTGGTTGTCGATGCGGCGGCTCTCGTGACGTTCGGATGCCATGACAAACAGACCGCCGGCATCAAGAACCTTCTGCTTTTCTTCAGCGTGCTTGGCCTCTTCTGCCGTGCGAAGCTCAGCCGGATCTGCATCGGGATTTTCCGCAAGGACCTCTAGCACCTTCAGCTCGACGTTACCGCCCAGCTGAATATCTGTTCCGCGGCCCGCCATGTTGGTAGCGATAGTCACGGCGCCATACCGGCCGGCATCTGCCACGATCTGTGCTTCCTGCTCGTGATGGCGGGCATTCAGCACGTTATGCTTGATGCCTTCCTGCTCAAGCATATGGCTCAGCAGTTCAGATTTCTCGATAGAGGTCGTGCCCAGAAGAACCGGCTGGCCCTTCTCATGTGCCTTGTTCGTCTCTTCGATCATCGCGCGGTATTTCTCGACCGCTGTGCGATAAACTTGGTCATCCTCATCTTTACGGGCAATAGGACGGTTGGTCGGCACTTCGACCACTCCCAGACCATAGATCTCGGCGAATTCTTCGGCCTCGGTCATTGCGGTACCTGTCATACCCGACAGTTTACCGTAGAGACGGAAATAGTTCTGGAAGGTAACTGAGGCCAGCGTAGTATTCTCTGGCTGGATCTTCACCTCTTCCTTAGCCTCAATAGCCTGATGCAAGCCTTCGGACAGGCGACGACCTGCCATCATACGGCCGGTGAATTCATCAATCAGAACCACGTCACCATCGCGTACGATGTAATCTTTGTCGCGCTGAAACAGCTTATGCGCGCGCAGAGCTTGGTTGACGTGATGAACAACCGTCGTGCTCTCAGGGTCATAGAGAGACGCGCCTTCGTCCAGCAGACCATGCGCAACCAGTTGCTGCTCCAGATACTCGTTGCCATCCTCGGTGAAGGTCACACCACGGGTTTTCTCGTCCAGTTCGTAGTGATCATCGCTCAGAAGCGGGATCAACTTATCGATTGTGGAATACATCTCTGAGCGATCTTCGGCGGGACCAGAGATGATCAGCGGCGTGCGGGCTTCATCAATCAGGATCGAGTCGACCTCATCCACGATGGCAAAATTGTGGTGTTTTTGGAAAACCTGATCAAGGCTCGGCTTCATATTGTCGCGCAGATAGTCAAAGCCCAGCTCGTTGTTGGTGGCATAGGTGACATCGCTTTGGTAGGCCGCCATCTTTTCCGTATCGGGCTGACCCGACCAGATCACACCGGTGGTCATGCCCAGGTGGGAAAACACCTTGCTCATCCATTCGCTGTCACGCTTGGCGAGATATTCATTCACCGTGACCACATGCACACCCTTGCCGGTCAGCGCATTGAGATAGGCCGGGAACGTCGCGACAAGGGTTTTGCCCTCGCCGGTCTTCATCTCGGAAATGTTACCCTGATGTAGAAAAATGCCGCCTATCAACTGGGTGTCAAAGGCACGCAGACCCAAGGCCCGGCGAGCCGCTTCGCGCACATTGGCAAAAGCTTCGGGCAGTAGGTCATCCAGACTGGTGCCGTCGAGCGCGCGCTGGCGCAAATCTTCAGTCTTGCCCTGCAACGCCTGATCGCTAAGCTTTTCGAACTCGGGCTCCAGCGCGTTGATCTTGGCAATCAGCGGCCGTGTCGCCTTGATTTTACGGTCATTCGGCGTGCCGAAAACCTTTTTGGCGAGTGTTCCGATACCCAGCATGTCTTCTCCAACCGTCCTGTCATTGGCCCTTGGCGTTGGCAGGCTTGCCCGCCCCGCTCGCAACCCATAAACAATGATGGAACAGCGGTCCTTCCAAAGGCCTCATGGCGATGTAAGGTCCCGCAAATACAGTGTCAACGCTACGCCCTGTCGTGGCCAGAGAATAGGAAGAATTCAATGCGCAAAGGTCTCACTTTTTTGCCGGGCCTGGCCTTGGCTGTGGCTTTGACACTCCCCCTGCCTGCAGCGGCAACACCCCATGCAAATACTGTGGTTGCGACTGTGAATGGCGAAGAGATCACCATCGGTCACATGATCATTGCCCGCGCAACGCTACCGCAGCAATATCAGGAACTGCCGGATGATGTCCTATACGACGCGATCCTTGACCAGCTGATCCAACAGACCAGCCTGAAACAAGAGCTGCATGGTGAAGTTCCGAAATACGTTGCCCTTTCACTGGAGAATGAAGCCCGCTCATTGTTGGCGGCGGATGTCATTGAAAAAGTTATGGAAAGCGCTGCATCTGAAGAAGATCTGCGCACCGCTTATGACGATAAATACACCGATGGAACTGGTGGCGATGAATTTAACGCCTCGCATATTCTGGTCGAAACCGAAGACGACGCTACTTCTGTGCGTGCGCAACTGGACGAAGGCGCTGATTTCGCGACATTGGCGCAAGAACGATCCACCGGCCCCTCCGGGCCCAACGGCGGTGAACTGGGCTGGTTTACCAAGGGTCGCATGGTCCCTGAATTCGAAGAGGCCGTGCTGGCAATGCGTACAGGCGAAGTCTCTGATCCCGTTCAGACTCAATTTGGCTGGCATGTAATCAAACTGAACGAACGTCGCACCTCTGCTGCACCAACATTTGACGAGGTCCGTGAGGAACTGGCGACCCAGATGCGCCAAGATGCCGTCGAGGAACGCGTGCGCAGTTTGACCACCGAAGCCAAAATCGAACGGCCAGAGATCGAAGATCTGGACCCTGCAATTCTGAAAAACCTGGATTTGGTGAGGAACTGAAAATGGCTATGCTTCGGTCCCCACTAGCCCCGGATCATTTCCCGGACCTGCCTGATATTGCGGGCGTCCGCTTTGCGGCGGCAGCCGCTGGTGTAAAATACCAAGATCGCACAGACGTGATGCTGGCGGTGATGGACCCCGGCACGACAATCGCCGGGGTATTCACCAAATCAGCCACCCGATCAGCCCCGGTACTGGACTGTCAAGCCAAGCTGGCCGCAGCTGCTGATACCGCCAGCGCAAGTGGCGCTGCAATTCTGGTGAACTCCGGCAACTCCAATGCCTTTACCGGCCATCATGGCCAGACGTCGGTTGCCGAGATCACCCGCTCTGTAGCCGATATCACCAATATCCCGGAGGCGCGTGTTTTCACGGCATCAACTGGTGTGATCGGTGAGCCTTTGCCACATGATAGGATTGTGGCAAAGATCAGCGCATTAAATAATGCTCTGGACACCTCTGCGATTGACAGCGCTGCGCACGCGATCATGACCACCGACACCTTTGCAAAAGGGGCGATGGCAACTGTCGATATTGGCGGTAAAACAGTCTCTATTTCCGGGATTGCCAAAGGATCTGGCATGATCGCCCCAGATATGGCGACCATGCTTGTCTACATCTTTACCGATGCCACGCTGGCTCAAAACGATCTCCAGCAACTGCTCTCATCTATCTGCGATCGTACCTTCAACTGTATCACCGTTGATAGCGACACCTCGACCTCTGACAGTCTGATGCTCTGCGCAACAGGGGCGTCGGATGTTGATGTCGCGGGGAATTCTGACTTTGCAATGGCGTTGGAAACCGTGATGCTGGACCTGTCGCATCAGGTTGTGCGCGACGGCGAAGGTGCCACCAAATTTGTGGAGATCCAGGTGAGTGGGGCGATGAATGACCACGACGCCAAGGTTCACGGCCTATCCATTGCAAACTCGCCGCTGGTCAAAACCGCCGTCGCTGGCGAGGATCCAAACTGGGGCCGGATTGTCATGGCGATCGGGAAATCCGGCGCCGCTGCTGACCGTGACCGGCTGTCGATCTCTTTTGGTGATGTACTGGTCGCCGAAAAAGGCTGGGTATCACCAACCTACAAAGAGGCTGATGGCGCTGCGGAAATGAAGAAATCCAACATAACGATCAAAATTGATATGGGTCTGGCAGACGGAAGCGCAACAGTCTGGACCTGCGATCTGACCCATCAATATATTTCCATCAACGCGGACTACAGGTCATGAAGATGGTCCTTGTATCTGCCGTTGCCCTGATTGATAGCGAGGGACGTGTGCTGCTTGCCCAGCGTCCTGAAGGGAAGCCTATGGCCGGCTTGTGGGAGTTTCCCGGCGGTAAAGTCGAGCAAGGCGAAACCCCAGAGGCGGCTTTGATCCGGGAGCTGGAAGAAGAGCTGGGCATCAACACTTGGCAATCCTGCCTTGCTCCTCTGACCTTTGCCAGCCACAGCTACGATGATTTCCACTTGCTCATGCCGTTGTTTGCCTGTCGAAAATGGGACGGAATTCCACAGGCGCGGGAAGGACAAACATTGAAGTGGGTCCGAGCACAAAATCTGCGGGACTATCCGATGCCCGCAGCGGATGTTCCGCTAATCCCGATTCTGCGCGACTGGCTCTAGCAGGTTATTTTGATCGTAGCATGATGACGCCATACAATTGGATCCGCTGCGCCCATATCACTGCCACCGATCAATCATGCGGGCCATCACAGTTCGTTAATCTTTTTCGTGAACTCTCAGAGCTAACAAGCACGATTGTGCGCAAGTATGAGGCGATCATGATTAGAACAATTAAGCAGGGCGCTTTTATCTTTGTCCAAGGCACGTTTGTGCGCTCACTGCCAAACGGCAGAATTTCGGTACGTGTCGGCTCTAAAACCTATGAAGGTAAGCCAGTCGGGCACGCGGCCTAAAATCTCAGGCGCACACAACGCTTTCGTGCAGAATTGGCCAGCTTGTACTCCCCCAAGCTGTCAACATAAAAACCCCGACCGATTAGGCCGGGGTTTTTTATCATCTCAAACACATGAAACAGATCATGCCAAGGTGCGGGTTACTTCCTCACGCTCGAAGATCTCGATCACATCGCCCTTGCGAACATCGTCATAGCTTTCGAACGCCATACCGCATTCCTGACCAGACTGGACCTCTGCCACTTCGTCCTTAAAGCGCTTCAGTGTCTTTAGTGTGCCTTCATGGATGACCACATTGTCACGCAGCAGGCGAACACCAGCCGAACGACGTGCCACACCTTCGGTCACCAGACAACCAGCGACTTTGCCGATGTTGGACACTTTGAAGACGTCTTTGATCTCGGCGTAGCCAATGAAGTTCTCGCGGATTTCGGCACTCAGCAGGCCGGATGCGGCTGCTTTCACATCGTCCACCAGATCGTAGATCACCGAATAATAGCGGATCTCCACACCCTTTTGGTTGGCAGTGTTTCGCGCCGATGTATTGGCACGGACGTTAAAGCCCATGACCGGCGCGCCGGAGGCTTCGGCCAGGCCGATATCGGATTCGGTAATGGCACCAACACCCGAATGCAGCACGCGGACACGCACCTCATCATTGCCGATCTTTTCCATCGCCTGAACGATAGCTTCGGCAGAACCCTGCACATCAGCTTTGACCAGAATGGGCAGCTCGGAGACGTTCTCGTCTTCTTTGGCCTTCTGCATCAGCTGTTCCAGCGTGGTCGCGGCACCCGCAGCAGCGCGCTTATCCTTCGCGGCCTGCTCACGATACTCAGCGATCTCACGGGCCTGCGCCTCGGTGTCGGTCACGTTCAGAACATCGCCCGCTTCGGGTGTCCCGTTGAGGCCAAGAACCTCGACTGGAACCGAGGGCCCGGCTTCCTGAACGCGCTCGCCCTTGTCGTTGATCAGCGCACGGACCTTACCGTATTGCTCACCCACAACAAAGATATCGCCCTGACGTAGCGTCCCGGTCTGAACCAGAACGGTGGCAACGGGGCCACGGCCCACATCCAGCTGCGCCTCGATCACGGCACCTTGGGCGGCGCGGTCGGGGTTGGCTTTCAGCTCAAGGATTTCTGCCTGAAGCGCGATTGCTTCGAGCAGTTGGTCAAGGCCTTGACCGGTTACAGCAGAGACTTCGACGTCCTGTACTTCACCAGACATGGCTTCCACCACGACTTCGTGCTGCAACAAATCTGTGCGAACCTTCATCGGGTCAGCGGCAGGTTTGTCGATCTTGTTGATCGCTACGATCATCGGCACTTGCGCTGCCTTGGCGTGATTGATCGCCTCGATGGTCTGCGGCATCACGGCGTCGTCCGCCGCAACAACCAGAACTACGATATCTGTCACCTGAGCACCACGGGAGCGCATCGACGTAAACGCCGCGTGACCCGGTGTATCAAGGAAGCTCAACACCGAACCACTATCGGTAGTCACCTGATAGGCGCCGATATGCTGGGTGATGCCGCCCGCTTCGCCAGCCACAACTCGCGCGTCACGGATCGCATCAAGCAGCGAGGTTTTACCGTGGTCAACGTGTCCCATGATGGTGATCACAGGCGGACGCGATTTTAGATCTTCGTCCTTATCGTTGATCTCTTTGATGACATCTTCGACGTCCGAATCGGAAACGCGCACGACCTTGTGACCAAATTCTTCGATGATCAGTTCGGCTGTGTCGGCATCAATGGTCTGATTCTGAGTAACCATCATGCCCATGTTCATCAGCGATTTGACAACTTCACCAACCCGCTCTGCCATCCGGTTGGCCAGCTCAGAGACAACAATTGCCTCGGGCAGCTGAACGTCGCGGATTACCTTTTCACGCTCAACCGAGCCCATGGCTTTTTGACGCGCGCGCTCTTGCTTACGCTTCATGGATGCCATCGAACGCTGACGGCCACCTTCGCCACCAGTCGCCTGGCCAAGTGTCAGCTTTCCAGAGCGGCGGCCACCACCTTCGTTACGACCTTTGTTAGCGTTATTCCGGTTCTGACGGTCGTCACGATCGCGGTCACCCTTGCGGGGTTGCGACGACGGTCCAGGAGCCGGACGTGCCGCTGCAGGTTCCGATTTTTTCTTTTCAGCGTCAGAGGCTGCACGTTTTGCGGCCGCTTCGGCGTCGACGCGCTTACGCTCTTCGTCTTGGGCCTTCTGGCGGGCACGCTCTTCAGCTTCACGCTGTTCACGTTCCTTCGCCTCTTGTTCAGCGCGGCGGCGCTCACGCTCTTCAGCGCGCGCCTTTTCCTCAGCTTCACGCTGTGCTGTTTCCTCGACTTCGCGGGCCTTGGCGGCCTGCAACGCCTTCAGGCGGCGTGCCATCTCTGCGTCGCTGATACCAGCCGGCCGCCGCGATGCGTCACCAGAAGGCGTCGCACCGGAGCCTCCTTTGGCCGCAGTCGGCTTGGGGACCACAACGCGTTTGCGCTTGGTTTCCACCACGACATTCTTGGTCCGACCGTGGCTGAAGCTCTGTTTCACATTCCCGGGCCGAGACCCACCACGAAGACCCAACGTCTTTTTGCCGTCACTATCGCTCATAAAGCTCTTTATCCTTCCGTGCGGCCCTTGCCGCCCACCGTTTCGCGCAAACCCTGTAGTCGTTGCGCTTCCTCTACAACACGTTTGCCGAGTCCACCAGAGGCCAGCGCTGCATGTATCACAGTTTGGCGCCCAAATGCCATGCCCAGCTCATCCGCAGTGAGGCATCCGATGAATTTCCCACGGTGCGGCGTGCTCAGTTTTGATTTCCCGCGCCCCGATCCATCCGAAGCTTGGATCAACACGCGGGCGTGTTCCTTGGCCAGCCAATCCTTGACCTTTTCATAGCCAGATACCGCATGACCCGACTTGCGTGCCAAGCTGATCAATTCGATCAGGCGCCGAAGCACCTGATTCTTGATTTCATCTTCCAGACCTTCGGGCACCGTGACGGGTGCCTTAAAGCCGCGTGCAAAGAGTTTCTTCTTTACCGCCGTGCGGAGGGCCGCCTCGGTCGAGGTCACGTAAACCCCGCGACCAGGCAATTTTCCCCGTACATCAGGTACAACCTGACCATCCGGGCCAACAACAAATCGTATCAGCCCTTCTTTGGGCTGGATCTCGCCTGTTGCCAGACACTTCCGCTCCGGTCCGTCAGACCGGTCTTCGTCATTGCCACCGCGTGCCATTGTTACCCTCGCTGCGAGGCCTGAATCAGGCCTCGCCCTCTTCTGCTTCGCCGACGTCGATATCGGCATCGTCTTCAGCATCTGCTTCCAGCTCGGTGGGATCCACCCAGCCCAGCAGAACACGTGCAGTCATCACGAGAGTCTGCGCATCTTCCAGCGTCATCTCAAAGGGCTCGAGGATCCCATCGTCCTTGACCCGCTCACCCTTGTTGGTGGTCCAACCACCAGCCAGCTCCCAGTCGGCGCACGTGGCAAAATCTTCCAGCGTCTTGATGCCATCCTTGGCCAATGCTTCAACCATTTGCGGCGTCAGGCCATCAAAGTCAATCAAGCTGTCCTCAGCACCCAGCTCACGCGCTGCGTCCAGCGCCGCCTTGGCCTGGGCCTCCAGGTAGTCAGCGGCACGCGCTTGCAATTCCTGTGCCGTGCCATCGTCAACGCCATCAATAACCAGAAGCTCATCCAGTTCCACGTAAGCAACCTCTTCGAGATTGGTGAAACCTTCGGAAACCAGAAGCTGGGCAAAGAACTCGTCCAGATCCAAGGTTTCCATGAACAGTTTGGTGCGCGCCTCGAATTCCTTCTGGCGACGGGCCGATTCTTCTTCCTCGGTCATAATGTCGATATCAAGGTGTGTCAGCTGCGAGGCCAAGCGCACGTTCTGACCGCGGCGGCCGATGGCCAGAGACAATTGCTCTTCTGGCACCACCACTTCGATCTTGCCAGCTTCTTCGTCCAGAACCACTTTGGAGACTTCCGCAGGCTGAAGCGCATTCACGAGGAAGGTCGGCTGATCTTCATTCCACGGGATGATGTCGATCTTTTCACCCTGGAGTTCATTCACAACGGCCTGCACACGGCTGCCGCGCATACCGACGCAGGCACCGACCGGGTCAATTGAGCCGTCATAGCTGATCACAGCAATCTTGGCGCGCGAGCCGGGATCACGGGCCACAGCCTTGATCTCGATGACGCCATCATAGATTTCAGGCACTTCCATCTTAAACAGCTCGGCCATGAACTCCGGCGCGGTACGCGACAGGAAAATCTGGGGACCACGGGCTTCGCGGCGCACATCTTTGATAAAGCAACGGATACGGTCATTGGGGCGATAGCTCTCGCGGCCGATTTTCTCGTTGCGACGCAGGATTGCCTCGCCAGCACCCACGTCAACAATGACGTTGCCATATTCTTCGCGCTTGACCAGACCATTGATGATGGTGCCAGCACGGTCCTTGAATTCTTCGTATTGGCGATCACGCTCGGCTTCGCGAACTTTTTGCAGGATCACCTGCTTGGCCGACTGGGCGGCAATCCGACCCATTTCGACCGGAGGGACTTCTTCGACGTAAACGTCACCGACTGTGGGCTCGGCCATATATTGACGCGCCTGCTCCACGGTCAGTTCGGCCTGATAGTTTTCCAATGCATCATCTTCGACCACAGTGCGTACACGGGTGAATGTGGCGCGACCGGTCTTGCGATCAATGGTTACGCGGATATCCATTTCGCTGCCGTAGCGGCTCTTGGCGGCCCGGGCGAGGCTCTCTTCCATCGCATCGACGACCAGCGCGGGGTCGATCATCTTTTCACGCGCCACGGCTTCTGCGGTTTGCAAAAGCTCCAACTGGTTTGCTGAGGTGATAGCCATTACTTTTTCTCCTCTTCGGACCCATCGGCCTCGATTTCGTCGAATTCGTCTTCGTTTAGGGTGCCTGCAGCCTTGCGCTGGCGCAGCATTTCTTTGATCAGATCATCGGTCAGAACCAGTTTGGCATCGCTCAGCCAATCGAATTTCAGCCCGATGGTGATGATCTCGCCATGTTCTTCGATATTGATCAGAACCTCGTCATCCTCAACGCCGGCAAGCTCGCCTTTAAAACGGCGACGGCCGTCAATTAGCTCAGAGGTTTCGATCTTGGCCTCATAGCCCTCGAACATCGCAAAATCCTTCAGCCGAGTCAGCGGTCGATCAATACCAGGGCTGGACACTTCCAGCGCATAGCTATCAAGAATCGGATCCTCGACGTCCAGCGTCGCGCTGACGGCATTGGAGATTTCGGCACAGCCGTCCACCTCGATACCACCTTCTGGCTTGTCCGCCATGATTTGCAGCGTGGTGGTTTTGCCAGACATCAGCCGAATACGTACAAGCTCGAAACCGAGATCTTCGATCACCGGGGTGATGATCTCGGCAAGCCGACGGTCGATGGCTGCCTTGGCTATCAGGTCATTGGTCATACGGATTCCAGATCTGTGATTCGGGCACAAAAAAACGGGCGCGCGGCCCGTTGAACTTTCCGGTGGAGCTGAGGGCCAAGCCCGACGCGCCGCTGTTAGAAAATGCATATACGCCGGATCAGGTGAAACTGCAAGGGGCAGTTCCCCTGACCCAGTCCGGTTTATATACACCACCAGCGCTCTGCAATCCGCCCATCGTCCAGCACGGACCGATTACCAATGGCCCGTGGAATTCCGACGTCATGAGAGGCAGCCAAAGCCATGTCATTGGCAGAGGGGTGATATTGATAGCTACCGCGTGAAAGGAGCCCTGCCGGTGCGGGTAGCGCAGCAACATCGACATATCCATCCCGCAGTGCCTCTGCCCGAACCGCTGCATCGGGGATCACAACCAGTTCGACCGTATCAACCCAACCGGCGTGGCCAGACTTATAATGATCTCGCATGCGAGTCGCTCGGAAATCGCGCCCATTGCGCGCCCGCTCGACGCGGTAGCATCCGGTGCCATTGGCGGCGGTCAAATCACCGGACAAATCCCCATCGGCTGTGATGGCGAAACGGTGATCAGCCAAGAGATAGGGTAGATGTGGGTTTGCAGCGGCAAGCGACACCTGCACGCTATAAGGAGACAACGCGTCGATCCGCGCAGCACCTAACTGCGCAATCTCGCTCTCTTGCAGGGACGCGACAACATCCTGCGCACCAAAAACCTGACCCTTATGGAAAGTCACATCAGACCGCAGATCAAACCTCCAGACCCGCGCATCATGGCTGCTGCTCCATTGTGTTGCCAGCTCAGCCCGTAACAACCCCTCGGGACCAATTTCTGTCAACGTGTCGAATACGGCCCCGCGCGCCACTAGATCCATCGACCCGCCATCGCGGGGCAGTGCCAAGCGCAGCACCCCACCAGTACGCGGGGTCTGTGCCTGCGCCGTTCCGGTCGCGGCAAGCAGGGCAGCGGCAGCGCCGGACGTAAATAGCGCACGTCTGTCAATCCGGGTCATGGCTCCTGCTCCTCCGCAATCCGGTCCATAGCGCGCACCAATTCAGCGCTGATTCCCGGTTCCGACAAAGCATGGCCGGCATTGCGCACCATCTTCAACTCTGCATTTGGCCAGAGCTCTTTTAGCCGCCAGGCAGAGGTTGGCGGGCATATCATATCATAGCGTCCCTGTACGATGATGCCGGGGATATGCGAGATCCGCCCCATATTGGCAAAGATCTGACCGTCATAGTCCAGAAAACCACCGTTGATAAAGTAGTGATTCTCAAGCCGCGCAAAGGCACGTGCGTAGTCGCCGGGGCTGTCCCCAGACATTCCATTGGAATGAATGGACGCCAACGCATTCTCCCAGGCGGACCAGGCGCGGCCAAATCGGATTTCCTCCGCCATATCGCCGGAAAACAGCCGCTTGTTGTAGGCAGCAATCAGATCGCCCCGCTCGCAATCCGGGACCAGGGAGACAAACCGGCACCAGGTTTCGGGCCAGAACCGCCCAGCGCCACCGCCATAAAACCAATCCAGTTCAGATTTGGTCATCAGAAAAACCCCGCGAAGGATCAACTGACGCACACGTTCAGGATGGGTTTGCGCATAAACCAACGACAGGGTTGCGCCCCAGCTGCCCCCAAACACCATCCACTGTGAAACGCCTATCAAACGCCGGATAATTTCCATATCCGCGACTAGGTGCCAGGTGGTGTTATCCTCGCATGAGGCATGTGGCCGCGACCGTCCGCAGCCCCGCTGATCGAACAGAACAATCCGATAGTGCTCCGGATCGAAATATCGCCGCATCGCCGGGCTGCTGCCACCGCCAGGCCCCCCGTGACAGACTACCACAGGTATGCCGTCTGGATTGCCGCTCTGCTCCATATAGATATGGTGCCCCTGACCGACTTCGACCATACGCTGATCAAAGGGTTCAAGAGGCGGATACAAATACTGCACTGCGCGCTTTTGATACGGGTATTTGTCCATTACTGACCTAACTTAGTCCTGAATGACAAAAGAACATACGGAGACAGGAATGCAAGCGCCTCAATCGACGGTAGACCCGTCCGAGATCGCAAAATTTGAGGCTATGGCCGCAGAATGGTGGGATCCGGCCGGCAAATTCAAGCCGTTGCATATGCTAAACCCCTGCCGTCTTGACTACATTACCCGACAGATCGCAGGCGAATTCGGGCGAAATCTGTCGGTGGACGCGCCTTTTGATGGTCTGCGCATCCTCGATATCGGTTGCGGCGGCGGGTTGCTCAGCGAACCGATGGCACGGCTGGGGGCAACGGTGGTCGGTGCAGATGCTGCGGCAGGAAATATCCCGGTGGCGCAGATCCACGCAGAACAATCCGACCTGAACATCGACTATCGTCATACAACTGCCGAAGCACTGGCAGACGCAGGCGAGCAATTCGATATCGTGCTGAACATGGAAGTGGTGGAACATGTGGCAGATCCGCTCAGTTATCTTACGGCGACGCGACAATTGTTGAAACCCGGCGGATTGCAGATCTGCTCGACCATCAACCGGAACCCTAAAAGCTACGCGATGGCGATATTTGGTGCTGAGGTTGTGATGCGCTGGTTGCCACGCGGAACCCATGAGTGGGCCAAATTCATCACTCCAGATGAATTGTTCGACTTGCTCTCAGAGGCTGGTCTGACTCCGGTAGATCGAAAGGGTTTCGTATTCAACCCGATCCTCTGGAGCTGGTCGCTTTCCGACCGTGATCTTAGCGTAAATTATGTCACCGCCAGCACAAAACCCAGATAAATGCCGATAAAGTCACCCCAACCCTATACTTTAGGATAGATGATCATCCTTCTGCGTCGTTGGGGTGGCTCTGGCTCCGTGATAAAACGAGCTAAGGGTCAAACTGTTTGACCTGTCACCGAGTGAATGCACAGAGACCCTTGTTCCGGGTCGCCCTGTCGTTAAGCGTACCACTCACGGACCAGCCTGACGGGGGGGCACCAAGGACGTCTGTTCGCAGACGTCCTTTTTTCGTTGTTGGATGACCTCTTCATCAAGCAGTCGAGCAGACGTCAGTCCCGACTACCCAGTTTGATGCGGAACTCTCGCAGGATCGGTAAGGCGGACTTCACACGATCGCCACCCAATTCATCCACGACCTCAGAAATCATCGGAACAATGCTGGCCAGTGCTGCATCCCGCGCCTGACGCCCAGCCGGGCTGATCGCGACCATCTTGCGCCGGGCATCATCCCAATCGGGACGAATATGAACGTATCCTGCCGCCTCCAGCTTGCTCAGCGTATTGGTCATCGCACCACGTGTCACGTGAAACGCCTTGGCCAATTGCGCCGGCGACCGCTCGACACCTGTGCGTGCGAGATGGTTCAACACTGAAAAATGCGACAGCTCCATCCCCTTAGGCAGAACTTGTCCCAGCCGGGTCCGCGCCAGCTGATCTGCCATTAAAATCTCGCTGAACAGCGAAACCGCAAGGGAATTATTGTCATCCATCAGGGGCCGTCAAACTCTCGATCATGGGACAGCGCAGGAACCTGTCTGCGCGCTTGTGACACTTTTTCAAGGTCAAGATCAACGTAGGCGATACCAACATCTGTCCCAGCATCGGTCAGAACTTCACCCCAAGGCGATACAACAAGCGAATGCCCATATGTGCGGCGCGATTTGCCCTTGGTCGCCGGGTGGGTACCCGTCTGCGCTGGTGCCAGCACGTAACAGCCCGTCTCAATCGCGCGAGCCTGAAGCAACGCGTGCCAATGCGCAGCACCCGTCACATGCGAAAAGGCGGCCGGCGCCAGCAAGACATCCGCGCCTGCCTGAGCCAAACTGCGATGCAGATAGGGAAACCTCAGATCATAGCAGATGGTCATGCCGAGCGCGGCAAAAGATGTCTGCGCCACCACCGCGCGCGTACCGGGCCGATACCCATCCGATTCGCGATAGGTTTCCTCGGCCGTGACATCCACATCAAACATGTGGATCTTGTCATAGCGCGCCACGATGTCACCTTCTGGACCGATCAGGAATTGACGATTGGCAAAGCGCCCATCGGCATCCCTCGTTTTCAATGCAAGCGATCCAAGCGACAGCCAGATGCGGTGGGCCGCTGCCGTCTTGCGCAGTGCCGCGAGCGTCGGGTCGTCCGCTTCGTGACGCAGGACCGAACGCTGGTGGCTGCGGCTGCTCGACAGGCAGTTTGTCACCTCCGGTGTGAGGATAAATCCAGCGCCGCCAACGACCGCCTCTGCGATCATCTTCTGAACGATCAACAGATTCTCCGCAGGCTGGTCGCTTGAGGTCAATTGAAGCAATGCTGCGCGCATGGATGCTATCCTCTAATGTTCACTCTTTTTGGCCACCGGACTTGCACCCCAAGGCGTTCAGACGGCCAACAGTGGATCCAGCTTACCAGACCGATCCAACGCATAAAGATCATCACAACCGCCAACATGAGTCTCGCCCACAAAGATCTGCGGAACGGTCCGGCCACCATTGGCGCGTTGAATCATCTCGGCCTTGCGATCAGGGTCCGCCAAGACGTCGATTTCATCAAAAGTCACCCCCTTTTGCGTTAGCAAGCGCTTAGCGGCATGACAAAAGCCGCAGAGCGGAGATGTGTAGATTTCGACCGGTTTCATTCGGGTCTCCATTAAACGTGACATTTGGTCTGGCCCTGAACTTGGGCAGTCCATCCATAAATTTCCAGCCCCGTCGCGTTCAGATCACGTGTGAGTGACCCTTGCAAGGACAGCGACACGAACGGCCCTGGCACCTGCACCCAGGCAAGCCTCGCTACATGCCGTAAGGGTTGCTCCGCTGGTCATAACGTCATCTATCAATAAGACGGTACGCCCGCGGATCTGCTTGGCACGCTTCGGATGGGCCATGATTGAGCGCGCCAATGTTGCATACCGCTGACTGCGGCTCTGGCCTTCTAACGATGGTGTACGTTCGGTGCGCCGCAGTAAATCCGGACAATAGGCCAGCCCGCTGTTACGAGCCACAACCCGTGCCAGCAAATCAGATTGATTAAAGCGACGCCGCAGAAACCGCGACCAATGCAGAGGCACAGGGGCGACCAGCGGGTCGTCTTCCAGCAGTTCCGCTGCGGCACGCTCCAGCCAACCTGCAGCAGGTCCGGCAATTTCAGTGCGGTCTCCGTGTTTCAGCGCAAGGATCAAACGGCGAGCGGTGCCTTCGTAGATCAATGCGGCCCGACCTTGCTGCCAAGGCCGTGGATGATCAATGCAGTCATCACATTCCAGACGAAACCCATCATCTTCACCCATCAGCGGCACACCGCAGCCATCGCAACATGTTCCGCTGACAAACGATGTTTCGCGCCAGCATGCGCCACACAGGCCGAAATCACTGTCGACCCAATCACCACACGCAAGGCAACGTGGCGGATAGATAAGAGAAACAGCCGTTTGTATCCGCGCCTTCAACATCCTAAGTAACCCTCATGACCCAAGCCACGACGCCCCGCCCGCAGCTTTTTGATCGCAGCGCCATTGCTGCCCATCGTAACCGCCTGACACCCGAGGCGCTGTTCCTGCATGATATCGCTCGCGACGAAATTGAGGATCGGCTGTCAATGGTTAATAAGACCTTTAATCGTCCAGCGCTTGTTGCGCCTTTTGCGGAAGGCTGGGAGAGCTGTCTGCCACATGCCAAACATGTCGCCGATGACGATACCTTGGATCTGGAGGTCGGCTCACATGATCTGGTGGTCCATGCGATGTCGCTCCATTGGGCCAATGATCCGGTTGGGCAACTGATCCAGTGTCACCGCGCCCTGACCGAAGACGGATTGTTGCTTGTTCTCATGCTGGGAGGCCAGACCCTGAATGAACTGCGCAGCGCACTTGCAACCGCCGAAACGCAACTGTCCGGTGGCTTGTCACCGCGCGTCGCCCCAATGGGAGAAGTCCGCGATCTTGGCGCGCTACTGCAACGAGCAGGATTTGCGCTGCCGGTGGCCGATGTCGTGCCGCTAACGGCGAAGTACCGGGACCTCCTGCATCTGATGCAGGAACTGCGCGGCATGGGGGAAACGAATGCCTTGGCCCAGCGCCAAAAGGGCGCGACACCGCGCCGCCTGTTTAACAAGGCAGAAGAGATCTACCGAGAGACCTACGCGACCGACGACAGCCTATTGCCTGCAACGTTTGAATTGATATGCCTCACAGGCTGGTCACCGTCCGAGAACCAGCAGAAGCCGCTGCGCCCCGGATCTGCCAAGGCACGGTTGGCCGATGCGCTGAAGGTGCCGGAAACCCCGCTACCAAAGTAGACGCCTTTGGTCATAGGGGTTTCCTATGGCTCTGGTGGAATGATCCAATTGGTCATTTCCACCGTATCTTCATATTGATAGGGCGGACCAATGAACCGCTGATCGATTACGAACAGGACCCTGATAGATGCTGGACGCCACTGCCCCCGCCACCTGCCCTGCCCACGCCCCGGCTGATCACCCCAAGATCGCTCCGGCCAAGGTCGGCGTGCTGCTGGCCAACCTCGGCACCCCGGATGATTACAGCTACTGGCCAATGCGCCGCTACCTGAGCGAGTTTTTGTCTGACAAGCGCGTGATCGACTATCCAGCCTGGAAATGGCAGCCGCTGCTGCAACTGATTATCCTAGCCAAACGGCCCTTCACATCGGGTGCGGCCTATAAATCCATCTGGAATCATGACAAGGGCGAAAGCCCCCTGATGACCATAACCAAAGAACAAACCGCCGCGATGTCCGAGGCCCTGCAGGCCCGGTATGGCAGCGAGGTTATGGTCGATTTCTGCATGCGCTATGGCAACCCATCGACCAAATCCAAGGTGCGTGAAATGGTTGAAGCGGGGTGCCAGAAAATCCTGTTTGTCCCGCTCTATCCGCAATATGCTGGAGCAACCTCTGCCACCGCCAATGACCAGTTCTTTCGTGCATTGATGGATGAAACCTGGCAACCAGCCGCGCGCACCGTGGCCCCGTATTTCGATGATCCCGCCTATATTGATGCGTTGGCCCGTTCCGTCGAAAAAGCCTACAGCGCAGCCGAAAACAAGCCGGAAATTCTCGTCGTGTCTTATCACGGAATGCCCAAGCGCTATCTGATGCAGGGTGACCCTTATCATTGCCAGTGCCAGAAAACGACGCGCTTGCTGAAGGAACGGCTTGGCTGGACTGACACGGAGATCACCACAACATTTCAGTCGGTCTTTGGTCCCGAAGAATGGCTGAAACCCTATACTGTGGATCATGTCGCGACCCTTGCCAAAGAGGGCAAGAAAAACATCGCGGTGATTGCGCCGGCCTTTTCTGCCGATTGCATAGAGACGCTTGAGGAAATCAATGAAGAGATCCGAGAGAGCTTTGAACATGCTGGCGGCGAGGAGTTCACCTATATCCCCTGCCTCAACGATGATGCAGAGCATATTGACGCACTCTCCGGCGTGATCGAACGCAATTTGAAAGGGTGGCTGGACTAATCGCCACGCCCCGGTCCAAATAGCCCAAACGCCCCGGCCAACGGGGCTGCGTATGTTTGTACAGGGGCATTTCATGACTGCACTTCACTGGGCTGGCGCCCTGCAAGACCATTGGGGCATCACCGCTGAATTGACGCGGCTGGACGGGGAATATGACCTCAATTTCCGCGCAGTTGATGGCGGTGGGCAGGGCTATGTTCTGAAAGCCATGCGGCCTGGTTGCGCGCCTGACCTGGTGGACATGCAGATTGCCGCGCTAAAACACATCGCCAATACTGCCGCACACTTACCGCTTCCCCGTGTCATATCAACGTCTGATGGCAGCACTTGCCTGACGATCCCCGATGACACAGGTGCCGAACGGCTTGTCTGGGTTCAGACCCAGCTACCAGGGCGCTGTTATGCCAATAGTGCCCCGAAAACAGCTGACCTGATTGCACAGGTCGGATCGACACTGGCGGGTACCACGCAAGCGCTGGACGGTTTTGCGCACCCAGCCTTGGAGCGCGACTTCAAATGGGACCTTATGGCAGCATCCTGGGTTGCAAAGGAGACCAGTTGCATCACGGTAACTGAGCGGCGCGCGGTGATTGAGCAGATCTGTGCCGATTTTGCCGAAATCATGCCGCAGCTGAGGGCGCTACCCAAACAAGCGATTCACAATGACGCGAATGATTACAATATTCTGGTCACCGGAAACCTGACACAACCACGCATGATTTCCGGGCTGATCGACCTTGGTGACATGTGCGCGGCACCCAGAATCTGCGATCTTGCGATTGCCGCTGCTTACGTGGTTCTCGACCATGACCGCCCGCAGGCTGCCCTGGCCGCCCTTGTTAGCGGTTACCATGCGGTCTCCCCGTTGACACCAGCCGAACTGGACCTGCTGTGGCCTCTCCTACGAATGCGTCTCGCAGTTAGCATAGTCAACTCGACCCTGATGGCCGCAGATAACCCTGATGACCCCTATGTGACCATTTCTCAGGCGCCGGCTTGGCGTTTCCTAGACCAGCCTGCAGAACATGCCTCCCTAATAGCAGCACGTCTTCGGGCCGTATGCGCGATGCCCGTGGTCGACGGCGCAGACCACGTATTAACCTATTTAGAGACACATTCAGGTGAATTCGCCCCGCTCATGGGTTGTGACCTGACGGATGTACCAATGGGGTCTCTCTCCGTTGAAAACTCCACATGGCCACAAAACCCTTTCGACATGCCACTTGCAGAAGCGGCATTGGTCGGATCCGAATTCGCTGGCGAGCATGGCCAAGGCTGGTGGCTCGGCTATTACAACGAACCCCGTCTGATCTATGCCGCACCTGCTTTCCGCAAGGGCCCCTATAAAGCTAGCGATCGCCGAACTGTCCATCTGGCGGTCGACGTCTTTGCCCCGGCTAAGCAACCGCTCTTTGCCCCCATGGACGGCCAAGTGGCGGCGGTTGAGAATAGAGACGACCATTTGGACTATGGCGGCGTTATTATCCTGAAACACCACACGGATACCGGTTTGCCGTTCTACACGCTCTACGGCCATCTGGATCCAGAGTGCTGCGAACGGCTATCGGTTGGTGACAAGATTGCGAAGGGTCAGGCCTTTTGTCAGCTTGGTACCCCCGATCAAAATGGCGGTTGGTCACCGCATGTTCACTTTCAGCTGGCGCTCTCTACCAATGGGATTGAGGCAGACTGGCCCGGCGTTGCAGACCCCGATGATCTGGCGCTTTGGAATGCACTTTGCCCCAATCCAGCTGCACTTCTGAACCTGACCGCCGACAAAGTGAGCTATCAGCCAACAGACAAATCCACCATACTTGCAGGACGGCGCGCACATTTCGGCGGCAATCTCAGCCTGACTTACAGCGATCCGGTAATGCTGGTGCGGGGCTGGAAACACCATTTGTTCGACGAATGGGGCCGCCCCTATCTGGATGCTTACAACAACGTCCCCCACGTCGGACACGCCCACCCGCGTATTCAAGCAGTCGCGGCCGATCAGCTAAGGCGTATGAATTCCAATACTCGGTATTTACATCCCGCTCAGACTTCCTTTGCCGACAAGGTACTGTCGAAAATGCCAGACCACCTGGAGGTCTGTTTTTTTGTCAATTCGGGCACCGAGGCCAACGAATTGGCACTCCGGCTGGCCCGCGCTCATACCGGAGCAAAGGGCATGGTGACGCCCGATCACGGCTATCACGGCAACACGACAGGTGTCATCGACGTATCAGCCTATAAATTCAACGCAAATGGTGGCGTTGGTCCATCCGATTGGGTGGAACTGGTTGAGGTCGCCGATGATTATCGCGGCAGCTACCGCCGTGACGACCCGAATCGAGCACAGAAGTTCGCCGATCTTGTGGATCCTGCGATCGAGAGGTTGCAGGCAAGCGGTCATGGCCTCGCCGGTTTTATCGCTGAAACTTTCCCATCTGTTGGCGGTCAAATCATCCCACCCAAGGGTTATCTGCCTGCAGTCTATGACAAGATTCGCGCCGCAGGTGGCATTTGCATTGCTGACGAGGTGCAAACCGGGCTGGGACGTTTGGGGGAATATTACTTTGGCTTTGAACATCAGGGCGCATCCCCCGATATCGTGGTTCTCGGCAAACCGATAGGCAACGGGCATCCACTGGGTGTGTTGGTCACGACCCGTGCCATCGCTGAGAGTTTTGCGCAAGGGCCGGAATTCTTCTCAACCTTTGGCGGATCGACCTTGTCATGCCGGGTTGGAACCGAAGTTTTGAAAATCGTTGAAGATGAAGGGCTTCAAGAGAATGCCCGCCTACGTGGCACCGATCTGATCACCGGATTGAAGGACCTAAAGACCCGACATTCCGCCATCGGCGATGTCCGTGGTATGGGGCTGTTCTTGGGGGTGGAGCTGATTAACGCAGACGGCACAGAAGCAACAGACATTTGTGCCTACGTAAAGAACAGGATGCGCGATCATCGCATTCTGATTGGCAGCGAAGGACCGAAAGACAACATTCTGAAAATCCGCCCACCCCTTACAATTGATGCAGAAGGCGTCGCCATGATCATCGAGAGTTTGGATCACATTCTGACAGAACTAGACGCGGCTTAACGCCGTGCCAGTCACAACGGCTTTCAAATATGTCCAGCCATGAAAAAAGGCGGTGGAAAACCACCGCCTTTCTTAACGTTCTGAAACAAGCAATTAGTTGCTTGCGACAGCTGCGCCAACCAGAACCAGCAGCAGCAGCGGCAGAAGGATGCCGCTGGAGGAGCTTTCTGCCTGCTCAACGATAACCGGCGGCTCAACGATCGGCTCAGCCAGGTTGCCCGCGGATGCGGTCGAAGCAGCAGCAGTCAGAGCAGCAGCGATAACGAGTTTTTTCATGTTAACCTCCAAAAATATGCGCAGTTCAGTCCACCTGAACCACGCGCCCAAGACTTACCTCGTAATATTTTTCTAACCAGCAAAATCACGGGATTGCAATTGCTTGTTGTATGATTCAGCCTTTGGAACACACCGATGTCGTCAAATTAGCAACACTTGTGTGCCTACTTTTGTCAGCCCAAATAGCTGTGAAATATGCTCATTATATAGGCCGATGCAGCCATTCGAAGACTTGCGACCGATCTTGCGCGTGTCGTGTGTGCCGTGGATACGGTAATACTTCCAGCTCAGATACAAAGCGTGTGTTCCAAGCGGATTGTCCGGGCCCGGCGGGATATAGGCGGGCCACTCCGGATTACGCTTGCGCATATTCGGGGTTGGTGCCCAGCCTGGGCCATCAACCTTACGAATTATTTTGGTACGACCACGACGTGTCAGATCATCCGAAAGCGGTACGGAAGACGGGAATAGCCGATAGATGCTTTCGTCCGCAGACCAGAAATGTAGGGCCCGGCTGTTGATATCCACCAGAACGGCCCCGTTGCGTAGGTTATCGAAATAGGGACGCCAGTCCTTGGCACGGAAAGCTGAGATATTGCGTTGAACAGGGGCTTCCGGCTCAGGCGGCGGACGCAGCGGATCAAACCCTTCTTCAGGAACCTCAGAAGCATTTTGGGCCCAGGCTGTCGTGCTGAGACTGGTGGCGGCAATGGATGCCGAACCGGCAAGAAACTGCCGTCGTGATAAGGAGCTGAAGGGACTGCGAGTCATGACTTTTCCAAACTGCGGAGATATGCATTCGTTACACCATATCTTATGGCGCGAAAGCCGCAGTCGCAAATCAAACCCGCCATCAATGATCAATTCACCGCTGACAGGTTTGCGCCTATGTCACAGCCGGGGTATTGGATCAGCCAGTCAATGAAGCAAGGTGTAGTATGACACGTGTATTTCTGATCCTCATCGCCGGGTTGATGACCCTCGTTGCGGCCTGCGCGCCAGCCCCAGACGGCACCACGAACGGTGGCAAGGTGTATCGGGTCCGCAATGCCGACAAAGTTCAGCTGCGGATGCTCGATTCGGTTAACGCTCTGCGACAGGCCGCTGGCAAACCCGCAGTATCATTGAACCCACAGCTGACCGCCGCCGCCGCAACACACTCGCGGGACATGTCGGTACAGAATCGGCCATGGCACTTCGGCTCTGATGGCTCCTCTCCCCTGGACCGCGTTTCTCGTGCAGGCTTCACTGGTGCCATGATCGGCGAGACTATTTCGGAAACCTACGAAAGCGAGCTGCAAACGCTGACTGCATGGATGGAAAACCAGGCAACGCGTTCTGTGATTATGGATCCAAAGGCTGCCAATATGGGGTTTTCCTGGTTCCAAGAGTCCAACGGTAAAATCTGGTGGACCTTGGTTATGGGCAGCTAAGCCCTGCCATAACGCAGCATGAAAGAGGCCCGATCACCATTTGGCTGATCGGGCCTCTTTCATTCGCCAGTCTCGACTGCCACACCAGTTGCAGCTGAGCGATGTATCAGGGGCGCAACGTGATGGGCGTGCCATCCCGAACCATGGCGTAAATTTCCTCGATCTCGTCATTGGTCACCGCGATGCAACCAGCGGTCCAATCATCCACCCGCGACGCGCGCTTGCGTTGGCGAGCATCGTTCGGTTCCCCGTGAATAAAGATCTCTCCACCCGGCTTTTTACCCGCCGCAGCGGCCTTGGCCCGGTCTTGGGCATTGGGATACGAAATCCCAATTGATAGATGATAGCGGCTGTTGGGGTTTCGGCGGTCGATCAAGTAGGTGCCTTCGGGCGTCTTGCCATCTCCCTCGATCGCCTTATGGCCAAGCGGTGCAAAGCCAAGCTCCATCTCATATTCACGAAGGACTTCTGCATTGTGAAGTAGATAGACCTTGCGTGCGCCTTTGTTGACCACAACCGATGTCACCTCGGGCCCGTTATAGCTGCGAAATTTGCTCGGCCCGGAGCTACACCCCGCCAAACCAAGGGTCGCCGCCGCGCCCAATCCAAATGTGCGTCTGTCCATTATTATAGGTCTCTGCCTGATTTGCCTCAATTTCCAACTACTATGGTGGTCGGAGATTTCATAATCACTTCTTCTCGTTCGGCGGGCTAAGCGCGGTAACCTGCTGCTCAATTGCCTCTAATCTGGCCAGAACCAGATCGCGATAGGCATCGGTCCGCTCGCCCTCTTCCTCGCTGTGTGCATCCTGCATTGAGTTCACAATCAGGCCGACCAGCAGGTTCACCACCGCAAAAGTCGTGACCATAATAAATGGCACAAAGAAGGCCCAAGCATAGGGATAGATCTCCATCACAGGGCGCACGATCCCCATCGACCAGCTTTCCAGCGTCATTATTTGAAACAGCGAATACGCACTGAGCGCGAGACTGCCAAACCATTCAGGAAAGCTGTCAGCGAAGAGCTTGGTCGCGATAACAGAGCCGATATAAAAGATGATTGCCATTAGCAGGAATACCGACCCCATGCCCGGCAGCGCGGTAATGAACCCCTCGACAACACGGCGCAGACGCGGCGCGACAGAAATCACCCGCAGCACACGCAAAATCCGCAACGCCCGCAGCACTGACATGCCCTGTGCCCCCGGCACAAAGGCGATGCTGACAATAACAAAATCAAAGAGATTCCATCCGCGCAGGAAAAAGCGATGTCTCTGGACCAGAAGTTTGGCCAGCAGCTCGACCACGAAAATCGCCAGGCAGAGCTGATCAACAAATAGGACAACAGGCCCAACGCGGGACATGACCGTTTCAGATGTCTCCATTCCCAGCGTGACGGCATTAATCAGAATCACAGCCGTAATAAAATTGCCAAAGCGGTCACTCGCCAATATCGAACCAAGCCGCTGGAGTAGTGTCTGTTCTGCGCTGATGGTCACTGGTTCACCCCACATAGGAAAAGCTGGCCGCAAGCTCCGTGTGCGAGGACCAGCGGAATTGATCTACAACCTGCACCCAATCCAATCGATACCCACCATCGGTCAGGATCTTTGCATCGCGCGCAAAGGTCACAGGATTACAGGATACATATGCTACCCGTTTGGTTTTGGCCGCAGCCAACTGCACGGCCTGTGCCTCTGCTCCGGCGCGAGGCGGATCAATCACCGCTGCGGCAAATTCTGTACCAAAAGGATTGAGATCCTCAGGCAAAAGGGGATTCCGAAACAGATCGCGGGTTTCGGTTGTAACTTTCTTCAACCCCCTCGCCTGCCGCCACCCAGCATCAAGAGCCTGCAGCATCACACCCTCTCCTTCGACGGCGTGAATTTCGGCGTTACAGGCCAGTGGCAAGCTGAAGGTACCGCAGCCCGCAAACAGATCGACGATCCGCTTCGCCCCTTTCACACAGTCCTCGACTGCCGCCAGTAGCGCAGCTTCACCATCACGCGTGGCCTGCAAGAAGGCACCCGGTGGCGGGCAGACGTGGGCAGGGCCAAAGGGCTGCGTCGGCGGCTGCTCCATTCCAATCAACTCATCTTCCCAAGTAAGGCGGGCGATGTGATGCCCCTCAACAACCTGCGCCAGCGCAATCCGCAGCGGGCCGTCCAGCGGTTTGCCGTTGGTTGCCAGAACGTCCAGCCCAGCTTCAGAGAGCGTCACGGTCACAGAGAGTGGCGCCTTGCGGCTTGCCCCGGCCATTGCCAGCGCCTCGGCCATGGGAATGGCGTCGATCAACTCAGGAACCAGCAGCTGGCAATCGGGAATTTCGGTGATCACATCAGAGGCACGGCCGTGAAATCCTGCCATCGCCCCTTTTTTTGTGCGGCGCACCGACAGGGCGGCACGGCGGCGTGTTCGCGGCGCCGAAGTGACGATCGGGCGAAACTCTGTCTCTAGCCCCTGTGCCGCCAACGCATTGCGTACAATCTCGACCTTCCAAGCAGCGACAAACCCGTCTTCGGCATGCTGCAACTGGCAACCCCCGCAGGATTTATAATGCCGACAAGGCGCTTGAACCCGCATCTCTGATGGGGTTTCGACGCGAATATCTGTTAACTGATGGCCGTCGCGAATTCCGGTCACCACTTCCCCTGGAAGGGTGCGTGGCGCAAAAAGCGGGCCTTCGGCAACGCCATCGCCCTGATGGCCAAGACGTGTGATTGTAGCTGTGGTTCTGGCTGCATGTGTCATGGTCGCTGAATACCCTGCGACCATGACAGGCAAAAGGGAAATGCGCAGTCCCAGTACCGCTATTGCGACTTCAACTGCGGCCCGCGCCTATTCTGCCGCATCCTGCGGGGTCAAACTGCGCATATCATCATTCTCTTCAGTGCGAATGAACCCACCGGACTGGCGCGACCAGAATTTTGCGTATAGCCCGTTCTGCGCAAGCAGCGCGTCATGTGTGCCCACCTCCGCGATACGGCCCTGTTCCATTACAACAATACGGTCCATCTCGCTCAGCGTTGACAATCGGTGGGCAATTGCCAGCACGGTCTTCCCTTCCATTACCCGCTCTAGCGCCGCCTGAATGGCTGCTTCAACTTCGGAATCAAGTGCCGACGTGGCCTCATCCAGTACCAGGATCGGTGCATCCTTCAGAATGGCGCGGGCCAGAGCAATGCGCTGACGCTGCCCACCTGATAGTTTCACACCACGCTCACCCAGATAGGCATCATACCCAGTACGGCCTTGCCCATCCGCCAGCTGCTCAATGAATTCATGCGCCTCTGCCTTGCGAGCCGCAGCGATCAACTCCAGCTCACTGGCGTCGGGGCGACCGTAAAGAATGTTCTCACGGGCCGAGCGATTGAACATTGCGGTTTCTTGCGTGACCATACCGATTTTGCGGCGCAAAGAGTCTTGAGTGACCCCAGAGATATCCTGCCTATCGATCAGGATACGGCCATTCTCCCCGTCGTAGAGCCGCAGCAGCAGAGAAACCAGCGTGGATTTTCCAGCACCAGACGCCCCGACAATGCCCAGCTTTTCACCCGGCTGAATAGTGAGTGAGATATCCTGAATACCGCCTACATCACGTCCGTAGGCAAAGCCGGTGTTTTGGAATTCTATCTGACCATCGGAAACATCTAACACCTTTGCTGCGCCCTGATCCTCAACGCGGTCAGGGCGCGTTAGGGTCTTCATACCGTTTTCGATTTCACCGATGTTGGCATAGATGGCCATCAGAGTAAAACTGACCCAACCCGTCATTTGTGCGATACGGACTGACACGGCCCCTGCCGCAACAATATCTCCCTCACTTGCCAGACCGTCCTGCCACAACATCAGTGTCGCCCCGATCAGCAGTACCGGCAGAAAACCAGCCAATGTCATCAGGCAAAAGCGAAACGTTGCCGAGAGATAGCCAAAATGAAGTGCCTTACTGCGAAAATCAGCCATCGCGTTCTGTGCGGTGCTTTCCTCATGATCGGCATGTGCAAACAGTTTGACGGTCTTGATGTTAGTGATCGTATCAACCACCTGCCCCGATACCATCGCCCGTGCGCCAGCTCGCGCGGCGGAGCGTTGTCGGACTCGTGGTAAAAACCAGCGGATTGTCGCAAAGTAGCCAACAAGCCACACCATGAACAATCCAGTGATGCGCCAGTCAATTGCCCCCAACAATGCCAAAGCCCCCAAGAGCGAGGCCAGCGCAAAAGCTACGACATTGATAACTTCAACCGCGACTGACGTGACAGCATTCGCTGTCTGCATTTGTTTCTGTGCGATACGCCCCGCAAAATCATCATCAAAGAAGCGCACCGACTGCCCCATTGTCCAGCGATTGAGCCGCGACAGCACCAGTGGATTGACATTGGGCTGAACGATGATGGCGTTTGAGGCTGCAGACAGGCCAAAGAGAACTGGACGCAGGAATATGAAAAACCCAAGCCCCCCGACGATGATCACTATATTCCCGGCGGAAAAGAACTGCTCTGGTCCACTGGAGATTGCAGTATCAATCACAAGACCCAAAATGTAGGCGGTCCCCGCTTCCATCCCACCGGCCAGTGCCGAGCACAACGCCGCAAGCACAAGCATTGGCCAGGCCCCCGACAGACACCATCGTAAAAAGGCCCCCAGCCGATCTGGTGGGGGGCCTTTGGCCGGTTGGAATGCGTCGATCAGATTTCCAAGTCTCATTCTGCTGCCTCAGTGTTCAGGAAGCCACCGGATTGCCGCGCCCAGAACTGGGCATATAGGCCTTCTGAACGCAAAAGCACGTCATGGGTACCTTCTTCGACAATCCGACCATCGTCCAGAACCAGGATGCGATCCATCTGTGCGATAGTGGACAAGCGGTGCGCGATAGCGATCACAGTCTTGCCTTGCATCATGCCATAAAGCGTCTGCTGGATCTCTGCCTCCACCTCTGAATCCAGCGCCGAGGTCGCCTCGTCCAACACTAGGATTGGCGCATCCTTCAGGATCACCCGCGCTAGGGTTACCCGTTGGCGTTGCCCACCTGACAATTTCACTCCGCGTTCGCCGACATGGGCATCATAACCCGTCCGTCCCTGTGGATCCTCCAGATCAAGGATGAAATCATGGGCCCGCGCCTGCGAGGCTGCCTCAATCATTGCAGACTCACTTGCGTTAGGGCGACCATAGAGCAGGTTCTCGCGCACCGAGCGGTGCAACAGCGCACTATCCTGCTGCACCATTCCAATCTGGCTGCGCAAACTGTCCTGCGTGACCGCCCTGATATCCTGACCATCGATCAGGATCTGACCACCCTCTGGATCATAAAATCGCAGCAGCAGCTTCACCAGCGTCGATTTCCCGGCACCGGATCGCCCGATCAGCCCAATCTTTTCACCCGATCGAATCATCAGATTGATCTTGTCCAGACCACCGGAACCACGCCCATAATGGTGGGATAGATCCCGCAGTTCCAGCTGCCCCTTGCGCAGATCAAGCGGTTTGGCATTAGCGACATCGACCAGATCGATCGGCTGTGCGATGGTCTCCATCCCTTCGGCGACAACACCAAGCTGGCGGAAAAACGTGGTCAATGCCCACATGATCCAACCGGTCATTGCATTTAATCGCAGCGTTAGCGCAGTCGCAGCGGCAACCGCCCCAACCGAGGCCAGCCCTTGCATCCACAAAAGGATGGCCCAACCAACAACACCCACGATCAACAGTCCGTTCAGCGTCACCAATGCCGCGTCCATAATAGTATAGAGCCGCATTTCCGCCTGAAATGTCTTGCGCGTTCCTTCGATCGCCTCCTTTGCGTAGCTAAGTTCGGTATCGTGATGCGCAAACATCTTGACCGAATGAATGTTGGAATAACTGTCCACCACACGGCCCGTCACGGTTGACCGCGCATCTGATGCCGCCTGACTGGCAGGCCCAACACGGCGCACCGTCCAACGGATCAACACCCCGTACAATGCGAACCAGAGTAACAGCGGCACCATCAGACGTACATCGGCAAGCCACAGCAACAAGGCTGCACCAACCAGATAGGCAAGGGCGAAAGTGATCGCGTCAAAAACCTGAAACACCACCTCTCCAGCCGCCGGAGGCGTCTGCATGATGCGGTTTGCGATACGCCCTGCAAAATCATTCTCGAACCAGCCCACTGACTGCCGCAGGACATGTTTGTGTGACCGCCAACGGATCAGCGTGCCAAAATTCGGAAGGATAGCGTTGTTCAACAACAGCACATCAAACAGTTGCAATATCGGGCGGACCGTCAGGATAAACACCGCCAGAAAGATCAATTCGGTACCGTAGGTCTGCCAAACCTCTGCGGGCTCCCCCGAGAGCAGGTCAACAACACGCCCCATATAATGGATAAGACCAATCTCAACGGCCGCAACGATCACAGACATCAACGCCGTTACGGCAAACACCTTTTTGAAAGGCTGCGAATAGTCTTTCAGAAACGGCCACAACCGCTGTGGCGGCGTGTTGGTCTCTGGGTAGTCACAATAGGGGTCGATAAGGTTCTCGAAAAAACGAAACATGCGGGTGCTCCAGAATATGAGCATTAGGAATAGTCATGCGAATAGAGGCCAATGCCGTGGCCTCCCGACTCAGTTGTCGGACAGGTCAGGCGTCAGTCGTGCCAGATCCCGTAGTACATGCGTATTCCTCCCGTCCTGAGGTGGTTCCGAATTTGCCTCTTATGGGTAGGAAAAAAAATCTACTCTGTCACCCCTTTTTACAGCAAAAGGTTAGAGACGGCTGATCACTGTAAACGCCGCAGCAAAGCGTCACGGTCCAGCGAAAAGCCCGAAGCGATCCATTCCTGCTGCAGTGATTTGAGCGCTGCCCCCAGGGCTGGGCCTTGCAATTCCGGCATCAAATCCTTAGCCGAAATCGGGAATACGGCCGCTGCCCCCAGGCTGATTTCAGCCTCTAACTTAGATGAAACTGGCATCTCCAACAGTGCAGCGCGCAGCAGCGCGACGCTGCGCGCTGTCGTGTCACCATGATGATAGGCCAGTGCCGCAGATCCGTCTGTTCCGCTAGCCGCACCACGGAGCAACTGCACCTCTGCGGCCTGGGCCTTACTCAACCGCAAAGCCTGTCTCGGTGTCTCACCACCCAGCGCTGCGAGGCGTCGAAGAGGGTCAATAGCTGTATCATTCTCAAGATGGGTCAATGGCGCGAGAGCCCGATCATCGCTTCCAGGCAGAATCAGTTGTAGTAACCCTATCTGCCGCATTACCGCGATTGAGGGTGCCGGGTCTGGCGCCGCGAGCAGCTTGAGCAACTCAGCCCCGACCCGTTCACGCGACAACGTGTCTATCCCATCCAGATTCTCGGCGATGGCAGACAATGCGTCCGGATCGAACCCCGCAGCTGGATTGCCATACCAGGCATGAAACCGAAAATAGCGCAGGGAGCGCAGGTAATCCTCGCAGATACGGTTTGCGGCGGTTCCAATAAAACGCACCACTCCCGCCCGCAAATCTGGCAATCCATTTAGCGGATCGACCAGCAAGCCATCCGGACGGGCATATAACGCATTCATTGTGAAATCTCGCCGCGCGGCGTCTTCCGTGATCGTCTCGGCAAAGGCAACAACGGCGCGCCGACCATCAGTGGCCACATCCCGGCGGAACGTCGTGATCTCATAGGGGATGCTGTGATGCACCAGCGTCACGGTGCCATGATCAACACCAGTTGGGATGGCTTTGATTCCGGCAGCCTCTGCCAGCTCAATGATACGCTGAGGCGGTACATTGGTCGACAGATCAAGATCAGACACTGGTGCAGTCAGCAAAGCGTTGCGCACACAGCCGCCAACAAAATATAGGTCTGCCCCACCATTGGTCAGGGTCTCACAGACGAACTGAGTAGCGGGGTCATCCAGCCAAGGTGCAACGATCCGGGTCATGGTTGCATCCGTTCGGCAAGACCGCGCAACATCCGCGCCGTTGCCCCCCAGATGTAGTACGGACCGTAGGGAACCGCAAAATAATGGCGTCTCACACCGCGCCAGCGTCGCGATTGAATCTGATAGTTCGTAGGATCACACAAATACGCCAATGGAACGCTAAAGACTTCTGCCACCTCGCCAGCCTCGGCTTTGATGTCAAACTTCTGATCAATCAGCCCAACCACCGGTGTCACAACGAAACCTGTGACCGTCTCATGCTGCGGCAGATGCCCAAGGATCCGCGGAAAATGGCGTGGTAGTCCTATCTCCTCCCATGCCTCTCGCAGGGCAGCATCGGCAACGCTGGCGTCACCCTCATCTTGTTTTCCGCCAGCAAACGCGATCTGGCCGGGGTGATGTTTCAGCGCAGAGGAACGTTTTGTCAGGATAACACGTGGGTCACCATCGACAGTGCTGATCGCCACGAGGACGCCCGCCGGGCGCAATTTGCGATCGGCGGGCAGGGCAACATCAGGGTTTAGGTCGAAATCAGTTGATCCCGGTCCGTCTACGCCCAGCGCGCCGGTCAAACGTGTTAGAAGGTCAGGCACTATTACCCTTTTCCACATCGGGCGTTTCGGCCTCAAACCCCACCGTGGCCGGATCTAAGTCGTAGTGCGCGCTACAAAACTGACAATCTGCGGTCACCCGACCATCGTCAGTCGTCATCGTGGCGATATCTTTCGCAGAATAAATCGACAGGCTTTGACGCACACGCTCGGCCGAGCAGGTGCACCCAAATTTTACCGGCTGAGCCTCAAAAACCCGTGGTTGTTCCTCGTGAAACAATCGCAAGAGCAGGTCGGTTGGCGTCACTGAGGGTCCAATCAGCTCCATATCCTCAACCGTTGCAAGCAAGTGCATCACGCGGTTCCAGTTTTCGCCCTCTTCTCCGCTCACAAGATCCTCAGGCGTCAGCGCCTCTCCGACACCAGGCCCCTCCGCCACAAACGGCGAAGCCTTGGGCATTTGCTGCAACATGATACCGCCAGCACGCCAATGTTCCGGTGTACCTGGCTCAGATGAGCGGCCAAAGCTGAGCGAGAACCGTGTTGGCAGCTGTTCAGATTGTGCGAAATACGCTTCAGCACAAGCCGCCAAAGATCCGCCTGCAAGCGACGTGATTCCCTGATAGGGCTTCATCCCCTGCCCTTGGTCGATGAGGATTGCAAAATACCCCTCACCCACCTGGTCAAATGGGGCGCCGTCGGTCAGCCGCGCTTCATCATAACTGGCATAGGCACGGATACGAGCCGGGGCGCCTTCTTCCGTTGGAGCATAGTAATCAGTGGCAATCATGCGCACTGCCCCTTTGGATTGCACCTGCAAAGACAGCTTCCACCGCAGCTTCATGGTCTGACCAATCAGCGCTGTCAAAAGGGCCATTTCTGCGACCAATGCTTCGACCACATGGGGGTAGTTGTGTTGTTTCAGGATACCGTCCAATACGCCGTCCAGCCGTGCAACGCGGCCGCGCATGTCCGAAACATCAAGCTGGAAGGGCAGGACTGTATCGTCCCACGCGATTTTGGATACAAGTGTCATGGGGTTTCCTTACGCGCCGTGGATTGGCATATCGGGCCTATATAGGGTTTACATCATCAGAGTGAAGAGGTCAGCGCCATGATCAGACGTTTTGGCGATACGCCGGAAAAATCGCAGAGCTACCGACGGCGGCCCGGTGTCTACGCTGTCTTGCCACGCGACGGCAAGCTGCTTGTTACCTGTCAACACGATCCAGATCCCGATATTCAACTACCAGGCGGAGGTATTGATCCAGGCGAATCCCCGTTGCCTGCCCTGCACCGCGAGGTGATGGAAGAAACCGGCTGGACCATTTCGCAGCCACGCAAGCTGGGCGCATTTCGCCGATTTGCCTACATGCCAGAGTATGATCTTTGGGCAGAGAAGCTGTGCCATATCTATATCGCTCGCCCCGCTCGCCAGATCTGCGCGCCGACCGAACCGTTACACAATGCGTTATGGATACGCCCAGACGTTGCGACAGAGGTTCTGGGGAATGCCGGGGACCGTCATTTCGCTGGATACATCACGCGATGGATGAGACTTCTGTAGCAATCAACCACATAGGCGCAACTACCATAGTTGCGCTCAAGGGCCTTCGTATTCGAACAATGTGGCGGACACATCGTCCTCTAATCCGTATTGCGATGACATTGTCTGCGTCAGGTTCCAGTAGAGATCGTCTAGAAACTCCTGGCCTGTCTGGTCAGAGTTACATTTGGCTATCAGATCGACCAGACCTTCTGCCTCCAGCATCTCGCCACTTTCCAAGCGCGCCTCGGTAAATCCGTCGGAATAAAGCAGTAGCCGATCGCCTTTTTCCATCACCAGCTCTTCCTGCGAATAGGTAATGTCAGGCACCAAACCAACAGGGACTCCGCCCTTGCCGATGAATTCGGTACTGCCATCCTTGCGGATAAGCAATGGATGCGGGTGACCGGCCTGAACCATCTTAAGCACACCACTACGCAGATCGACAATACAATAGGCCATCGTGAAATACTCTTCGATACCGGTATCCGCGATGAGCCGTGCATTGAGCAGACTTGCCACTTCCTCAGGCTGGCGCAGCGCATAAAAGCGGTTGAACCGCTTTTCCATGCCAACGTTCTGATCGAAGTATGTCGAGGACAGGTACCCACCCAGCCGCGCCGTCATCATCGCCGAGGTGATGCCATGCCCGGAAACATCGACGGAGTAAAATCCCACCCGATTTACTCCCGGTGAGAACATGCCGACGAGATCACCGCCAATATGACCGCAGGGCTTTAGCAGCAGGCTGACGGTTGATGATCCGAAATCTCGAGACAGCTCGGGTACAAGCGATTCCTGAATTTTTCGCGCCTGTATCAGATCCTTATCGATCGCATCATAAACCCGCTGAAGCTCATCCAGCGTGTCAGATACGATACGATTTTTCTCAGAGAGTTCCCGCTGCATCCGCAAAATACGTTCACCTGCAGAGATTCGGGCGCGCAGCTCGTCCGAGCTGACAGGTTTGGTCAGAAAGTCATCGGCGCCAGCATCAAGACCCTGCGCCACCTCGTTCTTTTCGCTCTTGGACGTTAGCAGGATAAAATAGCTATAATTGTCCTGTGATTTTTGCCGAAACGCCCGACAAAATTCCAGACCATTCATCCCCGGCATCATCCAATCGCTTAGGATGAGATCTGGCGGATCAGTTTCGCAAATCTCCATCGCTGCCTCGCCGCTCTCGGCTTCGACAACCTCGAATCCCCATTTTTTCAGCGATGCGACCAAGATTCGCCGTTGCAGACGGCTGTCATCGACCACCAGAACACGGCGGATCGAATTGGTCGCAACCTCTTGGTTTATTTCGATCGAACTGTCTGGCAACACCGAGTGAACCCCACAAAAAACGGCGCAAGATACCTTAAACGCAAGTCACTATCGCGCCCTTCGCTTAACAGGAGGTGAAGTTTGCGAATTATCAGCCTAGCCTCGCGTTAATCGGTGATTTACGAGTTTATAAGTAAAGCAATCGTAAAATGCGATATCAAAACAAGGTTTGCAAAGATGATTGATTGGTCACGCGCGAAAGAGTTGCACGAGGAAGTCGGCGCTGAGGACTTCTCTGAAGTTGTTGAAATTTTCCTGGAGGAGGTCGAAGGCGTCATCGAAAAGCTGCGATTCCCCGATCTGGCAACTTTGGAACAGGACCTCCACTTCCTGAAGGGCAGCGCACTAAATCTGGGGTTTCGCCAGTTTTCCCGCCTCTGCCAAGAGGGCGAGCGCCGCTCCGCCCAAGGCGAAGCCAAAGACGTCGACACCGTTGCCATCATTGCCAGCTATGAAAATTCCAAGGAAGAGTTTCTGCGCGATATGAGCAGCCAACTCTGAGCCGACACCGCCTCAGATCACAAACTGTGCCAGGGTTTCGTCGCTGGTGATATCGGTATAGGCAAATCCAGCAGCATCCAGACGGGCGTAGAGATCGGCAAAGTTCTCAGGCTGCTTGGTTTCAATACCAATCAGCACCGAGCCAAAGTTGCGCGCTGATTTCTTCATATATTCGAACCGGGCGATATCATCCTCAGGTCCTAGAATACCCAGAAACTCCTTCAGCGCGCCGGGCCGCTGCGGCAGGCGTAGTAGAAAATACTTCTTCAACCCCATATAGCGCTGCGCGCGCTCCTTCACTTCCGGCAGGCGTTCAAAATCAAAATTGCCGCCAGACGTCAGGCAGACCACGGTTTTGCCGCGAATCCAGGAGCGCACATCGCGCAGAGCCTCAATCGCCAGCGCCCCGGCGGGTTCCAACACCACACCTTCGACGTTCAGCATCTCAAGTATTGTTGTGCAGATGCGATCTTCGGCAATCGACAGCACATCGGGCAAGGGGACCTGTTTCAGGACCTCAAACGGCCGTGCGCCAACACGACCAACGGCCGCGCCGTCAACAAATGTATCGACATGATCCAATGCAACGGGATGCCCTGCAGCCAGCGCCGCCCGCAGACATGCCCCGCCAGCAGGTTCCGCAAACAGGCAATGCACTTGATCCCCGAACCAACGGGCCACACCTGACGACATACCCCCGCCACCAACTGGCAGGATCACATGGTCCGGGGTCGCACCCAGCTGGGCCTCAATCTCGACCGCGATAGAGCTTTGCCCCTCGATCACATCGTCATCGTCAAACGGCGAGAGGAAATGGCCACCTTCATCCGCGCACCACTTCTGCGCCGCAGCCAAAGTGTCATCGAAATAATCGCCAATCAGATGGATCTCGACACTGTCGCCACCAAACATCCGGGTTTTCTGGATCTTCTGCTGCGGTGTGGTCACCGGCATGAAGATCACGCCCCGCTTGCCCAACTCGCGGCACATATAGGCGACGCCCTGCGCGTGATTGCCTGCTGACGCGCAGACAAACAGCGATTGCTCCAGCTGCTTGCGCATCGCATTGAAGGCGCCACGAATCTTGTAAGATCGTACCGGGCTCAGGTCTTCACGTTTCAGATAGATATCGGCGCCAAACCGGTCAGACAGCAGCGCGCTGCGTTGCAACGGTGTGGCAGGAAAAATCGCACGCATGGCCTGTTCGGCGGCCCGGGCCTTGGTCTGGAAATCACTCATAGCACTTGAGTGGCCCAACCCCGCCGGCAAGGCAAGGGGGCAAGGTCAAAGCATACTGAAGAATACCGCCGATCAGATCGGTCGTTTCTCGACGTAGTAGCCGTAAAGGGTGGTGAGAGCGCTGATATTCAAGATCGCAAGCACAACAGAGAAAGCTATCTCAAGAACCATCGCGATAAGCGCAGCATCAGCCACAAGGAACAGGATCAGTTCGGCCACGAGCTGCAGACCAAAAAGACAAACACCGAGGACGAACAATGTACCAAATGCGCCGGTCGTCAGTGCCAATGACTCGCTCACACCAATAGGCTTACCAAGCGCCGCCGCCGGCAGGACCAATGCAAACCTGAACATGAATATCGCAATCAGCGCGCCAGCGGCCAATAACAGGTATAGGCCAACCATTCCGAGACTCAGGATCAAGGCCGGCCCAATAAATGCCAGGACAGAGAAGAACAGCATTCCGATGAAAAACAGCTTGATCAGACCCAAGATATAGTTGCCAACCTCCCCCTTATGCAAAACTGGAAGCCAGCCGCGAGGATGCTCTTCCAGCAGAATGTAGCGATGCCAGACCACGACGGTCCACGCGCCAATTAGTCCAATCACCAGCCATAGTCCAACGATGCGCCAGAGAACTGAAAAGAACATGTCGCTGTCAAACCCTCGCGCCTGAAGTCCAACGTCGCCAAGCAGGCCACCAATGGCCAAATAGGCGATCGCCAACGCTATCAGTGTGGGCACAAGAAAGATCCGCATCAGTTGCGGAACGTTCCGCTGCACCATTCTTACCGAGTGTAGAAATAGCTTCCAGCCAATCATTTATTCGTGCTCCAATACTGCTCAATCGTCGCGCGTGACCATAATGCGCACGCTCAGGTTCCGATCCGGGGAAAACCTTGCCCTTCTGACAAAAACCGGGTAGGCCGCAGGCGTTCTGATCAAGAGGAAATCCAATGTCCGCGCCCAAGAAAGTTGTCCTCGCCTACTCCGGCGGTCTTGATACGTCAATCATACTGAAATGGCTGCAGACCGAATACGGTTGCGAAGTTGTGACTTTCACCGCCGATCTCGGCCAGGGTGAGGAACTGGATCCCGCACGCCAGAAAGCCGAGCTTTTGGGTATCAAGCCGGAAAACATCTTCATCGAAGACGTACGCGAGGAATTCGTGCGGGATTTCGTCTTCCCGATGTTCCGAGCAAATGCGGTCTACGAAGGTCTCTACCTGCTGGGCACCTCCATCGCCCGCCCGCTGATCTCTAAACGCCTTGTTGAGATCGCCGAAGCCACCGGTGCTGATGCGGTCGCCCATGGCGCCACCGGTAAGGGCAACGATCAGGTCCGGTTTGAACTGGCGGCCTATGCGCTGAACCCCGACATCAAGGTGATCGCCCCTTGGCGTGAGTGGGATCTGACGTCGCGGACCCGGTTGCTGGAATTCGCAGAAGCGCACCAGATCCCGGTGGCCAAGGACAAGCGTGGCGAGGCGCCCTTCTCTGTCGATGCCAATCTTCTGCACACCTCTTCTGAGGGCAAGGTACTGGAAGATCCCGCCGTGGCCGCGCCCGACTACGTCTACCAGCGCACCGTCCATCCGGAGGACGCCCCGAACGAGGCCGAATTCATCGAGATCGGTTTTGAAAAAGGCGACGCGATCAGCATCAACGGCGAAGCAATGTCGCCCGCAACCATCCTGACCAAGCTCAATGAATACGGTGGCAAACATGGCATCGGTCGTCTCGACCTTGTCGAGGGGCGTTTTGTCGGCATGAAATCCCGCGGCATCTACGAAACGCCCGGCGGCACCATCCTGCTTGAGGCCCATCGCGGCATTGAATCCATCACCATGGACCGCGGCGCGATGCACCTCAAAGACCAGCTGATGCCGCAATATGCTGAACTGATCTACAACGGTTTCTGGTACTCGCCAGAGCGTGAAATGCTGCAGGCCGCCATCGATCGCAGTCAGGAGCATGTGACCGGCACGGTCCGCGTGAAACTCTACAAAGGCTCCGCAACCACGGTCGGCCGCTGGTCTGATCACTCGCTCTACTCCGAAGCACATGTAACCTTTGAGGATGACGCCGGTGCCTACGATCAGAAAGACGCTGCCGGCTTTATCCAGCTGAACGCGCTACGACTGAAGCTGCTCGCCGCCCGCGAGCGCCGGTTGAAAAAATGAGCGACCGCGTCGATATCACAGAGGATATAGACGACGATCTGACCGAAGAGATGGAGATGTTCGTCGAAGCGCAGGACACCGTCTGGAACGATGTCCGCACCGAACTCTCTGCGGGAAAAAAGGCGAGCCACTGGATGTGGTTCGTCTTTCCGCAACTGGCCGATCTTGGTCAGTCCCATATGGCCCAGCTTTACGGTATCGAGGACCTGACGGAGGCGACAGCCTACCTTGCCCATCCCGTTCTGCGCACACGATTGACCGAAGCCAGCGAATTGCTGCTGAGCCACAACGACCGCAGCGCGCAGGACATTTTGGGCGAAACCGATGCCAAGAAACTGCGCTCCTCCATGACGCTTTTCACCGCTGTGCCCGACGCCCCGCAGGCATTCAACGCAGTGTTGGAGACGTTTTTCGACGGCATCCCCTGCCCTGTCACCCGTGATGCTCTTGGCTGACAGTTGACGCGACCTCCCCCTTGGTCACCCTTGCCCGCTGGCACCCCGATGCCTAACCCTTGGCACAACGAGAGACACCGAGGGGGACATTATGGCACTACAACCGCTGGCAGAAGGCATCCGCGCTGGTCTGACCGGGAAAACCTTTGACGGATCACTGAAATTCGACTGCGGTGATGATGGTGTGATCGTCCTTGCGGATGGCGATGCTTCAATGGAAAATTGCGATACTGACTGCACCATCCGCATCAGCACTGAAAATCTGAAAAAGCTTCTGACCGGGAAATTGAACCCGATGACCGGCGTGATGATGGGTAAGCTGAAAATATCAGGTGATATGGGCGTGGCGATGAAGCTGGGCAAACTGATCAGCTAAGCGAAACGTACTCGATAGGTGTCACCTTTCCGAAAATACTCCGGGGGTGAAGCGCCAGAGGCGCGAGGGGGCAGCGCCCCCTACGCGATCAGATTTTCTGCGCTTTCAACCGGTCATAATAGGGCATAGCGGCGTCCGAAACCGGCTGCAACGTTGCAGGAACTTCAGGCAACGACCCCTCGGGTCCTGCAAATTTGGTCGACTGCCAGACAGACCCGTACCAATGCGCGGCCCAGACTCCATCATCCTTATGTCCTCCCATTGGCCATGACAGCATCTTAGGGGAAAACGGGACACACAGGCTCTCGCAGAGCCGCTCCAATACCGCTGCGGGATCGCTGCGGATATCATCGCTCTCCACCACCACGGGCGACTGACCCCAGCGTGTCACCAGATCAAACAGCTCCGCCTGCTGGCGAAACCCGATATCATCCAGCGTCGGATTTTCGCGTTTCTCGGCGTATGAGGCGATGACCCGTGCCGGATGGCGGATCAGAAACACATTTGTGACCTCCCGCATCCAGGCGCGCGGCACCCCGTCTATCATATGCTGGGTCATGTGTTTTTGATAGAAAAACGGTTTTGCAGCGGGCACTGGCCCCAGCAGAGATGCGGCAACAACTTCAGCATCCCTTGACTGGCTGTCCAGGATTTCAGCCCGCATGGGATGTTCCAGCCCGGTCTTTGCCAAATAGGCGGCATAGAACGGCTCATCCACCACAGCACAATCGCCGCGGTTGCCAAAGGCATACATCATTGCAGTCGACAGGTTGCGTGGCCCTGACCACATGGCAATCCGCATCAGGCACACTCCTGCGCGATCAGATCCTTGTACAGCGCGCGCAGACGCTTGGTCACCGGCCCCATCTCGCCGTCGCCAATCTGCCGTCCGTCAATGTCACCCACCGGTGTCTGTGCCCCAAAGGTGCCGGTCAGAAACGCCTCATCAGCGCCGTAGGTATCCACCAGGGAGTAGTTGCGCTCAAACACCGGAATGTCATTGGCACGGCATAGGTCGATGACCTTCTGCCGGGTGATCCCGTTCATACAATAGTCGCCGGTCGAGGTCCAAACCGCCCCCTTGCGCACGATGAAAAAATTGCAGGCATTGGTCGTATTCACGAACCCATTCACGTCGAGCATCAGCCCCTCATCAGCGCCCGCTTTCTCTGCCGCGATACAGGCCAGAATGCAGTTCAGCTTGGAATGCGAATTCAGCTTCGGATCCTGTGTCATCGGCAGCCCGCGCAGATGTGGCACTGTCGCCAGCCGGATCGGGCGTGGCAGGTTCGGGCGCGAATGCTCCATGATAATGGTGAAAGTTGGTCCCTGCTGCGACAGCGCTGGATGCTGGAACGGGCGGGACTTCACCCCCCGTGTTACCATCAGGCGCGCATGGGCATCGCTGGTCATGTCATTGGCGTTTTGTGTGTCTAAAACAGCTTGTTTGACCTGATTCCGGTCCATCCCGATGTCCAGATCGATAGTCTTCGCAGCCCCAAACAGGCGGTCGAGATGTTCATCAATAAACGCCCAGGTCCCGTTGTACAGCCGCAGCCCCTCCCAGACACCGTCCCCCAGCATGAAACCACTGTCATAGACGCTGACCTTGGCCTCGGCTTTGGGAACAATCTCACCATTCAGATAGATCAGGATCTCTTCGTTACGTTGATCTTCCTGCGCTTGATGCGTGCTCATTTTTTCGGTCATCTGCTCCTCCTGCGAGGCGCACGCTAGAAGGATTGGATCCTATTTCCAAGCGGTAACTTCCCGTCACCAAGCCGTGACAAACCATGTCATGTGATTGAGCCTGAACAACCCACGGGCCAATGTAGCGCAACGATGGAGGCGATGATGCGTTCGACAAACACAGCAAGACCAATTGTCCTGATCCTGTTCATGCTGCTGGCCGTGGCGCTGAAAGGACATCAGGCCCATGCCCAGAGTGTTGAAACTCTGACCGTCGCCGGCGGCTGTTTCTGGTGTGTTGAGAGTGATTTCGAAAGCGTCCCTGGCGTGCTCTCGGCAGTATCCGGCTATACCGGCGGCAGCACCAAATCGCCTACCTACAAACAGGTCACCGCCGGTGGCACCGGTCACTATGAGGCGGTCCAGATCCGATTTGACCCTACCAAGGTCACACGCAGGCAGCTGTTGTCGATGTTCCTGCGCTCGGTCGACCCTACCGATGCAGGTGGCCAGTTCTGTGATCGCGGCGACAGCTACAGGACAGCAATCTTCGTGTCCGGCGCAGATCAGACATCCACCGCCCAGACTGCCAAGGCCGAGGCGCAGTCCGCACTCGGTCAGACTATTGTCACGCCAATTCTACCAACGACAGCCTTCCACCCTGCCGAAGCCTACCATCAGGACTACTATAAGGGTCGCAAACTGGTTCTCACGCGTTTTGGCCCCAAACGTCAGTCGGAAGCCTATAAGCGCTATCGAAAAGCCTGTGGGCGTGACGCCCGCGTGTTGCAGCTTTGGGGGGATGCAGCGCCTTTTGCGAAAGGGCATTAACAACGGACCAGAGGCGATTGAAATGAAGAAGGCGCGGATGATACCGCGCCTTTTCCTATGCAGGCCCTGTTGGCAGGATCAAAAACTTGCGTCCTGAACCTCCTTCAGGTCAGGGATCACATCGGCGGTGCCCTTCCGCGTAACCATCAACGCCGCAGCGCGATTGGCTTGCGCCAGCGCCTGTGCCATTGGCAGCCCGCGATCCAGACCTGACAGCACATAACCGGTAAACGTATCACCAGCCCCTGTGGTATCAACCGGGACAACGGAATGCGCCGCAACGTCATGAGTGGTTCCCGCCGTCGTGTCGTAGTGGCGCGCGCCCTTGGCGCCCAGCGTCACAATCACATCCGCAACGCCCAGCGCCTCAGGCGTTTTGCCTGTCGCATCGCGCAACTGTTCGGCCTCAACCTCATTCAGGAACAGATAGTCGAGGTAGGGCAGGACCGCCTGAACCGCCGCAGCATCAAACGGCGCCGCGACATAGGCAACCTTCAATCCCAGGTCACGTCCCACTCGGGCTGCTTCTGCCTGCATGTTGGTCTCATTCTGCATCACCAGAATATCGCCAGCACTGGCGGCAGACAGCGCGGCGCCAACCTGATCCGCACTGATCTCCCGATTTGCTCCGGGGAACAAGATAATCTGGTTCTCGCCAGTTGGATCCACGGCGATGATGGCGTGGCCGGTCGGCACGTCCAACTGGGCGATGTGACGCGTATCGACACCGTATTCCAACAGACGCGTAACGGCCCATGCCCCCTCTGGCCCGACGGCACCCAGATGACAAACATGGCTGCCAGCACGCGCAGCCGCGACCGACATATTGGCGCCTTTGCCGCCCAGATACTGCTCCAGCCCCGTCGCCGCGAGGGTTTCCCCCGCAGTCGGCATATGGGGCAGTGCGTAAATCATGTCGGCATTGATTGAGCCTAGGTTCCAGATCGCCATGAAATCACCCGATATTGCAGGCAGCCAGAACCGCCATGTTCAGAACGTCATTTGCCGTCGAGGTGGTCGAGCAGATCTGGATCGGCTTATCGACACCTGACAGGATCGGACCAACAACAGTTGCCCCACCCATTTCCTGCATCAGCTTGACCGAAATCGACGCAGAGTGGCGCGCGGGTACGATCAGGATATTGGCCGGACCGGTCAGGCGCTGAAAGGGATAGGCCTCCTGCGCCTTGGCGTTCAGCGCCACATCGACGGTCATTTCGCCTTCGTATTCGAAGTCGACACCACGCTGATCCAGCACTGCAGGTGCTAGATGCATCTTTTCTGCGCGCTCAGATACTGGATACCCAAAGGTCGAAAAGCTGACAAAAGCAACCCGAGGCTCCAGCCCCATATGACGGGCCACGCCTGCGGCATGTTCGGCGATATTAGCGAGGTCATTCTCATCGGGCCACTCATGCACCAGCGTATCGCCTATCAGCACAATGCGCCCCTTGTGCAGAAGCGCCGTGACGCCCGCAGATCCATTGGTGGTGTCTGCATCAAACACGTGGTTGATCTGATCAAGAACATGCGCAGACTTCCGGGTGGCTCCGGTGACCAACCCGTCGCCATGCCCATGGGCCAGCATCAGGGCCGAAAACACATGCCGGTCGCGGCCGACCAGACGGTGGACATCCTTGCGGTCAAAGCCCTTGCGGTTCAGCCGCTCGTAAAGGAAGTCCTTATAGGTCTCAAAATGCTGGGTATTGGCCGCGTTGATAATCTCCAGCTCACGCACAGCATCCCCCAAACCAGCTGTTTCCAGCTTGCTGCGGACGTCTTCGGGGCGACCGACGACCAGCGCCTTACCAAAGCCGGATCGCTGATACATCACTGCGGCACGCAACACCCGAGGATCATCTCCTTCGGCAAAGATCATGCGTGACTGCGCTGCGCGGGCACGGGCGTTCAACCCTCGCAGAATCGACTGCGTCGGGTCCATACGACCGCGCAGCCCAAGTTCATAGGCATCCATGTCGATGATAGGGCGACGTGCAACACCAGTGTCCATCCCCACCTTGGCAACCGCTGGCGGGATACGGTGGATCAGGCGCGGGTCAAATGGGGTTGGAATAATGTAATCGCGACCAAAAGACAGCGATTTCCCATAGGCCAGCGCCACCTCATCCGGCACATCCTCGCGCGCCAATGCGGCCAGCGCGTGGGCACAGGCGATCTTCATCTCATCATTGATCGCACGTGCATGGATGTCGAGCGCCCCGCGGAACAGATAGGGGAAGCCTAGAACGTTGTTGACCTGGTTCGGGTAGTCGGACCGACCAGTGGCCACAATTGCATCCACGCGCACCTCATGCGCCTCTTCCGGGGTGATCTCCGGATCCGGGTTTGCCATGGCAAAGATCACCGGATTGTCCGCCATCGAAGCGACCATCTGCTGGGTCACGGCTCCCTTGACCGATACGCCAAGGAACACATCTGCGTCCTGCATTGCCTCTTCCAGAGTCCGCAGTTCAGTCTTGATAGCATGGGCCGATTTCCACTGGTTCATGCCTTCGGTGCGGCCTTGGTAAATCACACCTTTGGTATCACAGACGATGCAGTTTTCGTGACGTGCACCCATCGCCTTGAGCAATTCGATACAGGCAATACCCGCAGCACCGGCACCGTTGAGGACAATCTTCACATCCTCGATCTTTTTGCCGGAGATATGCAGTGCGTTGATCAGGCCGGCCGCGCAGATCACTGCGGTGCCGTGCTGATCGTCATGGAACACCGGAATGTCCATCTCCTCCTTGAGACGTTGCTCAATAATGAAACACTCAGGCGCCTTGATATCTTCTAGGTTGATACCGCCAAAAGTCGGACCCATCAGCCGCACAGCTTCAATGAACTTGTCCGGATCCTCGGTATCCAGCTCGATATCGATCGAATTCACATCGGCGAACCGTTTGAACAGAACGGATTTGCCCTCCATCACCGGTTTAGATCCCAGTGCCCCAAGGTTACCAAGCCCCAGCACGGCTGTGCCGTTGGAAATTACCGCGACCAGGTTGCCCTTGTTGGTATAATCATAGGCCGTTTCCGGGTTCGCCGCGATCGCCTCGCAGGGCACCGCAACACCCGGAGAATAGGCCAGCGACAGATCTCGCTGCGTGGTCATCGGAACCGTTGCGTTGATCTCCCACTTGCCGGGAGTTGGTTCCAGATGAAAGGCAAGCGCCTCTTCGTTGGTAATCTTCGCTTTGGGCATTGGCTTTGGGTGTCCTCTCACTGTCCCAAGCGTCATAGCCCAGCACGCGCTTCTACTCAACGAAGTTGCGTTTTCACCTTTCGTCGCAGTCGCCTGATTTGTAAGGTCGCGCCAATGAAATCCCCCATTTTATGGAGCCGAACTTTGTCCACAGTTACGCCAATGATGGCTCAATACCTCGACATCAAGGCACAGTACCCGGATGCTCTCTTGTTTTATCGTATGGGCGATTTCTACGAAATGTTCTTTGATGATGCTGTGAATGCAGCCGAGGCGCTGGACATTGCGCTCACCAAACGCGGCAAACATAATGACGCCGACATCCCCATGTGCGGTGTGCCAGTACATGCCGCCGAGGGGTATTTGCTGACACTGATCCGCAAAGGGTTTCGTGTCGCGGTCGGCGAGCAACTTGAAAGCCCGGCAGAGGCCAAGAAACGTGGCTCGAAATCCGTTGTAAAACGCGATGTGGTGCGGCTGGTAACCCCCGGCACCATAACCGAGGATTCCCTACTAGAGGCGCGTCGTCACAATTTTCTCACCGCCTATTGCGAGCTGCGTGATCAGGCGGCGCTGGCATGGGCCGATATCTCGACCGGGGCATTCCATGTGATGCCTGTGGCGCAGGTACGCCTATCGCCGGAACTTGCACGATTAGCCCCTTCCGAACTGATCGTTCCAGAAGGCCCGTCCCTGGAACGTCTGCGACCGGTCGCCGATGATCACCAAATCCCGCTGACACCCTTGGCGAAATCCAGTTTTGACAGCACCGCGGCGGAAAAACGCATCTGCGATCTGTTCAAGGTTTCCACATTGGAAGCCTACGGCACCTTTAGCCGGGCTGAAACCTCAGCGATGGGCGCGGTGATCGACTATCTGGAAATCACACAAAAGGGCAAGCTGCCGCTGCTGCAGTCACCAGTTCAGGAATCCGAAGACCGCGTGGTGCAGATCGATGCCGCCACTCGCCGAAATCTCGAACTCACCAGATCACTGACCGGAGCGCGCACAGGATCGCTGCTCGCCGTGGTTGACCGCACTGTCACGCCGGCCGGCGGGCGGCTGTTGGAGCAACGCCTCTCCAGTCCCTCGCGCAATCTTGACGTTATCCAGGCGCGCCTCGCTGCACTGGAATTCGCAGTTGAACACACCCAACTGGCCGAAGCCCTTCGCGCGGCTCTTCGTAAAACGCCTGATCTGGATCGTGCGCTGTCACGACTGGCGCTGGAACGCGGTGGCCCACGAGATCTGGCCGCAGTGCGCAACACGCTTATCCAGGCAGAGGCGATCTTCGATCTCTGTGCGGGGAATAACCTTCCCGACCACCTCAAGACGGCGCTCTCGTCACTGACAGGCTTTGGCGAGTTGTTGCCCCTGCTGGACGCCGCTTTGATTGCAGAACCACCGCTACTTGCGCGCGACGGCGGCTTTATCGCCGAAAGATACGACGGCGAGCTGGACGAGGCACGTACCCTGCGCGATGAAGGCCGTTCAGTGATTGCCACACTGCAAAAGAAATATGCAGATCACACCGGCATCACCTCACTGAAGATCAAGCACAATAATGTTTTGGGTTACTTTATCGAAACCACAGCAACCCATGCCGAAAAAATGCTCTCCTCACCGCTGTCAGAGAGCTATATTCATCGCCAGACGACCGCAAATCAGGTGCGCTTTACCACGGTGGAGCTCGGCGAGATCGAAACCCGCATCCTGAATGCGGGTAATCTCGCTATGGAGATCGAAAAACGGCTCTATACAAGACTTTCAGACGCTATTCTGGCAGATGCAGCAGAGTTAAGCGCAGCTGCGCGCGGCCTGGCAGAGCTGGATCTTATCACGGCTCTGGCCGATTTGGCACTGGGTGAGAACTGGACACGCCCAACCATTGACAACACCCGTGCATTCGACATTTCTGGTGGGCGTCACCCAGTTGTAGAACAGGCTCTGCGTCAACAGGGAGGCAGCAGTTTTGTGGCCAATGACTGTTCGTTAAGCGCCGACAGAGGCGCTGCGATCTGGCTTTTGACAGGTCCCAACATGGCCGGTAAATCAACATTCCTACGCCAGAATGCTTTGATCGCCCTATTGGCGCAAATGGGTAGCTACGTGCCCGCAGATCGGGCTCATATCGGTCTTATCAGTCAATTGTTCAGCCGCGTGGGGGCCTCGGATGATCTTGCCCGCGGACGCTCCACATTTATGGTGGAAATGGTCGAAACCGCCGCGATCCTGAATCAAGCCGATGACCGGGCGTTGGTGATCTTGGATGAAATTGGCCGTGGCACTGCCACCTATGATGGCCTGTCCATCGCGTGGGCAACACTTGAACACTTGCATGAGGTCAACCAATCCCGCGCTCTATTTGCGACGCACTACCATGAATTAACTCAGCTCGCCGGCAAGCTGACCGGCGTCGACAACGCCACGGTCTCAGTCAAGGAGTGGGAAGGTGACGTTATATTCCTACACGAGGTAAAGAAAGGTGCGGCAGATCGCTCTTACGGCGTACAGGTGGCACAGCTGGCTGGTCTGCCCGGATCAGTTGTTGCGCGCGCGCGCGATGTTCTTGATATGCTGGAGGAAAGCAGTCGCAGCGGCGGCAATAAGATCCAGATCGACGATCTACCTCTTTTTGCGGCCGCACCGCCCGTACAGCCCAAACCAGCGTCAGGTCCATCTCCGGTCGAAGAGTTATTGAATAGCATCCACCCAGATGACCTTTCGCCACGTGAAGCGCTGGATGCGCTTTATCGCCTAAAAGGCGCGGTCGGCTGACAAAAGAAAAGCGGCCCTCAGCGGGGCCGCCTTGTCATCTTTCCACAAACACTTGCACCGCAGGCACGGTCCCAACGGGACCGTTTCAAATGCAGCGGATCAGCTTGCCGGCGTCGAAGACACCCCAACCTGCGCCGGGCGCAGCAGACGGTCGTGCAGCATGAAACCTTCTGCCGAGACCTGAATAATATCGCCTGCTTTGGTGCCCGGTACGGGCGCTTCAAACATCGCCTCATGTACCTGAGGGTCAAAGCGGTCGCCAACCTCGGGGGTGATCACCTTCATTCCGTGTTTTTCAAATACGCCGCGTAGAGCCCGCATGGTCAGTTCCACCCCCTCGATAAGAGCTGCTGAAACTTCGCGCTGCTCCTCAGACGCCGCCTCAATGGCCCGTTTCATGTTGTCGTAAACAGGCAACATATCCCGCGCCAGTTTGGACCCGCCGTATTGCTCTGCTTCGCGGCGCGCCTTGTCGCCACGTTTGCGCGAATTCTCTGCGTCAGCCAAGGCACGCATAAAGCGGTCCTTCAGCTCGTCACGCTCGGCCCGCAGGCTATCCAGCTCTAGCGCCGCGTCATCATATTCTTCGGTCTGAGTGGACAGCTCTTCCGCCTCGGCTTCTGTGATGTCGTCCAAAAAATCGTCGTTCTTGGGCTCTGCCATGTTTCACCTCTAACTCCGGTCGGAAAGCAGCTTTCCAACCAGTTGCGCCGTATAGTCCACAATAGGCACGATCCGGCCGTAATTCAGGCGCGTCGGGCCAATCACACCCACCGCGCCTATGATCTTTCGATCCGCGTTCATATAGGGAGACACCACCAAAGAGGAACCCGAAAGTGAAAAAAGTTTGTTCTCCGAACCAATAAAAATGCGCACACCTTCGCCATCTTCGGTCAGCTGAAGAAACTCTTCGATATCCCGCTTACGTTCCAGGTCATCAAACAGGTTTTTTATCAGGTCCAGCTCTTCGGCAGGACCAGATTCAGACAAAAGATTCGCACGACCGCGGACAATCAGACGCGCCGAATCGCTGTCATCATTCTCCCAAGCGGCAAGCCCGCTTTCAATCATTTCACGCGCCAACACATCAATCTGCTGCTGCCGTGCCTCGATCTCGTCCTGAATGGCACCGCGCATATCGCCCAGTGTCCGACCCTCGATCAGCGCATTCAGAAAATTCGCCGCCTCTCGCATGGAACTGGGTGTTTGTCCGGGTGGCGGTGTGAACAGGCGGTTTTCGACGTGACCATCAGAAAACACCAAGACGACCAAAGCCCGATCATGGCCAAGGGTCACAAATTCGATATGACGGATCTCAGCCTCATGTTTCGGCGTCAAAACAAGAGAGGCGCCCTGGGTTACCCCCGATAGCGCCGATCCAACCCGATCCAGCATACCCGCCATACCCGAGGAGTTTCCGCCCATGGTCTCATCAATCTTCTGACGGTCCTGATTGCTCAGATCGCCAACTTCCAGCAAACCATCGACAAACATCCGCAAGCCAACCTGGGTTGGTACACGTCCGGCGCTAGTATGAGGGCTGTTCAGCAATCCCAGATGCTCCAAATCCTGCATCACGTTCCGCACTGTGGCGGCACTGACTTTCTCATTCAGCGTACGCGTCAGAGTACGGCTGCCCACTGGATCGCCGTTTTCCAGATATGATTCAACCACGGCACGGAACACATCCCGCGACCGTTCGTTCATATCCTTCAAAATGTCAGTGCTGCTGTTCATCGTGCTATATCTGTGGTCACAAATCCGGTTCCGCAAGGCTTGGGCCATATTCCCGCGTTTGTCATTAAAGAGCTCAGCGACAAAAGGTCAATCATGCTTGCATCGCCAACCCTGCGGACGCTATCCCGATTGGTAAGCAAACAAAGGATGACCAATGCGACCCTCTGGACGAGAACTGAACCAAATGCGCGCCGTTTCGATCGAAACGGGCTTTACCAAACATGCCGAGGGATCCTGCCTGATCAAGATGGGTGACACCCATGTCCTGTGTACCGCCACCATTGAGGAACGCGTACCACCGTTTATCAAAGGTTCGGGACTTGGATGGGTCACAGCGGAATACGGCATGTTGCCCCGCGCCACCAACACCCGGATGCGCCGCGAAGCCGCGATGGGTAAACAGGGTGGCCGCACCGTGGAAATCCAACGCCTGATCGGTCGCGCTCTTCGCGCTGGCGTGGACCGCGTCGCCCTGGGTGAGCGTCAGATCAGTATCGATTGTGATGTGTTGCAGGCCGATGGCGGAACGCGCTGCGCATCCATCACCGGGGGCTGGGTTGCGTTGCGCCTGGCAGTGAACAAGCTGATGAAAACCGGTGAGGTCAAAATTGACCCTTTGGTTGATCCGGTCGCCGCCGTTTCTTGTGGTATCTATGCAGGTCAGCCTGTTCTTGACCTGGACTATCCCGAAGACTCCGAAGCCGGCGTGGACGGGAATTTTATCATGACCGGTTCGGGTCAACTGATCGAAGTCCAGATGTCCGCCGAAGGATCAATGTTCAGCCGTGATCAGATGAACACCCTGATGGATCTGGCCACCGAGGGGACTGCTGAACTGGTGGAAATCCAAAAGGCCGCCTGCGTATGACCCGCAAGTTTGATGGAAATCGGTTGCTGGTCGCAACCCACAACAAAGGCAAGCTGGAGGAGATGAAACATCTTCTCCAGCCCTTTGGTGTGACTGTCGTCAGCGCCGACGAGATGGACCTACCGGAACCAGCCGAAACTGAAGACACCTTTGTTGGCAACGCCCGGATCAAGGCACATGCTGCCGCAAAAGCAACCGGCCTACCCGCGTTATCAGATGATTCCGGCATTACCATTGACGCCCTCGACGGCGCGCCCGGAGTTTATACCGCCGATTGGGCCGAAACCGGCAACGGGCGTGACTTCATGATGGCAATGACTCGCGCCCATGACGAACTGGAGGCAATGAATGCGGCGCACCCGCGTCTGGCCCAATTTCGCTGCACCTTAGTTCTGGCGTGGCCCGATGGTCATGACGAGGTATTTGAAGGCGTGATGCCCGGCCAGTTGGTCTGGCCTATTCGTGGGAAAGACGGCTTTGGCTATGATCCCATGTTCCAGCCAGCCGGACATGATCAAACCTGCGGCGAAATGGATCGTTGGGCAAAAAACAAGATCAGCCACCGGGGCCAGGCTGTCGCGAAATTTGTCGAGGTTTGTTTCGGTGGATGATTGGCGCAATGGGGGATTTGGGCTCTACGTGCATTGGCCATTCTGCCAAGCCAAATGCCCCTACTGTGACTTCAACAGCCATGTGACGGCGCAGGTTGATCAGGCTAGGTGGGCCGCCGCCTATCGTGCTGAGATGATACGTGCCGCCCCGGAGCTTAGTGGTCGCGTCTTGAATACAATATTTTTCGGTGGTGGCACGCCTTCGCTCATGCACCCCGATACCGTCGCCTCAGTCATTGAAACCGCACGGGAAATATGGCCATTTTCCAATGACATCGAAATATCTCTTGAAGCAAATCCAACCTCGGTGGAGGCTGGACGGTTTGCCGGCTACCGGGATGCAGGTGTCAATCGCATCTCTATGGGTGTACAGGCTCTGAATGACGAAGATCTACGGAGGCTTGGCCGGATGCACAGCGTATCAGAAGCCCGAGCTGCCTTCGATGTGGCTCGAAACTGCTTTGACAGAGTCAGTTTTGATCTGATCTATGCGCGACAGGGCCAAACCCTCACTGACTGGCAAACAGAGCTAAACGATGCCCTATCAATGGCAATTGATCACCTCTCGCTCTATCAGCTGACAATTGAAGAAGGCACCGCATTTGGCGATCGCTATGCTCGTGGCAAGCTGCGGGATCTTCCCAGTGATGATAACGCCGCAGATATGTATCTGGCCACGCAAGAAATCTGCGAGAAATATGGATTTCCCGCGTATGAGGTGTCGAATCATGCCCGCCCAGGAGCCGAATCCCGGCATAATCAAATCTACTGGCGCTATGGTGACTACCTGGGTATCGGCCCCGGTGCGCACGGGCGGCTAACGATCAATGGTATGCGGTTTGCAACCGAGACTTATCTGCAACCAGGCGCCTGGTTGGCGGCCGCAGAAAGCTCATCGGGAGAACGTCAAAGGAACCCATTAACACAAGATGAGGCTAGTGCTGAACACCTGATGATGGGTATGCGTCTAACTGAGGGTCTGAATATGGACCGATACCGTGAGATATCCGGCCACAATCTCTCACCGGATAGGATTAATAACCTAAGTGAGATGGGTATGATTACCGTATCAAAGAACCGAATTCGGGCGACTGACGCAGGTCGAGCAGTACTCAATGCAGTGCTCCGTGAACTATTGGTGGCATGACGGAATGCGTATCCTATACGCTAGCCTAGGACTACTTTGTGTTGGGCTGGCACTGTTCGGCGTAGTGCTGCCCCTACTCCCCACAGTTCCTTTTTTGCTACTCGCCAGCTTCTTTTTCGCCAACTCTTCAGAGCGCCTTCATGACTGGATCACACGCCACAGAGTCTTCGGCCCAATGATCAACGATTGGCATGAACACGGTGCTATTCGTCCAGCCGCAAAAACGGCGGCAACTGGGTCCGTTGCCGCCGTTTTTTTATTGTCGGTCACATTCTCTGCACCCTCACATGTCCTGATTATTCAGGCTATTGTTCTGAGTGGGGTTATGATCTTTATCTGGACCCGACCTAACGGCTAAGTCGCCCGCATAGGTCATCCAACTCATCCAGCGAACCATAGCCAATGGTTACAACCCCGGCTTCACCGCCCGCCTTATGATCAATAGACACCTTCATACGCAGCGCTGCTGACAGATCCGCTTCCAGAGCACGAGTATCTGCATCCTTTTCCCCGGCCTTCTTCGCCGACCGAGCGGTTGCAATCTGCAAACCAGCGGCATCTTTCTTGACCAGAGCCTCAGTCGCGCGAACTGATAGACCACCTTTGACAATCTTTTTTGCCAAATCAGACGCGTTGTCAGAAGTGATCAGCGCCCTTGCATGACCTGCCGAGAGCCTTCTCTCATGTACCAGAGATTGTACATCTTCTGGAAGATGTAGTAGGCGCACCAAGTTCGCAATATGACTACGGCTTTTTCCAAGCGCCTCTGCCATTCTTTCTTGAGTATGGCCGAACTTATCCATCAACTGTTTGTAGCTCTGCGCCTCTTCCATCGCGTTCAGATCAGAACGCTGGATGTTTTCGATGATAGCAACTTCCATCATCTCTACATCTGAATAGTTACGGATTAGTACCGGAACTTCGTGGAGCTGTGCAGCCTGGGCTGCACGCCAGCGACGTTCCCCCGCAACAATCTCATACTGACCACTATCCCGGGGCCGCACGATCAAGGGTTGCAGAACCCCCTTCTCGCGAATCGACGCCGTCAGGTCATCCAGATCTTCCTGTAAGAACTGACGACGCGGCTGATCCGGGTTCGCGATTACCATTTCGATTGGCACCATCACTTCGGTGCTTCTGACGGCCTGCTTTTCTGTACTAACAGGTTCCGGGTTCACATCGGCCATTAGAGCTGACAAGCCTCTCCCCAATCCTCTGGGTTTGTTTCTTTTTTCTGACATTACTGCGCCTCCAGATGATGTTAGGCTGCGAGTTTCTGGTGTCTCGCAATCAGTTCTTTCGCAAGGGCACGATATGCGTTTGCCCCGAGCGAGTTCGTGTCATAATTCAACACCGGCAGTGCAAAAGACGGTGCTTCGCTGACTCGCACATTTCGAGGTATCTTAGTTTCAAACACCAGCTCCCCCAAGTGAGTCCGCGCATCCTGTTCCACTTGCTGCGAAAGATTATTCCGGCGGTCGAACATCGTCAAAACAATCCCCTCGATCCTCAATTCAGCATTCGCTGTTTGTCGGACCTCACGGATGCTCAACATCAACTGGGACACCCCCTCAAGTGCAAAAAACTCACTTTGAAGTGGAACTAGTACCGAATGGGCCGCAACCATCGCATTTACCGTCAAAAGATTCAGTGATGGCGGGCAGTCGATCAAGATATAGTCCCAGTCATATTCATCCATTGCGGGCTGTCGAAGAGCATCATGCAACAAAAAGCTGCGCTTCTCATTCGCAAACAATTCAATATCCGCTGAACTTAAGTCTACAGTTGCGGGGATAATGCAAAGATCATCGATATCGGTTTCTCGAATAACCTCTTTCAAAGGTGTATCATCAACAAGAAGATCGTAGGTCGTCAAATTTCGATCTGTCGCCTCGATGCCCAGGCCAGTCGACGCGTTACCTTGAGGGTCAAGGTCTACAACCAAGACTCGGTAACCAATTTCGACCAAAGCCGCTGCTAAGTTGATTGCGGTTGTGGTTTTACCTACTCCGCCCTTTTGGTTCGCTACTGCCATGATACGAGGCCCAGCAGGCCGAGACAAATCAGACACGCGCCACTCCCTTGATCTTTAGAATAACAGCTTCGGGTTCAGTCCAACTCTTAGTGGATTCCAGATCGAAACGCCATTGGCTCCTAGCGTTATCCACTTCTTTTTTCCACTGAATCCCCTTTGGGAACAATGCAACTCCGTCTATTGCGAGATGTCTTTCGGCATATTCAAGCAAGCCATTTAGGTCGGCCAAGGCACGCGCGGAAAGTACACTGGCGTTCATAGGTTTGACTGTTTCTATACGCTCCGAAATGACCTCTGCTGTGATGGAGCATTCACGAATCGCGTTTCGAAGAAAGGCACACTTTCTCTTATCACTTTCAACAAGAGTAACCCTGCAATCTGGCGAACACTCAGCTGCAACGATTGCTGCAACCACGCCTGGAAATCCGCCACCACTACCGATATCCAGCCAGATATCAGGGTGCTCGATAAATTGGCACACCTGTACTGAGTCAATGATATGTCGTTCCCAAACGTCACCTAACGTATTTTTGGATACTAAATTGATCTTAGGTGACCATTTTTGGACTAGGCTTTCATAGTGCTTTAACCGATCATATGTTTCACGTGAAACAACCGTGTTCCCAATTTCCACGTCAGTCATATTAGGCAGATTCTTCATTTGCTCTTAATCCCAACTTCTTCACCCTTGCCAGTATCAGGGCGAGAGCAGCGGGAGTCATACTATCAACTCTACCCGCTTGAGCCAGAGTTTCAGGTCGCGCCAACTCAAGTTTCCCGCGAAGTTCATTAGACAACCCTTCAAACGAATAAGAAAAATCACTTGGTATACGATAACCTTCGTCACGCTTCATCGCCTCAATCTCTCGCTTCTGGCGGAGGATATAATTCGCATAAAGAGCGTCACGTTCGATTTGACGACGGATTGGTTCCTCGTAACCCTCTAGCTCCGGGATCAAAGGTAATATGTCTTCAAATCCGACATCAGGAAAAGCCAACACATCAATTGCCGTACGCCTATTACCATCTTGGTTCACAGAAATTCCTGCCTCATTTATCTCTTTGGGCGTAAACCTCCGTCTATTCATAGTTGTGCGAGCGTCGTTTAACCTATTCATTTTCTTATCAAAGACAATAAGTCGTCTAGCGCCAACACACCCAAGCTCAGCGCCAAGGGGGGTCAATCTCTGATCAGCATTATCAGCGCGGAGAGAAAGGCGGAACTCTGCCCTAGATGTAAACATTCGGTACGGCTCAGATACCCCATTGGTAGTAAGGTCATCAATCATCACTCCGATGTAGCTGTTCGATCGGCTAAACGTCACTATATCTTGATCTGTCGCGTATCGCGCGGCATTAAGCCCTGCAACCAACCCTTGGGCAGCTGCCTCTTCATAGCCTGTTGTGCCATTAATTTGTCCCGCGAGATATAGACCACTGTGGCTTTTCAGCGATAGATCCAATCCGAGAGCCCGAGGATCAACATAGTCATATTCGATGGCGTATCCAGGTTGCAGTATTACGGCATCCTTCAGCCCAACGATGGATCGAACATAGGATTCTTGAATGTTGATAGGCAAGCTCGTCGATATACCATTAGGGTACACCGTATAATCATCAGCGCCTTCAGGTTCTAAAAAGACCTGATGACTGCTCTTATCTGAGAAACGTACGACTTTGTCTTCGATTGATGGGCAGTAACGCGGCCCGACGCCTTCAATATGACCGCCATACATTGCCGACCGTTCAAGGTTATCGCGGATAATATCATGCGTGCGTTCATTTGTGTGAGTGATACCACAGCTTACTTGTGGCGCAGATACAGCTGTACTCATAAAGCTAAAGAGAGTTGGGTCTTCATCTCCAGGCTGCGAATCGAGCTGTTGCCAATCAATTGTCCGACCGTCCAGTCGCGGCGGCGTTCCAGTCTTAAGCCTGCCTAGCGGAAGCTCAAAGCTATCCAACCTTTCAGCAAGTCGGATTGATGGTTTATCCCCCATACGACCACCAGGCTTAGAAACATCTCCTATATGGATAACACCACGCAAAAATGTACCAGATGTAAGAATGACAGCCTTACTGGAGATTTCACTGTCGTCTGCAAGTCGGACGCCTCGAATACAAGTTCCATCAAGTATAAAATCAACCACTTCACCGGAGATTATATCGAGATTTTCCTGATTTTCTATCTCTCTTAGCATCTCACGTTGGTAAATTTTCCGATCAGATTGCGCGCGTGGCCCCTGAACCGCAGGGCCTTTCCGGCGATTTAGCAGTCGAAACTGAATGCCTGCTTTGTCGGCAACACGGCCCATCACACCATCTAACGCGTCAATTTCGCGCACAAGATGCCCTTTCCCCAAGCCGCCGATTGCTGGGTTACAGGACATCACACCTATACCGCTTTTACTGAGCGTTATGAGCGCAGTTTTCACACCCATACGTGCGGCAACATGCGCCGCTTCCGTACCGGCATGGCCGCCACCAACAACTATGACTTCGTAGTGCGGATGTTTCACGTGAAACACTCCTTATTTCCCCAAGCAGAAGCTAGAAAAGATCTCATCCAAAAGATTTTCAACTCCAACACGACCAACAAGCATTTCCAGAGATCGTATAGCAGACCGTATGTCTTCTGCAGCGATATCATAATACTCAGGTCCACGACTTAAAGTTTCCAGAGAGGATCTTAATCTATCAGTTGCTGTATACATTGCATCTCGATGTCGTACGCGCGTCGCTATACCTGTTTTGCTTGCTCTTTTTTGCAAGACCGAGGCAATATTTTCAATAAGGAGGTCTACACCCTCCCCTGTTTTTCCTGAAATTGAATGTTTATCAATAATTTCAGTATTCAGGTCAGACTTCGGTTTGAGAACTATATCCTCTGCCATGACTGGAATATCTATGACATCCTGGTCCTCAACCAAAAAAACGCGAATATCTGCTTGCTGCGCACGTTTCTTTGCAAGCTGGATACCGATTTCCTCAACATGATCGTCTGTGTCGCGCAAGCCGGCTGTATCAAGTAGTGTAACAGGTATACCAGCAAGATCCATTCGAACCTCAATTACATCCCGCGTGGTACCCGCAAATTCGGACGTGATTGCAGCCTCACGACCAGCCAGGGAGTTAAGCAAGGTAGATTTCCCCACATTAGGGGCCCCGACAATTGCCACCTCAAAGCCATGTCTGATGCGTTCGGCAATTTGCACGCCTTTAATCTGCGGTTCCAAATCTGCGGCTACACCCGCCAATAGTTCAGTTACCTCAGGTGTGACATCCACGGGTACATCTTCGTCAGCAAAATCGATAGTCACCTCAATAAGGGATGCCGCTCGGATCAAGTCTTTTCGCCATCTTTCTGCCAGAACAGACAGACCGCCGGCCAGAACAGTTTGGGCCTGGATGCGCTGCGCTTCGGTTTCAGCGTCAATTAGGTCAGCAAGTGCCTCGACCTGCGAAAGATCAAGTTTTCCGTTTTCTAACGCCCGACGTGTAAATTCTCCCGGCTCTGCGAGACGGACATCCGAAAAGTTGCCTAGAAGATCCAGCATTGCACTGACAACCGATGTGCTGCCATGAACTTGGAATTCGACCGTGTCCTCGCCAGTGAAACTATTGGGGCCGACGAAGGTGAGAACTAACGCCTCATCAATAGGTGTGCCACATTTATTTTTTAGAATACGCAATGCTCTACCAGGGCACGGCAAAGCACCGCCACTGATAACAGAAGCGGTGTCCATGGCCAGCGGGCCTGACAAGCGAATAACCGAAACGCCGGCCTTCCCCTGAGCGGAGGCCAGCGCAAAAATCGTGTCCATAGATGACCTTCCCTCTGAGCCGGCCCGTTTTTAGGTATTCATAGAGTCGAAGAACTCTGAATTTGTCTTTGTTTGCTTCAACTTAGACAACAAAAACTCAATCGCGTCAGTGGTTCCCATTGGATTTAGGATCCGACGCAGGACAAAGGTTTTCGCCAGATCACCTTTGTCGACCAAAAGATCCTCTTTTCGCGTACCTGATTTGAGAATGTCGATGGCTGGGAAGACCCGTTTGTCTGCAATTTTCCGATCCAAAACAATTTCGGAGTTACCAGTGCCCTTGAATTCCTCAAAAATCACTTCGTCCATACGGCTGCCGGTGTCGATCAGGGCCGTCGCGATGATCGTCAATGAACCACCTTCTTCGATGTTCCGGGCAGCACCAAAGAAACGCTTAGGGCGTTGCAAAGCATTTGCGTCCACACCACCGGTCAGAACCTTACCAGACGAAGGCACGACAGTGTTGAAGGCCCTACCAAGTCTTGTGATGGAATCCAGAAGAATAACAACATCTCGTTTATGTTCGACCAGACGTTTGGCTTTTTCGATAACCATTTCGGATACAGCAACGTGACGTGTCGCCGGCTCATCAAAGGTAGAAGATACAACCTCACCCTTGACTGAGCGCTGCATGTCGGTGACCTCTTCAGGGCGTTCGTCGATCAGCAGAACAATCAGATAGCATTCAGGGTGATTTTTCGCGATCGAGTGAGCGATGTTTTGCAGGATAACGGTTTTACCAGTCCGTGGCGGCGCCACGATCAAAGAACGTTGTCCCTTACCAATTGGCGATACCAGATCAATCACCCGTGCCGAGCGATCCTTGATAGTGGGATCTTCGATCTCCATCTTCAGCCGTTCATCAGGGTAGAGCGGCGTCAGGTTGTCAAAGGCAATCTTGTGGCGTGCTTTTTCTGGCTCTTCAAAGTTGATCTTGGTGACACTTGTCAGAGCGAAGTAGCGTTCATTCTCCAGCGGAGATTTAATCTGCCCTTCAACAGTATCCCCGGTACGCAACGAATACTGTCGGATCATGTCCGGGGACACGTAGATATCGTCAGGACCCGGCAGATAGTTAGCCTCGGGTGAGCGCAGAAAACCGAATCCGTCTTGAAGCACCTCTAGCACACCATCGCCGGCAATCTCCCAGCCTTCATCCGCGCGCTCGCGGAGAATCTGGAACATCATCTCCCCTTTTCGCATGGTAGAGGCGTTTTCGATTTCCAGTTCCTCAGCCATGGACAACAGGTCCTTGGGGCTGTTTGCCTTAAGATCGGAAAGGTTCAGGGATTGAACGGTCATATATATACGGCCTTTATTCTCACCCGATTGGTTGGGGAGCGCTGTCACAGGTATGAGGAAGACACGAATGCCCGGACGGGCTCGTTAGGCCGCATACATAAGGTGTGACTCTGCCCGAGTCAAATCCCGGTTCAAAACTTAAAAATGACCGATACCACTATGATCACCATCAGCAATGTCGGAACTTCGTTCATCATTCTATAGCTGCGGCCAGTTCGGCTATTCACGCCGCTTGCGAACTCACGATGCCGGATCAACAGCCAGTGATGGAACCAAGTCATTGCCAGAACGCTCAGGCCCTTGCTCCACGGCCAAAGGCTGCTCCAATCGACCAACCCCGGTGTCAGGACCATTAGTCCTCCTGCAGCCCAGCTGACGTACATTGCGGGGCGCATGATGATCCGAAGCAACTTGTCCTCCATCATGACAAAGATCGGAAGGCTCTCAGGTACGTTCTCAGCCTGTTCAACGTGATAAACAAACAGACGTGGTAAATAGAAGAGACCTGCCATCCAGCTGATCACTGCCATGATGTGCAGAGATTTGGCGTAAGGGTAAATCGCAAAGAGCAGATCGCTTAGATCCATGGTCAGCCTTTCGGTTCCCTCTCTCCCCTTAAAATATAAGTATTTTATAAGGATGATGTTTTAGTAGTGTACCCGGTTTTTGGTGGATAAGTGACTCATCCCCTGACTTATCCCGACCTAGGATAACTTACCAGTATTACCCACAGCGGCATGATGTCTCTTGTCGAGGGGCTATAAAAATAAGAGATTTTAAGGAATAATTCATGAATACGGCTATGGGGATAATCCTGGGGCAAAGTCAGGGTAACTCGGATATCCACGATTGCAAAGTTATCCCTATCCTCTCAGGGCGAATCTGCCGGCAAGAAAACGGGGAGTTTTGAGTCCTCCACGGCTTGCGAAATGGTCGAAATTTCATACAAACCATCCAAAGTTCATCACACTCTTGCCCACGGGGTTTTCCACATGTCTACCCACATCCTTTTGGCGTCCGGCTCGCAGATCCGGGCCGCGCTGTTGCAGCAGGCTCAGGTCCCCTTCGAGATTTCGCCAGCTCGCATCGACGAGGAGGCTATCAAGGCGGCTCTCCTGGCAGAGGCCGCAAGCCCGCGTGATATTGCTGATACTCTAGCCGAGGCGAAGGCGCGGAAGGTCAGTGCCAAACATCCCGGCGCGCTCGTGTTAGGATGTGATCAGGTGCTCGAGTTTGAGGGACAATTGTTATCAAAAGCAAAAGATTCGGATGAAGCGCTGGCTCAGCTCATCGCGATGCGAGGCAAACGGCACATGTTACTGTCCGCAGCGGTGATCTATCGCGATAACAAACCGCTATGGCGGCATATAGGACAGGTCCGCCTTCGGATGCGGTCTAGTTCTGAGGCTTATCTACGCGGTTACGTGACGCGAAACTGGGACAGCATTCAGCATGCCGTTGGCGGATATAAGTTGGAAGAAGAAGGGGTTCGTTTGTTCAGCACCATCGAGGGAGACTACTTCAATGTGCTTGGATTACCTTTGTTGGAGCTGATCAACTATTTGGCGCTGCAGGGAGTGATTGAACAATGAGCGAGGCACGAATTCCGCTGGCTGGCGTGATCGGCAGCCCGGTGGCCCATTCCCGGTCACCTTTGGTGCATGGGCACTGGCTTAAGACCTATGGCATAAGTGGCCATTATGTGCCGCTGCACGTGGAGCCATCGCACTTGGAAACAGTGGTACGTAGCCTACCGAAGTTGGGGTTTGTCGGTGCCAACATCACCATTCCGCACAAGGAACAGATCATGGAGATCGCCGATCAGGTGACGGATCGCGCGACATTGATTGGCGCTGCCAACACGCTGATCTTCCGACCTGACGGCTCGATTCTTGCTGATAACACAGACGGCTACGGTTTTATCACCAACTTGCACCAATCCGCGCCGGACTGGGATCCTGCGACAGGTCCGGCTGTTGTATTTGGTGCTGGCGGTGCCAGTCGCGCGGTGATCGCCTCACTGCTTGAGGCAGGCGTACCTGAGATTTTTCTGAGCAACCGGACACGAGAGCGGGCGGACCAGTTCCGCAGTGAGTTTGGCTCCCGTATTCAGGTGGTGGACTGGGTACAGGTTGGCAATTTTATCGAACAGGCGGCGCTGTTGATCAACACGACCTCTCTGGGGATGGTTGGAAAACCTCGTTTGCGGGTGCCGCTGGATGGCCTGCGTTCAGATACAGTTGTGACTGATCTTGTCTACACACCATTAAAAACAGAAATGCTGCAATGGGCGGGGGATATTGGTTGCACCACCGTTGATGGTTTGGGGATGCTGTTGCATCAGGCGGTACCGGGATTTGAGCGTTGGTTTGGAACCCGACCTGAAGTTGATGCCGCCACGCGGGAGGCTGCATTGGCATGAGCTTTGCGCTGGGGCTGACCGGATCCATCGGCATGGGAAAGAGCACGACCGCGCTGATCTTTGCCGAGGAGGGCTGTGCAATTTGGGACGCTGATGCAGCAGTCCATCGTCTATATGAGAAAAACGGTGCGGCGGTGGATCTGGTGGCGTCCATGTTTCCGCAAGCGGTGGTCAATGGTCGCGTTGATCGGGGACAGTTGCGTGACATCATCGCCGGCGATGAACGTGCACTGCCGCGCATAGAGGCTATCGTTCATCCGCTTGTTACAGCTGATAGAGAGATCTTTAGGGCCGCCGCGCAAAGCGACATAGTGGTCTTTGACATTCCGCTGTTGTTTGAAACCGGTGGCGACACCGGGATGGATGCGGTTGCCTGTGTTTGGATTGACGCAGAAACACAGCATCGTCGGGTCTTGGAGCGGGGCACAATGACGGTTGAGCAATTCACCCAGATCTTGCAAAAACAGATGCCGATAGAGGAAAAAATGGCACGGGCAGACTATCTGATCCAAACCGATACCCGTCAGCACGCAGCGGTGCAGGTGCGTGCCATCCTCGACCAAATCAGAAAGCAGATTCAAAATGCGTGAAATCGTTCTTGATACTGAGACTACCGGATTTGATCCATTTTCTGGTGATCGCATTGTGGAAATTGGTGCGGTGGAACTGCTCAACCACATGCCGACAGGAGAGACATTTCATGTCTACATCAATCCGCAACGTTCCATGCCACAGGACGCGTTTAAGGTGCATGGTATCGGACCGGACCTGCTGGAACCGCCACAGCAGCCAGGCCCCGGCGCAGTAACCCTGCGCGACAAGCCGCTATTCGCTAATGTTGGGCAACAATTTCTGGATTTCGTCCGGGATTCCAAAATGGTCATCCATAACGCCGCCTTTGATATGAAGTTCCTGAACGCCGAGCTGGACTGGATGGGGTTGCCGAAACTACCGATGGATCAGGCGGTTGATACGCTGGCGATTGCCCGCAAACGCTTTCCTGGCTCGCCGGCGACGCTGGATGCGCTCTGTCGCCGCTTCAATATCGACAACAGCAACCGAACATTGCACGGCGCGTTGCTCGATTCCGAAATTCTGGCCGACGTCTATCTGGAGCTGATTGGTGGGCGGCAGCCGGACTTTGGCCTGTCAACCGCCAATACAGCTAGCCGTGGCAACGTGGTTGAAGATGATTGGCGTCCCAGCACACGCCCTACCCCATTGCCCACGCGTCTTACTCCTCAGGAGCAAGAGGCACATGCGGGCTTTGTCGCCAAAATGGGTGACGGAGCTTTGTGGAACAGTAGCAAGACCTGACAGTTGTCGGCGCTAGCGAAAAGAAAGACGCCACTGATCATCAGCGGCGTCTTTTTGTTCTCACGGCTTGTCCGCCAAAATGAGTTTGTTACTGCGGCAGGTCGGTGCCAGTTGCGTCGGACTGGCGGCGGGCCAGTTCGTTGCGGTAGATGGCGACAAAATCGATATTGTCCAGATTCAGCGGTGGGAAGCCACCATCACGGGTCACATCGGAAACGATACGACGCAAGAACGGGAACAACATACGGGGGCATTCGATCAACAGGAACGGATGCAGCTGATCTTCGGGCACGCCGGCGATATTGAAGATACCTACATATTCCAGCTCCAGAACGAACAGGACGGTTTTGCCCTCTTTGTCCTTGGATTCGATGTTCAGCTTCGTCATCACCTCATACTGGTTTTCGACCGAGCGTTTTTTTGCATCCAGGGCAACCTGCACACTGACATCGGGCTGAACGTCGGCGCCGACGCCCTTTTGTGCCATAACATTCTCAAACGACATATCGCGGATGAACTGACCCAGGATATTCATCTGGACTTGCGGCTGCTGCACGCCTTCTGTTGCGCCGTTTTCGGCCATGAAGCTACTCCTAATGCTGTGTTTCGCCCGTGCTTAGCAGCTTGGCGAGGGTATCTCAACGGGGTGTCATCCTTACCGATTACTGTGGTCCATCGACCCAACCGGAGGGACCTTTGCGAGAACGCTCCTGACTGACGTCTTGGTATTCACCGTCAATGACATCGCCCTGCCCTTTTGAAGAGTTGTCGCCAGGATAACTACGTGTATGCATGCTGCCCGGACCCATCTGGAACCTCGCGATGGTCATCTTGGAACGCAGGTAGCGATAGACGGCCATACGTACCTGTGGGACAAGCAGCGCGAAGCCGACAGCATCCGTGAAAAAACCTGGCGTCAGCAACAATGCGCCTGAGACCAGTATCATTGCCCCATGCGCTAACGGCTCCGTAGGGTCATTCAACTGTTCAAAGGATGAGCGAAGCTGCCCCAGCGCCAATCGTCCCTGTGTTCGCACCAGCCAAGTGCCCAGCACAGCGGTTAGCACCACTATAGCAAGCGTAAGCCAAAGGCCGATTGCGCCACCGACCTGAATAAAAAGTGCGATTTCGATGATCGGGACCATCAGAAAGGCCAGAAAGAGATACATAAGAGGTTTCCTCAGAACTTACGCGGGACGGTGGACTTGCCCCTGCACGTCACCTACATAAGGTTGGAACGCTTTAGTTTCAAACGAAGCATGAACATCTACCGTAGAGGTCTTTATGGAGTCGCCCGTGATTCAGCTGTTGGTTTTGGCCGGTATTGCCGTGTTTTTGATCCTGCGCCTGAAAAGCGTATTGGGTACGCGTGAAGGATTTGAAAAACCGACGCTGCCCCAGTCAGAGAGACCAGTCAAACGTCCCGAGCTTGAGGTTATCGAAGGTGGCCCAGACCACGACATCATCGACTATGTGCCGGAGGGTAGTCCTCAGGCCAACGATCTGGCCGCGATGAAAAAGGCCGAACCCTCCTTTGAGGTTCGTGAATTTGTCCAAGGTGCCCGTGGTGCCTATGAGATGATCCTGATGGCGTTTGAAAAGGGAGATCTTGATGAGATTGAGCCATTTCTCGCGCCCGATGTTTTCGAGAGCTTTGTAACCGCGGTTTCCCATCGCGAAGATCAGGGCCTGACCATTGAGGCTGAGTTTATCGGCGTGCGTGAGACGACCCTTGCGGACACCAGCTTTGATCCAACCACGCGTGAGGCCCAGATCACCATGCGATTTGTCGCCGAATTGACCTCTGTGGTGCGCGATCGTGGTGGTGATGTTGTTGAAGGCGACCCCAATGCGGTCAAGCGACAAAAGGACACTTGGGTCTTTGGTCGGATCATGGGAAGCACCGATCCGAACTGGCACCTGGTCGCTACGGACGCATGATGCAGTGGCTCCGGCGGGCACTTTGTGCGCTGGCCCTTGGGGCTGGCGCATATTTGTTTCCACAAGGCGGGGCCGCCGAAACCAGCTATACAATGTTATCTTTTTCGCAGCTGGAGGGCTGGGAGGAAGACAATCACGAGGCCGCGCTCACGGCTTTTCTGCAAACCTGCCGTGATCTTGATGATCCTGATTGGCGTGCCTTATGTGGGCTTGCCAGCGCGCAGGATCCAAAGGCCGCGCGCGGTTTTTTCCAACTATTTTTTCGTCCGATCCTTGTCGAGGATGGTGCCCCGGCTCTGTTCACGGGTTACTTCGAGCCGGAGCTATCTGGCGCGCGCCGTCCGTCTTCGCGTTATCGATATCCTGTCTATCGTCAGCCACCCGAAGCACGTGCCGCAGGCCAATGGCTGACCCGCCGCGATCTACTGACCAGTGGCGTCATGGAACGCAGAGGTCTGGAAATTGCCTGGGTTGACGATCCAGTAGAACTGTTCTTTTTGCAAATTCAAGGATCTGGTCGCATCAAGCTGCCTGATGGATCCTCGATCCGCGTTGGATATGGCGGTGCCAACGGACATACGTATCGCTCTGTTGGCAAGGAACTGGTGCGTCGTGGCGTCTTTAATATTCACCAGGTCAGCGCAGCGGTGATCAAGCGTTGGGTGCGGCGCAACCCTCTCGCCGGCGAGGAATTATTGATGCACAATCCATCCTACGTATTTTTTCGCGAGGTGAGCCGCGTGCCAGCCTCTGCCGGACCACTGGGGGCGATGAACCGCTCGGTCACGATGTTGCGTAGTCTGGCAGTAGATCCGCGTTATACACCGCTGGGCGCGCCGGTCTGGTTGGAAAAAGATGGACATAATCCAATGCGCCGACTGATGATCGCTCAGGACACTGGCTCTGCAATCAAGGGTGCACAACGCGCTGATGTGTTCTTTGGCAGCGGCGATGAGGCCGGGATCGAGGCGGGTAAGCTGCGGGATCCTGGACGTATGGTTGTGCTATTGCCCATCCAGCGTGCCTATGCGCTGTTGCCGGGGGATTACTGATGACCCGGCGCAAGCTGACATCTGAGGAAATTGACCTGTGGCACCGTGTCGCCAGACAGGCAGAGCGGTTGCATCCAAAAACCGCTATGGCACCAGCTACGCTGCCGTTGCCAAAACCAAAGCCGACGAAATCCGCATTGCCACCACAGGAACGATTCTCGCCAGAGATATTTGAATTGGGCGCAAAGGCCGGCTCGAAGCCCGCTCGTCATGACTTAAAGCCCAGCGTCGCCGGCAGCTTGCGGTCGGCACCGTTACAGATGGATGGCAAAGCGTATCGCAAGATGACACGTGGAAAGCTAAAACCAGAGGGCAAGCTGGATCTGCACGGGATGCGCGTCGATGCGGCTCACCCAGCCTTGGTGCGGTTTATTCTGTCGGCGCATGGTTCGGGTAAGCGGCTGGTGCTGGTGATCACTGGAAAGGGTAAGGACCGTGATGAACCGGGACCAATGCCTGTGCCACGTGGAGTTCTGCGGCATCAAGTGCCACAATGGCTGTCACTGCCACCGCTATCGCAGGCGGTTCTTCAGGTGACCCCTGCCCATGTTAGCCATGGTGGTGGTGGCGCATATTACGTGTACCTGCGCCGTCATCGATAGGTTACGGCACAGCCTGCTTTCTGTCGTCGACGATCAACGATCCTCACCGCGGTAGATATTTGCCTGATAGTTTTCGCTTAGCGATATTTCGACGGCTTTGTCGTCCTGATCTACCACGATACGCCCCGGAAACAGGCGCTGTATTGACAGTGCGTCGCGATCAAAGGTCTGTGCCGTCTGCCGGGCTGCATTCAGGATGGACAGCACGGCGGGGGATGTCGCGGCCACAAAATGCCCGGACTCGGCCGTATCTGCATAGGCGGTTGTATCAACCACTTCGATTGGCAATTCGGCGACATCATCTAAGGATTTCAGGTTGCCAAGCCGGCCCCGGTTGTGCGTGCCGCGCAGTCGTTGCGACAGGTTCAAGACGTTGTCCTTACGCGACACCATCACTACAAACGGCTGTGGCACGGGGTCAATTCGGCGCATTTGACTGCGAAAAACCTCAACATCCAGATCCGGGGACATCAGGATCACAGCGCCAAGATTGTCATTGCTCCAGCCAGGGTTTTTGATTTCGATTTGGCGCATTGTTTCCATCACAAGTTGCGATCCCATTGAATGGGCGACCAGAACCACGCGGTTGGAGTCTCCCGGCTTGAGATTGCGCAGCAGCTGTTCCAACCCATCCCGGGCAAAAAGAACGCTATCGCCATCATAGGCATATCCAAGCGGTTTACCCTGACTAGGCCACGAGTAAATAATGGTGGCGCCGGGGATGTTGATATCATTGCTCAGTTGAGCGGCACGGAAGGCAGTCTCAGCTTGGGTTGAGTTAAAACCATGGACGAACACTGTGATATCGCGCTGACCTGCCGGAAATTTCTGTAGTTCATTCCCGACGCGCTGGTTTAGCTCGGCCATGTCATCAAGCTGTCGTCGGCCCGCCATGGTGAATTGTGTCGTCGGATCAGGCTCTGAATAGCCGAAATCCAACTGCCCAGGCTTGTGGTTGGGTGGGATTGATACAGTCAATTCCAACAAACTTAGCGTTGCTGAACGGCCAGGTCCAAATGTGCCATTGGGCAGCGGTTCGCGGGTGGTTGCGCCAAAGATTGTCTTTGCAGTTCCAACTTCCAACGCCTTTGGCAGGGTTGGGGTGAACGACCGGTCGGTGCAGCTGACGGCTACTGTAAGGACAAAGATAAGGCTGCAAAGAAGACGGGATCGTTGCATGGAACACCACCATATGAATATGGCGGCAGGCTACTCGGCGCCCACCGCCATGTCTACTGATCGTCAGTTAATCTGTTATGTGTCAGAGCACGTAGCGGCTGACGTCTGCGGATTTTGTCAATTCGCCAAGGTTTTTGCGCACAAACTCGGCGTTCACTATCACCTCGTCACCGGCGCGGTCAGGTGCGGTGAAGGACAGTTCCTCAAACACCCGTTCGATCACGGTATAAAGCCGCCTTGCCCCGATGTTTTCAACAGTCTGATTCACCTCGGCCGCGATCTTTGCCAATGACGCAATACCGTCCTCACTAAAGGTAACCTTGACGCTCTCCGTCCCCAAAAGGGCGGTGTACTGCAGGGTCAGCGCATTGTCGGTTTCGGTCAGGATCCGGACAAAATCTTCCTCGCTGAGCGCACGCAGGTTTACACGAATTGGCAGGCGGCCCTGTAGTTCAGGCAACAGGTCCGATGGCTTGGCAATATGGAAGGCACCGGAGGCGATGAACAGGATGTGGTCGGTTTTAATCGGTCCATGCTTTGTCGATACTGTGGTGCCTTCGATCAACGGCAGCAGGTCGCGTTGCACGCCTTCGCGACTGACGTCACCACCGCGCGCATCCTGTCGGGCACAGACCTTGTCGATTTCATCGAGGAATACAATTCCGTTCTGTTCCACTGATTCCAATGCTGCTTTTGTTACGGTTTCATCGTCCAGCAGCTTGTCTGCCTCGTCACTGATCAGCACATCGTAGCTATCGGCAACCGTCAGCTTTTTCTTTACTGTCCGTCCACCCATGGCCTTGCCAAAGATATCACCAAGATTGAAGGCACCCATATTGCCGCCAGGCTGACCAGGAATCTCAAACATGCCGCCCATTGGGTTGGAGGTATCGGCGATATCCAATTCGATCACGGTGTCGTCCAGTTCGCCGGATTTCAGTTTTTTGCGGAACATTTCGCGCGTGGCCTCGCGGGCATCCTCGCCGGCGATGGTGGCCAGAACGCGATCTTCTGCCGCCGCACGGGCCTTGGCCTTCACGTCGTCACGCATGTGTTCGCGGGTTTGAACAATGGCCACATCCACCAGATCGCGAATGATTTGTTCCACATCGCGGCCGACATAGCCAACCTCTGTGAATTTGGTGGCCTCAACCTTGATAAATGGGGCACGTGCCAGTTTTGCGAGCCGGCGAGAGATCTCAGTCTTGCCGACGCCGGTGGGGCCGATCATCAGGATGTTCTTGGGATAGACCTCGTCGCGCAGATCATCGCCCAGCTGTTTGCGTCGCCAGCGGTTGCGCAAGGCTACCGCAACCGCACGTTTTGCGTCCTTTTGGCCGATGATGAATCGGTCTAATTCCGAGACAATTTCACGGGGGGTCAAGTCAGTCATAGGAGTTTCCGTTTCAATGTGCAGGGGGCAACCGATCAAGCGGCAACACCCGGGAAAGGGGAGAGATAAGAGCGGCACGGATACGTGCCCAGAAGGCGCCGAGGATCACAAGGAACAGGCCCAGGATCAGAATGGTCATTGCAGCGCCTTCGCCATCGAAAACAGTTGCGGCCAGAGTGACGCTATAGCCGATTGCGGCAATCAGGAACGACCGACGGTCGATGATGATGGCAACCAGCGCAAAGCTAAGCAGTACGGCCATCAGCACCATATTGGCCTGCTGCGTGCCACTGTCGAGCAGGCTAAGAGCAATGGTATTCACCAGCGCTGGTGCGGCGACAACATGCAGCCAAAACCCCTGTGCCGACCGGCGTGTGACACGATGAGGATCGCTTAGGTCAAATATCATGGCCACTGTAAAAACCCCGACTCCCACCAGCAAGGTGACCCACGCAAAGGGACCGGAGGCCGAGAGAAGAAACAAATCGGCGATGCCTGAGGGACTGCCGGCATTCTGTGCTGCCACCATCAAGACCACGGCAAAGACACCCAGGGCAATCAAAGCCATGGCGAATGGGACGCGAAAGCGTAACCAGAATACAGCAATTGCCAGCGTAGTCAGCGCCAGCGGCAGTGGTAGGCTGGAGTAATCATTCTGCATTAGCATGAAGACTTGCGAAAACTCTGCCGTGAAGCCAACACTTGCGTTCATTCCCCATAAAATGGACAGCGCAATGGCCGGCGCCACCATGCGGCGACGGCGGATAAAGTATTCGGCCAGCCCCCATAGAAGAAAGGCGCCGATGACGGACCACATGGTGGTTTTTTCCATCAGACCACCCAGCCCATTCGCCATTGATAAACCCGTCACAGCCGCCCAGCCTGTCGCCAGAATAACCAGCCCAATGACAATAAAAATCTCGTTGAATCCCTTGAACAGCTCAAAAGGTTCGTCACCGGGCGCAAGGTTTTCACGTGCACCTCGACGGCTATGCGCCAGCGCCATAAGAGACGCGGCCTGTGCTTCGCTTAGCAATCCGGAGCCAACAGCAGCGCGAATGTCATTCTGGTCGATATGGCTCATGATCACGCTTTCTGGCTGATGCTTTCTACGGTTAGTCGGCCATTGGTATAGACGCAGATATCAGCAGCAATCGCCATTGCGTCACGGGCGACGGTTTCTGCTGAACGATCACTGTCCATCATCCCGCGAGCTGCGGCGAGGGCGAAGTTGCCGCCAGATCCGATGGCGGCAACATCATGTTCCGGTTCTAGAACGTCCCCTGCACCTGTGATGACGAACATGTCGGTGCCATCCGTCACGATCAACATAGCTTCCAGTTTTTGCAGGTATTTGTCGGTACGCCAGTCCTTGGCCAGCTCCACGCTGGCGCGGGCAAGTTGGCCTGGTGTCGCCTCCAGCTTGGTTTCCAGTCGCTCCAACAGAGTAAAGGCGTCTGCGGTCGAGCCAGCAAAACCAGCCACCACATCAAACCCACCGGGTGACAGGCGTCTCACCTTGCGGGCACTGCCCTTGATCACGGTTTGACCCAGTGAAACCTGCCCATCACCGGCAATGACGACTTCGTCGTTCTTTTTCACGCCGATGATGGTGGTGCCATGCCAGCCTGGGAATTGATCGTCTGCCATCGTATTCTCCTCGTTTCCAGGCCAATATGGGCACTGGACCATTATACCTCAACCGGCTGCTATCCGGTGCAGGTGTCGGGGATCAAGGGAATAGGCGTCAAGGGTGACCGCCATGGTCTGCGATGTTTGTCCGATTTTGATGAAAAACTTGGTTATGTTGGCGATGCACCATGTTGGCATGGACAGGTCCCGTGCCGAACAACTCGCTCCTTGCTCACACGTTCTTGCAGTGCATGGGGCGTGTGAAACGCTTCGATTGGCTATCCATCGGGTCATAGGCTGTGCCAAATGAGAGACGTCTGTATGTGTGTTACGTTTATGGAGAACTGCACCGCAACGGGCGGATAGCTGAAATAATGTGCTATGCAGAAACTGCAATCCGGGACTGTCGAACCGGCAATTGTGAGACTCAGCCGACCATCCTACATGAGGCTTACAACCGACACGGGGTCGGCTGGTTCTCATAAGGAATGCGCAAATGGCAACCACAGCAAACATCCATGCGCCGCTCGGAGCAGTTACCGTACTCCGCCTGGTGGACGCAGTCTACAACGCCAAATCTTCGATCCTGAGCTGGAAAGAAGCCCGCGATACCCGCAAAGCTCTGTCGCTGCTGTCCGACACGCAATTGGATGACATCGGTCTGACACGCGCGGATATCGCAAAGATTTGAGGACGGATCCTCAGCACCAGAGATGATTTGGCCGCTCCTTTCAGAGCGGCTTTTTCTTTTGTTAGAGCCGGTTTTGTGATCAGGATCGCAACCGGTAACGTCCTGCCTGATCCGGCAACCAGGCCTCAACTGCAGCAGTGGCAACTATGTGTTTGCTGCCATCCGCATGGTCGTCTACATCCAACCCGCCGAAAACCGCCCGCACAGTGGCGCGGCCACGCGGCAGATCGGCGGCCACCAGATCGCAATCTACCCTGTCAGGTTCCTGAACGCCGATTGTGACCTCCACCCGCATTTCTGTATGATCAATACCCAGTTTGGCAAAGAGCGTGATCGACGAGTGGTGCAGCGCGTCCTGCACGGCGCGACGGGCCGCCTTGGTGTAGTCCTGCCCGTAGAGATCATTGCCGGAGCCCGTTTCCAGAATAATGCGTTTTTCGGTCATTCTGCCGGCTCCATATCAAATGAGACGGTGATGGCTGCATTGGCGATCACAGTGTGGCCACTGCCGGGTTTGTCGATATCGAGGCCGCCCTTGGTCACATGAATCTCCGCTGTTCCATAGGGAAAGACTGCGCTGAGCGCGTCGCAGTCGATGGCGTCAGGGTTTTGCACGCCGATTTCAGCACGGATGCGCATGGCGGATTTTGGGAAATCAAACAGTTCTGCCACGTTCACAGAGTTATGCCAAAGCGCGTCCCTGATCGCACGCTTTGCGGCTTCGGTGTAGTCCTGCCGCCGCAGCGACGTCCCCATACCGAATTCGACCAGTACCCGTGTCTCTGCCATGTCTGCTCCTTTGATATCGCGTTGTCTATGATGACTCGCCATGAAAAAGGCGCCCCATTGGGACGCCTGTAATGTCTAGTACCTGCTCCATGCGGATCAGATTGAATCGTCAATCCAGCTTTGCAGCGCAGCTTTGGGTGCGGCACCAGAACGATTTGAGACAACCTGGCCATCTTTGAAGATGAACAGCGCTGGAATGCCGCGCACACCCATGGCCGCAGCGGCATTTGGGTTGTTGTCGACATCGACTTTGGCGATTTTGACCTTATCGCCGTATTCAGCGGCCAGCTCTTCCAGAGCGGGGCCAATCTGTTTGCAGGGACCGCACCATTCGGCCCAGAAATCCACGACAACGGGGACTTCGGAGTTCTTTACTTCGGCATCAAAGGTGGCATCGGTTACGGCGACGGTGGACATTGGAATGTCTCCCTAAGAGTGTGGCAGTTCGGTTGTGAACCTATGAATGCCTTAACTGATCGTCAAGGTATCTGGCGGCGTTGAAGGGCCGATGACACAAGATCGTGTGGAAGCCACATCAAGGACGCCGTACGTGTCCACAAGAGAGCGGTGTTGATTTTTCGGTCCGGGTACAGCTTGGCCAGCGCGTGGGCATAGGCCCCCATCTGGCGCAGCAAGCCTTCAGGACATGTCTCTGGGCTTGCGGGAATGCTTGCATTGGATTTGAAATCAACCGCAATCACCTCGTTGGGCGTAACGATCAGTCGGTCAATAACGCCATGCAACCGCACGCCATCCAGATCGGCGGAAATCGCAGTTTCGGCTAATGTTTCGAGGGCAAAGATCTGCTGTAAATCCGGTGCAGTTAGCACTGCCGTGGCTTCCGCCAGCAGCTCGTTTGTTTCTTTGTGATCGGCTAGCAAGGCATTCGCAATACGGATCCAGTCCTCGGCAGGTGCATTGGGGAGGTGCTCCAGCAACAGGTGGAGCCGACTGCCCCGCGCCTTTGCGGCGTCTTCGTCTTTCCCCATCTCACCAGCTAAAGCTTTGGCCCCGCCTAGATCCGATGGGCTGAGCGTGGCGGGGGGCGCCATGTAGGCCGGTGGTGGGGTCAAAAAGACCTCTGGCAATTGTCGCGGGGTGATCATGGTTGGAGGGACCGTATGATAGGGCAACCCATCCCAATCGCCATGTTCAAGCCGCAAGCCAGGGCCGTTTCCAGTGTCGTATTCGACCGCGCCGGCTGATTGCAGGGCATGTTCCACCATCTGATACCAGCTATCCCCGTCTTTCGATAGTTCCCCGGCAGCAGCGACGATCAGCCATTTCTCTGCACGTGTTAGAGCCACATAGAGCAGTCGTAACCGTTCATTTTTCTGCTTTTCCTGTGCCAGTTCGCGGGCAGATTGCATAACCGTTGGCATGTGGGCGCTAGGTAATTTCCACATGGGTCCGCCTTCGGCCCGCATGATCTCATCATCGCGTGGGGGGGTGCGTTTGGCGGTGTCTGGTAGAATGACAATTGGTGCCTCCAGCCCTTTGGAGCCATGCACCGACATCACTCGGATCATGTTTCCTGCCGCACCCATCTGGCGTTTGATTTCCAGATCGTCTGTTTGCATCCAGACCAAAAATCCGGTCAGGCTAGGAATATCCGTGCGCTCATAGGCGAGTGCCTGACTGAGCAGGGCGTTAATACCGTCTTCGGCCTCTGGGCCAAGCCGACCCAGCAGCCTCTGGCGACCGTTGTGGCGCGTCAGAACACGTTCGATCAGGTCGTACGGCCGCACAAAATCGGTTTGCCCACGCAGATCATCCAGAATGGCCATTGTTTCTGGGAATTCTTCCGCCCGGCCCCGCAACGCGGTCCACAGATAGCTGCCGCCGTCCCGCCTATGCGCAAGGTTGAACAGGTCTTGCTCGCCCCAGCCGAACAAGGGGGATTTCAACGCAGACGCCAGTGACAGGGAATCCTCTGGCGTGGCGAGGAAGGACAAAAGTGCTGCAAGATCCTTTACCGCAAGTTCTGCCCCCACCTTAAGTCTGTCGGCGCCGGCGATGGGCAGGCGAGCAGATTTACAGGCGCGAATGATTTCGGAAAACAGTTCTGAGCGGCGTTGCACCAGGATCAGGAAATCGCCGGGCTGAACGGGGCGGCGACGAAAGCTGCCAGGTGTGTCACCATCTTCTGGCAGCGTGATGCCACTGTCGATCATCTCCTTGATCGAGGTGGCGATGCGTTCTGCCAGAATAACTGTGTGATGTCGCGCACCGGGCCGATCCACGGGATCTGTCCAGTCCCTGTCTTCTTCGGCATCTATCTTGTCCACGACTGGCCATAAGTCGACACGTCCTGGCAATTCAGATTTGAACGCCCGATGCAGCACATCCTTGTGAAACCCGGCGCTGGGGCGATCCTTGAATACCAGGTCGACCAAGCCCAGAATTGCAGCAGAGGAGCGAAAGGAAAACTCCAGTGCAGCATTTTGCAGTGCGCTGCCGGTTTCGGCCAATCTGTCGGCAAATTCGGCTTGCATCCTGTCAAAGGCATCCGGATCAGCGCCCTGAAAGGAATATATCGACTGCTTCTTGTCGCCGACCACAAAAATTGTGCGCTCAACATCTGATCGCGCGCCCTCACCTGACGTGAATTCCTGTGCCAGTTTTTCCACGACGTCCCACTGAACGGGGCTTGTGTCCTGTGCTTCATCCACAAGGATATGATCGATCCCGCCATCCAGCCGGTACAGTACCCAAGCCGCCACGGTCGGATCATTTAGCAATTGCCGGGCTTTCAGGATCAAATCGTCGAAATCAAGCCAACCACGCAGCTGTTTGCGTCGTTCATATTCCGGCAGAAATGCGGCTGCGAAATGGTGCAAGACCTCGGATTTATCAACTGCAGCAAGGGCGAGGCGCTGGGCGCGGGCATCCTCCACCCGTCGCATCAGTGGTTCCAGTTGGTCCATCAGCGAAATGTTTTCTTCGCGCAGTTTCTTTGTAGGGAAACTGTTGATCTTGGCACTAAAGGGAGCTTTGGCGGCAGCTCCGGTCAGAAAAACAGACTCTAATATTGGAAGGTCAGCCAGAGAAAGGGTGCTGATTGAGCGCAGCTTAGCAGCCGCTTTGGCATCATTTGCGCCGCCTTGTTCCAGCATGGCGCAGGTTCGCGCCAGTAGATCCTGCTCGCCTCCCAGAAAGACGCAGCTTTCTAACGCAGTCGCGTTGAAACCAAGTGGTAGACCAAACAGGGTCAGCAGGCCCTCGCGATCCAGTGGCGTGTCGAAATCCGCGCGTCTTTGGCAAATAGCAGCCGTCAACGTATCAAAATCACTGTCCGTCACCAGATGGGCCAGTCGCTGGATCAATTTGACATGAGTGGCAAAATCGCCTTGTCCCCGTGCAAAATCCTCGACGATTTCGGCGCGCAAAAGGATCGCGGCGCGATCTTCCATTTCTGAGAATTGCGGGCTCACTCCAGCCTCTAGCGGGAAACGTCGCAACAATGATGCACAGAAAGAGTGGATCGTCTGGATTTTCAGCCCGCCGGGGGTTTCAATTGCTCGGGCAAAGAGTGTGCGGGCCTGCGCCATCCCGTCATGGGAAATCGCATCTGTCGCGCCCAGATCAGTCAGCGCTTTGGTCAAATCCGCATCCGCCAGCATTGCCCATTCACCCAACCGTTTGAACAGGCGGTTCTGCATCTCACTGGCAGCAGCTTTTGTATAGGTCAGACAAAGGATGTGCTGCGGCTGCACGCCTCGTAGCAGCAGGCGGGCCACGCGATCGGTCAGCACCTTGGTCTTGCCAGATCCCGCATTGGCCGCAAGCCAGGTGGAGGCATCGGGGCGCGCAGCGCGAAACTGTGCTTCTGAGGCAGCGTCGCGGGCAGTCATGTCAGAGTCTCCGGTTCCGGGATATCGCTTCGATCCCATTCGCCATAGCGTGCCAGATGGTCATAGTCACCGGTCTGGGTGTCCTGAAACACCATACGGCGGCTGCTATACCCCAAGTCCGGCTCAAAATAGGCGCCGATCAATTTGGTCAGCTCCTCCCAGACCTTAGCTGGCGGTTCATCCAAAAGCGGGGCTTGGACCTCTTTCAATGGGCTTTTGAGACCAAGGAACAGCGCCCGCTCAACCCGACCGGTTCCATAGCGTTCAAAGGCGCCACGTTCAGCCATCGCGGCCTCAATCAGTAGCTGTTTTTCGAACGCCTTCTGTTGGTTTTCGGACGGTGGATCGCCGGTTTTATAATCAAAGAGATGCAGTCCGCCGCGGTCATCTACGTCAATCCGGTCAGCGGTGCCTGCGATTTCAAAATCATGTGGGGTTACGCGTACAGCGCCTGATACCTCAAACCCAGAGGGGTGGGCATTGGCCCGTCGCACATGCTCGCCGACAATGAAATCTTCTGCAATGCGTTCCAGTCGTGCGAACCACAAACTACGCGCTACGGGCCATGGAACTTTCGCCTCTAGATGCGCCGCCGCAGTTTCCAAAAAACAATGTTCCGTTAGCCTGCTTGGATCGGCAACGGTGGATTTGATGAAATCCTCAAGGATTTTATGCAGCACAATCCCACGCAGCAGTGCGTCGGGTTCCTGCACTAGCGGGTCAAGCGGGCGCAGTTTCAAAACATGTTTTGCGTAGATCGCATAAGGATCACGGATCAGTCGCGGAATTTCAGTGATGGTCAGTCTGCGGGGCCGCGCCGTTACGGGGGGGCGTGGCGCTGGGCGTTTGGCGGCCGCAGCGGGTGTAGGTACTTCCAGCGCTTCGGCCCAATCAAGCCATTTGCGGCCACGTAGCTGCATATCGGATAATGCCTCAGGCCCACCTTGTTCTGGCAAGCCGGACAAGAGATTGGTCATACGGTTCAGCCAGCGTGATGGCACGGTGTCGGCTTCATCCGAGCGTTTGGAACGGGTTAGCCAGACCTCGGGTGCGGCGACAGCCTGCTGGAAATCATGCGCGGATAGGCCAATGCGCCGCTCCGGCAGTAAAAGCCCTGCCTGATGGCGCAGTTGGCGATTGAGCCACGGATCAGGAGCCGCAGCCTCGGGCCAGCTGCCTTCATTCAGCGCGCCAAGAATGACCAGATCTGCGCCATGAACACGCGCCTCCAGCGTGCCCCATATCAGGATCGACCCATAGGGCGCATCTCGGTCACGAACCTCGCCTTGGGACAACAGTGCGTGCAGCAGATCGGCAAAGTCACGGGCGGTCATGTCACCGCCATAGGGGGCTTCGGCCTCTAGATTGGCGATGATTTTCAGCGCCGCCTGCCCCGCCTTTTTATCCCAGACGCCGCCATTTTTTGGATTCTGACTGCCACGGCTGATTTCTTCAGCCTGTTGACGCAGGTCGTGGACCCATTGGCAAAGCGGGCGGGTGCCGGTCACGGGCTGGTCGGCAAAGCACCGGGCCAGCCAATGGGTCCAGCCAGGCATCAACTCTCGCCCGATCTCAAACGCGGCGAAACTGTCGGCGTCGGGAAATGGCGGACCGTATCGGCGCAGGCGCAGCTCCAATTCGCGGGTATGGCGCAGGTGATCACCGCGCCCTGCACCATCATGACACAGCGGATGTTTCAACAGTGTCAGCAGGCTGTCGCACTGCAGCGGTTTGCAAAACAGTTCTGCGATATGGCGCAGAAAGCGACCGGGCGGCGATAGTTGGAGCGGTTGTCCGGCAGAGTCATCGGGCAGGATATCCCAACGGTCCAATGCCGAGGCAACTTGTCGTGTCAACATGCGATCGGGTGTGATCAACGCGGCGGTCTGCCCGTCCTCTGCCGCTTGCCGCAGCCGTAACGCGATGGCCAGCGCTTCGGAGCGAGGGCTCGGGGCCTCGACCAGTGTGACATTGGCCGTCGCTTGATCAATGTCGCACAAATCAGGGCCTTCGCGCATCCAGGCATCGGTTACAGGCGCTGGGCGCAGGGCCAAAGACATGAGCCGATTGCGCGGACGCGAAGCAGGTGCAGTGTCGATCCACGGTTGGATATCCTGCGGCCTCATACTCAGGTCGTGCATCAGCTTAAAGAAACGATATTGAGGATGGTCCTCAGAACTGAGCGCGTCAGCGAGCGTTTCCCAGGCATGATCCGGTTGCTCACCGTCGTAGCCGGGCAGGATCACGGCACCCTGCGGCAGCTTGGCGATCGCCTCCATCAGCATTAGTGTGGTACCCCGCGATCCGGTCGACCCTGCAAGTATAACTGGGTGTTGAGGAGGGTTGTCCTGCCAATCTTCAATCAAATCCAGCACCACCTGCCGCTGTCGGGCTTGTGGGTCCATCGCGCCACCATGGGTTTCGGCAAATTCATCGGCGATCCCAATAAAGGCCTGCGCCCGCGCCCAATGGCCAGACATATCCGAGACATCCAGTGATCTGATCGTCTCGGGAGTGACCCCTTCCCCCTGCATTTCGTCAAATAGTGCTGCAAGGCTATCGGACAGGTCATAGAGCGAGGAGCGCGCAGCCAGATCAGGTTGTGCATCCAATAGTTTGGCGATCAGCTGTGACAGTTCCAGCCGGCGTCGCAAAGGCGGCAGCGAGGGTGGCAAACCCCGCAACGTGGCACGGCGGTCCAGATCGGTCAGCAGCGAAATGCGAGGCAGCAGCAATGCTGGACCGTGGTCAAAAAGTTTCCTGACCCTCCGAGCCATTCGTGCTGTATTGATGATCAATTCCACTCGCGCCAGTGCCTCGGGTGCGGTGCCATCACTGCGCGCGACCAGCCCGTCCACCAGCGCGCGCGGAAAATCGACGCCGCAGGGGACGGCAAACAGGCGCGGGATGTCTTGGGGCTCAAATCTCATGTCGTGCTATCAGTTCCTCGGCTAGGGGGATCCCTTCGGGGGTGCCGACATCGCACCAATGGCCGTGATACTCCAGTGCAAAGAGGCGTTGGTTCTGTGCCATTTGATCCCAAAGCAGATTGAGAGAGAACACCGGCTCGGCAACGGTGGCAAGCCTATCGGTACGCAAGAGCTGCACACCGCCATAGACCAGATCCCCACCGCGCCCAATTCGCCCAAAGGCATCGGTATGAAAATCACCGCCACCGCTACGCCCGATGGTGCGTCCTATCGGTATGCAAGCCAAGAGCGCATCCATGCGGTCCGGATCCCACGCGCGCATCAGCAGCGACAGCGGATTGGGCCCGGCCCAGACGACATCGGGATTCATGGTAAACACCGGGCCTGCATCAGTGCCAAGCAACGGCAGTGCTTGTCGCAAACCACCACCGGTGTCGAGGATGTCGGGCGCCTCATGACTGAGTTGAACATTGGTATCTGCAAGGTATTGCGCCAAAACCTCCGCCTTGTAGTGGGTGTTGATCACAATGCGGCTTGGATCGACCGCACGTGCCATATCTAGCGCGCGGTCGATCAAGGGGCGGCCAGATACCGGGATCATTGGCTTGGGCTGTGTCTGGGTTAGATGCCGCATCCTGGTGCCGAACCCGGCAGCAAAGATCATGACGGGAAAGCCATCACTCGCCATTAGCCGCGCAACCTGTCCAGAACATCGGGTGTTGGTGCTTGGATTTCCTGATGCAGGAATTCGGCCAGTGGTGCCATCGCAGGATGATCCAACCCGCGCCGGAAGTGATCCCAGACACGGGGAATCAAATCGACGTACTGTGGCTTGCCATAGTCACAACTAAGCCGGGCAAATACGCCCAATATACGGAGGTTTCGTTGTACCCCCAGCACGGCATAGGCAGCGCGGAAACTGCTGTCATTCACACCGGTCGCCGCGATATAGCGGTCGATCATCTGCATTTCGATGGCCGCGGGCACATCGCGGCGGGCATCTTGTAGCATTGAAACCAGATCATAGGCGCGGTGACCGGCGCGGGCCGCCTGAAAGTCCAGTAGGCCAACGCGCGCAATGCCTTCACGTTCTGGCAACCATATCAGGTTTTCAGCGTGATAATCTCGCTGCACCAGTACGACATCGCCCTTGGTTGTGCCCCGCAGGATGTCCTCAAACTGGTCGGTAAAGCGGGCTAAATGGTCTGGTGATTGGTCATTTTGGATGACATCCCGGTATTTTTCAAACACCAACCCAGACAGTTCGGCCATCAGGCGTGGGCCAAGGGGTTCAAGCTCAGGCATCGGCGCATTGTGCAAGGTGATCAGTACATCGGTTGCCGCCTCATATAGCGACTGCTCCTGCTTTGGGTTTTTGGCCATAACACGTGTAAAAAGTGCATCTCCAAGATCTTCGATCATCAGGAACCCATGGTCGTGGTCCTCGGCCAGGACTTCAGGGGCGCTCAAGCCTTGTTTCCGCAGGTAGGCGGCGATCTGTACAAATGGCGCGACATCTTCACCCTGGTCTGGTGGGGCGTCCATCAAGACCACCGCCCTACCGTCGTCGCTGTGTAACCTTTCATACCGGCGGTTCGAGGCATCGCCAGCAAGCGGTGTTCGCGACCAGTCACGCCATGGCGTATTGGTCAGAAAAGAAGTGATCAGCTGTTCTCGGTCGGTCATGTTAAAATCTGCTTCATCAGAGGGTCCCAGCGCGGATCGGTCCAGCGCAGTGTTGCAATACGCCCATCGTGGTTCACGTGATCCAGTGCAAGCGAGATGCGCAGCGCTGACGCGGGTGTCAGTTCGGCCAGCCTGTCGGGCCATTCGATCAGGCAAACGGCCGTCTCAAAGGCAGAAACCAGTCCCAGCTCCTCGATCTCGTCTAGCGAGGACAGGCGATAAAGATCGGCGTGCCAAAGCTCGGACCTGGGTAGATCATAGGTCTGGACAAGCGTGAACGTGGGGGAGGGGACATCTTCGTGGATGGCCATCTGCGATTGTATCAGGCTGCGGGCAAAATGGGTTTTACCTGCGCCGATGATACCGTCGAGCAGTAGACAGTCACCGGGCGTGAGGAACATGCCAATTCGGTTTGCCAGCTTTGCGGTGGCGTCGGGCGAGGGGAGGTCGATTTGGATCGTCTGGGCTGTCATGTGGCGACAATGCCGCCCTGTGCGCGGCGCTGCAAGTCGGATCGAGAAAGCCCGGCTGTTAACCGGGCTTTCTCTGCGAAACCAAACTGCTTGGGGAGGTTTGGGTGAGGTTATTTTTCCTGATTTTTGATGGCAAAGCGCTGCTGTTCGACGGGCGCAGGATCAGGATCCGGCGCCCGGAAGCTCACCATGGTGGCTCCGTTCTGGATGGCGCTGACCTTGCAGACCAATGGCGTGCCGTTGCGCAGCTGAACATTGGCCCACCAGGGGGCTCGGCTGTCGCTGCCTGCCACAAAATCGCGGATCTCGCCCCAGGCAGGGGTCGCAGCGCACAGGTCTTGCCAGATACGGCTGGAGTCCATGATGGTGATTTTGGCAAAGCTGCCGTCGGGATCCATCTGCCAGAGATCGTGATAGGCCGCGTTGGAAAATGTCATCGTGCCATCATTGGCAAAGACCGCAATTGCCTCGTCCATTTGGTCCATGATCGACTGGCCCATTTCCAGTTCAGAGCGGAATTGGCGGGTCAGCGTGATTTCGGCGGTGATGTCCTCGAATAAGAAGGCAATTGCGCCATCTGGGTGCGGTCGGCCAGACACCGAGTAGACTGAACCCGACGGCAGCGACCATGTTTCCTGATAGCGGCCTTCGGCAGCCGCCTCTAGCAGATCGGCCATCTGGTGGCGCCAGCTTGAATAATTCTTGGGTTCCGGCATCATCCGTTGGTCACGCAGCCGGTCAAAAAACGTAAGGAGATTGGGGCGCGAACTAAGAAAATTCGCGGGCAGGGCAGTTAGGTCGATGAGCACTGGGTTAAACAGCACCAGCTGACGGTTGCGATCGAAAATGGCCAGCCCAATGGATAGCTGAGCAAAGGTTTTGGCCAGGGTCTGTACGAAATTGCGCTGGGCGATTTCGGCGTCAACGACCGCATTTACATCCACGGCGTGACACAGCCATCCGGCCTCAGTCTCGGTGGTGGAGATATTGTACCACAGCTTCTTTTTGCTCTCGGGTAGAGGAATCGCAATTCGCTCCGGCTTGCCGCTGGCCATTGGGTCGTCCAGATCAGTGAACAGAGGTTCGGCAAAATCCACATTTCGACCGCGGATCTTCTGGCTAAGGTCATCATAGGCCAGATTGGACCATGTCACGGCACCACCATCCGACTGCAGCCAGACCGGGTATGGCGCCTGATGCACGGCGGAACGCAATGTGGTCAGCTCCTGATCGATGCTGTGGTTCTGTTCCTCGGATGTGGTGCTGCGCAACTGCACGCGGGTCACACCGTCGATCCACTCGCAAAGCGCCTCGCGGCTTTCGGCATTTGCGGTGCCGGACAGGACCAGTGGACCCACGTCTTTCAGGAAGCCTGGGGATTGTGGCAGACCCGGATAGCTGCGGGCCAATTGTTCACGTAGGTTCGCCCAGCTGAAATTCTCAGCCTGTTCACCAATGAAGCGACGCGCGCCTGACGACCAGCCGATCAGTGTGGTGTCGTCAAACAGAAACACCGCGTCCGAGCGCCCGTCGCCTTGAAGTAGGTCCTGCTCGAACCCTTTGGGTTTGGGGTTGGGAGAAAGCCACCAAACAGCGGCCGCTGCTGTCGCCACACAAAGCGTCGCCAATACAAGCCAATCAGTAGATAGGATCTGCTGCATGATGTTCATTACCCACAAGTGTTTCACTCTCCCGACTGATGTTTCCCGATAATGGTTAAATGAAGTTTAATTGGTTGCCTAAAAGTGAATAGTTAAATTTCTATACGTTTATTTTCTCCGATTGGAACGGCATTTTCCCCCGTAAGAGCGTCAATCTTGCTACGCGGCCAGGTGACTTGCACCAAGGCACCTCGACGCGCAGGATCACGAGACAGCGTTTGGTTGGGATCGGAGCCATTGGCGAATGTCAGCTGTGCACCGCTGCGTTCCAGCAATGTCTTTGCTATGAATAGGCCTAGCCCCATGCCTTCGTATTCGGGCCGCTGACGCCGATCGCTGTCGCTGCGCCGACGACGCATAAAGGGGTCTCCGATCCGGCCGAGCAAATGTGAGGGATAACCCCGCCCATTGTCACTGATGCGTAAGGTGATGGTTTCGTCACTCCAACTGGCGTCGATCCAGACGGTTGTACGGGCAAAGTCCACCGCATTCTGGACCAAGTTGCGCAGACCGTGGATGATTTCTGGCTGACGCAGGATGGTGGGGTGCTGCGGGTTGCCATCGCTTTCCGGGGCTTCTTCAAAGATGACGGTCTTGCCGCGGTACATATGCGGCTCGGCTGCTTCGTTTATCACGGTGGATAGAGGGGCTTGCCGCAGATGTAGATCGTCCTTTCCGGCGCGCCCCATGCTGCGCAGGATATCACGGCATCGGTCGGCCTGTTCACGGATCAGAACGGCGTCTTCTCGCAGATCGGCTCTGTCATCCAGTTCATCTATCAGCTCTGCACTGGCCAGTTTGATTGTGGCCAATGGTGTGCCCAGCTCATGCGCCGCGGCAGCCACCACACCGCCAAGATCGGTCAACTTTTGTTCGCGCGACAGGGCCATCTGGGTTGCGGCCAGCGCATCAGACATCGACCGGATCTCGGCGCTGATGCGATAGGAGTAGGCGCCGATGAACAACACCGCAATCACGATAGCGGTCCAATTGCCGAACACAAAGATGTCCGGCACCCGCAGCACAAAACCTTGCGGTGTGCGCAGGGGTAGGTGAAACTCGGCAAGCAATGTCACAAGGATAATCGCCGTTGCGCCAATGATCAGCGTGGATCGCAGTCGCATCATTGAGGCGGAGATGGTCACCGGCCCTAGCACCAGCAATGCAAAGGGGTTGTTCAATCCGCCAGTCAGGTAGAGCAGAAAGTTCAGCTGCAAGAGATCGAAGAGAACCATCAAAAAATTCTCGAATTCTGACAGACGCTTATTCTGGGGAAACAGGATAATGGCAATCAGGTTACCCAGCACCGAAACGCCAATCGCAATATAGCACAGTACCAGTTCTAGCTGCAGGTTATAGAGCTGCTGCGCCACGGTGATGGCCGAAATCTGGCCGACAATAGCAACCCAACGCAGAAGGATCAGCGTGCGCAGCCGGATCCAGTGGCTGCGCTCCTGACCGCTGAGCAGATCTATGTTTGTTGCGCTCATATCGCTCTCCGTAGCGAAGGGGCTGGGGCCGCCGTTGGGCCGATTGCAGGATGGCTGACACAGGGCCAGGTCCCAAACAAGCCAAAACCCAAAGGGTGCGCTATCCTTGCACTGATGGCGAACACAGACAATTGATCAGCGCCGAAGGCCCCGCGTAGGGTTGCGTCATGGCGTCATTGTATCAACTGCTGCTGCGCTGATTTGTCCGTCTGGTCATTGGGCTATGTGCTGGGATAGGTCAAACACCGCGCAGGATCACTAGGATTATTCCGGGATGACGTGTGGCAGGCAGCCCGTGCCGCCCGTTGCATCAGCTGAAATTCTTGGTAGGTCTGGCGCAAACTGCTGACCAACCCTTTCTAGCGCAAAGTGTGATCTCATGACCCGTCTCTATGCCATTCTCGCTGCCGTTTTTGTTGCTGCCCTCGTGGGTGGCGCCTGGTTTGCATCGCGCGGCGGTGATCGAGACGATCAGTTCTCGCAGTGCCGCAGTAGCAAGATCGCGGGTGGTTCTGACACCATTGGGGGCCCGTTTGAATTACTGAATGCCAACGGCGAAACGGTCACCGACAAGGATGTAATTACCAAACCGTCGCTGGTGTATTTTGGCTACACGTTCTGCCCGGATGTCTGCCCCCTTGATGTGGCGCGCAATGCTGAGACAATCGACCTGCTGGACGACCGGGGCCTGGACGTGACACCGGTGTTCATCTCCGTCGATCCGGAACGCGATACACCCGAGGTGGTGGGCGATTTTGCTGCAAATCTGCATGAACGTATGATCGGGCTGACCGGGTCGCTAGAGCAGGTCAAGGCCGCCAGCCGTGCTTACAAGACCTATTACAAGAAGCAAGACGGTGACGAAGACTATTATCTTGTTGATCACTCGACCTTTTCCTATCTGGTGCTGCCAGACGTGGGATTCGTTGAATTCTTCCGCAGAGATGAAACTCCGGAGCAAATCGCAGACAAGGTCGGCTGTTTCGTGGAAAACCTGTAAACTGGATGAGGATTTGACGTTTCCGGGGCACGACGTAATATCAATCTTCACGACCTGACGACAATTCGGGGAGACCGACAGTATGGGCGAAGCTGCTATGCAGGAGATAGGACCGGACAAGACACTCTTGCTGGTTGATGACGATGAACCCTTTCTGCGACGCTTGGCAAAAGCCATGGAAAAACGCGGCTTTGAGGTTGAAACTGCCGGCTCAGTGGCTGCTGGTAGTGCCATTGTGACCGCCCGCCCACCTGCTTTTGCGGTTGTGGATCTGCGGCTTGAGGACGGCAACGGGCTAGATGTGGTGGAGATTTTGCGTGAACGTCGGCCTGACAGCCGGGTCGTTGTTCTGACAGGCTATGGCGCCATCGCGACTGCCGTAGCAGCAGTGAAAATTGGTGCGACAGACTATCTATCTAAGCCCGCAGATGCCACGGATATCATGAACGCGCTGATCGCCAACGAGGAAGAGCTGCCGCCGCCTCCAGAAAACCCGATGAGCGCCGACCGTGTGCGCTGGGAGCATATTCAGCGGGTCTACGAACTATGTGATCGCAATGTGTCGGAGACAGCGCGGCGTCTCAATATGCACCGTCGCACCTTGCAACGCATTCTCGCCAAACGCAGTCCTAAGTAATCTACAGACAGCCTCTCTACCCGAAAGGGGGTGGATGCGGCTGTCGGTGATTTCGGTTGGCCCCTACAGCTGCGCTAAGAGATGAGCATGGCGAGCGACATAATCCTTACGTACCTCTACCGGGGGGCGCAGACGGATCGATAGCCCGGTTAATATTGTCTGATCCGGTTTGCCAAACAGGCGGTCTGCCTCGCTGCGCGAAAATCCAGCGATCTCTATTGCCTCCATCCAGGCGCTGATCCGATCCGCTTTCTTGATTTGGGCTTTTTCTGTCTTGGGCAACGTGGCGGGTAGGCCAAAACGGATATGGATCGCTGCGGTCAAACGCTGATCCAATTCGCCGTAGCTAGGGCCAACGGCGTTTTTCACCGGCGAAATCATATCCCCAATTACATATTCCGGTGCATCATGCAGGAGAGCTGCCAACTGCCAGCGTACCGGGGTTTTCGGGTTGAGACGGCAATAAATCCTTTCCACCAACAGTGAATGTTCAGCCACTGAATAGGCAAAGTCCCCAATAGTCTGCCCATTCCAGCGTGCCACAAAGGCCAGACCGTGGGCAATGTCTTCGATCTCGACATCCACCGGTGTGGGATCCAGTAAATCCAACCGGCGGCCAGACAGCATCCGTTGCCAGGCGCGAGGGGGCTTTGGGGGCATGATCTGTCCCTTCTATTGACAGTATGCCCTGACTAGCCGGCGGTTTGCCTCGGCGCAATTCTCTGTTGGAAATGACGGCGATGAACCGGGCTGTCGGCCAGCCATTCACACGGCATTACCACAAACAGTTGACCAACTGGCATTTGAATAAGCCCCAGTCGGCCCCAATATTAATAGAGACGACTGGGGCTCTTGCCCCCTTTGGCGAGCCTCTTTCGTGACACCCTGCGTAAACGGAAGGAGATCGCTATGTTTAAACGTCTTGTCTGCACATCGCTCATCTTTGGAATGCTTGCGACCGCACCGCCTGTGCTGGCCGCAGGTTGTAGCCCTCGTGATCATCTGGTGGACCGCCTGCAATCCTCGTACGCGGAGCATTTGAGGGCGGGTGGCTTACAGACCAGTCAACCGACGTCCACTTTGATTGAATTCTGGGCCTCAGAGACAACCGGCACCTTTACAGTGCTGGTTTCCCATCCCAACGGGCTCAGCTGTGTGGTTGCGTCAGGCACCGGGTTTTTCCAATTAATGGAACAGCCAAGGGTGACTGAAAGCCCAAGCTGACCTGTCCCCCCGGACCGTTGGGAGGGCCGGGGCGCGCAGCCGCTGACTGTCGCGCCCCGGCGCCTTTGGGCATCTTCGTTGCTTATAAACTATTGCGGTGTTACCTGCTGCGATAGAAAAACGTAACCGGAATGGAGCACGCAATGCCCGTGGATTATATCGTCAAGGACATCGCGCTGGCCGAGTTTGGCCGCAAGGAACTGGACATCGCTGAGACCGAAATGCCGGGGCTGATGGCCTTGCGCGACGAATACGGTGACAGTAAGCCACTGAAAGGGTCACGGATCGTCGGCTCGCTGCACATGACCATCCAAACTGCGGTGCTGATCGAAACGCTGGTGGCACTGGGCGCTGATGTGCGCTGGGCATCCTGCAACATCTTCTCGACACAGGATCACGCAGCGGCCGCAATTGCTGCTGGTGGCACGCCGGTCTTTGCAATCAAGGGCCAGACCCTTGTAGAGCATTGGGATTATCTGGATCGTTCTTTCCAGTTCCCCGAAGGTGCAAACCTGATCTTGGACGATGGAGGTGACGCGACACTTTACGTGCTGCTGGGCGCGCGCGTAGAGGCGGGCGAGACAGATCTGATCGAAATCCCCACCTCGGAAGAGGAAGAGGCGATCTTTAGCCAGATCAAGAAGCGTATGGCGGAAAGCCCGGGCTGGTTCACCAAAACCCGCGAGGCCATCAAAGGTGTCTCCGAAGAAACCACCACCGGTGTCCACCGTCTGTATGAGTTGGTGAAAGAGGGTCAGCTGCCCTTCCCAGCGATTAATGTGAACGATTCGGTGACCAAGTCGAAGTTCGACAACAAATACGGCTGTAAGGAATCGCTGGTAGACGGTATCCGCCGCGCGACCGACACCATGATGGCCGGCAAGGTCGCAGTGGTTTGCGGTTATGGTGACGTTGGCAAGGGGTCTGCCGCCTCGCTGCGCGGCGCTGGCGCGCGCGTTAAGGTGACTGAAGTAGATCCGATTTGCGCCTTGCAGGCAGCTATGGATGGTTTTGAGGTTGTTGTGCTGGAGGACGTCGTTGATAGCGCCGATATCTTCATCACTACCACCGGCAACAAAGACGTGATCCGTATCGAGCATATGCGTGAGATGAAGGACATGGCGATTGTTGGCAACATTGGCCACTTCGACAACGAAATCCAGGTGGCCAATCTCAAAAACCACAAGTGGACCAACATCAAGGAGCAGGTCGACATGATCGAAATGCCTTCGGGCAATCGTCTCATCCTGCTCTCCGAAGGTCGCCTGTTGAACCTTGGCAACGCAACCGGGCACCCGTCTTTTGTGATGTCGGCCTCCTTCACCAACCAGGTTCTGGCTCAGATTGAGCTGTGGACGCGTGGTGAAAACTACAAGAACGATGTCTACATCCTGCCCAAGCATCTGGACGAGAAAGTCGCCCGCCTGCATCTTGACCGGATTGGCGTGAAACTGTCGAAACTGGCGCCAGAGCAGGCCGCCTATATCGGCGTCACGCCCGAGGGTCCGTTCAAGCCGGAACACTACCGCTACTGATAGGTTTCTTGCCTGCGCCTGCTGGGCTGTAATCATCATGCACTGCACCCCGCCATTGGCGGGGTGTTTTCGTTCAAACACTTGTTTTCACGTTACCATCTGAACGAAATACCTCGGCGCGAGACATGCGCACAAACGCAATATCGTGTCGAAAGGTTCCAAGAATTTGACGTCAATATCCAGGATATTTGTCGGAACGTTTGCGACCGTGGCAGCGTTTGATTTCCGTACTTCAACTGACGGAGAGAACAACATGACCGAACAGAAAACCAAGACCCGTATTCTTGCTGGTGTAACTGCTGCAGCGCTGATGACTGGTGCCGGTATTGCACAGGCGGGCACCTCCGTACCGCGCGGCGAATCCAAGACTGACGCAGCGATCGAAACGGTCGGTGCTCAAGACGTCACCGGCAGCGCGTCTATCAATTCCACCGAGGGCACCACCATCCCACGTGGTGAGTACAAGGTCGATGGTACTGTTGAAACCGTAGGCGACGAAACCCCTGCGGATGGTAATGAAACCGTCAATGTAAGCTCTGACGCTTCCACCACCATCCCTCGCGGTGAGTATGATGCCTCTGATGCTGCCGGCGAGCCTTTGCCGCCATTGGATGAAATGACTGTAGCTGACCTGATTGGCAAAAATGTGTTCAGCGTGACCGGCAAAGACGTTGGCGAAATCGACTATGTGATCGAACAGGACGGTAAAGTCGCGGGCGTGATCGGTGTTGGTGGTTTTCTCGGGCTGAATGAATACACGGTGGCGGTGCCATTTTCCGACATGGACTTCACCCGCAATGGGCAACTGAAACTGAACTCCGAAACCGAAGCCAGCCTGCGGTCCATGCCTGAGATCAACGAAGACATGATTAAGCCGCTGCAAGATGACCGTCTGATCGGCGGTCGCGTATAAAGGGGCCTTATCTCACTTCGGGAGTTACACCGAGGTGTTGCCCATAGGTTTCGGCGCTCCCTTAAGGGGGCGCCATCTTGGTGACCAGGGGGCGGTCTGTGCGCTGTAAGCTTGCGGAAATGAGCGTATTTCACAGAAATTCCCAGTTGCCCTGCACCGTTCTACGGCTAAGCTGACCTTATAAGGGCTCATTAGGCGTAAGGCCTTACAAAAATAAGAGTTCCGCTTGGCAACATGGGAGAGAGAGTTTTGGGAAAACGCGACGATCTGATTGAGCAATATGCAAATGATCTGAAAACAAAATGTGGCATGGAGCCTGACATGGCTCTTCTGACCAAGGTCACCATTGGGTGTGGTCCTGCGATTTACGATGCGGATGCTTCAACTGTGGCGTCAAGCCAGCCGGCGGAGCTGGAGACCGTCAAAAACAACTTCCTAGTTAAAAAGCTGGGCCTCCCTGACGGGCCCGAGTTGTCGTCCGCAATCGACAGCGTGATTGAGACCTACGGCAAATCCGAGCGCAACAAGTACCGCGCAGTAGTCTACTACATGCTGACCAAGCATTTTGGCAAAGAATCCGTCTATAGCTGATAGACTCTGGATTTATCAGACTAGAAAACGCCCGTCAGGATCACCCTGTCGGGCGTTTGAGATTTCAACGACTGTGCGCATCAGCGGCTGGTGCAAGTCGGTCTCAGGGTTCGTGAAACGGCCCCAGGTTGTATTTGTGTCTCATTTTACCTGTATTGCCTTTGCGGAATCACCAGCAAAAGCCTAGTGTTAAGACAACGGTCAGGATGGCCAGGGTCAAAGATTTACGAACACGTGTGGTGGAATTGGAGCACGTGGGGTGAAAGGGAAGATCCTGCCATATGGTTGGATCTTCCCTTTTTTGTTTGCCGCGGGTTTTATCTGTTTTTGTCCCGAGGGCTGCCTTAGAACAGCGTCAGGACAACGCCGATAGCGCCGCAAGCGAGTGTTGCATAGCCGCCGTCAATCATCGAAAGCCTTAGTGGTCGAACGCCATAGAGGTTGTTGATCATGATCCAGGGCGTGATGAAAAACAGACCAACGCCCAGCCCGCCAACCAACCCACCTGTGATGGTATCAATTCCCGACAGGGCAAACACGTGCCGCATCATCCCCGCCACAACCAGTTGCAGTGCAAATGTCGCCGCAAACACTGCGGGTGTTTGCCCCCCTGCTGGTTTGCCGTTTTCGTCGCGGGGAATCTTGGCGGCCTGCATCCAGGGTCCCGCCAGAACCCCGTACCACACCGCCCCAAGGGCAAAGCCGACAGCGGCGGCGACAAGAACATTCAGAATTTCCATCGATCTCTCCCAAGGTCCAGCATCAATACGGAAATCTTGTCAGATTAATCGGGGTCTGTCTTCCCCATCCCGCAGACAATAGCCCATTCCTCGGCCGTGACAGGTTGCACGGACAGGCGTGAATTTTTGACCAATATCATATGCTCAAGACGGGGATCCGACTTTATCTGATCAAGGCTTACAGGTGTTGTGAAGCTGCGCACGGCTTTGATATCGACGCATTCCCAGCGGGGGTCATCAGTGGTGCTGTCTGGGTGCACCTCAGCACAGACTTCCACGATGCCGACAACGGATTTCTCTTTCATCGAGTGATAGAAAAACCCACGATCACCCAATTTCATTTCCCGCATGAAATTGCGGGCCTGATAGTTGCGGACGCCGTCCCATTCCTCACCTGTATTGCCTTTGGCTTGCTGGTTCTCCCAGCCCCAGGTGGTAGGTTCGGACTTGAACAGCCAATATGCCATCAGCCGATGACCTTCTTCCACGTGATCAGTTCTACCGCTTCGAAGAGGCCCGCTTTGGCATAGGGGTCATTGTCTGCCCATGCCTGCCCGGCCGCCATGTCTTCGACATCTAGGACAATAAGGGAGCCGACCATGCTGCCCTCTTGGTCCAGAAGAGGTCCAGCCTGTGCAACAACCCCAGTCGATTCGATATAGGCCAGATGTGCTGTGCGGTTGGCCATTCGGGTTTCAAGGTGGTCGGGTTTATCCCGCGCGATCAGGGCAATCAGCATGTCATTCCTCTTTCAATGGTCTTGCAAGCAGTTGAGCCGTGGCCTCTGCGATGGTCAAGCGTTGATCGAGCAGGGCGACCACAATTGCGGTGATCGGCATATCCAGATTGCGAGCCGCGGCTTCGACATGAACAGCGCGGGCGGTGGCGGCACCCTCAACCGTGATACTGGGGTCGAATGCATCGCCCCGTCCGATAGACAGCCCCAGGCGATAGTTGCGTGATAGGTCCGAGCTACAGGTTAGCGTCAGGTCACCAAAGCAAGAGAGACCGGCCAGCGTCTCAGCTCGTGCACCTGATGCCAGCGCCATCCGCTGTATTTCAGCATAGCCACGGGTCATAAGCGCCGCGCGGGCACTGTCGCCGAGACCGGCGCCGATCACAGCACCGCAGGCAATCGCCATAACATTTTTTAAAGCGCCCCCTAGTTCGGCACCGGTGGTATCTGTTGTACGGTAAAGACGTAAATTGGCAGTGGTCAGCTGTTGTTGCAGGGTCTTGCCCATAGCAGGGTCAGCGCAGGCGAGGGTCAGAGCGGTTGGCAGACCGCGCGCGATATCGGCGGCAAAACTAGGTCCAGTCAGCAGTGCAGGGGTGGTGCCTGGCAAACATTCGTTGATCACTGTGATCGGCCCAAGCCCGGTCTTTAGTTCGATCCCTTTACAGCAGGCCACCAAGCTGCGGTTGCGCAGCAGATCGGCGTTGACCGACACCACCTGACGGAGGGTTTGCATCGGCACAGCGAGTAAGATGGTGTCCGCCTGTGACGCGTCCGCAAGATCAGCGGTTACGCGCAAACCATCCGGAAAAGTTGCATCGGGTAACCGACGGCTGTTTTTACGCGTGCCCTGCATGTGCTGAGCTTGATCTGTGTCTCGCGCCCAGAGTGTGACCGGCCCCTGATCAGCCAATGAGATCGCAAGCGCAGTGCCGAAGGCGCCGGATCCAAGGACTGCGATCGTCATGCTTTTGCACCTTTCTTGCCGCTGCCCAGCATTGCGGGGCTGCTTTGGTCCAGTGGCCAGCGGGGGCGTGCAGATAGGGTCATATCATCACGACCACCGATGCGGAAGCGTTCCAGCCCGGCATAGGCGATCATGGCGGCGTTATCTGTGCAAAGCGCCAATGGCGGCGCGGTGAATGCGGTGCCAGTCTCGGAACAAACAGTCTCTAACGCGGCGCGAATAGCGGTGTTTGCGGCCACTCCGCCGGCAACGGCAACCGTCGGTGTTCCGGGGTTTTCCTCAAGATAGATCCGAATGGCACGGCGGGTTTTTTCTGCCAATACATCCGCAATTGCGGCTTGAAATCCGGCGCAAAGGTCAGCTCGGTCCTGTCTTGTAAGGCCGCCTTTTTCTGCCATTACCTGATCGCGCATCCGCATCAATGCGGTTTTCAAACCGGAAAACGATAGATTGCAATCAGGTCTGTCCAGCAGCGGGCGAGGAAAGCGGAAGCGTTGGGGGTCGCCGTTTTCAGCATCATCCTGAACGGATGGTCCACCGGGTTGTGGTAGTCCCAGCAGGCGCGCAGTTTTGTCGAAGGCTTCGCCGGGGGCGTCATCAATAGTACCGCCAAGCCGGGTGAAATCCTCTGGGCCGCGCACAATGAGATACTGACAATGTCCGCCAGACACCAACAGCATCAAATAAGGATAGGGAACCGCATCCGTCAGCCTAGGGGTCAAGGCATGACCGGCCAGATGGTTCACGCCGATTAAGGGCAACCCGGTTGCAGCCGCCAGCCCCTTGGCGCACATGACACCTGAAATCACGCCGCCGATCAGCCCCGGCCCAGCGGTGACCGCGATCGCATCCATGTCCCGCAGGTGTAGACCGGCAGCAGTCAGTGCATCTCGTACACAGTGATCCAGTTTCTCGGCATGGGCCCTTGCCGCAATCTCGGGCACAACGCCACCGTAGGCGCTGTGCAACTCTGCTTGACCAAAGATAACAGAGGACAGCACCTCTGCCGGACCATCGCCGCAGTGGCGCACAACGGCCGCGGCGGTATCATCGCAGCTGCTTTCTAATCCTAATAGGGTGAGGCTCTGTGTCATAGCGTTACCGTTGCATCATATCCCTGTCGGGGCTACCACCTATGGCATTGGCGAACAATCCCGAGGGGGGGCGATGGCTGGCCTGTTGTTGACACGACCCCGCGCAGCGGCAGAGCAATTTGCCGCTGATCTGGATGCGCAGACGCGTGCAGGGCTGATTGTTATCGTCGCGCCACTCATTGAAACCTGTCGGACTGGGCCGGTTGGGACTGGTTCGTGCGGTCGGGATGTGATTTTTTCTTCTGCCAATGCCGTGAGATATGCGGCGGCACCGTTGTCGGATCAGCAGGCATATTGCGTGGGTCAGCGGACCGTAGAGGCGGCGCGTGCTTTTGGGTGGCAGGCCGACTACTGTGGTCAGGACGCAGATGGCCTGATTGCGACGCTGACTGACGCGCCGCCGATGCGGCCTTTGGTTCATATGCATGGCACGCATACACGTGGGAACATCGCTGCACGGCTACGTGCCGCTGGCATGGATTGCGACGAACAGGTGATTTATGACCAGCCGACACTATCCTATAATAAAGACGCGCGTCTATTGATTGATGCGCAAGTGTCGCTGATCGTGCCGCTTTTTTCACCGCGTACGGCTGCGCAATTTGTCAAATTGGCGCCATATCTGGCGGATCTTTACTTGATCGCCTTGAGTTCTGCTGTGGCTGGCCCGCTGAAAGGCTTGAATTGCAAAGACTTGCGGATATGTAAGGCTCCAACCGGCGACAATATGCAGGACCTTGTCCGTGATGCCGCAGTTGCGCTGGCGCGGGTTGAGGGCGGATCATCGGCACAGTAAGTTTATTGCTGAGTTGATGTTATGAGATTTTGAGAATCGAGGGGGACGTCGGCGTGGCTGACAAGAAAAAATCCGATGAAATACTGGCGGATAATAACCAGATGTCTGTCTCCGATCAGGACATTGACGCGGATGCCATCCTTGAGGAAGGACATTCTGCACCCGAGGGGACCGAAGATAACCAGATACCTGATGCCAATGTAGTCGATGCAGGTAACATCGAAGGTGCGGACCTGAACGCAGCGCCGTCCGCAGAACCTGTCGGTACAGAGCTGAATGCGTCAGATGACGTAATGGATGATCTCTCAGATACTCACAGCAGTCATTTGCAAGATACGGTACAAACACCGGACGGCCCTGTGCTGGCGCCGACGCCTGAGGTTGAGCGCGTCATTGAAAAACGCGGTGGCTTTGGGGCTGCGCTCTTGGGCGGTTTTGTAGCGGCTGGTCTTGGTTTTGTGGCTGGTCAGTCAAACCTGCTAGATGATGTTTTGCCGCCGTCGTGGCGCGCGGCCCCAGCCGTTGATAGCGCAGCGTTGGAGGCGGTGCAGCAGAGGTTATATGGGCGCATTACCGAGCTGGAAAGCCGTACTACAGAAGCTAGAGCAACTTCGCTTGAGACGGTTGAGACGCGTATGGAAACGCTGGCACAGGACATCGTTGACCTGCAATCTGCAGAACCCAGCACTGCGGATGCCGGACTGGTAGATATGCTTGATGGGCTGACGGCCCGTATGGAGGCGCTGGAAAACCGCCCGATCACCGATGGCGCAAGCCCTGCCGCTACTGCCGCGTTTGAAGCGGAGTTGACCAAGTTGCAGGATAGCCTCGCGGCGCAACGGGTCGAAGTTGAAAAGATGGTCGCCGAAGCTCGTGATATGGAAGCTGCAAGTGCCGAAGCCGCGCGGATCGCCGGGGCTCAGAGCATTGTTGCACGGATGCGCTCAGCGATTGATGCAGGCAGCAGCTTTGGCGGCATGATTGAGGAATTGGCGGCGATGGAAGTCGCTGCTCCTAGTGCGCTTACCGGCTCAGCTGAGGCAGGTGTCCGAACTCTGTCCAGCCTGCGCGATGGGTTCGCCCCGGCGGCGCGAGAGGCACTTGCTGCTGCACGGCAGGAGACCAAGGGGAGCGGAGGTATTGCGGCCTATATCCAACGTCAGCTTGGCGCGCGGTCAGTTGAAATCCGTGACGGAGACGATCCGGATGCGGTGCTGTCACGCGCCGAAGCAGCGGTTGATAGTGGCGACTTGCAGGCCGCAATGGCGGAACTGGATGCCCTGCCCAAAACAGCACGTATGCCGCTGTCCGATTGGGAAGCGGCTGCCCGCGCCCGTCTTGCTGCGGTCTCTGCCGTGAATGAACTGGCCCAAAGCCTGAACGCCAAATAAGGAAGCTGCCATGCTCTGGTCGTTGTTGAAGATCCTCGTATTCGTCGCAATTGTTGCGGTGCTGGCCTTTGGCGCTGCGCTGCTGACTGAAACTGCGGGCGGCATTCAGATTACTGTAGCAGGGACAGAGTATACCCTGAGCGCGTTACAGTCGGTGATTGCATTGTCAGTGCTGGTGTTTGCGGTTTGGCTGATGTTCAAAGTGCTGTCATTTTTGTTGGCGACGTTGCGATTTCTGAACGGAGATGAAACCGCCATCTCGCGCTATTTTGACAAGGGACGTGAGCGTAAAGGATATCAGGCCCTGTCAGACGGGTTGATGGCGCTGGCCTCGGGAGAGGGGCGTCTGGCTATGGCCAAGGCCGCGCGGGCGGAAAAATACCTTGCTAGGCCTGAGCTTACCGACCTTTTGACCGCGCAAGCGGCAGAGCTGGCAGGCGACACCAAGAAGGCGGCCGAGGCCTACAAACGGTTGGTCAGCAATCACTCCACCCGTTTTGTTGGGGTGCGTGGGATCATGAAGCAAAAGCTGTCTGAAGGGGATACCGACACCGCGCGGCAACTGGCAGAAAAGGCACTGGCGCTGCGTCCCAAACACGAAGAGGTGCAGGATACGTTGCTGACATTACAGGCACGTGCGCAGGATTGGGGGGGGGCGCGCAAGACGCTGACCACCAAGTTGAAGACGGGTACCCTGCCACGTGACGTCTACAAACGTCGCGATGCCGTGTTGGCGTTGTCGGCCTCTAAGGCGATTGTCGAAGACGGGGCAACCGTGGAGCAGCAGGAACAGGCGATTGAGGCAAACCGGCTTTCGCCCGATTTGGTGCCGGCTGCCGCGATGGCGGCACGTGCCTATCTGGCGCGTGACAAGAAACGAAATGCGATCCGCGTCTTGAAAAAGGCTTGGGAGGCACAGCCGCACCCTGATCTTGCGCATGCGTTTGCCGAGGTAGAGCCGCATGAGAGCGCGGCTGAACGGGTTAAGCGCTTTGCTCAATTATCTCGCTTGGCTCCGCAGCATGATGAAACCCGTCTGGTGATGGCTGAGCTGCACATTGTTGCCGAAGATTTTCCTGAAGCGCGCCGGGCGCTGGGCGATCTTGTTGAACGTGCACCAGATGCACGGGCGTTGACTTTGATGGCCGCTATTGAAAAGGGCGAAGGCGCCTCTGACGCGATCATCCAGGGCTGGTTGGCGCGAGCATTGAACGCGCCGCGCGGACCGCTGTGGGTTTGTGAAAACTGCAATCACATCCACGCCGAGTGGGCACCGGTCTGCGAAAATTGCGCCAGTTTTGACACGCTTAGCTGGCGACGCCCTGAGACCCCTGAGGTGTCGGGGGTGACGGGTGCCCAGGTGCTGCCGCTTATCACAGGCGCGCCAGTGGGTGCTGCCGGGCCGGATGCGTCTGATATTCCAGAGACTGAACTGCTGGAAAGCGAGGCAGAAACAGGGGTCGTGGCGACTGAAATACACACCGCTGACGAGGCGGTTTCCGGCGTGGAGACACCGGATATCAAAGACACAAAATAGACCGTTTTGTGCGGCGTGCCGATGCGGATGCACGCCGCACAGACACCGGCGAACCATCGCTCGCACGGGATGCCGCCGTTGCTCAGCTGGTTGAGAACGTCATTTGTGATGATGTGGCCGGGCATCGCGCGCCATCTGCGGTACCGATATCCTCTTTCAAGCCCGACCTTCGTATGGTCCGTCTTGCGATGGAATGACGTTCCGTCAGTATGGACAGGCTATTCAAAAGCGGCGCTCATCTGCCAGCGACGTGGGAGAGTTGCGGACGAGGGAGGCTACGATGGAAGCGGATTATGTGATCGTCGGTGGCGGATCGGCGGGGTCTACATTGGCCGCGCGATTGAGCGAGGATCCGAATGTCACGGTTTGCTTGCTGGAGGCCGGTGGACGCGGTGACGGGCTGTTGGTCCGAACCCCAGCCGCCGTTGTCGCTATGCTGCCGGGGCGGCCAAAGATCAACAATTGGGCCTATGAAACAGCGCCCCAACCTGGCCTGAATGGGCGCCGTGGATATCAGCCCCGAGGCAAAGCACTCGGCGGATCCAGTGCAATCAACGCCATGCTTTACGTGCGTGGCCACGCGAAAGACTACGATGAATGGGCGGAACTTGGCTGTGATGGCTGGGACTGGCAATCGGTGCTGCCCTATTTCCAGAAATCAGAGAATAACGAACGCGGTGGGGATGACCTCCATGGAGGTAGCGGACCGCTGCAAGTAAGCGACCAGAAATCACCGCGTCCTATCACAGAGGCCTTTATCAGGGCTGGACGATCCCTCCAGATACGACATCGCGAAGATTTCAACACTGGCGACAACGAAGGGATCGGCCTCTATCAGGTGACGCAATTCCACGGTGAGGCGCGCAATGGTGAGCGATGCTCGGCGGCTGCGGCCTACCTACATCCGGTGATGGATCGACCGAACCTGACGGTGATCACTCGCGCTCATGCCAGCCGTATTCTGTTTGATGGCAAGCGGGCCATTGGAGTGTGCTATCGTCGGCGCCGCTCCGATCACGAAGTTCGGGCGAGGCAAGAAGTGATCCTATGCGGCGGAGCGTTCAATTCGCCACAGCTGTTGCAACTGTCGGGCGTGGGGCGCCGCGAGGACATTAATCCGCACGGGATTGATATGGTGCATGAGCTGCCCGGCGTGGGTCAGAACCTGCAGGACCACCTTGATTTCACGCTGGCCTACAAGTCGAAGGACCGTGATAACTTTGGCATTTCCGTGCCAGGCGGTGTTTCGTTGCTGCGCCATGTACTGAATTGGCGCAAATCTGGCGAAGGTATGATTGCCACTCCCTTCGCCGAGGGCGCCGCATTCTTGAAAACTGACCCAACCGAAGACCGCGCCGACGTGCAGCTGCATTTTGTGATCTCTATCGTTGATGATCATGCACGCAAGTTGCACATGGGACACGGATTCAGCTGCCATATCTGCGTTCTGCGACCGAACTCACGCGGCTCGGTTGGATTGACCAGCGCTGACGCTATGGCGGCACCTCTTATAGACCCGCAATTTTTGGCGGATTCACGTGATCTGGACATTCTGATCAAGGGGGTGCGTAAGGCACAACAGATCATGACCGCGGAGCCCTTGGCAGGCTATATCCACAAAGAACTGTTCATGCAGGGCGATGTCGACGACGTCGCATTGGAACAACATATCCGCGCGCGGGCTGATACGATCTATCACCCGGTTGGCACCTGCAAAATGGGGACTGATCCGCTTGCGGTGGTTGACCCGTCGCTGCGTGTTCATGGCTTGGACGGTCTGCGGGTGGTCGATGCTTCGGTCATGCCGCGTCTGATTGGTGGCAATACCAATGCGCCGACAATCATGATCGCTGAAAAAGCCGCAGATATTATTCGTGGCGCCACGGCCCACGCCTGACTTATTTTATTCGGAGAAAGACAAGATGCTTGGCAAGATGATGCACAAACAGTTGACAATTGGCTCGCTGATCGAACATGCGGGTCGTTTTCACGCCGGAACCACAGTCACATCTGTCGAGACTTCGGGCGAGACGGTGCACATGACCTGGGGGGACATAGATACCAACGCTCGACGGCTGGCCGCTGCATTGAACCGTTTGGGGTTGGAGCAAGGGGCCCGTTGCGGCACTATCGCATGGAACAACCGCAGGCATTTGGAAATTTATTTCGGCGTCTCTGGCGGGGGCTTTGTATGTCACACGATCAATCCGCGCCTAAAGGCCGAACAACTGATCTATATAATAAACCATGCCGAAGATCAGGTGTTGTTCATCGATACCACGTTTGTACCCGCAGTGGCGCAGCTGCGCGCCCAGTTTACAGAGGTAAAGCATATTGTCGTGATGGGGCCGCGTGATGCAGATATCGCGGCGCAGATAGATGGAGTTCTGTTCTATGATGAATTGCTGGCGGCAGAGACCGGTGATTTCGACTGGCCAGATCTAGATGAAAATCTGCCATCAAGCCTGTGTTACACTTCGGGCACCACCGGCAACCCAAAAGGCGTAGAGTACACGCATCGCACCAGCGTGCTGCATACGCTGGGGGGGAACCAGCCTGACGGTATTGGCCTGCGCGCGCGCGACACGGTTCTGGCGGTGGTGCCGATGTTCCACGTGAACGCCTGGGGTACGCCCTATATCGCTGCTGCAGTGGGAGCCAAGCTGGTTCTGCCAGGTCCGAATCTGGATGGTGTCAGTCTGGCGAAGCTAATTGATGCAGAGAAGATCACTGTGGCACTGGGTGTGCCTACGATCTGGATGGGGCTTCTGCAAGGGTTGGAGGAAACCGGTTGTACTGCCGCAAGTCTTGAGCGGACCATCGTTGGCGGCTCAGCGTTGCCAACTGTGATGATTCCAACCTTCCGTGATAAATATGGTGTCGAACTGGTGCATGCCTGGGGCATGACCGAAACCAGCCCGATTGGGACGTTGAACCAGCTGTTGCAGAAACACAGTACATTAGATTCGGATGCCCAAGAAAAACTGCGGGAGGGACAGGGACGTGCTCCTTATGGCATCAATCTACGCCTTGTTGATGATGCAGGCACGATATTGCCCAATGACGGCAAGACCGAGGGCAATCTACAGATTTGTGGTCATTGGGTCATCGACAGCTATTTCCGCGCGGATGATTCCGCGCTGACCGCAGATGGCTGGTTCAACACTGGCGACGTCGCTACGATTGATGCCGATGGCTATATGATCATCCGCGATCGGTCCAAAGACATCATCAAGTCAGGGGGCGAGTGGATTTCGACCGTCGAGCTGGAGGATATCGCCATGTCTCACTCGGATATTGCGCAGGCTGCCGCGATTGCGGCTAAGCATCCAAAATGGGATGAGCGCCCCGTCGTGATCGCCGTCAAACGCAACCCAAGCGTGACAGAGGCAGCGTTGCTGGCTCATTACAAGGGTAAAGTGGCCAGCTGGCAGATCCCGGATCGGGTGGTTTTTGTCGATACGCTGCCGTTGGGTGGTACTGGCAAGGTGCTAAAGAACAAGCTGCGAGAATCATATGACGAGGTTCTGCTAGAGGACTGAAATCAGGCGATGTCGCTGATATACGTGGCAAGCGACGTCGCCAAACACCTTGAATTGTAGCCGAAAACCCCTGTTCGTGACCCTGAACCGCCCGGAATGGCGACATAACTGCCGGCAAATTTATCTGTTAAGGCCCACTTAAGAGACCGCCTGATATCCCGGTATTGGGTGAATAAAAGGTGGTGGATATGAGCGCACAAGGAAATGTGGCGCCCATTATCATCAAGAAGAAAAAGTCAGGTGGTGGCGATGGTCATCACGGTGGTGCCTGGAAGGTCGCATATGCGGACTTCGTTACGGCTATGATGGCGTTCTTCATGTTGATGTGGCTGCTCAATGCAACGACTGAGAAACAACGAAAAGGGCTGGCGGATTACTTCTCGCCGACCATTCCGCTGAGCCGGGTTTCTGGCGGTGGTAATGGGGCTTTCAGCGGTGACAGTATGTTCACTGAGGAGATCAAGCCTCAGAACGGTACCGGTGCGTCTGATGTCAATCCTGCGGATGCGCAGCAGGCAAAGGGCGATTCTGGTGTCGAACAAGACAAGGATCGAGAAGCGGCGGATGAACAGTTCCGCGCGTTGGAAGAGCAGCTAAAGGGCCGAGGCGGCGAAAGCATGGTCTCGATCGAGATGGCACAGCACATCATTACCCGCGTCACCGACGAAGGGTTAGTGGTCGAACTTTTCGACACCGAAGACTCGCCCTTGTTCAAGGAAGGCACGGCTGAGCCAACCTTGTTGTTTCGGGATATCGTACAGATGGTGTCACGCGTTACTGGCGTTGTTGAAAACAATATCGCGATTGGCGGTCATACGCGGTCCAACGCGGTTGTTGTTGCCAATAATCCGGTTTGGGAACTGTCTCATTCGCGTGCCAATGCGACACGGATCATGCTGGAAACAGGTGGGACAGTCTCGAAACGCATGCACCGGGTGACGGGGCATGCAGATCGAAAACTGACTGATACCAATCCCATGTCAGCGCGAAACAACCGGATAGAGATCATTCTTTTGCGGAAATAAGCGATGAATCGTCAGCAATGGGCGGCCAACAGATCAGACAATTTTATCTGTTAGCCGCCCGTTAATGGGCAATCGGCTAGCTGTTGCATCAAGAAAGATTCGATGCAGCAGAAAGGCGTATCCATGACGATTTCTTCCTCACTTAATGCTGGCGTTGCCGGCCTTAGCGCGAATGCCAGTCGACTGGCCTCCATATCCGACAATATCGCAAATGCCTCGACGCCCGGCTATAAGCGGGTTCAGACGGATTTCCATTCGATGGTGATGAGCTCCTCTGGTGGAGCCTACTCAGCAGGTGGTGTGCGTACCACGAATGTGCGCTTGATTGATGAGCGTGGCCCGCTGGTAACAACAAGCAATGCTACTGATCTGGCCGTCCGCGGCCGTGGTATGCTGCCGGTTGCGTCTATAAATGAGGTTGAAACGGGTGCGACCAACCCTCAGATGATGCTGACGACGACCGCGTCTTTCCGAACCAATGCGGATGGTCTGTTGGCAACCGAATCCGGCCTGGTCCTAATGGGTTGGCCAGCCCAATCCGATGGAACCATTCCACCCTATGCGCGTGATACATCTGACGCGTTGGAGCCGGTGCGTTTCAATGTGAACAAACTATCCGGTGAGCCGACAACTGAGATGTCGCTGGGTGTGAACCTGCCGGCGACCGCCACCGAATCAACATCGGCTGGCACCAGTGAGAACCTGTCGATCGAATACTATGACAACCTTGGGAAATCCGAGAGCCTGCAGATTGAATTCGTACCAACTGTTCCTGGGACCGGCGAGTCGAATGAATGGACCATGATTATCACGGATACAGCAACCGGCGGGACACCGATTGGGGAATACACGCTGACCTTTGATGACAATCGAACCTCTGGCGGTGCGCTGAATGCGGTAACGGCGACCACCGGTGGTGCCTATGACGCGGCAACCGGTTCGATCATTGTATCTGTCGCAGGTGGCCCGATGGAGATTAATATCGGTACGCTGGGTGATGACAATGGTTTGACCCAGCTCTCCGACACTTTTGCGCCTGCGTCCATCTCCAAAGACGGCGCGCCGGTTGGCAACTTTACCGGTGTGGAAATTGATGAGGCTGGCTTTGTCCATGCTAACTACGACACGGGCGTCAGCCGCGTCGTCTATCAGGTGCCGCTGGTTGATCTTCCCAATCCAAACGGCATGATTGCCATGGATCGTCAGACCTATATGCCATCAAGCGAAAGCGGTTCATATTTCCTATGGAATGCGGGTGAAGGACCGACCGGGGACATCTTGGGGTACGCTCGTGAGGAATCCGCAACCGATGTGGCGGGTGAGCTGACAAATATGATTCAGACCCAGCGTGCCTATTCGTCAAATGCGAAAGTCATCCAGACTGTGGATGAGATGTTGCAGGAAACCACCAACATCAAGCGCTGATAAGCGCTCTTTCCTTTGACATTTACCTTCGCAAAGGCTGGCTGACCTATGTCCATTTCAAGTGCACTCAATTCCGCAATGACCGGACTGACGGCGGCTGGCCGCTCGACGTCGGTTGTTTCCGAAAACCTGTCGAATGTCCTGACACCAGGATATTCACGCAGAACCCTGGCGCTAACCAGCGCCGGGGATGGCTTTAGCGGGGTGAAGGTCGGTGGGGTCCAGCGCTTCAACGACCCGGCCCTGCGATCCAGCGTGCGGTCGGCCAACTCTGAGGTCGGTGTCGCGGAAGTAAAGTCTACGTTTTACAATCGTATGACCGAACTCGTCGGCAGCGGCGATGATCCATATTCGATCACGCAGCGACTGACTGATTTCGACTCTGGCCTGATCGAAGTGATCTCGCGACCGGACTCTGGCCCGCGCCTGAACGATCTGGCTATCCAGGCCGAAGAACTGGTTAGCTCCATCTCTGACGCTGCGGAAGGGTTGCGCAATCAACGTACAGCGGCGGATCGCGCCATTGACGTTCAGGTTGATACCGTCAATCAGTCACTGGAAAAAATCCAGAAACTGAATGCCAAAATCGCTATCAGTCAGGCGACCGGCAATGATTCAGCGTCCCTGCTGGACCAGCGGGATCTTCTGATTGATGAAGTCAATCAGATCATTCCGGTTAAGGTGGTGAACCGGGATCGCGGGCAGGTTGCTCTTTTTTCTGAAGGCGGGGCTGTGCTGCTGGATGGTCAACCGGCAGAGCTAACCTTTGACGGTAAGGCGGATACGCTCCCGTATATGACACTCGGCAACGGGTTACTTTCGGGCCTGAAGATAAATGGTATTGATGTGGCCACCGGATCGGGCGGTCCCATTCGCGGCGGTACTCTTGCAGCGCAATTCGAGGTGCGCGACGTGCTGACGGTTGAGGTGCAAGAAGACCTGGACGCAATGGCCAAGGATCTTATTGAGCGTTTTCAGGACCCGTCGCTTGATACCACGCTGGGTGCAACTGACGCTGGCATTTTTACCGATCAGGGTGCATTTTTTGATCCTGTAAACACCGTTGGTATAGCCAATCGTATTGAATTGAATGACAAGATTGCGATGCAGGGCCAGGCTGAAACTTGGCGATTGCGAGATGGCTTAAATGCCGCCTCTCCCGGCAATGCCGGTGATGCGACTTTGTTGCGCGGCTACGCAGATGCGTTGGATACCAAACGCACGGTTTCTTCGGTCGGCCTTGGAACTGCCAATTTGGATGCCAGCACACTCAGTGCGAACCTCCTGTCGCGTTTCGCACAGAGCGACAATGCCGCAGAGCAGGACGTCGCCTTTGCCGCAGCAACCTACACCGAAATGTATCAGCGCGAGCTGGCGCAGGGCGTCGATAGCGATGCAGAACTGCAAAACCTTATCGTGATTGAAAAAGTCTATGCAGCCAATGCCAGGATGATCTCTGTCGTTGATGGGCTGATGGAAACGCTTCTGAGGATTTGACGAATGATTATGAATTCATATGGCGACATGGCTCAGCACCTTTTTCTGCGTAATCGGTCGGTCGGTCTGAAGAACGACATCTCGACCCTGACGCAGGAGCTGAGCAGTGGGAAAACCTCTCAGCTGACGCAGAAGTTAGGGGGGGATCTCACCTATTTGTCTGACGTCGAGCGTAGCCTTGACCGGCTTAAATCCTATAAGGTTGCCAATACCGAGGCGGCCTTGTTTGCGTCTTCGGCACAGAACAACATTGCGTTGATTGCTGATAATGTCCTGGAGTTGACCAGTGATATCTTTGCAGTAACCACCTCGCCGAATGATGACACATCGCAACAAATCTCCAATCAGGCTGAAATGTACCTGACAGAGGCCATTCGTTCGCTGAATGGTGAAGCCGCCGGGCGGAGTCTGTTTTCGGGCAATGATACAGAAGCCCAGCCTTTGGCTGACTTGACGACTTTGATGTCCTCGCTGGCAACTGAGGCCGCAGGATTAACCACGGCTCCTGATATCGTTCAGGCAGTAAAAGACTGGTTTGCAGATCCGCTCGGGTTTGATGCGGTTATGTACCAAGGGTCAGCCGATTTGATGGACCCTGTCAAAATCGGCCCGACCGAGGAAGTGACGGTTTCCCTCAAAGCCAATGATGATGTGTTCAAACAGACCCTGCAGAGTCTTGCGATTGCAGCATTGGTCAATGAACCCACTCTGACCCTTAGCTCCGGTGTGAAGTTTGAGATGCTACGCAGCACCGGTGTTGAACTGCGTGAGAGCCAGGTGCAGTTGACCCAGATGCAATCAGACCTCGGGTTTGTTGAAGGTCGGATCGAACAGACGGCTACACGCAACGCGGCAGCTCAGACCAGCCTGAGCATTGTATTCAATGAACTGGTGCAGGCAGACCCTTATGAGACCGCCACACGTCTTGAAGAGGCGCAGTTCCAGCTGGAAAGCCTGTTCACTGTCACGGCCCGCACGTCACAGCTGTCACTGATGAGGTTCCTGTCATGATGAAATTCATTCGGATCTTTCTGACAGTTTTGTTGCTGCCAGCGATCGCGCAAGCCAGCGCTATCAGGTTGAAAGATCTGGTAGAATTCGATGGTGTGCGTGGCAATGATCTGGTCGGCTACGGCCTGGTGGTTGGATTGAACGGCACCGGAGATGGTTTGCGAAATTCACCGTTCACCGAAGAAATCATGACGAATATTCTGGAACGTTTGGGCGTCAACGTAACGGGAGAACAGTTTCGACCTAAGAATGTCGCGGCTGTTTTTGTCACCGCGACCTTACCGCCATTTGCGCGCGTTGGCGGAACGGTTGATGTGACGGTTTCGGCAATTGGCGATTCTAAGAGCCTGCTTGGCGGAACGCTGGTCATGACTCCTCTGAATGCGGCAGATGGTCAGATTTATGCTGTGGCTCAGGGCACTATACTGGCTGGTGGTGCGGTGGCAGAGGGCGAAGGCGCCTCGGTTACCCAAGGCGTGCCCACGGCTGGGGTCATCCCTTCGGGCGCAAGGGTTGAGCGGGAGATTGACTTTGATCTGTCCTCGCTATCGTCGATGCGTCTTGCCCTGCGGGAGCCTGATTTTACGACTGCCGGACGTATTGAACGCGCCATCAATGCTGAATTCGGGCGCAATGTTGCGCTGATGCGTGATTCCGGCACGGTCGAGATCGACGTTCAGCGTACCAATACGCGTTCAACTGCCCATGCTGTTGGCCGGATCGAGAATATTCTCGTTGAACCACAGCGTAAGGCACGCGTGGTAGTGGATCAGCGATCCGGTACCATTGTAATGGGCAGCGATGTTCGCATTTCACGTGTTGCGGTGGCGCAGGGTAATCTCACCCTACGGATTGAAGAAACGCCCCTTGTTGTGCAGCCAAATCCATTTGCCGATGGCGAAACAGTGGTTGTTCCGAGGACCGGAGCCGCAATTGAAGAGGAAGAGGGTATCCAACTGGCAGAAGTCCCGGAAACGACCTCTCTGTCCGAAGTGGTTGCAGGGCTCAATGCGCTGGGCGTGTCGCCCCGTGATATGATCGATATCCTGAAAAGCCTGAAGGCGGCGGGCGCACTACATGCCGAATTTGTGGTTCGATAACAGGTAGGTAGACGAGCTAAATAAACTATCGTAGCCCTTGGGATCACTTGATCCTGGGGGCTTTCTGTGAACGTTATCAGCCGCCAGAGAACAACTGATTGAACAGCTAACATCGCCTCCGATTTACAGCTTCTGACGTGCTTTGGCTATTGCATTGGCCTTTGTTTCTGGACGCTCTTGTGCCTAGTCGCCTCCGGGAAGCCGCGGTTTGATGGACTAGACAAACACGGGGCTGCTTCCTGATCGTCAGGCCTGCCTGTGGGAGGCAGACTTCAGTAACGACCTATGACAATCTACATGTCTTTCGGTTTGGACATTGGCAGGAGCCCGCCTGCCGCAGATCAAGCTGTCCGGGCGCCTGAGGGTATACCCGATTTCCCAATTCAAAAGCCCCCGGACGCTTGTGCGATCGGGGGCTTTATGGCTTCTGCACTGAATGTCGATCTAGGGGAAGTAGCTGCGCACCAATGCACTGGCGATCAGGCTCCAGCCGTCTGCCACGACAAAGAAGGCCAATTTGAACGGCATAGATACCACTGCCGGTGGGACCATCATCATGCCCATCGACATCAATACCGCGGCCACAACCAGGTCAATGACAAGGAAAGGTAGGAATACCAAAAAACCGACCTGAAACGCGCGTGCGATTTCTGACAGCATGAAGCTTGAGACCAAGGTCGATAGCGGCGCATCCGCAGTAGGATCAATGCCTGCAGTTGCGGGACGAAGATCTGCAATCGCGTAGAACGTATCCGGATCAAGGCGGTTTGCCATGAAGACACGAAAGGGTTGCAAGGCACGCTCTATTGCGGTTTCCACATCCAGCTGTTCTTCTATCAACGGGCTTATTCCTTGTGCCCAGGCTTCGGTAAAGACAGGCTCCATTACAAAATAGGTGAGAAACAACGCAAGGCTGATCATCAACATGTTTGGCGGCGCTTGTTGCAACCCCATGGCCTGTCGGAGGATGGACAGCACAGTTACGAGGAAGGGAAAACAGGTCACCATGATCAACAGCCCTGGCGCGAGGCTGAGCACGGTTATCAGCATGATCAACTGAATGGATCGCGCCGAAATAGATTGGCCTTCACCCAGTGAAAGGCTGAGATCTTGTGCCGTTGCTGCGTCAGGCAGGCCAAAGACCAGCGCGGCGATCAACGCTATGGCAAAAAGGGCAGCGCGTGTCATCCCAGACCGCTTTGCAGATCCGCGATTTCAGTCAGTCGCACGGCCAGCTGACCGGCTTGCTCGCCTTCCATTTCTTCCAACTGGCCTCGTGCGACAAGACGATCGCCGACATAGAGATCCACCGGATCTTCCACCCGTTTATCAAGAGTCAGAATTGCATTCTCTCCGAGATTCACCAGATCGCGAATGAGCGGTCTTGCCTTGCCCACAGACACCACTACCTCGACCGGTACTGACGTAAACGGATTACCTGCGTCGCCTGACTTCTTGTTCATTTCTGCAGACTTATCCATATTTGCTGTCCTCTGTGATGTAGAAGGAGAAGGCTTCGATTGAATCTTGGATCGACTCGATTAGCGCCCCACTGTTGATTTCACGTTCGACACCGCCGATTTTCAGATAGGCTTGACCTTCGGATAAAACAGCGTCTTCGCGCACTTGTACCGGCACAGCAAAGTTCTTGGTCAGAAGAGCGCGCACTGTTGCGCCTTCCCCTGGAGAGACGACGATATTGATGGCCTGATCGGCATGGCTTTTGGCCATATCTGTCAGCTGATCGACAATGTGATGGCCAAAGCTCGCGGCCATCACGTCGGGCAGTACTGCGCTGGTGAGAACCTTGAACATAGGGTCTAGCGATTCGAGCAGCTGGGTCTGGGCTTCGTGGAAGGTAAAACTGAGGTCTTCGAGCGAGCTGGCCAATTCGGAAGACACATGTGCGCTCTCCTTGTCCTTGGCTGTTACAGCATCATCCCAGCCCTCGCTGTATCCTTTTTCATAGGATTCCAGGCGCTGCTCTTCCAGGACCGTTTCATTCACCTCGGCAATCGGCACGGCCGGCGTGTCCATAGCAAAATCTTCTAGAAGATGGGCAATGGTCATCAGGCTCTCTCCTCGTTTTCTTCCAGCCAGCCACGCAGGATCTGGACTGTTTCCTCTTGGCGTTCACCAATCATTGAGCGCAGGCGATCAACCGGGTTATCTCCGCCGCCATCAAGGGCAGGCAAGCCGCCCATGTCGCCCATTCCACCCATGTCGCCCATGCCCATTCCGGTGCCCATGCCCATGCCACCCATGGGTTCAAACTGACCGGTGTCGTTGTTCTCAATCTCGCCATCTAGTGCAAGATTGGCGCCGAGATCGGGGTTAGCCATGAACCCACCGCCGCCGAGGGCTGGCAATTCATCCATAGCGTCGCCCTGAGGGGCGCCGAGCGCAGGCACGCTGGCCTGATTTGACAAAATCGGGCGGATAACAAAAAGACCAAGAATCAGCGTGACGATTGCCAGGGCCGCCATTTGGATCAGCGACATTGCATCCAGATAAATGTTGTCAAAAATCGATGCGCTGACAACGGTTCCCTGTGGCTCTATCATGGGCATTTCCATGGACTTGAGGGTGATGACATCGCCGCGGTCCTCGCTAAATCCGACTGCTGCGGAGATCAGCTCGCGTAGCGCCCCCAGCTCCTCTTCGGAGCGCGGTTCCATAGTGGTTTCGCCAGTCGCGGTTGTTGTTGAAACACCATTGAGAAGAACCGCAACTGTCAGGCGTTTGATGGCGCCCGGACCGCGCAGGATCTCTTTTTGAGTTTCGGAGATTTCGTAGTTCACCCGCTCTCGCGTTGCGCTGGTGCTGGCCTTTGATCCATCGCCGGACGCTGCATCTCCATCTGGGATATTGGATGCAACGGTTACCTCCCCGGATTGATTTTGTGAGGAATCAGCGCGTTCTTCGACATCGGTACTGATGGCGACGCGACTTTCGGGATCGATGCGTTTTTCACGAATGGATTCGGTATCCGTTACAGTTTCGACGCTGACCTCGACCACTGCATTCCCGTGACCCACACGCGCCTCTACCAGGCGCATGACCCGTTCGCGAATCGACTGCGAACGATCATCTGAACCCGCACCAACAGCAGCGGCTGCTTCGGGCGATCCGATCAAGGCACCATTGGCGTCAATGACAGCCACGTTTTCCACAGCCAGCCCTGTTACTGCCGAAGAAATCAGGAAGCGAATCGCATTGGCTTGGGCGGGAGTGATGGGGGAACCCATTGGGACAACCGACACAGAGGCAGTCGGTTCTGCCGTACGTTGGAAGGGGTTCGATCCCGTATTTGCGATATGTACCCGCGCTTGGGTGACATGAGGGCTGGCAACAATGGTTCTTGCCAGCTCCCCTTCTTTTGCGCGCCAATAAGCAGCGTCAAACATCTGCGACGTCGTACCAAACCCGCTGAGAGAATCTAGCAGTTCATAGCCACGTCCGCCATTGGCTGGCAGACCTTCGCTTGCCAATGTCATGCGAAGTTCATCTCGTGCAGTGGCAGGAACATAAATTGATCCGCCGCGCACTTCATATTCGGTACCGCGCTGTTCGAGCGCACGCACCACATCTCCAGCCGAGCCGCTTTCCAGCCCGGCATACAATAGTTGCATCGTGGGCGTATTCGCCACACGGGACATCGCCAGGACGCTGAGAATCACAATTACCGTGGCCCCCACGGCAATCAGGCGTTTTCGCGTGTCCAAACCTGCCCAGACATTCTTGATCTGCTGCACATTAACCTCCGTAGCACCGGCGTTCTGTCCGATGTGCAACCCTTTTGCCGGATTGCCCTTAACATTCGGTTAGTGTCCGCAGGCTAATAAGATGAGGCACGACGTATTAGGGATAGTCATGACAGACGCTGTAGTAGACACAGAACAAGACGCCCCGACCAAAAAGAGCAAGCTGCCCCTTATCATTGGGGTTGTCCTTGCACTTGTTGGTGCCGGTGGAGGATTCTTCGCTGTCCAGTCAGGCCTTCTTCCCTTTGGTCAGAGCGCAGCCCCAGAAGGGGTGGATGCGACCGAAGTGGCGCCAGAAGGCGTGGACAGTGGTGAGACGGCGGAAGATATCGCCAATCTTGCCTTTATCGAAATGGAACCGATTGTAATCACTTTGCGCAAAGCAAGTGGATTGAAGCACCTTCGTTTCCGATCTCAGCTGGAGGTTGATCTTGCCCATCGGGCCGAGGTCGAAAAAATCCTCCCGCGGGTTGTCGATGTTCTCAACAGTTATCTCAGGGCACTGGAGCTGGAGGATCTGACAGATCCAATGGCACTGCCAAAACTGCGCGCACAGATGCTGCGGCGGATCAATATTGCAGCCGGCCAGGGCCGGGTGCGTGATCTGCTGATTATGGACTTCGTATTGAACTAGGAGAACGGGATGGAACTGATTGCAGATATCCTGCTTGCGGCCGGGGCCATGGGGGCAGGCTTTTATTGTCTGGTGCTCTCACGTCGGCTGAAGCGCTTTAATGATTTGGAAAAAGGTGTCGGCGGCGCTGTTGCAGTGCTGTCCGCGCAGGTTGACGATCTGAACAAATCACTGCTGGCGGCCCGGCATGTCTCTGATGGGTCCAGCAAGGCGCTGGACCAGCTTACCGGCCGTGCCGAATCGGTGGCGCAGCGGCTCGAACTGATGATGGCGTCTATGCATGATATGCCTGACGTGCCGACAGCTGAGCCGAAGGCTGAGGTGGCCGCATCTTCTGTCGCCGAAGAGAGTGACGCATTGGCAGCGGCATATGAGGCTGATGCGGAACCCGAAGTAGCGGCAGAACCGGAGCCTGCGAAACCCGCAGGTCTGATGTTTGTCCGTCACAACCGAGCGCAGGGTCGGGTTGCATAATGGCCAAGACAGCGAAGATGACAACCGCACCTGCGAAATCAAAAAAAGCAAAGCGTAGCCGCCGGACACGGGGCAGCGCACTGATGATGCTTGCCCTTTTACTGATCGGGTCAGCTGCTGTGCGCTTGGGTCTGGAGGCCGGCCCGGCCATCGCCCGAGAAGTTGCCAACCTGCAAGATGGGTCGGCCGAGCACGAGGAAGCAAAAGGCACGCTAACTGGCCGGTCAATGCCATCTTCTGCCGAATTGCAGAATATGTTGGCTGCCTTTCAGGAGCGCGAAGCGGCGCTGTCAGCACGCGAAGCGGAAATCCAGGATCGCATGAAGGCGCTTGAGATCGCCGATGATGCGATTGAGCAAAAGCTCGTGGCGCTTGAGCAGGCAGAGGAAGAGCTGAAATCAACGCTGGCTCTTGCAGATGGCGCAACCGAGACGGATTTGACACGGCTGACATCGGTCTACGAGCAGATGAAGCCAAAGGAATCTTCGGCGCTGTTCGAAGAAATGGATCCAGCGTTTGCAGCTGGTTTTCTTGCGCGGATGCGCCCCGAGGCGGCGGCAGGCATTATGGCAGGTCTAAGCCCACAGGCAGCCTATACCATTAGCGTGGTCCTGGCGGGGCGCAATGGCTCTGTTCCGAAGGAGTAAGCAGGTGCTGCTCCTCAGGCTTTCTTAACGTGAATCGCCTAAACTTGTAGAAACAAACAAAATTCGGAGTGGACCTAATGCTCGGTATTGTAGGCATCGTGGTTATCTTTGTCATGGTGTTCGGGGGATATCTCCTGGCGGGTGGCAAGATGGCAATCATCATCAAGGCCATGCCGTTCGAATTGATGATGATCGGCGGCGCCGGTGTTGGCGCCTTCTTGATCAGCAATGATATGGGCGGTGTCAAACATACGCTGAAGGATCTCGGTAAGGTGTTCAAAGGCCCTAAATGGAAGGCTGATGACTACCGGGACCTGCTGTGCCTGCTGTTTACGTTGATCCGGATTGCACGTGCGAACCCGGTTGAGGTCGAACAGCACATCGAGGATCCTGAAAATTCATCCGTATTCAACCGCTACCCCAAAATCCTCGCGGATAAAGAGGCGGTGAATCTGATCAGCGATACCATGAGATCGGCATCCATGAACTATGACGATCCGCATCAGGTCGAAGAGGTTCTGGAGAAGCGGATCGAAGCGAATCTGCATCATGCGCTGCATTCTAGTCACGCCCTGCAGACACTTGCCGACGGTCTTCCTGCGCTCGGTATTGTTGCGGCGGTTTTGGGTATCATCAAGACAATGGGATCAATTGACCAGCCGCCAGAAGTTCTGGGTAAGCTGATCGGCGGCGCGCTTGTGGGGACGTTCCTTGGGGTGTTCTTGGCTTACGGTCTGGTCGGTCCTTTTGCGGGTAAGGTCAAGTCAGTGGTCGAAGAGGATGGGCATTTCTACTCTCTCATCAGAGAGGTGCTTGTGGCCAATCTGCACAATCACGCTGCTGCTATCTGCATCGAAGTGGGGCGCCAGAATACGCCATCGCATATTCGTCCCGGATTTTCCGAGCTTGAAGAAGCGCTGAAGTCGGTGAAACAGGACGCAGCATGATGTGGCGCGCACTGGTCTTTGCAATGCTCGCAGTGGCAACGGCATCTGCCGAAGCCCAGACCGTGGTCGCCCAATCAGGAGAACACGACAGTTTTTCCAGGCTGGTCATGCGCTTACCCAGTGGCGCACCATGGTCTATACGCCAATCCGGCGAATTGGCAGAGCTGACCGTTGACACGCCAACGGTGGTTTTTGATACATCGCGGGTATTTGATCTTATTCCGCGCACACGCCTGCAGTCCCTTTCGCAAACTGGGCCGGGGCAGCCGCTGCAACTGCAGTTGGGGTGCGTCTGCGAAGTGACCTCTTATGTTCAAGAAGACGGCTATCTTGTTGTCGATATTGCGGACGGACCTCCGGTCCCGCGCCAACAATTGACCGTTGCGTCGCCACTACCGCTGTTTTCTGGTAACACGAATAGCGCTGGATATCGCTTCAACCTTTCAGCTCGAGCTGTAGCTGATGCCCGCGCGGCCCTCAATCTTGGTGGTGTCATCGCAGATCGGGCAAGCACGCAAGATTGGGCGTCGCGTATCCCGGTATCTGAGGGAGGTGTTCGCTCGGCGATAAAACTGCCGCTGGACCTGAAGCAAAACACCCGAGAAACAGCTGAAGCCACCCAAAAAGTTCAGTCGCCTTCAGAAACTACGTCTGAGAAAAAATCGACACCGGTATCCGTCCAAGTCGGTACTGATATGCTATTGAATCTGGCCGAATCCGAACGGGCGGCAACGGTGAGCGCATCGGAGCAACGACTTTTGCAGCAAATCAGTCGTGCCACGAATCAAGGCCTGCTCGATCTGGCGGGTATAGAAGTTCATGACGGTGCAGGCGGACATATTTTGGATCCGCTGAGCGCTCGTGATCGCCCACTCAACCCCTTGGATCAGGTGTCGGTTACCTCCTCAGTGGACCGCGAAAGCGGCCTGATTGCGCGTCGTCCTGACACCTATGGTCAACCTACCCATTGCCTTCCTGGCTCACAGCTTGCGGTTCATAATTGGGGCACTGATGAACCTTTTGGCGACCAAATCTCACCGTTGCGGGCGAACTTGGTGCGCGAATTCGATGACGTTGACCCCGCCGCGGTGTTGACGCTTGCCCGCGCGTATCTGTTTTTTGGATTTGGTGCCGAAGCACAGGCCATTCTGAAAATGATGCCGTCCGGCGCGTCAGAGCACGATGATGCGATCGCGTTGACAGCGATGGGTGCGGTGCTGGATGGTCAGGACCTGAACGTTAATCACGCGTTTTCGGGTCAACAGGTCTGCGATAGTGAGGTCGCGCTTTGGGCTGCACTCGCGGATGGTACGATCAAGAAAAACGCTAAGACGGACGCGATCCAACAGGCCTTTGCCAAGCTGCCGCCGCATCTTCGTGTACAAGTGGGGCCTCGCATCAGTACATTATTCGCGAAAGCTGGTGATCCGCATCTGGCCGGGGCGACCCTGCGTTCGGTCGACCGTACAGGGGTGGAGCATGTTCCGGAAATCAACCTGGCAGAGGCTGAGATCGCAAAACTCGAAGGCGATGTCGAAACTGTCGCGCAGGAACTAACGGATGAAGTCGCCGAGCGCAGCGAAAACGCCCCCCGTGCACTGATTGAGCTGATCGACCTTAGCTTTGTTGAACGCGCTGCGCTATCGCCCGATGTACCCGATCTCGCGGCTTCTTATGAGGTCGAGAACCGCGACAGCGATCTCGGGGCGGAACTGCGGCGGGCTGTGGTCTCGGCCTTGGCTTTGACCGGGCAGTTCCATGACAGCTTTACTGAATTGGATCAGCTGAGTCGCCGTGATGGCCCCGGTGCGCGCCCTAGAGCGTTGGAACCGTTGCTGACACTTCTGGCTGAACGCGCTGATGATGTGACCTTCCTACAATATGCGTTGGTCATCGCCGCCAATGGGACCACAGATGAGGTGGCGCCAGTTGCGGATATTGTTGCCCAGCGGTTGCTTGATTTGGGCTTTGCGCAGCAAGCCCAATCCGTTCTCAAGAAGCTCGCGATGGAACCCGGCAATACAAAACGCCGGTTGATCTTGGCCAAAGCCGCGCTGGCGATGGACAAGCCACATTCTGCCTTGGTCGAGCTGATGGGCCTTTCTGGCTCTGATGCGAATAAGCTGCGCGCCGAAGCGTTATGGAAGAACGGCGAATATGCACGCGCTGGGGAATACCTTCTTGAAGAAGATGAGAGTGATGCCGCCGCGCGTGGATTCTGGCATTCGGAAGATCGCAAAAATTTGGCAGCCATAGATGCAGCCGCTGCCGAGCAATTCGGTGGCGTGGCCGAGGTAACAACGCAGATTGAAGAAACTGCAAAAGAGCCCACTGGATTGACGCCGTTGGCGCATGCAAGGGCGCTGGTTGAGAGCAGCCAAGGGACGCGAGGTGGGATTGCAGATCTATTGCAGAAGGTGACACGCCAACCCCAGTTGGGTGAAGACGGATCATGATTGCGATGTCCTGACGTCGGTTCCTGTATAGTTTGCCCAACCAAGACCGCCGATGATCGGCGGTCTTGGTGCATCTGGCGATAACTGTTTGTCAACGCTCTGAGCTTAGGCTCGGGCCTAGGGTGAATCCTAATTTGGACAGGCAGAATGCCGAAATCGAACCGATACTTCAGACAACAGCGGCAGTGCGCCGACTGTGCGGGCAGATTGCCCGCATTGAGTATGCTTTTTTTTACCGTGATCGGTATTTTGTCGCTGCTTTCTCCGGACCACGCGCGCGCGGCTTCGCCGCAGGTGTCAGCCTTATGTGATCTGGCGGCGCGGCGCGCTGCCAGGGATCAGGGTGTCCCGCTGGACGTTCTGCGAGCCATTACCAGGACCGAAACCGGGCGCGGTGGTAAGCAGGGTCTTCAGCCCTGGCCGTGGACGGTCAATATGGAAGGGGCCGGCAAGTGGTTCCAGACCGAGGATGAGGCCAGAGCGTATGTCTTTTCCCACTTCAAGCGTGGCGCGCGCAGTTTTGATGTTGGTTGTTTTCAGATAAATTTCAAATGGCACGGTCAGGCATTTGATTCGATTGATCAAATGTTCGATCCGCTTGCGAACGCCCAATACGCGGCGCGCTTCTTGCGGGATCTGCATACCGAATTCGGCGACTGGTCACAGGCTGCCGGTGCCTATCATTCGCGCACGCCAACCTACGCAAACCGATACACCGCACGTTTTGACAGGGTTCGCGCTGACCTGAAACCGGTGGAAACCGTTGCTGCGCTTCCTGTTGAACGTAAGCGGACCACATTTTCTGCTCCTCAACCACTGGCAATGCTTCATAAACCGTCTCCCCTGATCGCTAAGGGTACCGCACCAACCGGGACAGCCCGGTTGGGTTCACTGTTCCCGTCGACCGACGGAGGCACTTCGGCGCAAGCGATCATCATACTGAAATAAAGGCTGAATTTCCGTGCCAAACATTGATATGCAAAAACTGTTCAGCCCAACCGTGTTGCTGGCGCTCGCCCTGATGGCGATCATTGTCATGATGATCCTGCCAATGCCGGCATGGGTGCTGGATGTCGGGCTTGCGGCGTCCTTCGGTCTCGCGATCCTGATCTTTACCGTGACATTGTTCATTGAACGCCCGCTAGATTTCTCGTCATTCCCGACAATTCTGTTGGCGTCACTAATGCTGCGGCTGTCGCTGAACGTGTCGTCGACGAAGTTGATCATTGGCCAGGGTCATACTGGAACAGATGCCGCTGGCGGGGTGATCGAGGGGTTCGCTCAGTTCGTCATGGGTGGCAGTGTGTTCCTTGGCCTCGTGGTTTTTGGCGTCCTGCTGATTGTGAATTTCATGGTCATCAACAAAGGCGCTGCTCGTATGGCCGAAGTTGGGGCCCGTTTCGCCCTTGACGCGATGCCGGGCAAGCAGCTGGCCATCGACAGCGATATGTCCGCAGGTGCGATTGACCATGCCACAGCGCGTCAAAGGCGCGAGGCGGAACAGCGTGAGACGACCTTCTTTGGTTCGTTGGATGGGGCCTCGAAATTCGTGAAAGGCGATGCGATTGCTGGCCTGTTGATCACGCTTCTCAATCTGATCATGGGGTTGATCATGGGCGTTTTGGTCCATGGTATGCCCGTTGCGTCGGCCTTTGAAACCTATGCAATTCTGACGGTTGGCGATGGTCTGGTGTCACAAATTCCGTCGGTTATTATCTCCATCGCTGCGGCGTTGCTATTGGCACGAGGTGGTGCCACTGGCTCGACAGATATCGCGCTGTCGGATCAGTTGGGTAAGCATCCAGCAGCTCTGGCGACCGTTTCTGTGCTCATGGTGCTGTTTGCTCTGGTGCCGGGCTTGCCGTTCCTTCCTTTCATGGTGGGGGGTGGTGTGCTGGGTTACGCTGCGTATCGGCTGAGTAAAAACGCCAAAGACCGTGAAGAAGCGGAGATGGACAGCCAGATTGAAGAGGTTATGGAACCCAAGGAAAACCGGGCGCTGGGTGATATTCTTGATCTGGACGATCTGCATCTTGAGTTTGCTCCAGATCTGGTGAGCATGGTGCTGGACGCAGGTACCGGGCTGGACGCCCGTATTGCAAATATGCGGACACATGTCGCCACCACATTTGGCTTGATTTTGCCCGAGATCCGATTGACGGACGAGCCTGAATTGATGACCGGCACCTATCTGATCAAGGTGCAGGGTGTCGAACAGGTCCGCGGTATCTTGCATCCAGAAATGGTGCTGGCATTGATGCCGGATAACCACGATGCTCTGCCTCCTGGAACGGATGTGACGGAGCCAGTTTATGGGGCTCCAGCTCGTTGGATTTCGTCACGAAATCAAGAGGATGCCGCCTTGTCCGGTGCTACGATTGTCACCGCGCCTGAAATTTTGGCAACTCATCTGCTTGAAGTCATTAAGCAGAATTTCCCGCGCCTCCTGACGCTCAAATCACTGCGTCGGCTGTTAAATGAAATGACCGAGTTGACGGATGATTTCCGCGCCGAGGCCAATCGCAAGTTGCTCGACGAACTTATCCCTGACAAGGTACCGATCGATACGCTGCACACGGTCCTACGCCTGCTGCTCGAAGAGCGTGTTTCCATCCGCAACATGCCGCTGATTTTGGAAACGATCGGTGAAGCGCGCCTGCATACCACCCAGCCGGAAGCCATCTGTGAATATGTTCGTCAGCGACTGGGCTTCCAGCTGGTGGGTGAGATGAAGCGCGAGGATGGAACCATTCCGCTCATCCAGCTGGCGCCAGAGTGGGAAGAGACGTTCTCGACCTATCAGATCGATGCGCAGGGTGGAGCAGTAGACATCGCTCTGCCACCCGATCAGTTCAATCGTCTGGCCGAAGGGTTGAGTGATCGTTTGAATACAACAACAGAGCAAGGTATTTTTGCTGCCGTTGTGACCTCCACCCGTCGTCGGCGTTACTTGCGCACCATTCTTAAATCGCGTGGCATTCTCAATCCCGTTTTGTCATTTGAGGAAATCGGATTGGAGGCGCGCCCGGCGTTGGTCGGAATGGTTCCGGCATGAATCTGGACTTCCTGCCACCGGAGCTGATCGCCCTATTGGGGGCTGGTTTCTGGCATGGAGCCATCGTTTTCCTGCGCGTGGCGGCAATGGTTTCGATGTTGCCTGCGTTTGGCGAACGATATGTACCGATGCGTGTTAAACTAGCGATTTCGCTGGCGTTCACGTTTATCGTGGCGCCAACGATACCGTTGCTACCTGAACCGGCTAGCCCGCTGCACTATGCCAGCCTTGCCATGAGCGAGGCTGTTGTCGGGTTGGCGCTGGGCGTGGGTATTCGCATGTTTGTGCATGCAATCCAAATTGCAGGAACGATTGCCGCACAATCGACCTCTCTCGCGCAGGTCCTGGGCGGGATCGGGGCCGAACCAATGCCTGCAATTGGCGCTGTATTGCTGATTTCAGGGCTTGCTCTGGCGGTGATGCTGGGTCTCCATATCCGCGTGGCGGAGTTTATGATCTACAGTTACATGATGTTTCCGGTTGGCGAACTACCGGCTGCATCCGGCCTGTCGGACTGGGGAGTGCACCGCGTATCGCGGGTTTTTGCGCTGGGGTTTTCACTGGCGGCCCCATTTCTGATCGGATCGCTGATTTACAACCTGACATTGGGTGTCATCAATCGCGCCATGCCGGCCCTCATGGTGGCATTTATTGGTGCACCGTTTGTTACCTTTGGTGGGCTCGCTATCTTGATGGTCGCCAGTCCGATGATTTTGGATATCTGGAGCACGGCGCTTATGGCATTCTTTGCCAATCCCGGTGAGGGCATGCGATGAGCGACGACGACTCAGACAAGTCATATGAACCAACGCCGCAAAAGCTTGAGAAAGCTCGAAAAAAAGGCGAAGTTCCCAAATCTACAGACCTATCAGTTGCGGCGGCCTATCTAGGATTGATTGTCGCGATTTATGTGTCGGGCGAGGATGTGGTTAAGGAAATCGGCACCGTATTGATGTCTTTCCTGGATCAACCGGATCGACATGCTGATTTGTTTTTTGGCGGTGGCGGCACCACTCCGGTTGGTGGCGTCTTGCTGTCCATCGGGACCTCCAGCCTGCCGATTTTTCTCATTCCGATGGCGGCTGTTCTGCTGTCGATCATTGCGCAGCGGGCATTGGTCTTTGCTCCCAGCAAACTGGAACCAAAGCTGTCGCGGATTTCAATCATCTCTAATGCAAAGAACAAGTTCGGTCGGTCCGGTTTGTTTGAATTTTTTAAGAGTACGGTCAAGCTGGTGCTCTATTCTACGTGCATGGGGGTCTACCTGAACTATCGGCTCCCCGAGATGATCGCCTCTTCGGCGACCGGGGCGTTTGTAGTGGTCATGATGATGGCTCAGTTGTCGCTGGAGTTTCTGATCCTCGCGCTTCTCATCGCGCTTAGCGTTGGTGTGATCGATGCGGCGTTTCAGCAAGCAGAACACAATCGCAAGAACATGATGTCCCGTCAGGAAATCCTGGATGAAAACAAGGATTCAGAAGGTGACCCTCATATGAAGGGGGCGCGTCGGCAAAAGGCTCACGAAATCGCCATGAGTCAGGGCGTTACTGATGTGGCCGGGGCAGATGTGGTGATCGTCAACCCGACGCATTACGCAGTTGCCCTAAAGTGGGACAGAGAGCCGGGACAGGCCCCGATCTGTGTTTCTAAAGGGGTGGACGAGGTGGCTGCGATCATTCGCGAAGTTGCCAATGAAAACGGTATTCCGATCCATAGTGATCCGCCAACTGCGCGGGCACTACATGCATCAGTTGAGATCGGTGAAGAAATTCACGAAGAACATTTCGCACCAGTTGCTGCGGCAATTCGGTTTGCGGAAGACATGCGTAAACGAGCCAAGGGTATGGTGTGATGAAACAAAAGATGCTGGATCAGATGGCCGATGTGACCGAGGCGATGTATCTGCAGGAACATGCCAAGGTGAAGCCTGTGCTAGATGCAGAAGCACGGGTGCGCAGCCAATTGGCGAAACTAGATCGCCAAGTGAACGAGACCCGTGAAATTGCCAATTCAGACCATGCGATGAAGGCGCTTGGCGCTGATCTTTTGTGGCAAAGCTGGCACGGTCGTACTCGCAGACAACTGAATATGGAGCTGGCCCAGATTACGGCCCAAAAACTGCGCGCGATGGACAAACTGCGCAAGGCCTTTGGCCGGAAACATGCAGTGGAAACCATGGCAACTCAGGAACGCCAACGACATAAGAAAGACCTAGCACAGAAACAGCATAATCGTTTGATGAATATGGAATAATGATTTTTTCTATCACGACGAAAAAGGCCGGTTCATAAGAACCGGCCTTTTCTACGCCAGGGCCTCGTCGTTAGACGTCTTGTCGCGACATTTCGACGATCAGTACGTCATGGATATCTTTACCCAGTTGCTTCTGAGCGGCCTCCCGCAACGCTGTACGTAGCGGCGTCATCATGTCTGAACGGGTGAAGGCGCCTCGGAAACCGCCCATATTGGCGTGATCAAACAGCACTTGCAGGAAGACATCCCGCAGCTTGGGTTCATAGGCATGAATTTTCTCGTTCATTCCGGCCTTGGTTTCCAGACTGAGAGAGATAACCACTAGGGACGACAGCTGATCGCGCTCGACGACGGGTACCACGAACTGGTTCGCCATCTTGATATACTCGCGCTGTTCCTCTTCCGCACCGGGGAGCTCTGGGGTGATCTCTTCGGCATGGTCCCCGCTCTCTTCGGCGTGCTCTTCAGGGGCCGGTTCCGGAGCCATCATTATTCCCGCGCCGATGCCTCCAGCGGTTCCAATCAGAAGCAGAATGACAGGCAGTAGTTTTGATAACATTGGCAGGCCTCAGAATGGCAGGATTACGTCCAGCACTTGCTGGCCGTAACGCGGTTGTTGGACATCGGTGATCTGGCCACGTCCACCATAAGACACGCGTGCCGAGGCGATCTTGTCATAGGTGATTTCGTTCTGGCGGCTAATGTCGTCTGGACGAACATAACCGGTGACCAGCAGTTCACGCATTTCGAAATTGACCCGGAGTTCCTGAGTGCCGCTGATTGCCAGAACGCCGTTTGGCAGCACATCAACTACGGTTGCAGCAACGCGCAATTCCAGCTTCTCACTGCGCTTAACAGACCCTTTGCCGCCAGAGCTGCTGCTGCTGCCGATATCGACGGCATCAGCCATGCTGGCACCTTCTGGCAATTTGCGATCCAGCCGCTGTGGCAGACCGAGCAACTGCGGCAGCGCCAGGCTTTCGGAACCGGAACGCGAACGCTTGCTATCGTTAGAAATCTCAGCCTGCTCGTCGATTTCAATCACGACGGTCAGGATATCGCCCTGTTTGGTGGCTCGACGATCGCCCAGCAAAGACCGACGCGACCCACTCCAGAGTGAAGCCTGATCAACAGGGCGCTGTGTCTGGGTATCAACGGGCAGACCTTGAAAGAGCATCGCCACATGTTCGGGGGAGTCATTTGCAGGGCTGAAGGTGGGCGGTTTTCCAACGTGATCCAGACGCCCGCAAGCGCTGAGCATGACCACACCCACAAGGGCTGTTTTAGCCGAAAGAATTCGATTTTTCATCAGTTTACCTCAACTGTTCCGTCTGCTGCGATGCGCCCGCTGACGGTTGTGCGTGACGATAGGTTCATGACGCGGATTGCTTCACCATCAGCCCCACGGCCAAGAGAGCGGCCCTCCGCCAAAATGGTGAGACCACCGCGTTTAAAACGAATGGTGACGAGGTCGTTGCGTTCAACAATCGCTGGTGGACCAACATCGCCCGTGCGCATCGGACGTCCGGCATAAAGTGCCACACGGGCTTCTTTGCCGATGACCAGGGTCGGATCCGATATCGCGCCAAGAACCTCTACCTGTTTCAAAACCAGATCCTCGGCGGTGACGATTTCCTTGGCGCGGATTGTCCGCACGGGGACGAGAATATCCGCCCAAGCGGATTGGGCGCAGAACAACATCACAATGGCGAGGATCCGTTTCATCAGCGTACCTGCGTGGTTGCGCCCATCATCTGGTCGACGGCAGAGATGACTTTGGCATTCATTTCGTAGCCGCGTTGGGCTTCGATCAGTTCGGTCACCTCACGCACTGCGTCGACGGAGCTGGCTTCCAGATAGCCTTGGCGCAATGTGCCTAGACCGTTTTCACCGGGTGAGGCCACGGTGGCGGATCCTGAGGCTTCGGTCTCGACAAAAAGGTTGCTGCCAAGCGCTTCCAGGCCTTTGGGATTAGAGAACCCTGCCAACGTCAACTGACCCATCAATTGGCCTTCGGCGGTTTCGTCAAAGTAAGCGTAGACTTCACCATCAGCATTGATTGACACATTACGGGCATCGCTGGGGATCGTGATATCAGGCGACACGGTAAATCCGTCGGAGGTCACGATCAGGCCTTCTGCTGACCGTTTCAGTGCACCGTCACGCGTATAGGCGGCTTGCCCTGATGGCAGAGACACCTCTAGAAAGCCTTTGCCATCAATCGCGACGTCCAGATCGTTACCGGTCTGAGAAAGTGCGCCCTGTGCCAAGTGAATGGATATTGCCGAGGCACGAACACCCAGGCCGACCTGAACACCCGTTGGCAGCACGGTCCCATCAGAGGCATTCACGGTGCCAGCTCGGGTAACCTGCTGATAATGCAGGTCTGCGAACTCAGCGCGGCGGGCATTGTAGCCGGTGGTGTTCATGTTGGCGAGGTTGTTCGAAATGGTTTCAACACGCAACTGTTGCGCAGTCATTCCGGTTGCGGCGATCTTTAGGGCACGCATGGGCTTACTCCTATGACTTGATCAGATTTTTGATTGCGTCGCGTATGCGTTTGTCTTCGGTCTCTAAAAAGCTCTGACCCATTTCATAGGCCCGCTGAATCTCGACCATACGCGCAAGCTGCGAAACGGCGTTGACGTTGGATCCCTCGAGAAAGCCCTGAAGCACGCGAGCCTCGCCAGCGTCCTCAATTTCGCCGTCAACGCGGAACATCACCCCGTCTTCGCGCACCATCTGGTAATTCTCTTCTGGCTTGAAAATGCCAATTTGCCCTAGGGCACGGCCATCTGCGCTTAGGGTGCCATCAGCGCCGAACTTGACCGATGCGGCGTCACTCGGGATGAAAACCGGGGCGCGCCCTGCGTCCAGAACACGATAGCCATCCATTGTGACTAGGTCGCCTTCGGCATTGGTCGAAAACGCGCCTGACCGGGTCAGACGTTCGCCCATTGGGGTTTCGACCATGAAATAGCCGTCGCCCTCAATGGCGAGGTCCAGATCCCCGCCAGATTGGGTTAGCGCGCCTTGCGCCATTGAGGTGTTGCGGATGTTTGCCCGCCCCATCGATAGTGATTCCTGGCCTGGCGCAGACTGAATGAACTCAGAAAAGATCAGCCCCTCGGAGCGGTAGCCGGTGGTCGCTGAGTTGGCGATATTGTTTGCAACGACACGCATCTCGCGCATCAGACCCGACTGGCGGGACAAGGTGGTGTAACCGGTGTTTCCCATCACAGACCTCCTGAAATCAGTGGCACAACGTGCCCGTCAAAAAAGGCGACCAGGGTTTGTGTCATAAAGCCCATGGTCATCCAAAAAACGATAAGGATCGCGCTGAGCTTAGGCACAAAGGTCAGTGTCATCTCCTGCACCGAGGTCAGGGCTTGAAACAGGCCGATTGCCAGCCCCAGAACCAGCGCCACCAAGAGAATCGGTGTCGACATCATCACCGCGGCCCAGACAGCCTGGCGGAGTGTGTCGTAGAAAAGCCCTTCGCTCATCATGGGCTTACACCGGCATCCGCAGGATTTCTTGATAGGCCTCGACCACCTTGTTGCGGACGGTCACTGCGGTTTCCACCGCCAGTTCGGTCTGTGCAAGGGCCTGTACCAGCGCGTGGGGGTCGCCGTTGCCGGTCATTGCGGTCACCGACACCTGCTCGCTTTGCTGCAGTGTGTTGGTGAAATCTTCAAAGCTAGCTTTGATCCGGGCTTCGGCGCTCGTCGGCGTGTGCTCCGGATCAATCTTGGTTGCAGGCCGTGCTGCGGCGTAGCCAGTTGTGGCGGAAAGACTGCGAATATCCATTCTGGATCTCCAGGTATGTCAGGGTGTTTCAGAAAACTTCGGTGTTACTTGCGCAATAGATCCATCAGTGATGACGACATTTGCCGCCCCTGTTCGAACATCTTGAGGTTGGCCTCGTAACTGCGTTGCGCTTCGCGAGCATCGGCGATCTCGATCATCAGATTGACGTTGGAGCCGTCGTAGTGACCGCTGTCGTCTGCCAGAGGGTGAGACGGGTCAAAGATCTGTTCAAGATCGGAGCGATCAAGACGGACGGGACCGACTTCGACTTTTTCAACATCGGTTCTGAGATCCCGCACCGCTTCAAATGGAACGGTCTTTCGGCGATAGCCAGGGGTGTCCGCGTTCGAGATGTTTTCAGACACGTGACGCAGGCGGCTGGCTTGTGCTTTCAGCGCGCTAGCTGAAACGGAAAGGGATTTTGCAAATTCACTCATGATCTAACCTCTTCAACGTCGGCCTAGGCTGCTGCGCAGCACGTTCATCGACGATTTGTAAATCGCCAATGCACGGTCATGCTGCCGCTTCACCTCGACCCCTTTCAGGATTTCGGTTTCGATCGAGACAGAGTTGTCATTGGGGTCGCCGCCACCGCGAGTCTGGGTCACCGCCCAGTCCATGCCATTCCCGGACGCACCGTTCAGATGATTGGACCGGCTTGCGATCATATCACCAGGGCGCGCACCTTGGGCGTAGACTTCCTTGAACGGTTTGATGTCCTTGGCATGGTAGCCAGGGGTATCTGCATTGGCGATATTCTGCGACACCAATGCTTGGCGCTTCCCAGCATGGGTCGCCATTGAGTAGGCAATTTTAAAGACGTTCAGTTCTTTAAACACCGGGGCTTCTCCCTCGATCAATTTCAATCAAGGCTTAACCCTGATTCCTTTAGAAATTGTTTTCAGGAACAGTTGGAGACACCAGAACATGATCTCAGCCATCAACGCATTGACCCAGGATCTGACAAAAAAACGCTTGTCATCTGCCGTGGGGCGCGTGTCCGAAATATCGGGTGGTGCAATTACCGTATCAGGATTGAATGGTCAGGCACGTATTGGTGATCGGTTGATTTTGCGCAGGACCGGTAGTGATCCACTCGAAGGCGAAGTGATGAGAATATCTGGAAGCGAAGTCAGTATGTTACCTGACACGACGCCTGACCGCGTTGCAATCGGAGATGCGGTACTTCTGCATCCGACACCAGATTTTGCACCCTCTGACTGTTGGATCGGTCGGGTGATCGATCCCTTTGGCGCCGCGCTGGACGGGCGCCCAATGATGCGTGGAGAAATCGCACGCGATTTGATGTCGGCCCCGCCCAAAGCGGCCTCGCGCCGATCAATGGGCGATCGACTCGCGACCGGCCTTGCGGTGTTCAATACGATTCTCCCCATTGTAAAAGGGCAGCGCGTTGGCCTTTTTGCTGGATCGGGTGTGGGGAAATCCACACTTTTGGCGACTTTGGCCCAAAATATGGAAGCCGACGTAGTGGTTATCGCGTTGATCGGTGAGCGGGGCCGGGAGGTCAATCACTTTGTGAAAGATGTTCTTGGCGTCGAGGGCATGAAACGGGCCGTGGTGATTGCCGCTACTTCGGATCAATCTGCGCTGGTCCGCCGTCGCTGTGCCTGGTCTGCGATGGCTGTGGCAGAGCATTTTCGCGATCAGGGTAAGAATGTTCTGTTTTTGGCAGACTCCGTTACCCGGTTCGCCGAGGCCCACCGTGAGATTGCTGTGGCGTCTGGTGAGGCACCGGCCCTGCGCGGTTACCCACCGTCGGTCACGCCTCTGATCACGGGTCTATGTGAACGAGCAGGGCCCGGAAATGCAGGCCAGGGGGATATTACGGCTATTTTCAGCGTCCTGGTTGCGGGTTCGGATATGGATGAACCCATTGCCGATATTCTGCGCGGTGTTCTGGATGGCCACATCGTGCTGAACAGAGAGATCGCGGAAAGAGGCCGTTTCCCGGCCGTGGATGTCTCTCGCTCTGTCTCACGAAGCCTGCCGGCCGCAGCGTCAGACGACGAAAACGCGGCTATTTTGGATGTGCGAAAGTACTTGGGAGCGTATGAGCAGTCAGAGGTTATGATCCGTGCAGGTCTTTATTCTGAGGGTAATGATTTAACTCTCGACCAAGCTGTAAAACTGTGGCCGGAATTGGATTCATTCTTTGGCAAGGCAGACCCTGACGGGATTAAGAGCAGTTTCAACCGTCTTATGCTCATGGTGCGCCGCGCTGTTGCGCTTCGCTAGATGAAACCCCTGAAATCGCTCACTGGGCGGTACAGCCTTCTCGAAAGCTCCAAGGTGTGAGTAGCGCGAAGCATGATGAACAAGGCTACATAGAAGGTACCCCCGAAAGCATGTGACCCGAGATCCGATTGAGTTTGGGCAGAAAAAAGCGTTAGCGCGTCGAAACGCCCTGACCAATGGGATAAAAGGCAATGTCAGCTATGGAAAAAGACGGGTACTCCGACCGGATTGAGAAAGAGGACACAAGCACTGCAACGGTAGAACCGTGAGTGGCACCAAGCGGATGAAATCCCCCGTGGTCCCCTTCTCATTAGATGTGGTGGTGTTCCGGGTCACCACTTAATGATGACATAGCTCGACAGTGGATCACAGCGACGGCGTCAATTTTTGGTAAGCACCAGACGGAGTATCGTGGCGGGCCTGTTCGCGTCATAATCGGTTGAGGCTTGTCGGTTTATAGGGCTTCGGTGGAAATCTTTGTAAGCGCGCGGCATCCTGATGTTCAGCTTCCGGTCTCACTGGCTGCAGCAGTTATCAATCGATGAGCTCTCCGTGGGAAATTACCGCGCCGATATCCTCTGCAAGACTGTCGCACCCGCGCATGAGCGCGGCGTGCATAAAGAAGTCTATAATCGCTTACCAGACATCCTGTTTAAGAAATCTCAGCCGAAGATACCGTTTGACGGAATGATCGGCTGAGAACTTAAGAAGGACGTACAGCCATAAGCCGATCTTCACGGGGCAGAAGGGTGCGCAGGGCTTTCAGGCACCGATAGTGATTGTCAGAGAGCACAGCATCTGTAGCTTCTGCCAAGGATGCCCGGCTATCGGGATCCGTAAATACTTGGCTAAGCTCTTCGATGCGGCGTAGCATTTTTAACCGATCGTCTTCACCATCGACATCACCGGACAAGACCAGCTGGGCCGCATAACAGACACGGCGTACGGGTGTGTTGGCGTCTTCCGGGTGGATAGCATCACGCAAGCGTAGGATGTTTGCATCCGGGGTTACGATCGACAATCGACTGCGCCGATCGCCATTTTCAATTACTGCACCGTTCACCAATACCCGCTCTTTCGGGGCAAGTTTCAGGACCAATCCGCTCATATTCAGGACGCTCCGCTGCGAAGGCCACGCATGATGGCCGTGTTGATTTCCACCAGCAGTCGGACGTCCGCTTTGCGGGCCAGAACCTTGCTGGTATGTTGATGGGTGAATTCCCCAAGCGAGAGCAGCTGAGCTTTTAGTTCTTCCGGCAGGGGGTTTCCTGGACTTGCAACTTCGACTGTAAAGATCGACCAGAGTTTGCGATTGTCGGTCAGCGCGGCGGCAAGTTCAGTGAAACCTGGCTTGCCTTTTTGCGCTGCGGCAACGATGCGCCGTGTGACCCTGGCGATGACTTCGTATTCAAGGTTCTTTGCAGTTCGAGTCGGGGCCTTTGCCGCCGAATAGGCGCTCTTCGCCTTTAGAAGGGCATTCACGTGTTATCCTAACATGTAATCTACAGATTCTCTGCGATAGGGAATCTGGGGCGCACCGTGGCGCCCCAGATCAAGCTGTTGTTAACGGAACAGCTGCATCAGGGTCTGTGGAGCCTGGTTTGCAATCGACAGTGATTGCACCGCCAACTGCTGCTGAGTTTGAAGCGCCTTCAGCCTTGCAGACGATTCTTCCATATTGGTATCGGTCATGGTGCTGACGCCCATTTTCAGGGAATCGGACAGTTTCGACACAAACATGCCCTGGTCAGACAGGCGGCTGGAATCCGCACCAAGCTGCGCAGCGGCATCAATCGCATTGCCAAGCATGGTTTCGATTTCAGTCAGAGCAGTAGAGGCGGTCGCAACGCTAGTAATGTCGGTGATACCGGCAGTACTGATGTCTGATGCAGAATCAATCGCCGTCACCGTGATGGTATCCGCAGATGGATCCAATCCGCCCAAGACAGTCAGCTCAGTCGTTACAGCAGCGTCAAGCAGGTTCGCGCCGTTGAATTCAGCAGAATCGATGATGGATTCGATCTGTGCTGCTTTCTTGGCAATGCTGTCCTGGATCTTTGCGTGATCAACGTTTTCCGAGTTTGCGGAAATCGCCAGCTGCTTCATCTCGGTCAGCGTTTCAACGATCTGTTCTGCACCAGACAGAGCCACAGCAACAGTTGCCTCACCAACACCCAGAGAATCCTGAACCGAGGCATAACCCGCGATATCCGAATCCATGGTTTTGGAAATCGCCCAGACGGCGGCGTTGTCCTTGGCCGAACCGATCCGTTTACCGGTCGAAATCTGGCTCTGGGTGTCGTTCAGGCTGTTGTTCACGGACTGCAGAGTCTGCAGTGCAACCATTGCGCCGTTGTTAGTCAGAATGCTGGACATAGCATGTATTCCTTTGATTAGAGGCGTTTTGACCTCTGGTTTCCCTGCCCCGAAGGGCGCTCTCTGACGTCTTTCTGACTATGCGTTCCGCCGTCCGGCTTTCGCGCCACCCTCGTTTGAAGGTGCAAGGTGACATTGGCCTATTATGTGCTAAGGGATTGCTAATGCCGAAATTTCCATTGCTAGAATTTTTCCTAAATTGGGGCGGTCAGGCGCGTTTCTCTAGGCTGGGCGTGTTGCGCGTGGTGAAACGTGTCTTGCGACCGGATTGATCGTAGACGTCCAACCCCTTGCGAACCTGGCGCAGTTCAGCCATCCGTGCTGCCACCGCACGGATACCCTCCATTGCACTGTCCAGTAGGACTTGGTTGCGCGACACCTTACCTTGCACATGTTCCAGCGCCTCACGCTCCAGATCGGATGTCATATTTAGCGTGGTGATAATCTCTTCTTTCTTGGCAAGCAGCGGCTCCAGTTCTTGCAGGTTGCCCTTAACCAATGCGGCGCGCTCTGCATCAAGGAGCGTGTCCAGTTCTTCGATGAGCTGTTGCGGAGTTTGATCAGTCATTTTTTTCTGCCTCTTTCAGTGCGTGGTAGAGTGATTCGGCCAACCCGACGCCGCCCGCCTTCGCAATTTGTTCTGCCTGCGCGCGCACGAGGAAACTGGCAAACTGGTCTTCGCCCGCGCCACCACCCATGGTTTCGCGGCTTTCGCCTAGTCCTGCGGATTTCAACATTTCTGTAAGGAAGGTTGCCTCAAGCTCCTGCGCAGCCTTGCGCAATGGATCCTGGGGCGGCGGCTTGATCGCAGCAGGGCGCTGCATAGCCGGAAAGTGAGCAATCTGTTCCATTGTATACCTCATTCTTGAGACGTCGAAATTGCTTCGATTTTTTCTATTTTGACCCAAGATCGGTTAAAATTGCCGTAACCGGTTGGCGTTAAGGTGACGACATCGAGATAGAATGTCTGGAAGCCAATGTTTATCAACGCACTTACTAGCCCCACTTCTGGTGGCGCGCAGGGATCGGACAAGATCCAGCAAGGCGAATCGGCAAAATCGCGCAAAGGATCTAGCTTTGACGCGGTTATGGCAGAGACTGCAAAATCGCACGATGGCGCAGAGACCGACGCGATGCGGGTTGACGAGGTTGCTGAAGAGCAGGCCGCGAGCAATACGACGTCGGGCAGCAGCAATGAGACAGAAAAAGACGGTGATGCAGAGGTGTCCTCAGATATTGAGGGAGCCGCTGCTGAGGGCAGTACAGTCTACCCCAATGATCCGCAGCCAACAGCCGTGCCGGCGTCTACAGCTGAAATTTCGAGTGAGATCGCAGCAGACGTCGCCACCAAAGGAGCTGTAGTTGCAGGGTCACCGGCCCCAATTGCGGTTGGTGGTGCCGCATCGGATAAAGTCGTGACACAGGTTGAAACGACCAAGGTCAATGCTGATTCGTCCGTAAGCGGTGAAACGACGCAAGCCAGCCAACTGGCGAAGTCAGGCGAGCGGGGTGGCAACGCCAAGGTGCCTGATGCCACGCAACTGCGCACAGCCGCAGATTCCGCCGGGGGTGATGTAATTCCGGTTGGAAAAGCTGAATCCAAAGATGCAATAGCGGCGTTACAGGCCGCATCGCAAAGACAGCCTATTGATAGCGCGACCGCAAAGTCTGAAACGCGCGGTAATACTTCGGCAGCAGCTCTAAATCATGAGAGTGCATCAAAGGTCGAAAGCAAAGAGGCGACTAAATCCCAAACGAGCGGTGAGGCCGGCACGCAAAAGCGCCGAATCGTGCAGACCAGCGCCGTATCCGCTAGCTCTGCTCTGGCCGAACAAGCGGCCGCAAAACCAGAGACTGCTAAACCTGCGCCCGGTGGATCGCCGTCCGAGGTGGCCAAAACGATAACATCGGTACCGCCGATGTCGGCAGATCAGGCGAATCGCCCCGTGAATCCGGTTCCTCTGGAAATCTCCCACTCTCCCATTCGGGAAAAATTTGCGGCTCGTCGAGCGGCTGCGGAGCAGATAACGTCGGCCACGTCATCGCCAACTGTTCCGGTGCTGCCGCAAGGTGCCTATTCGGCGGCCAGCTTTGGCCTTGGCGCCGGTGCGTTGACGGCAGCAACGCCTAATACGACGTCATCAATCGCCATTGATTCATTGACTTCGGTTGGGGCTGGCGGCGCTTCGCAATCAGGTGGGATGATAGGCGCAGAGCTTCCGGGGCTGTCGCAGCTGCTGACAGAGGCAACAGTAAGCCCAGGAACCGTTCACAAGCCTGAAACGCCCCGTCTTATTGCGAATCAGATGGCGGAAGCACTGGCAACCAAGGGAGAGCGGAATGTCGATGTCGCTCTTAACCCAAAGGAATTGGGCCACGTGAACATGCGCGTATCGGTGACGGATGTCGGCGTGAGTGTCATGATTCAGACAGAGCGCGCCGAAACGGGTGATCTGATGCGGCGCCATATCAATGAGCTTGCTGATGAATTCCGCCGTATGGGATTTGATGATATTTCGTTCCAGTTTTCTGGAGACGAGGCCTCTAATCGCGGTGGCGGGAACGATGCATCACAAGGCAATCCTGGACGTAGCGCAGGCTCAGGCAGCAGCGACGAATTGGCCGAGACAGCCGCAGAACCAATAGCACAATCACTCAACCTCGGTGAGGTTGGTCTCGATATAAGGGTTTGATCACATGACGACGGTATCTGGTGCTGCGGCATCGCAACAAACGGCAGCAACGGCGGCGGCGGCACCCAGGAAAACGACCGGAATCGCCTCTGATTTCGAGACTTTTCTGAAAATGCTGACAGCGCAGGCGCGCTATCAGGATCCTTTGGAACCAATTGATTCGACTGAGTATTCTGCACAGCTTGCGCAGTTTTCCATGGTTGAGCAGCAAGTTCAGGGCAACGAGGTTCTGGAGGGAATTCAAGCGCAATTGGGGCTCGCGAATATGGCAGCCATGTCCGGTTGGGTTGGAATGGAAACACGGTCTGCTGCACCTGCATACTTCGATGGCTCCAGCCCTGTCACGGTATCGCCCAACCCGGCCACAATCGCTGATACGGTGCATCTGGTGGTCAAGGATGACACTGGTAAAGAGGTGCAGCGTATCAGCCTGCCGGTCTCAGCCGAGCCTTACCAATGGCAGGGCATTGATGACGATGGTTTTGCGTTCAACCCGGGCAGCTACAGCTTTGTGCTGGAAAGCCAGAAAAACGGAGAGATCGTCTTGTCGGATACAGCTGAGACATATACCCGCGTGAAAGAAACACAGATGCGAGGCAACGAAGTGGCCTTGATCCTAGAAGGCGGCTCGGCGATCTTGGCGTCATCGGTGACAGCGCTGCGTGAACCCACCGCAGCCACCTCGTAACGCGCGGGGCACCGAGGATCTGGGGCGCATTCGACAAGGCGCACCACAGCTACGGAGCCTGTTCTGCGACAGCAAAAGTCGACATTTGACGCACGCTTTCTGGCGCATTTGGATGGTGTTGGTCTGCATGCAACAACGCTGCGCCCACTTATTGGTGGGCGCTCAAACAGGGTGTGGCGATTGGATGATGTAGTAGTCAAACTCTATGCTAAATCGCATGATAATCCTCTGTTTGCGAATGACCCGGGACGTGAACGTGCAGCGCTGACGGCGCTGGCAGGAACAGGTATGGTGCCGCATCCCTTGACCTTTGGAGCCTTTGACGGATGCGATTGGCTGGCCTATCGGCATATCCCAGGTATCACCTGGACATCGGGGGCAGGGCATGTGGCGCAGCTGCTCGGCCGATTGCATGACCAGCCGGTCATTGAAGATCTGCCATCAGGGGCATCGGGCAGTCACGCCTTGGAAATTCAGACTCGGGCTATCTTGGATCGGTGCCGAGATCCCCAAGACTTACAACATTCAGAACCACCAGGGCATGTGCGGCCGCATGATCAGGCGACCTTGATCCACGGGGATCCGGTGCCCGGAAATATCCTGGCGCATGATGGGACTTTGACGCTGATCGATTGGCAATGCCCCCAGATCGGTGATCCGGTCGAGGATCTAGCTTTGTTTCTGTCGCCAGCGATGCAGCAAGTCTATCGCGGTGCGCCGCTATCTGCGGAGGAAGAGGTAGCCTTTTTGGCGGGCTATCCAGATCCGCGGCTGGTGAAACGCTATCACCAGCTGAGGCCGTGGTATCACTGGCGTATGGCAGCCTACTGTCGCTGGCGAGATGAACGTGATGGGGCGGGCGAAAGCCACGCCTATCTGCTGGAACGGACCGCATTGGATCAATGCCGATAGAGGGGCTGAACGCCCATTTCCGCACCGGTTTGTCAACAACGCCGTCAATCCCAAATTCATTGTTTCCAAATAGGTTACATGGCATATTGTGCGGAATGTCGCTGGCCGTATTAGATCGGTTTGACGACAGGTCGATGTGGCACCCTTGCAGCCGGGGATGGAAGCAGTTTTGAGCCTTTGGGAGTCTTATCGCATGCGCTTGCGACGGAAACGTCGCCTTTTGCGTGCCATGCGCAAATCCCGCGAGCTGTCTGCGGTTCAGGACCAGACGGATTGCATTCGCCCCGGCGATATCTTGCTGGTTGCAACCGTGCGCAACGAACAGATCCGCTTGCCTTACTTCCTCGAGTACTATCGCAAGCTGGGCGTCAATCATTTCCTGATTGTGGACAACGGATCCGTTGATGGCACTAGGGACTATCTGCGAGGGATGCCGGACGTGTCCGTCTGGCACACAATGGCGAGCTATAAAAATTCCGGGTTTGGTATCGACTGGATGAACCACCTTAAACGCCGCTACGCCCACGGCCATTGGGTGCTGGTGGTCGACCCGGACGAGCTGTTTGTCTATCCGTTTTGTGACAGTCGGCCCCTGCGTGCCTTGACGGATTGGCTCGACAATTCTGCGATCCGGAGCTTTTCTGCGATGTTGGTCGATGTCTACCCCAAGGGTGCGCTTGATGCTGAACCATATCGCGCTGGGCAGGATCCGCTGGAGATCACCAATTGGTTCGACAGCGGGAACTATTCGATCAAACGCAATCCGATTTATGGCAATCTCTGGATTCAGGGTGGACCTCGGGCGCGGGTTTTTTTCGCAGACCAACCTAAGAAAGCGCCGGCATTGAACAAAATTCCGCTGGTGAAATGGGACCGGCGTTACGCCTATGTCAGCTCGACTCACGTCTTGCTACCGCGTGGATTGAACCATGTCTACGAAACCGACGGCGGCGAAAAGGCAAGCGGCGCCTTGCTGCACACCAAATTCCTGCACACCTTTGTTACCAAGGCAGAGGAGGAGATGTTGCGTGGCCAGCATTACGCAGGATCGGCTGAATACAAGGCCTACGCCAAGGTGCCCAACAAGCAACCTGAGCTATGGTGCAAGTGGAGCGAGAGATACATCAACTGGCGTCAGCTAGAGATCCTGGGCCTTATGTCCAAGGGCAATTGGGCATGAATTCGGTTGGCATCGTCATGCTGGTGCACACGGCGCTGGACCGCGCCGAACAGGTGGTGCGCCATTGGGTGGCAGGTGGTTGCCCGGTGGTTCTGCATGTCGACAAGAAGGTGCCGCTAACGGCCTACACTGCGTTCAAAGCCGCATTCTCTGACGAGCCGATGGTTCGGTTTTCCCGCCGACACCGCTGTGAGTGGGGGACCTGGGGCATCGTCGCTGCCTCACAGTCGGCGTCGGATGCGCTGTTGGCAAGATACCCGTCGGTACGGCATGTGTTCCTGGCGTCCGGTTCGTGTCTGCCGCTGCGTCCGGTGTCAGATCTGGTTGACTACTTGGCAGCAAGGCCTCGTACAGATTTCATCGAAAGCGCCACAACTGCGGACGTGCCTTGGACCGTCGGTGGCCTCGATATAGAACGGTTCACACTGCGGTTTCCCTTTTCGTGGAAGAAACAGCGACATCTCTTTGATCGCTACGTCGCCTTGCAGCGTAAGCTGGGCATTCGGCGCAAGATCCCAGAGGGGTTGGTGCCACACATGGGCAGCCAATGGTGGTGCCTGACACGACAGACCCTGTCCGCCATATTGGAAGACCCTGAGCGGCCGCGCTATGACCGCTATTTCCAAAAGGTCTGGATCCCGGACGAGAGTTATTATCAGACCTTGGTTCGACTGTATTCCAGCAACATCGAAAGCCGGTCCCTGACGCTGTCTAAGTTTGATTTTCAAGGCAAGCCGCATAATTTCTATGATGATCACCTCCAGCTTTTGCGCCGGTCGGATTGTTTTGTTGCCCGCAAGATCTGGCCGCATGCAAATCGGCTCTATTCGGCCTTTCTGATGGATAGCCCGGATATGGTGAAATCCACCGAACCCAATCCGGGCAAGATCGACCGTATTTTCGCCAAGGCGGTCGAGCGGCGCACACGGGGGCGGCCCGGACTATATATGCAAAGCCGTCTGCCCGCTAACGGTTTGGAAAACGGTATCACCTGCAATCCATATTCGATGTTTCAGGGGTTTGCTGAGCTGTTCGAGAATTTCGAAGATTGGCTGACACAGGTAACTGGTGCCAAGGTGCACGGCCACCTGTTTGCGCCTGAAAGTGTTCAATTTGCAGACTGCCAAACGTTGATCAATGGTGGCCTTAGCAACAGTGCCAAGCTGCGGGACTATCACCCCAAGGGGTTTCTAACCAACCTGATCTGGAACACCCGCGGCGAACGTCAGTGTTTCCAGTTCGGGCCTCGGGACAATCAGGCGATCAATTGGTTGGTCGCGCGTGATCCGAATGCGCAGGTGTCGCTGATCTCTGGCGCGTGGGCGGTGCCGTTGTTTCGTTCCAACAAGAACTTTTCAGAATTGCGGCGCGAGGCCGCGCGCCTGCAACAAATCGAGGCCAAGCATATAGAGATCCTGCGTTCCCAATACGTCAAGGCACGGGTGCGGATCTGGTCGATGGCAGAGTTTGTGGAGGCACCAATGGAGCCGATCCAAACCATTCTTGATGAATTCGGCTCACAAGCACAGCGGCATCTGAACACGGCCCCGACGTTGGTCGATCTGGCTGGGTTTGGTCAGTTTCTGCAAAACCTCAAGAACCAGGGAATGCATCCCTATCTGATGGGAGATTTCCCAGCAGAGCAGGGCCCGCTGAACATGCCTAAAACCCCGCGCAAACCCTATTTGGTACGTTAAGAGCCATGCCTCATTCTTTTGACTATTTTGTTGTGTTTGCCGAGATGCGGACGGGGTCCAATTTTCTGGAGGCCAACCTGAATGCTCTGGACGGCGTCACCTGCCATGGTGAAGCTTTCAATCCGCATTTCATCAGCTACCCAAATCGCGAGGCGACACTGGGCTGGACACAGGATCAGCGTGACAAAGACGCCTTAGGGTTTCTGGCCCAGTTTCCGGCCCAAACGGGTGGCTTGAATGGGTTTCGGTATTTTCACGACCATGATCCACGTGTGCTGGATGCGATGCTGGACGATCCGCGGTGCGCCAAGATCATCCTGACACGCAATCCCGCAGACAGCTATGTCTCGCATAAGATTGCCCGCGCGACAGGTCAGTGGAAGTTGACAAACGTGAAACGTCGCAAGGACGGGCTGGCAACCGTCGACGCAGAGGAGTTTGCACAGCATGTTACGGCGCTTCAGGAGTTCCAGGTCACGTTGCTGAACCGACTGCAGAAATCAGGCCAGACGGCGTTCTATGTGGGCTACGAGGATCTACAGGATCTGGACGTTATCAATGGGTTGGCTAAATGGCTCAATGTTGCGGCGCGCTTGGAGCATCTGGACGACAGTCTCAAGCCGCAGAACCCATCATCGCTAGAGGCGAAGGTGTCAAACCCGGTTGAGCTGGATAAGGCAATGGCGCAGTTGGATTGGTTCAATCTGTCCCGCACGCCGAATTTTGAACCGCGGCGCGGGCCTGCAGTACCGGATTATATTGCCGGGCAACAGCTGCCCTTGCTGTATCTTCCGATAACTGGCGGGCCGACGGACAGCGTGCTGAACTGGATGGCACAGCAAGAGCCAGATGGGGCTGGTGCGTTAATGACGAGGATGAACCAGAAACAGCTGAGACAATGGAAACGGGGCCACCCCGGATTTCGAAGCCTGACAGTATTGCGACATCCGGCAGCCCGGTTGCATCATTTTTTCTGCACCCGAATCCTGTTGACGGGGCCGGGCTGTTTGCGCCAGATCCGCAACCTGCTGCGCGGGCAGTTCAAGGTTCCACTCCCCAATCACCAACCAGATGCGAAATATTCACGGGATCAGCACCGTGCAGCTTTCGCACGCTTTATTGAGGTGATTGGGGCCAATCTATCCGGACAGACAGGCTTTCGCACCGATGCCGGTTGGGCCACGCAGGCGCAAATCGTCGCGGGTTTTGCTGCGGTACAATCACCCGATCTGATCTTGCGCGAGGATGATCTGGCAACGACCTTACCGGATCTTGCGCGATGGCTGGGTCGTGCAGAGGGGGCTGATATTGCGCCGGCCTCGCCGGATCAGCCATACAGCTTATGCGACATCTATGACACAGAGCTGGAGGCGCAAATCGCATCTGTGTATCAGCGCGATTATCTGCTGTTCGGATTTGGCGATTGGTCAGATGAAACCAGCTGAGGTGTAACCTGCCTCAGGCGGCCTGAACCGATTGATCCTCGGTCAAAATGGTATAGAGCGTAGCTGGATCCGGGTTCGCCCGCAGCTTGGTGCAAAAGCTCTGCTCGCGCAGGGTCCGTGAGACCAGTGCTAGCGCTTTCAGATGCTCAACACCGGCATCCTCAGGTGCAAACAGGGCAAATGCAACGTCGATAGGCTGGCGATCCACCGCACCAAATTCCAATGGGGTATCCAGCTTCAGAAACACGCCAACCACTTTGTCCAAACCATCAAGCCGCGCATGGGGCAGGGCAACACCATGCCCCACACCCGTGGGGCCAAGGCTTTCGCGATCAAGCAAAGCCTCGACTGTTGGTTGCGCGGGCAGCCCATAGGCGAGCTGAGCAACGTCTGCTATCTCCTGAAACAGGCGCTTTTTGCTGGATGCAGCACCAAAGACACGCACGGCCTCTGGCTTCAGAATGTTAGAAATCTGCATACTACAATTGCTCCGCTCAGCTCACGTTTTGCGCCGTGACAGTTTACGGGTCGATCCACCCGATGTTTCCGTCCTCACGGCGATAGACGACATTCAAACCGTCTTTACCTTCTTTGCGAAACACCAGAACAGGGGCTCCAGCCAGTTCCATTTGCATCACGGCTTCACCAACCGACAGGGATGGAATTTGCGTTTCCATCTCGGCGACGATGATTGGTTGCAAAGATTCTGGTTCAGACTCGGTTCCGGCGTCTTCAGAGGCGAGGATATAAGAGTTTGCGCCGGAGAGTTCAACCGGCTCGCTCCGGTCGCGGTGATGGTCTTTCAGGCGACGTTTGTAACGACGCAGCTGTTTTTCCATTTTCTCGGTACAACTCTCAAAGGCTGCATATATTTCAGTGGCATGCGCTTTTGCTTGCGCTGTCAGACCGGTCGATAGATGGACGGTCGTTTCACAAACATATTCATGCGCAGACCGCGAAAAGACAACATTAGCGTCAGTGGGACGTTCAGCATATTTCGCGACCGCCGCTCCAAGCTCCGATTGCACGTGGGATTGCAACGCTTCGCCAATGTCGATCTGTTTTCCGCTGATTTGGTAACGCATGTGATCTCCTTCACAAATAGACCTTCAAAACCCAGTTCGGGCCAAGCCCGGCTGCTATCGTTCAGTTTTGAAAGTGGGATTTAGGCAAGACAGTCGATTGCATTCGTCTGGGCCTTGGTAACAAGGCTGGAGCGAGGACAGCATCGGACTGCGGGTTTGCCATGGGTCAATTCGATGCCAACCGGGCGGGAGAGTCAATGCAAATCCGCGTCAATCGGTTACCCAAATATGAGGAGGCTGCGCAGTTCGCGTGGTGGGAAGGTCGCAAAATGTTAGCGTAGGACAAGCGCCTAGGCTGACTGCTGCAGTCAGGAGATGCGAAAATTGTCGCCAAGATAGACACGTCGGACGTTTTCGTTCTCGACCACTTCGGAGGGGGTGCCAGACATCAGCACTTTGCCGTCATGAAGAATATAGGCGCGGTCGACGATTTCGAGGGTTTCGCGCACATTGTGGTCGGTGATCAGAACGCCTATGCCGCGTTTCTTCAGATCGCCGACCAGATGGCGAATGTCGCCAACCGAAATGGGATCGACACCGGCAAAAGGTTCATCGAGCAGCAAATATTTGGGGTCAGCGGCAAGGCAGCGCGCAATTTCTACCCGCCTACGCTCACCTCCCGAAAGGGCAAGAGCGGGCGCTCGTCGCAGATGCTCGATGGAAAAATCTGACAGCAATTCCTCAAGCCGTTCGCGCCGCTTATGTGCATGTTTTACCGCGATATCTAATACTGAGGAGATGTTGTCTTCGACCGACAGACCTCGAAAAATAGACATTTCTTGCGGCAGGTATCCGATGCCCATGCGGGCCCGACGATACATTGGTAGCGTGGTCGCATTTTGCCCGTCTATCGTGACGGTGCCCGCCTCAGGAAAAACCAGACCAGCAATTGCATAAAAGCTGGTCGTCTTGCCTGACCCATTGGGGCCAAGCAACGCCACAACCTCGCCCCGGTCCAGCGACATGGAGACGTCACGGATTACAACTTTCTTACTATAGGATTTGCGCAGCTTTTCGATGCGCAGCCCAGAAGACCCCACGGTCACGGTTAGATCTGGCGCTGTCATCAATTCTCACCACCGTTAAGGATGGTTTTGACACGACCAGACAGGCTAGCCGTGCCAGAGGTGAGGTCTACCACCAAGCGGTTCGAGGTTAGCGTGCCTGTTGCCTGACTGAGCAAAACGTTGCCGGTCATCACAATCGTGCCGGAATCAATTGTATATTCCGCCTTTTCAGCCTCCGCTGCATCGGGTCCATTCACGAGGATCACACTGCCTGTGGCTTCCAGTCGCTCAACGCCGGTTTTGCCGCTCTCATCCTGTTTATAGATCACCAGTACGTTATTTGCCGACAGGCGCATAACGCCCTGAATGATAACAACATTACCGACGAAGCGCGCTGATCCATCTGCTTGGTTCACATCCAGTGTATCGGCCGTGACCTCGACCGGTTGCGATGGATCGGCCTTAACCGCGCCAAATGCAATCGAGGCAACTTGTGCGGATAGCCCGGTCGAAAACAGGGCCATTGGCAGGCAGAACATCAAAACACGCAGATACAACACAGGTTATCTTTCCGATTGTTGCGGGTCGTATAGCAGCTTGACCCCTTTGTTGAAAACCATATGTACCGGCCCGTCCTCGGTTTTTGTGTCGATCTGCATGGCACCAGCCGTCAGCGCGCCAAACGCACCGCTGGCCTGAACCGGCCCTGGACTGTCCGCGCGTACACCGTTCAGGGCCGCATTCAGCGCATCTGTGGTGACTTTCAGCCCATCGCTTGTCAGGATTTCAACATCACCGCGAAAGTTTGCGATATCCTTGTCAGGACGTAGGGCGCCAGTATCCGAGCTCATGAAAAAGCTTCCGCCTTCGACCATGCGGATTTCAGCCTCCAGATTGAGAGCCGTTGCGGGGGAGCTCGCGCTGCCAGGTCGTGCCGATTTTGCGGTTACCATGATTTCGTCACCCTTGGCCGTGGTGCCAGAATAAAACGGCGCGGTGATCTGCTGACCGCGGGTGCGATCCTGCAGGTCTTGCTGGGCAAAAGGAACAACCGCTTCGGTGTCCACTCCGCGCGAAATCAGGAACATGGTCGACATCAGCGCCAGCGCCGTCAGCGGCAAGAGGACCTTTAAATAGGCCACAAGGCGTGAATAGCCGTCCATGGTCCGCACGACCCCCTTATCCCAGACCGACGCGTAGGCAGTCGTGAATATGCAGCAAACCGGCGGGCCCCTGCGCGCCCTCATCTGGAGCAACGACAAAGAGACAGGTGATTTTGCGATTATTCATGATTGCCACGGCTTCTTCAGCCAGAGAGCCGGGGGCAATTGTGGTCGGGGTGTGCGTCATCACCTCGGCGGCGGTTTTGTCCAGCAGGCCATCCATATGGCGCCGCAGGTCGCCGTCGGTGATAATACCCAACAGGGCATCATCATCGCCTGTTACCCCGGCAACGCCAAAGCCTTTTTGGCTTATCTCAATCAGCGCTTCGGACATCGGCGTGCTTGCCGTGACAAGCGGAAGGGCCTTACCGTGGTGCATCAGATCATCAACCCTGGACAGCCGTGCGCCGAGTTTGCCACCTGGATGGAAGGCGCGGAAATTTTCCGGTCGGAAATCGCGATGCTTCATCAGTGCAATGGCCAGTGCATCGCCCATCGCCAACGTCAGAGTGGTTGAAATTGATGGCACCATACCAAACCCGCAGGCCTCGCCCAGGGCGGGGATTTCCAGATGAACGTCTGCCTCTTTCATCAAGGTACTGTCCATTCGGCTGGAGAGACCAATGAGCGGAATGCCAAAACGGCGGGTGAAAGACAAAAGATTGGCCAGCTCTGGCGCCTCGCCAGAGTTGGAAATTGCCAGCACCACATCGCCCTTGGAAAGCATGCCAAGATCGCCGTGGCTTGCCTCGGCGGGGTGTACAAAATATGCAGGTGTCCCGGTTGAGGCCAGAGTCGCGGCGATCTTGTGCCCGATATGGCCGGATTTCCCGATCCCGCTTACGATGATGCGCCCTTCGGCTTTTAGAACCAGATCCACAGCATCTGCAAACCGTGCGTCCAGCCCCTCAGCCAATGCATCCAGGGCGCGGGCCTCATCGGTGATCACCTGCCGCGCGGTGTCGAGGAATATCTCTGCGCTGCTCATGAGTGCGCAAAAATGTCGGTGTCAGACCAACCCGCGAGGTCCAACTTGGCCCGCATTGGCAGGAAATCGAAGCAAGCTTGGGCCATTCCACTGCGGCCTTCGCGATCCAGGCGTTTGTCCAGAGCGGCACGCAAACGGTGTAGGTGCAGCACGTCGGAGGCGGCATAATCAAGCTGTGCGTCGCTCAGCTGGGCTGCGCCCCAGTCGCTCATCTGCTGTTGTTTGGAAATATCCACGCCGATCAGCTCCTGCGTCAGGTTTCTCAGCCCATGGCGATCCGTATAGGTCCGCACCAGACGGCTGGCGATCTTGGTACAATACACCGGGGCAGCCAATGCGCCAAAGGCATGATACATCGCGGCAATATCGAACCGGCCAAAATGAAACAATTTCAGAACCTTGGAGTCCTCCAGCATCGCGCAAAGATTGGGCGCTCCGGTCTGCCCTTTGGCGATCTGCACCATGTGGGCATTGCCGTCACCGCCCGACAGCTGGACGACACAGAGCCTATCCCGATGCGGGTTGAGCCCCATTGTCTCGCAGTCGATCGCGACCACCGGCCCCAGATCGAGCCCGTCGGGCAAGTCGTTTTGATAGAGGTGATTGGCCAAGAGACAGGATCCTTTGTCTTGCGATGCAGCGGGTTTGGCACCGAGATAGGACTTCCGAGGGGCAAACTCAACTCTCACCGCAGTTTGATTGGTGCCGTGCGGCACAATGGTCGGGCATAAGAGAGGGTTTTGGGGGCGAAACATCGCCAACCAGCCTTTTCAGGCCGGGTGATCACAAGTTACATATTTATCGGGATTTTGGTGCCCAGGAGAGGACTCGAACCTCCACGTCCATACGGACACTAGCACCTGAAGCTAGCGCGTCTACCAATTCCGCCACCTGGGCAGGTGTCGTGGTGGGGCGTATAAGCACAAGAATCGGGGGCGTCAAACGGAAAATGCGCATCACCAGATTGCCGTATGTCCACGCTCTTACGGGTGACCGAAGAGCGCGCAAAGCGGCATGCCGCGCGACAGGAAGATCCACTAGCAGGCGCTTATTGCACGTATGTTTGATTTGAGTTTTTTTCGGAAAAGGTGCCGACAATTTTGGTGCCCAGGAGATGCAGACCTGAAGGAAAAAGTAATTTTTCCCTCGGCCAACGGAAGCTCCTAATTTCTCGGAACAATTTACTCCGCTCGGCCACGGATGGAGCTTCCGAGTGGGGCAGAATGTGGGGCAACCTTTTTGCCGACCAAAACTGCAAACCATGTCGAACTGCGGGGCAGGACATACTACTTTCGGGTGCGGGTTCCGAAAGAGTTCGCTGATGTCGAGCCACTTGCCGAAATCAATCGGTCTTTGAAGACGCGGGACCCCACCGAAGCGGCTGCGCGCGCGGCGACCGTCCGGATGGCTCTTTTTGCAGAGTGGCAAGCAAAACGTGCCGGCTTAGTCGCGGATACTCGAGTGATCTTTGATGCCTCGATGGATATCTTGAAAGATTGGGGTATGAGGTTCTGTTCGATGGAGGATTTGATCTCCGGTCCCGTCGAACAGTTGTTGAGCCGGATCGAAGCCTTGACTGATGTGGATCCGTCTTCGTCTGCGGGACTCGGGACAATCTATCTACCTGATGTCTTGATTCATGAGACGGCGCTGCGCATGCCGATCCTGAAGGAGGCGGAGATTCGGGACAAGAGCGCCCGGCAGCGCCGCGAATTATGCCAACAAGCAAATCCGCTATGTTCGCCAAATGATCGACACGCACTTCAAGGACATTCGGTTGCCGTGGAGCAAGCGAAACAACGTCTTGGTAGGGATGAAGGTCAAAAAACAAATATATGACCCTGCAGATCAGACCCGCAAGAAGCTGCCACTGCGAGAGACTTGGATCCGTAATCGCTTGGTCAAAGATCGTGTTCTTGAAGGTGTAGAACAGGAAGCGTCAGACATCGCCATCATCGCCGCCATTGGAGGCTGCCGCGTTGTTTTGGAAATATACGACATGCCGGCTGTGGATACCTGCACATCATGTCCGTTCCAATACGTACCAACCTCAACTTTCATGCACACATCCTGGTCTCGACCCGTGAATAGGATGATGTGAACGGCGGGTTTGGCGCAAAAGTCAGATGTCTGGACAACATCAAGACTGGACCTGAGGAAATTCAGAGAATGCGGGCTGAATGGGAAACTCGGACAAATGCTGCTCTTCGCCGTATCGGCTCTGAAGCCAGGGGCGACCTCAGATATTTTGGAGAAATGGCCTCAACCGGCGATGCGCCGAACGGGCTGATACCTCAGAAGCATCTCGGCCCGAAGCGCCAACTGCATGCGGATGCTTTGCTCACTGAGCTATTTTTGCGTGACATGGAGATCCTGATCGATTTCATGCGGGTGGAAATCGAAAAAGGTATCCAGACAACGTGGATCGCGGATGAGCACAATGTGCATGGCGGTCATCATGAGCGCCATTTCGATACGCGGAGTCACTTTCTGGCGGTCGCTGTAGGGCATCTGATCGGCATGTACGAAGCCGCTACCGAAGTCATCGACTTTGCCGAAACGTGCCAACACCCATTCCTTCTGCTGCTCAAGCGTTGGCGCGGGTTTTGACAGAATCGGCGGTGATACCGCAGAGAAAGCGGTTCTGGGGCGTGCCTTGTTTATTGGGTGGTGCTGGCGTCGAGGATGGTTTGGAATTGTCAGGCTCTCGTCGAGAGGAGCATTTCGCAGCCAGTGTGTGCGGAGGTTTCGCCTGTCGCTTTGATCTCCATTCTCACAGCTTTAGCGAGTATATTCTGATCGGGATGCGAAACTATAGTGTGGGGCAGTTTGAGAGATCAAAACGACAAAATCCCCTTAAAATCTTATAATATTGATTTTTGGGGGTTGATTTTGGTGCCCAGGAGAGGACTCGAACCTCCACGTCCATACAGACACTAGCACCTGAAGCTAGCGCGTCTACCAATTCCGCCACCTGGGCAGGTGTCGTGTGGGGCGTATAATCAGAAGTATCGGGGGCGTCAAACGAAAAATTTACGGCTGGGAACGCGGTGCGCAGGGATAGATCGCCAAGCGTTCGAACTGCTCTAGTTTGGTTTCAAAAAATTCATTGTCTGCACAACATCTGTCAGAAAAACTATCCAGACGTCGCGCACTTCTGCGGTCCAGTCGGGGCCAAGCGTTTCTGCTAACGCTCCTGTGAAGCTTTGGATGAAGCTGTTGAAGTGTTGGTCTGAGATCTGGATCGCACGATGTCTCTCTCCTTGCTGTTTCAGGATGGCGCTCAGTTTTTCAGGATGATCAAGCGCCTCGATGATATGCATCAGCGATGTCAGCAGCTTGTCTTCTTGAAGGGCGATGTCGTCTGGAAAGAGTTTACGGGTGTCCGGGCAGCTTTCAAAAAACCTTTTATAGAAGCGTGATACGAACAGGCTGAGATCCATACGTTCGCTTTCAACACTACTGCGTATCAACCCTTTGTCGTGTTCGGTGATCATTTCGCACGTGCTCCGATCTGCCTGATGTTGTCCGGGTTCATACCCTGTCCTTGTCTGGGCAGCTTATCGCGGGCAACTAAATCGCAGGTTAATCAACCTGTGGGACATTGCGGCAACTTGGGTCGATTTGCGCCTTGTTCCAAGGGGCTGGGGGCGGTAAATCGGATCAACAGCTAATGTAGGAGCCAAAAGATGTCCAAACTGGTCACGATCTATGGTGGATCCGGTTTCGTCGGTCGTTACATCGCACGTCGCATGGCCAAAGAAGGCTGGCGGGTGCGGGTCGCCGTGCGTCGCCCGAATGAAGCGATGTATGTGAAGCCCTACGGCACACCGGGACAGGTGGAGCCAGTGCTGTGCAACATTCGCGATGACGCCTCTGTCGCAGCGGTGATGCAGGGCGCAGACGCCGTGGTGAACTGCGTTGGCATCCTGAATGAGACGGGAAAAAACACCTTTGATGCAATTCAGGCCGAAGGGCCGGAGCGGGTGGCGCGACTTGCTGCAAGCCAAGGCATTTCCACATTGGTCCACATGTCGGCGATTGGCGCCAGCAAGGAGGGCGATAGCGACTACGCCCAGACCAAAGCGGCCGGCGAGGCAGCTGTTCTGAAGTATATGCCCGATGCGGTTATCTTGCGTCCATCGATCATCTTTGGTGTCGAGGACCAGTTCTTCAACCGATTTGCGGCGATGACGCGCCTGTCGCCGACCCTGCCTATTGCCCACGCTGATACCAAATTCCAGCCGGTTTACGTTGATGATGTCGCCAAGGCGGCGGTTGCTGGTGTCTTGGGGCGGGCAAAGCCGGGTATCTATGAGCTGGGCGGCCCGGAGGTGAAAAGCTTTGGGGCGCTGATGCAGCAGATGCTGGAGGTGATCAACCGTCGCCGGCTGGTGCTGTCGCTGCCGGGCCCGATTGCCAAGCTGGTCGCGCTGGGTTTTGATGTACTGCAATACGTTAGCTTCCAGCTGATTGAGAACAAGATGCTGACCCGCGATCAGCTTAAGAACCTCGCTACCGACAATGTGGTTGGCGGTAGCGCCAAGGGGTTTGATGCGCTTGGGATTCGTCCGGTTTCGCTGGCGTCGGTTTTGCCCGACTACTTGTGGAAATTCCGCCCATCCGGCCAGTATGATGACATCATGGATTCCGCGCGCAATCTGCGTAACGACCTCTGATCTGTCTCACATTCTGAGTGGAAAGCGCAGGCGTGTCCTGCGCTTTTTATGTTTGACTGAGGGGCGGCGGTATCAGGTTTGGTAGGCGATCATCAGGAGGATCGTGCCCAGGATCACCCGGTAGATGACATAGGGTGTAAAACTGACCGTTCGCAGCAGTCGCATCATTAGTGTCAACGCCCCAAGGGCTGCTATCATGGCCAGCGCTGCGGCAATCACAGCATCGCGAATCACTGCTGGTTTGGCCTCTATCGCGACTTCTGTCCCCAATAGTACGGCTGATGCGACGATGGTCGGGATCGACATAAGCATCGAAATCCGCGCTGCATCCATCCGGGTATAGCCCAGCTGGCGCGCGCCAGTGATGGTGATGCCAGACCGGGATGTGCCAGGGATTAGCGCCAGCATCTGCCATAGCCCCATGATCAGCGCATCACGCAGGTGCCAGTCGCTGCTTTGCTTATGTATTCGCCCATAGCGATCCGCCATATAAAGTACGATGCCAAAACCCAGCATCGTCCAGCCAATCACTTTCATGGATCGCAGGGCATCGCTCAACCCGCTGAAATGCAGAAATGCCCCGAACAAAACGGTTGGAATAGTCGCAACGATTAACCCCATGGCCAGCTGGGCGCCAGGTGTGTCCAGCCGTCCGGCCAGGGCGCGTGGCAGGCCGATCAGCCCTGTGCGCACGTCCTGCCAAAAAAACAGCACCACCGCCGCCAGCGTGCCCACATGGACGGCGACGTCGATCACCTGCCCCTGATCTTCCAACCCTGTAAGCCCTGGCAGCAGAATCAGATGGCCGGACGAAGACACCGGCAGAAATTCGGTGATGCCCTGAATCAGGGCGATAAGGATCAGCTGAAAGAGGGGCATTATGTTGGTCCGATTAGGGATCCCGCAGGGATGGCAAAGAACGGCGGGCGTGTAAATCCGTTGATTTCATTGGCCATCGCAACAAATTGGTCCGAAGTGGACCTAAAATTACTGTACATTTTCGCTCAGGACGGTATCAGAACATAACTGCTGCCATATTAGGTCAGTATAGTTGACTTTTAATTCGCTCCGCTCCGATCACTCATTTATCGCAGCCAGCCCAACATGGAGTCCGCCCCGTGGCCAAGCAACCGATGCTCAAATTCGTGCAGATCGACCGCGACATGCCCAGCAAACGGGCCGCAGAAGACCGCAGGGAAGATTTCGACGAAATCTATGCCGAATTCGCGGCCGCCAAGGCTGAAGAACAGGCCAGCCGCTGCAGCCAATGTGGTGTGCCCTACTGCCAGTCGCATTGCCCTTTACATAACAATATCCCCGACTGGCTGCACCTGACCGCCACGGGTCGCCTGCAAGAGGCGTATGAGACCAGCCAGGCTACCAATACGTTCCCGGAAATCTGCGGTCGGATTTGTCCGCAGGACCGTCTATGCGAAGGCAATTGTGTGATCGAACAATCGGGTCATGGTACGGTCACCATCGGCGCGGTTGAAAAATACATCACCGACACGGCCTGGGACAAAGGTTGGGTGCAGCCAATCAAACCGGCGCATGAGCGTGGCGAATCTGTTGGTATCATTGGCGCAGGCCCGGGGGGGCTGGCCGCGGCGGACATGCTGCGTCGCGCTGGTGTGAAGGTCACCATCTATGATCGCTACGATCGCGCCGGTGGTCTGCTGACTTACGGCATTCCTGGCTTCAAGTTGGAAAAAGACGTCGTGATGCGCCGCAATCAGCTGCTGGCGGATGGCGGTGTTGAGTTCGTGATGAACTGCAACGTGGGTCAGGATATTTCCTTTGATGACATCCGCGCCAAACATGATGCGGTGATCATCGCTACAGGTGTCTACAAGTCCCGCGATCTGGAAATGCCGGGTTCCGGTGCCACCGGGATCGTAAAGGCGATTGATTTCCTGACTGTGTCCAACAAGGCGTCGAACTTCGGCGACAGCATCGAAGAGTTCGACAACGGCACCCTCAACGCTGATGGCAAGCGTGTTGTGGTGATCGGAGGTGGTGACACTGCGATGGACTGCGTACGGACGTCTATTCGTCAAGGCGCAACCTCGGTGAAATGTCTCTATCGCCGTGACCGCGCCAATATGCCGGGCTCGCAGCGCGAAACCCAGAACGCCGAGGAAGAAGGCGTGGTGTTTGAATGGCTGTCGGCGCCCAAAGGTTTCACCGATGACGGCGGCAAGGTTGCAGGTGTGATGGTGCAGAAAATGCGCCTGGGTCAGCCTGATGCCTCTGGCCGTCAAGCCCCGGAAGTGATCGAAGGTGCCGATTATATTGAGCCCGCTGATCTGGTGATCAAGGCGCTTGGGTTCGAGCCCGAGAATCTGCCGACACTGTGGGATCAGCCGGAACTGCCAGTGACCCGCTGGGGCACCGTCAAGGCGACGTTCCAGACCGGCGCGACCGAGCTGGATGGCGTCTACGCAGTAGGTGACATCGTGCGCGGTGCCTCGCTGGTCGTCTGGGCCATCAAGGATGGGCGCGACTGTGCCGAGGCAATCCTGAGCCGTTTCAACACCGCCGCCAGCAGCATGGCCGCCGAGTAAGACAGATATTCTACCGGGCAGGTGCCGCCCCCAAGGGGCCGCCCACCGGAACGGGAGTAAGACATGACAAAATATGATGCAGAATGGGTACGCGCCGAAGAGGCAAAGCGTCAGTGGATGGCTGAAAACGGTCTCTATGCGGAAGAAGAAGAGCATTCTTCCTGCGGTGTTGGCCTTGTTGTTTCGGTCAACGGCAAACGCAGCCGCAAGGTGGTTGAGGCTGGCATCGACGCGCTGAAAGCGATCTGGCACCGGGGGGCGGTTGATGCCGACGGCATGACCGGCGATGGCGCCGGCATTCACGTGCAGATTCCGGCACCGTTCTTCTATGATCAGGTTCGCCGCACCGGCCACGAGCCGCGTGAAGATCAGCTGATGGCGGTTGGTCAGGTCTTCTTGCCGCGTACTGATTTTGGAGCACAGGAACGCTGCCGGACCATCGTGGAAAGCGAAGTTCTGCGGATGGGCTATTACATCTATGGCTGGCGCCATGTGCCGGTGGATGTCACCTGTCTGGGGGAAAAGGCAAACGCGACCCGCCCCGAGATTGAGCAGATCCTGATCTCCAATTCCAAAGGCGTGGATGAGGAAACCTTTGAGCGCGAGCTTTATGTGATTCGTCGCCGGATCGAGAAAGCCGCCGCTGCCGCGCAGGTTGGACAACTTTATATCGCGTCGCTGTCCTGCCGCTCAATCATCTACAAGGGCATGATGCTGGCCGAGCAGGTCGCCGTGTTCTACCCCGATCTGATGGATGAACGGTTTGAGAGCGCCTTTGCGATCTATCACCAGCGTTACTCTACCAATACGTTTCCGCAGTGGTGGCTGGCCCAGCCGTTCCGCATGTTGGCCCACAACGGCGAGATCAACACGCTGAAGGGCAATATGAATTGGATGAAGAGCCATGAGATCCGCATGGCCTCTTCGACCTTTGGGGACTACGCCGAGGACATCAAACCGATCGTTGCAAGCGGGTCATCTGACTCTGCGGCACTGGATTCGGTGTTTGAGGTTCTGGTGCGGGCGGGCCGTTCGGCACCGATGGCCAAGACCATGATGGTGCCCGAAAGCTGGTCCAAACAGGCGGTGGAACTGCCGCAGGCCTGGCGTGACATGTATTCCTACTGCAACTCCGTGATGGAGCCCTGGGATGGCCCCGCCGCACTGGCAATGACCGATGGTCGCTGGGTCTGTGCTGGTCTCGACCGTAACGGCCTGCGCCCGATGCGCTATGTCGTGACCGGGGATGGGTTGGTGATTGCCGGTTCCGAGGCTGGCATGGTGCCGATTGACGAGGCCACTGTCGTCGAAAAGGGCGCGCTTGGTCCGGGTCAGATGCTGGCTGTCGACATGAAAAAGGGCAAGCTGTTCCACGACACCGCGATCAAGAACAAACTGGCCTCGGCCTTGCCGTTTGGTGATTGGGTGAAGAAGATCAACGATCTGGACAGTACGCTTGCCACAGCCACCGAAAAGCCGCTGTTCAGCGGAGATGAGCTGCGCCGTCGTCAGATTGCTGCCGGCTATACCATCGAAGAGCTGGAGCAGATCCTTGCGCCGATGGCTGAGGATGGCAAGGAAACCCTTGCCTCCATGGGCGATGACACGCCTTCTGCCGTCTTGTCGAAAATGTACCGCCCGTTGAGCCATTTCTTCCGTCAGAATTTCTCTCAGGTGACCAACCCGCCCATCGACTCCTTGCGCGAATTTCGCGTGATGTCGCTGAAAACCCGCTTTGGTAACCTCAAGAATGTGCTGGATGAAGACAGCTCTCAAACCGAAATCATCGTGCTGGAAAGCCCCTTTGTCGGCAATTCCCAGTGGGACGAACTGGTTCAGAACCTGAACGCGCCGCTGGCAGAAATCGACTGTAGCTTTGCCCCTGGTCAGGGATCGCTCAACGCAGCCCTTGCTCGGATCCGTGCCGAGGCGGAAGAGGCTGTCAGCTCCGGTGCCGGCCATATTGTTCTGACCGATCAGCATTCGGGTGAGGGCCGGGTGGCGATGCCGATGATTCTGGCGACGTCTGCCGTGCATTCGCATCTGACCCGCAAGGGGCTGCGGACCTTCTGCTCTCTCAATGTGCGCTCCGCCGAGTGTATTGACCCGCATTATTTTGCGGTTCTGATCGGCTGTGGTGCCACTGTGGTGAACGCCTATCTGGCGGAGGATTCGCTGGCCGACCGGATTGATCGCGGCTTGCTGGATGGTAGCCTGACCGAGAATGTCGCCCGCTACCGCGAGGCCATCGACCAAGGTCTGCTGAAGATCATGGCGAAGATGGGTATCTCGGTGATTTCCTCCTATCGCGGCGGTCTCAACTTTGAGGCGGTGGGTCTCTCCCGTGCCATGTGCGCCGAGTTCTTCCCTGGCATGACCAGCCGAATTTCGGGCATCGGTGTGACCGGCATCCAGAGCAAACTGGAAGAGATCCACGCCAAGGCATGGGATAACGGTCAGGACGTTCTGCCCATTGGAGGGTTCTACAAAGCCCGCAAATCCGGTGAGACCCATGCGTGGGAAGCGACCTCCATGCATATGATGCAGATGGCCTGCAACCGTGCCTCGTTTGAGCTGTGGAAGCAGTATTCGGCGAAGATGCAGTCGAACCCGCCGATCCATCTGCGCGATCTGCTGCAGGTGAAGCCGCTGGGTAAGCCGGTGCCGATCGAGGAAGTTGAATCGATCACTTCGATCCGTAAGCGGTTTGTGACGCCGGGTATGAGTTTGGGCGCGCTGAGCCCCGAAGCGCACAAGACCCTGAACGTGGCCATGAATCGAATCGGTGCCAAGTCCGACAGTGGCGAGGGGGGCGAAGATCCGGCGCATTTCGTGCCGGAGCCGAACGGCGACAACCCGTCTGCCAAGATCAAGCAGGTGGCGTCGGGTCGGTTTGGCGTGACTGCGGAATATCTGAACCAGTGTGAAGAGCTGGAGATCAAGGTGGCTCAAGGCGCCAAGCCCGGCGAGGGCGGTCAGTTGCCGGGGATGAAGGTTACCGACCTCATTGCCCGCCTGCGCCACTCCACCAAAGGCGTGACCCTGATTTCGCCGCCGCCGCACCACGATATCTATTCGATCGAGGATCTCGCGCAGCTGATCTACGACCTGAAGCAGATCAACCCGCGCTGCAAGGTGACGGTGAAACTGGTGGCCTCCTCCGGTGTTGGCACCATTGCCGCCGGCGTTGCCAAGGCAAAGGCGGATGTCATCCTGATCTCGGGCCACAACGGCGGCACCGGGGCGTCGCCTGCGACCTCGATCAAATATGCGGGCCTGCCGTGGGAGATGGGCCTGACCGAGGCGCATCAGGTGCTGGCGATGAACAACCTGCGCGAGCGGGTGACACTGCGCACCGACGGCGGATTGCGCACCGGGCGCGATATTGTGATGGCCGCAATGCTGGGGGCCGAGGAATACGGCATCGGGACCGCGGCGTTGATTGCCATGGGCTGCATCATGGTGCGCCAGTGCCAGTCCAACACCTGCCCTGTGGGGGTCTGTACCCAGGATGAGGCCCTGCGCGACAAGTTCACCGGTAATGCAGATAAGGTCGTGAACCTGATCACTTTCTATGCGCAGGAGGTGCGGGAAATCCTCGCCTCCATCGGCGCGCGGTCGCTGGATGAGGTGATCGGTCGGGCAGACCTTCTGGCACAGGTATCCCGTGGCTCTGCGCATCTGGATGATCTGGACCTGAATCCGCTGCTGATCACCGTCGATGGCTCTGCCAATATCGTCTACAACCGCGATAAGGACCGCAACGCAGTGTCTGATACGTTGGACAAGGAAATTGTGCGTGACGCCGCCCGCTTCCTGCAGGACGGCGAGAAGATGCAGCTGTCCTATGCGGTACAGAACACACATCGGACCGTCGGCACCCGTACCTCCAGCCACATTGTCCGCAACTTTGGTATGCGCAACACGCTGCAATCCGATCACCTGACGGTGAAGCTGCAAGGCTCTGCGGGACAGTCGCTGGGTGCCTTTGCCGCACCGGGTTTGAAGCTGGAAGTATCCGGTGATGCCAATGACTATGTCGGTAAGGGTCTGTCCGGCGGTACCATCGTCGTGCGCCCGCCGATGGCGTCGCCGCTGAATGCGAGCGAAAACACCATCGTCGGGAACACTGTTCTCTATGGTGCGACCGATGGCTACCTGTTTGCAGCGGGTCGTGCCGGTGAACGCTTTGCCGTCCGTAACTCCGGCGCGAGCGTGGTGGTCGAGGGCTGTGGCGCCTGTGGCTGTGAATATATGACCGGTGGTATCGCGGTAATCCTCGGCTCCATTGGTGCCAACTTCGGTGCAGGCATGACCGGCGGCATGGCCTATATCTACGATCCCGAGTGCAAGGCCGAAACCATGATGAACATGGAGTCTTTGGTGACCTGTGCGGTGACCGTCGCCCATTGGGAAGATCAGCTGAAAGGTCTGATCGAACGCCATCTGGAAGAAACCGGCAGCCGCAAAGCCGCTGAAATCCTGCAACATTGGGACAATGAAAAAGGCAACTTCCTGCAAATCTGTCCGACAGAGATGTTGAACAAGCTGCCGCAGCCTCTGACGCTTGAGGCTACAGCCGTTCCGGCGGAATAGGCCCCGCCACCTCCTCTGCATGTGCCTTGGATGGGCTCCGACCGCTGCTGTGGTCGGGGCCTTTTCACATCTGGACACCGCGGCTGGGCAATCTCTTGCGGGCGAAGGGATTTCCCGGTTGGAGCAAGCCTGATCTCTGCCGTATAGAGACCTTATGGCGAAGGCAGAAAAATCATCCGGGGCAAGCAAATCCTCGACCAAGGGCAAACTCCGCAGCAAGGCAACTGCGAAAGGCAAGGTCCGCGCAAAGCTCTCGCCCCGTCGCCTGTTGCGGCGCTGGTTGGGACGGGCTGCTTTGGGTTTTCTCGTTGTGACCCTACTGCCGATCCTTCTGTTTTCGGTGATCAACCCGCCAACCACCCATACGATCTGGTCCGAATATCGCCGCCTTGGGGATGTTGATCGTGAGTGGGTGCCGATCGAACATATCGCACCGGCGCTGGGGCGGTCGGTTGTCGCGGCAGAGGATGCCCGGTTCTGCCAGCATTGGGGGCTGGATGCACAGGCCATTCGCGCTGCAATCGCTGACGGTGGTCAACGCGGCGGCTCGACTATTTCGCAGCAGGTGGTGAAGAATGTCTTTCTCTGGCAGGGCCGCAGTTGGTTTCGCAAGGCACTGGAAACGCTGATGACCCCGATGGTTGAGGCTGTCTGGACGAAGAAACGGATTCTTGAGGTTTATCTGAATGTTGCCGAAATGGGCGAAGGTGTTTTTGGCGCCGAAGCTGCCGCACGACATTATTTCGGTATCGGCCCGGATGAGCTTAGTCGCAGACAATCAGCGTTATTGGCGGCCGTATTGCCCAACCCCAAGGAGCGATCCGCTGCGAAACCCAGCGCATTTATGCGCAAACGGGCAGCCCAGATCATGGATGGTGCGGCCACCATTCGCGCAGATGGCCGTGCGGCCTGTTTCGAGGATTGAAACTTCTGTCGCTTCGGGGCATTGCTGTCTGACCCCAGCCATCTGCTACAGGAGACCCGCAGTTCCATGGCCCGCCTCTATCATGTGCCCCTTTCCCCCTTTTGTCGCAAAGTGCGCCTGTCTCTGGCCGAAAAGCGGATCGAGGTTGAGCTGGTTGAGGAGCGTTACTGGGAACAAGAGGCGGATTTCCTGCGCCGCAACCCTGCTGCTAAAGTTCCGGTAATCCGTCTCGATGGTAAGCTGATGGCCGAAAGCGCGGCGATCTGCGAATATCTGGAAGAAACCCGCCCGGACCCGTCGCTGATCCCGAGCGACCCCGAAGGCCGTTATGAGGTGCGTCGTCTGGTCAGTTGGTTCGACGACAAATTCCACCATGAGGTCACCTCCAAACTGCTCTATGAGCGGGTGAACAAAAAGGTGACAGGGCAGGGCTATCCTGACAGCGGCAACGTCAAAGCGGGCGCCCGTGCAATCAAATACCACCTCGACTATCTGGCCTGGCTGCTGGATCACCGCCGTTGGTTGGCGGGCGATCAAATGACATTGGCGGATTTCGCAGCCGCGGCTCATCTGTCGTCGCTGGACTATATTTCGGACGTGGATTGGAACCGTTCGGCGGTGGTTAAGGATTGGTACGCCAAGATCAAATCGCGCCCGGCCTTTCGCTCGATCCTTGCCGATCAGATCCCCGGTTTCAGCCCGCCGGCCCATTACGCCGACCTGGATTTCTGATAGGCGTGGGTAAGGGGGCTGTCTGCCCCCTCTTGCGCCCTTGGGGCGCAATGCACCCCCGAGGATATTTCTAGCCAGATGACCGAGATTTCCAGCATCAAGGACAGGTTGGTTGCGCAGGCCCTCGCTGAAGGCTTTGTGGCGTGCCGGATCTGCCGCCCATGGGACGTGCCGGAGGTGCCAGGCCGCCTGAAGGCGTTTCTGGAGGCCGGGTATCATGGGCAGATGGGCTGGATGGAGGAACGCTCTCATTGGCGTGGTGACCCGGCCCAGCTGTGGCCAGAGGCGAAATCCGTGATCATGCTGGCCGAAAGCTACACACCTGATGTTGATCCGATGGAGGTGATCGGACAGGCAGATCGTGCGGCGATTTCTGTCTATGCGCGCAACAAGGATTACCATGACCTCGTCAAAAAGCGCTTGAAGCGGTTGGCGCGCTGGCTGATTGCCGAGGCTGCGGGCGACGGTGAAACTGCCGGTGTGAAGGTGTTTGTGGACACAGCGCCGGTGCCGGAGAAACCTTTGGGGCAGGCCGCGGGACTTGGCTGGCAGGGGAAACACACAAATCTAGTCAGTCGGGATTGGGGCAACTGGGCCTTTATCGGGTCTGTCTTCACCACACTTGATCTGCCTGTTGATGAGGCCGAGCGGGACCATTGCGGGTCGTGCAGATCTTGTGTGGCAGCCTGTCCGACAGATGCATTTCCTGCGCCCTATCAGCTGGATGCGCGACGCTGTATTTCATATCTTACGATTGAACATCGGGGCCCGATCGACGAGGCACTGCGCGCCAAGCTGGGGAATCGGATCTATGGATGCGACGATTGTCTGGCGGCCTGTCCCTGGAACAAATTTGCGGTTGCTGCCAGCGATATCCGCTATGAGGCACGGCCAGAATTCAACGCGCCACGGCTTTCTGAGCTGGCGGCCCTCGACGATCCGGGGTTTCGCGCATTGTTCTCCGGCTCACCGATCAAGCGGATTGGACGGGACCGGTTTGTACGCAATGTGCTCTATGCGATCGGCAATTCGGGCCTGCCACATCTATTGCCTGCGGCCCGCAACCTAATCGAGGATCCTGACCCGACTGTGGCGGATGCCGCGCGCTGGGCTGTACAGCGCCTGATATGACGCAAACAGGATGGACCGGTCGCCTCCATACGCTAAACCGGTGGCTATGCGAATGGAGGGTAGCGGATGGCGCTTTTGCTGGGGGTGGATACGGGCGGAACCTATACAGATGCGGTGTTGATCCGTGACGAACAGGAGGTGCTGGCAACTGCCAAGGCACTGACCACGCGTCAGGATCTTGCCATTGGCGTCGCTGAGGCCGTTGCGGCCGTACTCAAAGAGGCCGATGTTGCCCCCGGTGATGTTGCGCTGGCGGCACTGTCGACCACGCTTGCCACCAACGCTTTGGTGGAGGGGCAGGGTGGGCGTGTGGCCCTGGTGTACATCGGTTTTGCGCAGACGGATGTTGATCGCCATGGATTGCGTGATGCGCTGAAGGGCGATCCTGCGCTGATTGTTGCTGGTGGTCACAACCATGCCGGAGGCGAGGCGGCGCCACTGGATGTCGCTGCCTTGCGCGCCTTTCTGAAACAGCAGGGGGCGCATGTCAGCGGCTTTGCTGTTGCGGGGCAATTCGCCACCCGAAATCCCGCTCACGAGCTGGAGGTTGCGCGTATCATCGCCGGTGAAACCAGCGTTCCTGTCACGTGTTCGCATCAATTGTCGGCGCGGCTCAATGGGCCGAAGCGGGCGTTGACCGCCGTGCTGAACGCGCGATTGATCGGCATGATTGACCGGTTGATTGGCCGAGCCGAGGCCTGCCTGGTTGAGCTTGGCGTAACGGCACAGATGATGGTCGTACGCGGGGATGGGGCGCTGATGTCGGCGACCCAGGCGCGGGCACGACCAATTGAAACCATTCTCAGCGGGCCGGCGGCTTCTCTCGTCGGGGCGCGTTGGCTGACCGGCGTCGACCGGGCGCTGGTCAGCGATATTGGCGGCACCACCACTGACGTTGCCTTGATCGAAAACGGCAAGCCCAAGATCGACCCTGCTGGGGCAGAGGTTGGCGGCTTTCGCACTATGGTGGAGGCTGTCGCCATGCGTACCAGTGGTCTGGGGGGCGATAGTCAGGTGCATTTGGTCGCCAGCGGCATGGCTGGCGGCATCAGTTTGGGTCCGCGTCGTGTGCTGCCGATTTCATTGCTGGCGCTGACCGCACCAGACGTGGTGCACGCAGCTTTGGATGCTCAGCTGCGCGCACAGACAGTGGGCGAGTATGATGGACAATTTGTGCGTGCGGTTGCCGGGCAGTCTGCCGTTGGCCTTGGGGATCGCGAGGCACGGGTGCTGGCGCGTATTGGCGAGGCCACGCATCCCGTCGGCGCGGTGCTGCGGACACGTATTGAACAGGGGGCCCTAATGCGGCTGGTGGACCGGGGGCTGGTGCAGATCTGCGGGGTTACGCCGTCTGATGCAAGTCATGTCCTGGGGCGATTGTCTGCTTGGGATCGCGAGGCGGCGGACAAGGCTCTGACCCTCTTTGCGCGACGTCGGGTCGGGTCAGGTGATCGCCTGACCGCTGATGCTGCCAGCCTGGCGCAAATGATCATTGATCAGTTGACAGAACAGACTGCTTTGACCTTGTTAGAGACCGCTTTTGCCGAAGAGACCAATCCCTTTGGCCTGCCGCCCGATCAGCTTGCGCGGCATGTCCTGATGCAACGTGGTCTGTCCCGGCATCGGGGTCTGGTGGCCCTTCAGTCGGGGTTGAACATTGATGTTGTCGGTCTTGGGGCCTCGGCGCCCAGCTACTATCCCGCCGTCGGCGAGCGGCTGAATTGCCGAATGATCCTGCCTGAACATGCAGGCGTGGCCAATGCTATCGGTGCCGTGGTCGGACGGATCATCATGCGTCGCAGCGGCACTGTGACCGCACCTGAGGAGGGCAAGTTCCGTGTCCACCTGCAAGCCGGTCCGCAGGATTTTGCGGCCTCAGAAGAGGCGTTGTCTTTGCTCGAAACCCAGCTGCGCGGTGAAGCCCGTTCCGCCGCCGAGGCCGCCGGGGCGCAGGATATCTCTATCCAGGTGGAGCGAAATATCCGGACCGCACAGGTCGAGGCAAGGGAGGTCTTTGTGGAGGCGTTCCTGACGGTGGAGGCAAGCGGTCGCCCGCGTATCGCCACGACATGACTTAACAGTGCAAATGGCTCTGCATGTCTGAAACTGCCCCTGCGTTGGCGGGGGCAGTTTGAGGTCATATTTGTTCGGCCGGGCCTGCTTACTCGGCTGCGGTTTCATTTCGGCGGGGCAGAACCCAGTCGGGGCGGGCAAAATGGCAGGTATAGCCACCAGGCTGCCGCTCCAGGTAATCCTGATGCTCCGGCTCGGCTTCCCAGAAATCACCCACTGGTTCGACTTCTGTCATCACTTTGCCGGGCCACAGGCCTGAGGCATCGACATCTGCAATAGTGTCTTCAGCGATCTGTTTCTGGGGCTCGTCCACGTAGTAAATAGCAGAGCGATAGCTCATTCCCAGATCGTTGCCCTGCTGGTTCACGGTGGTCGGATCATGGATCTGAAAGAAAAACTCCAGCAACGCACGATAGCTGGTCTGACTTTGGTCAAAAATGATCTCGATCGCCTCGGCGTGGGTGCCATGGTTCTGGTAGGTTGCGTTGGGCACGTCGCCGCCGGAATATCCGACTCGGGTGCTGATGATACCGGGACGTTTGCGGATCAGGTCTTGCATGCCCCAGAAACACCCACCGGCCAGGACGGCACGTTCTGTCGTGCTGCTCATCGTATATCCTCCACTTGGTCTATATAGTTGCCGTATCCCTCGGCCCGCATATCGTCCAGATGCACGAAACGCAGAGAGGCGGAATTGATGCAATAGCGCAGCCCGCCACGATCCGCTGGCCCGTCAGGGAACACATGGCCCAGATGACTGTCACCATGGGTCGAGCGGACCTCGGTGCGGATCATACCCAGGGTACGGTCCTCTAGCTCTTGCACATAGGTGGTTTCAATCGGTTTGGTAAAGCTGGGCCACCCGCAGCCGGATTCGTATTTGTCTGAAGACGCAAATAGAGGTTCTCCCGATACGATATCGACGTAGATGCCGGGCTCTTTATTGCCTAGCAGCTTGCCGGTTCCGGGGCGTTCGGTGCCCGATTTCTGGGTGACGTAGTATTCTTCTTCCGAGAGGGCCGAAATGGCGTCGGGGTCTTTGGAATAGCTGCGCATCATGTCCTCCGATCTTTTGTATTCTGCTGTAAATGGGGCCGCAGGGCGCAAAAGCAAAGCTGTATTTCAACGGCTCGCAATTGCGTGTGTGCGGGAACGGTACAGGCGGCGGAAAACCATTGGTATCAAGAGGCGTTGCTTTGCGCCGATTGGCGCGCAAGTTGAACCGCCAGAATACCGATGGTGACAATGGCGACGCCGACAACGTCCAAAAGCCCCAACTGCTCGCTCAGAAGCAGGCTGGCGACCGCGACCCCAAAAACGGGGTTGAGAAAATGGAAGGTTGCAGCCCGCACGGCGCCGATCCGGTTTAGCAGCAGCACCCAGATAAACGTCGCGGTCAGCCCGGGTACCACGGTGGTGTAGACAAACGCCAACCCCAGCGGCCAGCTTGGGGTCAGCCGAAAGGTTTCGACCATTGGCGCGACGACAAACAGTACGGCGGAGCCGACCAGCATTTGCAGGCCAACCACCATCATATAATTGCCGCCAGAGGTTGCGCCGCGCAGGGCCAAGGTTGCCAGTGTCAGGGCGACCACCGCAATTCCGCAGAGCATTACACCGAAGAGATCCACACCGGCACTGATGCGGGTGCCCATGATCAGGGCGACGCCGACGACGCCTGCCAACAGTCCGGCGATACCAAGGGGGGGCAGTTTTTCGCCGTAAAACATCCATAGCGCGACGGCGACAAGCATCGGCATGGTCGAGGCGATGATCGCCGCCAGCGAGGCTTCGATGCTCTCCATTGCGACGAAATTCAGGCCAAGATAGAGCGCGTTCTGACAGATCCCGAACACCACTGTGGCGCGCAACTGTCCGCGTGTTAGCCGCCAGCTCTGACCCAGGTACCGTGCGACGGCGACGCCGATCAGTCCCGAAATCAAAAACCGAAAGGCCAAAGAATACAGCGGCGAGGCGTCCTGTACGATAATCCGCGCCGAGGTAAAGGCCGAGGACCACATGAGAGCAAAGGCAAGGCCCATGGCCAATGCGCGCAAATCCATGGTGTGCCCCCCTGACGGTCAGATGCCGCGCCATCTGGGGCGGTCGCGATATGTTTAGCAAGGCAAGCATTCGCTGGGAACCTGATTTTTCAGAACCTCAGCGCAACCGCGGCCTTTCATCGGCAAGGCAGGGATGCAAAAGAAAAGGGCCGCCCAGAAGGCGGCCCGAAACGCGACACATCACAGTATGACCCGCGTTGTATTCCTTAGCCGTTCACGCTGTCTTTCAGCGCTTTGGCAATGGTCATTTTGACCACTTTGTCGGCTTCTTTGGTGAACTTTTCACCGGTCGCCGGGTTGCGCACTTCGCGCTCGGGACGCTCGCGGCAATAGATTTTGCCAACACCCGGCAGAGTCACGGCGCCACCGCCGGATACTTCGCGGGTGATCAGTGCGCAAACAGCGTCAAGAGCTGCGCCCGCGGCCTTCTTATCGCTGCCCATTTCTTCAGCCAGAGCGGCAACAAGCTGGGTCTTGGTCATTGGTTTGGACATTCTTTGGTCTCCTTGTCACTGCCCGATTTATGGGGCCTCATCGCGTAACTTTAGCGTTATGTAGTGTGCGAACACAACGCATAGTGTTCGCATTCCCTCAATAAAATAGGGGTTTTTGGCAAAAATTGGGGAAAATCACCCTCAGAGAAACGCTGTTTCGTCAAAGGAACGCAGTTTACGGCTGTGCAAACGTTCCAACGGCATGTCACGCAACTGCTCCATCGCCTTTATCCCGATATGCAAATGTCGCGCAACCTGGGTGCGATAGAAATCAGAGGCCATGCCCGGCAATTTCAGCTCTCCGTGCAGGGGTTTATCCGACACGCAGAGCAACGTGCCATAGGGCACCCGGAAGCGATATCCATTGGCTGCGATGGTTGCACTCTCCATATCCAGCGCAATGGCACGCGACTGAGACAGTCGTTGAACCGGGCCGGATTGGTCACGCAGCTCCCAGTTGCGGTTGTCGATGGTGGCGACAGTGCCGGTCCGCATGATCCGCTTCAGATCGTAACCTTCCAGCTCGGTGACCTCAGCGACGGCCTCCTCCAGCGCCACCTGAATTTCGGCAAGTGCCGGAATGGGTGTCCAGATCGGAAGGTCGTCATCCAACACGTGATCCTCGCGCAGATAGCCGTGCCCCAGCACGAAATCGCCCAGCGTCTGGGTGTTGCGCAGCCCGGCACAATGGCCAACCATCAACCATGCGTGGGGGCGCAGCACCGCGATATGATCTGTCGCGGTCTTGGCATTGGACGGGCCGACGCCAATGTTGACCAGCGTGATCCCGCTGCCGTCTTCACGTTTCAGATGATAGGTTGGCATCTGCGGCATTTTGGTGGTTGGTGGGATGTCGGTCTCGGCCGTGGTGATCTCGTGGTCGCCGGTGCTGACAAAGCTGCAGTAGCCAGATGCCGGATCCGCCAGCTGCGCGCGCGCATAGGCCTCGAATTCGGCCACATAGAACTGGTAGTTGGTAAACAGCACGTGGTTCTGAAAATGACTGGGATCAGTCGCGGTATAATGCGCCAGCCGGGCCAGCGAGTAGTCGACACGCTGCGCCGTGAACAAGGCCAGTGGCCCGGTGTTGTCGATTGCCTGATAGGTGCCGTTCACAATGTCATCATTGGTGGTCGCCAGATCCGGCACATCAAAGACATCGCGCAGGGTAAAGCCCGCGGCGCCTTCTTGTGGCACGCTCAGTGTGGGGTCGGCAGCCACTGCGAAATGCACCGGAATTGGTGTTTCAGACACTGTGATGGTCACTGGCTGGCCGTGATTGCGGATCAACAGGCCGATCTGCTGGGTCAGGTAGTGGCGAAACAGATCGGGACGCGTCACCGTGGTGGCATATGTGCCCGGAGCCGAAACATGGCCATAGCTCAGTCGACTGTCGACCTGAGCAAAGGATGATGTGGTAAAGCGGATCTCCGGGTAAAAGGCCCGGAGACGATGCGCGCGTGCAAGGTCATCATCCGCAGGTGGTTCTGCAATGATCCGGGCGAATTCTGCGCAGAGAAACTGGGTCGCCTTTTTGTAGAGAAGCTCCAGCCGCTCAACAGCGGCGGCTGCATCGGTGAAATCCTCGGCAGCGGGGAGTTGTGGGGTCTTAACTGTTGTCATGAATGGGGCTCGATCACTGGAATTTTTTTGAAACTACGCACATCAACCAGCCCTAGATCGGAAATCCGCAGTTCGGGGATCACGACCAGCGCCAGCAGCGAGTGTTGCATATAAGCATTGTTGAGATTGCAGCCGCAGGCTTGCATTGCGTCGACCATCTTCTGTGCCTTGGCGGCGACTTCGGTGGCCGGGCTGTCAGACATCAACCCGGCAATGGGCAGTTCGATCAGTGCCAGCTCGGTGCCATCGCGGTAGATGGTGATACCGCCACCGACCTCTGCCAGACGATTGGCTGCCAGCGCCATCTGCGCACGATCTGTGCCAACCACGATCATATGGTGGCTGTCATGCGCCACGGTGGAGGCCATCGCCATCCGGCCATCATATCCAAAGCCAGAAACAAAGGCGTTGGTCACACCGCCTGTTGCCTGGTGGCGTTCCACCAGCGCGATCTGGCAGACATCACCCGTCTCCGCCATGGTGGCCTCGACCAGCCCGTCCTGAACGGGCAGCTTCGCCTGTAGCGCTTTGGTCGGGGCCTGGTTTTCCACCACACCAATCACATTGGCGGTGACGGCATTGGCCCCGTCTGGTGCGCTGATTTCAAAATCCGCAGCGCTCAACTGATGCCCCAGATGCACGGTGCCACGCGCGGTTTCGGGCCAAGCCAGATGCGGGCAGTCCACCGTGATCTCACCGTCCTTGGCAACGATCTTGCCGCGGGCCATCACCAGTTCGATCGGCAGCGTCCTGAGGTCGGATGTCAGGATCACATCGGCGCGGCGCCCCGGTGTGAGGGAGCCGATATCCCGCTCCAGCCCGAAATGTGTCGCGGTGTTGATCGTCGCCATCTGCAAGGCGATGACCGGATCACAACCACAGTCGATGGCGTGGCGCACCACCCGGTTCATATGACCATCATTGACCAGTGTACCTGAGTGGCAGTCGTCTGTACAAAGGATGAAATTGCGCGGATCCAGCCCCTTTTCGGTGATTGCCGTGATCTGCGCCTCAACGTCGTACCAGGCCGATCCCAGCCGCACCATCGCGCGCATCCCCTGCCGCATGCGGGCGATGGCATCCGCCTCGCAGGTGCCCTCGTGGTCATCTGCCGGACCGCCCGCAACATAGGCCGCGAAACTCGGCCCTAAATCCGGTGAGGCGTAATGCCCACCCACGGTTTTTCCCGCGCGCTGTGTCGCCGCGATCTCGGCCAGCATCTTGGGATCACCGGCAGCCACACCGGGGAAATTCATCATCTCACCCAGACCAATAATCCCCGGCCAGCTCATGGCCTCCGCAACATCCTCGGCGGTAATCTCATACCCGGTGGTTTCCAGCCCCGGCGCGGAGGGCGCGCAGGATGGCATCTGGGTAAAGATATTGACCGGCTGCAACAGCGCCTCGTCATGCATCAACCTCACGCCCTCCAGCCCCAGCACGTTGGCGATCTCATGCGGGTCGGTGAACATTGAGGTGGTACCATGTGGGATCACCGCACGGGCGAATTCTGCGGGGGTCAGCATCCCGGACTCAATATGCATATGCGCATCACAGAGACCAGGGATCATATAGCGGCCATTGGCCTCAATCACTTCGGTATCGGGACCGGTGCAATAGCTGGCATCGGGGCCGACATAAGCGATGCGCCCGGCGACGATGGCAATGTCATGATCGGGCAGTTGTTCGCGGGTGTGAACATTGACCCAGATCCCTTTGCGGATCACCGTATCCGCAGGGCGGCGGCCTGCCGCAACTTCGATCAATTGAGGGGCAACGTCGGGCCAGCTTGGGAATGCGATATCTGTCATGGCCCAATTGTTCCGATAACCCGGGCAAGCGCAAGGCCCCTTGAGCGCTAGCGCAAACAATAGCTGCTTTTTGCAATACAAGAAGACCGCTGTAGGGATCCGCGAATGCTATCGTCGGGTGGCGCGCAGCGCGCGCGGCGTTGTCGCAAAGGCGCTGCGAAAGGCACGAGTCAGGGCGCTGGGGTCCTCATATCCGCAGCGCAACGCAATCTCGGCGACACTAAAATCAGTCTCTAAGACAAGGCATTTTGCCTGCTTTAGTCGCAAATGCCGGTAGAGCGCCTGCGGCGTGGCGCCCAACTCGCCCCGCGTGCGGCGCGCCAGATCCCGTAGGCTGCGTCCTGCATGTCTTGCCACCTCCTCCAGCGACAGTGGCGTTTCCAGATTGGCCTCCATCGCCCGGATGGCCCGGGCCACAGAGGCGCTGCGCACAGGGGATGATCGGCCGCTCCCGGACTGACTTTCGCTCAGAAACAGGGCTGCAACATCCAGCCGCAACGCTTGCCCGTGCTGCTGTGCAATCATGTCGAGGACCCCGTCAAAGGCCGCCATGGCGCCGGAGCACGTCAGCCGGTCACGATCCCAGAGAAACCGATGTGTCTCCGCCTGAACCGCTGGGAACATGTCGGTAAATGCCTCCAGTTCCGAGCTGTGAATCGTGGCCCGATAGCCATTCAGCAGCCCGGCCGCCGCCAGCAGCCAGGCGCCTGTATCAAACCCTGCCAGAACGTCATAGCGTTGCTCTGCCGCCCGCAATCCCCGCGCGGTGGTCTCAGTTGCGTGGCGCAGATAGCCATAGCTGGGCATTGCAATCAGCATATCGCCCTCTGCCTTGCGCAGCGGCATCTGCGCGGTGACCTCCATGCTGGCTGAAGACATCGCGGTGCCGCCGTCTACCGTAACAAACCGCCATGAGTAGACCTGTCTCCCGGCAAAGGTATTCGCCGCGCGCAGCGGCTCGACCGTATTGGCGAGGCAGTGACCGGAGAACTGATCAAACAGCAGCAGGTCGATCTGCTGCGGCGCGGCGTGAGGTTTCTTCCAACTTGGCATGAAAAGGTCCGTTTCTGCACGATGGTAGCCTCTCCCAGCCCTAGGCTCAGGTCAAGATCAATGCAGGAACCACCAAGGAGGAGCGGAAATGCAGTTTGGCCTGTCCGAAGAACAGTCGATGATCGTGGACACCACGCGCGCCTTTGTCACCAAGGAGCTCTATCCGCACGAACTGGAGGTGGAGCGCAACGGTCACTTGCCGATGGAGTTGGTGCGCGAAATTCAGGCCAAGGCGATCGAGGCCGGATTATACGCCGCCAATATGCCAGAGGAAGTCGGCGGTGCCGGGCTCGATACGCTAACGTGGCTGCTCTATGAAAAAGAGCTGGGCCGCGCCAATTACGCCCTGCACTGGACCTGCGTCGCGCGCCCGTCGAACATCCTTCTGGCGGGCACCGAGGAGCAGAAAGAGGAATATCTCTACCCCTGTATCCGGGGCGAGAAATGGGATTGCCTCGCCATGACCGAACCGGGCGCTGGGTCCGATCTGCGCGGCATGACAGCAACTGCGCGTCAGGACGGCGGTGACTTCATTCTGAATGGTACCAAACATTTCATCAGTCATGCAGATATCGCCGATTTTGCCATTGTATTCATGGCAACGGGTGAGGAAGACACGCCGCGTGGCCCCAAAAAGAAGATCACGGCGTTTTTTGTCGATAAAGGCACGCCAGGTTTCACCATCCGCGACGGCTATCGAAATGTAAGTCACCGGGGGTACACCAATGCGGTGCTGGAATTCGATGATTGCCGCCTGCCCAAATCTGCGGTTCTGGGTGAGATCGACAAAGGCTTTGACGTTGCCAACACATGGCTCGGTGCCACCCGTCTGCAAGTCGCTGCAACCTGCTTAGGTCGGGCAGAGCGTGCGCTGGATCACGCCATCTCCTACGCGGCTGAACGACGCCAATTCGGTCAGCAGATTGGGAAATTTCAGGGGGTTTCCTTCAAGCTGGCAGATATGGCCACCGAGCTGAAGGCGGCAAACTTGCTGACCTGGGAAGCCGCCTGGAAACTCGATCAGGGCAGCGTGACAGAGGCCGATATGTCCATGGCCAAGCTGAAAGCGACAGAGATGCTGGCCATGGTGGCGGATGAGGCGATCCAGATCCACGGCGGTATGGGGCTGATGGATGAGTTGCCACTGGAACGCATCTGGCGCGACGCGCGGGTGGAGCGGATCTGGGAAGGCACCAGTGAAATCCAGCGCCATATCATCAGCCGCGAGTTGCTGCGTGCCCATGGCGGTTAAGCGGGGCTGCGATGGACGTGCCTAATCCTGTACGGCTCACTGGAACCGAGCTGAGCAGATTTCGCCGAAAGCACCCTGATGTTGATTAAGCGGAGCGTTTACGATGACGCGTGATTTTGCCAGATTGTTTCGTCCCACCAGTATCGCTGTCATTGGCGGGGGAGCCTGGTGTTCCCAAGTGATCGAACAGCTTCAGAATATAGGTTTTTCTGGAGAGATATGGCCCGTCCACCCAAGAATGGCTGAGATTGGCGGCCTTCCGGCTTACAGAGATATAAACGCGTTACCGGGGGCACCAGATGCCAGCTTTGTCGGCGTCAACAGGCACACTACTGTTGAGGTCGTGGCAGAGTTATCCCGCCGCGGTGCGGGGGGCGCGGTCTGTTTCGCGTCTGGTTTTCTAGAGGCGCAGCAGGAAGACGGGGGTGCGGCAGGGCTTCAAAAAGCTTTGCTTGCCGCAGCTGGAGAAATGCCCATCCTGGGGCCCAATTGCTACGGCTTCATCAACTACCTGGATGGTGCTCTTTTGTGGCCTGACCAACATGGTGGCGAATGTGTAAAACGCGGCGTCGCTATTTTGACCCAGAGTTCCAATATCGCGATCAATATGACTATGCAGCGGCGAGCTTTGCCGATTGCCTATATGGTAACAGTCGGTAACCAAGCGCAAAGCGACATTGCGCAAATCGCCCAAAGTCTGTTGGAGGATCCGCGGGTAACCGCGCTTGGTCTGCACATCGAAGGCATTCGCGATTTGCGCGCGTTTGAGGATTTGGCACAACGCGCGGCGGCGTTGGGTAAACCCGTTGTGGCGTTAAAAGTCGGACGATCTGGTCAGGCGCAGGCGGCAACCTTGTCACATACAGCATCGCTTGCGGGGCAGGATGCCGGGGCTGATGCGCTTTTGCGGCGCTGCGGAATTGTGCGTGTTTACGATCTGCCGGTGTTCCTTGAAACGCTCAAGCTTCTGCATGTTTTGGGACCACCCGCCGGGCGGAAGCTGGCCACGATCAGCTGCTCGGGAGGAGAGGCCAGTCTCGCCGCCGATCTTGGGCAGACGCAAGGGGTGGAATTCCCGCCGCTTTCCAATGGTCAGCGACAGGCGCTGCGCGAGGCGCTTGGGCCGATGGTCGCTTTGGCCAATCCGTTGGACTATCATACCTATATTTGGCGTGACGTTCCCGCAATGACACGGGCGTTCAGTGCGATGGTGGATCCCGATCTGGACTTGCTAATGCTGATCGTTGATTTTCCGCGGACTGACAGGTGTTCTGCTGATGATTGGGATTGCACAGTAGAGGCAGCCATTGCCACGCGAGAGCAGACGGGTGCACCGCTGGCGATGGTGGCGACCCTGCCAGAGCTGATGCCAGAAGATGTGGCCATGCGCCTGCTTCACGCCGGGGTCGTGCCGCTTGCCGGTTTACAGGAGGCGCTGACCGCAGCTGCCGCCGCCAGTCGCATCGGCCCTCCGTGCGACCTACGCCTGGCTCTGCCACCTGTTGACGCGGAACCTGCGCCGGTACTTGTGCCTGAGGGGGAGGCCAAACAACGGCTTTCCGTGTCTGGCCTCAGGGTTCCGCGCAACCGCCGTCTTGCGCGCGCACAGGTGTCTGCTCTGGGGGGCGAGGTGACAGCGGACATTGGGTTCCCGCTTGTGCTCAAGGCTGAGGGGCTGGCCCATAAGAGTGAGGCCGGAGCTCTGCGTCTGGGGCTGATGTCAATGGAGGAGGTCAGCTGCGCAGCTGAAGAGATGCCAACGGACCAGTTGCTGCTGGAGGAGATGATCACCGGTTCTGTGGCTGAGCTGTTGGTTGGTGTTACCCGTGATCCGGCCCATGGTTTTGTGCTGACACTTGGAGCTGGCGGGGTGCTGACCGAATTGTTGCAGGACAGTGTGTCGCTGCTGTTACCGGTGACAGATATCATGTTGGAAGAGACGCTGAATACTTTGCGCCTCAACCGGTTGCTTTCTGGGTATCGCGGTGCCGCAGCGGCTGATCGGCCTGCCATCCTGCGTGCGATTCGTGCGGTGGAACGTTATGTGCTTGCTCATGCCGACAGGGTCGAAGAAATTGAAATCAACCCGCTTATCTGTACTGCAACCGACGCCATTGCTGTCGATGTGCTGCTGCGAGAAAAGGAAATCAACGATGACTGACTGTCCCGCCCGGACCCGCCGTGAAGGCGCCATTCTTGAGATCACGCTAGATCGACCAAAGGCCAACGCAATTGATCTGAAAACAAGTATGATCATGGGGGACATCTTTCGCGATTTTCGTGATGATCCAGCGTTGCGGGTGGCGATCTTGACTGGTGGCGGCGAGAAGTTCTTTTGCCCCGGCTGGGATCTGAAAGCCGCTGCCGATGGTGATGCGGTCGACGGCGATTATGGCGTCGGTGGCTTTGGTGGGTTGCAGGAATTGCGCGACATGAACAAGCCGGTGATTGCCGCTGTAAATGGCATCGCCTGCGGTGGCGGGTTGGAGCTGGCGCTGTCGGCAGACATGATTTTGGCTGCAGATCATGCCAGCTTTGCTCTGCCGGAAATCCGCTCTGGCACGGTGGCGGACGCCGCATCGATCAAACTGCCCAAGCGTATCCCATATCATATCGCGATGGAGCTATTGCTGACCGGACGTTGGTTTGATGCAGATGAGGCCCACCGTTGGGGATTGGTGAATGAGATCGTTGCCGCAAGTCAACTGATGGACCGTGCCTGGGAATTGGCCCGGCTGCTCGCTTCTGGCCCACCGCTGGTCTACGCCGCGATCAAGGAAATTGTGCGCGATGCCGAGGATGCCAAGTTTCAGGATGCAATGAACCGCATCACCAAACGCCAACTTGCCAGTGTTGATGTGCTTTATGCCAGCGAAGATCAGATGGAGGGCGCGCGGGCCTTTGCGGAAAAACGTGATCCGGTATGGAAAGGGCGCTGAGCGCGCGGAGGTGGCACCGGTTTTGAGCGCGTCCACGCGCTCTCGCCGACTGCGCGTGATCTGACGATTCCGCTTGCCTACACTTTGGAAAACACCGCAATCAATGCTTTGTCAGCCTGATGGGGGCCGGTGGCCTTGGGGCCATAGATGGCGACTTCGGGCAGTGTCAAACCACGGATCCAGTTGCCGTCCTGCAAGCGGTTTAACGCGGCCGTGAATCCTGATGTAACCGAGAACCGTGCGTTCACCGCCAATGCAAACACCGCTGCGGGTTTGGCGATACGCAGCAGGCCGGGCAGAACCTCTGGTCCCACATGACCATGAGTGAAGGTGCCAGAGGATACCAAACCATCATAGGTCGCGCGGGGCACTGGCACGCCCACCGACAGATCTGCCTCAATCACATCGCGATAGACATCCTTGCGCAGGGCCTGGGCCAGCATTTCGGGGCTGATGTCAGTGGCATCAATTGGCGAGATCCCCAATCTATCCAACGCAACGCCACAAAGTCCGGTTCCGGCGCCGATATCCAGCACCGGACCCTGCCCATCGGCCGCAGCAAACATGCGTGCCACCTGTTCTGGCAGGATGTAATTTGCCTCCTCAGCAAAGCTGCGGTCATAGCTGTCAGCCCAGTCTGCATAAAGCTGACGGGATTGTTCCGGCGATTCCAGCCCATAGGCAGCCGTCAGATTGATCGGTTTTTGAGCCATGCCCCTAGCAAATGCGGTTTTTGTGTTTGAATCAACCCTTGCACCGTCGGAATGGCGCGCGCATCTATGGCGCATGACGAAAACGCTTCTCTGTCTTGGCTTCGGCTATTCCGCCCGCGCGCTGGCGCGTCACCTGTCTCGCGATGGCTGGCGGGTGATCGGGACCACGCGCAATCTGGGTGAAGCCACGCCGCTTGACGGGGTCGAACTGATAAATTGGCCCGGCGCCCAGATTTCACTAGAAGAGGTCAGCCATATTCTGTCCTCGGTTGGTCCGACAGAGCAGGGGGATCCGGTGCTGGCTGAATTGGCCGAGGATCTGGCACAGGCCAAGCACTTGCAATGGGTCGGCTACCTGTCCACAACTGCGGTCTACGGCGATCATGATGGTGCTTGGGTAGATGAGACAACGCCTGTCACCCCGTCCAGCCAGCGCGGACGCTGGCGGGCAGGGGCCGAACATGCATGGCAGACGATCCCAGATCTACCGCTGCATATCTTTCGGCTTGCGGGCATATATGGTCCCGGTCGCGGCCCCTTTGCGAAACTGATGGCTGGCAAGGCCCGCCGTATCGTGAAACCCGGTCAGGTGTTTTCGCGTATCCATGTCGAAGACATCGCGCAGGTCCTTGCTGCGTCGATAGCACGACCTAGCCCCGGCGCAATCTATAACCTTTGTGATGATGACCCCGCGCCGCCACAGGATGTTCTGGGTTTCGCCGCTGAATTGTTGGGCCTGCCAGTTCCTGCCGAAGTCCCTTTCGACGAGGCCGGCATGACCCCCATGGCGCGCAGTTTCTACGGCGAAAACAAACGCGTGCAGAACCAGCGCATCAAGGATGAGTTGGGGGTGGAACTGCAATACCCTACCTACCGCGAAGGTCTGCGTGCGGTCCGCGCCGCTGAAAATTTAGAAGCCTTTACCCCGCCACAGGAAACGACAGGGGTCTAGAGCTTTTGAAGTCCGAAGAGATTCGTATAAATTTCCTGCCAGGATAAGGGTTTACGCCCGCTTTTCCCCAATTGACGCAACACCCAGAACCTCAAGAACTTTGGCTTCGATCTGGGGGGCATTCATGGCGGCGACATTGTACATATCCGCCGGGCTGGCCTGATCAATGAAGGTGTCGGGCAGCACCATCGAACGGTACTTGAGGCCGCTGTCAAAAACGCCTTCCTCGGCCAACATTTGCGCCACGTGCGAGCCAAAGCCCCCCACCGCGCCTTCCTCAATCGTGATCAGCGCCTCATGGTCTGCGGCAAGCTTCAGGATCATGTCGCGGTCCAGAGGTTTGGCAAAGCGGGCATCTGCGATCGTGGGTGTGATGCCCTTCGCCGCCAGCGCCTCAGCCGCCTTACGCACCTCACCCAGGCGGGTGCCAAAGGACAGGATCGCAACGCGCTTGCCCTCTTGGATCATCCGGCCCTTGCCGATTTTCAGCACCTCAGGCGTTTCTGGCATATCGAGGCCTTCGCCCTCACCGCGCGGATAGCGAAATGCGATGGGACCGTCATCATGGGCTGCCGCAGTGGCCACCATATGCGCCAGTTCAGCCTCATCTGCGGCGGCCATCACCACCATGCCAGGCAGGTTGGCCATATAAGCAATGTCAAAGCTGCCCGCGTGCGTTGCCCCATCCGCGCCGACCAGACCAGCCCGGTCGATGGCAAAGCGCACAGGCAGGCGCTGGATCGCCACATCATGCACCACCTGATCATAGCCACGCTGCAGGAAGGTCGAATACATTGCACAGAATGGTTTCATCCCGCCAGCGGCCAGCGCGGCGGCAAAGGTCACGCCATGCTGCTCGGCAATGCCCACGTCAAAGCAGCGCGAAGGGTAGCGCTCAGCCATCAGGCTCAATCCGGTGCCATCGGGCATCGCAGCCGTAACGGCGCAGATCTTGTCGTCCTCAGCCGCCAGCCGCACCAACTCCTTACCAAAGACAGAGGTATAGGAGGGCGCGTTAGAGGGGGCTTTCTTTTGCTCGCCAGTCACCATGTCGAATTTGGCGGTGGCATGACCCTTGTCTCGGGCGGCCTCGGCGGGGGCGTAGCCTTTGCCCTTCTTAGTTAGCACATGGATCAGGATCGGACCGCTGGCGCGGGCCTTCACGGTGCGCAGAACCGGCAACAGCTGGTCCATATCGTGGCCATCAATCGGCCCAAGGTAAGAAAAGCCCAAGCTTTCAAACAAGGTGCCACCTACCGCCATGCCCTTCAGCATATCCTTGGCGCGCTTGGCGCCCTCGCGGAAGGGTTCAGGCAGCAGGGATGCGGCGCCCTTGGCGACAGCTTTCAGTTCCTGAAAGGGTTCTTCGGCATATAGGCGCGATAGGTAGGACGACAGCGCCCCAACCGGCGGGGCAATCGACATCTCATTATCGTTCAGAATGACAATCAGCCGCTTGCCCAGATGGCCTGCGTTGTTCATCGCCTCAAACGCCATGCCGGCCGACATTGACCCATCGCCGATCACCGCAATGGCATCGCCCAGCCCCTCGGGCACCACACCGCCAAGATCCCGCGCCACGGCAAAGCCAAGGGCCGCGCTGATTGACGTGGAACTATGCGCCGCGCCAAACGGGTCAAAGGGCGATTCCGAGCGTTTGGTGAACCCGCTCAGCCCGTCTTTCATTCGCAGGGTGCGGATGCGATCGCGTCGTCCGGTCAGGATCTTATGTGGGTAGCACTGGTGCGAGACATCCCAGATGATCTTGTCACGTGGGGTGTCGAACACTGCATGCAGTGCCGTGGTCAGCTCGACAACTCCCAAACCTGCGCCCAAATGCCCGCCTGTCACGGAGACCGCAGAAATCGTTTCCTGCCGCAGCTCTTGCGCCACCTGCGCCAGCTGCGCATCACTCAAGGATTTCAGATCTGCCGGGCGGGTGATCTGATCCAGAAGGGGGGTCTGGGGCCGGTCTGACATGGCAGCTCCTTGGGCGTGTTGCTTTGGCGGTGCACGCATTGTGCGGCTCAGCTCTCGCGGGCAATAACGAAGCGCGCGGTGTCCTTCAAGGTTTCGGCGGCATTGCCATAGGGCGCAAGCGCATCACAAGCCTGTTGCATCAGGGTTTTGGCGCGGGATTTCGCGGCGTCCAGTCCCAATAGCGATACAAAGGTGGCCTTGCCGGCGTCGGCGTCCTTGCGCACGGCTTTGCCAACCTTGGCCGCGTCGCCCTCTACATCCAAAATGTCATCTGTGATCTGAAAAGCAAGACCAAGCGCATCGGCATAGCGTCGCAGCGGCGTCTCATCCGCGCCAGCCATGACCGCGCCTGCGGTGGCGGACCAGGAAATAAGACAGCCGGTCTTGCGGTTCTGTAGGCGGGTGATCTGTTCCAGATCCAGCGGGGAGGTCGCGGTCTCAGCGGCGATATCCAGCATCTGCCCGGAGACCATGCCATCCTTGCCAGAAGCCTGCGCCAGACCACGGATCAGCGCCAGCGCATTGGGGCCGATTTTGGGGTCAGCGAGCAGTTCAAACGCAAAGGTCTGCAGGCTGTCGCCTGCCAACACGGCCATTGCCTCATCCCATTTCTTGTGAACCGTGGGCTGGCCCCGCCGCAGGTTGTCATCATCCATGCAGGGCAGATCATCATGTACCAGCGAGTAGGCGTGAATACATTCGATCGCCAGTGCCGCCTCGAGTGCCGCCGTCTCGGCAACGCCATGCAGGCGGGCGCTCTCCAGAACCAGAAACCCGCGCAGCATCTTGCCGCCGCTGACGGCATAGCGCATCGCGGCATGCAGCGGGTCATCCCCGCCAAGCCGCGCATCCATATGCGCCGCGATACGGGTCTGGGCGTCCTTCAGCGCCTGCGCAAAGGGGCGCGCAGGAGCAGATTGTACGGCGGCATCTGCAGCGGCAGCCATGGGTCAGCCAGCATCCAGCGGTGCGGTGCCGGTCGGCGTGCCCTTGGCATCCAGCGTGATCGCCGCCACTTTTTCCTCGGCCCGCTTCAGCTCATCCTCGCAGCGTTTCTTCAGCTTGGCGCCGCGGTCATATAGCGCGATGGAGGCATCCAGCGCCACATCGCCACGTTCCAGCTGGTCCACCACGGTTTCAAGCGCGCGCATGGCCTGCTCAAAGCTCAGCTCTTCAACGGGAGTTTCAGGGGTGGATGTGTCAGTCATGTGCCTGCCTCTATCAATTCTTCCACATGGGCTTTGGCCGCTGCGGCCAGCGCGTTCAGATCATATCCACCTTCCAAAGTCGAGACGATACGACCACCGCAAAGCTCCGCCGCCAATGTGCAGAGTTCGCGGCTGAGCCAGCGAAAATCCTCGGTGCTCCAATTGAGCTCGGCCAGCGGATCGTCCTGATGGGCATCAAATCCAGCCGAAATAATGATCAGGTCCGGCTGAAAGGCACGCAGCCGTGGAAAGGCTTCGTCAAAGTAAGCCGCCTTCATCTGTGTCCCACCTGATCCGGGCGGCAAGGGTAGGTTTAGGATCTGGCCATGCGCCCCATCTTCCTCCGGGCGACCGGATCCGGGCCAAAGCGGCATCTGCTGGCTGGAAATGAACAGCGCGCGCGGCTCATCCCACAACAAATCCTGTGTGCCATTGCCGTGGTGTACGTCGAAATCCACCACCGCCACACGGGCCAGCCCATGGTGATCCAGCGCATGTTTTGCTGCCAGCGCGGCATTGCCGAAAAAGCAAAACCCCATGGCGGTGTCCGTTTCCGCGTGATGGCCGGGCGGGCGTACCGCAGCAAAGGCGTTCTGTACCTCGCCGCTCAGCACCAGATCTACCGCGCGCACCGCTGCCCCTGCCGCGCGAAACGCCGCATCCAACGATCCCGGCGACAAAAAGGTGTCGCCATCAACCCGGCCGAACCCCTCCTGTGGCAAGGTCCGGCGCAGGTCCGTCAGATAACTGGCGGGATGGAGGCGCAGGATATCATCCTCGGCGGCCATCGGTGCGGTCACCCGGTGCAGGTTCAGAGGCTCCAGCGCGTGCAGCACATGTTCCAGCCGGGCCACCCGTTCAGGGTGGCCATCGGGTGTCACGTGCGACAGGCAATCTGCATGGGTGATCAAAGCGGTTGCCATAGCGTTCCCTTCATTCTTCTGGCCAGAAATATCCTCGCCGGAGGCACGGAATAGCCGCGCAGCAGCGCCTATCCTCTCGACTTAGTCGGGGGCCAGCATATAGCCAGCGCCACGCACCGTCTGTAGATATTGTGGCTGTTTCGGATTGGGCTCGATCTTGCGCCGCAATCGGGTGATCTGCACATCCACAGCGCGTTCCTGCGCCTGCCCCCGATCGCGGCCAAGATCCTCCACCAGCTTGGTGCGCGATACCGGTTCACCCGGGCAGGTGGAAAAGATCTTCATCAGCTGGCTCTCGGTGCCAGTCAGGCGGATCAGCTCCTCTCCCTGCCACATCTCGCCACGTTCGATATCATAGCGGATTGGACCCAGATGCAGCACTTTCGGAGCCGTGTCTTTTGCCGTGGGTTCTGGCATCCGCCGCAGGATCGCATTGATCCGCAACAATAATTCTTTTGGTTCAAACGGTTTGGAGAGGTAATCATCAGCCCCGGCCTCCAGCCCTTCGATCCGGTCGTCGGTTTCGCCCTTGGCGGTCAGCAACAGGATCGGCGTGCTGAGGGTTTCGCGCAAGGCGCGTGTCAGGGTGATGCCATCTTCTCCCGGCATCATCACGTCCATTACGATCAGATCAAAATCCAACCCCGACAACACTCGCCGCGCATGGGCGGCATCACGCGCCGCCGTGACCAGGAACCCGGCGCGCATCAGGAATTTTTTCAACAGGCCCCGGATGCGTTCATCATCATCGACGATCAGCAGGTGGGAATCAAAACTCGTCATGCGCCGGTCTCCCGCAACTTGGCGTAAGCGCGGCGCATATCGGAATCCATCATCGACTCTAGCACACGTTTAAAGCCCTGTACGGCCTCTGGCCCTGCATCCTTATAGGCGGCACGCATTCGGGCGCGCTGGGCATCTGATAGGCTGGTTTCCAGCGCACGCCCTTTGTCGGTCAGAAACAGATGTCGTTCACGCTTGTCAGTGACGCCGACACGGCTTTCGACCAGACCATCGCCGATCAATGCGCGCAACACCCTGTTCAGCGATTGCTTGGTGACGCCGAGGATGGACAAGAGATTGTTCACCGTGGTGCCTGGTGCCCGATTGATAAAATGGATCGCCCGGTGGTGTGCCCGACCATAGGCCAATTCTGCCAAAATCCGGTCCGGGTCTGCGGTAAATCCGCGATAGGCAAAGAACATCGCCTCGATGCCTTGCCGTAGCTGCTCATCCGTCAGGAACAGCAGGCTTTCGCCGCCAAATCCCTGCCCCGGTCGCCCTTCTGCCATGGGTCTCTCCCCTATTGTGCTTGGGTCATTTTAAGTCAGCGTTGTTGACATTCCAAGTCTGAAGATGTATCGAATCGAAGGTTTAGCGCAATATTATGTCCGAACCGGTCATATTTGGCGCAACTTTTGGAAAACGGCGATGCAATAGGAGGTGCGCCATGGCGGGTTATGATGATCGGGACGGTTTGATCTGGATGGACGGTGAGATGGTCAACTGGCGCGATGCCAAGGTCCATATCCTCAGCCATGCGATGCATTATGCTTCCTCCGTATTTGAGGGCGAGCGCGCATATAAGGGCAAAATCTTCAAAAGCCGTGCGCATTCTGAACGCTTGGTTGCCAGCGCCGAGGCGCTGGATATGCCAATGCCCTACACCGTCGACCAGATCGAAGCGGCGAAGGAAGAAACGCTGAAGGCCAGCGGATTGCAGGACGCCTATGTGCGTGCCCTGGTCTGGCGCGGCTCGGGCGACGACATGGGTGTCGCCTCTGCCAAGAACCCGGTGCGCATGGCCATCGCGGTTTGGGGCTGGGGTGCCTATTACGGCGATGCCAAGATGCAGGGCGCCAAGCTCGACATCGCAGAGTGGAAACGGCCAAGTCCGGAAACCATCCCGGTGCACGCCAAGGCCGCGGGTCTCTATATGATCTGCACCATCTCGAAGCACAAAGCCGAGGCCAAGGGCTGCTCGGATGCGCTGTTCATGGACTATCGCGGCTACGTGGCCGAGGCGACCGGCGCCAATATCTTCTTCGTCAAAGATGGCGAGGTGCATACGCCTACGCCGGATTGCTTCCTGAACGGGATCACCCGTCAGACCGTGATCGGCATGCTGAAGGATCGCGGGATCACCGTGCATGAACGCCACATCATGCCGGAAGAGCTGGATGGTTTCGAACAGTGCTGGCTGACCGGTACCGCTGCCGAGGTGACGCCTGTTGGCCAGATCGGGCCGCATAGCTTTGAGGTGGGTGAGCTGACAAGGGATATTGCCAAGGCCTACGAGGCATTGGTGCGCAGCTGATCATTCGACCAAAATGATGGCAACATCGCTGTTAAATTGCAAAAGCGCGGAGCAGATGCCCCGCGCTTTTTCCGTATCAGCCCCTTTGGCAGGGGCGGCTGTCCAGTGATGCGATCTGATTAGACCAATTCAGTTGTTACGGTCACATTGCCGCGTACAGCGTTTGAATAGGGGCAGATGTTGTGGCCGGCATCCGCCACCGCCTGCGCCTCTTCTGTGGACAGGCCCGGCAGACTGACTTTCAGCGCCACGGTCAGGCCAAAACCGCCTTCGTCGCGTGGGCCGATGCCCACCTCAGAATGGACAGTAACGTCATTTGGCACTTTGGCCAGGCTGTCGTCCTGCGTGGTCGCGAATTTCATCGCACCGATATAGCAGGCGGCATAGCCGGCCGCGAACAGTTGCTCTGGGTTGCTGCCGTTGCCGCCGCCGCCCATTTCCTTGGGCGGATCCAGATCAAAGCTGACCTCGCTGTCGTGGATCGTGGCTTTGCCATCGCGGCCACCGGTTGCTGTGGCCCCTGCGGTGTAGACGGGAGAAACGCTCATGTTTGGATCCTTTCTTACTGTGGTCTGGTACGAATTTACATCGCGTGCGATATAAGTGGGGTTATCTGAGCAAAGGTCAAGGGCTTGCGAATACATCGTACGCGATTTAAATTGACCGCATGACCAGCTCCCCCGATCCCAGTATGCCGGACACCTCCGACCTTTTGTGCTTTGCGATATATTCCGCAAATCACGCGCTTACGCGGCTGTACCGTCCGTTATTAGCGCCTCTCGGGCTAACCTACCCTCAGTATCTGGTGCTGATTTCACTGAACCATCATGACAGGCAGACCATTTCGGCGCTGGGCGACCGCTTGGATCTGGAAACCAATACACTAACCCCGCTGCTCAAACGGATGGAGGCAGCGGGGCTTTTGTCGCGTGTTGCCAACCCCGAAGACGACCGTAGCCGCATCCTGCAACTCAGCGATCAGGGGCGCGAATTGGTCGGAAAGGCGGGTGAGATTTCAGCCTGTGCTGCCGCGACGATGGGAGGTGACTTGGAGGAATTGTTCGATCTACGCGACCGTATCAACGCGTTGCGCGCGCGGCTTGGGGCTGGGTAGGCGGCTCTGTCAGGCCTTGGGATCGGTGACAGACCGCGCCATGCCGCGTTCCAGACCCAGACGGCTCTCGCGCCAGATCACCAGCACATTGCCCGCGATCACCAGCCCCGACCCGATCAGCATCACCAGCGTTGGCAGCTCATTGAACCATATGTAGCCCAGCAGGATTGCAAACAGCATTGAGGAATAATCGTAAGGTGCCAGCATGGAGGCAGGGGCGAAGCGGTAGGACGATGTGACTAGGATCTGCGCTACGCCGCCGACCAGACCCGCGCTGATCAACAGTACCAGCGTTGTTGGATCCGGCCAGACCCAGCCAAAGGGCAGCGTGCACAGCGACAGGAGCGATGCGGTGAGCGAGAAATAGAACACGATGGCTGCGGTATGCTCTGTCATAACCATGCGTCGAATGTGGATCTGCACCAGCCCCCGCGCCACGGTTGCGATCAGAATCAGGATCGCCCCCAGTGTGGCTGTATCGCCAAGGTTGCCGCTGCCCAATCGGGGCCAGAGCATCACCAGAACCCCGACCAGCCCGATGGTGACAGCGCTGATGCGGATCAGCCTGATCCGCTCACCCAGCAAAACCGCCGCAAGAATCAGTGTAAAAATCGGCGTGGCGTAGCCAATCGCCGTGACCTCGGGAAGGGGCAACATTCCCAGCCCCATGAAGGTCATGCCCATCGCTGTTGTCCCGAGTATTCCACGCAGGAAATGGCCACCGGGGCGGTTTGTCTTTAGCCCGTGCAGCAGCTCCCCGCGCAGGGTCAGCCAGATCAGGATCACCGGAATGGCAAAAAACGATCGGAAGAACACCGCCTCACCGGCGGGCACCACGTCCGAGGTCGCTTTGATGATCGCCGCCAGCCCGGTGAACAGGGCAATCGCCGCCAGTTTCAGCGCGATGGCACGGCCCGGTTGATGCGATGTTAAGGATTTCACCATGCGCAGACCCTGCGCCCAAGCGTCAGAAAGTGCAACGGGTTGATTTTCCCACCCGGCTTTGTCCAAGGTCACGCAACGCTGCACCCACCCGTCGCCCCGCTGCAAGGAGTCCTCCGATGTATGACGCCAATCCTCTGATGTTCCACCTGCGTGCTGCGTCCCTGGGGCGCGAGGGCGCCCTGTTTGCCACCCGTCCCGGCGCGGATCCGGTCAGCTATGGCGATCTGTTTGCGGGGGCGGAGCGTATGGCAGCCGCACTTGTTTCACGTGGAGTCGCGCCGGGCGATCGTGTGGCTGCTCAGGTGAATAAATCCCTTGCGGCACTCCAGCTCTATCTGGGAACGGTGATGGCCGGGGCAATCTTTCTGCCACTCAACCCCGCCTATACCGATGCCGAGGTTGCTTATTTCATCGGGGATGCCACGCCATTTGTGTTTGTCTGTGATCCTGCGCGGCTGGACGGGGTGCAGGGGGTGGCAGGTAGGGCGCATCTTCTGACGCTGGATGGGGCGGGGCAGGGCAGCCTTGCGGATTTGGCGGCTGGGCAAGCGGGGTTCGAACCGATTGAACGGAAGCCCTCCGATCTGGCGGCGATCCTCTATACCTCTGGTACCACCGGGCGCTCCAAGGGGGCGATGCTCAGCCATGAAAACCTCTATTCCAACTCACTGGCCTTGCGCGATTATTGGCAGTTCACAGCTGAGGATGTGCTGATCCATGCCCTGCCGATCTTTCACACGCATGGGCTGTTTGTGGCGACCAACGTGGCCCTTCTGGCAGGCGCGCAGGTGGTGCTGCTGCCCGGTTTTGATGCGGAGGCGATACTGACAGAGATGCCAAATGCCACGGCGCTGATGGGGGTGCCGACCTTCTACACACGGCTTTTGTCGGACGCACGGCTGACCCCGGATCTGGCGGCCAATATGCGGCTGTTCATCTCCGGGTCGGCGCCGCTGCTGGTGGAGACCCACGAGCAATGGCAGACCCGCACTGGTCACCGTATTCTGGAACGCTACGGGATGACGGAAACCAATATGAGCACCTCCAACCCTTATGAGGGCGAACGGATCGCTGGCACCGTTGGCCCCCCATTGCCGGGGGTCGGGGCGCGGGTGACGCTGGACAATGCGGAAATCCCGCTGGGCGAAATTGGCGTGCTGGAAGTGCGCGGGCCGAATGTGTTTCAGGGCTACTGGCAGATGCCGGAGAAAACCGCCGAGGAGCTGCGCCCGGATGGCTGGTTCATCACCGGTGATCTCGCGAAGATTGACGACAGGGGTTATGTCACCATCGTGGGCCGGGAAAAGGATCTGGTGATCTCCGGGGGGTTCAATGTCTATCCGAAGGAGGTCGAGACGCTGATCGACGATCTTCCCGGGGTGCTCGAAAGTGCGGTGATCGGCGTACCACATCCCGATTTCGGCGAGGCGGTTGTGGCCGTGGTAGTCCCGACTGGGGAGGGCACCGATGCTGCGGCCATTCAAGCGGCTTTGTCAGGGCAGCTGGCGAAGTTCAAACAGCCCAAGTATATCGCGCTGATGAAGGAACTGCCGCGCAACACCATGGGCAAAGTGCAGAAAAAAGCGCTGCGCGAGACATTCGCCCAGCTGTTTACCTGATTAGAGAGGCCGCCGCCGTCTCGCGTCTGACATCAGGGCGAGACGGTGATCGGATCAACCGCCGATATGGCCCTGGTTCTCGCCCACCTGACCGCGATGCAGCAACAGGTGATCCAGGATCACGCAGGCCATCATCGCCTCTGCCACCGGCACCGCACGGATTCCAACACAGGGGTCATGGCGGCCTTTGGTGATGACTTCGGCGGCGCTGCCATCCTTTCGGATCGACTGGCGCGGCGTCAGGATTGATGACGTGGGTTTGACCGCAAAGCGCACCACGACATCCTGCCCGGTGGAAATGCCACCCAGAATGCCGCCCGCATGATTGGAGGAATAGACCGGCTGGCCATCCTCGCCGAGGAAGATCTCATCAGCGTTTTCGGAGCCTTTGAGGACCGCTGCATTCATGCCTTCGCCGATCTCGACGGCTTTCACTGCGTTGATCGACATCATCGCTGCGGCCAGATCGGTGTCCAGTTTGCCATAGATCGGCGCGCCGATGCCTGCGGGCACGCCTCGGGCGACAACCTCAATCACAGCACCAACGGACTCGTGATCCTTGCGCAGTCCCTGTAGGTAACCTTCCCAGTCCTGAACGGCGTCTGCATCGGGGATCCAGAAATCATTCCGGTCAATGGCGTCCCAATCAAAGCGGCTGCGGTCGATTTCCATCTCTCCCATGCGGGTCATGTAGCCTTTGATTTCCAGGTCGGGCACCAGCGCCTTGATCGCCTCCCGTGCCACACCGCCAGCCGCAACACGGGCTGCGGTTTCGCGAGCCGAAGAACGCCCACCGCCACGATAATCGCGATTGCCGTATTTCTGGAAATAGGTGATGTCGGCATGGCCGGGGCGGAAAGTCTGGGCGATATCGCCGTAATCCTTGGAGCGCTGATCGGTGTTTTCGATCATCAGCTGAATCGGCGTGCCGGTTGATTTGCCCTCGAACACACCTGACAGGATTTTGACCGCGTCAGGTTCGTTGCGCTGGGTCATGTTCTTGTTCTGACCGGGGCGACGTTTGTCCAGCCACTGCTGCAACATCTCGGCATCGACCGGGACATTGGGGGGGCAGCCGTCAACCGTCGCACCCAAGGCGGGTCCGTGGCTTTCGCCCCAGGTGGTGACGCGGAACAAATGGCCAAAGCTGTTGATCGACATGGGCGCGGTCTCCTTTGCGGGATTGCTTAGCGGGGGAGGGCGGCTCTCTCAAGGGGTTTCCTGTGTTGCGCAGCGTGTTGGGGGCGCTGCCCCCGCCACCCTGCGGTCGATTCCCCGGGATATTCCCGGTCAGAAGATAGGAGGTGTTAACCTGGCAGAAAGGACAGGCAGACTCCCCCAATGTTTCGCGTGCGAAACAATTAGTCAGCCCTACTGTCGTTCTTTGAGCATATGCAAGGCGGCTATCGCTTGTCTTTCGCGGGTCTGCCGCTTAGGGTCCGCGCCACCTCGGGGTGCGCCTTCGGCGCTGAGATCACACCCGTAGAACCTGAACCGGCTAGAACCGGCGGAGGGAAGGTATGGACTGGCTCCTCCCTTGCCCCTCGTCGCGAAGGAGGATGCCATGAAACATCTTGTACTTGCAGCGGGACTGCTGGGCGCTACGGCCGCCTATGCCGATACGCCTGAATTGATTGTCTACACCTACGACAGCTTTGTCTCTGACTGGGGGCCTGGTCCGGCCGTCGAGAAAGCCTTTGAGGCGACCTGTGGCTGTGATCTGAAGCTGGTCGGCGCAGGCGACGGCGCGGGGCTGCTGGCGCGGGTGAAGCTGGAAGGCGCGCGCTCTGACGCTGATGTGGTGCTGGGGCTTGATACCAATCTGACCGCAGCGGCCAAGGCGACAGGTCTGTTTGCGGATCATTCGGTCAGTGCCGACTATGCGCTGCCCTTCGCCTGGGAGGACGCCACTTTCGCCCCTTATGACTGGGGCTATTTTGCCTTCGTTCACAAGGCGGGAATGGACGCGCCTGCGAATTTTGCCGAGCTGGCCGAAAGTGATCTGAAGATCGTCATTCAGGATCCGCGTTCGTCGACGCCGGGTCTGGGGTTGTTGATGTGGGTGAAGACTGCTTATGGCGATAAGGCGCCTGAGATCTGGGACGGGCTGGCGGACAATGTGCTGACCGTGACCAAGGGCTGGTCCGAAGCCTATGGTCTGTTCCTGGAGGGGGAGGCCGATATGGTGCTGTCCTATACCACCTCGCCCGCTTATCATCTGATTGCTGAGGAAGATGACAGCAAGGCGGCAGCGGTGTTTGACGAAGGTCACTACATGCACGTCGAAGTTGCCGGTAAGTTGGCGACCAGTGACCAGCCGGAACTGGCGGAACAATTCCTGGCCTTTATGGTGTCGGACGCATTCCAGTCGATCATTCCGACCACCAACTGGATGTATCCGGCAGTGACGCCGGCTGATGGGTTGCCCAAAGGGTTTGAGACCCTGGTGGCACCGGAAAAATCGCTGCTGCTGAGCGAAGATGAGGCGGCGGCGCTGCGCGATGTGGCGCTGGATGAATGGCTGACTGCGCTCAGCCGCTAAGATCCCGCTGGGGTCTGGGCGTCGCTGCTGTGGTGGCGGCGCTGATCCTTGGGGCGCTGGCGGCAGTGGTCTGGCGCGCCGAGGTTGGGCGCGGGCTTGGGTTTGCTGATTGGGCCGCTATTCGGTTCACTGTAATGCAGGCGGTGCTCTCGGCTGTTGTCAGCGTGGTGCTGGCGGTGCCGGTTGCCCGGGCGCTGGCGCGGCGGCGGTTTCCGGGACGGCGCTTCCTGATCGCCCTCATGGGCGCGCCCTTCATCCTGCCGGTGATCGTGGCAATCCTCGGCATTCTTGCGGTGTTTGGCCGCTCTGGCTGGTTGAGCGATTTGCTGGGCCTGTTCGGATTTGAGCCGGTGCAGATCTATGGGTTGCATGGGGTCGTTCTGGCGCATGTGTTTTTCAATCTGCCACTGGCGACGCGGCTGATCCTGCAGGGCTGGCAAGAGATCCCGGCAGAACGGTTTCGCTTGGCGGCGCAGATCAATGCAGACAGCCGCGCGATGTGGCAGCTGCTGGAGGCGCCAATGCTGCGACAGGTGGTGCCCGGCGCGCTGGCGGTGGTGTTTGCGATCTGCCTGTCGAGCTTTGCGGTGGCGCTGACGCTGGGCGGCGGGCCGCGCGCCACCACCATTGAACTGGCGATCTATCAGGCATTTCGATTTGATTTTGATCTGGGCCGCGCGGCGATGTTGTCGGGTGTTCAACTGTTGTTGACCGGTGGCGCGGCGCTGGTGGCCTTGCGGGTGGCCACGGGGGAAGGCTTTGGCGCCGGACTGGACCGCCCGGTACGGCGCTGGGACGGGCGGGGGAGTTTCGCCCTCGTCGCGGACGCCATATGCATCATTGGTGCTGCGGTGTTTTTGTTGCTTCCGCTGAGCGCGATTGTGATCGCTGGCCTGCCGGGACTGGTGTCGATGGGGGCGTCGGTCTGGTGGGCGGCGGTGTATTCGACGCTGATTGCCGGGGTCAGCACGCTGGTGTTGCTGGCGGTGGCTTTGCCGATGGCGGTTGCGGTGGCGCTGGGCCGGGGCGGGTTGGTGGAGCTGTCGGGCCTGTTGGGGCTGGCGGTATCGCCACTGGTGATCGGCACTGGCCTGTTTATTCTGATCTATCCTGTGGCGGATCCCTTTGCACTGGCGCTGCCGGTCACAGCGGTGGTGAATGCGCTGATGTCGCTGCCCTTTGCGCTGCGCATTCTGATCCCGCGGGTGCGGGAGGTGCTGGCGCGCTATGGCCGTCTGTCGCTCTCGCTTGATATGCGCGGCGGGGTGTTTCTGCGCCGGGTGCTGTTGCCCCGTCTGCGCCCGCAGATCGGCTTTGCCGCCGGGTTGGCGGCAGCGCTGTCGATGGGGGATCTCGGTGTCATTGCGCTGTTTGCCGATTCTGAAACAGCAACCTTGCCCTTGCAGATCTATCGCCTGATGGGGGCCTACCGGATGGAGGCAGCCTCGGGTGGGGCGCTCTTGCTTTTGTGCCTGTCCATGGGAGCGTTTTACATTCTCGACCGGGGAGGTCGTCGCCATGCTGAGACTTGAGAACTGCCGGTTGGATAACGGTGGCTTTATCGTGCGCGCGGATCTTGCGATTGAGGCGGGTCATCGGGTGGCGGTGATTGGCCCCTCTGGTGCGGGCAAGACCACGCTGATCGAGGCAATTGCAGGGTTCGTTCCCATCACGGTCGGAACGCTGTCCTGGCAGGGGCGCGCGCTGACCGATGTTTTGCCGGGGCAGCGGCCCATCGCGATGCTGTTTCAGGACGGCAATCTGTTTCCGCATCTGAGTGTGGCGCAAAACGTGGGCCTTGGGGTCCGCCCGAATCTGCGATTGACGTCAGAAGAGCAGGCACGGGTGCAGGCCGCGATTGCGCGGGTGGGATTGGCAGGCATGGAAGATCGCAAACCCGCCGCCCTGTCCGGTGGCCAGCAAAGCCGCGTGGCGCTGGGCCGCGTATTGGTGCAGGGGCGCGATCTTCTGCTGCTGGATGAGCCATTTGCGGCGCTGGGGCCAGCGCTGAAGGCGGAAATGCTGGATCTGGTGGCGGAACTGGCGGCGGAGACCGGGGCCACTGTGCTGATGGTCAGCCATGACCCTGCCGATGCGCGCCGGATTGCCGATCAGGTGGTGTTGGTGGCGGATGGCGTGGCCCACCCGCCAATGGCGACGGCGGAATTGCTGGACAATCCGCCGCCTGCGCTGAAGGCCTATCTGGGATAGGCCCTCGCCTATTGCAGGTTACTCGCTCAAGGCCTCTTTGCGGGTCTTGGTGATCATCAGCGCGGCATTGGCCGCCTCGCGCCCCTTGTCGACGAAATGGGCGCGGTAGATTGCGTTGTGATGATCGGTTTCCTGATAATGGTGCGGCGTCAGGGAGACGGACAGGACCGGTACGTTGGTCTCCATACCGGCCTGCATCAGACCGTCCACCACAGCCTGGGCCACAAAATCATGGCGATAGATGCCGCCGTCCACGACAAAGGCCGCACAGGCGATGGCGTCGTATTTGCCGGTCTTGGCCAGTTCTTTGGCCAGAAGCGGCATCTCAAAGGCGCCGGGGACATCAAACACGTCGATCTGCTCTGCGGGGATCAGCTCCTGAAAGCCCTCCAGCGCGCGATCAACGATATCAGAATGCCAGTGCGCCTTGATGAAGGCAAATCGGGTGTGTGTCATTGTGGTATCTCCTATAGGTTTGACACGTCACCCAAGGCGATCACGAGTGATGAGGGCACACGTCCCCCGTGGCCCTGTCACACGTTCTCTTCCATCCGGACTATGACCGTCGGCTCTGGAATTGCACCAGATCTGCTGGACATCATTCCCAGCGCGTTCACAGCCCAAAAAGTGGGAACCGGTTTTCGGTTCAAGCTGTGAAGCCTCTCAAAATGACCGCTCGCGGGCTTGCGGGACTGGCCCGCTTACCGCCGGTGGGGAATTTCACCCCGCCCTGAGAACAGCGCGACCATGGCGGCAAGATGTGCCAAAGGCAAGACATGAGCGCGCGGTATCGCTGCTTATGGGGGTTTTCCTACGGGCCTGCGCAGTTAGAGTGAAACGCAACTGGCCAGATTATCACTCAAAAGGACATTCGACATGAAACTCTATCACGCGCCCACATCGCCCTATGTGCGCAAAGTCATGGTGCTGTTGCATGAAACGCAGCAATTGCAGGATGTCGAGCTGTGTCCGGTGGCGACCACGCCAATTGATCCCAGCAGCGATCTGAAAGCGGCGAATCCGCTGGCCAAAATCCCCGCACTGGAACGGGCCGAGGGGACCACGCTTTATGATAGCCGTGTGATCTGCGCCTATCTCGCAGAACGGGCCGGCGGCGCGATGTATGGTGGCGGCTGGGAGACCAAGGTGCTGGAGGCTACAGCTGATGGCATTATGGAGGCGGCTGTATTGCTGTCCTATGAAAAACGCCTGCGTCCGGCGGACAAGCAGTGGCCAGAGTGGATCGAAGGGCAGAACGGCAAGGTACTGGGTGGCTGCACTGCGTTGAACGCACGCTGGATGGCCCATCTGCAAGGCCCGTTGCGGATGGGCCAGATCGCGGTGGCCTGTGCGCTGGCTTATGTGGATTTCCGTCACCCGGACATGGGCTGGCGCAAGGGAAATGAGGCCCTCGCAGACTGGTTTGCCACATTCGATTCGCGGGCGTCCATGCAGGCGACTCGGCCCCCCGAAAGCTGAGCCATTGCCCTTGTAATACCGGGTGGGGATGCAAATATACGAGTCTGTTTGCAACAGTTGAGCATAATTACTTGCGACTGCGTCCATCTGCGCGCCTATGACCGCTGGACGAAAGCCCTTCTCCCCGCTAGATACCCGCGATGAGTCACTGCGTTCTTTGCGCAGTGTATGCGCATGTTTGCCCTAAACGGGCGCTGGAATTGGAGAAAACCTCGTGTCCCACGCAGAAGACAACGAAGGAACCCGGAGAGATTTCCTCTATTACGCCACTGCCGGCGCCGGGGCAGTGACTGCGGGCGCCGTAATTTGGCCCCTGGTCAACCAGATGAACCCCTCGGCTGACGTTCAGGCTCTGTCCTCGATTATCGTGGATGTGAGCGGCGTTGAAGTGGGAACTCAGCTCTCTGTCATGTTCCTTGGCAAGCCGGTGTTCATTCGCCGCCGCACCCAAGAAGAAATCGACGAGGCACGTGCGGTCGAGCTGTCGGAATTGCCCGACCAACAGGACCGCAACGCAAACAAACCCGGTCTGGACGCGTCCGATGAAAACCGCACACTGGATGACGCCGGTGAATGGCTTGTCATGATGGGGGTGTGTACCCACCTCGGTTGTGTGCCATTGGGTGACGGTTCTGGCGATTTCAATGGCTGGTTCTGCCCTTGCCACGGCTCGCACTACGATACCGCTGGCCGTATCCGCAAAGGTCCTGCGCCTGAGAACCTGCCGGTTCCGACCGCTGTGTTCCTTGACGAAACTACGATCCAACTGGGATAAGGGAGGCATTCATGTCCGGCATTCCGCACGATCATTATGAGCCGAAAACCGGTGGCGAAAAGTGGCTGCACAGCCGTCTGCCCATCGTCGGCCTGATCTATGACACCATCATGATCCCCACGCCCAAAAACCTGAACTGGTTGTGGATCTGGGGCATCGTCCTGGCCTTTTGTTTGGCCCTACAAATTGCCACCGGCATCGTTCTGGTGATGCACTACACACCGCACGTCGATCTGGCATTTTCCAGCGTTGAGCATATCATGCGCAACGTGAACGGCGGTTATATGATCCGCTACCTGCACGCCAATGGCGCGTCGCTGTTCTTTGTGGCGGTCTATATCCACATCTTCCGTGGTCTCTACTATGGCTCCTACAAAGCGCCGCGCGAGATCACCTGGATCATCGGTATGCTAATCTATCTGATGATGATGGGCACCGCGTTTATGGGCTATGTTCTGCCCTGGGGTCAGATGTCCTTCTGGGGTGCGACCGTGATCACCGGCCTGTTTGGCGCGATTCCGTTTGTGGGCGAAGCGTTGCAAACCTGGCTGCTGGGCGGGCCTGCTGTGGACAACGCCACCCTGAACCGCTTCTTCTCACTGCATTACCTGCTGCCTTTCGTGATCGCAGCCCTGGTGATTGTTCATATCTGGGCGTTCCATACCACTGGCAACAACAACCCGACCGGTGTTGAAGTGCGCCGTGGTTCCAAGGACGAAGCCAAGAAAGACACGCTGCCGTTCTGGCCCTATTTTGTGATCAAGGACTTCCTTGGTCTGGCCGTCGTGCTGCTGGTGTTCTGGGCGATCGTCGGCTTTATGCCGAACTACCTGGGCCACCCGGACAACTACATCGAAGCCAATCCGCTGGTGACACCTGCGCATATCGTTCCTGAATGGTACTTCCTGCCGTTCTACGCGATCCTGCGGGCCTTCACCTCGGAAGTGTGGGTGGTGCAGATTGCCTCCTTTGTGACCGGTGGCATTGTTGACGCCAAGTTCTTTGGTGTGCTGGCGATGTTTGGTGCGATTGCTGTGATGGCGCTGGCGCCTTGGCTGGATACCAGCCGTGTGCGTTCGGGTCGCTATCGCCCGCAGTTCAAGTGGTGGTTCCTGCTGCTGGTGATCGACTTCTTTGCCCTGATGTGGTTGGGTGCGATGCCTGCGGAAGAGCCTTATGCCTCCTTCTCGCTGATCGCTTCGGCTTATTGGTTTGGCTACTTCCTGGTCATTCTGCCCCTGTTGGGCGTGATTGAGAAACCGCAGGCCATCCCTGACACCATCGAGGAAGACTTTGACGCCCACTACGGCAAAAAGTCTGGCGCTGACGCCACTCCCGCCGAGTAAATGAGAAGGACAGCAACCATGTTGAAAAAACTAGCCATTGGTGCCGCCTTCGCACTGTCTCTGGCACCTGCCGCATCCTTTGCGGCAGGAGGCTCGGGCCATGTTGAAGACTACGACTTTTCGTTTGAAGGCCCGTTCGGCACCTACGACACCAACCAGCTGCAGCGCGGCTTGCAGATCTACACCGAGGTCTGTGCGGCTTGCCACGGTCTGAAACAGGTGCCACTGCGCACACTGGCAGATGCAGGCGGCCCGAACCTGCCTGCGGATCAGGTGCGCGCCTATGCGGCCGAGAACTTCTCGGTCTACGATCCTGTGGAAGACGAAGATCGCCCGGCAAAACCGACCGATCACTTTCCGGCAAACACCAACGCTGGTGCGCCTGACCTGAGCCTGATGGCCAAGGCGCGTGCTGGTTTCCACGGTCCTTATGGGTCCGGAATGAACCAGCTGTTCAAGGGCATTGGTGGTGCGGAATACATCGCCTCGCTGCTGGCGGGCTATACCGGTGAAACCAAGGACGAAGCGGGCACCACGTTCTACGAGAACACCGCCTTCCCTGGCGGCTGGATTTCGATGGCGCCGCCGCTGTCGGATGAGCAGGTTGAGTTCGTCGACGGTCACGCCAATGATGTGGAAGCCATGTCTCAGGACGTTGCGGCCTTTCTGATGTGGTCGGCAGAACCGAAGATGATGGCCCGTAAGCAGGCCGGTTTTGTCGGCGTGTTGTTCCTGACACTGCTGTCGGTGCTGCTGTATCTGACCAACAAGCGTCTTTGGGCACCGCACAAAGGCAAGAAATCCAGTTAAGCGCTGGACTTCGAAGACATCTAAAACCCTCGCAGGTCAGCCCTGCGGGGGTTTTTCTTTTTGGCGAAGCCGTCTGCACTTGGCCTGAAGGGCGCTGCCCCTCTGCGCCTACGGCGCATTCACCCCGGAGTATTTGGGGAAAGATGACGGGTGGATCGCTGCTGCGTCAGGCGAAGAAACGTGAGCGGGGCAAGGGATTGCAGAGCGTTTGCAGGATTTCTGCTGCGGTTTCGGTGACTGGGCGACTGCCATCCAGGTGCAGATCGTAGTGCAAGCGGTCGTGAATGTGTCTGGTATCTGCAGCCGCGCTACCAATGGGGCGGTCGCCACGCTGCTGTTCGCGGGCGTTGAGCGTCTCTAGTGCGATGTCGAAGCCGATAAAGAGCAGGTTATGACTGTTGAGCAGGTCCTGCAGATCCCGATGCCAGCCGGGGGTGTCGAGGATATGTTCGATAATCAGGTCATTGCCTGCCGCAGCAAAACCAGCGATGGCGCGGTGGAACCCATCAAAAAAGGCAGGTCGTGCGGTTGGCCAATCAGGGTAGCGCGCGGGATCCCAGGCGCCGCTATCGCGCAGGTGGTCAATGGATAGGTGCAGGAATGGGCGTTCAGACTGGCGACGGAGTTCTGACGCCAAAGTGGATTTGCCACTGCTGGAGGGGCCATGGAGGAAAAGAATGAGGGCCATGATAGGGCAGATTTTTTCTTGATAGACCGGAGATACTTCAGACGGTGAGTTGGGTGCCCTCAAAGCCGGTGGGGGTCGCGGTGACGATCTGTCCTTCGATCTGGGCAGCGGCGAAGCTGACTTCGGTAAACTGCTCTGTCCGGCCCATATGGGGGTTTTCCATCAGGATGCTGTGAGTCTTGCCGATCTGATCTGACAGATGGCGGGAAACCTGCGCTGCGCCTGCGGCCCGCAGACGCGCAGCACGGTTCTTGATCACTGTGCCGTTTACTTGCTTCGGGATCTTGGCCGCCGGGGTGCCCTCGCGCTTGGAGTAGGGAAAGACGTGCAGCCAAGTGAGATTGCAGTCTGTGACCAGTTGCAGAGAGTTCTCAAATTGGGCATCGGTTTCCGTCGGAAAGCCTGCGATGATGTCGGCACCAAAGGTCATGTCCGGGCGCAGGCGCCGGGCCTCTTCGCAAAAGGCGATGGCATCGTCACGCAGATGGCGCCGTGCCATCCGCTTGAGGATCAGGTCGTCACCATGTTGCAGCGAGAGATGCAGATGCGGCATCAGACGCGGTTCGGTCGCGATGGCCTGCATCAGATTGTCATCCACCTCTATGGAATCAATGGACGAAATCCGCAGGCGACGCAGGTCAGGCACCAGTTTCAGGATCCGCATCACCAGATCGCCCAGCTTCGGTGTGGCGGGCAGATCAGCGCCCCAGCTGGTGAGATCGACGCCGGTCAGCACCACCTCATTATAGCCCGTGTCGACCAGCCGTTTGATCTGGTCCACGACGACTCCTGCAGGCACCGAGCGCGAGTTGCCGCGGCCGTAGGGGATGATACAGAAGGTGCAGCGGTGATCGCACCCGTTCTGGACCTGAACATAGGCGCGACTGCGGGTGCCAAAACCATCAATAAGGTGGCCGGCGGTCTCGGTCACCGACATAATATCATCGACCTGGACCTTTTCCGTCTCGCCAATGAAATTCGGCCCCTTGGCCATTGCTTGCCAGGTGCCAGCCTGCATTTTCTCGGTATTGCCGATGACCTTGTCGACCTCTGCCATGGCAGAAAAGGTTGCCGGTTCCGTCTGCGCGGCGCAGCCGGTGACGATGATATGCGCCTTTGGGTTTTCGCGGCGCAGGCGACGGATTTCCTGGCGTGCCTTGCGCACCGCCTCGGCGGTCACGGCGCAGGTATTCACCACAACAGCGTTCTCTAGTCCCGCCTGCTGGCTTAACTCTTTCATCGCTTCTGTTTCATAGGCGTTCAGGCGACAGCCGAGGGTGGTGAATTTGGGTGCGCTCATGTCAGAGGCTCTCCAGAAAATCACGGGTAAAGGTCCCGTCGAATACGTGACAAGTGGGTCCGGTCATCCAGACGCCATCGTCGCGCCAGTCAATCCACAGAGTGCCACCATCCAGATCAACCTGCACATGGCGTCCAGTGAGGCCAAGACGAGCCGCTGCAACAGCGGTGGCACAGGAGGAGGAGCCAGAGGCGAGGGTGATGCCGACACCACGCTCCCAGACCCGCATCCGAAGATGATCGGTGCCCACGATATGGGCAACCTGCACGTTGGTACGTTCGGGATACAGGGGATGGTGTTCGTAACGGGCGCCAAATTCACTGAGGGGAATCAGCTCGGCATCCTCAACAAAGAAGGTGCAATGCGGGTTGCCCATACCGGTGGCGGTTGGGGTGCCTTCAATAGGCAACTGCAACGTATCCATTTCTTCGGCTAGGGGGATGTCCTGCCAATCGAGCTGAGGGGGCCCCATATTGACGGCCGTCAGCCCATCGCCTGCATCCTTGGCCAGCAGCTGGCCACGATCGGTGGTCAGACGCAGGGTATCGCGGCCAGTCTGCTGCATCAGATAGCGTGCAACGCAGCGGGTGGCATTGCCACAGGCTGCTGAGGTCGATCCATCGGCATTATAAAAGGTGAGATGGGCATCCTCGGCCCCCGATGTGATAACCGTGAGTTGATCGAACCCCACCCCCATATTGCGATGGGCAATTCCGGTCGCCATGGCTGGCGTGATCTGCCAAGAGTGATGGCGCGCGTCGACAACGACAAAGTCATTGCCAAGGCCATGCATCTTCATAAATGGCAAGCGGGTGTCTGATCTTATGGTCATTTTGGGCATATAGACCTCTGCCAAAGATGAATCCACCCTTGTGGCGATAAAGTTGAAAAAAGGGGTTGACCGTCTTCTTCCTTGGGCCTAGATACGCCGCCTATCGGGACAGCAAGACTGACACGGTCGCGCCGCCTCGAAGCAAATTAAGTGCTTGATCCTTCTGGATTATGTCCTTAAAGAGCGACCATGGAACGACACAATGTTCCGATGAAAAAGTGGGCCGTTAGCTCAGTTGGTAGAGCAACTGACTTTTAATCAGTGGGTCGCAGGTTCGAATCCTGCACGGCTCACCACTTTTCATAAAATTCACTTTCCCTATTAGGGTTTGGTGCCGAGTTTGACGATCCCCCTTAAAGGGGTCGTTATTGTGCACTTGCCCTTGGTCCGCGCGACGAGTTTCTCAATCGCAGAATCAGCCACGCCTTTGCGTCCTGTAGCTTTGGTGTAACGCTGCGCCAGCGCCTGTGTTTTGTGGCCCGTAACAGCACCGACAGTGGTCAAATTTGATGCCGAACGGCTGCTTAAGGGAACGCGATGTCAATCTGCTCTGACCTTGGGCGATTGGGTGTCGTTTCCCCGCCCCAGTTGCCAGTCGCGCGGAACGAAGGTTCAGATGCCCACCATGATATCGGGTAACTAGGTTGCGCCAGTGGGGAACAGAATTTAGCCGACAAAGAAGGCGACCATCAACAGGCCAGCCAGGATAGATGCGGCGATCAGCTTGCCAATCGACAGCTGCACGATCAAGACATAGTCCACCAACCAAAGCGGCAACACATGAAACAGCCGCTTGGCAATGCCCCGACCCTTCACGGATCGCCCCCATGAAAATGAACAGGGGAATCGCCACCAGGCCAAAATTGGACGAGGGGGGAGCCGCGGACCATACAGCTGCGGAAAGATCACGCCATTCAGCAGCTGCTGAACACGCATGGGAAGGCGTTGCGAGAGAAATCGACCGGTCATCCAACCCTCCCAATGGGGATAACCGACTTAAGGCCGTTCATCGCTTTTTGTTGATGGCTGATGCTTACGTCGCGCCGTCGCGCACAAGATAGCCAGAGTCCTAAGCCCAATTCACCTAATATGCGCTGTAGCTGCGCAGAACTGCTTGCGTCCTTGTGTTGCGCAGGGATTCGAGGTGCAATCTCAAGTTGCGCAATATTAATTGGAGCAAATTTTTAATATGCATTTCGGGCGAAAATATTTGAAACCCAAACAGTTGGTGCCATTGAAGGTCCACCGGGAAACACATGCGGCGGCGAGGATCGGGCGAATAAGGCAGGGGCACGGGTCATCGCGCGCTAGATGATCTCGTCTTCGTCAAACATCGGATCATCCGCTAGCTGGGAGGAGTGATTATCCATCGCATCCTCGGCTTTCTGAGCGGAGTGGACACGTGCAAGATGGAACACCGCATCACCCTCATTGACGACCGGAAGTACGGCGCGGCCGACAATGATGCCGTCAAAGGGGGCTGCGATATCCTGCTCGTTCTCACCGAAGGGGTCTGAAACAATGCCCAGAATGTCAGTCTCGCGCACCAGCTCGCCATCAGACCTCAGGCTGCGAAAGAGGCCGCCCATCGGGGCGCGCAACCACTTGCTGGAGGGGCAAAATTGCGGGGTGGCTTTGGCGGCGGCGACGCCGCGACCGGAAATCATGTTAAGAGATTTTAGAACGCGCAAAATACCCGCATGACCTGCCCGGACTGACAGTTCATCAAAACGCAGCCCCTCGCCGGCCTCGTAGAGAAGAACGCGAGTATCCATGTCTTGGGCCGCCTGCCGAAGCGAGCCTTCGCGAATGGTCGATTGCATGATGATCGGTGCGCCGAAGGCATCGGCCAACTCCCGCATACCCATATCATCAGGGGAGATTCGGACCTGCGGATAATTGGTGCGATGGATCGCTGCAGAATGCAGGTCGATGCCCACATCGGCGCGCGATACGATTTCTGTGAGAAACAGATTTGCCAGACGCGCGGCAAGCGATCCGCCCTCGCTCCCCGGAAAGGAACGGTTGAGGTCACGTCGATCAGGAAGGTAACGCGACCGATTGATGAATCCAAAGGAATTCACGATTGGCACCACGATCAACGTCCCCCGCAGTCCGCGCAGCGCAGAGGATTTGAGCAGGCGACGAACGATCTCTATCCCGATGACTTCGTCGCCATGAACGCCAGCACTGACAAACATGGTCGGACCGTCGGCCTTGCCGTGGATCACATGGGCCGACATCGTCACCGGCGTGTGATCTGACAAGGCGCTGACGGGCAGATCGACGGTGCGACGGCTTCCGGGCAGGATCACCTCGCCGCCGATCTCAAAAACGGCGCGTTTTGCCATCAGCCTTTGCCCTTGGTCTTGGTGGAGCCTTTTTCTGCGTTCTTTTCCAGGAACTCGATCATCATCCCGGCGATGTCTAGGCCGGTTGCCTTTTCCACGCCTTCAAGTCCGGGGGAGGAGTTCACCTCCATAACGACGGGGCCGTGATTGGCGCGCAGCATGTCGACGCCGCAGGCGTTCAGCCCCATGGATTTGGCTGCCCGCACAGCGGTTGAACGTTCTTCTGGGGACAGCTTGATGATCTGGGCAGAGCCGCCGCGATGTAGGTTGGACCGGAATTCGCCTTCGGCACCAGTCCGCTTCATTGCAGCAACAACCCGACCACCGATCACGATGGCGCGAATGTCGGTCCCACCGGCCTCCTTGATGAATTCCTGAACCAGAATATTGGTTTTGGTCGCGCGGAACGCTTCGATTACTGATTTGGCGGAGCGGTCGGAGTCGGCCAGAACAACGCCCATACCCTGGGTGCCTTCCAGCAGTTTGATCACCAGCGGCGCGCTACCGGCGACTTTCAGCACTTCTTCGGTTTGTTTCGGATCATGTGCAAAGGTCGTCACCGGCAGGCCAATGCCGTCTCGTGCCAATAGCTGCATTGAGCGCAGTTTGTCCCGTGATCGCCCGATCGCCACGCTTTCGTTCAGCGGGTAAACACCCATCATTTCAAACTGGCGCAGAACGGCGGTGCCGTAAAAGGTGACAGACGCACCGATGCGCGGAATGACGGCATTATACCCTTTCAGCTTTTCGCCATTGTAATAGATCTCAGGGCGACGCGACGCGATGTTCATGTAACATCTCAGGGTGTCAATAATGTTGATCTCATGACCCCGCGCCTCTGCGGCCTCAACCAGACGCTTATGCGAGTAGAGGTTCGGATTTCGGGCAAGCATAGCAATTTTCATGAGTAAATCCTCAGTGTTTTCGGCGTTTGGCCGGTGGCATTGTTGTCAGGTTGCGCTTGCCTGGATTGACGAGAATGGAATGCCCGCGCAGTGCTGTCCGTCCGACGATCATACGAAATTTCATTTCGGTGCGCTCAGTCAGGGACAGGTCGATTTTCCACAGGCGGGTCGCAATGCGGAATTTGGTCTGGATAATAATACGTGTCTCAGGAATGCCGCTGGTATTCTTAACATCCCGTCTATCATGAACTGGGCATTCCACATCCGTGTCATGCGCATCATCATCGAACCGCGTGTGAAACCGCACCCAGGGGAGCCCGTCGCGGTCAAAGGTAGCAATATCAGTTGCATGCAGTGCAGAGGTGCGCGCGCCGGTATCAATCTTTGCCTTGAGATTCGAAAGCCCGAGAAGCGGCAAGTCAACTCGCTCCTGCCAGCCGACAATAAGCATATGAAACGTCTCCCATTTTCAGTGTAGCACCACTTATGGCATGTTCCTGAGAGATTTCTAGCGCTGTTGCCGAATGTGTTGTGGTTCCAGACCGTGCCACGGTCGTCTTTGCCCCTGGGGCAGGGGCTACGCTAGGCCGCCAAGCGCGTGGACCAGCGTGCAGATCTTGTCGATACCCTCACGGGATTTGAGGTTGGCAAACACAAAGGGACGGGGGCCGCGCATACGGCTGGCATCACGCTCCATCACAGAAAGATCGGCGCCAACATGCGGTGCGAGATCGGTCTTGTTGATGATCAACAGGTCCGAACGGGTGATGGCAGGACCGCCTTTGCGCGGGATCTCTTCGCCGGCAGCAACATCAATCACATAAAGCGTCAGATCAGCCAGTTCCGGGCTGAAAGTGGCAGAGAGGTTGTCGCCACCGCTTTCGATCAGCACAATCTCCAGATCAGGGTGACGTTTGATCATCTCGGACACGGCCCCAAGGTTGATTGAGGCATCTTCGCGGATGGCTGTGTGGGGGCAGCCGCCGGTCTCGACACCCAGAATGCGGTCCTGCGGCAGGACCTGCATCCGCACGAGCGCCTCGGCGTCTTCCTGTGTGTAGATATCATTGGTGATCACCGCGATGGAGTGGCTGTCGCGAAAGACTTCGCTCAGCGCGGCGGTCAGGGTGGTTTTGCCCGCGCCGACAGGACCACCGATTCCAATGCGCAACGGGCCATTTAGTTGGGTCATGTTCGAAATATCCTCGAGTGTTGGGTTTCGTGTTTCATGGCGGCGATATCGGCAAGAAAACTGGTGGAGGAGAGGCGGCTTAGGTCGCCATCAGCCGTTTGCGCAGCGATGTCGTGGCAGAGGGGGGCGAGTTCATTGACGATAACCTGCGCCGCACTTTGGCCGATTGGGGCAAGCCGCTGTCCCGCGGCCACCAGATTGGATGCAAAGCTATGCAGATAGAATGCTGAGGTTGTCCCAACTGGCATGTCGCAAATCCGGGCTGCGCGCCCGGCGGCCACCGGCAGGGTAAGAGCGTCAATGTCTGTTTGTGGCCAGACGGCGTTGGTGATCTGGCAAAAAGCCGCGCCCTGAAGATCGGTTTCTTGCAGGCGCTCCTGCGCTGGGGCGAAGGCACGGCATTCGGCATCAATTTGTTTGGCCGCATCTGCATCTATGGAGTGATAGGCGGCTGCCAGAAACAGCGCATCTGATCGACCTCCCCCGTGGTCCAGCACCGTGGCGACCCAGTTCCGCAGCTCTGCCGCAGTGTTGACACCACCTGAAGTCACTGCCCACTCCAATCCGTGGGAGTAGCTGAAGGCCCCCACCGGATAGGCGGGAGAGAACCACTGTGCGAGTGTGAGTAGCTGCGCGTCAGTGGGCATGGGGGGCGGCAGGGTCGGCATCGCCATGAGAATGACTGTGGGTACGGCCATGGCCGTAGGCACCACCCTCGGGCGTGAAAGGTTCGACAACATCGCGCAGCGTGGCCCGCAATTGGTGCAGCATCTCGCGGATCACATGGTCGCGCTGGATCAACAGGCGGCCCGTTTCGATCTGGCAGGGCATGTGACGGTTGCCGATATGCCAGGCCAGGCGCAAGAGGTGATCACCGGTCACTTCCAGAAGCGCTTCGTCAGCCGGGCGTACGCCGATTTTGCGCCCATCCTCTAGGACAAAGGCGTCACCATCTTCGAGAGACATAGTCGAAGGGAAATCCGCCAGAAAGCGTGCTCCGCAATCGCTGGTGAGCACTTTACGGCGCAGGAAACGATCCTCGTAGCTAAGGGTGATCTGGTCATCGACCTCATGGGCGTGGATTTTGGTTTGGCTAAGGGGGAGGGGCATCAGCTGGCTCCGTCAGAAGAGAAAGTAGCGTTGGGCCATCGGCAGCTCGTCTGCCGGGGCACAGGTCAGCAATTCGCCATCGGCGCGCACCTCGTAGGTTTCTGGGTGCACTTCAATCCGTGGCAGAGAGGTGTTGAGTTTCAGGTCGGTCTTGCCGATCTCGCGGGTGTTTCGAACCGCGCAGGTCTGTTTTGCAAGACCCAGATCGCTGCCAATGCTTGCGGCCTGCGCCGCCTCGGACACAAAACTGACAGAGGAGTTTTCGACTGACCGGCCAAAAGCTGCGAACATCGGACGCGAATAGACTGGCTGCGGCGTCGGGATCGACGCATTGGGATCGCCCATCTGTGCCATCGCGATCGACCCGCCAAGCAGGACCATTTCGGGTTTTATGCCAAAAAATGCAGGGTTCCAAAGAACCAGATCAGCCCGCTTGCCCACTTCGATACTGCCGATTTCATGGGCGATCCCATGGGCGATAGCGGGATTGATCGTGTATTTCGCAATATAGCGACGGACCCGGTGATTGTCGTTTTCCCCGGTTTCCTCTGCCAGCCGCCCACGCTGTTTCTTCATCTTGTCAGCGGTCTGCCAAGTGCGGATCAACACCTCGCCGACGCGGCCCATGGCTTGGCTGTCTGAGGCAATGATCGAAAAGGCGCCCATGTCGTGCAGGATATCCTCGGCTGCGATGGTTTCGCGCCGGATCCGGCTTTCGGCAAAGGCGACGTCTTCGGGGATGGATTTGTCGAGGTGATGACAGACCATCAGCATGTCGAGATGTTCTTCGATCGTGTTGACGGTAAAGGGGCGCGTTGGATTGGTTGAGGACGGCAGGACATGTTCCTCGCCGCAGATCTTGATAATATCCGGCGCGTGGCCACCACCGGCCCCTTCGGTGTGAAAGGCGTGAATGGTGCGGCCTCTCATGGCGGCCAGAGTATGTTCAACAAAACCGGATTCGTTCAGCGTGTCGGTGTGGATCATCACCTGCACGTCCATGGCGTCGGCGACAGTCAGGCAGCAATCAATGGCCGCGGGGGTGGTGCCCCAATCCTCGTGTAGTTTCATGGCGCAGGCCCCGGCGTTTACCTGTTCTTCCAGCGCACGGGGTTGAGAAGCGTTGCCCTTTCCCGCGAAGGCGAGGTTCATCGGGAAGGCATCGGCTGCCTGAAGCATCCGCCCAATATGCCAGGGGCCGGGGGTGCAGGTGGTTGCCAGCGTGCCATGGGCCGGGCCGGTGCCACCGCCCAGCATAGTGGTCAGGCCGGCATGCAGCGCCTCATCAATCTGTTGGGGGCAGATAAAATGAATGTGGCTGTCAAAACCGCCAGCGGTCAGGATGCGGCCCTCACCCGCGATGACCTCGGTTCCCGGCCCGACAATGATCGAGACGCCGGGTTGTGTATCTGGATTACCGGCCTTGCCGGTGGCTGTGATACGCCCATCCCGCAGGCCGATGTCGGCCTTGTAGATGCCGCTGTGATCCACGACCAGTGCGTTGGTGATCACAGTATCTACTGCGCCCTCTGCGCGACTGGCCTGGGATTGTCCCATACCGTCGCGGATCACCTTGCCGCCGCCGAATTTCACCTCTTCGCCATAGGCCATCGCGGTGTCGTCGCGGCCCGCCTCGGCAATCAGGTCGCGCTCAACCTCGATGATCAGGTCGGTGTCTGCCAGCCGGACCCGATCCCCGACCGTGGGGCCGAACATTGCCGCGTAGTCGGTGCGCGTGATTTGCGCTGGCATCACAGGTCCCCCATGACTGCGGCGTTAAAGCCAAATATCCGCCGTGCGCCGGATATCGGGATCAGCTGCACATCGCGACGCTGGCCGGGTTCAAACCGCACAGCCGTACCTGCCGCGATATCAAGCCGCTGTCCGCGCGCGGCATCCCTGTCAAAGGCCAGCGCGGGGTTTGCCTCGGCAAAATGGTAGTGTGACCCGATCTGCACAGGGCGATCGCCAGTGTTGGCCACTATCAATGTGGTGACAGGTCGGCCTGGGTTCAGTTCCAGCGTTCCTGTCGCGGGCAGCAGTTCGCCGGGGATCATTTGCGCCCCCGCATCAGGCTGAAGCATCCGACGGCCACGACCGCCACAACCGTGATGGCCATCCAAGCCTCTGCGCTATGCGGATGTACATGGGCCCCACCATGGGCCAATGCCGGACCAGCGGTGAGGATGAAGGCGGATGCGAGAGCGGTTAGGTGTTTCATGTCTTGGATCTCCGATTGAACGATCAGCGAATAGGGTTGTGGACGGTGACGAGCTTGGTGCCATCGCGAAAGGTCGCTTCGACCTGGATGTCGTGGATCATCTCGGGCACGCCCTTCATACAGTCCTCACGGGTGATTACTTGGGCGCCTGCCTGCATCATATCCGCCACCGAGCGACCGTCACGGGCCCCTTCGACAACGGAGTCGGTGATCAGGGCTATGGCTTCCGGGTGGTTGAGCTTCACACCACGGGACAGGCGTTTCCGCGCGACCTCAGCGGCCATGGCGATCAGCAGTTTGTCTTTTTCGCGAGGGGTCAGGTTCATGTCAGATCATCCATGTTCTGGGAAGCGGGCGTTGGTGCAAAAGCGCAAGAATGGGCATCAACAATCGACGTAAGAGGTAGCTGTCGGGGGCGAGGGCGCGCAGGATCAGAAGGTCGTTGCCAATCAGGCTGGCACCTGCGGTAGGACCCAACTGGCGGCGCACCGGCGCAAGACGGCCTGCTGCGTCTGGGGACATATAGACAACCGTTGCAAGAGCGCCTGCGCCGTTTGCGGTGGTCGACAGTGCCAGATGGGCGGCGATATCCCCCTTGAGTTCCATTGCATCGTGAAACAGCGGCACGCCAGCGCGGCGGATCTCAATGCAATCACGGAGCTGGGCTTGTGTCAGGCGCTCTCCCATCGCGGCGCGGCCAAAGATCACTGTCTCGCACAGCAGAAGCCTGGCACTGTTGTGCACATCGACTTGCAGGCTGCGATCTAGGTTGCAGCCCTGAAACAGGATGGTCTCCTGAGGCAGCCAGTTCAGGCTGGCGTTTTTGTCTGCCGCAAGACGTGTGCGGATCAGGCCTGTCTCACCGGGTTGGCTGCGATAGGCGCGTTCTGCGGCCTGGGTGGTGACTGTCAGCTCTGTTCCCGCTGCAGCCTTGGCCTCCAGTTCGAAGCGGTCTCCTCCGGTGATGCCCCCGGCGGTATTCACCAACACAGTCTGCAGACCCAGATCGGTGCTGCGTGGAAACAGCAGCTTTAGTGATCCCGCCTGACGCAGGTCACCGATCACAGAGCGTTTGTTGCGAAGCTTTGCGGCGATTGATGCTTTGCCCCGTGCCCGAGGTGGGGCGCGGTTTGCAAGGGCAGTGCAGGGCAGGATGTGTGAATAAACATGCGTCATGCCCGCGATTTCATCACAGGGCCGATCCGTCGCCAGTGCAAAGCGGTAAAACCGCCACTGCGCCGCAGGGTCTGTGCAAAATACAGGCTGATCCGGTCAGTGCTGACTAAAAAACAGGCTGTCGCGCACATCTTTAGAGGGGGGGCTGGCCGGATGTTTGCGAAGTTTGCTGCGATGCAGAATGCTCGGCCCATCCACGAGAGCTTATGCTCAGACATCGTGGGTGTGTGACGACCGGAGGAATTTGCGATCTCGCCAGCCGCCACACGGATGCAACACTAAGCTGCCCGGTACAGGTAGGAAATCCGGCGCTCTGGCGCAAGGGATCCACCACGTTCCGGCGAGGAGAGACTAGATGACCACCTGTAAATCCGTCCTGGCTACCACCGCTGCTCTTGCGACCTTTGGATCCGCGGCGATGGCTGCTGATTGCCCAATAAAAGTGGGTGTGCTGCATTCACTGTCCGGCACGATGGCAATTTCTGAAACCACACTCAAAGACACTATGCTGATGCTGATCGAGGATCAGAATAGCCAAGGCGGTGTCTTAGGCTGCGAGTTGGAAGCGGTTGTTGTTGACCCGGCCTCTAACTGGCCGCTGTTCGCGGAAAAGGCACGCGAATTGCTGAGCGTGCATGAGGTCGATGTGATGTTTGGCAACTGGACCTCTGTCAGCCGCAAGTCGGTGCTGCCGGTGGTCGAAGAGTTGAACGGTCTGCTGTTCTACCCGGTGCAATATGAGGGGGAAGAAAGTTCGCGTAATGTGTTCTACACCGGCGCTGCGCCCAATCAGCAGGCGATCCCGGCCACTGACTACTTTCTGGAAGAGTTGGGGGTTGAGAAATTCGCGCTGCTGGGCACAGATTATGTCTATCCGCGCACAACCAACAATATCCTGGCCAGCTATCTCGGACAGAAAGGCATTTCTGAGAGCGATATATTTGTGAACTACACGCCCTTTGGCCATTCTGATTGGTCCAAGATCGTTGCGGATGTCGTCGCGTTGGGCGCGGACGGAAAAAAGGTTGGCGTTATCTCGACCATCAATGGCGATGCCAACATTGGCTTTTACAAAGAGCTGGCGGCGGCGGGCATCAGCGCTGACGATATCCCAGTTGTGGCCTTTTCGGTCGGTGAGGAAGAGTTGTCGGGTTTAGACACGTCCAACCTGGTGGGGCATTTGGCGGCCTGGAACTATTTCCAATCTGCCGAGGATGAGGCCAACAGTGCTTTTGTTGCCAAATGGAAAGATCGCATGGGTGAAGAACGGGTGACCAACGACCCGATGGAGGCTCACTATATTGGGTTCAACATGTGGGTAAATGCTGCGACCGAGGCGGGCAGCACCGCTGTCGATGCAGTACGGGCGGCCATGTACGGGCAGGAGGTTCCGAACCTTACGGGGGGCACTGCGGTGATGTTGCCGAACCATCATCTCGCCAAGCCGGTTCTGATTGGTGAGATTTTGGACACTGGCCAATTCGATATCATCAGCCAGACCAAAGAGGTCCCTGGTGATGCTTGGACCGACTTCCTTCCAGAATCCGCTGTGCTGATGTCGGATTGGAAAGATCTCGGTTGCGGAATGTACAACACCGCCACCAAAAGCTGCGTTCAGACGCTGTCTAACTACTGACAGCCATGCTCCGTGGGAGGGGTCCTGTGCCCCTCCTGATCCTTTTATCTGAACGGAATTGAAAACCATCATGACACGGTTTCTAGCCGCTGGCTTGCTGCTGCTCTGGGGATGCCTGGCGGCAATGGCTGAGACAAACCGCCCCATGCAGCATCTGTTACAAACGCAGGCGGCTCTCATTGAAGAAAGTTCACGTCGGACCATCCAACCTGCGATCACCGCACTTGCCGACAGTGGTTTGGCGCAGGCCCAAGAGGTGTTGCAGGTCTGGCAGGCGAAATCCCTGTTCCGGCGCACCGCAGACGGTGTATTCTTTCGTGCCGAAAAGGCCGGGGCGGGTCGGTATGATCTGTTTGATCTGGACAGTGGAGCTGCGCGTGGTCAGGCAGAAAAGATAGAGCTGATGCAGCTGAAGCCAAATTCCGGTGTGCGGGCGCTGATTGGAACTGCGCTGGTGAAATTCCAGTTGAACGACCCTGACCTTCTGACACGCCAGGCTGCGGTGACGTCGATCCTGCGCGATCCGTCTTCGGCGGCTCTTGCACCGTTGCGTTCGTCCATTGCGACAGAGACAGATCTGGAGCTGCGCGCGTTGAAGCAACGGCAGGAACGTCTGCTGACGATGCTACATGATGACGACACTGATGCGCGGGTTGCAGCCATTCGAGAGATGTCTGGCGATCTTGGGGTTGATCTGCGCGCAACGCTGAACCCGTTGGTGAAGAGCGAATTGCGTGTTTATGACAATGGACCACCCGACAACGTCAATGTCGCGGGCGAGCGCCGCTTAGGTCGAGATATCACACTTGAAGCTGCCTATGCGGCCCTTGTTGCACGTGATCTGGCACCTGCACAGGTTTTGCCGAGAGAAGTGAAATCGGCACTGGAGGCAAATATAGTAGCGGGTCGCGTCGGAGGTGTGCCGCTGGCACGTCTGTCAGACCCACAGGAACGACTGAACGCCTATGATGCACTGGTAAGAAGCAACCTCGCCCGGCCGTTTCTGACGGATGATGAAAGGGCGGCCGCGACCGCCCGATATCGGTATTTCGATATTTATCTGACTCCATCAGAGCCGGTGACCACTGCTGCGATGCAGGCGCTGGCAGAGACCGATACGTATGTTGCGTTCAATCAGACCGCAGATCTGACGCTGGATGCAATCTCGCTGGCGTCGATCTATTTCCTCGCGGCGATTGGTCTGGCCATCACATTCGGAGTCATGGGGGTGATCAATATGGCGCATGGGGAGTTCATCATGATGGGCGCCTATACCGGCTATGTGGTTCAGCTGGTGATCCCCAACCACACGCTGTCGATCTTGGTGGCAATCCCAATGGCCTTTGCGGTGACCTTTGGCGTCGGCGTTGCAATGGAACGGCTGGTGATCCGATGGCTTTACAATCGGCCTCTGGAGACGCTGTTGGCCACCTTTGGTATTTCTATCGCATTGCAGCAGCTGGCAAAAAATATCTTCGGCACCCAGGCACGTCCGCTGACCGCACCTGGATGGCTGGATGGCGCATGGATTGTTAACGACGTGGTGTCGATCAGCTATATCCGCATCGCGATCTTTGGCATGGCGCTGGCTTTCCTGGCGTTATTGTTGTTCATCATGCGACGCACCCGGCTGGGGCTGGAAACCCGCGCGGTGACGCAGAACCGCGGCATGGCGGCCTCAATGGGGATCAACCCGGACCGGGTGAACATGCTGACCTTTGGTCTTGGCTCTGGGATCGCGGGAATTGCTGGCGTTGCCATCGGGCTGTTTGCAAAAGTCACCTCTGAACTGGGCAATGACTACATCGTGCAAAGCTTTATGACCGTAGTTGTTGGCGGGGTTGGCAGCATCTGGGGCACGCTCGCTGGTGCTGTGTTGATCGGCTTTTCCCAGAAGGGGATCGAGTGGTTGACCCCCTCCAACACCCTGGCGGCGCAGACCTATATGATTGTGCTGATCATTATCTTCATTCAATTCAGGCCGCGCGGCATTGTCGCCCTGCGTGGCCGGGCGGCGGGAGACTGACCCATGCAGCATTCATTTTTTGCCCGTAACCCCTCTGTTCTGGTGTTTGTTTCGCTGCTGGCGCTGTTCACCCTAGGTGTGACTTTGCTGTCTGAAGGGATGGGAGCAGATGTGATTTCCACATCTATGATCAAGACATTGGGTAAGACGCTTTGCTTGTGTCTGGTGGCCATCGCGATGGATTTGGTCTGGGGGTACACCGGCATTCTCAGTCTTGGACATTTCGCGTTCTTCGGGCTTGGCGGGTACATGATCGGCATGTGGCTGATGTACGAGCGAACCCGTGATGCGGTTCTGGCCTCGCTGTCCCAAGCGACACTGCCACCGACCCCGACAGAGGTACAGAATGCCATTGCTCATCAGATCTTTGGTGTGGTGGGGGGCGATAGTTTCCCGTTGATCTGGGCCTTTGCAGACAGTCTGACGCTTCAGCTGTTTCTGGTGGTGGCAGTGCCTGGCCTATTGGCGCTGGTCTTTGGTTGGCTTGCGTTTCGCAGCCGGGTGACTGGTGTGTATCTGTCGATCTTGACCCAGGCGATGACACTGGCGCTGGCGCTATACCTGTTTCAGAACGACAGCGGCCTGCGCGGCAACAACGGACTGAGCGGACTTCAGAACCTGCCGGGCATGACCGGCGTTCCGCAGTCGCTGGTGTCAATCTGGTTCCTCTGGGGATCTGCACTGGCATTGGGGCTGGGGTATATGGTTGCAGCCTGGGTGGTTGGGGGTAAGTTCGGCTCGGTTTTGCGCGGGATCCGTGACAATGAGGCACGGGTGCGGTTTCTGGGCTATTCCGTCGAAGGCTACAAACTGGTGGTTTTTACCGGGACCGCCTGCGTCGCAGGGATCGCCGGAGCGCTGTACTACCCTCAGGCTGGAATTATCAATCCAGCAGAGATGGCGCCAATTGCTTCGATTTATCTGGCGGTCTGGGTTGCCATAGGCGGCCGCGGCAGACTGTATGGCGCGGTTATCGGCGCGGCGCTGGTGTCGATCTTGTCGAGTTGGTTCACCGGCGGGCAGGCGCCTGACATAGATCTTGGTTTGTTTACGATCCAGTGGGTGGATTGGTGGCAGGTGGTGCTGGGGCTGGGTTTTGTTCTCGTCACCTTGTTCGCGCCCAACGGCGCTGGCGGGCTATTTGATCTGATCACCAGGCGGCGTGTTGCCCGCGCGAAGCAGAACTCCGGGGAGAAGCGGCCATGAATCCCTTGCTGGAAGTGTCAGGTGTTTCCGTCAGTTTCGACGGATTTAAGGCGATCAACAATCTGTCGTTTCGGATCGGTCGGACAGAGCTGCGCGCCATCATCGGCCCGAATGGTGCCGGCAAGACAACATTCATGGACGTGGTCACAGGCAAGACAACACCGGACACGGGCCGCATTACCTGGGATGGTAAGCGGCGGTCGATTTTTGCCCGCTCAGAGGCGCGCATTGCACGAGAGGGGATCGGTCGGAAATTCCAGAAGCCAACCGTATTCGAAGAGCAAAGCGTTCAAGACAATCTGATCATGGCAGTAAAAGCGGATCATCGTCCCCTTGCTGTGCTGCTATACCGGCCGACGCCTGAACATATGGCGCGTGTCGCGCAACTGGCGGATGAGATTGGCCTTACCGATGCGCTGCATCGAATGGCAGGAGAGTTAAGCCACGGACAAAAGCAGTGGCTCGAGATCGGTATGTTGCTTGCGCAGGAACCCCGGCTGTTGCTGGTGGATGAGCCCGCAGCGGGAATGACCCCCGAAGAACGGGAGCAGACCACTGCCATTCTGGTCGCCGCCGCCCAGACGCGCGCGGTGGTGGTGGTGGAGCACGACATGGAATTCGTTCGTCGGCTGAACTGCAAGGTCACTGTCCTGCACGAAGGCTCGGTTCTCGCCGAAGGCTCGCTGGATCATGTGACCGCCGACCAAACTGTTATCGATGTCTATCTGGGACGCTGAACCATGCTGAGTATCAATGATCTGACCCTGCACTATGGGCATTCCCAAATCCTGAACGGGATCACGATGGAGGCCGCCAAAGGGGAGGTAACCTGTGTCATGGGCACCAACGGTGTTGGTAAGACCAGCCTGATGCGGGCGATTTCGGGCCGCCACCCTCGATCAGGGGGGGCTGTGTCACTGGATGGCGAACCATTGGTGGTTTCACTGCCGCATCAGCTGGCCCGCAAAGGGGTTGCCTATGTCCCCCAAGGGCGCGAGATCTTTCCACTGTTGACGGTTCATGAAAACCTTGAAACCGGTTTTGCCTGCCTGCCTATGACAGAGCATGGGGTGCCTGACCGGATCTACAGCCTGTTCCCGGTGCTTCACGATATGCGTTATAGGCGTGGCGGCGATCTGTCCGGCGGTCAGCAACAGCAGCTTGCAATCGCGCGGGCATTGATCACCCGGCCTAAGTTGTTGTTATTGGACGAACCGACCGAGGGCATTCAGCCCAATATCATTCAGCAGATTGGCGCAGTGATCCGCCAGCTGCGTGATGAGGGTGACATGGCAATTGTCTTGGTCGAGCAGTATTTTGATTTTGCCTATGATCTCGCCGATCAATTTCTGGTACTACGGCGCGGGAGTGTCGCGCTCAGAGGCGATCGCGATGAGGTAAGTCGCGGGGATCTGCTGGCGGGCGTATCGGTCTGATCTGTCTCCGCGCTTACCTGTTTTAGGTTAGCCTCGATCTATCTTCGGGAGGGGGCTTTCGTCCTGATATGTGTATCTTGTTGGCCCTTCCCGTGCCAGTAACCGCACACCTCTGGTGTAGGGTTTTTCGTAAGGATCTGGAAATTAAAGCTAAATCGCACTTGATTCACGTGTTTTAATTTTTCTGAAATTCGCTACATATTATTCGAAGTGCTTGCGCCCTGATATTTGAGTAACCTTGGCCAAATGCGCGTCTGCGGCATGCGATTGGGGGGCGATCGAAACCGGATACGAATAACAACACTTGCCACGTAGAACAAACCCGTCACCCAAGCGTCAGGGTGAAACGGGGCATGACAACAATGACGCGTCACAGCCATCAGGGAACGAATATGTCAATCAAGCCACCATTTACCGAGTTGGAGATCGAGACGGCTCCATCCGGATTTTACGAAGGTCACAGCCTTCCTATCGCGTTGATCAGTAAGATCATTATGACAGCACTTGTCCTTTGGGCACTGGTCTGGCCCAGCAAGGCCAGCGGCATGCTATCGTGGGTAAACAGTGAATTGCTGAACGGGTTCAACGCATTTTACATTATCTCTGTTGGCGTCTTTGCGTTTTTCCTGTTTGTGCTGGCCATTCTGCCCGCGACCGGCAGTAAGAAACTCGGTCCAGCCAACGCGGTTCCAGAGTTCTCAAATTTCTCTTGGTTCTCGATGATGTTTGGCGCAGGTCTTGGGGTTGGCTTGATGGTGTTTGCCACCGCCGAACCGCTTGGTCTTTGGGGATCCAACCCGCTGGTTCTGTCCGGTGAAGTGGCTGCGAATTCAGAAGAAGCCGTGAAATCAGCCTATCGCTACACTTTCCTGCATTATGGGTTCCATGCCTGGGCGATCTATGTTTTGACCGGCCTGTCGCTGGCCTACTACGCCTATACCCGTGACATGCCGCTCACGATCCGTTCCGCACTGACACCGCTACTGGGCAAGGCCGCCAACGGCTTTATTGGGCATCTGGTTGATGTTCTGGGTGTTGTGGCCACCATTCTTGGTGTGTCTGTGACCATCGGTTTCGGCGTAAGCCAGTTTGTTGACGGTGTTTATGCAGTATCCGGCATGGAATGGCTGATGAACGGCGATGCCGAAGCCCCTAAGCCAAGCACCGTAGGTCTGCTGTCCGCTTTGATTGTGATCATGGGGCTGTCGATTCTATCGGCGGTGTCCGGTGTTGGTCGCGGGATCAAATACCTCTCGAACCTGAACCTTGTTCTGTCGGTTATTCTGCTGCTGACCTTTGTCTTCTTTGGATCGTTCTTCTTTGCGATGACCAAATTTGGCAGTGGTTTGGTGGACTACATCCTGCATTTCACCCAGCTGTCGTTTGGCGCATATGGCCCGCAATCGGCAGATGCTTTTGCCACCGCTCTGCCCGAGGCGGCCAAAGCGCTGCCTGCTGAGGACGTAAGCGCCATCTACGGGTCGGCAACATCGCCCTGGGGGTCACTTGGTGGCTTTACCGAGGGTCTGCCCGCCTCTGCTGCCGCGCTTGAGGCAGATGCCATCTATGCAGCAGGTGAGCAGGGTCGTCAGTTTGGTTGGCAGGCTGGGTGGACCACGTTCTACTGGGCCTGGTGGATTGCCTTCTCGCCCTTTGTTGGCCTGTTTCTGGCGCGTATTTCCAAAGGCCGCACCGTGCGTGAGTTCATCTTGGGTTGCGTCATCGCGCCGGCAATTGTTTGCTTTTTGTGGATGACCATTCTGGGCGGCACCGCAATTGATCTGGAGCTGAATGGCAGCGCCGCAGGATCAATCATCGGGGCCACCAACACAGCCAAACTGTTTGCAACGCTAGAGCAGATGATTTCTGGCGGCTTTCTGTCGGCAATCACCGTGATGTGTGTGGTGCTGATTATGACCTTCCTTGTGACGTCCGCAGACTCGGGCATTCTGGTAATGAACACCATCATGTCCGGCGGCGAACAGGAAACCGGGATCAAACACCGCATCATCTGGGGCCTGATCCTGACCTCTGTCATCGGGGCGCTGATTATTGCTGGCAATAGCGGCACGGCATCCAATCCGTTTGGTGCCTTGCAGAATGCCATGATCATCGGGGCGCTGCCCTTTACCATCGTCATGGTCTTCATGATGATCTCGCTGGCCAAGGCGCTTTACCGTGACAGCCTGCGGGCCAAGATGGATTGAGCGAGCCGATTGGTTGCACGTTTCAAAGGTCGCGCTCCGGCGCGGCCTTTTTTATTGTGTGACAGCTAACGCATGTATGCGAAAAGCATGAGTTTTGCGCATACTTAGGCGTCGTAATCTCATTGGAAATATCACATGAATTGAGCAATAAAGCCCTGTCACATAGGGGATAAGGCCATGGATCGCGCCGAGATCGTGCATCAGAATTTTCTTGACCGAGTGGTTGCAGGCTCGCTGCCGCCGGGGGCTTCGCCGAATGGCATTCTATCCGCAGCCGAAGCGGTTTCAATCTATCGATCGCAGGTGCTGAGCCGTGCGCTGGACCGCACCAGTCGGGCGATGCAGAAGGCTGGGCAGGGGTTCTACACCATCGGGTCCTCTGGTCATGAGGGCATGGCGGCTATCGCGAGAGCGTTGCGGCCTGATGATATGGCGTTCCTGCACTATCGTGATGCAGCGTTTCAGATCGCCCGCGCAGATCAGGTGCCGGGGCAGAACATCGCGTGGGATATGTTGCTGTCCTTTGCCTGCTCTGCTGAGGATCCGACATCCGGTGGGCGGCACAAGGTACTTGGTTCCAAAGCTCTGATGATCCCGCCACAGACCTCGACCATTGCCAGCCATTTGCCCAAGGCGGTTGGTGCCGCCTATGCCATCGGAGCCGCACGTCGCCATGATCCCGAACACCGCGTATTGGCGCGCGATGGGCTGGTTATGTGCTCCTTTGGTGACGCCTCAGCCAATCACTCCACCGCTCAGGGCGCGATCAACACGGCATGCTGGACCTCCGTGCAATCCACGCCGCTGCCGCTGCTGTTTGTCTGCGAGGACAACGGGATCGGCATTTCCGTGAAGACCCCAAAAGGCTGGATCGAGGCGTCGATGTCGCACCGCCCGGGCCTGCGGTATTTTCAGGCTGATGGTTTGAATATCCACGAGACATATGCGGTTGCATCGGAAGCGGCACGCTATGTCCGTGACCAGCGCAAGCCCGCGTTTCTGCACCTACGTACAGTTCGGCTATATGGCCACGCAGGTGCGGACGTACCAACAACCTATATGAGTAAGGCTGAGGTCGAGGCGGACGAGGCCAATGATCCGCTGCTGCACTCTGTGCGCCTGCTGTCAGAGGCGGGCGCTCTATCATCACAGAAGGCTTTGGAAATCTACACCCAGACCTGCGCGCGTGTGGAACGGATTCGCACAGAGGTTGTCACCCGCCCCCATCTCAAAACTGCGGGAGATGTCAGTGCCAGCCTGATCCCACCACCACGCGGATGTCGCGCCTCCAATGGGCCAAGCGCCGAAGTTCGTGGGGAGGTGCTGGGTAGTGACCTGCGCGCGCAGTCCGACCCGCAACCGATGAGCAGGCTTATCAATTGGGCGCTGACAGATCTGATGCTGGAGCATGGCGAATTGGTCACCATGGGTGAGGATGTGGGCCGAAAGGGTGGCGTCTATGGCGTCACCCAGAAACTGCAACAGCGATTTGGTCCCGACCGGGTGATCGACACGCTGTTGGATGAGCAATCAATCCTGGGTCTTGCTATTGGCATGGGGCACAACGGGTTTGTGCCGATCCCAGAGATCCAGTTCCTCGCCTATTTGCACAACGCCGAGGATCAGATCCGCGGCGAGGCGGCAACTTTGCCGTTTTTCTCCAATGGTCAGTTCAGCAATCCGATGGTGCTGCGTATTGCAGGGCTTGGGTATCAGAAAGGTTTTGGCGGCCATTTCCACAATGACAACTCGCTGGCTGTGCTGCGCGATATTCCGGGCATCGTGATCGCCTGCCCCTCTGATGGGGCTGACGCGGCAATGATGCTGCGCGAGTCAGTGCGGCTGGCACGGGAGGAGCAGCGGGTGGTGGTTTTTGTGGAACCTATTGCGCTTTATCCGATGCGGGATCTGCACGTGGCCAAGGACGGCGGTTGGATGCGCCGCTACCCTGCGCCGGATCAGCGGATTTCGCTGGGCGAGGTGGGCGTGCATGGTGAAGGAACCGATCTGGCAATCGTGACCTATGGCAATGGTCGCTATCTTGCGACCCAAGCGTTGCAAGAATTGGAGGCCAAAGGCATTGCTGCCCGCATTGTTGATCTGCGCTGGCTCGCGCCCCTGCCGAAACACGCGATGTTTGCGGCTACGGCGGATTGTAAGACCATCTTGATCGTCGATGAATGCCGCACCACCGGCAGCCAGTCTGAGGCGCTGATGGCGCTGTTCTACGAAGAGGCGGAGGTGCCGATGGCGCGTGTGGTGGCTGAGGATTGTTTCATCCCCACAGGCCCTGCCTATGCGGCGACCTTGCCATCCAAAGACAGTATTATTGCGGCTGCGCTGCGCCTGACAGGAGCTGACACATGACCCGTACCGCTGTTTTGATCTGCCCGGGCCGGGGCACCTACAACAAGGCCGAACTGGGATATCTGGCGCGGCATCATGGTGACAAACAGGCTCTGATAGGCGGGTTTGATGCGCAACGTATGGCCGCCGGACAAGAAAGCGTCACAGAGCTAGATACTGCTGGGCGGTATTCAGTTTCCAAGTATTCGCGTGGCGATGTGGCGTCACCGTTGATCTATGCCAGTGCGATCGCGGATGTGCAGTCTTTGGCGGGGGACATTGATGTGGTGGCCGTGACTGGCAATTCCATGGGCTGGTACATCGCGCTTGCCGCAGCGGGTGCCCTAAGCCCTGACGCAGGGTTTGAGGTGGTCAACACCATGGGCCAGCTGATGCAAGAGCAGTTGATCGGGGGGCAGTTGGTCTACCCTTGTCAGGGCGATGATTGGCAGCTGGATCTGCGGCGCAAGGCAGAGCTGCTGCGGATGGCACGTGACATCAATGCGCTGCCCAATCATGACCTGTCGTTGTCAATTGATCTGGGGGGCATGATCGTTCTGGCTGGCAACGACAACGGGCTTGTGGCCTTTGAACAGGCTGTTCCTGTGATGCAGGATCGCTTTCCCATGCGGCTGGCCAACCATGCGGCTTTCCATACAGCGCTACAGGCACCGGTTGCTGCCGCAGGACGTGCAAAACTACCTGTGGACTTGTTTCAGAATCCTATGCGGCCGATGGTGGATGGCCGTGGCCATATCTGGTGGCCCGATGCAAACACCGGGCAGGACCTTTGGGCGTACACACTCAACACGCAGGTGGTCGAGACCTATGATTTCACCCGCTCGGTACAGAGTGCAGCACGGGAGTTTGCTCCGGACCTGTTCATTGTCACTGGCCCGGGCACCACATTGGGCGGTGCTGTGGCGCAGTCTCTGGTACAGATCAACTGGCAGGGGCTGGGGGGCAAGGCGGATTTCAAAGCACGGCAGGCAGAGGATCCGCTGGTAATTTCGATGGCGGATCCTGTTCAGCGCGCATTGGTCGCTGAACAGGGCGTCGCATCCTGATCTGTGTCCATCGCAATAGAAACGGCATAGGCCTCGACCGGTTGGGATACGTTGTGAAGTGATACTGAGCCAAGCGGGGTGGCCTGTTCTGGCGTCTCCAGAAGGTCACGACTGACCACAATCGTCTGACCGCAGGATTTGCCATAGTCGCCAAGACGGGCTGCAATATTTGCGGCCTGCCCAATGACCGTAAAGTCTAGTCTTTCGCGGGAACCAACATTGCCATAGGTGACGCGCCCATAGGCGAGACCAATGGCACATTCGCAACGACGCCCGCCCTCATCGTTGCCCAGGGCGTCCAGACCGGCGACGATGGCACGCGCAGATTGCAGGGCCTGCGCACGGGCCTCTGCGGGATTGTCACCTGCAGGAAACACGGCAAGCACCGCGTCGCCGATGAATTTCAGCACCTCACCGCCGTGTTCATGCACGATGGTTGAGGCCGTCTCAAAAAAACTGTTAAGCAGCTCAATATAGGCGGTGCGGCCCAGTTCTTCCTCTAGCCGCGTCGATCCGCGCAGATCGCAGAACATGATCGCGGCATCAATATCGTCGCCGTCGCCACGCCGGATTTCCCCGCCCAGCACCCGCGCACCGGTGCGTTTTCCGACATAGGTTTCCAGTAGGGACTGCGCGTTTTCGCGCTGCATAAAGACCTCGTAGTAACGTGCGATCACCGCTGAGCATTCAAAGATCAGCCCGAGATTTTCGGTAGAGAACCCCCGCGGGTGGTGGCTGGCGACCGTCAGCACGTTGATCCGCCCGTCGGAGAAGGGCAGCGGCATGGCGACGTAGTCCGTTGCCCCTTCTTCGCGCAGATCGTTCAGGATGGGAAACGCGTCGCTCGGCTGTTCCAGATCCAGACGCTGACGAATGCCGCCCAGCCCGTTGGAGACATGCCGCAACGGGCTGTTTTGAAACGCGGGGTGATCATGGATTTCGTAACTGGGGGCGTAGGTTGTGACATCGCCTGTGGCACGGCTCCAGATGAAATTCTTACCGGCAATCATAGGGTGAAGCGACCAGGCCATTACCGAGAGGCGGGAGAGATGCACGCCATGCTCGACCAGCTTTTCGGCCAGGTGCTGGGTAAACTCCTCTGGCGTGGGCAGGTAAGCGGCCTCGCGCAACAGCCAGTCAATGAGCGGGCCTGAGATATTGCCGTATTCCGGCACCTCAAGCTGATTGTTACCCAGATCAATCTCCACTTTCGCATCTGGCATAAAGCTGACATGGCCTGCGATACCCGAGGCTTCGGGTAGGGCGTCATCATAGTGCCAGGCGGCATTGCAGACGTTGTGCCCCCCAAATTGAATGTCTTGGTAGCCAGCAGTGCCTTTGAAGGGACAGAAGGTCTGATGTCCATTCGCTGGTGAGAGGCAGGCATGAATGTCCTCTCGCGGGAAATAGATCGCGGCCGCCCGCCGCGTTTCATACATGACCTTGGCGCTGGTACTCTGCGCGATGATCTTGCCGCCAAGTCGTGCGGTGACCGGGCCCCGCAACGCTTCTACAAGAATCCCATATGCAGGTTTGGCAGTGCTGGCGCGCATGTTCATGTGGGCGGCTCCCGGCTTATCCGACAGCGTGGAGGGGCCATACTGCCTAGGTCTATAATGTGGTGGGTTTCGGCGAGAATTCCAGAGCTGCACGATGAATTGATCGTTGGGTGCCGCCACGCAGGGCGGCGCTCTCATAGGCGAGGCAGTGGCACGCGCCTGGAGGCTTGGTTTCACACCATGCGGATTACGTCTTTGCTGATCGACAGGACATAACCCCTCTTGGCGATGTTTTTGACCAGTAGCTCACTGACCATCTGGTTGCCAAGCGTGTCGCGCAGGCGCTTGATCCGCGTGGCGCCGGCGGCCTCTTCGCAATCAATGGAGGGGCGGCCGGAAATCACCGCTTCGATCTCGGCGCCTGACAGGACGTCATCATCCAGTCTGGCCTCGGCCAGGACCGACAGCGTTTCCATTGCGGCCGCAGTCAGTTTGAACCCCATGGTATTGAGGTACACTGTGTTTTCTTCGCGGCTGATCAGCAGTTCCGTCACCTGAATGCCCGCCCGTTCGATCTGTACCATGCGTCGGTTCAACATTACCAGCATTGCCAACACCACCAGTGCAGCCACCATCATCATGGTGGCGAAAACCAGCAAGACAAAGATCACCATACGGTAGCTGGTCAGAGTGTCGGCAAAGGCTGTGCCTGATTGCGCCAAGATCTCTAAGAGCTTGATTTCGGCCTGAGTGGTGAGGTCGTTTTCCACAAACAGGCGTTCGACGCGCGCGTTAAATGCGTTGGCATCCGGCAAGGTCAGTAGCAAAACGGTGCCTGCGATCACCAGCAAGGCGACGATTGCCGCGATCCCAAGTGCAATGACCCGGCTGCCCGCCGCGCGCACCTCAGAAACGGAGAAAGTAGGATCCGGCATCTGCTTTCCTTTGGTCCAGCCCGTCGGGGCCAAAAATGGACAGAACATTCAGCAAGGTCCAGCCCGCTGCTGAAAGCCGACCTGAGATTTCAGCCTTGGCTGCCGGTTTGCGACAGGCGCCGCCAAGTTGGATTACGCCGTAATGTAGCCGGAGAGGTGCGTCTTGTTTGGCCTTGTAGTCTGCGTAGCATTCAGCCGCCGCAACAGGGGGGGCATAACTGACCATGCCAATGGAAAGGCCCGTGATCAGGGCACAGGAGATAAGGAGCTGTTTCATACCGTTACCCTGCTCATTTGTTGCGGGATATTCAATAACCACAGGTGATTGAGAGCAGTGATATTCGATAACAATGCGGCGTTATTGCCTGTCCGAGGGGCTCGGGGTCAGGCTGATTGCATCGGCTCAAGTGCCAATCAGCTATGACCTCTCAGGAAGGACACGACATGACCCGCTCCAACCAAACGCCCGCTCAATCCAAACCACATCGCAAGTTCATTGCGTTGATTGTTGGGGCCGCCATGGCCGTCACAGGGTTCTCTGCCGCACCTGCGCGCGCTGACGAGGATGTTGCCAAGGTTCTGGCGGGGCTTGCGGTGCTAGGCATCATTGGTGCGATTGTCAAAAACAATAGGGATGATGATCACCCGCAGGTCACCCGGCCGCATCGCCCGAACCATGGTCGACCCAACCGTCCGCATCGCCCCAAACCACTGCCACCGCGAGTAGCGCGCTATGACCTTCCGGCGCAATGTGTGCGGTATTTCCCGCGCTACAGCCAAAGTCGTACCTTGATGGGGCGCGGTTGCCTGCGCAAGCAATATGGCTTTGAACACAAGCTGCCCCGCGCCTGCCAGGTGACGTTCTGGAACGGCAAACGCAATCGTGTCGGCTACCGACCCGATTGCCTCAAGAACCGTGGCTACCGCATCACCCGCCGCTAAGGCCGGGACACAGGTTCGAGCAGACTTAGGGGGCTAAGGCCCCCTCTTTTTCGTAACGGCCTGCCGTCGGGCTTGAAACCTGGCGCAAAACCCGGTCAGAGCTAGATATGGACTATCCCGATTACAGTATTGAAGCGGCCGCCCATGCGCGTGGCCATATACGCATTGCAGGCGTGGATGAGGTGGGGCGTGGCCCTCTGGCCGGACCGGTGTCAGCGGCGGCGGTGATCCTGAACCCCGACGCCATTCCAGAAGGGCTGAATGATTCCAAGAAACTGAGCGCGAAGCGGCGCGAGGCGGTCGAGGTGGCCATCTTTGAGCAAGCGCAAGTCTCCATCGCCCATGCCAGCGTCGAAGAGATTGATTCTTTGAATATTTTACGGGCTTCGCATCTGGCGATGGAACGGGCTGTTGCCGGTTTGAATCCGGCCCCTGACTATCTGCTGATAGATGGCAATCTGATCCCCAGGGGACTGCTGCAGACGTCTGAATTTGTGATCAAGGGTGATGGCAAATCAGTCTCCATTGCTGCGGCGTCGATCGTGGCAAAATTAGCGCGTGACCGGATTATGGTGGATTTGGCGCAACAGTTCCCAGGCTATGGCTGGGAGAAAAACGCCGGTTACCCCTCTAAACAGCACCGCGAGGCGCTTAGCAGCCTGGGGGTAACCCCACATCATCGGCGTTCATTCAAGCCGGTACACAAGATATTGTATCAAGAGTGAACCACATGGTGTTGTTCTAAAAAACAAATTGACCTCGAATCCACGATGACTCATCCTGTGGACAACCAAAATGAGTGCAAAAATGCGCCGTGGTTATCGAGGCAGAGCAAATGAACAAAACACTGACACGGGGCGCTGCGGCGCTCCCTCTAAACACGATCCTTGACGGTGACTGCATCGAAGCGATGTCCGGTCTGCCGTCAAATTCGGTTGATCTGATCTTTGCGGATCCACCCTATAATCTTCAGTTGAAGGGGCAATTACATCGCCCTGATAACACTAAAGTGGACGCCGTAGATGACCACTGGGACCAGTTTTCCAGCTTTGGTGTCTATGACGAATTCACCCGCGCCTGGCTAAAGCAGGCCCGCCGTATCCTGAAACCCAACGGGTCTATCTGGGTTATCGGATCGTATCACAACATCTTTCGGGTCGGCACGGCCGTGCAGGACGAAGGGTTTTGGATCTTGAACGATGTCATCTGGCGCAAGTCCAACCCGATGCCAAACTTCCGTGGCAAACGCTACACCAACGCGCATGAGACGATGATCTGGGCGTCGAAATCAGAAGGTGCCAAATATACCTTCAACTATGAGGCGCTGAAGGCGCTGAACGAAGGTTTGCAGATGCGTTCGGATTGGGTGATGCCAATCTGTACCGGCCACGAGCGGCTGAAGGATGAGGCTGGCAACAAGGCCCACCCGACGCAGAAACCCGAGGCGCTGCTGCACCGAATCCTGGTCGGTTCGACCAACCCCGGTGACGTGGTGCTGGATCCGTTCTTCGGCACCGGCACGACGGGTGCGGTTGCAAAGATGCTGGGCCGTGAATTCATCGGGATCGAGCGCGAAGCCGCCTACCGTGAAGTCGCCGAAAAGCGCATCAAATCCGTGCGTAAATTCGACCGAGAAGTATTACAAGTCTCAGCCAGTAAACGCGCTGAACCACGCGTGCCGTTTGGCCAGCTGGTCGAGCGTGGCATGCTGCGTCCGGGTGATGAGCTTTATTCGATGAACCAGCGTCACAAGGCCAAGGTCCGTGCCGATGGCACATTGATTGGCGACAATATCAAGGGATCAATCCATCAGGTCGGCGCACACCTGGAAAACGCGCCCTCCTGCAACGGCTGGACCTACTGGTGCTTTAAGCGAGATGGAAAAACAGTCCCCATTGACGTGCTGCGCCAGCAGATCCGGGCAGAACTGCAAAACTGATCTCATCCTTTTCACAACCTGTGTGAAACCGCAGGCGCTGTCGCATTGACGACGGCGCCAACCTTGCCCCGCCCTAATGGCGGGGCCTTTTTGTATTCAGCTTGCTTCATGGGGTGCATCCGGGTGTTGCTGCCGCTATTTTGGCGCGCACAGGTGTCACAGATGGATCCCTAGCAATGGCAATAACCGCTTCGGCCCCCGCTCCCGCTCCCGCTTTGGATAGCGACGCGGCTATTTTCACCCAGCAAAGCCCCTATGCGCTGGATGCTCTGACCGAACACAAGCGCAATGGCCTGGAACTTGCGGTGCGGGCGCGCTGGATCGCGATGGCGGTCACGGCTGTGTTTCTGGTTTACGTCAATCCCAAGTGGGACGTGCTGTACTACCATTTCATCCTCTTGCTGCTGTGCCTGAACGGTTGGCTGATCCGCAGGGTCGGGCGTGTGGGCCAGTCCCGGTTGGAGATGCTGCTGATCTTTGCGGACCTGGCGATCATGACAATTGGTATGGTTTTGCCGAACCCGCTCAGCAGCGAGGATCTGCCCCTGGCGATCCAGTACCGCTACGGCAACTTTATCTATTTCTTCATCATCCTTGCGGCCGGAACACTGGCGTACTCGTGGCGTACTGTGATTGCTATTGGAACTTGGACTGTGCTGATCTGGGTGTCAGCGGCAGTCCTGGCCTGGTGGTTCACGACACCGGATCAGGCTTTAAGCGATGCGGTGCTGGCAATTGCCAGCAATAATGCGGACCTGGCCGTATTTTTAGATCCCAACAGTTTCCTTTTGCATCAGCGCGTGCAGGAAGGGATCGTGTTTTTCTTGGTTTCCGTGACTTTGGGAATTTCGTCACGGCGCTTCTATCGGTTGATTCAGAGTAACGCTGGGTTAGAACGGGAGCGGGCGAACCTATCGCGGTATTTCTCGCCGAATGTGGTGCAGCAGCTGTCGCAGAATGATGAGCCACTAAAACAGGTGCGCCGTCAGGACGTGGCGGTGTTGTTCATCGATATCATTGGATTCACCAAAATAGCCTCTGAACGAGATGCCTATCAGGTGATTGAGCTGTTGCGGGATTTTCACGGTAGAATGGAGCAGGAGGTGTTCCACCACAATGGCACGCTGGACAAATATCTTGGAGATGGGTTGATGGCGACCTTTGGCACACCCTTGGCTGGGCCAAGGGATGCCACAAACGCTTTGGCCTGTGCACGGGCAATGCTGGAGACATTGGCGAAGTGGAACAAAATTCGTCGCCACGCAGGCGAGGTGGAGGTCAAGGTCGGTATCGGCGTGCACTATGGAGAGACGGTTCTTGGCGATATCGGGGCCAACCGGTTGGAATATGCGGTGATCGGAACTGCCGTAAACATCGCCGCCCGGTTAGAGGAACGCACCCGTGCGCTGGATGCGCAGATCGTGATCAGTGATGCGCTGTGCCAGCGGATCACCCACGAGGGGGACCGGAGCGACCTGAAGGATGGGTTTGTTCAGCACGAGGCCTGCGAGCTGCGCGGTTTGGTGCAGCCAATGACGTTATGGGCGCTGCCGCGCTAAGCTGGGGTCGGATCCGGACGCTGCTCTGGTTTCAGCGCCTTGTTATAGGCGTTCCAATCGGTGATTTCGGGATAATATATTTGCCGCCACCGGCGCACGCGGGGATTCATGATCCGGCGCCATAGCGGCGGACACATCGCCGCGAATGTCATCACCGGATAGCCATAAGGCAACTGTGGTGCATCGGTTTCCGTATGGGTCTGAAGCAATGGAAAACGCCGGTCGGGTCTGTAGTGGTGATCGGAGTGACGCTGAAGGTTGATCAACAGCCAGTTCGAGGCCTTGTGCGCGGCGTTCCACGAATGACGGGGCATAACATGTTCGAACTTTCCATGTCCTAGGTATTTGCGCGTCAGCCCGTAGTGTTCAACATAGTTCACCAGCTCTAGCTGCCAAATCGCGACACCAGCCTGCACAAGGAAAAGCAATACGCCAGTTATGCCACCAAGCAGCATGGCCAGCAGCAGCATGGTTGCTTGTAGCGCCAAGTAGCGGAAAAACGGATTGCGACGATTGGTCCATGGCAGGTTGCGACGTGCCAATTGCGTGCGTTCTGCGTGAAAGGCGGATTGCCAGCATTGCCGCAGCACACGTGGGTAAAAGCGGTGAAACCCTTCGTTGTAGCGCGCAGTTACTGGATCGCGCGGGGTGCCGACATGGCGGTGATGCACCAGAAGATGCTCGGACCGGAAATGCGAATATAGCACCATCGCCAGCAGAAGATCGGCAAGCCAACGCTCAATTCGGCTTTTCTGGTGCATTAACTCGTGGCTGTAGTTGATGCCTACCGTGCCACTGACGACGCCGACACCAAAAAAGACGCCAAGTTGTTCTAGCCCTGACAGATGATCTGCGCCTGGTACGTATGCGAGCATAGCAATGAGCAACAGGAACTGAATTGGCACCCATGCCATTGTGAGCGCAGTGTACCAGCGCAGATCGTCATCCGGTGTCTGCGGATCCGCATTCTCTAGGTTGAGCCCAAAGATCCCATCCAGTGCTGCAAAGAGATACCAGGTCACCAAGGGCGGCAGAAAAATTGCCCAGCCCCCATGGACTGCTGCCAGAATAACCAAAGGCACCAGCAGAAAAGACAACCAGAATGGCAAGGCAGTCTGCCAGCGACGGAGGGTTTCGGAGGATGTCATCGCAGGAGCACTCTCAATGATCGCAGGCGCGGTTCCTTGGAACTATGCCCGTGCTCCCGGCAAAAGAGAAGGGATCAGCGCCCTTTCCACAGCTCAAACGCTTTGCGCATGACCGTCGGCAGATCACTGGGTTTGAAATCATGGCGTGGCATAACCAGTTGTGAAGCATTGGGTATGTAATCGTCAGGCAGTTCTGCCAGCATGACCTGAAGGATCAGGTGAAAATGCGTAAAGGTGTGTCGAACCTCGGCGCCGAGGTCTTGCCACTCGGCCTCAAATGGGGGGGCGGGCTGTGGCGCGTCGTTCCAGTCGCTGCCGGGCCAGCCCAGCATGCCGCCCAGAAGCCCTTTGTCGGGGCGTTGTTCCAGTAACCAGTTCCCATCTTTACTACGGGCCAGATAGATATAACCCAGCCGTGTTGGTTTTGGTTTCTTCGGCGTTTTCTTGGGCAGTTCCGCCGCCGTTCCGGCAAGACGCGCAGCGCAGGGGCTACGCCAGGGGCAGATTCCGCAGGCAGGGTTGCGCGGTGTACAGATCGTTGCGCCTAGATCCATCACTGCCTGTGCGTGATCACCAGGGCGTGCCGCAGACGTTAGCGCTGCGGCCTTTGTCTTCAACTCTGATTTGGCGGCGGGCAGCGGTGTGTGGATATCATAGAGGCGCGCCATGACTCGTTCAACATTCCCGTCCAGGACCGTTTCCTGCCGGTCGAATGCAATGGCCGAGATAGCCGCGGCAGTATAGGGGCCTATGCCGGGCAGCGCGATCAACCCGTCGTAAGTGTCAGGAAAAACACCACAATGATCCGATGCAACAACGCGGGCGCATTTCAACAAGTTGCGGGCCCGCGCATAATAGCCAAGACCTGCCCATTCGCCCATCACATCCGCATCGGGCGCTGTTGCCAGATCCGCAACGGTTGGCCAACGGGTGGTAAAGCGGTGAAAGTAATCCTTCACCGCTGCGACGGTGGTTTGCTGTAACATCACCTCGCTTAACCAAATGCGGTAGGGATCGGGCCAGATGCCAGCAGCACGGTCTGCTGGGCTGACCCGCCACGGCAGGCTGCGGGCGTGTTGGTCATACCATTCCAGCAGAGTCTGGCTCAGAGGTTGGGTATCACTGTCATGGTCACGCATTCTTTATCCCTTGTGGCCGGGTTTCGCTGGTTCTTGCATAGCAGCCCTTTACAATAGGGCGAGCAGTCTAGCAAAACCATGGACATGGCAGTGCAACGGATGAAATCACGCGGGTTCAAACGAACATCGCAACTCTTGAACGATCAGATTCGCAAGGCCGGTGAGAGCCGCGGATTTGCTGTGTCGCGTCTGCTGACCCATTGGGAAGAGATCGCCGGCCCCGATATCTCTGCTATTGCCCGTCCCGTCAATGTTCACTACGGGCGCGGCGGATTTGGCGCCACGCTGACGCTGCTGACCACAGGGGCCAATGCGCCTATACTGGAAATGCAAAAGGAACCCCTGCGTGCCAAGGTAAATGCCGTCTACGGATATAATGCCATCTCCAAAGTGCGCATTACCCAGACTGCCCCCACCGGCTTTGCCGAGGGGCAGGTCTCATTCAAATATGCCCCGAAGGTGACGGTGCCGCAGGCGCCAGATCCTCAGGATGTTGCGGCGGCAGCCAAGGTTGCCACCGGGGTCGAAAGCGATGACTTGCGCGCAGCCCTTGAGAGGCTTGGGCGCAATGTTCTCACAAAACAGAAAACTCTCAGAAAGGGGTACGAATGACCCGTTTTATGTCCGGTATCTTTGCCAGCGTCGCTGTTGCGGCGGGTGTCTATGGCTATGCCGCATTGCAGGGCGGCACGTCCATGCCCAGCAATCCGCTGATCAGCGCCGCCCATGCACAAGACACTGAGGTGGACACATCCACCATCGTTGAAATGGTGCAGGGTGCCGAGGATGCCCCGGTTACGATGATCGAATATGCCTCCTTTACCTGCCCGCATTGCGCGAATTTCCATTCGGGCACCTATAAGCAGCTAAAGAAGGACTACATCGACACCGGTAAGGTGAAATTCATTTACCGCGAAGTCTATTTTGACCGCTATGGGCTATGGGCGTCGATGATCGCACGCTGCGGTGGGCCTGAGAAATTCTTTGGCATCAGCGACCTGATTTACAAGGGACAATCCGACTGGGCCCGCGCCGGTGGCGCGACAGAGATTGTTGATGCACTGCGCAAGATTGGCCGCCTGGCGGGTTTGGAAGAAGAGCAGTTGGAGGCTTGCCTGCAAGATGGTGCCAAGGCGCAGACCTTGGTCAGCTGGTACCAGGAAAATGCAACAGAGCACGGTATCGAATCCACGCCGTCGTTTATCTTGAATGGGCAGAAGGTTGAAAACCAGTCTTATGACGCGTTCAAAACGTTGATTGACGCGGAGCTGGAGGGGTAAACCCGCTGGGTTCATTCGAACTATGAGATGAAAGAACCCGCCCGGATCTGGGCGGGTTCTTTGTTATGTCTGATGCTGGCCGGACGCTGGTCGTATCACGGTGGCGGGGGTGCAATCTCGCATAGCTTTGTCAGCAGCGTTTCATCGCTGTCGATTTGCAGTCGGACTGGAAGGGTGATCACCTTGCTGCGAAAACTGTCGGGCAGGCGGACGGCGTCCTTTTCCGTGGTTACCAACTGTGCGCCGATCAACTTGGCCTCGGTCTCAAGCCTGGTCATTAGCGCGGCTGACAGCGGCTGGTGATCATCCAGCGCCTCACAGCGGCGCAGATCTGCCCCAAGGCTGCGCAAGGTATCAAAGAATTTCTGCGGATGGCCAATACCGGCAAAGGCCAGCACTGGCGTACCGCCCCAAGGCATCCCTGTTTGTAAGGGCGTTAAGGCACCGGTGAAATGAGGTCGGGTCGTCAAGGCCCCTGACCAACGAGCGTTAAATTCTATCTGTGCATCTGTCTGGCCCAGTGACAAGACTACATCCGCACGTCTAAGGCCCACGGCCACTGGTTCACGCAAAGGGCCAGCAGGGAGGCATCTGCCGTTGCCAAATCCATGCGCGGCATCGACCACAACGACGGACATATCCTTGTGCACTGCCGGGTTTTGAAATCCGTCGTCCAGCACAATCACCGTGGCCCCGGCTGCGGCAGCCGCCATTGCGCCCGCCGCGCGATCATCAGCCTTCCATACTTCGCCAAAGGCCGCCAGTAATAAGGGCTCGTCGCCCACCTGGCTGGCGCGATGCTGACCAGGGTTCACTTGCACCGGCCCTTTTAGGGATCCACCATAGCCACGTGTCACCACATGGGGCTCGTGCCCCATGTCGCGCAGGCGTTCCAGAAACCAGATGACGGTAGGTGTTTTTCCGGTGCCGCCAGCGTTAATGTTGCCGACGCAGATCACGGGTACATCAATGCGCAGCGGGTGCGTGTCGGCCAGCCGTTTGGCGGTGGCACGCGCGTAAATCCAGCCCAATGGTGCAAGCAGGGTTTTGCGAAGATCAAAGTCTCTGGCAGGTTTGTGCCAGAAATCAGGGGCTTTCATATCTGTCCTCTCGCTTGTCCAGCAGATCCTGAACGCGCTCCAGCAAGTGGTCGGTCATGCCGGCCCCTTCGGTTACAATTTGCCATCCGGCCAGCGCCATTTCGGCAGCGCGGTCTGGGGCAGACAGGCTTAGAACGCCTTGGGCCAGGTCATCGGCCCCGTCAACCTGTTGCGCGGCCCCTGCTTCGGTCAGACGCTGGAAAAGTGCGGCATGGGGACCAAGCCCCGGACCATGCAGGATGGCTGAACCAAGTGCGGCTGCGTCCAGTGGGTTCTGACTGGGTGAGCGTGGATTGAGGCTACCAGAGAGCAGACACAGTGGCGACAAACGATACCACAAGCCGCTGTCCTCCGCCGAGCTGAGCAATACCTGCGTGTATTCATCCGGCTCTTCGCCACTGTCCCAATCCGCGAGTTGTAGCCCGCTTGCCAGGATGGTGTCACGGGCGGCGCCAAGATCCTGTTCATCGTGGATCGCGATCACCAGCAACAGTCGATGAAGGAGGGGCAGAACGCTGCGATGAGCTGCCAGGATTGTTGGTAGATCCTTGAGACCGGTTTGTGAGGCAAACCAGATCGGGCGGCTGCCCAACGTTGTTTGCATATGAGCCAGCTCATCGTTGTTACAGCCTGGGGGCGTACTCGACACTCTCAAAGGGTCCGTCCGTTGGATTCGTTCCGGGGATACACCCAGCCTTAGCAGTTGTGATTTTGCCGCGTCAGAGGGGGTCATGATGTCGGCAAAGCGGTCGAGCAGGCGGCGTCTCTGGTCAGGCAACCATCGGCTGGCGCGGTCAGGCAGTTCGCTGGCGTCGATATCGACCAGCAGTGTGTCGACCTGCCGCTCGCTCAACTGGCGCATTAACGTCCGACGTAAATCGCCTCCTGACCAAATACAAAGATCCGGCTGCCAGTGATCCAGGAAAATACGCACATCAGCAGAAGTGTCATCTGGTGCAGGACCTGCACCCAGATCGCAGCCGTCGACCGAGGGGCGATTGATGATACTGCGATCCCAGGTCACCAGCACCGACAGATCAGGCCGTTGCGATTTTAACCGGTTCCCGACATCACAAAGCGCCATGTACCGCTCGGTTGAGGAGGCGTGCATCCATATAACTTCGCCCTCTGGCCGTTTGGGCCAGCGCAGGCTGCGTTCGAATGTAACGACGGGCTTGGACATGACTGGTTTTCCTGCGGCGACGCTGATGTCAGAGCGGGCGGAGGCCTGGGCTCTTGGGGTCGAGCGCGGCAATCAGTTGATCGTGCAGCAGTGACGGTGCAGCCACGACACCGTTCAAGGTAGGATGCGGATTGTTGAACAGCAAGTCAGCGCCAAAACGATCACTGCATCGCCCGCCAGCCTCGCGTATGATCAGATCGCCGGCCGCAATATCCCATTCCCAGCTGGGGCGCAGGGTGAGCATCGCATCAAAGCTGGCGTCTGCGACCCGTGCCATACGATAGGCCAGAGACGGGCGATGGCTGCACTGAAACTTGGGTACCACGCCGCCTTGCCAGTGCTTTGGGGCTAGCATCGGTTTGGCTGCCAGAACCTGTGCCAGTGCCAGATCTATCTGGCCGGAGATCGCGACAGGGGTGCCATTACAGGTCGCGCCTCGACCAGCGGTCGCGCAGTACATCAGCTCACGCTGGGGAAGGTAGATGACCGCGGCGGTGACACGGCCCTGCTCGGCAACGGCCAGAGAATGTGCCCATGTGCGTGATCCTTCAGTAAAGCTGCGGGTGCCATCAATCGGGTCGATGATAAAGACCTTGTCCCGCTCCAGCCGTGTCTGACTGTCTTCGCTTTCCTCGGACAGCCAGCCATAGTCAGGCCGGGCCTGCGGCAGGAGGTCGGCAAGCATCGCATTCACGGCAAGATCAGCCTCTGTCACCGGGCCTGCACCGTCGGGTTTCTCCCACTTCTGCGCCGTTGGGCCGGAATAGCGGCAGGCGATATCACCTGCCTGCTCAGCCGCGCGGATCAGCAGGGAGAGGTCAGTTTCCGGCAAGAGTCATCCCTTCGACCAGCAGCGAGGGCACCACACGGGACAGATGTGTACGGGCATCATTGGCGGGGATGATGCTGCGCAGCATGTCGCGCAGGTTACCAGCAATGGTGCACTCGTTGACCGGGTAAACGATTTCGCCGTTTTCCACCCAGAACCCAGCTGCACCACGCGAATAGTCGCCGGTATTCGGGTTGATGGTGGAGCCGATCATCGACGTCACCAAGAGACCAGTCCCCATACCTGAGATCAGATCTGCGCGGCTGTCGGTTCCCTGCGTAAGGGCGATGTTCCACTGTGACGGCGATGGCACCGAGCCGACACCGCGCGCGGCGTTGCCGGTGCTTTGCATGTTTAGCTTTCGGGCTGAGGCCAGGTCGAGTGTCCAACCCGTCAGTACGCCTTCGCTGATGATTGCGCGTTGTTGCGTTGGCAGGCCTTCGCCGTCAAACGGGCGTGATCCAGCAATGCGGGGGCGGAAGGGGTCTTCGACCACGCTGAGATGATCAGGCAGGATTTGTTCGCCCATAGCGTCCTTCAACCAGGATGAACCGCGCGCGATGCTGCTGCCGTTTACCGCAGCCAGCAGATGGCCAATCAGCGACGAGGAGACCCGTTCATCAAACAGCACAGGGTAGCTGCCGGTTTCGGGTTTGCGTGCTCCCAGCCGTTCGATTGCACGCATACCAGCCTGTTGGCCAATTTCGTCGGCGCTGCGCAGGTCAGATTGGAATGTGCGGGAATCGCCGTCGTAGTCGCGCTCCATTCCGGTGCCACTGCCGGCAATCGCGGTGCACGAAATGGATCTGCTGCTGCGCTGATAGCCGCCCGAGAACCCGTTGGTAGCCGCCATATGCACTTTGTGACTACCGTAGCCTGCCGCTGCTGATTGCACTTGATTGACACCGGATACGGCCAGGCCCGCAGTCTCCGCCGCCAACGCATCGGCCTGTAGGACGGCAGGCGCGGGTTCATCACTGGAATCAAACAACTCCAGCGCGGAGAGATTCCAGTCACATGCGAGTTGCGATGGATCGGCAAGGCCGGCATAGGGGTCTTCCGGTGCTTCGCGCGCCATGGCCACAGCGCGTTCGGCCATTGCTTGTAACGTTTCGGGCCGTAAATCCGATGCCGAGACACACGCCTGACGTTGTCCTACAAACACGCGTAAGCCCAGATCGATACCTTCAGATCGCTCTGCATGTTCCAATGCGCCCTGCCGGACCTCGATAGAGAGAGAGCTGCCTTCTGCCACCATGGCATCAGCTGCTTCGGCGCCTGCTTTGCGGGCGGCATCAATCAGGGCGTGGCAAAGGCCGTCAGGGGTTCGTGTCATGTGCACCTACGTGGGTTGATCTGCATCTAGAGCTAGACAGAGCAGCCTGCTGCTGCAAGGGCGCAGATGAAAAAAGGGGCCGCAATTTGCGGCCCCGATCATATGATTATGCACAGGTTGCTCTTACTTGATGCGCTGACCGTTGGCCTTGATTTGACCATCCTCAGTCACTTCGATCTTGGATGTCAGTGTGTCGTCACCGTCGCCTGGAACCGCCAACATGCCCATCATCATTCGCGCGCCCATGGCATCGCTGTCAGAGACCAGACCCATGCTGATCAGCTTGTCCAACAGGCTGTTGGCACCAACCAGCTTCAGGTTTGCTTCACCCGCAGGGGCGGGCATCCCGTCAAAGCTCTCCAAGTCATTGTTGTTGAAAGTGAAGTCACCGGTTCCGGTCAGCGCGGCGCCAGCTACCGAAACTTCCAGTGCCTTGACAGTCAACGCGTTCAGCTCACCCGGTGCCTGCTCGCCAGCCTCGACCTCGGCCATGGCTTTGGGATCGAAGAAGTCAAAGGCCAGTTTTGCCTTGCCTGCCAGATCGACCGCGATGGTGGCTGGATCATGTGGCAGGGTGCCAGCCGGATCCACCATACCCCAGAGCATCTCGGGCACGTCAAAGTCACGCAGCAGAACGCCTAGGGCAAAGTCCTGCTCTTCGTCGGATTTCGACACTGGCATGGTCAGTTTGAATCCGGCCTCGGCCATCGACAGCGCCAGCGGGAATGGGAGGTCCGAGCTGGTGATATTGGTTTCGGTCCGGTTCTGTTTGACATCATAGGTCAGACCATCGACACCCATGTCAAAGGCAATGGTGCCGCCTTCGGTCTTGCTGTCCAAGGCGAATGTGTCGGCGCCGTCCTGACCTGCAATTGCACTGTTGCCGCTGGCAAAATCAAAGGTCCCCTCTGCCGTGAAGCCGCCCCGCAACAATGCGGCCATATCCGGACTCTCCAGTCCATCAGGAACAGTCGTAGTACCTGCAAAGCTCACGCCCTGCATGGCTCCCTTGAAGGAGCCATTGCCGTCCCCTTCGGGTTCTTTGAACGTCGCATCAAAACCCAGCGTTTCGCTGGTCACGGTCTGGTTGTAGGTGCGAACGTCCGTCTTGGTCATGATGGTTTTAGTGACCACATTGGTCAGCGCCATGCTCAGTTCGAACGTATCGGCGGGGATGTCCTCTTTGGGGACGTCCAGATTGGTCAGCGAGATGTTCATCAGACTACTGGCATAGTCGTAGGTCATCTCATCCGCATCGCCGGAGACCAGCATTGGGCTGCCGTCGTGGGTGTAGAGGATCGTACCACTGACCACGCCGTCAGGTCCGTCCATCTCGAACACCATTGGCATCTCAGCGGGCAGCATAATGTTGACCGTGCCATCACCGTTTTCGACAAATTTGATGTCCGGCAGGGTGAATGTGCCTTTGGTGTCTTCTTCCATTTCGGGCATCGCCATCGAAATATCCGAAATGGTCAGCGTATCACCTGACATTGTTTCGGTCCCGCTCACGGCGTAACCTGTTGCCGTCATGTAGGACTTCCAGTCCGACCAGACATCTTTTGCCGTTACATCAGCCAGGGCAGCCTGGGCAGAAAACGCCATGACAATCGCAACACCGCTGCTGCGGGCGAGGAAAACGGACATAAGTATACCTTTCGTGGTCTATATTTTGCGCCATGGTTGGCTGGTGTGGGGTCGTGGTCAAGGGGGCATAGCTCTGGACCGTTCCCCCTAACCAGTCTACCACATTTCAAAACAGGGACTTGGAGATTTAAGCCATGGATATCAAGGGCAAGACAGTTGTGATAACCGGTGCAAGCCGGGGTATCGGTGCGGATGCCGCGCGGGTGTTTGCAGCCGCTGGGGCTAATTTGGCCTTGCTGGCAAGGAGTGGAGACAGCCTCGAGGCCCTCGCGAAAGAGATCGGCGGAAACGTGCTTACATGCGCATGCGACGTGTCCGACTACGCTGCAGTCGCAGCTGCAATCACCAAAGCCAGCGAGAGGCATGGTGGCGTGGATGTGCTGATCAACAACGCGGGTGTTGTAGATCCAATTGCGCGGATGGAAGTCGCTGACCCCGCAGACTGGGGTCGGCTCATTGATATTAACGTGAAAGGCGTGTTCAACGGGATGCGGGCGGTACTGCCGATCCTGAAGTCCGCAGGCGGCGGTACGGTGCTGACTGTCAGCTCCGGTGCGGCGCATGGCCCGGTTGAAGGCTGGAGCGCCTATTGCGCCTCCAAGGCTGCAGCGGCAATGTTGACCCGCAGCCTGCACCACGAAGAGGGTGCATATGGCATCCGCGTGATGGGGTTGTCGCCGGGCACCGTCGCCACAGAAATGCAGCGGGTGATCAAGGCAAGCGGTATCAATCCGGTCAGTAAGTTGGAATGGTCCGATCACATTCCGGCAGAATGGCCGGCGCGGGCGCTTATGTGGATGTGCAGCTCGGATGCTGACGAATTCCTTGGTTCCGAGATCTCCTTGCGGGACGAGAGCATTCGCAAGCGGGTTGGCTTGATATGATTGATCTTGATATCGGTGATGATGGCCTGTGGACCGTGACGCTCAATCGTCCGGATAAGGCCAATGCGCTGACCTCTGAAATGCTGGAACAGCTTCTTGATATTGCCACCCGTGCGCAATTGGCGCGGGGACTGATCATCACCGGTGTCGGCCGCGTCTTTAGTGCCGGTGCCGATCTGAATGCCGCCCGTGCGGGCCTTGCTACCTCTCCCCTGTGGGAGCAGCTATCAGCGGCAGTCGCTGCGCTGCCTTGCCTGACTGTTGCAGCGCTGAATGGGACATTGGCAGGAGGCGCAAATGGTATGGCGCTGGCCTGTGATCTGCGCATTGCGGTGCCCACCGTAAAAGTGTTCTATCCGGTGATGAAGCTGGGCTATCGCCCTCAGCCTTCAGATGCGCGACGGATGCTAGCCCTGATCGGCCCCTCTCGCACGAAATTGATCCTCGCAGCCGGACAAAAGATCACCGCTGATGAGGCCCTGATGTTTGGGCTGATCGACCGCATCGTTCAAGCTGAGGATCTAATGCGTAGTGCCCGTGATCTGATGTCGGATGCATTGGCGGCGGAGTGCGAGGTGGCGCAGGCGATACTGGCGGATTGCGTCCGGACCTGAGGACGCCAATACACTAGCGTTTGCGCCGCCCGCCCGACACACGAGACTGGAAGGCGGGCGGGCGTTTTTGCACCCAGGTGGTGAACTTTGCAAGCCGTGGGTGTTGGCGCAGCATATCGACGGTGTTGTAGATGCGCGCCAGCTCGGCCTCGCTCAGCGTCGCATGGATTTCTTTGTGACAGATGTGGTGCAACAAAACCGTCGGTCCGCCCTTGCCTCCCTTCAGTTTGGGAATCAGGTGGTGCAGGCTTTGCGGCACCTTGGGTGGAATCGGACGTGTGCAAAGCGGGCAGATCGGATCGTGTGTTGTGGGCGGTGACATTGGCGCGGTCTCTGGGTATGGCTGGTCTGACAATTCATAGATGCACCAGAACTTGCGTAGGGCAAGCGAGCCTACCACCAGCATAGCGAGCAAGAGGATCAGTAGTTTGGCAGAGCAAGCGGTTGAAACCTGGGATGCCGTTGTGGTTGGAGCGGGACCTGCTGGCCTGCGTGCGGCAGAAGAGTTGGGCGCTGCCGGGGTCAAGGTTTTGATCGTCGATGCCAAACCCTCTGTCGCGCGTAAATTTCTGATGGCAGGGAAATCCGGTCTCAACCTGACAAAAGATGAATCGCTCGAGGCTCTAGTCAGGCACTACGGCAGCACGGCGGATTGGCTGTCGCCAATGCTTGCGGATTGCGATGCGGTTGCGGTGCAGGATTGGGCCAAGGATCTTGGGACGACGCTTTTCATCGGTTCAACCGGGCGGATCTTCCCGGTTGAGATGAAGGCATCCCCCTTGCTGCGGGCGTGGTTGGCGCGCTTGGATGGCTATGGCGTGGAGCGTCGTACGCGTTGGCGCTGGCAGGGCTGGGCTGGTGACGCGCTGTTGTTTCAGACACCGAACGGCCCGCAACAGATCAAGGCCCAGGTCACAATTCTGGCGATGGGTGGCGCGAGCTGGGCGCGTCTGGGTTCGGATGGGGCCTGGGCCGAGGCGCTATCGGGTCAAGCGGTAGAACTAGCACCGTTCAAACCCGCAAATGCGGGGATCAGTCTCTCTTGGTCTGATCATATGGCTACACATCTGGGCACACCTCTAAAGGGCATCGCGCTCAGGGCGGGCGATGTTGTGACGCGCGGTGAAGCGGTGATCTCTGGCCATGGCCTGGAAGGCGGCGGCATCTATATGGTCTGCGCGGCGGTCCGCGACGGGGCGGATCTGTTCCTGGACCTGCTACCTGACCTGAGCGTCGAACAGGTGAGCAAACGGCTACAGCGCCCACGTGGCAAGGCGAGTCTGTCGACCCATCTGCGCAAGACGCTCAAACTGACCCCTGCAGATGTTGGCATATTGCAGGAGTTTTGTCGGCCATTGCCTGCGGACCCAGGCGCGTTGGCTGTGAGATTGAAATCGATACCCATTCGTCACGATGGGTTGCGTCCCATGGATGAGGCCATATCGACAGCCGGCGGTGTTTGCGTCACGGCTTTGGATGCGGGATTGATGCTTCGCAACCTCCCCGGCGTTTTTTGTGCCGGGGAGATGCTGGATTGGGAAGCGCCGACAGGGGGATATCTGCTGACTGCCTGCCTTGCGACGGGGCGCTGGGCGGGGCGATCAGCGGTCGATTATCTTGCTGGCGACTATTTTATCGACGCGGCAACAGCCTGAAATGCCGGGCGCGCACGCATGCGTTTTCCGTAGTCCAGTATCGTCTCGCTTTCGATCGGGAACTTGGCGCTATAGGCCCAATTCAGACAGTGCGTGCAGATGATATCGGAGATGGTGAATTCCTCTCCCATCAGAAACGGACCAGCCATCAGTTGGTCAAGCCGTGCGAGATTTCGGGAAAACTCCCATTTCAGGCTGTCTTTCACATCTGGGACACGTTTTTCTTCGGGCAGAATGAAGCTATGGCGGGCACCGGTCCACAACAATGCGTCCAATTCATCCAGCAATAGGTGGGTCATTGCATCCTGCTTGGCCCGTGCGATTGTCCCAGCGGGCGCGGTTAGCTTGCCGTGCTTGTCTGCGAGATAGGTGATGATCGCGGTTGAATCGGTGATCACATGGTCATCGTCCTTAAAAACGGGAACTTTGCCAGATGCATTGAGAGCGAGAACCTCTTTGCTTTGTGGAGAAGCGGGATTTAACTCATAGGGTTGGCCCAGTTCTTCTAGCGCCCAGAGCACGCGAAAGCTGCGGGTCAGTTGCTTGCCGATAACAGTGTACATTGTAAAATCTCCCAGCTGTTTCTGCCGGGAACCGAACCGGGTTAAGGCCGTGGGGTCAAGCCATGCTCAAGCAGCCGTGATAGGAACGCGGCGTTCATAGGCAGGGGGCGATTGCCTCAGCCGACCCGGCTGAGGCGGGCCAGCTGGATCAATGCCCGTTCCATCAATGCCAGTGCAGGGGCCGTCTGCCCGGCAGAGCGCAATTGCAGATCGGTGTCGGTCAGCAATGTCAGAGCGGTTTCCAGTTTGAAAGCGCCCCAGCTTTGGGCCTGACGCAACAGCTTGTCGCGACGCTTGCCATAGGCGGGCGGTCGCAGCCGCCCAATACCCTGCGCCGGACCGCCGGGATCGGAAGCAATGGTATAAAGCGTTCTAAAATGGCGAGTTGCCCCAATACAGAGTGTCACTGCATTGGTACCCTGCGCCTGCAAACGCCCCATCAACGGGCCGATTTCCGCGCCGCGCCCCTCGGCCACGATATTGAGCATGTCATCGACCGCCGCCTCGGTTGATTGCGGGGCGATGGCCTGAATATCCTCAAGCGTCAGCGCCGCATTGTCCCCGTATTTGTATAGCGCCAGTTTCTCTACCATGCGGGAGAAATCACCGGGGCCGATGTCATTAGCGATATCGACCAGGGCTGACATGCTGTCACCGGGGACGTCGCGAATCTGTGCATCGCCAAGGATACGCTCAATCTCGCCACGGGAGGGGGGATCATCATAGATCCCGGTGGCAAAGGCGTTGCGATGGCCTTCAAAAGCCTTGCGCAGTTTGGATGTCGCCTTCAGCTGACCGGCAGTCACCACAATCTGTGCATCGCCGGGCTGCCAGGCTTCCAGCGCTGCGACGATAGCTGGCGTGGCGGTGTCATTGGCATCTTCGACAAAGACGGCGCGAATCCCGGGGAAAAATCCCACGGCTTTGACCGCATCCATCAGCTGCGCGGGATCCTTGCGCAGATCGCCAGCCGGCATCCGTGTGAGACGCATTTCTTCTTCGGCCGCAGGACCAAGCAGGGCCGCCAACATCTGTTGGCGTTTCAGTGCAACCCGCATGGCATCGGGGCCATAAATCAGCAGCCCGGTTTTGTCGGGTTGCGGTTTGGCGAAATAGCCGTCAGCCTCGCGTGGGCTCAGTTTCATTCGGAGACTGGCACAGTTTGTACAGCTGTTGCCTGGCCTGCAGTCAGATTGGCTGTACTCAACAATTCAGTGGTGATCTGATCTGCAAGAATCACCATTAACCGCCGGTGTGCGTCACGTTCCCCCGCAAGCGTTTCAACTGTTGTGCCAGTGGCCGAGTAGCCGGTAAAATTCTCGACGTCGCCACTGGCAACAATAGCGCCATCTGATTTTCTAGTCAGCACATAGGCAGCTTCGCCTACGATGGAATAGCGGGTGATTTCATTGTCGGCGGTGATCGCCTGCCCTTCGCTACGGGTGCGCAGCTTTAGATCTAGCCCATAGTCGCCTGCTGCACTGCGCCCCAGACGGGTTTCCAGGTTTTGGACCAGAAAATAGGCGTCGCTGTCCTCATTGGCGCCTAAGGTCTCTGGGGCCTGCACGGTCACAGCACCATATAGGGCAGAGCCCGTGCCTCCCGGCGCATAGACGGGAGTAAAGCCGCAGGCCGCCACCAACAGGGCAGCGGCCGTTGCAGCCATATATCCGCGATTAAGCCACAACATTCACAATTCGACCCGGCACAACGATCACCTTTTTGGGGGCAGCGCCATCCAGCGCCTTTTGCACAGCTTCCTGCGCGAGAGCAATTTTTTCAACCTCTGCCTTGTCGAGATCCTTGGCTACAGTGATTTCGCCCCGGCGTTTGCCGTTGATCTGGATCGGCAAGGTGACGCTGTCTTCAACCAGCATCGAGTCGTCCGCCACCGGCCAGGGGGCTGTCGCACAGAGGCCTTCGCCGCCTTGATGGTTCCAAATGTCTTCGGCCAAGTGTGGTGTCATTGGCGACATCAGCTGCGCCAGTGTTTTGATTGCCTGTTTCTGGGCTGCCTTACCCGCCTTCGATTTGGCCAGCGTGTTGGTAAAGCCGTAGAGCTTGGCAATCGCGGCATTGAAACCAAAGGTCTCGATGCTGAGCGTGACATCGCGAATGGCCTTGTGCATTTCCCGCAAAAGCTCGTCGTCGCCCTGACCGGTCGTATCCGGTGCCATCTCGCCGATCTTATCGCAGAGATTCCAGACACGGTTCAGGTGCTTATGCGCGGCTTCTGCCCCTGACGCGGTCCATTCCACATCCCGTTCCGGCGGAGAATCAGACAATACAAACCAGCGCGCGGTGTCGGCACCATAGGAAGAGATGATATGCAGCGGATCGACGACGTTGTTTTTCGACTTCGACATCTTGGCTGACGGGATGACTTTTACGCTTTCGCCAGTCGCTTTGACGTAGACGCCGCCGTCACGCTCTTCCACCTCATTGGGGTAGTGATAGATCGGGCGGCCATTTTCGGTGCGCCGCGCCGCGTTCTCATAGATGGCATGAGTCACCATGCCCTGGGTGAACAGCGCATCAAAGGGCTCAATGGCCTTCTCCGGCAGGTGGCCGCAGATCTGCATCGCGCGGGCAAAGAAGCGCGAATAGAGCAGGTGCAGAATCGCATGCTCGACGCCGCCGATATACTGATCGACGTTCATCCAGTATTCTGCGTCTTCCATACGGGTCGGTGTATCGGCGTCTGGCGCGGTGAAACGGGCGAAATACCACGACGAATCGACGAATGTGTCCATGGTATCGGTTTCGCGCTGTGCAGGCTTGCCGCAGGCGGGGCAGGCGCAGTTACGCCAGCTGGGGTGACGGTCCAGTGGATTGCCGGGAACGGAGAAGTCGATCGCCTTGCCATCCTCGTCGTAGGGCAGCGCGATTGGCAGATTCTCTTTTTTCTCGGGCACCACGCCGCAGTCCGGGCAATGCACCACCGGAATCGGGCAACCCCAATAGCGCTGTCGGGACAGACCCCAGTCGCGCAGACGGAATTTTGTGACACCTTCGCCCCAGCCCTCGGCCTCGGCCTTGTCTACTGCCGTGTTGACGGCCTCTTCGCCGGTCTGCTCATCCGAGCCGGCAAAGCCTCTAACATAGCGGACTTTCTCCGCCTTGGTCGGGACGTAGGCTTCGGTCAGTGGTGTACTGCTTGCAGGATCCTCGAACACCGGGATGATCGGCAGGTCGTACTTGCTGGCAAACTCATAATCGCGCTGGTCATGGGCCGGGCAGGCAAAGATCGCGCCGGTGCCATAGTCCATCAGAATGAAGTTGGCGATCCAGACGGGCAGTTCCCAATCCGGGTTCAGCGGATGTTTGACGCGCAGGCCTGTGTCATAGCCCAGCTTCTCGGCGGTCTCGATGGCCTCTTCTGTTGTACCGCCTTTGCGGCACTCGGCAACAAACGCTGCAACCTCTGCCGATTCGGCTTCCAAGGCCTTGGCAATCGGGTGATCGGGGGAAATACCGACGAAGGACGCACCGTTCAGCGTGTCGGGACGGGTCGTGTAGACCTCAATCGGGTCACCACCATCGGTACGGGCAAAGCCGAACTGCAGGCCGCGGGATTTGCCGATCCAGTTTTCCTGCATCAGGCGCACCTTGGTGGGCCAGTTTTCCAATGCATCCAGCGCAGTCAGCAACTCATCCGAATAATCGGAGATCTTGAAAAACCACTGGGTCAGCTCGCGGCGCTCAACGAGCGCACCGGACCGCCAGCCACGGCCACCTTCGACCTGCTCATTTGCAAGCACGGTCATATCAACCGGGTCCCAGTTCACCACCGCGTTCTTGCGGTAGACTAGGCCCTTTTCAAGGAAGTCGAGGAACAGCGCCTGTTGTTGACCATAATAGGATTCGTCACAGGTGGCGAACATGCGTGACCAGTCCAGTGACAGCCCCAGCGGTTTCATCTGCTCAACCATTGTGTCGATATTGGCGTAGGTCCAATCCTTGGGGTGACCGCCGCTCGCCATCGCGGCGTTTTCAGCGGGCATACCAAAGGCATCAAACCCCATAGGGTGCAGCACGTTATGGCCGGTCGACAGCTTGTAGCGCGCGATTACGTCGCCCATCGTGTAGTTGCGAACATGGCCAATATGCAGCTTGCCCGATGGATAGGGGAACATCTCCAGCACATAGTACTTGGGTTTGTCGGCGGTGCGCTTTGCCTGAAAGATCCCGGCCTTTTCCCAAGCGTCCTGCCAACGCGCTTCGATTTCCGGGGCAACATAACGGGGCATCAGAGCAGTCCTTCGTAGATAAAAACGCCAGGTTTGGGGCCTGGCGCTTGTGATAGTGATGTTTGCCCGCCTGTTCCAGAGGGCAGAATGAGGGGATGCGTCGCGTCAGAGCCTGCGATCAGCAATCCGAAGCTGCCGCGCCCGTGAGAGAATCGCATCCTCAATCGCGCGGGCTGTGCTGGCGCTGACCGGGCCGCTGTTTGTCTGCAGCGAGATATTCAGCGACCGGGCGTCCAGTGCAGGATCTTTGATATGAACCGTGGCGCGATATGCGCGACCACCGCCTGGCGGCGTGCCATACCCTGTTACGATGACGCCTGTGTAGGGTTCAACGGTCTGCAAAGGCAGGAAATCCAGCACATCCAATGTCGCCGTCCAAAGGTAACGGTTTACCTGGACGATCTGCTCCGCCTTCGTCGGTTTGAAGGCATCCCAGATTGTCGTGCCTTCAAAGTTCTCTGGGTCTCGCGGATTGCCGCCAATGACGCTCTCGTTATAGGTCGACGGGCCACCGCGGTTTTTACCGCCAAATGCGCCACAGCTGGCAGTGACCGCCAGAAGCGAGATAAGTCCAAGATTCGTGAGCCAGCGCATAATGGGCAAGATCCGTTGCTATTCCGGTTGCGGACTAGTCCTAGCCAAGCGATAGGGCGGCAACAAGCCTATTCTTTAATAGACTCTCTCTGTGCGAAGCCGTTGATGGCGCTCAGGTTAACATACTGTGACATGGTTGCATCAACTTCAGGCCGAAAGGTTTTGCGGTCCGTGCCCACGCTTGCGCAACCACCCCAAAAAGAGCGAAACGGAGGGCGTACTCAGACTTGTGCCACTCAGCGCCTGTTTGAGCTTGGACATTTAAACCCGAGGGAAAAACATGAAAAAGATTCTCTTCGCTTCGACTGCGCTGGTCGCCACCGCTGGTGTTGCAGCAGCAGACGTATCGTTCGGTGGCTACGGCCGCTTTGGTATCGGCTACATGGAAGATCGTGCGCTGAACTCCAGCAACCCGACTGTAGATGCACCTGACACCATCATCGTTAGCCGCTTCCGTCTGAACATCGACGCATCCGCTGAAACCGACGCAGGCGTGAAATTCTCCGCTCGCGTTCGTATGCAGGCTGATGAAAATGCTGATACAGGTGAAGCAAACGCAGCTGGCCTGAACGGCGCGCGTTTCTCCGTTGAGTACGGCGGTCTGCGCGTTGACGTAGGCAACGTTGCTGGTGCAATCGACAACCTGCCCAACTACTACGGCAACGAGCCGGGCCTGGAAACATTCATGGGCCAGTACTCCGGTGCTAACTATGACTTCATCGGTTACTCCTCCGGTGGCGCAGGCGTAAACGGCGTATACGCTCGTTACGCTGTTGGTGACTTCGCTGTTGCAGCGGCTTATGATCAAGGCGCACCTGGTACTGACTCCGACCGTTTCGACATCCACGCTGCTTACACCTTTGGCAACATCACTGCCGCTCTCGCATATGGTGAGACCGACAACGGTGCAGCAGACGATAGCGACATCACTGTCCTGACACTGGGCGGCACCTGGGGTGCATTCAACGGTACTCTGATCGTTGGTGACGAATCCATCGCCGGTAACGTTGGCCAGTCCGACACCTTCTACGGTATCTCCGCTGCTTACGACGTAAGCTCCGCAACCACCATCAACTTCGCTTACGGCGACGGTTCCGGTGACGGCGACACCCGCAACATTGGTCTGGGCGTGATTCACGACCTGGGCGGCGGTGTCTCCCTGCGCGGTGGTATCGGCGAAAGCAAAGTGGGCAATAACGATGGCGTTATGCGTGCCGATTTCGGTGCCCAGTTCAGCTTCTAAGCTGACCTGACCACTACGGTTCTTGGGGCGGGCTCTTACGAGCTCGCCCTTTTCTTTTGGGCAGAAACCGTGTTTGTCTGCGGCAACAGATGACCACAGTGAGACTCCTCATGTCGCTTCAAGACATTCAATCCCGCATCCATACTGCTGAAGAAAACGCCAGCCGTCCCAAGGGATCAGCCAAGTTGATCGCGGTATCCAAAGTTCAGCCCAACGAAAGGGTTGAGGCCGTCCTTCAAGAGGGTCACCGTTGTTTTGGCGAGAATCGCGTACAGGAAGCCGCTGGAAAGTGGCCGGACTTCGCGATGCGTTATTCTGATCTGGATCTGCACCTGATCGGCCCGTTGCAATCCAATAAAGCGCGTCAAGCGATGGAACTGTTTCAGAGCATCCACACCCTGGACCGGCCTAAGCTGGCCAATTCAATCGCGCGTTTGGCGCAAGAGCTGGGGCATTGCCCCAAGCTGTTCATTCAGGTCAACACCGGAGAAGAGCCGCAAAAAGCGGGTATTCCCCCGCGTGAGGCGGATGTCTTTATCCACGAGTGTCAAAGCATGGATCTGGTGATCGAAGGGTTGATGTGTATTCCGCCCGCCGGGGAAGAGCCGAGCCTGCATTTTGCCTTGCTCGCCAAGATCGCTGCGCGCAACGGTTTGACTGGCCTCTCCATGGGGATGAGCGGAGATTTTGAAACGGCGGTTGCGCTTGGCGCGACTCATGTTCGTGTTGGGTCAGCGATTTTTGGCGCGCGCGCGTACGAAATCTAGCAATATACGACGGCGTTAGCGCGACAATGGTGGCACGACGAGACGAGTGCCGGGAGAGATGCGCTGCGCCAGCCAAGTCAGATCTTGTCGGGAAAGGGCGATACAGCCTTCGGTCGGGTAGCCGGGGCGTCGCCATTGGTGCAGGAAAATAGCAGAACCTCGCCCGGATTGCGCGTTCGGCCAGTTCCAATCCGTGACCAAGATCAGATCATAGAGCGGATCTGCGCGGTGCAGCTTTTCATGGCTTGCTGCATATGGTGCGCGCACATGATGATTATACTCTGGCGCGTTCTGGTCGTCGGACCACAGATCGCGAGGGCCGATAACCTCTGCCCAGGAGCTGGGGCGCGGCAACCGGTCGGGGCGATAGAGCATTCCCACAATACGGTGCAGACCGATAGGTGTGCGACCATCACCTTCGGTTTTGGTCGCACTCAGGCCGCCACGACCGATGGAGCAGGGCAGGATCCGACCCGCAAAGCGCAAACCCCGTGGTGTCAGCAACAGATCAGCCGGTGTTAGGTCATGCAGAATCGTCTGGCTCAAAACAGATGACCAGATTTGGCCGCCTTGGTTGCGAGGTACCCACGGTTAAAGTCGGTTTCACCAACTCTCAGGGGGACCCGTTCCGCCACTGAGATGCCCGTTTTCTCCATCATTGAGATCTTGTTCGGGTTGTTTGTCAGCAGCCGAACCGAGGAAAACCCAAGCTGTTTGAGAATAGCAGAGCCAAGTCGAAAGTCGCGTTCATCATCCTCAAATCCCAAGCGGTGATTGGCCTCAACAGTGTCGAAGCCCTGATCCTGAAGCGAATAGGCGCGCATCTTATTGGCCAGGCCAATGCCACGACCTTCTTGGTTCAGGTAGAGCAGTACACCGCTGCCCTCAGTCCCCATCTGGGCTAAGGCCGCGCGCAACTGAGGGCCGCAATCGCATTTCAGAGATCCAAGGACGTCGCCGGTAAAGCAGGCAGAGTGGAGGCGGGCGAGCACTGGCGCGTTACGGTCAGGTTTGCCGATCTCAATTGCATAATGTTCTTCTGCACCATCCTCTGGGCGGTAAATATGTAGTCGACCGGCCTCTGCTGCGTCCATCGGCAGACGTGCAGCTGCGACAGGATGCAGGGGCGAACTTTCCATCAAAAGCGGATTTGCCGCAGCCAGCGGCAGCACCGTCAGACCATGGCTTTTGGCAAACTGCGCCGGATGCGCGACCGGGCAAATAACGGCAGCCGGTAGTAATCTCGCGGATTTCACCAATGCGATGGCCAGCCGGTGCAGTGCCACGTCGCCATCGCGATGGCTGCGCAATGGCCCTTTCATCGGTGTTTTTAGATCATCTGATGGGTCCGCGATGGCCTGAACCCAATCTAATTGAGCATCAGAGGGGAGTTCAATCCGAGCAATATCATCGTCATAGATCCGTGCTTTGAGCGTTTCCGCACGCCGTGCCGTTACTGTCAGGGAGACGGGGCCAAGCGCGCGAACGCTGTTGAGGCGGGCACTGTCGAGCGGTTCTACAGCCAACGCCAACACTGCCGAATCCGGTGCCGTGAGCACCACAGGCAGGCCCATCCGCAAATCTACGCGCGCGCGGGCCAGTAGGTCGATCATCGTGGGCATCAGGCTCATGCGGGGATCCTGTCGGGTGATTTTGAGAAGGCGATGCCACAATGCGGCCCCGCCGTTTTCTAAGTAGTCATAATTCTGCGGAAAGTGAAACAAATCCCTCCCCAGGGACACGTCGGCGTGAAAGCAGTGCAGCAAATCTTGTGATCCGGTTCCTGACTGCGCATCTGTTAGGAGCAACACAGGAGGACAAGGTAATGGCCCAACTGAAAAAAATTCTGCTCGTCGATGACGACGAAGACCTGCGCGAAGCCCTGAGCGAACAGTTGGTTATGACAGAAGACTTCGATGTATTCGAAGCCGAAAACGGCCAGAACGCAATGGAGCGTGCCAAAGAAGCGCTGTATGATCTGGTCATTCTGGATGTAGGGCTGCCGGACACCGATGGGCGCGAGCTGTGCCGACTGATGCGCAAGCAGGGGGTCAAGGCGCCGATCCTGATGCTGACAGGCCACGATAGCGATGCGGATACCATTCTGGGGCTGGATGCAGGTGCGAATGATTATGTCACCAAGCCATTCAAATTCCCCGTACTTCTGGCCCGGATTCGTGCCCAGCTACGCCAGCATGAACAATCCGAAGACGCGGTTTTTGCCCTTGGCCCTTACACGTTCAAGCCTGCAATGAAGCTGTTGCTGACTGAGGATGAGCGCAAGATCCGGCTGACGGAAAAGGAAACCAATATCCTGAAATTCCTCTACCGCTCCAACGAAGGCGTGGTACAGCGCGACGTGCTGCTGCATGAGGTCTGGGGGTACAATGCTGGGGTCACGACACACACGCTGGAGACGCATATTTATCGCCTCCGCCAGAAAATTGAACCAGATCCCTCGAACGCGCGAATCTTGGTCACTGAATCGGGTGGCTACAAACTGGCAATCTGACATCCCTGCGCCACAGAATCGCCCTGTCTCCCAGCGAATATGATCTTTGAGACAGGTGCGCTGGCGTCGATGAGAGTTCCCGTGCATGTCCGGGTTACGACATGCTCCTCCCTGTTGGACTGCCGGGCCATGTGCCCGGCCTTTTTTTACCTGGTCGGTCTCGACCACCAAATGCTGTCTGATTTCATCGTGATTTGAACACTGGTATCACCTTGGAAGAGGAGGCACTATCGCACCAACTGGGGGTTTTCCCCGATGCTTTGGTCCGCTCCGGGATCGGATCATCTGAATCAACAACTCAGAAAGAGACGCGCGATGTCGTTTACCCTTGCCACCTGGAATATCAATTCTGTCCGCTTGCGCGAGCCGATAGTCTGCAAGTTGTTGGCAGAAGAAGGGCCAGATGTGCTCTGTCTTCAGGAATGCAAAAGCCCGGTGGACAAGATCCCGATGGAGCAGTTCGCCGAACTTGGCTACACGCATATGATTGCCCGCGGACAAAAGGGCTACAACGGTGTTGCTATCCTATCGCGCCTGCCAATCGAAGACATCGGCGATAAGGATTTCGCGAACCTGGGCCACGCGCGCCACGTCGCTGGGCGACTGGAAAATGGCGTCACCATCCATAATTTCTATGTGCCGGCTGGCGGTGACGTGCCTGACCGCGAGGTGAATGAAAAATTTGGTCAGAAACTCGACTATCTCACCGATATGCGTGACTGGTTTCGCAGCGATAAGCCGGAGAAGGCGATCCTTGTCGGGGATCTGAATATTGCCCCGCGCGAGGATGATGTCTGGGACCATAAAAAGCTGTTGAAGGTTGTCAGTCACACCCCGATCGAGGTTGCGCATTTCGCCGATGTGATGGATGCCGGGGGCTGGTCAGATGTCACCCGAAACGACATCCCTGACGGGCGGCTTTATAGTTGGTGGAGTTATCGCGCCAAAGATTGGAACGCGGCGGACAAAGGTAGACGGTTGGACCACGTCTGGGCGACTGAGGATATCAAACAGGCGGCGCATTCCAGCCAGATAATGCGTGCGGCGCGGGGCTGGGAAAAACCCAGTGACCACGCACCGGTGTTTGCTACCTTCGACCTCTGAGGCGCTATTCGGACGCGCTTTCAGCTTTCGTAGGCGGTGCCACGGAATAGTGATTTTCACACCGCCTGCGATTGGATACACTGCCGCCAAAATGCGCCCAGTGATTTACAAGAGGCAGAGGCAATGAGCAAAATCATAGGCGCCATGATCCTATTGCTGATCGTGGCATCCTGCGGAGGTGGCGGAGGATCGCCACCGCGCAATCTCGATAATGCGTGTAGTATTATCAAACAGCGACCCGAGTATCTGAAGGCGTTCCGCGCCACGGAAAAACGCTGGGGTGTACCGATGCATGTGCAGATGGCAGTGATTCACCAAGAGAGCCGATTTCGGTCTGATGCGCGCACCCCGCACCGCTTTGCCCTTGGGGTGATCCCTATGGGGCGGCAATCCAGCGCCTATGGCTATAGTCAGGCCTTGGATGGCACTTGGGACGACTATCGCAAATCCGCAGGCCGTCGCGGAGCCAAGCGGAACAGGATCAAAGATTCCACCGATTTCATGGGTTGGTACATGAGCCAGACCCGCAAACGGAACGGTGTGTCGCTTTATGATGCGCGGAATCAGTATCTTGCCTATCATGACGGTCATACCGGTTACGCCCGCGGCACCTATCGCTCCAAGCCCTGGCTGTTGAAGGTGGCGGCACGGGTACAGGCGCGCGCGGAAATGTATCAGACCCAGCTGGCCACCTGCCGGCGGGCCCGCTGACATAGTTGATGATTTAAGAACAACGCCCCCGCTCTGAGATCAGAGCGGGGGCGTTGTTTTGCAACAGACATGCGGCTATCAGCGCGATGGTGCCGTGCTAGTGTTGAACAGATTGGACGGCAGTTTCACGCCCGTCGTCAGCCCGCCAAGGATCACAGTTGTCTGACCGCCAGACCCGTCTTGGATAACCCATTTGCGCAGTTCGACCGGGTTGTCGGTAAACATCATCTCGATGCTACCGTACTCTGGGTTCTTGGGGTCCTGTGCCCGCACGATGGTCGACGTGCCGTCAAACCCATGACCCACCACCATATTGGCGCGCGCCAAATTTACGTTGCGTGCGAGAATAAGGGAAAGAGGAGTGCGCTTCAGCGGGTAAGTTTCAGGTGGCTGGTTTGATTTAGGATCCTGAATGAGCACCGCACCCGCACCCGCGATCACAACCCCCTTTGTAGGGGGATCATACTCAAACCGCATCCGGCCCGGTCGGTGCATATACAGCTTGCCAGTGGACAGACTGCCATCATCGTTTATCTGACTGAAGGGAGCTGTCGCGGTGGAAATTCCGTTCAGGTATTGCGAGACGTCATTCAGGCTCAGCTTTTCGGCCGCCCATGCAGCAGAAGAGCAGAGCGTCAGCGCGAAGGCATAAGCGATCTGTTTCATATGACTAAAATAGGTGCGTTGCGGCAAATGTGAAGAGGCGGGATTATAACTGCCCCACCTCTATTCTATTGCTCTGGAACCAGAATTTCCCTTTTACCAACATGGTTTGCGGAAGAAACCAGTCCTTCTTCTTCCATCTGTTCAACAAGCCGTGCGGCCTTGTTGTAGCCAATGGCGAGTTTCCGCTGGATGTAGGAGGTCGAGCACTTGCGATCCTTGATGACGATCTGAACTGCGGTGTCATACAGTGCATCTTCGGTATCGGTATTGCCACCAGTCGACAGCCCCAGGACAGCGTCGATATTCTCGGCTTTGTCATCACCAGGTCCGTCCAGCACCGTGCCGATGTATTCGGGTGGGCCAAATTGCTTAAGATGGTTCACCACCTCTTCGACCTCTTCGTCCGACACAAACGGACCATGGCAGCGCGTAATTTTGGCGCCGCCGGCCATATAGAGCATGTCACCCATCCCCAAGAGCTGTTCTGCGCCCATTTCTCCCAGGATTGTCCGGCTGTCGATCTTGCCCGTGACCTGGAAGGAAATCCGGGTGGGGAAGTTGGCCTTGATCGTGCCGGTGATAACATCGACCGAGGGGCGCTGTGTTGCCATGATCAGGTGAATGCCAGATGCCCGCGCCATCTGCGCCAGGCGCTGGATGCAGGCTTCAATTTCTTTGCCTGCGACCATCATCAAATCGGCCATCTCATCAACGATGACGACAATATAGGGCAGCGCTTCGGGGGCGAATTCTTCGGTCTCGAAAACGGGTTCGCCGGTATCGTCGTCAAATCCGGTCTGTACGGTTCGGCTGAACATCTCGCCCTTGGCGAGGGCTTCTTTCACACGCCCGTTAAAGCCCGCAATATTTCGCACGCCCATCTTGGACATTTTGCGATAGCGGTCTTCCATTTCGCCCACCACCCATTTCAGAGCGACAACGGCTTTTTTGGGGTCCGTCACAACAGGCGAGAGCAGATGTGGGATGCCATCATAGACCGAAAGCTCCAGCATCTTGGGGTCGATCATGATCAGGCGGCATTCGTCCGGGGTCAGCTTGTAAAGCAGTGACAAGATCATCGTGTTGATCGCCACAGATTTACCCGAACCCGTGGTGCCGGCGATCAGTAGATGGGGCATCTTGGCGAGGTTCGCCACCATACTGTCACCGCCGATATCCTTACCCAGCGCCAAGGGCAGGGCGTGGTTACCATCCCCAAAATCGCGCGATGACAGGATTTCGCGCAGAACCACTTTTTCGCGTTTTTCGTTCGGCAGTTCGATACCGATCACAGTGCGACCCGGCACGGTCGACACACGTGCGGACAGGGCGGACATGGAGCGGGCAATATCGTCGGCCAGACCGATAACGCGCGACGCCTTAAGGCCGGGGGCTGGCTCCAGCTCATACATTGTGACAACGGGACCGGGACGGACGGACACAATGTCGCCTTTCACACCATAGTCATCCAGCACGGTCTCAAGCATGCGCGCATTTTCTTCCAACGCCTCATCACTCAGATGATGACGTTCGATGCCTGTTGGGTTGGTCAGCAGGCTAAGCGGGGGCAGTTCAAATTCGCTGCTGGTATCTTCAAAGGCAAGCGCGGGCTCTGCTTCGGCCTTGGCGCGGGTCGAAGGCTGCTGAGGTTTGCGCACTGGCTGTTCAACCACGGCTTTGCGCGGTTCGGCGACCGGGATCTCCATGGGTGTACGCGTTGGCGCGATCGGCGCCGTGGTTATGGTCTCTGTAGGTGTGGGTTGAACTGCTTCGCCGCGCCGCAGAACATGCGCGGCGGAGGGCGCTACCGGTCCGCTTGGCAAGGCTTCGGAGGCAACGTGATCGACAAAGGCTGCTGGTGCAACGCTGTCGGTTCCAGAGCTCTCTGGCCAAGGATACATGTCCTGTTGCAAGTCAGCGTCGTGATATGCGTCACAGGCCATTTCGGGGGCGGGCGGCAGCGACGGCATCGCCCCCAATGCAGCTCCGATTGCCTCGGGCGAGCTGTTTGTCAGAGGTGGCTCTGGCGGCAATCCGTCGCCTATGTGTTCAGGGTTGAAAATCAAAGGCTCAGGTCGGCGGCCACGGCCCTTGGTCAAAGGGAAGTTTGTTTCGGGGGCTACATCGGCAGCGCGGCGAACCCGCACGGCGCTGGCGATTTTTGAGGCGATCCGTTCATCACCTGGCAAGGCGTTGACATCAGCTGCCAAGGCTGCGTCACCAAGGTCATGTTCGACCAGCTCAGGCTCCGGCATTGCGGGTTCAGCGCGACGGATCAGGTTTGGCACACGCGAGAACAAGCCCGTCTTTCCTTTCACAGGCTCTTGCGTGGCATCAATTGCTGCATCGAAGGATGGCTCGATCCGGCCATGCGGTGCGGCGGTCGGCCCAAGGGTCGGCGCGCCAAGCGGCGGCGCGGCAGAGGGGGCATCGTCATAATCCATCGGTTCAAACATCTGCGGATCGGTCTCTGCGCTGTCGACCACATCAGCCATTGCAACGGCGGCAGCAGTGCGCTCAGCACGGCGGCTACGATAGCTGAGCGCAGCCTGCATACCACTGGCCGCGCCGCGGCCCAAGAGGCCGGCAATCGCGCCATAGATCAGAATCAACCCAACCAGAACAAAACGCAGCCCGCGTGTTACTTCAGGACGCGTAAAGCCCAACACCGTCGCACCAAGGCTCAGCATTCCAACGGCTGTCAGCAACGAGAGGAACTTCACCAGAAAGATCAGCCCAACTGGCATAAGCGCTAGCAACATACCAAGGAAAGTATAGCCAATCATTCCCCCAAGGCCAAAGGTGTGGGCGGATTTCCAGGCTTCTGACGGCACAAGCGTTTCCAAATGCAGCGAGACAAGCAAAAGCCAGGGCAGTGACAAAAGCAGTGGCCAGAGGAATCGATCCTCGCCCCGGTGCAGGACACAGCGTGCGCCCCAGGCGCTCAGGAACAATGCAATTGCCCAGCTGGCTTTGCCAAACAGGGTGATCAGAATAAAGGCAACCGAAGCGCCGGTGCGTCCAAGCATATTCTGCACGGGTGCATCGGTGGAGACCATCCAATTGGGATCATCCGCCGAGTAACTGCCAATCATCAGGGCAACCAACAGGCCAACGCCAATCAGCAGGGCGCCAATCAGCTCTTTACCGCGTTTTTCAATGGCCGCCTGCATCGTGCTGTCCAGCAATGGATCACGGCTGCGCGTCTGAAATGCCATGCCTACCTCGTTTCATCATGTCCGTTGGGGTGCCCTGCTTTTTGGCTCAGGTTTGATACCCATGACTTATTTCTCTTGGCGCATGGCCCGAAGGGGCTGCGCGCATACATATGTTTATTAATACAGACAGCTGCGCAGTTTGCGCAGGGCTGTTTCAGTTTGGTCTGCCGGGGCCACCAGTGCCACGCGAATATAACCTGCGCCGGGATTGTCACCACCTGCGCCCTGCGCCAGATAGGCACCGGGGAGCACCCGGACGCCAGTTTCCTGCCACAACTTCAGCGCGGCGGCCTCGCCGTCCTGCACAGGTAGCCACAGGAAAAATCCCGCTTGCGGCGCCATGTATCCGTCTAGTCCCGTAAATACGTGATCGGCAATCCGGTACTTTTCTTGGTAAAGCGCACGGTTTTGCACAACATGCGTCTCATCCCCCCAAACCCGCGCAGCGGCAGCCTGCAAAGGCGCAGGCAGCGGGGCGCCCGAGTAGGCGCGCAACTGATGCACCCGCTTCATGGTTTCAGGGCCGCCTGCAATCAGGCCAGAACGTAGCCCTGCCAGGTTTGATCGTTTGGACAGCGAGTTGAACAACACGACGCGTTCAGGATCAGCGCCAAGGTCTTTTGCAACGCTCAGTGCGCCGACGGGTGCGGTGTCACGGTAGATCTCAGAATAGCACTCATCCGCAAAGATGCGGAAATCATATTGCTCTGCCAGTTGGATCAATTTGGTCCAATAGTCCCGACTTGCCACAGCCCCTTGCGGATTGGCAGGTGAGCAGATGTAGGCCACAGCAGTGCGGTTCAACACATCGGGAGAGAGGCTGGCATAGTCTGGCAGGTGCCCTGTTTCGGCGGTGGCCGGGACGAACACCGGTTCAGCCGCCACAGAAATCGAGGCCACCATATAGACCTGATAAAAAGGGTTCGGGATCAAAACAACCGGCCTTTGCCCATTCTTTTGCTCAGGACAGAGGGCCATAGCAGCGTTATACAGCCCCTCGCGCGTCCCGTTCAGCGCCATGACCTGGGTCAGAGCATCAACGCTGACATCATAGCGGCGCTTGATCCAATTGGCGATGGCACCGCGCAATTCAACACTGCCTTCATTCGGGGGATAGCTTTGGAAACCTGATGCGTTTTCAACAATCACATCGGTCACCCAGGACGGAAAATCATGTTTCGGTTCGCCAATGGTCATATGCACCACATCGCCGCCCGGCGTGTGATGGTCCAACAAGGCCCGCAGACGCGGGAATGCGTATGGCGGCAGGTTCGAAAACCGCTCCGGAAAATTCATGTGTATCGCCTCAGGTCCGGGATCATTGGCGCCCCGTTTGCAACCAAACTACAGAGCCGACCCGCCCCCGTCCAGCGGCACGATTTGCAGTTGGGCAAAATGTGGCTTTCACGCCAGAGCTTGTTCCACCGTGACCCCAATACGCAACAGCGCCTCTTCGCAATCGGGTTGCCCAAGAATCTGCAGACCGCAGGATGGGGTGCCCGTTGGCAGCGATAGACCGCACAGTCCCATTAGATTGCCAATGCGCGTATTGCGCAGCGCCATCAGGTTGGAGCGGACGTAATAATCATGATCGCTGTTCAGGCGTGCCACGTTGGGGGGCAGAATTGGTGAGGTTGGACAAAGGACACCATCAAAGCCAGCGGTCGCCAGATCCCACTCCATTCTGAACTGCTCCAGCTTGGCCCAGGCCGCAACGTAGTCGGGGCCGCTGAAACCCGCACCGGAGCGGAAGCGATCAAGGATTTCGGGGAACATCAGGTGCGGCGCCGCCTCAATCACGTCTTTCCACAGGCCATAAGCCTCGGAGGTGAAAAGAACCGCGCTCAGATCCATTGCCTCGGCTAGGGATGGGACCTCCAGCGGTACAATTTCCGCTCCGGCAGCCCTTAACCGGTTCAACGCATCCTCATGGGCGCCAGAGATTTCCGGGGCGATGTCTTCCTGGGCGACGGTTCGCAAGTCGGCAAAGCGTCGTCCGGCCAGTTTTGCACCGCGCAGGTCTGCTCCGGTGGTGCCTTCGATCAGGCCCAGATAGATCGCGGCATCTTCAACTGAGCGGGCGAGCGGGCCGATGGTGTCGAACTTAAGACAGAGAGGCACCACTCCCTCAAGGCTGACCCTTCCTGAGGTGGTCTTTAATCCTACCAGATCGTTCCAGGCCGACGGAATACGCACGGATCCACCCGTATCAGAGCCTAGTGCACACGCCGCGAGCCCGAAGGCTACCGAGGCTGCCGCGCCAGAGGATGACCCGCCGGGGGCTGCCTCTGGGTCATGAATACAGGGGGGAGTGGCCTTTACCGGGTTGAGCCCGAGACCGGAAAAGGCCAGCTCGCTCATATGGGTTTTACCAAGGCAGACGGCGCCCATGGCGGTGGCAGCCTGCAAGACCTGCGCGTCCTGATCCGGCACCCGATTGGCCAAGAGATTTGATCCGGCTTCAGTCACCGCGCCTGCGCTGTCGAACAGATCTTTCCAACTAATAGGAACGCCGTCGACAAGCGACAGGCGCTGGCCTTGTTCTGCACGGCTTTTCGCCGCGTTTGCCTCGGCCAAAGCGCGATCATGGGTGACGATTGTGTAGATCCGGTCGCGATGCGGGTGGGCGTCGATGGCGTCCAGATAAGTCTGGGTTAGCGCCATGGGGCAGATCTCGCCTGCGGCAATGCCTCTCCCTAGGTCGGCAGCGGTTTGCGTCAGCCACTCCTGCATGTCAGTCTCTCTCTTTGTGCGAAATTCTGAGAATTGGACCGACGGTAGCGGCACCGCGCCCCATGGACAATCCCAAACGCGGGCGCATATTGCGGGGCATGAGAAACACATCTGACATCCTGATTGTGGGCGGTGGCCTGAATGGTCCCGCGCTGGCGCTTGCTCTGGCACAGACGGGCCATACCGTAACCCTGATTGACGCGCTGCCGCGCGATCTGCGCAGCAGCGATGCCTTTGACGGGCGCAGTTATGCGCTTGCGTTGGCGTCGCAGCGTCTGGTGGACCAGATTGGTGTCTGGTCAAAGGTTGCAGATAAGGCGCAGCCGATGCTGGACATCAAGGTCACGGACGGTCGTTCCGGGCAGGGGCCTTCGCCGTTCTTCATGCATTTTGACCATGCCGAGATCGAGGACGGCCCGATGGGCTATATGATAGAGGATCGTTATCTGCGCCGGGCCTTGCGTGACGCAATGGAAGCGACCGATGCGATCACCCTGATTGATGCACAAACGGTTGTGGCACAGCGGATTGATCACAGCGGTGTTACCTTGACGCTGGCATCGGGTGAAACATTGCGCGGTGGCATGGTCGTTGGCGCTGACGGGCGGCGCAGCGGCACCGCCGAGAGGGCGGGGATCAAACGTACAGGGTGGGACTATGGTCAGACGGCCCTGGTCTGTGCGATCGAGCATCAGCTGCCGCATCACGGCGTGGCGCATCAGTTCTTTATGCCTGCTGGTCCTCTGGCGATATTGCCACTGTCGGGCAATCGCTCCTCAATCGTGTGGAGTGAGCAGAGCGCGCGGGCAAAGGCGATCCAGAATCTTGGGGATGCAGAGTATCTATCAGCTCTATGTCCTCGCTTTGGTGATTTTCTGGGAGAGATCAGTCTGGCCGGTGACCGCTTTACCTACCCGCTGAACCTGACGTTAGCCAACGATCTGATCGCCGACCGATTGGCGTTGGTCGGAGACGCAGCGCATGGCATTCACCCGATTGCCGGGCAGGGGCTGAACGCAGGCTTGCGTGATGTCGGTGCTCTGGCGGAGATACTGACCGAGGCCAAGCGGCGCGGCGAAGATGTTTCCTCTCCACTGGTGTTGGAGCGCTATCAGCAATGGCGTCGCTTTGACACAGCAAGCCTTGCCGCAGCGACGGATGCGTTTAACCGTCTGTTCTCAAACGACAACCCCTTGTTGCGTTTGGGACGTGACATCGGCATGGGAATTGTTGGCGCCATCCCCGGTATGCGCCAAACCTTTATTCGCGAAGCAGCAGGTCTGACCGGGGATCTGCCGCGATTGTTGCAGGGGCGGGCGATCTGATCAGGCGACAAAAGCCGGGTGAATATGCCCGGCTTTCTGATCGTGTTTCAGTGCTACGATTGATGCCCTGCGCCTACTCCAGGATACGGGCTTCGTCTTCCAACATCACAGGGATGCCATTGCGGATTGGAAAGGCCAGATTGGCCGCGCGCGAGATCAGCTCTTGGGCCGCGGCATCATATTCCAGAACGGCTTGAGTACGTGGGCAGACCAATGCCTCCAGCATACGGCGGTCAAAAGCTGGTGCGGCAGTGTCCATGCCAGTTTGCTCAATGCTCATTGCAGGGTTTCCTCGTGTGATCCGCCGCGCAGGGCGAATTCGATCAATGTGATCAGGGTTTCACGTCTTGTCGCAAGACAGGGGGCTTCCAACAAGGCCTGTTTATCCTCGGGGTCAAAGTCCAAGAGCATCGACAGAGAATTGATCAGCAGTTCGTCCTCTGCGTCTTTGAGGACCTCCCAATCTGTGGCAAGACTGCGGGATTCAAAAAACCGTTCCAACAGATCCATAAAAACTGGTCGGTCAAAACTGTTGTCTGCCTCAACCCGCCCCAGATCGCGGTGGAACCCACCCCAATCGACTGAGCAGCGTCGATAGGGGGTGAACCCATTGATTTCTTCTTTGATGCGAAAGCGCGACACACCTGACAGTGTGATGAGATACCGCCCGTCCTCGGTTTCGGAAAACTGGGTAATACGCCCAGCACAGCCGATACTATGAAGTTTGTCCTCGGTGGTTCTGGACGGGAAGGGCTGTACCATCCCAATCATCCGATGAGATGTCTTGAAAGCGTCCTCCAGCATCTGGAGGTAGCGCGGTTCAAATATATGCAACGGCAGGCGTGCCCGGGGCAGCAACAATGCTCCGGGCAGCGGAAATACCGGCAAACTATCGGGCAGATCAGCGGGTTGTATCATGTAGGGGACTGTAGCGCTGGGGGCGTCTTAGGCAAATATCATCGAGCTGAGTTTGCGCCGACCGTTCAGCACGATGGGATCGTTTGCTTTTAGCGCATCAAAGATCGTGAACAGCTGCGCCTTGGCTGCACCGTCGTTCCACTCCCGATCCTTGCGGAACAGTGCCAGCAGCTCCTCTACTGCGGCTTCTGCGTCACCAGCGGCATGCAGCGCTTGTGCCAGGTCGAAGCGGGCCTGATGATCGTCCGGGTAGGCATCAACCGTGGCACGCAGCTCAGTCACGGGGCCTGCGTTTTCGGCCTGACGTGCCAAAGCGATCTGAGCATGGGCCGCTTCAATCTCGGCAGCATCTGAGATCTCGGCCGGTGCGCCATTCAGCACGGCCTCGGCTTGGTCCAGTTCGCCCAAGGCGATATGCGCGCGGGCCAGACCACCGTAGGCTGCGGCATTCTTGTCATCTTCACCTATCACGGCCGCAAAGGTCTGCGCAGCATCCGCAATATCACCATCCGCCAACATTTGTTCTGCCAGCTCAACCGCCTCACCCAGACCGCCATCGGCGCTGCCGCCGGCGGCTTCGATGGCACGCTTGATGAACTCATCAATTTCGGTTGGCGCAACATTGCCCTGGAACATGTCAATCGGACGTCCCTGTACAAAGGCAACGACCGTTGGAATGGACTGCAAGGGCAGCCCCTGCTGTGACAGCGCCTGTACCAGACGTTGGTTTTGATCCACGTCGATCTTGGCCATGGTCACAGCGCCCTTGGCCTTTGTTACGGCTGTTTCCAACGCCGGGCCGAGTGTTTTGCAGGGGCCGCACCATGGCGCCCAGAAATCAACAATCACCGGCGCCTGCATCGACGCATCGACCACGTCCTGCATAAATGTTGCTTCGGTGACATCTTTGATCAGATCACCTGCGGGGGCCATATCTCCCGCGCCGCCAAGAATATCGACCATGCGTTTGCTCTCCATTTCTTTGTTGCCCTCTATATGAAAGCTGACCGACCAGAAACCAAGGGCAGATCTGTGCAAAGCGGGCTTTGTCGCCGCTGGTGGTGCTGGATTTACGCGTAACCCTTAGGAACCACTACGTCGGAACATTGTCCAATCATGAGTGACAGAGTGTTTCTGCCGAAACGCCGCTGCAAATTGGACATTTTCCCTTGTCGCAGAGTATCATGAAGCGATAGGAACAGCATTCATGCTTAGAACGCGCGCCAAATATAACCTTGGACAGGTCGTCCGCCATCGCAAGCACCCGTTTCGCGGTGTCGTGTTCGATGTAGATCCAGAGTTTGCGAATACTGAAGAATGGTACGAGGCCATTCCGGAGGACAGCCGCCCGGTCAAGGATCAGCCTTATTATCATCTGCTGGCCGAGAATGATCAGACCTATTATGTGGCTTATGTGTCAGAACAAAACCTGATTGCTGACTATTCCGGCGAGCCGGTAGGCCACCCTGATATCCCTGAGATGTTCGGCAGTTTTGACGACGGCAGCTATGCGTTGCACTACCAGCTGAACTGACACCAACCAGCGCATGGCTGATCTTAGTCCCCCGCACCGGCAAGACCGCCATATGCGAGGGACCAAATCTTCGGTGGTACTTGTTGTTGGTCAGTACCCCAGCGCGCACCCATCCTTGCGCGGGTCGCTGGCGCCCTCCAGAACACCAGAGGAATGAATTTGGATCGCCTGCGCCCCCCCTATTGCGGTGTCGGGAATGGTGACGTCATGGCCGAGGTCTGCCAGTTCCTGCCGCACGGTGTCGCTATAGCCGCGTTCCACCTTAAGCACCCTGCCGTCGGCAAAGGCACGCGGCATGTCAATGGCTGCCTGCGGATCCATCCGAAAATCTGTCAGGTTAGAGACAAAACGAGCATGACCATTAGGTTGGTAGGCCCCGCCCATTACACCAAAGGGCATGGTGACGTCGCCATTCTTGCGCAGCATGCCAGGGATGATGGTGTGCATAGGGCGTTTGCCACCCGCGAGCATGTTTGGATGGCCTTCTTCGAGGGTAAAGCCTGCACCTCTGTTTTGCAGCAGGATACCGAATTTATCCGAGGCGATCCCGGATCCGAAGCCGTGAAAGATCGAATAGATCAGCGAAACCGCCATATGGTCCTTGTCAACCACGGTGATATAGATCGTGTCCTTGTGAACGGCCTCGCTGAGCGGAGCGGCGGCAGCCATTGCCCGCTTTGGGTTGATCCGCTCTGCCAGCCGCGCGGCGGTTTCAGGGGCGAGCATATGGTCCAGTCGGCTTGTATGATCTGGGTCAGCAATGAAACGATTGCGTGCATCATAGGCCAGTTTGGCGGTCTCGGCCTCAATATGGACCCGCTCTGCACCTGTCGGGTTCATTGCGGCGATGTCAAAATGCTTGAGAATGTTCAGCATTAGGATCGCGGTGGCACCCTGACCATTCGGTGGATGTTCTACCAGGTCCAGCCCCTTGTATTCGCCAGAGACCGGTGTGGTCATATCGGCGGCTATGCTGGCGAAATCCTCGCGGCTATGCACCCCGCCACGCGCCTGTAACGTGGCAATCATGTCATCTGCGATCTCGCCGCAGTAGAAGGCATCCCGCCCATCTTTGGCGATCCGCCGGAGCACTTCGGCCTGGCCCGGCGCGCGGAATATCTGGCCGATTTTTGGGGCGGCACCGTCGAACAGATAGTGTTCGCGCGCGCTGCCTTGCAAAGTGTCCGCATCATTTTGCCAGTCAAAGGCCACCCGTGGCGCCACCGGCACACCGGTTTCTGCATAGTGAATGGCGGGCGCCAATAGCGCATCAAGACCTAGCCTCCCCTCGGTCTGTGACAATTTGCAGAAGGCGTCAATCGCGCCCGGCACGGTCACCGCATCCGGGCTGTTTAGCGGAACTGTCGTTAGGCCAGCCCCTCGCAGCGTGGCCGCTTCGGCTGCTGCTGCGGCGCGCCCTGATCCGTTCATGGCCTGCACGGGAGAGCCGGGACGGGAGTAAAGCACGAAACAATCACCGCCAATTCCTGTCATCTGCGGTTCGCATATGCCAAGCAGAACTGCGCCGGCGATGGCCGCATCCATCGCGTTACCACCGCGTTTCAGGATGTCGATTGCGGCCCCGGCTGCCAGAGGATGAGACGTGGCGCAGAGGCCGTTTTCTGCAAAAACGGCTGATCGGCCTGGGGAATGAAAGTCGCGCATGCTGTCTCCTGTGTTCGGGAGGCAGAGTAGGCCGTGCCAGAGCAAAGGCAATGAGAAAGCGCCGCGACTTGTAGCGAGCACCATATTAGAACAGGGCAAGGAGCCCTTTTTCCATTACAGTTACATGCGGCACGGATTGAGCAGAGACATGAGCGAGATCGGTAGAAAGCACTGCCGTCTGCGCTGGCGGTGGGGATCTTCCCTTATCCAAGGCAAAGTACGTCGTCCTGGGCCGATGTATTTCGTTCCCGGATCTGCAAGGTCGTGGTCGATTATGCAGGTGACTAGAATGAATCCGAAGGATCAGTCTGCGAGATCTTCAGTCGGGTTTTGCGTTGCGCATCTTGATCTCAAAGCAAAGGGAAAGGTTGTTTCCAGTTGCATCGCGTTTGTACTGCACGTCAGAAGCCAGCTCTCTGATCAACAACCAGCCAAAGCCACCTTCTGGTAATTTGTCGGTTTCAACTGTCAGGTCATGCGCCGTTGCGACTGGCAGTTTACCATCCTTGAAAGGAGCGCCGCCATCACCGATAGAGATCCACAGTTGGTCGGGGTGTAGGTTGCAGCGAATGCGCACATCCCCAATGTCCATGCCTGCATACGCGTGTTCAACGACATTGTTCACGGCCTCTGTCAGCGCAATCTGCACCTCGTCGACACGGGAATCAGAGATTCCCATCGTGCGCAGCTGCGCTATAACGTCCTGCACCCCGGATCTGGCCTCCAGTTCCGTGGCGATAAACGAGCAAGAAAATGTCTCAACCATTGTCTTTTCACTCCGCGTTGTCAGCACGCGTGGGTTCAAGAGTCGATGCGGGTGGCAGTTGTCGCGTCGCTTAGCGAGATGTACAAATCAAAAACAGTGTCCATTCTAGTCAGACGGAATACCTTGTCGACCATCGGTGTCAGCCCGGCGAGGTCCAGTTTACGGCCTTGGCCTAACTGCTTCATGGCTGCAACAATAGCGCCAAGTCCGCTGGAATCGATAAATCTCACCTCGGATAGGTCAAGAATGACCCTATCAGGGCCATTTTCGGTGGTTGCGCGCATGTCTTCTTTGAATTGGATGGCCATAGCTGCATCAATGCGTTCGGCATTGACGGTCACGATTTGCGTACCATCTGCTGTTGTGCTGGTCAGGCTCATGAGTGTCCCCGCGTCAATATGTGTTGACGATCAGCCTAGACGTCAATCCTTACGATTTTGTATGCACTATTTCGACAATAGGAGGAATATTTGATGAAGAATGTTGTGATCGCAGGCGCGGCCCGCACCCCCATGGGCGGATTTCAGGGCATGTATGACGGGGTCGCAGCTGCTGACCTCGGAGGTGCTGCGATCCGTGCAGCGCTTGAGGGCGCTGGTGCCGCCACGGTTGATGAGATCCTGATGGGGTGCGTGCTGCCTGCCGGACAGGGACAGGCACCGGCAAGACAAGCAGGGTTCGCGGCGGGGCTGGGCGAAGAGGTGCCTGCGACCACGTTGAACAAGATGTGTGGATCAGGAATGAAGGCGGCAATGATTGCCTACGATCAAATCGCGCTTGGCCAGACTGATACCATGGTCGCAGGTGGCATGGAGAGTATGACCAACGCCCCGTATTTGCTGCCAAAAATGCGCAACGGTGCGCGTATCGGCCACGGTCAGGTGATTGATCATATGTTTCTCGATGGGCTGGAAGACGCCTACGATAAAGGCCGTCTTATGGGCAGTTTCGCCGAGGATTGCGCGGAGAGCTATCAGTTCACACGCGAGGCGCAGGATGACTATGCGCTGACCTCTTTGTCCAACGCTCTGGCAGCACAAGAAAACGGTGCCTTTGACAGTGAAATTGCTCCTGTGACAGTCAAGACCCGTCGTGCTGAGGTGGTAACAGATACGGATGAACAGCCAAAATCTGCGCGCCCGGACAAGATTCCGACGCTTAAACCCGCGTTCCGCAAGGATGGGACTGTTACCGCGGCGAATGCGTCCTCGATCTCCGATGGTGCTGCGGCGCTGGTGCTGGCATCAGAGGATGCCGCCAAGGCGCAGGGTTTGACCGTGCGGGCGCGTGTCATAGGCCATGCCAGCCACGCTCAGGCGCCAGGGCTCTTTACCACCGCTCCGGTTCCGGCTGCCAAAAAGCTGATGAAGCAGATCGGGTGGAACGTGGATGATGTCGATCTATGGGAGGTAAATGAGGCGTTCGCGGTGGTGCCGATGGCCTTCATGCATGAAATGGGACTCCCACGTGACAGGGTAAATGTGAATGGTGGCGCATGCGCATTGGGCCATCCCATAGGTGCCTCAGGTGCGCGGATCATTGTGACGCTGCTCAACGCCCTTGAAAAACGTGGGCTAAAGCGCGGCATCGCGGCGATTTGCATTGGTGGTGGTGAAGGCACAGCAATCGCAATCGAGCGGACCTGATCCGGGTCGCACGGGTATTACATAAGAAATTGACCATTTGTCAGGGAGCGGGCACAAAGCCTGCTCTCCTATTCTTTGCCCCTCAGAGATTGCCATGACCCGAGTAGACTACGCCTATCTGGCCCAGACCATCGTCGCTTTGACCGAAGGTGAAACCGATACAGTAGCACTAATGGCCACAGTGGCCTGCGAAGTACATCACAGTGATGACCGATTTAACTGGACAGGGTTTTATCGCGTCGTCGCGCCTGAGTTGTTGAAGATCGGCCCCTACCAAGGCGGACATGGCTGCTTGCAGATCCCGTTTTCTCGGGGCGTTTGCGGTGCCGCGGCGCGAACAGGCGAGGTGCAGCTGGTTGCAGATGTCGATGCGTTTCCCGGCCATATCGCTTGTGCGACCTCGACCCGGTCGGAATTGGTGCTACCGGTCAGAAATGGGGCAGGTGATATTATCGCGGTCTTTGATATCGACAGCGATCTGCCAGATGCTTTTGACCGGGTTGATGCGGAGCAAATGTCAGCGATTTTGAAATCGGTGTTTGCCCCGATCTGAACCGATGGGCGATTGGTCTTTGCCCTTCGGCCCTTGGCCTCACCTCAGGATACCATTGAAAAGAAGAAAGCACCCGGTGCGGATGGCGCCGGGTTCTTTTTTTGTGGATCTGGTCTGGATGAAAAAACACTTGGAATTTTCATGGAATCGCGACATCGTGAAAAAAGGCAGAAAATTTTCACGGGTGTCATGTGACAGATCAATCACCACAACCTGCGACCCTGGGCGCTGACCTTCGGGCATTGCGCAAGGCGCGTGGGACGACGCTTGCGGATCTGGCCGCGCAGCTGGGGCGTTCTGTCGGCTGGCTAAGTCAGGTTGAGCGGGACAAATCTGAGCCGTCGATTTCGGACCTTCGCGCGATTTCGACATGTCTTAATGTGCCGATGTCCATGCTCTTTTCCCATTCGGCGGCCCCCGTCGCAGAGCAGGGGTATGTCGTACGTGCTGGAGCGCGCCGACCGATGGGGTCCGGCGAAGAGGGGCTGATCGAAGAGTTGCTCTCCCCGGATCTGACAGATGACTTCGAGATGGTGCATTCCACTTTTCAACCACATTCACGGATGCAAACGCCAGCAGACCGACCCACGCAGGAGGTGGGGTATATTATCTCGGGGCGGCTCAATCTGTTGATCGGTGATCGTGCATTTGATGTCGGTCCTGGCGACAGTTTTCGCATTCGCCACGAACGCTACCAATGGTCAAACCCCTATGATGAGCCCTGCGTGGCGGTCTGGGTTATCGCGCCGCCAGTGTACTGATGAGTTTTGAAGCCTGGTCCATATTCGCGCTGTTCTGGCTTGTCTTCGTCACCACACCGGGACCGAACGCCGTGAATTGCATATCCAACGGCATGAGCCTTGGGTTCGGGCGGGCGATGATTGGCGTGTTGGCAATACTGACGCAGGCGACGCTGTTTTTACTGCTCTCAGCGCTGGGCGTGACGGCGTTGCTTGCGGCCTTTCCCACTGGATTTTTCGTCGCGAAGCTTATCGGGGCTGGGTTTCTGATGTATCTAGGCATCCGAGGATGGCGTCAGGCAAACAGGCCTATTCCGGTGATCAAGCGACCGGCCCGGCATGTCTACTTGCATGCTTTGGCAGTGGCCACAATCAATCCCAAGAGTGTCGCAGGCTATCTCGCAGCATTTTCGCAGTTTGTGCAGCCTGGCGTGCCAATGCAGGAGCAGATGCTGGTGATCATGCCCACAGCGCTGCTGCTGACGACGCTCAGCTATACCGGGTTCACGCTGCTTGGTGTGGGGATGGGGAAGGCGGCTATGGCAACAGTGTTCAACGTCTGGATCCGTCGCGCCCTGGCAATCTGTTTCATCATCTACGGCGTGCTGCTGGGGGCAAGCAGCACACCACAGCTGGAGTCTGCATCATGATCAAGGGATCCTGTCTCTGTGGCAACATTCAGTTTGAAACGGCGGCCAGGCCCAATGGAGTGTCGATGTGTCATTGTGGCCAATGCCGCCGCCAGTCGGGAGGTATCTGGTCATCAGCCTATGTGGCGGACACTGATCTGGTCATAACAGGCGAGGTCAGCTGGTACGCGGCCAGTTCGGTGGCACAACGTGGTTTCTGTGCGCGTTGCGGATCGTTTCTGTTCTGGAAAGCCTGCACCGAAAGCAACATCAGTTTTTCTCTTGGTGCGGTCGAAGCGCCCACCGGGCTCAGCTTGGAAAAGCACATCTTTGTTGCGGATAAAGGTGACTACTACAAGATCGCCGACGGTTTACCGCAAGAGGACTGAGGTCCAGGCCGGCGACAAAAATACCACGTGAAATGATACAAAAGGAGGCACCCATGTCTGATTTTCCAACCAAGGCCCGTGTGGTCATTATCGGCGGCGGTGTCGTCGGCTGTTCATCCCTGTATCATCTTGCCAAAAAGGGGTGGACTGACTGTGTACTTTTGGAAAAGAACGAGCTGACAGCGGGTTCTACCTGGCATGCTGCCGGCAATGTTCCGACGTTTTCGACATCCTGGTCTGTCATGAACATGCAGCGTTATTCGACCGAACTGTATGCCCGCCTGGGGCAGGAGGTCGACTATCCGATGAACTATCATCAGACCGGGTCAATACGTCTTGCGCATACCAAAGAGCGGATGCAGGAATTTGAACGCGCCATGTCGATGGGCCTATATCAGGGCATCCACATGGAGATGTGGACGCCGGAACAAGCCAAAGAGAACTACCCGTTTCTTGAGATTCACGATTTGGCCGGTGTGCTCTATGATCCGACCGATGGTGATATTGATCCAGCACAGTTGACCCAGGCCCTGGCTAAGGGGGCACGTGATATGGGGGCCAAGATTATCCGGTTCTGCCCGTCCACCGGCGTCACGCAGCAGGACGACAAAACTTGGATTGTTCATACCGAAAAAGGCGATATTGCATGTGATTACGTGGTTAATGCCGCGGGGTACTATGCCCAGAGGGTTGGGGAGTGGTTCAAACCTTTTGGTGGGCGCACGGTGCCGATGATGGTGATGAGTCATCAGTATCTGCTGACCGAGCAGATCCCGGAGGTTGAAGCGCATGCCAAGAAAACTGGCAGAAAGTTGCCCCTGATCCGCGACGTGGATGTTTCATATTACCTGCGCCAGGAGAAGAACGGCTACAATCTTGGTCCCTATGAGCCAAACTGCAAAGGTCACTGGATGACCGAGGACGACAAGATGCCGGACGATTTTTCATTCCAGCTTTGGTCGGACGATCTGGACCGCATAGAGGATATCGTGACCGATGCGATGGAGCGTGTGCCTTTGATGGCAACATCAGGCGTGTCCAGCGTCATCAACGGGCCAATCCCCTATGCGCCTGATGGCCTGCCGCTGATTGGGCCAATGCCGGGTGTTGATAACGCGTTTGAGGCTTGTGTCTTTACCTTCGGCATCGCCCAGGGGGGCGGCGCTGGCAAAGTGCTGGCCGAGTGGATCGTGGATGGTCAGACCGAGTGGGACATGTGGTCCTGTGATCCGCGCCGATACACTGATTACACGGATCAGGATTACTGCGACAAAAAGGGGATGGAAGTTTATGGCAACGAATATGCCATGCATTTTCCTCACCATGAATGGCCTGCCGCACGCGATAAGAAAGTTGGTCAGGTACACACCAAGATTATAGAGATGGGTGGCCAGATGGGGGCCTACAACGGTTGGGAGCGCGCCAATTGGTTCGCAAAGCCGGGTGATGATACCTCTGAGGCGGCGACCCACACATGGGGGCGGTCTGGTCCGTGGCAACAACGCATTCAGGAAGAATGTGAAGCGGTGCGGGACGGTGTCGGTGTACTGGATCTACCGGGGTTCTCGCGGTTCAACCTGTCTGGTGCAGGCGCGGCAGAGTTCCTGCGGGGCCGCGTCACCGGCGGTCTGCCCAAGATCGGGCGGATGAACCTGGTTTACTTCGCCGATGACCGGGGCCGCATTTTGACAGAAATGTCCTGCATCCGCCATGGCGAGAATCATTTCACTATGATCACCGCAGGTGCAGCGCAGTGGCATGATTTCGATGTGTTGCGTCGTGGTCTGCCCGCGGATGTCGGCCTGACAGACCACACAACGGAATATGCAACCATGATCGTAACGGGCCCGCAGTCACGCGATCTGCTGGCCGGCCTGAGTGACGCCGATCTCTCTCTTGGCTGGCTTAACCATCAGGAGGCGACGGTGGCTGGCAAACCTGCGTTCTTGGCGCGTGTGTCTTTTGCCGGGGAGCTGGGCTGGGAGGTTCATTGCGTAAACGAACACCAACCTGCGATCTACAACGCAATTCTTGAGGCTGGGGCAAAGCCCTTTGGCATGTACGCGCTGAACTCGCTTCGGATCGAAAAAGGGTACCGGGCATGGAAGGGGGATCTTTCGACCGATTACTCGCTGTTGGAAGGTGGATTGGAGCGGTTCGTAAAACTGGACAAGCCACAGGACTTCCCAGGTAAGGCAGCATTGTTGGTGGAAAAGCAGCAGGGGCTGAAGAAGCGTTTTGTAACGCTGAAGGTCGACGCAGGGGAGGCGGATGCCCCCTACATGTCGTGTATCAAAAAAGACGGCGAGATCGTGGGCGAAACAACTTCGGGTGACTGGGGCTACCGGGTCAACGCCTCCGTCGCGCTGGGCATGGTGCGGGCGGATCTTGCCACACCGGGCACAGAGCTGGAGGTCGAAATCTACGGCGAAAGTTGTCGCGCGGTGGTTCAGCCAGATGCACCGATGTGGGATCCGAACAATGACCGGCTCCGCGCCTGATCGCTCGATTGTCCCTGCTCCCGGTGGTACGGTCGTGAGCAGGGACAAAGGCCCTTGGCAGGTGGACATCCTGCTGGCTGAGGGCTTTGTCCTAACCGAGTTCTCAGCGGTTGTTGAACCCTTGCGATTGGCCAATCGCGTGTTGGCACAACCGCCATTTACCTGGACACTGCGCTCGGCGAAAGGCGGTCCGGTTGGTTGTCGGGCCGGTGCCTATGTAGAGACAGAGACGTTTGTGGCGCGTTCCGATGCAGCCTGCGTGTTTGTACTGGGGAATACTGATCCGGATTGCCCGGCGCTGTCGATGGGGCCGGTTATCTCCAACTATCGAAGCCGTGGTGCCAAGGTTTATCTGCTGGCAGAGGCTGCCAGCCGCTATATCCGTGACCACGGTAGGGACGGCGCGCAGCACACAACTCATTGGGAAAACGCCACCCTGATGCGCGAGCGCATGGGGCTATTCGACGCCAGCTATGCGTTGGCCAGTGAGCATGGGCAGGTGGTGACATGCGCGGGCATGGGCGCCACCGTGGATATTGTTTTGACCTTGATCGGACAGTTGACCAGCGCCGCCGCCCAGATGACGGTGGCGAATATTCTGCTGCATGACAAGGTACGGGACTATGCGTCGCTGCAACCGTTTTCTGGTGTGAAACCTACCATCACCGGAGACGCTGATCTGGATCAGGCGATCCGGGTGATGCAGGACAACATCGAAGAGCCGCTGCCAATCAATGAAATTGTTGCGGACTTGGGTATTTCGACGCGCTCGTTAGAACGTAAGTTCAAAACATTTCTGGGCACCACACCCAATGGGTTCTATCGAGAAATGCGTTTGAACAAGGCCAATAACCTTCTTCTCAATACCACGATGAGTGTGCGTGAAATCGGCCTCGCCTGTGGATTCTCCAACGGGTTTTCGACCCTATATAAGGCCTTTTTCGGCGTCACCCCCTTTAGCCTGCGAAAAGCCAGTCGCCAGTCTCAATCCAATCGGGGTCCGCGCAATCCGGCGGATTGACGATGGTGAATTCTGCAAGATAGTTGGCGTTTTTGGTGCATTTTGTGTCGCCTATCCATGTCAGGATCTGTTCAAGCGAGTTCAGGAGAAACACGATGAGCGATCTTCCCAACAAGGCCCGTGTGGTCATTATCGGCGGCGGCGTGATCGGCTGCTCGGTGGCCTACCACCTGACCAAACTGGGTTGGAAAGATGTGGTGCTGCTGGAGCGTAAGCAGCTGACCTCGGGCACCACCTGGCACGCTGCGGGCCTGATTGCGCAGTTGCGCGCCACCGCCAATATGACCAAGCTGGCCAAATACAGCCAGGAACTTTATGGCGCGCTGGAAGAAGAAACCGGCGTCGCCACCGGCTTCAAGCGCTGCGGCTCAATCACTGTTGCGCTGACCGAAGAACGCAAGGAAGAGATCTTTCGCCAGGCCGCCATGGCGCGGGCCTTTGGTGTCGAGGTTGAGGAGATTTCCCCTGAAGAGGTGAAAACCCGCTACGAGCACCTGAACGTCGGTGACGTGACAGCCGGCGTGTGGCTGCCGAAAGACGGGCAGGGCGACCCGGCAAATATCGCGCTGGCCCTGGCCAAGGGCGCCCGCCAGCGCGGTGCGCTGGTCAAGGAACGGATCAAGGTTACCGGCATCGCCAAGGACGGCCGCCGTGTCACCGGTGTCGATTGGGTCAGCGATGACGGCCAGTCGCAGGGCCACATTGAGGCCGACATGGTGGTGAACTGCGCCGGCATGTGGGGCCATGAGGTTGGCCGCATGGCGGGCGTCAACGTGCCGCTGCACGCCTGCGAGCATTTCTACATCGTGACCGAAGGCATCACCGGCCTGACCCAGATGCCGGTGCTGCGCGTTCCGGACGAATGCGCCTACTACAAGGAAGACGCGGGTAAAATCCTGATCGGCGCGTTTGAGCCAAACGCAAAACCCTGGGCGATGAACGGCATTCCCGATACGTTCGAATTCGACCAGCTACCTGAGGATTTCGATCATTTCGAGCCGATCTTGGAAGCCGCCTGCAACCGGATGCCGATGCTGGCTGAGGCAGGCATCCACACCTTCTTCAATGGTCCCGAAAGCTTCACTCCGGATGACGCCTACCACCTCGGCTTGGCGCCGGAGATGGACAATGTCTGGGTTGCGGCAGGCTTCAACTCGATCGGTATCCAGTCGGCAGGCGGCGCTGGAATGGCGCTGGCTCAGTGGATGGAAGACGGCCAGAAACCCTTTGATCTGGGCGACGTAGACATCTCCCGCATGCAGCCGTTCCAGGGTAATAAGCACTACCTGTTCGAGCGCTCTAAGGAGACGCTGGGCCTCTTGTACGCCGACCACTTCCCCTACCGTCAAAAGGCCACCGCCCGCGGCGTGCGCCGCACACCGTTTCATCACCACCTGTTGGAACAGGGGGCCGTAATGGGCGAAATTGGCGGTTGGGAACGCGCCAACTGGTTCGCCGACGAAGGCCAGGAACGCGAGTACCAATACAGCTGGAAGCGCCAAAACTGGTTTGAAAACTCCGCCGCTGAACACCGTGCTGTGCGCGAAAATGTCGGCATGTACGACATGTCCTCCTTCGGCAAAATCCGCGTCGAAGGCCCGGATGCAGAGATCTTTCTGAATTACATCTGTGGTGCCAACCTCAGCGTCCCTGCGGGCAAGATCGTTTACACCCAGTTCCTGAACACCCGCGGCGGGATTGAGGCCGATGTGACCGTCACCCGCCTGTCCGAGACCGCCTATCTGGTGGTGACCCCGGCAGTGACCCGCCTGGCGGATCAGACCTGGATGATGCGCCATGTGGGCGACCACCAAGTGGTGATCACCGATGTGACCGCAGGCGAGGGGGTGCTGGCGGTGATGGGTCCAAACGCGCGCAAATTGCTGCAGAAGGTGTCGCCAAATGACTTCTCCAACGCGGTGAACCCCTTTGGTACTGCGCAAGAGATCGAGCTGGGCATGGGCCTCGCCCGTGTGCACCGCGTGACCTATGTGGGCGAACTGGGCTGGGAAATCTATGTCGGCGCCGACATGGCAGGCCACGCGTTTGAGACGCTGCACGAGGCGGGTCAGGACATGGGACTGAAGCTTTGCGGTATGCACATGATGGACAGCTGCCGGATCGAGAAGGGCTTCCGCCACTTTGGCCACGACATCACCTGCGAGGACAATGTGATCGACGCGGGCCTTGGCTTTGCGGTGAAGACCGATAAAGCGGATTTCATCGGCAGGACAGCAGTGCTGGAACGCAAGGAGGTCGGCCCCAAGAACCGCATGCTGCAATTCAAACTGACCGATGCCGAACCGCTATTGTTCCACAACGAGCCGATCATTCGCGACGGCGAGTATGTGGGCTACCTTAGCTCTGGCAACTACGGGCATACCCTGGGTGCTGCCATCGGCATGGGTTACGTGCCCTGCGAAGGCGAAAGCGCGGCAGATGTTCTGGGGGCCACCTATGAAATCGACGTCTGCGGCGTAAAGGTGAAGGCCGAGGCCTCGCTGAAGTCGATGTACGATCCAAAGTCAGAACGGGTGAAGGTCTGAACAGGGTCTCACCATCTGGGTATGTGCGCAATCCGCGCGACCCTTGGGTTGGCAGCAAAAAATAGTCTGCCAGCGACCAGCCATGTTGTATTATTCGGGTTTGCCATCTGTCAATTCGGGCGCGCCCTGTCATAAACGCGGGACAGGGAGACGCCTATGACCGCGCCACAGCTTGAAAACAAAGATACCCCGCAGGGCCTTGCTTTTGCGGTTGCCGCCTATCTGATGTGGGGGTTCTTACCGCTTTATATGAAGGCGCTTGCGCATATGCCCGCAGCTGAAGTTGTGGCGCACCGCGTGATCTGGTCCGTGCCGGTGGCCGGTATCTTGTTGATTGTGCTTCGCCGTACCCGCGAGTTGCGCGCGGCCCTGAAATCCCCCAAGGTTTTGATGATGGGCTGCGTCACTGCGGCGTTGATCTCGGTGAACTGGGGTATCTATGTTTGGTCCATTGCCACTGGCCATGCACTGGATGCCGCGTTGGGCTACTACATCAACCCGCTGTTCAGCGTCACGCTTGGTGCAGTTGTGTTACGCGAGCGTCTGACCCCAGCCCAACTGGTTGCTATTGCGTTGGCGGCGCTGGCGGTGGTGGTGCTTGCCGTGGACGCCGGGCGGTTGCCTTGGGCGGCCATTGGCTTGACCCTAAGCTGGGGGTTTTATGCCTTTTTTAAGAAATCCCTGCCAATTGGCCCTAATCAGGGCTTTATGCTGGAAGTGCTGATCCTGACACCCCCAGCGCTGGCCTATTTGGCCTACCTCAGCACAACAGGGGCCGCACATTTTGGTGGTAGCTTTGGAGATACAGCGCTTTTGCTGGGCTGTGGTGTGGTGACGGCAGTGCCGCTTATTACCTATGCGAACGGTGCCAAACTGTTGCGGCTGTCGACAATCGGCATCCTGCAATACATCGCGCCGACTATGATTTTCTTGGCGGCGGTGTTTCTATTCGGTGAGGAATTCGGCCGTGCGCGCATGATCGCCTTTCCGATGATCTGGATGGCGCTCGTGATCTATTCGGTCTCACTGGTGCGGCAGATGCGTCGCGCTTGAATGCTGCAAATGCCCTTGTCGTACGCTATTGGCCAGTGCCGCTGCCCATAGGGCATAGGCCTGTGCTGAAGGGTGATACCCGTCCTGGGCCGCCAAATCCGGATCAGCGGGAATCTCGAACGGTAAATGCACGACGCCCGACTGTGTCGCCAGGCGTGCAAGAACCCGATCAAGGCGCGCCGCATGGCGTCCTAAAATCCAGGCGAGCGGGCTAGGCAGAGCAGGGAACTGCGCCATCGGTGGCACCCCCGACATCACCACCAGCTCCACTCCAAAGCGATCCTGTAGCAGCGCGATCAGCGCCGACTGTTCCATGTGAAACCGTCGTGCCGACGATAGCCGAGTGACGTCATTCACGCCCAGTGCCAGCACGGCGACATCGAATTGCTGCGGCGGCAGAGCCAGCAAACGCGCGCGTGTGTCAGCGGTGCGGTGGCCATTGCTCGCCTCCAGCCGCCAGGTCAGATGTCGCCCCGGTGCAAGCAGGTTGACCAACTGGCCAGACAACGCGTCCTCTTGCCGGGAAACGCCAACTCCGGCAGCAGAACTGTCCCCGGCGATAAGGAGACGCAACGGCTCGCCCTGACCCAGCTGACCAAATCGTGGCCCCGCAGGTTCTGGTAGTCGCAGCGCTTTGCGCCGTACATTCACCGCCTGCACCAGCAGGAGCGGGAGCAGAATGATCCGCAGTAGGCGATCCACGCCGATCAGCTCAGCGCGGATTGATATTGCAGAAAACGCGGATCAGTGGTTACCCGCGCCATGATCGCATCGCGCAACACGCCAACGCTTTTGTAGGGGCGCATAACCACCTCAAACCGGTTGATAAGCCCGGAATCGTTTAGGGTGATTAGGTCTACCCCGACAGCATCCAGGTCTCCGATCTTGCAGTCGAACTCTAGCGCCCAATCGACACCGTCACCCATGATACGGCGATATCGAAAGTCGCTGAACACCTGGCCGACATGTCCCAGGATCGCCGCTACCGGCGCGCGACCGGTCCAGGTCTTCCAGTAGGTAGGAGGCAGGAATTGCACATTTTCGGCCAGCAAATCGGCGATCTTGCTGTCATCTCCCTTGGCGACAACGTCCTGTAGTTTGTTGATCGTTGGATGGACCATGATCTGCCTCTTTTGCTGCTGCTGATAAATGTGTCTTGTGCCGATACCTTGTCGATCACGGGTATATCGAACAAGCGCGACGTAGCGATACCTTGCCCTGCCAGCGCGAGACCGCTAGGCACGCGGCCATGACAGTTTCAAGCGACTACACTCCGCCGCAGGATCCACTGGAGATTCTGCACCATGACGCCCAGATTTTGGTGGCGAACAAGCCCGATGGCTTGCTGAGTGTACCAGGGCGTGGTGAGCATCTGGCGGATTGTCTTCTGACACGTATTCAGGCTGTCTTTCCCGAGGCGCTTTTGGTGCACCGTCTGGACCGCGATACCTCTGGTGTGATGGTATTTGGTCTCACTCCGCACGCGCAGCGGCACCTGTCGATGCAGTTTGAAAAACGGACTGCCAAAAAAGCCTATATCGCCCGTGTTGCGGGTCGTCTGGAGCCACGTAGCGGAACAGTCGAGCTGCCCCTTATCGTGGACTGGCCCAACCGTCCTCGGCAGATGGTGTGTCATGATACCGGCAAAGCGGCGGCGACGGATTGGCGCGTGATGAAATACGAAGAGGAGGCCACCCGTGTGCGGCTGACACCCAAAACGGGCCGAACACATCAGCTGCGGGTGCATATGCTGTCGCTGGGCCATGCCATCCTTGGCGATCCGCTCTATGCAGAGGGAAGCGCATTGGAACATCCGCGCATGATGCTGCATGCTGAAGAACTAAGGATAAAACACCCGGACAGCGGTGAGTCGATGAAGTTCCGCGCCAAGGCGCTGTTCTGAGCGCATCCGAGCCTAGACGCTGATACGCAGCCAATCTGATGGCAGGATATCGGGGTTTTGAAGTTTGGGGTCACCGAACCATTTTGCGGGCCCCGCAACGCGCCGTCCCGGTGTCTGGTTCAGCCAGGCGGCCCACCAGGAGAACGAGCTGTTGCCGATGATATTGTGCTGGCAGAGACTCATCAGGCGCATGTCCTCATAGTCCGTGTCCGCGCCATTGAAATCCACCACAACCTTATCACAGGGCAGGGGTAAGTTGTCCTTGGCCCATTGTGGATCATCTGAAAAGACATAAACGATCGGATTGCCTTTAACCCCCTCCAATACCTGTGCCAGTGCCGCATCATAGTATGCCTGATCACACAGCACATGTGCCGCCAATGTCAGATAATCCCCACGGCGCACATGCAGCGAGATCGCGTTTGTCTCTCTGATCTGCGCTGCCATCTCCGTATTTTGCTGGTTTGAAAACACCGGAAAGGTGAAGTCCGTACGAATACGCGCAGCGATATCGCAGAAGTACCGCTCGCTCTGCCAATACCCGTGCAGATAGCTACCATCGCCCCATTGTTCGAACGTAGGATTGTAGCCAAGGCCGGTTTCACGATGAAACCTGGGCTTCATTCCTAGCGACTGTCCAACCCCGCGCCACAATGCATAGCGCAGCGGTGTGGTTTGCCGCAGGGGCGGCAATGGTGCTGGCCGCACCAAATCAAGATCAAAGACCCGCGTCAGAACGCCTTCGCCTCTGGCCTCGGCTTCGCGGCTGTCCAATGCCAGACCCACGCCCAGGCGCTCTGCCAGCGCACGCGCCGCTGCATATTGAAACATCTGGTTGCCAAGTCGGCCATGCAGTCGGGTGATGATCATCATTTGGTCCTCAGACAGCTACATGAGGTTCATAGGCCGACCGGCAAGCGCTGGCCAGTCCCGTTCAGATCAGCTGTCGATTCTTGCCAGCCAGGCGTTGTAGCTGTCGACGCCGAAACCGGGGTCTGGTTGCTCTGCCAGTGGGGCGAGGATCTCAATGGAATGCCCGTCTGGATCATTGAAATAGATCGACAACGCAGGCATCCAGCCCAGAACCACGGGTTGGTCTGTTGGCGCACCATGAAAATCAAGCGGCACCACACCTGCGTCACACAGGCGATCACAAACTCCGTCCATCGCCGTCACGGTGCTTCGAAAGGCCATATGCAATCGCATACCCATCGGGGCGGACCCACCGGACCACAGTCCCAGCATCCCGCTTTCGTGGCCTCCAACCCAGTAGAAGGCAACGTCGCGCTCGGGCAGATAATGGGCCAGCTTGAGGCCAATCGTAGTCTCGTAAAACGCCATTGCTACGGCAAGATCTCTGACCGGAAGATGGGTTTCGTAGATGCCGGTCAATTCTGTGGTGATGCTGGGTTTGCGGGCACGGGTAGGTTCTGGCTTGGTCATCTGGTCCTCTGGTGTGGTATGACTTTCCGGTATTTTACAAGCTCAGGTTAGGTTTAGATCAAGAGACCTATTTCCGCATTTTCCAGCCATGGTTTTCTGCGGATGAAACGCCGGTCAGAGGTGTGGTGTCTGTTGCCCGGGTCTTGACCTTGAAGGGGTGAACAGCCTAAGGCTGACATCAGGGTCGGGGCCCTGCCGCTCGCGGTCGTAATGGCTATGGTGAAACCTCGTTTCAAATACCCTGTCTTTCGCCCATCCGATTGATGCGCCAATGGCAATGCGAGCTCCATTTTACCCGGCGCATCTTGTTGATTGGACAAGAGGCAAAAATGACAAACAAGCAGAGAGAACTCCCGACTGTCGGGATCTTAAAACAGCAGGCCCGCAGTCTGCGCCAGCAGTTGCAAGCCCGCAATCTGATGGTGTCCCATAGCACAGCGCTTGAGATGGTGGCGCGGCAATACGGCTATGGCGATTGGAATACCCTTAGCGCCAAGGCAGACAGACCGCGCCCGAACACCCCGCAACAAACACTACGCGTCGGGCAGACGCTAGAGGGGCGCTACCTAGACCAACCCTTCAAGGCTGTGAATCGGCATGCGAAATTGACCCACTTAGGTGGGTTATGAGCGAGTAAAATTGACCCACCTGTTTCGTTAACATCCGCGCTTCAAGTGCGGAGGAAAGAGCAGGTGTTATTGATGGAAAGTGTATCGAAGATCCGTCTGTGGGTGCTGGTTGAAGGGCGCAGTATCCGGTCTGTTGCGCGGGCGACGGGATTATCGCGCAACACGATCAAGAAGTATTTGAAGGATGAGAGCCCGCCGAGCTACCAGCGCCAGGCTCCACCGGTTCGGCACAAACTGTGCAACGGGTTTGATCTCCGGCTTCAGGAACTGTTCGATCAGGACCAGAAGCGACCACGTCGGGAGCGGCGAACGGCCCAGAAGCTTTATGAGCAGCTCGTGGTGGAAGGCTACACCGGGTCCTATTCTCCAGTTCAGCGATTTGTCCGCGATCTGAAGCGGGCTGGCGCCGGTTCTGGCGATGCTTTTATCCCCCTGCATTTTGCTGCTGGTGACGCCCTTCAGTTTGACTGGAGCGAAGAACGGGTTGTCCTGGGCGGCGTTGAACAAAAGATCTAGGTTGCCCATTTCCGCCTGTGCCACAGCCGCAAGCCTTTGGTGATCGCCTATCCCGGCGAAGCCCAGGAGATGGTTCTGGATGCTTTTGTGCAGGCACTGTCTTTCTATGGCGGGGTTCCACGACGGGTGATCATTGATAACCCCAAGACCATGGTGACCTATGTGTCCCGCTCGAAGGACCGGATATTCCATCCCCGGTTCCTGGCTCTGATGAACCACTATGTGATGGAACCTGTTGCCTGCACGCCCGCAGCGGGTTGGGAGAAGGGGCAGGTCGAGAACCAGGTCCAGTTTTTGCGCGGCCGGTTGTTTGTGCCCAAGCCTGCCTTTGAAGATCTTGATGCGCTGAACAACTGGTTGCGCCTGCGCTGTGAAGAACTGGCCAATCGTCCCCATCCCGAACAGCAGGATCGCACGATTGCCGAGGTGTTCGAAGACGAACGCGCCGAGCTGCGCCCCTTGGGTCGGCCTTTTGACGGCTATGTTGAGAAGACGGTTCGTGTCCGATCCACTTGCCTGGTTCAATATGCCAGCAACCGCTACAGCGTCCCGTCCCACTTTGCCGGTCAACATGTGTCGCTGCGCGCTTATGCGGGCCGGATTATGCTGGTGTCGGGCCAGGATATCATCGCCGAGCATAAGCGCCGCTTCACCCGCAACGTCAGCTACTTTGAACCCTGGCACTATGTTCCTCTGCTGGATCGCAAGCCCGGCGCCCTACGCAATGGCGCACCCTTCGTGGACTGGCAACTGCCTGAGGCCATGCACCAGATCAGGGAACATTACATGGCAGACAAGGGCGGGGATCGGGAGTTCGTTGATCTGCTTCTGCTCGTCCAGGATCACGGGATCGAGGTTGTCGAGATGGCTTGTGAACTGGCCGTGGCACAAAACACCCTCCGCCTGCCCGCCATCATCAACCTGATTAACCAGTTGGTGGAGCCGGTCATCACGCCGCTCAGCGAAGCCTATGCCTATCCGCAACTGACCCTGCGACCCGAGGCCGACTGCAAGCGCTATGAGATCCTGTGCTCGACTGAGGAGGTTGCCGCATGAACGCCCTGATCGACCAACTGACCGCCCTGAGGTTGCACGGAATGGCAGCTTGCGCACATGATTTGCTGTCCGCGCGCAAGCCACCAAGTCTGACCACAGCGATAAAGCAACTGATCGACGCGGAGACTGTAGAGCGGCGGGCGCGCTCTATCCAGTATCAAATGAGGATCGCGAAGTTCCCCCATCATAAGGACTTCGCCACCTTCGATTATGGTGCTGCCGCCATCACCCAGACCCAGATCGAACCGTTCTGCACAGGGCAGTTCACCCAAGAGGCGCACAACCTCATCCTGGTGGGCGGAACCGGCACCGGCAAAACCCATATCGCCATCGCTTTGGGCACCACCCTGATCACCAACGGCAAGAAGGCACGCTTCTTCAACGCCGTCGATCTGATCAACGCCCTGATCAAGGAACAGGCCGAGGGCAATGCCGGGAAGATCATCCGGCAACTCTCGGCTCTGGATTGCGTCATCATCGACGAGCTGGGCTACATCCCGTTCCCCAAGTCTGGCGGAGCATTGCTGTTCCATCTGATCAGCAAGCTCTACGAGAAAACCAGCGTCATCATCACCACCAACCTGGAGTTCGGAGAGTGGGTCTCGGTCTTTGGCGATGCCAAGATGACCACCGCGCTGCTGGATCGCGTCACCCACCATTGCGCAATCATCGAAACCGGCAACACGTCCTATCGCTTTGCTCAGAGCAAAAGCCGCAGAGAAAAGTAACCGTCCCGAAAGCAAAGCCCCCAGACGGACTCGCTATATGAGGGCGGCCCGCCTGGGGGCTTTGCGCCACATGGGGTGGGTCAATTTTAAATGCTGAAACCGGGTCAACTTTGAACGCTCATTGACACTTCAAGGCAGAGCTGCGTGGGTTGCAGGTGTTTGGGGATGGCGCCCGTCGCCGTGTGACCTTGCATCTGGAGGAGCCGGTGGACGTGGTGAAATTCGACAGTTTTTCGGCGCTGCGCCAACGGATCAACGGGACAATCGGTTGGGATGGCCGATCGGTCGAGCGGACTTCGGATGGGGTGCCTCAGCTGGTGCTGGAATTGCCCAACTAGAGCAGATTTTTGTAAGCAAACAAAAAGAGCCGCCTCAATAGGCGGCTCTTTCTCTGCATTCATAGTATCAGATGAGGGCTGGCTTATTCGGTAGCCCAGCCACCCACAGCTTTGACCTCTAGGAAATCCTCAATACCCCAGCTGCCACCTTCGCGGCCGTTTCCGGACTGTTTCATTCCGCCAAATGGCGATCCGGCAGAGCGGGATTTCCCGTTCATCTCGATCATGCCAGCCCGCAGTTTGCGGGCCATGCGATTGGCACGATTCGCGTCTTGGGTCTGTACGTAGTTCGTCAGGCCGTAGGGGGTGTCGTTGGCGATCTCGATGGCTTCCTCTTCGCTCTCAAAGGGAATGATTGATAGAACCGGGCCAAAGATTTCTTCGCGAGCGATGGTCATCTGGTTGTTCACATCGGCAAAAACGGTTGGTTTGACATAGAAACCCTGGTTCAGCCCATCCGGACGCCCAGTTCCGCCAGCAACAAGGCGCGCGCCTTCGTCGATGCCTTTCTGGATCAGGTCCTGGATCTTGCCCCATTGCAGTTCGTTTACCACGGGACCGATGTGGCGACCTTCGCTAGACGCGGGGCCAACCTCAACCTTGTTGGCAACTGCGGCAGCTTCTTCGACGGCTTTGTCGTAGACGCCTTTCTGAACCAACATGCGGCTTGGTGCGTTACAGCTTTGACCGGTGTTGTTCATCATATGCAGAACGCCGCGCTTGACCGCTTTGTCGTCGGCATCGTCAAAAATCACGTTGGCACCTTTGCCGCCCAGCTCCAGATGGACCTTTTTAAGAGTATCTGCGGCCGCTTTGGAGATTGCAGTGCCGGCGCGGGTCGAACCGGTAAAGGAGACCATATCGACATCCGGATGGCTGGACAGCTGTGTCCCAACACCGACACCGTCGCCGTTCACCAGATTGAAGACACCAGCAGGAAAACCGGCCTCATCCATCATCTCGGCAAAGATCATGGCGTTGAGCGGGCTTTGCTCGGACGGCTTGAGGACCATAGTGCAGCCTGCAATGGCCGCTGCGCCAACTTTCAGAGTCACTTGATTCATAGGCCAGTTCCACGGCGTAATCAGCGCTGCGACGCCAACCGCCTCGTGGATGATCCGGTCATTGGGAGCGTGGTCACCGAGCGGGGCTTCGAACGCGAAACTCTTGGCGGCACGGATGAAGTTCTGCAAGTGATAGCTGCCGGCACCTGCCTGCTGGCTACGGGCCATGTCGATGGGCGCGCCCATCTCGGCGCTCATCGCTTGCGCCAGATCTTCGGTACGGGTTTCGTAGATGGCGATCAGCTTTTCAACCAAGGCGATCCGCTTGTTCACAGGCGTGGCCATCCAGCCCGGCAGTGCGGCTTTTGCCGCAGCAACGGCTGCATCGGTATCAGCGGCATCACCCAACGAAATCACGGCGCAGGCCGCTTCGGTCGACGGGTCGATCACTTCAAAATCGTTCGGGGAAGCTGGGGCGACCCATTGGCCGTTGATGTAGAAATCACGTTTCTCGATCATGTTTTGATCTCCCGTAGGTCTGGGGTTGGCGGTCAGATGTCCCGCGATTGGGCGACACTCTGTCACCGGTGTTTCAGATGGGCAAGAGGCGGCAATCATAATTTGATCAAATTTAAGAGTGGCGCGTATTGCGTCTTTGGCCTCTCGCGTGGAATGGACAGCACAGCGATCGTCACTTTCTGCGCGGTCCGTATTATCCACGACTGATTGACGCGCACAGCGATCTTTTAGACTGGTCATGGGCCGCCAAGGGTTTAACCTGCGCTGCGAGTGGTTAGGTTAACCCCACACCGTGCATTTATTTGACACTATAGGAGAGAGACCCATGGGTTTGCGTATCAATGATGTGGTTCCGGATTTTACCGCAGAAACCGATCAGGGCACCATTTCGTTTCACGATTGGATTGGTGATAGCTGGGCGATTCTATTCTCCCACCCCAAGGATTTTACCCCGGTCTGCACCACAGAATTTTCGGCCGTGGCGCAGCTGTCCGATGAATGGGCCACCCGCAACACCAAAGTAATCGGCGTGTCGGTTGATGGTGTCGAAGACCACAAGAAGTGGAAAACAGACATCGAAAGCTACGGCAAGGCTGCGGCAGGTTTCCCGATCATCGCCGACGAAGGTCTGGCGGTATCCAAGGCTTTCGACATGTTGCCAGCCGAGGCCTATCTGCCCGATGGCCGGACGCCTGCTGATAGCGCCACTGTGCGGTCGGTCTTTATCATCGGCCCGGACAAGCAACTGAAACTGTCGATGACCTACCCAATGACCGTGGGCCGCAATTTTGCCGAGATTCTGCGTGCGCTTGATGGGTTGCAGATGTCTGGAAAAGGCGTTGCGACGCCAGCAAACTGGGTTCCGGGCGAGGATGTCATCATTCCGCCGAGCGTATCGAATGAGGATGCGAAGGCCAAATTTGGTGAGTTTGAAACCATCTTCCCCTATCTGCGTAAGACCAAAGCGCCGACCTAAATCTGCGGCGGCACATGCTGCCAAGGGAATTGGATCAAGGTGAAGGAAGGGGCCAGGCGGCCCCTTTTTTCGTGGGGCGGCCTGATGGCTCAGCCGCGTTGTGGGCGCAGGGCGACCTGGGCGCGATAAAGCATACGTTTCAGCTCACGCGCAAGCTTGCCCCCGACAGGGCGAGATTGGATGGTTGATCCCCCCAAAGCGGCTGTTTCCTCCGACACGCCGTTTGGCAATACCGTGTGGATTGTTTGGTCGTGAACCCAGTGCATTTGCAGGAAGGTATCAACCGGCCTGTCCAGAACTTTAGTTGCGGCTAGCAACCGGGCAGCAGCGGTCTTGCCAACGACCTGCGCGACGGTCTGCAGACCTATACACCGAGGCAGGAACAGCTGTGCTGCCCCATGCGCGGCAATCACCGTGCTGGCCGTTTCGCGTTGTTTGGCGGGCAGGCGGATCATGCTGTCCGGGCCTGCATGGCTGTCAATCAAGGCAAGTACATCCTGCCAGATCACGGGATCCGTTGCCATGTCATCCTCAACGATCAAGCCATAATCGTCGACGCCATCGGCGATCAGCTGCCAGCATTTGCGATGTGACAGAAAACAGCCGACCTCTCCGCCGCTCAGCGGGAATGGGTAATGCGGCGCATGAAGAACGCCAGAGTGTGTGGAAACATCGCCTGCGGACATCACGGCACGGCCATCTACCGCCTCAACCACCTGAGCATCGGGCAAATCCGCCAATAGACGCGCCACGTTGGGGGCGCGTTTCTGATCGCCTGTCATATGAATGATATAGGATCGCATGCGCCCAGAGGTAGCGATCTTGGCGGAGGGTGAAAAGGGGTGCGCGTAATCTCCAACCGATGAAACAGAAAATCCCCACCATTTCTGGCGGGGATTCTATGCTCAGAGAGAGAAGAACAGATTATTCTGCGTCTTCTTTCTTCTCGGCTGTGATTTCTTCACCGGTTTCCTGATCCACGATTTTCATGGACAGGCGGACCTTGCCGCGATCATCAAAGCCCAGCAGCTTCACTTTCACTTCCTGGCCTTCCTTCAGAACGTCCGAAGGGTGGTTCAGGCGGCGGTTTTCGATCTGGGACACATGCACCAGACCGTCACGCTTGCCGAAGAAGTTCACGAAGGCGCCGAAATCGACGATCTTCACGACTTTACCAGTGTAAACGGCGCCTTCTTCGGGTTCTGCCACGATCGAATGGATCATGTCATAGGCCTTCTGAATGGCGGTGCCATCGGCCGATGCGATCTTGATCACGCCGTCGTCGTTGATGTCGACTTTGGCGCCGGAGGTTTCCACGATCTCGCGGATGACCTTGCCGCCGGAACCGATCACTTCACGGATTTTGTCGGTTGGGATCTGCATGGTTTCAATGCGCGGCGCATGGACGGAGAACGCGTTGGTTTCCGACAGGGCCTTGGACATTTCGCCCAAGATGTGCAGACGGCCGTCCCGGGCCTGATCCAGCGCTTTTTCCATGATCTCAGGCGTGATGCCTGCAACCTTGATATCCATCTGCAGCGAGGTGATGCCGTTCGCAGTACCCGCCACTTTGAAGTCCATGTCGCCAAGGTGGTCTTCGTCGCCCAGGATGTCCGACAGGATCGCATAGGATCCGTCTTCTTCGAGGATCAGACCCATCGCAACACCGGCAACCGGTGCTTTCAACGGCACACCGGCGTCCATCATGGACAGCGAACCACCACAGACCGATGCCATCGACGATGAGCCGTTGGATTCAGTGATCTCAGACACCACGCGAATGGTATAGGGGAAATCGGTGGCGGCAGGCAGAACCGCCTGCAACGCACGCCATGCCAGCTTGCCGTGGCCAATCTCACGACGGCCGGGCGAGCCCACGCGACCAACTTCGCCAACCGAATAGGGAGGGAAGTTATAGTGCAGTAGGAAGTTGGATTTGAAGTTGCCGTGCAGCGCGTCGATGAACTGCTCGTCGTCACCGGTGCCCAGCGTGGTCACGGCCAGCGCCTGGGTTTCGCCACGGGTAAACAGCGCCGAACCATGGGTCCGCGGCAGCATGCCGGTTTCCGATTCGATACCGCGCACATCGGTGGTCGAACGACCGTCGATCCGCTTGCCAGTTTTCACAACGTCGCCACGCAGAATGCCGGCTTCCAGCTTCTTCAGAGCAGAGCTTAGGTTTGCATCAGCCAGCTGCTCTTCGTTGAGCGACGCTTTGATCGCGTCACGGGCGGCGGCAACAGCGGCGGTGCGCTCCTGCTTGTCGGTGATCGCGAATGCGGCACGCATCTGCTCTTCGCCAGCGGCTTTTACTGCGGCAAACAGTTCGGAATAGTCAGCAGGCTGGAAGTCGAACGGCTCTTTCGCGGCATCTTCTGCAAGCGAGATGATCAAGTCGATCACCGGCTGGATCTGCTCGTGGGCGAATTTCACCGCACCCAGCATCTCTGCTTCGGTCAGCTCGTACGCTTCGGACTCAACCATCATCACGGCGTCTTTGGTACCGGCAACAACCAGGTCCAGGCGCTGATCAGGATTCTGGCGCAGGTCCTGCATGTCGTCGACAGTCGGGTTCAGAACGTACTCGCCGCCTTCGAAACCCACACGTGCAGCAGCGATCGGACCCATGAAGGGCGCGCCGGACAGGGTCAGCGCCGCAGAGGCTGCAATCATGGCAACCATGTCGGGATCGTTGACCAGATCGTGGCTCAGCACGGTGCACATCACCAGAACTTCGTTTTTAAAGCCAGGGACGAACAGCGGGCGGATCGGACGGTCGATCAGACGTGCTGTCAGCGTTTCTTTTTCGGTGGGGCGTGCTTCACGCTTGAAAAAACCACCTGGGACCTTGCCCGCAGCGTAGTATTTTTCCTGATAATGCACGGTCAGGGGGAAGAAGTCCTGACCCGGTTTTTGCTGGCGTGCAAAAGTGACGTTTGCCATAACCGAGGTCTCGCCCAGGGTGGCAATCACAGTGCCATCTGCCTGACGGGCGACCTTGCCGGTCTCCAGTGTGAGCGTTTCTTCGCCCCACTGCATTGATTTCTTTGTAACGTTGAACATTCAGCTTATCCTAGCTGGGAGCACTCCCAGGCGTATCCCGGGTCTCCCGTTTGATGTGGCGACCCCATTGCCGCCGACCCCTTTCTATCTTTCTTTCGACTGCCGGGGTCTTGGCAGCACGTCTCAGATAGGCCGCCCTTACAGGATTTTTCAACAGATTGAAAGGGGAAGCCCGGCTGTGCGGCCGGGCTTGGTGCCCGTACAGCCGGTGGTAGCACTGATCCTGTCGAATTGTCGGGCTGTTAACGCGATCCTTAGCATTTTTATGAAAACTTTGCGGGATTACGAATGTTACCGAACACGCAGAAAAGGTGCCGCATGAGCGATTGGACCGCTGGCTATGTTGCCGAACTCGACTACACCCATGACTTCTTTCAAGAGATGACCCCCGCGCGCATGGGCTTTAGTGCGCTGTCTCGCGGCCACAGGCATGGGATGGCAGGTAAGGGGCTGACCTATTGCGAGCTTGGGTGTGGTCAGGGGTTCACAGCCAATCTTCTTGCAGCGGCCAATCCGCATATCGATTTTCATGCGATGGACTTTATCCCGGCCCATATCGCCGGTGCCAATCGTCTCGCCGGGGATGCGGACCTGGACAACGTGACCTTTTATGAACGCTCATTTGAGGATTTTGATCAGGCCCCGGGGCTACCTCAGGGCTTTGATATTATTGCGTTGCATGGGGTCTACAGTTGGGTGTCTAGGGAAAACCAGCAGCGGATCGCTGATTTCATAAGTCGGCGTCTCAAGCCGGGTGGGCTTGTTTACATCAGCTACAACACGCAGCCGGGGTGGGCGGCATCTATGCCGCTGCGAAGAATCCTCACCGACCGGGCGGCACTCGGAACCGGGCCTTTGGAGCAGCGTATTGAGGACGCGTTGGAGTTCGTCGAGAGTCTGAAACGTGCTGGTGCCGGATATTTCGCGAGCAATCCGGCCCAGTTAACCCGGTTGAGCGAGATGAAATCCATGTCGCGTCACTATCTGGCGCATGAGTTCTTCAACAAGGATTGGACACCATTTCATTTTGCAGATGTGGCAGCTGATCTTTCAGAAGCAAAGCTGACGTTTCTTGGCGCGACCAACCCGCTGGATCATGTGGACGATGTCTGTCTGACTGGGGCGCAGATCGCTTTGGTTCAGGCTGAAAGCGATCCAGTTCGCCGCGAAGGGCTACGTGATATCCTGCTGAATGAGCAGTTCCGTGCCGATTTGTTTGTTCGTGGGCGTCTGCCCTATACCCAACGTGGCGCTGTCGCGGCATGGTTCGAGACACCCTTTGCCCTTGCACGTCACTACGGCACGGGTCCGCTAAAATTGAGCTGGCGTCAGGGTGAAATCCCGCTTGAGGCCCACCAATACGAACCGGTGCTGACTCTGCTTGCGGCAGGGCCGGCAACTGTACGCAGCATGCTGGAGCAAGGGGCGTTTGGCGCTATGGAGTGGCAGGAGATCACCCGTGTCCTGACGCTGTTGACGGGGGCGGGTCATATCGCGCCCTGCTTGCCGCTGGAGGGGCTGGCTGACCGGGTTGCAACCTGTCGGGCTTTTAATCTTGCGGTGTGCAAAACCTCCGAAGAATGTGAACGCCTAGCTTTCTTGGCGTCTCCTCTCACGGGTGGCGGCGTGGCCGTTGATCGGATGGAGCAATTGTTCCTGCTGGCCCGCAGTGAAGGACGTGCCGGACCCAACGGCTGGGCAGAATTTGCATGGCAAATTCTTGAACCACAGGGACAACGTCTTGAGCAGGATGGGCGGGTTCTAACCTTGCCCGAAGAAAATCTCGCGGTACTGAAAGCCCGCGCCCATGCCTTTGCTGCGCGCCGACTTGCTATTCTTGATGGTCTTGGGATCAGCTTACTGGATGATGCTCCCTCCGTACCTGGCGCACAACAGGCCGGGGCTGCGGCCTAAGCCCGGATACAAGAACAGGCAAAAGAAAACGCCCGCTTCCAACGGAGGCGGGCGCAATCTTCTAAATATCCGGCAATCTCAATTAGCGGCGGATGCCCAGGCGTTTGATCAGGTCCTGGTAACGGGCCACATCTTTGCCTTTGGTGTAGTCCAGCAGCTTACGACGCAGAGCAACCATCTTCAGAAGACCACGACGACCGTGGTTGTCCTTCTTGTGGGTTTTGAAATGCTCGGTCAGAGTGTTGATGCGCGAGGTCAGGATTGCAACCTGTACTTCCGGGGAACCGGTGTCGCCGTCTTTGGTTGCGAATTCTTTCATCAGGCGTGTTTTTTCTTCAGCAGTGATCGACATCGGGGTCTCCTTTGAAGGTTTGTGTGAATGGCGCAGGCCGGGATGTCGTCCAGCACAGGCCCATGGAGGCGTTCCTCAAAGCGCGATTTCCAATGAAAAGCAGCGCATCTCTGGAACAGATCGCGCGTATACGCAGGTTCTATGCAAATGGCAAAGGTTTTTGAATGTTTGGTAGCGACATAGTGGCAAAAATGGAGCCACGCCACCATCACGGTGCACGCGGTCTTTATCAGAGGGATCCGTTGTCCTGGATCCGTAGAACGCCGTAGGCGATTCAATTCTTGCCCGGAACACCGCCCGCTTTGCTTAGTCCGGTTCCGCACGGGTGGTTTAACCTAGGGTCAAAGCGTCACCACCATTTGCGTTTGCCACCATACCAAACCGGATCGCGGCCTCGTGGTCAACGACCAGAATGTCGGCGGCTGTCAGGACCTCGGGGCCGGTCACACGCATTGCTTCCTTGCCATCGATGCTCACTATGTGTTCACCCGGTGCGTCGGGGTCCAGGCTGACCTCAACCACTGGCGTATCAGGGCCAAACTGATCCCATATCACAACCAGCTGATCTTCAGACGTGTCAAAATCCAGCAAGTCGATCGGCGCATTGGGATCCGTATTTTCATCATCGTCGCTGTCGAAGGTCGCCTGAAAAGGGCTGCTATCCAGGAGGATCCGATCACCCCCTTCGCCCGCTGTCACCACGTCACCTGTTCCCGCAAAAATGGTATCGTCGCCATCTCCGCCATTGAGGTAGTCGCGTGTCGTGCCATCGTCGTTGCCCACCAGGCGGTCATTGCCTGTGCCGCCAAACAGCGTGTCCTGATCCTGTCCACCGCTTAGATAATCATTGTCGGCATTGCCATGCAGGGCGTCGCGGCCACTACCGCCTTGTAGGGTATCATCGCCTTGGCCACCGTGCCCAAGGTCATTACCTGCGCTGCCATCAAGCGTGTCATCGCCAAAGTGGCCAAACAGTGTGTCATCGCCGTCTTGCCCGGCCAGCAGGTCATCGCCCGCTTCGCCATGTAGCAAATCTTGGCCGTCACCACCAAGCACGGTGTCATCACCGTCACCACCATGGGCCGTATCATCACCAGCACCTGCTTGAACGGAGTCTTTGCCACCCTGTCCATTTAACTGATCATTGCCGTCGCGACCTTGGATATCCTCATCGACTTCAGTTCCGCCAAGCTGATCACTGCCGTTGGTCCCCAATAGGATGAACTGGTCAAGAGAGACGGTCTCGCTCGCTATATTCGCAGAGGCGTCGGCATCGTTGTCTGCCCCAGAGCCGGTATCGGACGTGGTGGAATCATCGCCGTCTTCGTCAATCATTAGGATACCCCCTACGGCGGCAATCCCAAGCATCGCGGCCAGCATCAACATTCCAGCAACCCCTCACACTACACGCGGAAAGTCCGCACTATCCACAATAGACACGTTTAGGTTGTTTTCTCAAATAAATCAGATACGTTGGTTAGCGAGATCTTATCGCGCCTCAGGATGCCAAATCTCTGGCTGTTGAGAATAGCCGATATAGAGCGGATGCTTGGGGTGCCCAGCCTTGCTAAGGCCAAGGTGGAACAGCGTTGTATCTGCTTGCAACAGCGCCGCCGCGACCTGGTTTCCCTGCTGGCGGAACGCACCGTGCGTCCCCCAGGCACAGATGATCTGATCAGCCCAGGCGGCGCCGTCCAATATGGCACCCTGGTTACCCGGACCTTCGGGGTCATCGGCTTTTTTCATGTCACGCGGATCGGTGGCGCGATACGCAAAAATATTGGTGGCTCGAAAGCCTCCAAACCCAAGTGCCCGCGCCCGGCGTTCACAGCGTTCGATTGTCGGATCGTTCTGCACTTCGGTTGCGGTTGATGGGTTAAGCATGACAAACATCACCCGTGCAGCCGTCGGATCCCAAACGCGAGTGAGGCTGTAGCGATATCGTTCGCAATCTGAATAGACTGCTGTGGATGGCGCATCGCCCTTGGTGTGGGTCCGGCTGATCATGGATCCTGTGGCGCCCGGCGAGGCGCTGTCCTGTCAATTGAGGTTAGCGTACAAACACGCGACTTGGATGTAATTCGCCTGCCTTGTAATGGCCCACGGCAACAGCCTGGCCATCCAGGGATGCCCAAGCCTCCTCGCCGTATTCCACGTCTGAAGCCAAGACCATACCAGGGTTGCCATTGCGCAGTTTTGCGGCCCCTTCAGGGGTACAGGTCAGCTGTGGCAAATCGGCAAGACCTTCCTCTAGCGGGCGCAGGAAGCCATCAAGATCTGGTGATTTTGCCATCTCGTCCAGAGTCTCCAGGCTGATGCCGTCTTCTGCATCAAATGGGCCGGACCAGATCCGGCGCAGGCACTTTACGTGACCATAGCAACCAAGGGCGGCACCCAGGTCCCGTGCAATGGATCTCACATAGCCACCTTTGCCGCAGGTCATTTCCAGAATGACGTGATCCGCATCAGGGCGATCCACCAAAGTCAGCTCCTCTACCCAAAGCGGGCGGGCCGCCAACTCAACCTCTTCGCCAGCGCGTGCCAGCTTATAGGCGCGCTGGCCGTCGATCTTCACAGCGGAGAACTTCGGTGGCACCTGCATGATGTCGCCCAGAAACTGCGGCAGGGCCGCAATGATCTCGGCGTCGCTGGGGCGGGCATCGCTGCTGGCAATGACTTCGCCCTCTGCATCATCGGTGTTGGTGGCCTGTCCCAACCGTACGTTAAACGTATAGGCCTTTAGCGCGTCGGTGATGTAGGGCACGGTCTTGGTCGCTTCGCCAAGTGCCACAGCCAATACACCGGTTGCTTCGGGGTCCAGGGTGCCGGCATGGCCAGCCTTCTTGGCGTCAAAGGCCCAGCGGACCTTGTTTACAACCGCGGTGGACGTCAGGCCTGCGGGTTTATCGACCACCAGCCAGCCGGATATATCGCGCCCCTTGCGTTTGCGTCCCATGTCGTACCCCAATGTCATCGTCGGTGAGAGAGGCGCGCGGGGTAGCCCAGCCCTGCGGCGCTGTCAATTGCACGGCGCTGTGAAACACAACTTGGTCCTTGGATATTCAGGTCGAAATATCGGTGGCTAGCCCCGTAGGGCCTAGTTGGTCGCGTCGTCGTCGGTGGCCCTATCCGTGACCACACCCACAACTGGCCCCATCATGAACCCGGCATCGCTGCGATTGATCTGCGGCGCGTGCAGCCGTGAAATATTGCCATCAAAATACAGCGCATTCGGCAGCTTCAGGTGGTTGAGAAAGAGGCTTCCGAACTGGTGAAAGGTGACGGCGTTGCGCGAAATGGCAAAGACCACCCGCTGTCCGTCGGCGCTGGTCCCGACTCCGTTGCGGATGAAATAGGAGCTGGAGTCCGGTAAAAACCGTGGATGAAGGACGCCGTCGATCACCAGCATCGGACCGGATTGTGTGGCGTAGCGGCATTGCGGTGTTGTTTGGGCGAATGTCAGTGTCTCGATGACATCTGTGCGCGTCTTGCCAATGCACAGGACACCGTTTGGCAATAGGCCAAAGTTGCCGGGGCCGGGATTGGTGACCAAACGCATTTCTTCCGTGTCACCATCGACATACAATCCAACAGGCGAACGGTCGCGGTGATACATGCCAGCATTGGTGGCAAAGGACAGTGTTTGGCCTTTGGGTTTCAGCGCATTTTCGATTGAAGAGAAATGACCGTAGACCTGCCCGGTGTCATCCTTCAGAAACAGGCGCAGCTCATCTTTGGCCACAGCGACCTCGCAGATCGTATAGCGGTTGCTGTCATAGGCGATGTCGCGGCACTCCACCGCGGCTGCGGGCGTGGCCCAAAGGGCCAGCGCCACACCCATCGCCCGGACGATCACTCGCCCGTGTCGCGGCGCACCGCGTCCTGCGACAGCATTCGACGGGTGTCATCCATCCGGTCAAAGGTGTCGTCCAGCTGGAACCTCAGTTCGGGGGTGAACTTCAGTGCCAATTTCTTGCCGATGATGCGACGCAGCTCTCCCTTGTTGCGGGCCATCAGCTTGAGCGTTTCCTCTTGCCCTTTACCGCCAAGCGGCAACACATAGGCAGTGGCAATTCGAAGATCAGGCGAGGTACGCACCTCACCCACGGTGATCGACAGCCGGTTCAGGTCGGGATCATGCAGGTCGCCGCGTGCAAAAATCTCGGACAGGGCGCGGCGAATCAATTCGCCGACGCGGAGCTGTCGTTGTGAGGGACCAGAGCCCTCTTGGAGTTTGTTCTTAGCCATATATCCGATTTATGCCGAAAGGAGGGCTTTGCCAAGCGCAGCGCAAGCGGTTAGGACAAATCCAGCACAAAGAGCCCACCGGACGGACGACACAAAAGGCGAGGACCCACCCCATGACGGCTTCCAGCATGACAGCTTCCAGCGCGGCCACACCAGGCATCGTGATCACCGGTGCCTCTGGTCGGATGGGGCAAATGTTGATCAAAACGATCGTGGACCATCCCCGCGCCCGTCTTGTGGGTGCGGTGGAGCGTAGCGGTCATGCTTGGGTTGGGCAGGATGTTGGCATTGCCATGGGCGGCCCCGAACTCGGCGTCACCGTGACCGACGATGCGGTGGAGGCATTTTCAGTTGCACAGGCGGTGATTGATTTTACCAGCCCTGAGGCGACACTTGGCTTTGCGACTCTGGCTGCACAAGCACGCGCAGTGCATGTGATTGGCACCACTGGCATGAACGACGCACAAATTTCCCAGTTGGAACCAGCCTCACGCCATTCGGTGCAGATGCGGGCCGGTAACATGAGCCTAGGTGTAAACCTTCTGGTTCAGCTCACCAAAAAGGTTGCTGCCGCCCTTGATGAGGATTTCGACATCGAAGTGATTGAGGCCCATCACCATCACAAGGTCGATGCACCCTCAGGCACCGCATTGATGCTGGGCGAAGCGGCTGCGGAGGGGCGTGGCGTCACACTGGCTGATGTTTCGGACAGTGGCCGCGATGGCATTACCGGCGCGCGCAAGCGCGGCGATATCGGCTTCAGTGCGATTAGAGGCGGCGATATTGTTGGTGAGCATGACGTGCTGTTCGCTGGTCAGGGCGAGCGTATCGTGCTGCGCCATATGGCCACCGACCGGGCGATTTTTGCACGTGGTGCGATTAAGGCTGCACTTTGGGGGCAGGGCAAGGAACCCGGTCAGTATGATATGTTGGATGTGCTGGGTCTCTGATCCTCAGAGCAGGGACGCAGAGCCACTGAACGTCTCGAACCCTTCGGTGGTCTCAACCGCCGAGGCCTCGAAATGGGCGATCAGCGGCATCACGCGCGGTTCCACGTCCTTCAGCCAGACGGGCCCATCATAAAATCCGTCCCTGATGCGCTCGCGGTCTGATAGCGTTGCAAAGGCGCGCATCCAGTGGACGACATCCGGATCTGCCAGATCGCACATCGGGCCAAAAACCAGCATGCCCGCATCGCTGGTCTGTTCACCCGTTCAAAGATGTCAATAAAGGCTTCGCGTTTGCCGGGGTGCAGCCAGTAGCGGCGGATCTCGATGATCATGCAGGCCTCCTGCGGCGACACCGTCAGAAATCGATGGCGATTCCTTTTTTCTCCCAGTCGCCATAGCGCGCAGGATCGGGACCATCGCGACCGCCCAGCTCAACCGGGCGGTTGGCAGCTTCGGCCTCGGCGGCCCTACGCCGTTCGGCAGCCTCTGCCAGCGCACGCTGTGCAGCTGGGGGCAGATTTTCGGTTTCGGTTTTTTCAGCGTCACTCATGCCGGGTTTCCTTATTGTCGTTCTATGATATACGCCCGCGTCCGGCGGCGACAACCCATGCCGCTGCCGCCCGTGCATCAGGAGCCTCGTATGTCCAACGCAACCCAAGCCCGCCGCCGTGCCATTCATCTGCTTGATGAGGTGCTGGGGGAAGGCAAGCTGCTGTCCGAATGTTACGCAGCGGGCGCATTGGATAAACTGCCCGCAGAGGAGCGCGCGCGCACCCAGCGGCTGGCAACAGACACACTGCGCAATCTGGAACGTGCCGACCGGATCCTGCAGAAGCACCTGAAAAAAGCGACACCCCTGACGGTGCATAATGCCCTGCGGATTGGTACGGTTGAGCTGTGCCAGGGCGGTGCTGCGCATGGTGTGGTCAATGAGATGGTCGATATCGTTTCCCGTCACCGTCGCCACGGCAAGCTAAAGGGGTTGGTCAATGCGGTATTGCGCAAGGTGGCCGATCACGGGCCTGCCGAATGGGCAAAACTGCGGGTGCCGCGTCTCCCGAAATGGCTCCGCAGCCCGCTGTCGCAGGCCTGGGGGGCACCGGCCATGTTGCAGATCGAGGCCGCCCATCTAGCAGGCGCGCCGCTGGATCTTAGCCCTAAGCCCGGCGCGGATCTTGCAGCGCTTGAGGCGGTTTTGCTGCCAACGGGATCTTATCGTATCCACAATTCCGTTCAGGTCTCGGGCCTGCCCGGATTTGCGACAGGGGATTGGTGGGTTCAGGACGCCGCAGCAGCGCTGCCTGCGCAAATTTTGGCGGCGAAGCCCGGCGAATCGGTGCTGGATCTCTGCGCCGCTCCTGGGGGTAAGACGATGCAGATCGCTGCTGCCGGGGCCAATGTGACGGCGGTGGATCAGTCTGTCGGGCGGATGGCGCGGCTTTCAGAGAATCTTGAGCGTACGGGCCTTGAGGCCACCGTTGTTGTAGGGGATGCGTTAGAACAAACCGGTCAATATGACGCGGTTCTGCTGGACGCGCCTTGCTCTGCCACGGGGACAATCCGTCGTCACCCTGATTTGCCCCATGCCAAAGACGGCAGCGGTTTCGGCGCGCTGATTGAATTGCAGGCACAGATGCTCGCCCACGCCTGGAGCTTGGTGAAACCCGGCGGTCGGTTGATCTATTGCACCTGTTCGCTGTTGCCGGATGAGGGCGAGTGTCAGGTTGAAGATGCGCTTGAGATGTTTCCCGATATGTCCGTCGGCGATCGAATCCGCGACATTGCGGGCATTGACCCTAACTGGATTACCGAAGAAGGCGGGTTGCGCCTGCGGCCTGACTACTGGGCTGATCTGGGCGGTATGGACGGTTTCTACATGGCGGAATTGCGCAAATCCACGGTCTGACCTCAGGTCTCGGCGAGCCTTTGCCGATCCGCCGCGCAGATGCCTGCCTCATTATCGGTGACTTGGCCCGTAAGCGTCGCTATGCTCAGCCGAAAACGCCCCGGAAAAATTATCTGGCGTGAGGCAAGAGAGCATGTCCCGATACGATAAAATGGCGCGTCGCGGCACCCGCCTGTTGAACCGATATTATGCGCGGCGCTCACGGCGGCAGCCGGGCACGACCGCTTTTGTCTCGCAACCCGAGCCGCGCACCATTGGCAGCTTTGCCCGAGGGCGTCAGCTGGTTGCTGGTAATCTTCTGTTTGCTGGGTATCTGGTCGAATCGCCTACGACTGCGCTCTGGGATGTGGTTGCGCCCGATCTTGCCTTTGACGCTGAACGCCACGGCTTTGCCTGGCTGGACGATCTGGCAGCTGTCGGGGATTTTCGTGCCCGCGAAAAGGCGCAGCTTTGGGTTTGGGGGTGGATCGCCGCCTATGGCAAAGGATCAGGCCCTGGTTGGTCGCCGGATCTGACCGGGCGACGCGTGATCCGCTGGATCAACCACGCGCTGTTCCTGCTGGCGGCGCGCACACCCGAACAATCCGAAGCCTTCTTTGGGGCGCTCTCACGTCAGACCTGGTTCTTATCGCGGCGCTGGCAGGGAGCATCGCCGGGTTTGCCACGTTTCGAGGCGCTGACCGGGCTGATCTACGCAGGTCTCGCCCTCAAGGGGCATGAGGATCAGGTTGACGCGGCTCTCAAGGCGCTGGCGGAGGAATGCACCCGCCAGATTGATGATCAGGGCGGCCTGCCAACCCGCAACCCGGAAGAGTTGTTGGAGGTTTTCACGCTGCTGACCTGGGCTGCGGCGGCGTTGCAGGATGTTGGTCGGGGTGTTCCCCCGGCACAGACAGCTGCCATTGAACGTATCGCGCCGACCTTGCGCACGTTGCGGCATAGTGATGGTGGTTTGGCACGGTTTCATGGCGGTGGCCGCGGGCTGGAGGGGCGATTGGATCACGCATTAGCGGCCAGCCACGTCACGACGCGTCACGCCGATGGGCTGGCGATGGGCTATGCGCGTTTGTCCGGGCGTCGGACCTCGGTGATCATTGACGCATCGGTCCCGCCCAAAGGGCGCGCCTCTTGGAACGGCCATGCCTCGACCCTTGCGTTTGAGCTGACATCAGGCCGCCGTCCCTTGATCGTGAACTGCGGCTCGGGCGAGACCTTCGGCGTGGAATGGCGCCGCGCTGGGCGGGCTACACCGTCGCATTCCACGCTATGTATCGAAGGGCATTCCAGTGCTCGACTGGCACCGCCGGAACGCGGCAGCGGTCATGAAATCATGACAGAGGCTCCCGACACAGTGCCGCTTGACCTGTCGGATCTGGAAGATGGCTATAGGTTCCAGGGCGGCCAGAACGGCTATGAGAAGAACTTTGGCCTGACCCATGCAAGGACGTTGGAATTGGCCGTTGATGGCCGTGGGCTGGCGGGTGAGGATATGCTGCTGGCATTGGATACCCGCAATAAACGGCGTTTTGACAAGGCAATGGATGCACATTCTCTGGGTGGTATCGGCTTTGATATCCGCCTTCACCTGCACCCGGATGTGGACGCGGCCCTTGACTTGGGGGGCGCAGCAGTATCCATGGCGCTCAAGAGCGGGGAGATCTGGGTGTTCCGTCATGATGGAACCTGCGAATTGAAGCTGGAACCCAGCGTGTACCTGGAAAAAACCCGCTTGAAGCCGCGTGCGGCAAAACAGATCGTTCTATCCGGGCGGGCAATGGACTATGCCACGCGCATCCGGTGGACGCTGAGTAAGGCGCAGGAAACTGCCGTTGCCGTGCGAGACCTGAACCGGGACGACCCCGAGTTAACTGACTGAGCCTGAAAAGGACCGCCCTGCCATGACTGACCTTCACCCCGTACGCCGTGCGCTGCTTTCCGTATCCGACAAGACTGGGCTGATCGACCTGGGCAAGGCCTTGGCCGCGCGCGGTATTGAGCTGCTCTCCACCGGTGGGACGGCCAAGGCGCTGCGCGAAGCAGGGCTGACGGTCAAGGACGTGTCGGAGATTACCGGGTTTCCGGAAATGATGGATGGCCGGGTCAAGACGCTGCACCCGATGGTGCATGGCGGTCTGTTGGCACTTCGCGACAACGACACCCATGTCGCGGCGATGGATGAGCATGGCATCGGCGCCATCGACCTGTTGGTAGTGAACCTCTACCCGTTTGAGGAAACCGTGGCCAAGGGTGCCGACTATGACACCTGCATCGAGAACATTGATATTGGCGGCCCTGCGATGATCCGGGCGGCCTCCAAGAATCACCTGTTCGTGAATGTTGTGGTGGATGTAGAGGACTACGAACCGCTGCTGGCAGAGCTGGACAAAAACGATGGCCAAACCTCTTATGGCTTCCGTCAGTGGCTGTCGCAGAACGCCTACGCCCGCACTGCCGCATACGACGCTGCGGTTTCGAACTGGATGGCGGGCGCGCTGAACCTTGAGGCGCCGCGCCGTCGCGCCGTGGCAGGGCAGCTGGCCCAGACACTGCGTTATGGCGAAAATCCGCATCAGCAGGCAGCGTTTTACCTGGATGGTTCTGCACGTGCGGGGGTCGCTACCGCGCAGCAGGTGCAGGGTAAGGAACTCTCGTATAACAATATCAATGACACTGATGCGGCATTTGAGCTGGTCAGTGAATTTGCACCCGAAGATGGCCCCGCCGTTGCGATCATCAAACACGCCAACCCATGTGGTGTGGCCCGTGGTGAGACGTTGAAGGATGCTTATCAAAAGGCCTTCGACTGCGACCGCACCTCTGCCTTTGGCGGGATTGTGGCCCTGAACCAGCCGCTGGACGCTGAGACGGCTGCGGAAATCGTGCAGATCTTCACCGAAGTGGTCATTGCTCCGGGCGCCTCGGATGAGGCAAAAGCCATCTTCGCGTCGAAGAAAAACCTGCGACTGTTGTTGACCGATGGTCTGCCCAACCCGCAGGACACTGGTCTGACCACCCGTCAGGTGTCCGGCGGGATGCTGGTGCAGGACAAGGATGTCGGTCACCGCGCCATGGATGACCTGAAGGTGGTTACTGAAAAGGCCCCGACTGAAGAACAGATGCAGGATTTGCTGTTCGCCTGGAAGGTTGCAAAACACGTGAAATCCAACGCTATCGTCTATGTCAAATCCGGTCAGACCGTTGGTGTTGGTGCAGGTCAGATGAGCCGTCTGGACAGTGCCACCATCGCGGGCATCAAGGCGCAACGGATGGCTGATGCGCTGGAATTGCCCGAGAGCCTGGCCAAAGGCTCTGCGGTCGCTTCCGACGCATTCTTCCCCTTCGCGGACGGTCTTCTGGAGGCTGCGGCAAACGGCGCAACCTGCGTGATCCAGCCAGGTGGCTCCATGCGCGACGATGAGGTGATCAAGGCCGCCAACAAGGCCGGGCTGGCGATGGTCTTCACCGGCATGCGCCATTTCCGCCACTAAATGCAGTTGAGGCTGATCGGGCCTGTTTTGGCCCGATCACGCCTCAAATTTCGGGCAAAGGGGGCCGCACGATGCGAGCCAAAGTGACGATCTGGGCTGCGATACTGGCGCTGCTTGCCGATCAGATCAGCAAATATCTGGTGGTGCGGGTCATGGATGTGGCCAATCGCGGCGGCATTGATGTGCTGCCGCCGTTACTGCGGTTTCGCTATGGCGAGAACACCGGGATCAACTTTGGTTTGTTTGGTGACGGCACCGATACGACCCGATGGGTCCTGATCAGTCTCTCAATGCTGATCTGTATGGTGCTGGTGATCTGGATCTCTCGTTTGCCCGCCGATGCCCGCGCAATGCAGCTGTCCGCTGGTCTCGTTATTGGTGGGGCGTTGGGCAATGTTGTGGATCGGCTGCTTTACGGGTATGTGCTTGATTTTCTGAATACCTCTTGCTGCGGCATCGAAAATCCCTTTGTCTTCAATGTTGCGGATGTCTTCATCTTTGTTGGCGCAGCTGGTTTGATCCTATTCGATGGTCGACAGAAAAACCCTGCGTGACCTTGCTGGGTAAATGCGATAAAAGCGCCTGAAACAGGCAGGAGTAATGGATCATGCGGATCCCTTTTGGTGTGATTGTTCTGACGGGCGTGCTGGCCGTTTCTGCCTGCGGGCAAAAAGGGTTGCGCGATCTGCGGCCCTCAGGAACCGGGCCGGATGAATTTATGATACTGCCTTCTAAGCCGCTGGCAGAACCAAACAGCTATCAGACCTTGCCAACCCCGACACCGGGTGCGGCCAATCTGACGGATCGCAATCCCAAGGGCGAAGCGGTTGCTGTTCTGGGCGGCAACCCAGCGGCGCTGGTCCCCGGAGAAAGTATTCCGGCCAGCGATGGCGCATTGGTGACCGCGGTGAGCCGCTATGGCGTTGACCCCAATGTACGTGCTGATCTGGCCGCGCGTGATGCGAAAAAGCGCAAGCGTGAAAATCGCACCGCACGGTTCAAACTGTTCCCGGTCGATCGCTACCAAGAGGCCTACAAACGCGAGGCTATCGCGCCCGCTCAGGTCAGCGAGCTGTTCCGCAGATCAGGTTACGAAACCCCCTCTGCCCCACCGGCTGAGTAACGCTAGGGCGATATCGCGCGCCGTGCCGGGCGATCACAATAATGCCATTTCCCTTGCACATGGCCTCTCAGAGCGTAATTTGAGAGCAGCTATTCTGGTTTCTGTTTCAGGGCCGGATGCCAATGACATGTTGTCGGATGGATCTGCTCCCAATGCGCTGCGCCTGACTGCGGACAGGAGGGTACGCGCCTTTCCCTGATGGGAGAGCTTGGATGCTGATCTGCCGACGACTGAATATTCCGGTGCCTCGGATACTCCTCTCCTAGGGCATCTCATATAAGGAGAACGCCAAATGATGCCAGCGATCACGCGGGCCGTCACGGTTGCTGCCGCGCTCTTGGCCACGGAAACAGCCGGTCTCGTAACGGGGCTTGGTAGCGGGTTGGCGATTGGCCTGACGGCTGGTGCAGCGCAGGCCCAAGACGCCTCCACACAGGACAGCAGCGCCGCCAACATGGTGACCAATTTTACGCTGGAGAATGGAATGCAGGTTGTGGTGATCGAAGATCACCGCGCTCCTGTCGTGCAGCATATGGTCTGGTACCGTGCAGGTTCTGCCGATGAACCGGTGGGTCAGTCGGGTGTCGCGCATTTTCTGGAACACCTACTTTTCAAGGCCACCGATACGCTAGAGGCGGGCGAGCTTTCGGCGACTGTCGCGGCCAATGGCGGGCGGGACAATGCGTTTACCAGCTATGATTACACCGCTTATTTCCAACGTGTCGCGGCGGACCGGTTGGACCTGATGATGCAGATGGAAAGTGACCGTATGGTCAATATTCGCCTCACAGATCGCGATATTGAAACTGAGCGCCAAGTTATTCTCGAAGAGCGTAACCAGCGCACAGACAGCGAACCTCGGGCGCTGTTTCGGGAACAGCTGAGCGCGGCGCAGTACCTGAATCATCGCTACGGTCAGCCCATCATTGGCTGGCGTCACGAGATGGAAGAGCTGGATATGCAGGACGCGCTGTCATTTTATGGCACCTATTATGCGCCCAACAACGCGATTCTCGTGGTCTCTGGTGATGTGGACCCAGAAGAGGTGCGCGGTCTGGCCGAAAAACACTATGGCAAGATACCGGCCAACCCCGATCTGCCGGAACGTTTGCGCAGCAAGGAGCCGCCGCAGACGGCTGCGCGCCGCATCATCTACAAGGACCCACGCGTCGCCCAGCCCTTTGTGCAGCGCTCTTATCTGGCGCCAGAACGCGATAGCGGTGCGCAGGAACAAGCCGCTGCACTGTATCTGTTGGCCGAACTTTTGGGTGGTGGGAGCACCTCATATCTGTCGAATGCGCTTCAGTTTGATCAGCAAGTTGCGGTCTACACCGGTGTGTTCTATTCCGACGTCGCCTTGGACGACACCACATTTGACTTTCTGGTCGTCCCTGGTGCGGATGTCACTTTGGAGGCTGCTGAGGCCGCACTGGACGCAACTTTTGCCCGTTTCCTGGAGGACGGTGTTGATGAGGATCAGCTGGAGCGGATCAAGCTGCAACTGCGTGCCTCCGAGATCTACGCCCGTGACAATGTCGATGGCATCGCCAATCGGTATGGGCGGGCGCTGGCGTCTGGACTGACAGTTGAAGATGTACAGGCCTGGCCCCGCATTTTGCAGTCCATCACCGCAGACGAGATCATTGCCGTTGCCCGCGAGGTGCTGCAACCTGAGGTTTCAGTGACTGGTTGGATGATGCGTGACGAAGAGGTAAGCCAATGAAGGCGCTGAAATCTATTGCGGCGGCTCTGACCGTCTGTTTTCTCGCCCTGCCGGCTTGGGCGGAGATCAAGATCAAAGAAGTCACCTCACCCGGCGGGATCACGGCCTGGCTGGTTGAGGATCACAGCATTCCCTTTGCGGCGCTGGAACTGCGGTTTCGCGGCGGCACCTCACTGGATCAACCCGGCAAGCGCGGTGCCACCTATCTGATGGCAGGCTTACTGGAAGAAGGCGCAGGGTCTCTGGCGGCGCAGGATTATGCCCGCGCATTGGAAAGCCTGGCGGCGGGGTTCTCATATGATGCCGACAAGGACACGGTGTCTATTTCAGCCCAGTTCCTGAGCGAGAACCGTGACCAGGCAATTGATCTGCTTCGCCAGACCATTCATGAGCCACGCTTTGATCAGGATGCGCTCGACCGCGTCCGGGCGCAGGTGGTTGCCGGTCTGCGTGCCGATGCCAAAGATCCCAATGATATTGCGGGGCGGGTGTTCTCGCAGATGGCATTTGGAGATCACCCATATGGCACAGAAGGCAACGGCACCATCGACAGCGTCACCGCATTGACCCGTCAGGATATTTTCGATGCCCATGATGCGGTCTTTGCACGTGACCAGCTGTATGTCGGGGCGGTTGGCGACATCACCGAAGCTGATCTTGGCGCCTTGCTCGACACCCTGCTGGGCGATTTGCCCGCACAGGGCGCGGCCATACCCGGACCGGCTGATGTCACCATTGAGGGTGGCGTCACGGTGGTGGACTATGACACCCCTCAATCCGTTGCGTTGTTTGGCCATGCTGGGATTGAACGTGACGATCCGCGCTATTTCGCAGCCTATCTGCTTAATCAGATCCTTGGTGGTGGGTCTTTTGACAGCCGTCTCATGTCCGAAGTCCGTGAAAAACGTGGCTTGACCTACGGGGTCTACAGCTACCTTGTGCCGCGTGATTTGGGGGCGGTCTATATGGGGTCGGTCGCGTCGGCCAACGGTAAGATTGCCGAAACGGTTGAGGTCATTCAGGCGGAATGGGCAAAACTGGCAGCTGACGGCGTGACGGAAAAAGAGTTGCAGGATGCCAAGACCTATCTGACTGGGGCCTATCCGCTACGCTTTGATGGCAACAGCCGCATCGCTTCGATCCTGGCGGGGATGCAGATGGATGACCTGCCCATTGATTACGTGGCCACCCGCAATGACAAGGTGAACGCTGTCACGCTGGAAGAAATCAACAAAGTGGCCAGCGAAATCCTATTGCCGGACCAGCTGCATTTTATCGTGGTCGGTCGCCCGGAAGGTTTGCAATCCACCAATTGAGATCAGCGCAGAGCCGATCAAACGTAAAAAAGGGCGCGGCCATTTCTGGTCGCGCCCTTTTTGCTGGATGTGATCGGAGCAGCCATAGCTGCCCCAATCGGTTTATTCGCCGTAGGGAATCCAGATGTTCTTCACTTCCGTTGCGGCTTCTAGGAAGCGACGGCTGTGATCGGCAGACCAGTTCATCGCCAAACCGTTGTTCACCCAAGTGCGCTTGAGGTTCCCGGCAGAGGCCTCTTCGATCATCGCAGACAGGTCTGATGACGAGAAGCTCCACACCGCATCGACATTCAGATGTGAGGCCAGTGGCTCGGCCAGCTCGGCGTGACGACCGGTCAGAATGTTGACAACACCACCCGGCAGGTCGGATGTCTCAAGCACCTGATAGAAATCTGTCGCTGCCAGAGGGTAGGCTTCGGAGGCGGCCAGAACCACCCGGTTACCCATCGCGATTGCTGGTGCCATCACCGACACCAGACCCAGCAGGGGAGCCTCATCCGCGCAGAGCGCGCCGATCACGCCGACCGACTCCTTCATCGCCAGTGCGACACCGCGGATCGGCACCCCATGCGCCTGACCGTCATATTTGTCGGCCCAGGCAGCAGCGGTGAACAGGCGCTGGATCGAGGCCTCGACCTCCTGCGCGCCCTGCGATTTTCCCGTCATCCGGTCGATACGATCCGCAAATTCGCTGGCCCGAGCCGACAGGTTTTCGCCGATATAGTAGAGGATCTGCGCCCGCAGGTGGCCGGTGGTTTTGGACCACGCTTTTGCGCCCGCTGCGGCCTCCACGGCGTTGCGCACATCCTTGCGGTTGCCAAGCCCGACGTGGCCCAAAAGCGCGCCGGACTTGCTGTGGATCGCTTTGGAATACCCGCCATCTGGGCGGGTCTGCTTGCCGCCAACATAGAATTTTGCGGTGCGGTCGACGGCATCGACGGGGGCACCGTCGCCGCTGAAGCCTGTGACTTTTTCCAGCGCTTTGGTATTGCCCTTTGGCTTGGTGTAGGCGCTGAGTCCTTCCCAACCACCTTCGCGGCCAAAGCCGCTCTCGCGGGTGCCACCAAAACCGGCTGCTGCGTCAAAGAGGTTGGTCGCATTGACCCAAACCACCCCGGCCACCAGCTTGGGGGCGATATCCAGCGCCAGATTGACGTTCTCGGTCCAGAGGGTCGCAGCCAGTCCGTAGCGGGTGTTGTTCGCCAGCTCGACCGCCTCAGAGGGCGTACGGAAAGTGGTGGAGACCAGAACCGGTCCAAAAATCTCTTCCTGCATCAGGGCATCAGAGGGGGCCAGCCCTTCAATCAGCGTGGGCGGGTAGAAGCAGCCGCGTTCTGGCACAGCTACCTGCGCCTGATGCATGCGGCCCGCAGTGTTGGCTGCGACCATCTCGCTGATGGTGGTCAGTTGAACCGGATCCACGATGGCCCCGACATCAATGCTCTTGTCCAAAGGATTGCCGATGCGCAGCTTGTCCATCCGCGCGCGCAGCTTGGTGTGAAAACGTTCCGCAATGCCTTCCTGAACCAACAGACGCGAGCCGGCGCAGCAGACCTGGCCTTGGTTGAACCAGATGGCATCCACCAGCCCTTCGATGGCGCTGTCGATATCGGCGTCGTCAAAGACGATGTAGGGGGATTTGCCACCCAGTTCCAACGTCAGCGCCTTGCCGCTGCCTGCGGTGGCCTCGCGGATGCGGCGACCAACAGCGGTAGAGCCCGTAAAGGCGATTTTATCGACGTCTGCGCCAACGATCATTTCACCCACTGCACCATCGCCAGTGACGATGTTCACAACACCTTTGGGCAGGCCCGCTTGGCGGCAGATATCAGCAAACAGCAATGCGGTGAGCGAGGTATATTCCGCAGGCTTCAGCACCACGGTATTGCCCATGGCAATGGCGGGCGCGACCTTCCACGCCAACATCAGCAGCGGGAAATTCCATGGGATGATCTGACCGCAAACGCCCAATGCCTCACGGTCGGGCAATTCGCTTTCCATCAGCTGGGCCATGCCGGCGTGATAGTAGAAATGCCGCTGGGCCAGTGGCACATCAATATCGCGGCTTTCGCGGATTGGTTTGCCATTGTCGAGAGTTTCGAGAACCGCAAACAGGCGTGCGTGTTTCTGCATCAGGCGCGCTATGGCATAAAGATACCGGGCCCGTGCGGCGCCGCCAGCAGCTGACCATTTGGCCTGCGCCTTGCGTGCGGCATCCACGGCGCTGTCGACGTCGGATTGGGTGGCCTGGCTTAGGGTTGCCAGCACCTCCCCGGTGGCCGGGTTCTTGCTGTCAAATCCATCGCCGGGGGCCGTGAACTCACCATTGATGAAATGGCCGAACCGGGCGCCCTGATCCACCAGCCACGCCAGAGCGTCAGCGGCACTTTCGGGGGCGGGGCCATAGTCCATCGTTTCAAAGATCTCTTTTACAGTTACGGTCATGTGTCGAGCCTTGTGGTCTGTCGCCGTTTGCCCTGAATCTGGGAAACGGCCCGGACGGACGCACATAGGGCGCCCGAGGGTGGCGTCTGGGTCTTACGCCAGCGCGTGGCGGTAGCCGGCGGAATAGGCGCCAGTCACGTGATGTTCGAGCTGGCGTTCAATATCGCCCAACAGCGACGAAGCACCAAAGCGGAACAGATCTGGCTGCAACCAGCGATCCCCCAGCTCTTCCTTGATCAGCGATAGGTACACCAACGAATCTTTGGCCTTGGATATCCCGCCAGCAGGTTTGTAGCCAACCCGGTACCCTGTGCGTTCGTGATAATCGCGGATGGTGCGGATCATTACCAGGCTGACTGGCAGCGTGGCATTGACGCTTTCCTTGCCGGTCGAGGTCTTGATGAAATCAGCCCCTGCCATCATGCAGATCAGCGACGCACGCGCGACATTGCGCAATGTGCCCAGCTCTCCGGTGGCTAGGATCGCCTTGACGTGGGCGTCGCCGCAGGCCTTGCGGAAGGCTTTCATCTCATCATAGAGAGCCTGCCAGTTGCCCGACAGCACATGGCGACGGGAGATCACGATATCGATCTCCTTCGCACCAGCTTTCACGCTTTCTTCGATCTCTGCCAGTCGCAGGTGGAAGGGCGACAGACCGCCGGGAAAGCCGGTGGATACCGCGGCAACCGGAATGCCGGTGCCATCCAACGCGGCTACAGCTGTCTCGATCATATCGTGATAAACGCAGACCGCCCCGGTGGTGATCGGTTCCATATCAAGCGCCTGCATCAGATCAGCGCGCACCGGCTGACGGGCCTTGGCGCAAAGACGCTGCACCCGGCCAACAGTGTCATCACCGGACAATGTAGTCAGGTCGATCAGCGTGATCGCCTTCAGCAGCCAGGCTGCCTGATAGGTCTTCTTGACGCTGCGCCGACCGGGCAGGGTGGCACAGCGACGTTCGATAGCCGAGGTATTTGCCTCAACCCCTAGCGCCCAGTCCAGATCCAGCTCCATGCCGGGATTACGCGGTTCACCCACCTGCGGCAGCTGCGCGGTGTGCTCTGCAATTTGGCTTTCCATGCCGGGAATCCTCGTTCGAGTTCGGTGCGAAATTCGCACGCCCTCCCAGCCTTGGCAAGCGAGCGAGGGGAATGAGGGGTAAATTTTTGACTGCTTGGACAAAAAATCAAATGATTTGAGAATGATTCTCAATTCTTTTTGCGAATAATTCGCATTTTCATTGACAGGATGGCCGCACGCTCCCTTATTGTCAGGTAGAGAAACCCGAAGGGAATGTGGCTATGCGCTCGAAACTGCGCTCAATAGAAGTGATGGTCCGTGGCATTGGACTTGCGGTGCTGATGGCCGCCGTAGTGATGCTAAGCCTGCCCATGGGCAGCAACGGTACGATCTCGGCGCGCGCCGAGGCACCGCTAAAAGTGGTGGCGACCACCGGTATGATTGCCGACGCGGCGCGTCAGATTGGCGGAGATGCGGTTGAGGTTCGCGCGTTGATGGGGCCGGGAGTAGATCCCCATGCCTACCGCCAAACGCGATCCGACATCGTGGCGATGACCCGTGCGGATCTTGTCCTGTGGCACGGTCTGTATCTTGAGGCGCAGATGGAGGAGTTCTTTCATGATCTTGCCCGCAAGCGGCCTGTGATTGCGGTGGCCGAGGGGCTGGCCAGGGACAAACTACGCGGTCATGATACATACGCTGACAAATTTGACCCTCATGTCTGGATGACACCGGTTCTGTGGAAAGATATGGTTTCAGAAGTGCAGGCAGCGCTGACCGAGGCACGCCCGGATCAGGCAAACCTTTTTGCAATCAACGCTGCCGCTCATCTTGCCGAACTGGATCAACTCATCGCCTACGGCAGTGATATTCTTGCCGATGTGCCTACGGAAAACCGTGTATTGGTCACCGCACATGATGCCTTTGGCTATTTCGGCCGTGACTTCGAGTTTGAGGTTCTGGGCATTCAGGGCATCTCCACCCAGTCCGAGGCCGGCCTGAATCGGATCGGCACATTGGTCGATATGCTGGTGCAACGCCGCATTTCTGCGGTCTTTGTCGAAAGCTCTGTGTCGGACCGCTCGGTGCGGGCCTTGATCGAAGGTGCTGCCGCGCAGGGTCACGAGGTTCGCATCGGCGGAGAGCTGTTTTCCGACGCGATGGGGGCGGATGGCAGCTATGAGGGAACCTATGTTGGTATGCTGGACCACAACATGACCACCATTGCAGCGGCGCTTGGAGCTGAGGTCCCGGCCAAGGGGATGTCCGGTCGGTTGTCGGGAGCCGGGTATTGAGGAGCCAGGTATTGAACGGAACAGATGATATGGCTGTGGAACTTGCCCGCGAAAACGGCGCACCCGCTTCTGATGCTGAAAATCGCCGGGATATGGATCAATCGCCCCTGGCCATTCGCGGATTGACGGTAACCTATGGCGAAAAACCTGCCGTGTTCTCTGTCGATATGACCGTTGATCCTGGCAAGATGACTGCCATTATTGGTCCAAATGGCGCCGGAAAATCGACCCTGCTGAAGGCTGCGCTAGGGGTGGTGCCGCCAGTTTCGGGCCGGGTTCAGGTGCTCGGAAAACCTCTCGACAGTCAGCGCGCCCGTATCGCCTATGTGCCGCAGCGCGCCAGCGTTGACTGGGATTTTCCTACCCGCGTGATCGACGTGGTGATGATGGGGCTCTACCGCGAATTGGGCCTGCTGGGACGTATCACAGGTCGCCACCGCGCTACGGCGTTGGATTGTCTGAATCGTGTTGGCATGGGCGATTTCGCCAACCGCCAGATTGGACAATTGTCCGGCGGTCAGCAGCAGCGGGTGTTTCTGGCACGGGCCTTGGCGCAGGGTGCGGATCTGTATCTGTTGGACGAACCTTTTGCCGGTGTGGATGCCGCCACTGAAAAAGCCATCATCGCCGTGCTGAAGCAACTGCGTGCTGAGGGTAAGACTGTGGTGGTGGTTCATCACGATCTGGCCACAGTGGCTGAATATTTTGATAATGTCTTTCTGATCAACACCCGCAAGGTCGCCGAAGGCCCGGTCGCTGATGCATTCACCGCCGAGACCCTGCAGACCGCCTATGGTGGTCGTCTTGCAACCGCGCAAGTTGATCAGCTGGGCACCGCAGCTCAGAGCGTCGGTGGGCTCTGATGATCTGGGATGCACTGCTGTTGCAACTGGGCTACAACGCTACGCTGGTGGCGATTGGTGCCACGCTGCTGGGGGTGTCTGCGGGCATCACCGGCACCTTTCTGTTCCTGCGTAAACGCGCCTTAGTCAGCGACGCGATCAGCCATGCAACCCTGCCCGGTGTGGGGCTGGCGTTCCTCGCCATGGTGGCCTTCGGCGGTGATGGGCGCAATCTCGCCGGGTTGATGGTGGGGTCGGCTTTGTCTGCGATGGCGGGCCTCTGGTGTCTCAACTGGCTGACACGGAACACCAGACTGGCTGAAGATGCGGCGATTGGCGCTGTGCTGTCGGTTTTCTTTGGCTTTGGTATTGTTATCCTGACGGTCATTCAGACTCTTGGCGTCGGACGACAGGCGGGGCTTGAGGGTTTCTTGCTCGGGTCGACCGCAGGCATGCTTTGGAGTGACGCTCTGGTGATTGCCGGTGGTGGCATGGCCACGCTGCTGCTGATCTTGCTGTTACGACGCCCAATGACTTTGGTGGCATTCGACCCCGAGTACGCAGCGGCGCGTGGTATCCGGGTATCTCGTGTGGACATGATGATGATGGGTCTGGTTATGGCAGTGACGGTTGTCGGTCTGAAAATTGTCGGTCTGATCCTGATTGTCGCCTTGCTGATCATCCCTGCGGTCACGGCACGTTTCTGGACTGAACGATCTGATCTGGTGGTCCTGCTTGCTGGGCTGGCGGGCGGGGTGTCCGCCTATCTGGGCGCTGCGATGTCGGCCTCTGCCCCCAATCTGCCAACCGGTCCGATCATTGTATTGATGAGTTTTACGCTGTTCGCACTCTCACTGCTCTTGGCACCAAATCGCGGGGTGCTGGCCGCCGTGCTGCGCCATCTGCGATTCCAGCGCCAGGTGCATCTGCGACAGGGGTTGCTGGCTATGGCGCAGGATCAGGTGATCTATGAACCGCTGACCCTGCGGCTCTTGCGCAGAAGCGGCCTTATCCGCGCCGATGGGGTGGCAACCGAGATTGGTCGCGCCCGCGCCGCCAAGGCGCTGCGGGATGAACACCGCTGGGCGCTGGTGCGCAGTGATCAAACCCATGAGGCCGCAGCCGCGCTCTATGACGGGCTGCGCGAGATTGAGACGGTGCTGACCCCTGATCAGATTAAAGACATTGACCGCCGCATTGGCGGCCCGCGCGAGGTCCCGGCATGAACGGCGCTGAATTTGTTCCCCTGTCGTTGACCCCACTGTTGATCGGGATCTTTGCTGCTGTGGCCTGTGCGTTGCCGGGCAATTTTCTGCTGCTGCGCCGTCAGGCCCTGATCGGAGATGCAATCAGCCATGTGGTGCTGCCGGGCATTGTTGTTGCCTTTTTGATCACAGGCGCGATTTCGGCAGGGCCGATGATGCTGGGCGCTGCTGGCGCCGCGATCGTCGCGGTGGTCCTCATCGAACTGATCCGACGCCTTGGCCGGATCGAACCGGGTGCGGCAATGGGGGTTGTGTTCACAACTATGTTTGCGGGCGGTGTCTTGCTGCTTGAGCAGACTGATACCTCGACTGTGCATCTGGATGTGGAACACGCGCTTTACGGCAACCTTGAAAGCCTGATCTGGCTGGACGCAACCGGCTGGAGCTCGCTGCTGGATCCGGCTGCGCTACGCTATCTGCCAGCTGAATTGCCGCGCATGGCGCTGACATTGTTGGGGGTAGGGCTATTTATCGCGGTGTTTTGGCGTGCCTTGAAGATCTCCACTTTTGACGAGGGGTTTGCGCGCACCTTGGGTATCCCCACCAATCTGCTCGGGCTGGCGCTGGTGATCACGGCGGCCATTGCAGCGGTTGCGGCCTTTGATGCCGTGGGGTCCATCATCGTGATCGCAATGTTCATATGCCCGCCGGCGGCAGCCCGCATGATGTCCAACCGATTGGAAGGACAAGTCGGGTGGAGCGTGGTTTTCGCCATCACCTCAGCAGTGTTCGGCTATGTACTTGCAGGCTATGGTCCGCTCTGGTTGGGCGCCTCGGATGCGGTTAGCGCAGCGGGTATGATTGCGACGGTTTCGGGTCTGCTATTGGCAATAGCGGCGTTGTTTGGCCCTTGCCGTCATTGTGCGGGTGCCCCCGCCGGAGTCTGAACTAAACGGCGGTTGTGTGGGGCAGGCGGCTAGGATTGCGACTGGAAGAATCGTCATGTGCCATGCTAAATCTAGCGGCATGGCACATGCAGACCCCCAAATCAGCGACCGTTCCCAACCGGTAATCCGGCAACTTGATGACAGTGCGATCAATCGCATTGCCGCAGGCGAGGTGGTTGAGCGCCCCGCGTCAGCTGTAAAAGAACTGGTGGAGAATGCTATTGATGCGGGTGCGACGCGGATCACTGTTGAGATCGCGGATGGCGGCAAAACGCTGATCCGGGTCAGCGATGACGGTTGCGGCATGACATCAGAGGATCTGCCGCTGGCCCTGTCACGCCACGCCACCTCCAAGATTGACGGCTCTGACCTTCTCAACATCCACACCTTTGGGTTTCGCGGCGAAGCGCTGCCGTCGCTTGGCGCTGTCGGACGGCTGACCATCACCAGCCGGGCCAAAGGGGGACAAGAGGCCGCACAGATACGCGTGGCGGGTGGGCGCATGGAGCCGGTCAAACCCGCAGCCCTGCGCGCCGGGACCATGGTTGAGCTGCGCGATCTGTTCTACGCCACGCCTGCACGTCTGAAATTCATGCGCAGTGACCGCGCCGAAAGTCAGGCAATTGGTGATGTGATCAAACGGCTGGCGATGGCGGAACCGTCGATCGGGTTTACCTTGCGTGATGTTTCTGGTGGGGGTGAGGGGCGCGTGACCTTCCGGGCCGACCCCTTGAATGGTGATCTTTTTGACGCCTTGCACGGACGTCTGGCAACTGTCCTCGGGCGCGAGTTCGCCGAAAACGCGCTGAAGATCGACGCCAACCGCGATGGCGTGCGGCTGTTTGGATATGCCGCATTGCCCACTTATTCGCGCGGTGCTGCCGTGGCCCAGTTCCTGTTCGTAAACACACGACCGGTTAAGGACAAGATGCTCACCGGTGCGTTGCGGGCGGCCTATTTTGATTTTCTGAGTCGGGATCGCCATCCGGCGGCTGCGTTGTTTCTGGATTGTGACCCGACTCTGGTTGACGTCAACGTACACCCCGCAAAATCAGAGGTTCGGTTTCGCGACCCGGGCGTGGCGCGCGGGCTGATCGTCTCGTCGCTGCGTCATGCGCTGGCTGAAGCCGGTCATCGCGCCTCCAGCACTGTTGCGGGCGCTACATTGGGTGCCATGCGACCGGAGCAACCAACAGCCACGGGCGGGCCGCGCGTCTATCAGATGGATCGCCCCTCAATGGGTGCACGCTCGCTGTCCTATGCGGCGCAATCTCGCGATCAAACCCAGCAGCCGAATGTTGACGCGCCGCCATCGACAGGCTTTGCTGAATTCGCAACGGCCTACAGTGGCCGCGTCATCGATGCGCCCGCGTCGCCCCATCCACAGATAACAACTGAGAGCAGCGGCGACATCACAGCAGAACCCGCAGGTGTACAAAGCTCTGAAGAGCTGCCTCTTGGTGCGGCGCGCGGACAGGTGCATGAAAACTATATTATTGCCCAGACCCGCGACGGCATGGTCATTGTCGATCAACATGCCGCCCACGAACGGTTGGTCTATGAAAAACTGAAACGCCAGATGGCGGAAAACGGGGTTGCAGCACAGGCCTTGCTGATCCCTGATATTGTTGAGCTGAGCGAGGGGGACTGCGCCCGCATTCTCTCCGTTGCCAAGGAACTCGGCCGGTTTGGGTTGGGGATCGAGGCATTCGGAGGCGGTGCCATTGCAGTGCGCGAGACGCCGGCGATCCTGGGCACAGTCAATGCCGAAGCGATGGTGCGTGACATTCTGGATGAGTTGGACGATCAGGGCGAAAGCCAACTGGTTCAGGCCAAGATCGAAGCCATATTGAGCCGCGTCGCCTGTCACGGGTCCATTAGATCGGGTCGCTGGATGCGTGGAGAAGAGATGAATGCGCTTCTGCGAGAGATGGAGGCCACCCCGCATTCAGGCCAGTGCAACCATGGTCGCCCCACTTATGTAGAACTCAAACTGGCCGATATCGAACGCCTATTTGGGCGCACCTGATGGAGCGCGTGTTGACCTTTGTGACCACAGCCGAGCCTGAGGTCCAACTGCTTTTGTTGCTGGGCGGGCTGGTCCTGCTGGCGCTGGTCCTGATGCTGCGGGCCAATGCGCGGGCAGCCGCCAGCATCGCGCCGCTGGCGCAGCAAATGTCCCATCTGGGTCAAAGCGTGCAACAAATGCGTGGCGGTCTACAGCATGTCTCGGACGCGCAGGCCAATGCGCAGGTGCAGATGATCCAGACGGTCGAGACCCGGCTTGGCGCGGTGCAGCAGCAAATGAACGACCGCCTGTCTGACAATGCTTTGCGGCAGGCTCGTGCGCTCTCAGAAATGCAGGAACGCATGCAGGAGAGCCTGCACGGCTCTACCAAACGCACAGTCACCTCGCTGACGCAGTTGCAGGAACGCCTGGCGGTGATCGACAAGGCACAGGACAATATTACCAAACTGTCGGGCGATGTGCTTGGGCTTCAGGATATCCTTGCGAACAAGCAGACGCGCGGTGCCTTCGGTGAAATCCAGTTGAATGATATCGTGTCCAAGGCGCTGCCGGCTGACAGCTATGCGTTCCAGCATACGCTGAGCAATGGCAAACGGGCGGACTGCCTGATCCATTTGCCCAATCCGCCAGGGCCGATCGTGATCGACAGCAAGTTTCCTCTTGAACCCTATGAGGCGCTGCGGGCTGCGGAAACGCCTGATCAGCGCGCCAGTGCCGCACGTCAGCTAAAGGGCGCATTGCGCAGCCATATTCGCGCCATTTCCGAAAAGTACATTCTGGACGGTGAAACTGCGGATGGCGCATTGATGTTTCTGCCGTCCGAAGCAGTCTATGCAGAGCTGCACGCCAATTTCTCGGATGTGGTCCGCGAGGGGTTCGGGGCCAAGGTCTGGATCGTCTCGCCAACCACTTGCATGGCGACGCTGAACACGATGCGCGCCATTTTGAAAGATGCCCGTATGCGTGAACAGGCCGGGGCTATCCGTAGTGAACTGGGGCATCTGCATAAGGATGTCGAACGTCTTGGTGACCGGGTTGGTAATTTGGACCGCCATTTTGGCATGGCTGCCAAGGACATTGCCGAGATAAAGATCAGCGCGGACAAGGCTGGTAAGCGTGCGCAAAGGCTGGATAATTTCGACTTTGAAGAGATCGCGGCACCATCTTCTGGCATTGGCCAAAGCGCTGAACCGGCCAATGTCGTGCCGTTGGGGCGACCTGAAAACTGATGCAGGATACTGCGATCACTCCGCTGCTGAACGAAGCCTCTATCGCAGCAGAGCGTTTGGTTTCGGTCCTTAGAATAGCGGTGACACTGGGTTTGTTCACGGTCTTTGTCGTGACCGTGGCAGGTGTGGATTTCAGCTCGCTTGCGCCGTTTTTACATCGCCAGCTGCTGTTTGCTGTCTTGACGATGTTTGCTTATCTGATGCTGGGCGCGGTGACATTTGTCGCGACCACATTGGGCTGGTTCAAACCTTGGATGTCATGGGTCAGCGTCACTGCGGATTGCGCATTCTTGCTATTCAATGTGTGGTTCAGCCTGGAAAACAGCAACTACCCCGGCGGGGTTGCACTGTTATTGCCCCCGGCGTGGCTGGTTCCCTTGGTGCTGGCCTATGGCGTGATGCGTATGGACCCCCGGTTGCAGCTCTACACAACGTTGCTGCTTAGTGGCGGGTTGGGGGCATTGATCTTCTGGCCAAATGTGCACTCTGACGTCGGGCAATTGGGTCAGTTGCAGAGCATATTGGACGGTCCTGCAAATGTGATGAAGCTGACGATGGTTCTCCTTGCGGGGTTGGTCATGGTGGTGGCCGCCGCACGGATGCGGCGCCTGTTTTACCGCGAACTTGAGGCGGCAGACGCACGTGCAAACCTGACGCGCTACTTGCCCGCGCAGGTGGCTGATCAGCTTGCCGATGGCGGACTGGCTGCCTTGCAGCAGGGGCAGCGCCAGATAGTGGCGGTGCTGTTTGTCGATATCCGTGGCTTCACCCGCTGGTCCGAGTCTCGGGATCCGCAAGAGGTGGGTGATTTCATCACAGCATTCCGCAATGAGGTGGAAACCAGCGCGGCCCACCATGATGGGATGATCGACAAATACATGGGGGATGCGGCAATGTTGTTGTTTGACGACGGGCCGGTTCAGTTTGGCCTGCCAAATGGTGCGGCCCGCGCGCTTGCGTGCGCCCATACGATGAACGAGGCGATCCACCGCTGGTCGGATCGCCGCCTTGCTGCTGAGGACACGGTTGTTGAAATCGGCATCGGCGTCCACGCCGGTGAGGTGTTTGCGGGCGTCGTGGGGAACGCCGATCGGCTAGAATATTCAGTATTTGGAGATGCGGTGAACATCGCCTCACGGCTGGAGGCCCATAGCAAGACCGTGCCACAGACCATCATTGCCTCGGCCACGACGCTGGAGATCGCCGGCATCACGCCCGCGCGCCAACGATGGAGCGCGCTGCCACCGGTTACGCTCCGCGGGCGCAGCACAGTGATCGAGATCTTTGCTAAGGACGGTTGAGGCGCCGACGTTTCCGGCTCACATGCCCGCATCAGCATCTCTATTCGCACGCGCAGCGCATTGCCCCAGATCAAGGACAGGGTCGCAAGCCTGGGCTTTGATCCGGCACAATGCGTTTGGAACAATCAGGAGACCAGCGATGCTAGAGATCAGTGCGAGAAAAGTTGCGCAGGTGGCGCTGATGGCGCGGGAACTGACGCGCGCCGAAGGGGAGTTGCGTGCCTTTATTGACCGAATGGGGGAAGACGAACAGGCAGAGCTGGTGGCAATCATGTGGATCGGTCGCGACAGTTTCGAGGCGGGTGATCTGGCAGAGGCAATTGCCACGGCCCGGCAAGAGGCGACGACCCCGACCGCTGATTACCTGATTGGCACGCCGCATCTGGCTGACAATCTGGAAGCAGGATTGGACGCATTGGGCATCGACGTGCAGGGCGTCGAGGAAGATCTCGTCGGGCGTTGATGTGATCGGATATCAGGCTCTAATAGGCGTGATTGACATGGTTTCGACGCAACAGACTGCTTTGGACCGCACCGCTGCACAGACACTAAGGGCGCCAACCTGTGGCGCCCTATTGATCTATGTCAGCCTCTAGACATGGACGCTCAGGCCGTGTGGTCAACAATGGCGAGATGCTGGGCCAGTTTGCCGATTTCGCCCATCCATTGCTCTACCAACCCTGGATTGCTGGGCGCTGCGTGCACGCCCGAGGCGATCTTATCGTTCATTGCGGCTTCAATGGCAAAGGAGACAGGATAGGAAACCAGCCGGGCCATCGCGGTGCCGCGCGTGTCGCCCCAGGCATCCATCACATATGATTTGTTCCACACCACTTTGCCATCCTGTTCGGCTTTCAGCGCCACGCAGAGCACAACGCGATCTGGTTCTCCCTCATCGTAGGCATTTTCGCTCCAGAATTGATCAGACATCTCTTTCAGCCGTGAATCCCCCTCGGGGCCGGACAGGGTTTCAACCTCTTTGAACACATCGGCCCAGGCATCTGCCCAGCCGTTCAGGCGCAGCGTGCCCCGGACGAACTCTTTCACTTTCCAATCGTCACCGAACTCATACTGGGAGATAAAAGGCAGCGAATCTCGGTTCGGATAGACCTCAAAGCTCTCAGGCGTGGGCAGCGGTGCCGTGTAGGAAGAAATCGCATCCCAAGGTCGCGCAACGTCCAGCTCCTGAAAATCGCGAATCGACTTAGAGGGCGAACGTAGCGCTTTCAGGACGCCCAGCGGCGACCAGCTGAATTTGTAGCGGAATGGGTTCGGAGCCTTGGGGATGCCGCCGCAGTACGATATAAAGCTCAGCTCATTCCCGGCGTCGAATTTATCAGAGGCTTTGTAATCCGCGACCAGCGCATGGGCCATCAGATGGTCGATGCCCGGATCAAGGCCGACTTCGTTGATCAGGCAGACACCGGCGTCTTTGGCCTTTTGATCCAAGGCGCGCATCTCTGGTGCGATGTAGGACGAGGAGACAAAATGTGCGCCGTGTTCGATCGCCAGCTCCGCCAGCTCCACATGCCAGTCACCGGGCAGCATAGAGACGATCACGTCCTTGGAGCTTAGCATCTGGCCTAGGTTGGCGATGCTAAAGGCATGAATATTGCTGGTCAGATCGCCGATGGCCTCACGCGCCTTTTCGGGCGTGCGGTTCCAAACGGCGACGTCATGTCCTGCCTCCAGAAGGCGACGCAGACCAGGGATGGCCGAAAGGCCGGTGCCACACCAGTGGATTGTCATGAGAGTAGTCCCTTGCTTGTTCGGCGGGGGCAGAAAGAACCTGTTGCCCGACCGCTGGTCGGGCCGCGCCCGTCCGCCCCCATCATGGGCGGGCGCTTTGCTTCCGGCTGCGGATGGGCACTGCCGTCACCGCAGGTGGAATGATGCTTTAGTCTGGTCGATATTCGTTGAATGTGGCCTCAGCCCGCCCCCATACACCTGATGTCAGATCGGTCAGCGTCATCAAGGATTCCAGCAATTGCTCGGCATAATCTTGCGAGCTTTCGACTGGCAGCATGGATGGCAGATTGTCGATGGCCATAACATCCAATAGCGGACTGTCCGCGACGCGCAGTGCTGGCGCATCCCAGGTTGTCGCGCGATCATAGACTGGCACCGGATTATAGTCGCTGTCCGGGTCGCAGGCGACATCCCCGATGGCGGACAGCTGGCGATCCTGCTCCAATGCCTCACGCGGTACAAACACCGGTGTGCCGGGCCGGGCAAAGATGCAGTTGAGAAACAGATCATGGGCCAGGATCTGGGGGAAGGGGCCGCCGCTGGCGGTTTCGGCCATATCCCATTTGGTGACCTTAACGCCCATCGCCTCGCAGAGATCGGCAGCGCCGGTGCCAACGCGCCCAAGCGCCCCGATCACCATAGCGGTGGGACGGTCCACGTTTAGCGCATCCAGTTCGGCACCAAGATCTGTCAGCAGGGCGTCTTTGCTTTCGTAGACGCCGACCGGCCCGCATAGTTCGCTACGCTGCTGCGCGGCCCAGGTCTTCAGCGTGACCGCTGCACCGGCGTAGCCAGCCCAGTAGCCAAAAGCTGCGACCCGGCGACCGGTTTCATCCACCAGATACTCCAGATCGTAGAGCGTGCCGCCACCGGCCTTGAAACGCTCCAGCAGCGCCTTGCCGGAATGCTGGCCCTTGAAGGCATGGCCAAACATGATGTGGCGATGCGGCAGCGGGCTGCCGTCCTCAGGCAGTTCTTTCAGGCCGAAAATGATGGCATCCGTTGGGGCGTCCGGCCAAGTGTTCTCGGCTGCGATATCGCAGCCTGCATCGACATACCCCTGTAAGGGGATGGCCCGGACCGAGCTTTCCTCAACCGTGACCTTGATACCTGCGGCCAAGAGCGCCTTGGCGCCTTGAGGGGTCAGACCGACCCGTTCTTCATTGGGGCGCTGCTCGGCCCGTACCCATAGATGCGTCATATCTTGTCCTTTACAGCATGCCCTGGGCGGTCACGGCGCGGATGGACTCGCGCTGATCCATGGTCGCCATGAATTTCTGAATTTTTGGGTAGTCCGCGACATCGACCCCGTCGCCTTCCAGCCAGCTGCACACCACATAGAGGTAGCAATCGGCGAGGCTGAGCGCGTCGCCCAACACCAAGGGGCCGCGCAGGCCGGACTGGCAGATATAGTTGCAGGAAGCCGCCATGGTCTGGGGCACCATCTTCTGCATGTCTTTCCAGCTGCTGCGCTCATTGGCCCAGCGGCTGCCACGCAGCTTGTGGGCGTGGTTCACATGCATGGTTGACGCAAGGTAGAACATCACCTCACGCATGCGCGCCAGCAGCACGGAATCCTTGGGGCGCAGGCCAGCTTCCGGGGCCACGTCGGCCACATATTCCAGCAGCGCGCCGGTCTCGGTCAGAATACCGCCATCGACGACCAATGCGGGCACGCGGCCCTTGGGGTTGATCTGGGCATAGGCGTCACCAAGTTGCTCCTTGGCAGCAAAGTCGATGCGGATGGGTTCATAGTCCAGTCCGGCCTCTTCCAGCGCAATCGCGACGGCCACCGAAATCGTCTTGGGTGCATAATATAGCTGCATCATTCTGTCCTCCCTCAGGTCATGCGTCCGCTGTGCTCCATGCCCGAGCCTAGAGATGCGTTTGCGCGTAGTGGCGTTCCGGATGTTCAAGATGCGGCACCGCGTTGAACAAAACCGGGCTCAGCTGGCCGCCGATGGGGTGCAGCCGGTGCAGGGAACTGTTCATGATCGCAAGCGCCATACGTGCAGTGCCGGCAGTATCCAGCCCCATCGCCTGCCGCATCGCCATGGCAATCAAACCGCCTGATGTGACCACTAGTGCCGGACCGTCGCCCGCAGCGATTTCCGTCAGGGCAGATTTTGTGCGAGTTTCAAAGTCGCGCCAGCTTTCGGGCGGGTTTGCGATGTCATCTGCGGCCCAGGCGGCAAAGACCTTGGGCATGTGATCGACAAACCCCTCACGCTCGGTGGGAATATCCAGACCGTGCTGGTCCTGCATCGCCTCGGCAAGGTTGAAATACTCCATCTCGTTCAGACGTGGGTCCTGTACGATATCGTACAGCCCGATGCCGGCGGCGGTTTCGATGTGGCGGGTCAAGGTGCCACAGTAGACGCGCGGATGATAGGCATTGGTGTCGCGCAGATGCGCGCCCAGCCAGCGCGCCTGCTGATGGCCCAGATCACTCAACCGGTCATAGCTCGCCTCATCGCGGGCGCCGGTGTTGGCCTGTCCGTGGCGGATCAGCGTGATGTGGGTCATGGCGTGTTCCTTTGCGTCCGGGCAAGTCTTATGCAAGCTTTGCAACGGTGGAAAGGGCCAGTTGGCAATTTCGGATCCAATCGGTCAGGGCAGGTGCATGGTATATATTTTAGGTCCGCATCGGACCAAATGTTTCGCGTGCGAAACAACCGAACAAAGGCTTAACGCCAGATCGTGAAAACGCACTGGTTTTGCAGATGTTGCGCAGTGGGCGCGCGGCAGGTTTCGGTAATAAGAACCAGAGGTTTGTGTTGTGTTGGACGGGCCAAGAGCGGATCTAATCCCTGGCGGGGTCGGCTGTTGCAGAGGTCAGGCGCGGTCGTAGCCGCGTTTCAGCATCCGTTTTCGATGGTGGTCCGCGGCGATCGACGCCTCTCGCAGGTTGCCGTAAATGTTGATCGTGCTTTGCCCGCTGCCGCCAGCAACCCCCCATTCCCGCAGAACGGAGACCTCGGCGAACAGGTTCATCGCAAGTTCGATCCGATAGAAGCGCGGGACCCGCGCGGGGGCTTGGCGATAGAGCAGACAGGTAGCCATATACGAATCATATCGCCCCCGATTCGCTGCGTCCAGTCTGCGCTGTAGCTGTCACGATATTCTGCGGGCTGGTCTGCCGGCTCAGAGCCAGGTCACATCGCCGAGAAAGATATAGCCGGCACCGTAGATGGTTTTGATCAGCCGGGGGTTTTTGGGGTCTTCGCGCAGTTTGGTGCGCAGCCGTGAGATGCGCACATCCATCGCGCGGTCGAAACTCTCGCCTGCGCCGCCGCCCAGATTTTCCTGCATCTGAGAACGAGAAATCAGGCGCTTTGGGCTCTCCAGAAACAGCCGCAGCACCTCACCCTCGGCGTGAGAGAACGGTGTTTCTACGCCAGTATCATCCTCAAGCATGTAGCGATCAAAATGTGCGGTCCAGCCGGAAAACCGCGCGCTGTTTCCGGTGGTTGCGACTGTGCGTGGACCGCCACGCAGACGGGCGCGGATGCGGGCGACGACCTCAGCCGGATCAAAGGGTTTGGTGATATAATCATCGGCGCCAAGTTCCAGCCCAGTGACGCGATCCTGAACCTGCGCGCGACCTGAAATGATGATCACTGCCGCGCCCTGTTCCAAGGCCAGCCGGTGCACCAGTGCCAAACCATCGGTGTCGGGCAGCGACAGATCAACAAGGCAGACATCAGGGGTTACTCGATTCAGCGAGGCCTCAAATTCACGCGCGCGGGCAAAGCTCTGGGTGCGAAACCCGGCCTCTTCCAGCGTGTCGGTGAGGATCCTGCGGATCTCCGGCTCGTCGTCGAGAATGGTGATCAGGGGTCTGCTCATGCGGCGGGTTCCGATTTGATCAGCGCTGAAAGCTGATGGGTGGTAAAGGGTTTTTGCAGCACCGGGCAGCGTTTCAGGGCGGTGCGAAACAAGGGATTGCTGGTTGGCAGAGAGGTCATCAGAATGCAGGGCAGACGAGATCCCTGCAAGCGGTCCGCCAGATCAATACCGGTGGCGCTGCCTTGCAACTTGATATCTGACAATACCAGCGAAATGCCATCAATATCAGCGGCGAGCGCGCAGGCTTCGTCTACGCTGGTCGCCTCTACCACGGCGTAACCAAGATCAATAAGCATATCGCGGAAGGTGGCGCGCAGCTCTTCGCTGTCCTCAACCAGCAGCGCCAGCCCGCCAGCAGCATCTGGGGCAAGGCGGTATGGAATGCGCAGGGTAACGCTGGCACCCGATACGGTATTGCCGATGCGCATGTCGCCGCCGGTGGATTTGGCCATATCATAGACCATTGGCAAGCCAAGGCCGGAGCCTTCGCCACCTTTGGTGGTGAAAAACGGATTAAGGGCCTTTTCAAGGGCGGTTTTTGAAAAGCCGGGTCCGCTGTCGGTAACGCTGACTTCCAGCCAGGTCTGGCCAACCACATGGGCGCTGACGGTGATCTGCCCCTGGCTGCCGCAGGCATCGCGCGCATTCAGGATGAGGTTCAGCAGCGCATCCTGTAGTTTTCCGGGATCCAGCAGCAGCCGCACATCCGGGGTATGATCCACAATGCTGAGGCCCATGCCCTGCGGCAGCGACGGCGTTGCCAGCAGCTTCAATTCCTGCAGCAGGGCGTGCAGGTCAGTGGCGCGCGGGCGCAGGCTGCGGTGACCCGTCATTTCGGCAATGCGGTTCAGGAGGCGCCCGCCACGACGCGCCGCCGACAGAGTTGCCTGGACCAGATCGGCGGCCTCGGGAGCCAAGTCGGATTTGGCCAGTTTGCCCTGCATACCCAGAATGATGGTCAACAGATTTGAGAAATCATGCGCCAACCCGCTGGTCATCTGTGCAGCCATCTCACGGCGGCGGGCCTGTTGCAGAGCGACTCGGGTCTGGGTTTCTTCTGTCACATCCATCGACAGGATAAAGACGCCGCCGGTGTTGTCGGGGGTAAAAGCGACCCGAATGCGACGGCTGTCGTGGTCTTCGGTGAATTCAAACACCGGGTTTTCGCCCTGATAGGCCGCAAGCAGATGCGGCGCGATCTTGTCATAGGCCGCCGCGCCGAGCGCCTCTGCAATATGTGTGCCGAGAATTTCGGAAGGACGGCTGGGAAAGACAGAGCTAAGGCGCCGGTTGGTATAGGTATAGTACCCTTCGGCATCCACATGGGCGATATGGGCAGGCATCATCTCGGTCGTGAGGCGGGTGCGGGCTTCCATCTCGGTTAGCTGACGTTTGGCCTCTTCAAGTGCGGTGATCGTGGCGGCCAGTTTCCGGTTGGTGGCCGATAGTTCTTCGGTATGGACGATCAACTGATCTGACATTTCCTCGGAGCGGGCGCGCAACAGCTGTTCGATTCGCTTGGTGCGGGTGATGTCGGTATAGACGGTGACCCAGCCCCCCTGCGGCAGCGGCGCTCCTTCGATCGAAATCACCTGCCCATTGGCGCGTTCACGCTCAAGATAATGGGGCACAAAGTCGAGTGCCTGATCAACGCGTTGTTTGACGAACCCCTCGATATCATCAACAGGTCCGTATTCGCCGCTGGTTGCGATATGGCGGATGGTTTCGTCAAACCGCGCGCCCGGGGTAATCAGCGGACCGGGCAGGGCGAACATCTCTTGAAAGCGCTGGTTGCAGACCACCAGTTGCAAGTCGCTGTCATAGATCGACATGGCCTGGGCAATCAGATTGAGCCCGGCGGTGGTCATCGTGGCGCGGTGTTTTTCTGACCTGGTCATGCTGTCCCCCCGGCGCATGGCTAGCATCCCGACGCGCCAACGCAAAGGGGGGTGCCTGCGACGAAGGACGCTGGGATGCGCGCTGGGTGAACTGCTGTTACAATTTGTAAGATTTGGGAAAACATCAGGAAAAAGTTGACGCCTTAGCATAAGGCCGTCCCTAATCGGGATCAGAATCGCGGGTAGCGATCAGTCCGGCCGCATGGGTCGGAAAGGGGAGGAGAAAGAACGTGGCTCAGACGCAGTCGGGTGCCGCAGGGATGATGTCCCTGCCGGCGCTGCTTGAACGCAATGCGGCGCAGATTGGCGACCGCCAAGCCTATCGGGAAAAGGAATTCGGCATTTGGCAATGCTGGACCTGGTCCGAGACCCAGAAGGAAATCGAGGCGCTGGCGCTTGGGTTGATCAACCTTGGGGTCAACGAGGGAGATTTTATCGCCATCATCGGACGCAACCGCCCGTATCTGTACTGGGCGATTGTTGCGGCACAATCCGTAGGCGCGGTGCCCGTCCCCCTATATCAGGACGCGGTGGCGGAAGAGATGGCTTATGTGCTGGGCCACTGCGGTGCACGGTTTGTAATCGCGGGTGACCAGGAACAGGTTGATAAGGTCATCGAGATTCAGGACGAGCTGACCAATCTGGAACAGATCATCTATCTGGATCCACGCGGTCTTCGCAAATATGACCACCATGCGCTGCATGACTATGCGCATGTTCAGGACCAAGGCCGCGCCGCGCGCGATGAATGGACCCCTGATCTGGAGGCCCGCAAGGCCAAGCTGACCTACGACAGCACCTGTGTGATGCTTTACACGTCTGGTACCACGGGTAAGCCCAAGGGCGTGGTGCTCTCCAATCGCAATGTGATCGAAAGTGCTAAGAATTCTGCTGATTTCGACAAGCTGACTGCGGGCGAGAATATTCTTTCTTATCTACCGATGGCTTGGGTTGGTGATTTCATCTTCTCGGTCGGGCAGGCCTACTGGTGTGGATTCTGCGTGAACTGTCCCGAAAGCGCCGACACCATGATGACGGATTTGCGCGAAATCGGGCCAACTTATTTCTTCGCGCCGCCGCGTGTTTTCGAAGGTCAGCTGACCAGCGTCATGATCCGCATGGAAGACGCGAGCACGCTGAAGCGCAAGATGTTCCACCACTTTCTGGCGCATGCCAAGAAGGTGGGGGGCGACATTCTGGATGGACGCCCCGTCGGTTTGATAGACCGGCTGAAGTACAAACTGGGTGATCTGCTGGTCTACGGCCCGCTGAAAGATACGCTGGGCTATGGCCGCATTCGCGTTGGCTATACCGCAGGTGAGGCAATCGGACCGGAAATCTTCGATTTTTATCGCTCGTTGGGAATCAATCTGAAACAGCTCTATGGTCAGACCGAGGCGACGGTGTTCATCACCGTGCAGCCCGATGGTGAGGTGCGTGCCGATACCGTGGGTGTTCCGGCCCCCGATGTGGAGATCAAGATCGCCGACAATGGTGAGATTTTCTACCGCTCGCCGGGGACCTTTGTTGAGTATTACAAAAACCCGGAATCCACGGCCTCGACCAAGGATGCAGAGGGTTGGGTTGCAACCGGTGACGCAGGCTTCTTTGAGGAGGGCAGTGGCCATCTGCGGATTATCGACCGTGCCAAGGATGTCGGCAAAATGGCGGACGGGGCGATGTTTGCGCCCAAATACGTTGAGAACAAGCTGAAATTCTATCCGGATATTCTGGAAGTCGTGCTATTCGGCAATGGCCGGGATCGCTGTGTTGCCTTTATCAATATCGACCTGACCGCGGTGGGCAATTGGGCGGAGCGGAACAATATCGCCTATGCATCCTATCAGGAACTGGCGGGTCATCCGAAGGTGCTGCAATCCATTCGGGAGCATGTCGAAACTGTCAACGAGTCGGTGGCGCAGGATGTCATGCTATCAGGGTGTCAGGTGCACCGCTTTGTCGTGCTGCATAAAGAGCTGGACGCCGACGATGGCGAGATGACCCGGACCCGAAAAGTGCGCCGCGTGGTGGTCGAGGATAAATATTCCGACATCATCGCAGCACTTTATGATGGGTCTTCGCAAATCTCGACCCAGACTGAAGTAACCTATGAAGATGGCCGCAAAGGCGCGATCAGCGCGACGCTGGATATCATTGATGCCAAAGTCGTGCCGGTGACACCACAAGCGGTGGCCGCCGAATGAGACAGGTGATCACAAGAGCTGCATCAGCGGTGCAGAGCCATAGCAAACAAACCCACAAGGCGAGAGGCGCGGTGTCGTGAAGGATATGGAAGACGGCTATATCACCGAGGACGGGCGCAAGATCGGCGGCGTGGTGATGGAGATGAAAAACATCACTCTGCGCTTTGGCGGCGTGGTGGCGATCAAGGATATTTCGTTTGATATCCGCGAAGGCGAGATTCGGGCCATCATCGGCCCAAACGGCGCAGGCAAATCCTCGATGCTGAACGTAATCTCGGGCTTTTATGTCCCACAAGAAGGCGAGGTGCTGTTTCGCGGTAAGCCGCGCCCGCAGATGCGCCCCTATGAGATCGCCCGCCAAGGTATCGCGCGGACGTTCCAGAATATCGCGCTGTTCGACGGCATGAGCGTGCTGGACAATGTGATGACCGGACGTCTCAACTACATGAAGACCAACATCTTTCAGCAGGCGATATGGAGCGGCAAGGCCGAGGCCGAAGAGACGAAGAACCGCGAAGCGGTTGAGCGGATCATTGATTTTCTGGAGATCCAGGCAATCCGCAAGACGCCGGTTGCACGCTTGCCTTACGGTTTGAAGAAACGGGTCGAGCTGGCCCGTGCCCTGGCCGCCGAGCCAAAGCTGTTGCTGCTTGATGAACCTATGGCCGGCATGAACGTCGAGGAAAAAGAGGACATGTCCCGCTTTATCCTTGATGTGAATGATGAATTTGGAACCACCATCGCTTTGATCGAACATGACATGGGCGTGGTGATGGATCTGTCCGACCGCGTTGTTGTGATGGACTACGGCAAGAAGATTGGCGACGGCACGCCGGACGAGGTGCGTAACAATCAGGACGTGATCGACGCCTATCTGGGGGTTGCCCATGATTGAGTATCTGGGCTGTGGAATAAATTTCGGAAATTTTTGGCAAGCGTCTTTGACGAAACTTGCAGGAGGAGAGCGAGATGCCTGAACAACTCGTCTTTGCGATGGAAGTCACGCTGAATGGCCTGATGGCGGGGGTGCTCTATGCGCTGGTCGCGCTGGGCTTTGTCCTGATCTACAAGGCCTCGGGCATCTTCAACTACGCGCAGGGTGTTATGGCGCTGTTTGCCGCGATGACGCTGGTCGGGATCATGAATGGTCAGGTGCCGTTCTCCCATGTGATCAACGCGATCTTTGGCGGTCACATCACTCACTTTGGCTGGACGGTGCCGTCCTTTGTCGCGATCGTGCTGACAGTAGGGGTGATGATCATTCTGGCCTGGATGGTACAGCATTTCGTTATGCGCCATCTGGTAGGGCAAGAACCGATCATTCTGTTTATGGCCACGATCGGTCTGGCCTATTTCCTTGAAGGTGTGGCGGACCTGATGTGGGGGTCTGAGATCAAGACGCTGGACGTGGGATTGCCGCAGGGCATCAACCTGTGGATTGATGAGACGACCTATCAGATCTTTGACTACGGGTTCTTCATCGACAACCTCGACATTGTGGCCACGATTATCGCCGCGCTGCTGGTGATGGGGCTGGTTGCTTTTGCGCAATATACCAAACAGGGTCGCGCGATGCGGGCTGTGGCGGATGACCATCAGGCAGCGCTGTCGGTTGGTATCTCGCTGAACTTTATCTGGGTGCTGGTCTGGTCGGTTGCGGGCTTTGTCGCACTGGTCGCGGGCATTATGTGGGGCACCAAATCCGGCGTGCAGTTCTCACTGTCGCTGATCGCGCTAAAGGCCCTACCAGTGCTGATGCTGGGCGGCTTTACCTCGATCCCTGGTGCCATCGTAGGTGGTCTGATTATCGGCGTCGGCGAGAAACTGTTCGAATTCATGATCGGCCCCTTGGTTGGTGGCGCGACCGAGAACTGGTTTGCCTATGTGTTGGCGCTGTTGTTCCTGGTGTTCCGCCCACAAGGCCTGTTCGGGGAGAAGATCATTGAACGGGTCTGAGAGATTCCAGAACCGCGCACGGCCCCAGCGGTACGGGGCCGCACTGCGCCACCCGGTTCAGCCTTCCAGACGTCGGAAGGCGGCGATGACAATGGCGGCAAACACAGTGACCACCAGCGTAAAGGCTATTGTCACGTCGCCGATCAGCTGCCCGACCAGAAGCGTCATGCCGCCCGCCGCGCAAAGCGCCAAAACCAACATGCCCCAGGCACCGGGTGTCGCATCGACGGACGGTCGTGCGCGTGCCTGCGCCTGGCGGTCGGCCCGCGGCAATACCGTCGCTTCTTCGACCATGCTGAGCAGCTGGTCCTTGGTCCGCGAAAATTCTTCGGGAGACATGTCTCCCCTGTCCCGCGCTGCTTCCAGCCGCCGGATTTCCTGCAAAATTGCACTCATCGTTCCCACTCACTTTTCCCACAGTAAGTTTGGCAAAAATATTGGGGCGAAATGTGGCAAAACCCGGAAATACGAAGGAATGGTTAACGGCGGAGGCGCCAGATGACCAAGCTGATCGCCATCGTAAATGTCATCGCCTGGGCCGGTTTTTGGGCATTTGGCTATCTTGCGCTGACCGCCGAAGGGTTCTCTGAAGCGCAGATGGTTACGGCATCCCTATTGGCGTCGACGGGTCTGATCACCGGTGTTCTTGCCTATCTGCGGCTCGCCCGCACGGCCGAACTGAGCGGCTATGCAAGCAAGACAAATCAACTTGACGCGGGTCAGAGAAACCGCGCGCAGCAAGAAGGGAGCATTTGAGCCATGTTCTACCGTGAAGCCGGAGATTTCAAAACCTCCTACCAAGAGGACAGCCAGACCTTCCCGATCAAGTTTGACCGGTATCGCTACTACGTGGTGCTGGCGCTGGCGTTCCTTGTCGTGCCTTTTGTGGTAAATGACTACTGGGCAAACGCCATCCTACTGCCGTTTCTGATCTACTCGATTGCCGCAATTGGCCTGAATATTCTGGTGGGTTACTGCGGTCAGGTTTCGCTTGGGACGGGTGGGTTCATGGCGGTGGGGGCTTATGCCTGCTACAAGCTGATGACCTCATTCCCGGAAATGAGCATGTTCATCCACGTGCTGCTGGCCGGCGGCATCACGGCGTTGGTCTGCATCGCGTTCGGTCTGCCATCACTGCGCATCAAAGGGTTCTATCTTGCGGTGGCGACACTTGCGGCCCAGTTCTTTCTGGTGTGGCTCTTCAACCGGGTGCCATGGTTCTACAACTATTCCGCCTCTGGCCAGATCAGCGCGCCCGAACGGGATGTGTTTGGCATTATCATCACCGGTCCAAACGCGCCGGCCTGGGCCACATATTTGTTCAGCCTGATCTTCCTCGCCTTTTGTGCGTTGATTGCACGTAATCTGACCCGTGGCACCGTGGGCCGCAGCTGGATGGCGATCCGCGATATGGATATCGCCGCCGAAATCATCGGGGTGAACCCGCTGAAGGCCAAGCTGTCGGCCTTTGGGGTGTCGGGTTTCTTTATCGGTGTCTCCGGCGCGCTGTTCTTTTCGGTCTATCTGGGCGCGGTCGAAGTGGGCGAGGCCTTTGGCATCAATAAATCGTTCCTGGTGCTGTTCATGGTGATCATTGGTGGCTTGGGGTCGATCTTTGGCTCCTTTGCTGGGGCGGCTTTCCTGGTGCTGCTGCCAGTGGTGCTGAAGGTGGTCGGCGTCGATGTGCTGGGCTGGCCCACCGATATCGTCGCGCATATCCAGCTGGTGATTGTCGGTGCGTTGATCGTGATTTTCCTGATCGCGGAACCGCATGGCATCGCCCAGCTGTGGCGCGTCGCCAAAGAAAAATTGAGACTCTGGCCCTTCCCGCACTAGGCGGGGCAGGCCAAGCAAGACTGCGGGGAAACAACAAGATCAAACCCCGTCGTGATCCACATCGGACAATTCAAGGGAGGATGAGACCCGATGAAAATGAAACTGACTACTTTGGCGCTTGGCGCCGTGATGGCCGCAGGCCCTGCCATGGCAGACTTGGTGTTTCCGTCGCTGAGCTATCGCACCGGCCCCTATGCCGCTGGCGGTATCCCCTTCGCGGATGGCTATGCGGATTACTTCACCCTGGTGAATGAGCGTGATGGCGGCATCAATGGTGTCAAGGCCAAGGTCATCGAATGCGAGACCGGCTACAACACCGAGAAGGGTGTGGAATGCTATGAGGCGACCAAGGGCGAAGGCGCGCTGGTCTATCAACCGCTGTCCACAGGTATCACCTATCAGCTGATTCCCAAAGTGACCGCTGACGGTATCCCGCTGCACACCATGGGTTATGGCCGCACCTCGGCTGCCAACGGCGAAGTGTTCAGCAACGTCTTCAACTATCCCGCCAACTACTGGGATGGCGCCTCCGGCATCATCAATTACCTCCTTGAGGAAAATGGTGGTGATCTGAACGGCAAGAAGATCTCGCTGTTGTTCCACAACTCTGCTTACGGCAAGGAACCGATCCGCACGCTGGAAGAGCTGTCCAAAAAACACGGGTTTACCCTGTCGACCTTGCCGGTGGATCACCCCGGTCAGGAACAGAAATCCCAGTGGCTGCAGATCCGCCGCGACCGCCCGGATTTCGTGATCATGTGGGGCTGGGGCGTGATGAACCAAGTTGCCATTCAGGAAGCCGCCAACACCCGTTACCCAATGGAGAATTTCATTGGTGTGTGGTGGTCCGGTGCTGAGCACGACGTGATGTCTGCTGGCGACAAGGCCAATGGTTACAAGGCTGTGACGTTCCACGGGGTTGGTCGCGATTTCCCGGTGTTCGATGATATGCAGAGCTATGTCGTTGATAAGGGTCTTGCGGCTGGTGCCGGCGATCAGGTCGGCAATGTGCTATATAACCGTGGCATGTACGCAGCGATGCTCGCGGTTGAGGCAGCCAAGACCGCTCAGGAAATCCATGGCACCAACGACATCACCCCGGCGATGATGCGCGATGGCATGGAAGCGCTTGAAATGCCCGAAGCGCGGATGTCGGCGCTGGGGATGCCGTATTTTGGCCCCTCTTTCAACGTGTCCTGTGAAAACCACGGTGGCCCCGGTCTGGTTGGTATGACCCAGTGGGATGCCTCGGCCAAAACCTGGAACCTGATCAGTGATTTCGCACCCAGCGATCGTGATGTGATCCAGCCGCTGATTGAGGAAGATTCCATGGCCTATGCCAAGGAAAACAACATCGAGACAGGCTGCAAGTAACACAGTAGCGGCCCGGCCCCGGTTTGCGGGGGCGGGCCAGCCTGAACCGCGCCCAACCATGGCGCGTAAATCATCCGGTGCGGCGCGCGAGGGCCGCACCTCAGACAGACCCGGCACAGGGCAGACCGGGTCGGGACCGCGTGAGGACAACAACAGATGCTGGATGCAGCCAAAACCACCGATGTTCAGGCAGAGACCCTGCTTGAGGTCAACAACATCGAAGTGATCTACAATCACGTTATCCTCGTTTTGAAGGGTGTTAGCCTGAAGGTGCCCAAGGGCGGGATCACCGCATTGCTGGGCGGCAATGGCGCGGGCAAGACGACAACACTTAAGGCGGTTTCAAACCTGCTGCACTCCGAGCGGGGCGAGGTCACGAAAGGGTCGATCAGCTATCGCGGTGAGCGCATTCAGGACCGGGACCCTGCCGAACTGGTCAAAAAAGGTGTTATTCAGGTGATGGAAGGCCGTCACTGTTTTGAACATCTGACCGTTGAGGAAAACCTGCTGACCGGCGCCTATACGCGCAGCGATGGCAATGCGAACATCCAGCGCGACCTGGAAATGGTCTATAGCTATTTCCCACGCCTGAAGGAACGACGCCGCAGTCAGGCTGGCTATACCTCTGGCGGCGAACAGCAAATGGTGGCCATGGGGCGCGCATTGATGAGCCGTCCTGAGACGATCCTACTGGATGAGCCATCGATGGGTCTGGCACCGCAGCTGGTGGAACAGATTTTTGAGATCGTGAAATCTATCAATGAAAACGAAGGCGTGACGTTCCTGTTGGCTGAGCAGAACACCAATGTTGCGCTGCGTTATTCGCACTATGGCTACATATTGGAATCAGGTCGGGTGGTGATGGATGGTCCTGCCGCTGATCTGCGTGAGAACCCGGATGTAAAAGAATTCTATCTCGGGATGTCCGATGACGGGCGCAAGAGCTTTCGGGACGTGCGATCCTATCGCCGCCGGAAGCGGTGGTTGAGCTGAGGCGGAGGACCGACATGAGCAATTTTGACACGTTAGAGACCCGTAGTGCCGATGCCCGTGCTGCTGATTTGTCACGACAGTTGCCAGCACAGATCGCCCGCGCACAAACTGCGCCGGGATATGGTGATAGCCTGCGCGATGTGGACGCGGCAACCATCACCACGGTTGCTGATCTGGCCGCGCTGCCGGTGCTGCGCAAATCCGATCTCAGCAAGGCGCAGGCCGCACATCCACCATTTGGCGGCTTTACGGTGAAGCCAGCCAACGGCTTTGCGCATGTGTTCCAATCCCCGGGCCCGATTTATGAACCGGGTGGCGTTGATCACGACTGGTGGCGCATGGGCCGCTTCCTGCATGCGGCAGGTATTGGGCCCGGTGATGTGGTGCAGAACTGCTTTGGCTACCACCTGACACCTGCCGGGATGATCTTTGAAAATGGCGCGCGTGCGGTTGGTGCGGCTGTATTGCCTGCGGGCACCGGTCAGACCGAATTGCAGGTCACTGCTGCGCGTGATGTGGGCGCGACCGCTTATGCTGGCACCCCCGACTACCTGAAGGTGATCCTCGACAAGGCGGATGCCATGGGCGTCAAGCTGGGCTTTACCAAAGCCGCTGTGGGTGGCGGGGCGCTGTTCCCCTCTCTGCGTCAGGAATATGCAGATCGCGGTATCACCTGTCTGCAATCCTATGCGACGGCGGATCTGGGCAATATCGCCTATGAAAGCGCTGCGATGGAGGGGATGATCGTTGATGAACAGATCATCGTCGAGATTGTAACCCCCGGCACCGGCATCCCGGTTGCTGTCGGTGAGGTGGGCGAAGTCGTGGTGACCACGCTGAACCCCGATTACCCGTTGATCCGTTTTGCCACTGGCGATCTGAGCGCTGTTTTGCCGGGGGCATCGCCCTGCGGGCGAACCAATATGCGGATCAAAGGCTGGATGGGGCGCGCTGATCAGACCACCAAGATCAAGGGCATGTTTGTCCGCCCTGAACAGGTAGCGGCACTGGTCGACAAGCACGATGAGATCGTCAAGGCGCGGGTCATTGCCAGCCGCGACGGCGAAATGGATGCGATGACCGTTCAGATCGAAGCGCAGTCTGGCGATGAGGTGGCATTTGGCCGCTCGGTGGTCGAAGTGTTGAAGCTGAAAGGGCGCATTGAAGTTGTTGCACCCGGTGCTTTGCCCAAGGACGGCTTGGTGATCGAAGATCAGCGCAGCTACGATTGATCCTCTCCTATTGGCGGGGTGATGCAGGTGCGACCGAGTTCCTCCCACCGGTCGCACCAATTTTTCTGTCTGGTCAGCCGTTGTCGCTGGCGCGACGCAGGGCGCGGCGAATGGTTGCGTCAGGGCATTGGCACTGGCATTTCCGACGAAAATGATCGAAATAGAGGGCTGCACTGACGCAGGCCCGTATTCATGTCGAAGACTACTCCGATTTCCCCGTCTACTGCCAAGGTTGGCACTCCCAATGGGCAACCCAACGCACAGGCAAATGGGCCTGCGGGCCGCCGCAATAAACCAGGCGGTGTGCTGTTTGCCGCTGTTGGGTGGATGGTGGCGCTGACCTGCCTGCTGCCGATGCTGGCAGTCGCGCTTGCGGCTCTGACCGGCGGAACAGAGACGATCCGACATCTAGGCGAAACCGTCTTACCCGGCTATGCGGGTACCACCCTGATACTGGTCCTGTTGGTCGCGCTTGGCACGGGTCTGGTTGGCGTTGGCGCGGCTTGGCTGGTGACAATGACGCGGTTCCCTGGAGTGCGAGTGATGGAGGTGGCAATGATCCTGCCGCTGGCCTTCCCGGCCTATGTGCTGGCTTATGCCTATACATTTGTTCTGGACCATCCCGGCATCGTGCAGACAAGTTTGCGTCAGATGACCGGCTGGGGTCCGCGCGATTATTGGTTCCCGGAAATCCGTTCGGTCGGAGGCGCGGCCTTGATGCTTGTGCTGGTGCTTTACCCGTATGTTTATTTGCTCGCCCGCGCGGCCTTTCTACAGCAAAGCGCGGGTGCATTTTTGGCGGCGCGGGCGCTTGGCAACACTTCACTGCAGGCGTTCTGGCGGGTCAGCCTGCCGATGGCGCGGCCTGCGCTTGCCTCGGGGGTGTTGCTGGCGGTGATGGAGACAATCGCGGATTTCGGCACAGTAAGTTATTTCGGTGTGCAGACCTTTGCCACCGGTATTTATACAAGCTGGTTTTCACTGGCGGACCGGGCAGGGGCGGCGCAACTGGCGTTATGTCTTCTGGGCTTTGCCCTGACGTTGGCGGTGGCAGAGCGCGCAACACGCGGCAAGGCGCGCTACCACCACGCAGGGAAACATCAGGCAAAGATGCCGCCGGTTGATCTGCGAGGTGCGCGGGCGGCTCTGGCCTTTGTGCTTTGTGCGCTGCCGGTGTTGCTGGGGTTCGCGCTGCCGGTGATCATCCTTGCGCAGATGGGGATGGAGTCCGAACAAAACCTGTTCAGCAAGCGGTATCTTGGATTCTTGCAGAACTCTGTCACCCTTGCGATCACCGCCGCCGCGCTGACGGTTGCAGCAGCGGTTAGCCTGGGGTTCTATCAGCGGCTGCGACCGGGGCGGCCATCTGCATTGGCCGGGCATGTCTCGCGACTTGGGTATGCGGTGCCTGGCGGGGTAATTGCGGTGGGGTTGATGGTGCCTTTTGCGGCGTTCGACAACACTCTGGATGCTTGGATGCGGGCCAATTTTGAGATCCGCACCGGTCTGTTGGTCACCGGATCAATTTGGCTATTGGTCGCGGCCTATATGGTGCGTTTCCTGGCGGCAGCACTTGGGGCCTATGAAGGAGGGCAGGCGACGGTTCATGCCAATATGGATGCGGCGGCGAGATCTCTTGGCCAAAGCCCGCTTGGCATGCTGCGGCGCGTTCACCTGCCGATTCTGACACCCAGCCTGATGACAGCAATGCTGATCGTGTTTGTGGATGTCATGAAAGAGCTGCCAGCAACGCTGATCATGCGACCCTTTAACTATGACACACTGGCGGTTCAGGCCTATCGACTGGCCTCTGACGAACGGTTAGAGGGCGCGGCGGTCCCATCACTGGTTATCATGCTGGTGGGGTTGTTGCCGGTGATCTTGATTTGCCGACAGGTTGGGCGACGCAGCTGACTCGGTCTCTGGCAGGACCTGTTCAGGCCTGCCACCAGGCTTCGATGTCTTCTCTGGAGATCCGCTTTGCAGGGCCGAGGGCAACCAGTACGGTTTCTTGGGCGTCACAGCGTTTGGCAGAGACTTGCCGTCCAACTACATGCAATTCGTAGCCGCCACCGTTTGTGAGAACGAAACCCTTCATCCTGTAGAGCCCGGCGGGACGGCTGGCCAGTTTGTCGCCCAGCTTGCAGCGGTCCATCGGCTTGCTGCTGCGATGATGCCAGGTTGAATAGGCCCGGTGGGCGGATTTTTCGGCAGCTGAGCCCACGGGCAGAGGCAGAATATCAAACAGTAAATCCGCGATGGGGGCGTCGTCTAGCACGGTGGGACTGCGTGCGCCCAGTTCTTCCAGCTGTGCCATCACCCTGTCAGAGGGTGCATCACATTTGCTGATCAGGACCAGATCCGCCGAGCGGATCTGCTGGCTAGCCTGCGCGCGCAGCAGGTCATCGGTCAGCAGGTCATTCAGGTTTTCACCATCAGCAACGGTGATGATGCCACCATAAGAAAGCTGGGCTTCGTTCACGACGGTATTGGCGATGGCGACCGGATCGGAGAGACCGCTGGCCTCAATCACGATATGGTCGGGGTGGTTGTCGGCTTGTAGGATGCGGTGCAATGCAGCAGTCAAATCTTCGCCAAGCGTACAACACACGCATCCATTGCTGAGCGCAATGGTTTCCGAGCTGCCGTCTTGTAGCAAAGCTTCGTCGATATTGATGCGGCCAAAGTCGTTGACCAAGACGGTGAGGCGCAATCCATGATCTTCGCTCAGCAGCCGGTTGATCAGCGTGGTTTTCCCGGCCCCAAGATAGCCGCTGATGATGGTGACCGGAATACGGTTCATTGGCAAAGATCCACTGTTTTGGTCTGGTCACGCATGGCCTATTCCCCTCGCTTAGCATCCCGGATCTCGGCTCGGATCTATAGGCGGTCATGGGCGATAGGTCCAGCCTCTCGCTGATGCTGGGGGAGCGCAAGCAGAATAGCAGTATTCCTCGGCCCGGTTGTGTCTCAGCATTGCTGGGGTCGACCCTCAAACAATGCAATTGGCCGCAGGTGGTTATGACGATCTAAAATCATTGCAACCCCCAGGCGCACTATGCCCGAGGGGATAGGTGTCACAAGAGGGATGGAAACCGTGTTAAACCGCAATGAACTGATTCTCCGCATTGTCCTGCTTGGGCTGGGCGCGACAGCTTTTATGGATCTCTGGGCAATTGCCGCTGATGCGTTGTTTGGCGTACCGCAAAGCAATTTTGCCCTTGTGGGACGTTGGTTGGGTCATATGCCCGATGGCATGTTTGTGCATGACAGCATCCGCAAGGTCACACTGGTCACCAACGAAGCAGCGCTCGGCTGGACGGCGCACTATATTGTTGGCGTGATCTTTGCCGCCGTATTCGTCGCGCTGGCAGGGGAACGTCAGCTACTACAGCCGGGTCCCATCGCGCCAATTGTCTTTGGGTTGATAACGGTTGTCGCGCCGTTCTTTATCTTACAGCCTGCGCTGGGGCTCGGGATTATGGCTGCTAATAAACCCAACCCGGACGCAGCCCGGCTAAAAAGCCTGATGTCACATTTCTCCTTTGGGCTAGGCCTATATATTGCGGCCTATGCGCTGTCGCGCCTGATGCCCAAGGGGCGGGGTAGTGTTTCGGACCAGGTTTCGCCTGCGGAATGACCGCACAGCTACAGACCCGGTGATTCTACAGGCCCGGTGATATCGAAAAAGGCGCAGGAATTTCTGCGCCTTTTCCGTTTGCAGCCAACGTATACGGCCGCAATGTTCGATAGTTAGATCGGGATTATTCCCAGCCCACCTGATCAAAGATCTTTTGCGCGGTGGGGATGTTCTTGGCGACATCGGACAGCTGAACATCATCCGGTTTGAAGTGACCGAGTGCTGCGATGCTGGGGGCCAGGGCAACGCCGGGAACCGCAGGATATTCATCATTACCAGCCGAGAAATACTGCTGCGCCTGATCAGAGGCGAGGTATTCGAGGAACTTAACGGCGTTTTCCTTGTTCGGCGCATTCACGGCCACACCAGCACCAGACAGGTTCATGTGGGCACCTTCTGCGTCCTGCGCAGGGAAGACCCAACCGATCATGTCGCGCTCTGCCGACAGGCCTTTCACGTCCTTACGGATGGAGCGGGCAAAGTAGTAGCTGTTGCCAACCGCAATTTCGCACTCGCCAGAGACAATGCCGCGCAGCTGATCTGTGTCGCCACCCTGCGGAGCGCGCGCCATGTTGGCGACAACGCCTTTGGCCCAATCGGTTGCAGCTTCTTCACCGTGGTGCGTGACGATAGAGGCCAGCAAAGTCTGGTTGTAGGTGTTGGTCGAAGAGCGAATGCAGACCTGCCCTTTGTAGGCCGGATCCGCGAGGTCCAGATATGTCTTTGGCGGGGTAGCGACATCTGCCTTGTCAAAGAAGATGATGCGCGCGCGCTGCGAGAAACCGAACCACTGATTGTCTGCGTCTTGCAGGTAGCCGGGAACGCGGGCTTCCAGCGTGTCGCTGTCGATAGCCTGCAGCAGGCCTTCGTTCTTGGCACGGGCCAGACGCGAGGTATCAACGGTCAGCAGGATGTCAGCGGGCGAGTTCGCGCCCTCTGCGCTCATTCGGGCGATCAGCTCGTCGGCTTTGCCTTCGATGCGGTTGATCGTGATGCCAGTGGCTTCTTCAAAATCGGAATAGAGCCGTTCGTCGGTGTCGTAGTGGCGCGAGGAGTAGAGGTTCAGCTCGCCCTCGGCTGCGGCAGTGGTTGCAACGGCGGCGATCAGCGCGCCTGCTAGAATGGTGGTGGATTTCAGCATGGTACATCCCATCTATTCAGAATTCTCTGGGGTCGTGGCCATAAGGGCCAGGAACCCGACTGATTTTCTCAGATAAAGAATTTTGAAACGGATGCAAACTAAAACCGACAAAAACAATCGGAAAAAGAGATCGCAGCTATTGAGGCTAAGAGGTGCTGGCAGTGCGAGATTTTAAAACGAAAAAAACCGCATCCGAAGATGCGGCTTTCTAAAATCAGCTGAGCTGTGTCAGATCATTAACCTTGGCGCGCTTTGAAACGCGGCTGGGTTTTGTTGATCACATATACACGGCCCTTGCGACGCACAATGCGGCAATCCCGGTGCCGGTTCTTGAGCGAGCGGAGTGAGTTCTTGACCTTCATGGCCTATCTCCTGTTCTGCGGCGCGAACCAGCGCCTGGGTTGCGGGGTTCCGATCCGTAGACCAGAACAATGAATTCATGGTGGGCGATACAAGGTTCGAACTTGTGACCCCTTCGATGTCAACGAAGTGCTCTACCGCTGAGCTAATCGCCCATGAATACCTACGCTTTAGGCCGGCTCCAAAACTAAATGGAGCGCGGATGACCGCGCCGGTGAAGGGGTCTATAAAATGAGTCGGAGAGGGGTGCAAGAGCTTTTGACCGCAGAAATTTCCGGTCTATGCTGTTTCTTGTATCTGATTGGCCGGAGCCCGCATGTCAAACACAGTATATTTGGTGGAAAGGCCGGCGGAACTGCGGTCTGGAGTGGTTTTTGCCTCACCGCACAGTGGATCCAACTATAGTCCGGCCTTTTTGGCCCAGACGATTCTCGACCCGCTGCTGCTGCGCAGCTCAGAAGATGCTTTTGTGGATGAACTGTTTGCCGCTGCACCGCGATTCGGAATGCCGCTGTTGATGGCGCAAGCGCCACGGGCCTATGTCGACCTCAACCGATCCACCGAAGAACTGGATCCTGCGCTGATTGAGGGGGTGATCAAACGGGGGCAAAATCCGCGGGTGGCCTCGGGCCTGGGTGTGGTGCCACGAGTGGTGGCGCACGGGCGGGCGATTTATCGCGGCAAACTGACCTGTGCCGAGGCTCGCCACCGGATCTCCACGTATTGGCGGCCCTATCACGCGGCGCTGCAACACTTGCTGGACCAGGCACGCATGGGGTTTGGCAAGGCCGTGTTGATTGATTGTCATTCCATGCCACATGAGGCGATTGCAGCTGCCGGGCGGCGCGGCGTGGGATTGCCCGATGTTGTCTTGGGGGATCGCTTTGGCGCGGCTGCGTCGGCAGATGTTATGGATCAGGTCGAGGCTGCTTTTGTGGGGGCCGGTTTGCGGGTGGCGCGCAACGCGCCCTTTGCCGGGGCTTACATCACACAGTCTTACGGGCGGCCATCACGCGGTCAACATGCGATTCAGGTCGAAATTGATCGTAGTCTTTACATGGACGAAGCGCGCATTGAGAAGACGTCGAATTTTGCGGGCTTGCAGGCGCTTCTCAGCGAGGTGGTCGCAGATGTGTCTCGGTTGACCTGCGATCCGCTGCCGGTTGCTGCCGAGTAGTCGCGACAGGCATCCGTTATCTCAGCGCAGCGCGCGCCCCTTACGGATGGCGTCGCTTCCGAACCTTTGCCGTATTGCATCGGTGGCCCGTTCGGCCTTGGCCCGCTGCCCAGCCTGCGGGTCCAGAAGATCGCCGGTAATATCGGCTTGTATCTCGGGCACCAGGTCGGAAATGCCGCAGCCGAGCAGCCGATAGGGACCTTCGTCGCCAACCTGATCCAGCAGGCCACGGGCGGTACGATAGATGGTATCGGCGATCTGGGTAGCATCGCGCAGTGATTGGCGGCGGGTCAGGCTGCTGTGATCGGCGCGCTTAAGCTTGAGCGTCACCACACGGCCTGCGAGCTGCCGGGCTTTGGCGCGATCTGAGACTTTCTCCGCCAGGCGCCACAGATGGCCGTCCAGAACCTCAAGACTGGCGGTGTCCTCATAAAAGGTCGTCTCATTGGAAATTGATTTGATGGGGGCGTTAGAGGACACCCGCCGCCGGTCTTGGCCTCGTGCCAGGTGCCAGAGCCGCTCACCCATCGATCCAAATCGGGCGTTCAGATCCGCCCGCTCCCATCGCAGCAGGTCAGAGAAACTGCGAATGCCTGCCTTCTCCAGCGAGGCTTGCGCCGCGGGCCCAATACCCCATATCAGGCGCACCGGCTTATCACGCAGAAAACTGGCGGTTTCGGCCGCGCCAATCACCGAAAACCCGCGCGGTTTGTCCAAATCTGAGGCAACCTTAGCGAGGAATTTATTGTGCGACAGGCCGATAGAGCCGGTGACACCCAGTTCATCTTTCATTCGTTTGACCAGCCGCGCCAGCATAACTGCCGGCGGTGCGCCATGCAGGCGTTGGGTGCCGGATAGATCCATAAACGCCTCGTCCAGGGACAGAGGTTCAACATCTGGGGTCAGCTCATCCATCAAGGCGCGGATCTGGCGGCTGACGTCCACATAGACATTCATACGTGGTTTGATCACTACGGCGTCTGGACAGAGTTTTAGAGCCTGAAACATCGGCATAGCCGAGCGCACGCCGCGGATACGGGCGACGTAGCAAGCTGTCGATACCACGCCTCGTCGTCCCCCCCCGATCACAACGGGCCTGTCAGCAAGCTCAGGATTGTCGCGTTTTTCCACGCTGGCATAAAAGGCGTCACAATCCATATGGGCAATCGAGAGGGAAAATAGCTCTGGATGGGCCTTGATCCTTGGGCTTTGGCAGCGTGGACAGCGGCGCGCGATAGGTGTCTTATCATTTTTCGGTTTTAGCACGCCATAAGACAGGCATTCCCGGCACAGGACCTGAAGAGGCTGAGCAGCTTCGGCGCTGGCATCCAGATCACCATGATCTGCCATCTCGGATTGTGGGCGGCGGCGGTCTGGCATGGATACGGGAACCGTGGATCGGATGACTTGGCGCTGTTAAGCAAGGAATCTCGTGGTGCTGCGAGGGCGTTCAGAGTACCCTCTGGCGCAGCAATTGTCTTTAGACCATCTGACATGGTGAGAGCAGTAATGACATTTAACGGTGCCAAACTGGCGCTTTTTATCGGTGACCGGCTGTTGGTGATTGAGCGTGATGCCTATCCGCATATTCCCTATCCGGGCCACTGGGATTTTCCTGGCGGTGGGCGCGAGGGGGATGAGACACCGGAAGCCTGCGCTTTGCGCGAAACCGAAGAAGAGGTCGGGCTGGTGCTGGCGGAGGCGGATTTGGTCTGGCGCCGGAGCTATGAACGATGCAATGGCGTGGTTTGGTTCTTTGTGACGCATCTGCACGCAACACGCGAGAGAGATATTCGATTAGGAGATGAAGGGCAGAGTTGGGCGCTTGTGCAGCCAGACTGGTACATAGGTCATGATCTGGCAGTGCCCCATTTCGCCGAATATCTGCAAAGCTACCTATTGCATCCTCTCACAACTGGTGGCGCAGCATAGCCTATGCTGGCTGTCTCGGTTGGATCAAATTTCAGGTGCTGAAAAGAAAGAACCCCCGCTGCTGTAGCGGGGGAGGTGACGAACCTCAGGAAGAGCAAGGTCGTCAGGGGAGTGTCTCTTCTACAGACTCGGTCATTTTGTCCGCTGGGCAAAGCCGCTTGCACAGGATTATGTAATTCTACCTTTACATGTGTGCTTTTGTGGGCACAGGACAAAATGGCGCAATTGGAAGCAATCCCATGCAAAAATACCTTGTAAAACCAATGCTTGACCCAGCGTAATCTGTGTCAAAATCGCCTGAACCCCCTACGTGGGCTAGGGCATATGAAATATTTTATTCCTGCCTAATGTTTAGGCGATCTGGGCGATTGCCACAGGAAGTGTGGCCAATATGGCTGATCAAACACGAACACCCCGCCAAGGCTCGTCGTCTTGGAGGGGTGTCCGTGTTGAAAAAGTGTAACTGTCAGGCCGGGTTCGCCTGCACGCTCAGGATAGGCCTAGCGCGGCAGGCTGGCGAGTATGTCCTCGGCTGCGCGACGCGGAGTATCGGCGGCCCAGATTGGGCGCCCCACGACAATATGATCGGCGCCGGCGTCCAGCGCGCTGGCGGGTGTGGCGACGCGTTTCTGATCGCCCAACGCTGCGCCAGCCGGACGCACGCCGGGGGTAACGATCAACTTGCCTGTGGCTTCGGGCAGCGCACGGATCAGTGCGGCCTCTTGTGGGCTGGCAATCACGCCATCGGCACCTGCGGATAGGGCGAGCCCTGCGCGTTCCTGCACTAGATCGGGGATGTCACCGGATTTGATCAGCGCCTCGTCCAGATCAGTACGGTCCAGGGACGTGAGGATCGTCACACCAAGGATCTTGAGGTTGGTGCCGGCGGCGCCTTCCTTGGCGGCGCGTACCACATGCGGGTCGCCATGCACGGTCAAGAAATCCAGGTCGAACTGCGCCAGTCCACGCACCGCAGCCTCGACTGTGGCGCTGATGTCGAAGAGTTTCATGTCCAAAAAGATGCGCTTGCCCTGTTCCTGCTTCAGCTCATTCGCCAGAGCAAGCCCGCCGCCTGTCAGCATGCCAAGCCCGATTTTGTAAAACGATACGGCATCTCCCAAACTTTCGGCCAGTTTCAGCCCGGCAATGGCATTGGGCACGTCCATTGCCACAATTAGGCGGTCGTCGGCGGGTGTCTGAGGTGAATGTGCTGCGGACATGTGGGTTCCTCGTGTGTGATGGCGCAATGGTATGCGGATCAGGCATACAGGCGGGCATGAGATTGCGCCTGCTTGTAATCTGCACGGTGACCTTGGGAAAGGGGGAAACCGGCACGCTGTGGTGCGACCGAAAGCCTGGGTCGGCGCAGGGACTTGATCTGGGTCAGTGATTTGGTGACATATTTGCCGCATAGTGATCTTGAAGCGAGGCGAAGATCTCCCACATTGAACAGGAGGCCCTGACCGGGACGTGCCGCTAAGCGGGCGTTGCCACCAAGGGGCGCTTATATAAGGAGAGCACGATGGACTTGAATAAGTTCACAGAACGGGCGCGTGGTTTTGTGCAGGCAGCCCAGACGATAGCACGGCGTGAGGATCATCAGCGGCTGATGCCAGAGCATGTTCTGAAGGCGCTGATGGATGATGATCAAGGGCTGGCCAGCAATCTGATCACCCGTGCGGGCGGCAACCCGGAACAGGTTGTACAGGCGCTAGAGCTGGCCGTTTCGAAATTGCCCAAGGTTCAGGGCAATTCCGCTGACATCTATCTGGACAGTCAGACCGCAAAGGTTCTGGATGAGGCCGCAAAGATTGCCGAAAAAGCCGGGGATAGCTTTGTGCCGGTCGAGCGGGTACTGATGGCGCTTTGCATGGTGAAATCCAAAGCAAAAGAGGCGCTGGCCGCTGGCCATGTGACGGCGCAGGGCCTGAACGAGGCGGTGAATGATATCCGTAAGGGGCGCAAGGCCGACAGTGCCAGTGCCGAAGATGGCTATGAGGCGTTGAAAAAATACGCTCGTGACCTGACCCAAGCGGTGCGCGATGGTAAAATCGACCCGATTATCGGCCGTGACGAAGAGATTCGCCGCGCCATGCAGGTGCTCAGCCGCCGGACCAAGAATAATCCGGTCCTCATTGGTGAGCCGGGCGTAGGTAAAACTGCGATTGCCGAAGGTATGGCGCTGCGCATCGTGAATGGCGATGTACCCGAAAGCCTGCGTGACAAGCAGCTGCTGTCCCTGGACATGGGGGCATTGATTGCTGGTGCCAAATACCGTGGTGAGTTTGAAGAGCGCCTGAAAGCGGTCCTGACCGAGGTGACCGAGGCCGCTGGTGAGATCATCCTGTTCATTGATGAGATGCATACGCTGGTCGGGGCCGGGAAATCCGATGGTGCGATGGATGCGGCGAATCTGATCAAGCCAGCCTTGGCGCGGGGTGAATTGCACTGCATCGGGGCCACCACCTTGGATGAATACCGCAAATACGTCGAAAAAGATGCAGCCCTGGCGCGGCGGTTCCAGCCAGTGACTGTGCAGGAGCCGACTGTCGAAGACTCCATCAGCATCCTGCGCGGCATCAAGGAGAAATACGAACTGCACCATGGTGTGCGGATCGCTGATGCGGCATTGGTTGCGGCGGCCACCCTGTCACATCGCTATATCACCGACCGTTTTCTGCCAGATAAGGCAATCGACTTGATGGATGAGGCCGCCGCGCGCCTGCGGATGCAGGTGGACAGTAAGCCCGAAGAACTGGATGCGCTGGATCGCCAGATCCTGCAAATGCAGATCGAGGAAGAGGCGCTGAAACTGGAAGATGATGCGGCCTCTCGCGATCGCTTGGGCAGCCTGCAAAAGTCGCTTGCCGAACTTCAGGAGCAATCCGCCGAAATGACGGCCCAATGGCAGGCAGAACGCGACAAACTGGCCTCGGCTCGCGGTCTGAAGGAACAGCTGGACCGGGCGCGTGCTGATTTGGATGCGGCCAAGCGCGACGGCAATCTTGCCCGCGCGGGTGAGCTGTCTTATGGTGTTATCCCGGGGTTGGAAAAACAGCTGAGCGAGGCAGAAGCCAGTGAGCTGGACGGGCCAATGGTCGAAGAGGCCGTGCGCCCCGAGCAGATCGCCGGGGTAGTCGAACGCTGGACTGGCATCCCGACTTCCAAAATGCTGGAGGGAGAGCGCGAGAAACTCCTGCGGATGGAAGCAGACCTGCACGGACGTGTGATCGGTCAGGACACCGCGGTGACGGCGGTTGCCAATGCGGTGCGTCGCGCCCGCGCGGGGTTGAACGATGAAAACCGTCCGCTGGGATCATTCCTATTCCTGGGCCCAACCGGCGTCGGCAAGACCGAACTGACGAAAGCGGTTGCGGATTTCCTGTTTGACGACGACAGCGCCATGGTGCGGGTCGATATGTCGGAGTTCATGGAGAAACATTCGGTCGCACGCCTGATCGGGGCCCCTCCGGGTTATGTCGGCTATGATGAGGGCGGCGTCCTAACTGAGGCGGTGCGGCGCAAACCCTATCAGGTGGTGTTGTTCGACGAAGTGGAAAAGGCGCATCCGGATGTGTTCAATGTGCTGTTGCAGGTGCTTGATGATGGCATGTTGACGGATGGCCAAGGCCGTACCGTGAGCTTTAAGCAGACGCTGATCATCCTGACGTCCAACCTTGGCGCGCAGGCCCTTAGCCAACTGCCAGACGGAGCTGACGCGGCAGACGCCAAGCGGGATGTCATGGAGGCTGTGCGCGCGCATTTCCGACCCGAGTTTCTGAACCGTCTTGATGAAACGATCATCTTTGACCGGCTGGGCCGCAAGGATATGGACGGGATTGTCACCTTGCAGCTGGCGCGTTTGGAAAAGCGCCTCATTGGGCGCAAGATCGGACTTGAACTGGATGAAGGTGCTAAAACCTGGCTGGCTGACGAGGGCTATGACCCGGTGTTCGGGGCGCGCCCGCTTAAGCGTGTTATCCAACGCGCCCTGCAGAACCCGCTGGCAGAGATGTTGCTGGGTGGCGAAATCAAGGACGGCGATACCGTACCGGTCAGTGCAGGTGCTGAAGGGCTGATTATCGGAGATCGGATTGGCGCCACCAACCGGCCCGTGCCAGACGACGCAGTCGTGCACTGATACATCCTGCCGAGACAATTTCCAGGAAAAGGCCTACCAGAAACGGTGGACCTTTTCACTTTTCGTCGTCACGGGGAATGCTGTTTGGTCAGCCATAAGAATGATTGCGGGATTTGGCCGCGATGCGTGCATCTGTGCCAGCGGGGAAACATTGCCTATGTATAAGCCCGCTAGCTGCCGTTTGCTGTCCGCAGAGCGTCCTTTCGGCGCAGCACAGTCATGCGCGGCTCCCAGTCGTAGCGGGGGTCCTGAGATGTGGCTGACCAGTAGAGCTTGCCGCCGTGACGCCAAGCGTCAATCACGATACCATTATATATGTCAGTGCCAACTGGCGCGACCACGGCGGTGCTGTGCTCGATGCGAAATCCGTTTCGCGGTTCGGCGATGGCGCGCAGGATAGACAGGCTTTGGAAATTCTCGCTCTGCAGCCGCGTCTGCATATCTTCGGCGTAGTGAAAGCACAGGCCCCGCTCTTTGACGCCACTGTTTACCAGCGTGTTGTGTAGAATGGGGGAGGTGGTCACCTCATATGCTGTAGCCAAGGCCGTAGCATGACGATAGGCGATTTGCGCGGCCCGTTGGGCTTCGGCGGGATCGATATCGGGGCCTAGGGTGGCAATCGCGTGGCTGAGCCGAGCAACATCCTCCCCACCGTCACCCAAACTGGGCGCGCAGGCACCAACAACAGTGGCCATCAGCAACACCAACGAAACGACAATGGACTTCATGCAGGATCTGCCTGGTGTTGATTACATCGACGCCCAGTATACCAAAAGCCTGGTCCAGACGCAGCCCGGAATTCGGCCGAACGGTCCTATTCCTCAATCGCCTCCAGCACGATGTCGTTCAGCAGAGTTTGGATCAACTGCATCTCCCCCTCGGGAAAGGCACGAAAGCCAATGGTTGTTGTCTCGCTGTCCGGTTGCTGGGCAACAAAGATGTCATAGGGGCAGAAGGTGATGTTCATCGGGCTTGCCTCCATCACCTGTCGCGACAAGCTGGCCGAGCAAAAAGAATACACTTCGGCCTGCTGAAACAACACCACATCAGATCCAACATCTTCGCGGGTGCGTTCCAGCATTTCGCCGACATGGCTGACGTGATCGACCACAAGCCCGCGATCAGTAATGGCACTTTCCAGTCCGAAGATCACATCGTCAAAGGCCAGGGTTGTTTCGTAACTGACCCTATCGGGTGTCCCTGCCTGCTCCGCTGCGGCAGGCAGGGCGGCCAGCGGAAGGGTGGCAGCGACAAGCGATAGGGCAGCAACGGCTCGGATTGCTGTCTTGAGTGCGATGAAGTTGGTCATGGTCCTCTCCCGATGTGATCATAGGTGACTTGCCCGCCCTGTAGACTGTGCCAAGTTGGGTCAGAACGGACGGGCCACTGGGGCGCCGTTCCATTATCATATAGCAGTTTCTGCATGGGTTTTGTGGCAAATGCCATAAAAACCCTCGCCGGTGCCGTCATCGCCGCTGAGATGCTGGATATGATTGCCCAGGCTATGAGGCGAGCGGGACGCCATATACGGATCATTAAAACGGGATGAGTGCGGCGGCCCGACCCACGAAGTGGAACCCAGGTTACAGCGCCATCGCGGAGACGTGAGAGGATATGTTTTGGACTGTGCCGCAACCTGCCTTAGGTCTTAGCAACGTACAAAAAGGAGACGCCGCATGGCCCACCGCTGGAAGAACAACCTGAGTGACGGCGATGTCACGCCCTATGCTGCCTTTTTGAACCGTCGTCAGATCATGGCAGGACTGGGCGGCACTGCGGGGCTGGGTCTTGCGGCGCTCGGTGGCACGACGGCGTGGGCGGATACCGCCAGGGCGCTGGAGCCGAACAGCTGGGATGATGTGACCACTTATTGCAATTTCTATGAGTTCGGGACGGGCAAGGGGGATCCTGCTGCCTATGCGGGCCAGATGACCACCAAACCCTGGAGCGTCGAGATTGACGGGTTGGTAGACCGTCCTGGCAGTTATTCGATGGCGCAGATCCTTGAGGCGATGACGCTGGAGGAACGGATCTATCGTTTCCGCTGCGTCGAGGCTTGGTCGATGGTGGTGCCATGGCAGGGGTTTGAGCTGGCAGATCTTCTGGCGCTCGCCGGGGTGCAGGGAGGCGCGAAATACGTCGCTTTTGAAACCCTCTACCGTCCGTCGGAAATGCCTGGCACTGCGTATAAGGTTCTGGATTGGCCGTACCGCGAAGGGTTGCGCCTTGATGAAGCGCAGCACCCGCTGGCGATCATGGCCACAGGGATCTTTGGTAAGCCGTTGCCAAATCAAAACGGGGCGCCGCTTCGACTGGTGGTTCCGTGGAAATATGGCTTCAAATCGATCAAGTCGATTGTGCGCATCACCCTGACTGATCAGGAACCGCCAACCAGCTGGAATATGGCCAATGGGCGTGAATACGGCTTCTACAGTAATGTGAACCCCAAAGTGGATCATCCACGATGGAGCCAGGCCACGGAACGTCGCATCGGTGGGGGGCTGTTTGCAGGCCGTGAACCCACACTGATGTTCAATGGCTACAAGGACGAGGTCGCCTCTCTCTATGAGGGGATGGACCTGGCACAGAATTTTTGATGCGACCGATCAATGAGGCGCTGCGCCGGATCCCGATCTGGCTGGTCTACGGTCTTGGCGTGCTGCCTGCGGGCGCTTTGTTCTATCAGGGGCTTACTGGCGCGCTTGGTCCTGAACCGATCAAGGCGCTGGAGCATGAATATGGCGAGCTGGCCTTGCAACTGTTGGTGCTCACCCTTGCGGTGACACCTCTTCGGCGTCTGACTGGACTGAACCTGATGCGGTTTCGACGTGTCACCGGTCTGCTGTGCTTCTTCTACGTAAGCTGCCATCTCCTTGTTTGGCTGGTTCTGGACGTGCAGCTTCTGGGGCAGATCTTGGCGGATATTCTCAAGCGACCCTATATCACCATCGGTATGGCGGGGTTTGTCCTGCTGCTGCCATTGGCGGTGACTTCCAACAACCTGTCGGTACGCCGTCTGGGGCCTAAGTGGCGCCAGCTCCATAAGCTGACCTATCCAGCAGCCCTGCTGGGGGCCTTACACTATGTCATGCTGGTCAAAGGGTTCCAGTTGCAGCCGCTGATCTACCTGGCAGTGATCGCGCTGCTCCTGGTGCTGCGCTTGGCACCCCTACAGCGGTTGAAACTGGCCTGAAGGGCGCTTGCCTGAAGAGTGTCTGCTACATCTGGGGCTGAAGGGCGGATTTTCCGGCCTGCGAGTCGGGTGGCTCACTACAAACCGTAGATCGACTCGTCATAAAGTGACCGCAAACAGCCCTGACTCGCATGTGAAACCGGTTGCACCTGTCGATTATCCCTGAGGTTACAGCGTTTGAGGCAGGCCGACAGGATGCATCAATGGGTGAGTATTTCGTAACCCTTTGTTTTTCTTGTATTTATAAAAAAGGATCGCAAAATATGAGTTTTCCATCATTTTGGTATTGCGGCTTTGTGTAACTCGCCTTAGAACCCCCTTCACCGGCGGCGCTGAGGCGCTACGGGGACACACTGGACGGGACGGCGGCGACGCTGGATTGGACGGGAAACGCGGCGGAGAGACGCTGGGACGGGCTGGAGAGACGGTCGGACACATCGGAGAGACGGTGGACATTTTGGAGATTTGGTTGGCGGGCGCGTCATGAGAGTGGCGCATCTGTTGGTTATTGTCTCTTGGTGTATGCTCTTTGACATTGATGAAATCTGAAGAGATATGTGGGCGGTTTGGTTCATTCGATGGATCAACCTCTTCATATCAACGCTTTTAGCAAGGCCTTTCGCTCTAGTAGCGATGTGGTTGCGCGATAATAAAGTGTCAGCTTCACTGTTTGTCGGCTTTCTGTACCTTTGGTACTGAAGCACGAGAAACAGAGAATGTTGGATGTTCGTTTCGAGTTCCTAGCCGGGTTCGAAGCCGTGCTGTTTGAGGCCCGTCCTCAAGTAGCGTTAGCGGTAGGACATTCAAAGATGTGCAGAGGTTCGAACGTCAAGGATACGCATGTAAGTGCGTTTCAACTTGAGAGTTTGATCCTGGCTCAGAACGAACGCTGGCGGCAGGCCTAACACATGCAAGTCGAGCGCACTCTTCGGAGTGAGCGGCGGACGGGTTAGTAACGCGTGGGAACGTGCCCTTCTCTAAGGAATAGCCACTGGAAACGGTGAGTAATACCTTATACGCCCTTCGGGGGAAAGATTTATCGGAGAAGGATCGGCCCGCGTTAGATTAGATAGTTGGTGGGGTAACGGCCTACCAAGTCTACGATCTATAGCTGGTTTTAGAGGATGATCAGCAACACTGGGACTGAGACACGGCCCAGACTCCTACGGGAGGCAGCAGTGGGGAATCTTGGACAATGGGCGCAAGCCTGATCCAGCCATGCCGCGTGAGTGATGAAGGCCTTAGGGTCGTAAAGCTCTTTCGCCAGAGATGATAATGACAGTATCTGGTAAAGAAACCCCGGCTAACTCCGTGCCAGCAGCCGCGGTAATACGGAGGGGGTTAGCGTTGTTCGGAATTACTGGGCGTAAAGCGCACGTAGGCGGATCAGAAAGTATAGGGTGAAATCCCAGGGCTCAACCCTGGAACTGCCTTGTAAACTCCTGGTCTTGAGTTCGAGAGAGGTGAGTGGAATTCCGAGTGTAGAGGTGAAATTCGTAGATATTCGGAGGAACACCAGTGGCGAAGGCGGCTCACTGGCTCGATACTGACGCTGAGGTGCGAAAGTGTGGGGAGCAAACAGGATTAGATACCCTGGTAGTCCACACCGTAAACGATGAATGCCAGTCGTCGGCAAGCATGCTTGTCGGTGACACACCTAACGGATTAAGCATTCCGCCTGGGGAGTACGGTCGCAAGATTAAAACTCAAAGGAATTGACGGGGGCCCGCACAAGCGGTGGAGCATGTGGTTTAATTCGAAGCAACGCGCAGAACCTTACCAACCCTTGACATCCTAGGACCGCCAGAGAGATTTGGCTTTCACTTCGGTGACCTAGTGACAGGTGCTGCATGGCTGTCGTCAGCTCGTGTCGTGAGATGTTCGGTTAAGTCCGGCAACGAGCGCAACCCACATCCTTAGTTGCCAGCAGTTCGGCTGGGCACTCTAGGGAAACTGCCCGTGATAAGCGGGAGGAAGGTGTGGATGACGTCAAGTCCTCATGGCCCTTACGGGTTGGGCTACACACGTGCTACAATGGCAGTGACAATGGGTTAATCCCAAAAAACTGTCTCAGTTCGGATTGGGGTCTGCAACTCGACCCCATGAAGTCGGAATCGCTAGTAATCGCGTAACAGCATGACGCGGTGAATACGTTCCCGGGCCTTGTACACACCGCCCGTCACACCATGGGAGTTGGGTTTACCCGAAGGCCGTGCGCCAACCTTTTCGGAGGGGGCAGCGGACCACGGTGAGCTCAGCGACTGGGGTGAAGTCGTAACAAGGTAGCCGTAGGGGAACCTGCGGCTGGATCACCTCCTTTCTAAGGATGTATCTAGCTAGATCAGAGCTTGCTCTGTCTCGTGATACACTTAGCATAAGATCAGTAATCAAAACTGATCACATCCGGACCAGGCCGTCCTCATATCTCTTCAGAACTGTCATGATTTTGCCCTTTGGCAGGATCAGCAAGGGGCCTTAGCTCAGCTGGGAGAGCGCCTGATTTGCATTCAGGAGGTCAGGAGTTCGATCCTCCTAGGCTCCACCACTCATGCGAAGGCCCTACATAGAATGGGTCGGTAGCTCAGGTGGTTAGAGCGCACGCCTGATAAGCGTGAGGTCGGAGGTTCAAGTCCTCCTCGACCCACCATTCTTCAGTATACGATTTGATCGTTAAGCATCCTGTGATGTTTAACCGTCCAATCGGACCGGATCGATGTTCCTTCGGGAAGGTTGATCACATTGACATCGTTTAGAGAGATACAATCAACAACACTGTTGGTCACCCGCGTAAGGGATCGACCTCAGTTTGGTGCTGATGACTGCTTCGGTGGTCTGATGCGAGCCTTTGCATTCCGCCCTTTTCCTCGGGCGCGCGAAGGTCTGCCGGATTGAAACCACAGTGTTGTCCAAGTCAAGTACACTAACCCGGTTCATATTCCGCAAGGTTTATGAGCCATTGTTCACTTCTTATGAAGTGAGCGGGAAAGTAATGCTTTTGGTTCAGAATAAAGCCGTAGTTTCTTACCAGCTTCTGCGGCGTGGCAGGTCACTGTCTTTTTCTGGACCAGATCAAGCGCGAGAAGGGCGTTTGGTGGATGCCTTGGCAGTAAGAGGCGATGAAGGACGTGATACTCTGCGATAAGTCATGGGGAGCTGAGAATAAGCTTTGATCCATGAATTTCCGAATGGGGGAACCCACCTGACAGTTTGTTATTGTGACTCTGCAGTTTGCTATGAGAGGCCTGTCCTCAAGTAGCGAAGCGGTAGGACATCAATAATGAGCTTAATCAGGTACTTAAGACCTGAATACATAGGGTTTTAAGAGCAAACCCGGGGAACTGAAACATCTAAGTACCCGGAGGAAAGGAAATCAATATGATACTCCCCTAGTAGCGGCGAGCGAACGGGGACCAGCCGAGCCTTGAGTGTGAATAGAATGTGTTGGGAAGCACAGCCATAGTGGGTGATAGCCCCGTATATGAAGCATGATAGGACGTATTAAGTAGGGCGGGACACGTGAAATCCTGTCTGAAGATCGGAGGACCACCTTCGAAGGCTAAGTACTCCTTACTGACCGATAGCGAACCAGTACCGTGAGGGAAAGGTGAAAAGCACCCCGACGAGGGGAGTGAAACAGTACCTGAAACCGAACGCCTACAATCAGTTGGAGGCCCCTTGAGGGCTGACAGCGTACCTTTTGTATAATGGGTCATCGACTTGGTCTCACAAGCAAGCTTAAGCCGTTAGGTGTAGGCGCAGCGAAAGCGAGTCTTAATAGGGCGAATGAGTTTGTGGGATCAGACCCGAAACCGAGTGATCTAGGCATGGCCAGGTTGAAGGTGCAGTAACATGCACTGGAGGACCGAACCCACATCTGTTGAAAAAGATCGGGATGAGCTGTGCCTAGGGGTGAAAGGCCAATCAAACTCGGAGATAGCTGGTTCTCTGCGAAATCTATTTAGGTAGAGCGTCATCCGAATACCCCGGGGGGTAGAGCACTGGATGGGTAATGGGGCCCCACAGGCTTACTGATCCTAACCAAACTCCGAATACCCGGGAGTACTAGATGGCAGACACACTGCGGATGCTAACGTCCGTAGTGGAGAGGGAAACAACCCTGACCTACAGCTAAGGCCCCTAATTCATGGCTAAGTGGGAAAGCAGGTGGGATGTCCAAAACAACCAGGAGGTTGGCTTAGAAGCAGCCATCCTTTAAAGATAGCGTAACAGCTCACTGGTCTAATTAAGACGTCCTGCGGCGAAGATGTAACGGGGCTCAAGCCATGAGCCGAAGCTTAGGATGCACATAGTGCATGGTAGCAGAGCGTAGTGTGACATAGTCTCATGTCTCCTTAGTGTCCTCGGGCACATTGGAGACGCGAGGCTTTCGATGAAGCGGGCGCGTGAGCGATCCCGTGGAGAGATCACTAGCGAGAATGATGACATGAGTAGCGACAAAGAGTGTGAGAGACACTCTCGCCGAAAGTCCAAGGGTTCCTGCTTAAAGCTAATCTGAGCAGGGTAAGCCGGCCCCTAAGTCGAGGCAGAAATGCGTAGACGATGGGAACTAGGTTAATATTCCTAGGCCAGGAGGATGTGACGGATTGTGAAGGTAGTTCATCCTTATCGGATTGAATGGGCTGCTGATCAGTTCCTGGAAATAGCCCTCCATGAGACCGTACCCTAAACCGACACAGGTGGACTGGTAGAGAATACCAAGGCGCTTGAGAGAACGATGTTGAAGGAACTCGGCAAAATACCTCCGTAAGTTCGCGAGAAGGAGGCCCAGTTCCAAGGCAACTTGGAGCTGGGGGCACAAACCAGGGGGTGGCGACTGTTTATTAAAAACACAGGGCTCTGCGAAGTCGCAAGACGACGTATAGGGTCTGACGCCTGCCCGGTGCCTGAAGGTTAAAAGGAGGGGTGAGAGCTCCGAATTGAAGCCCAGGTAAACGGCGGCCGTAACTATAACGGTCCTAAGGTAGCGAAATTCCTTGTCGGGTAAGTTCCGACCTGCACGAATGGCGTAACGACTTCCCCGCTGTCTCCAACATCGACTCAGCGAAATTGAATTGCCTGTCAAGATGCAGGCTTCCCGCGGTTAGACGGAAAGACCCCGTGCACCTTTACTACAGCTTCGCACTGGTATCAGGATTGTGACGTGCAGGATAGGTGGTAGGCATCGATATCGGAACGCTAGTTCCGGTGGAGCCTCCCTTGAGATACCACCCTTCGCACTCTTGATATCTAACCGCGGTCCGTTATCCGGATCCGGGACCCTGCGTGGCGGGTAGTTTGACTGGGGCGGTCGCCTCCTAAAGCGTAACGGAGGCGCGCGAAGGTTGGCTCAGAGCGGTCGGAAATCGCTCGTTGAGTGCAATGGCAGAAGCCAGCCTGACTGCGAGACTGACAAGTCGAGCAGAGACGAAAGTCGGCCATAGTGATCCGGTGGTCCCAAGTGGGAGGGCCATCGCTCAACGGATAAAAGGTACGCCGGGGATAACAGGCTGATACTGCCCAAGAGTCCATATCGACGGCAGTGTTTGGCACCTCGATGTCGGCTCATCTCATCCTGGGGCTGGAGCAGGTCCCAAGGGTACGGCTGTTCGCCGTTTAAAGAGGTACGTGAGCTGGGTTTAGAACGTCGTGAGACAGTTCGGTCCCTATCTGCCGTGGGTGTAGGATACTTGAGAGGAGTTGCCCCTAGTACGAGAGGACCGGGGTGAACGATCCACTGGTGGACCAGTTGTTATGCCAATAGCAGTGCTGGGTAGCTATGATCGGACAGGATAACCGCTGAAGGCATCTAAGCGGGAAGCCCCCCTCAAAACAAGGTATCCCTGAGGGCCGAGGTAGACCACCTCGTCAATAGGCCGGAGATGTAAGTGCAGCAATGCATTCAGTTGACCGGTACTAATCGCCCGATAGGCTTGATCTGTTCCAGTAACAGACAGTGACACAAGAACCAAAAGCAAAACACAAAACTTGGACTTCATGTCGATTGTATCTCGACGATCTCATAATAGATCGTCGAAAAATGGATTTTTCTCGGTTTGGTGGTCATAGCGCAAGTGAAACACCCGGTCCCATCCCGAACCCGGAAGTTAAGCACTGTTGCGCCGATGGTACTGCGTCTTAAGGCGTGGGAGAGTAGGTCACCGCCAAACCTAGTAAAATCCATAACTCTAAAACGATATTACTAAAGAATACCCTTCAGACCAAATAACCCTGAAGGGGAAACGCAGTAGTGCTACCCGCAATACTGCAATAGTCCTCAACCGCAACGATCAGCGATAGGACAAACAAATGGGCTCAAATAGCGTAAGCAATAGCCCAACCAAACTGTCGCGGGATGGAGCAGCCCGGTAGCTCGTCAGGCTCATAACCTGAAGGTCGTAGGTTCAAATCCTACTCCCGCAACCAACTTAACCTGCGAAGCGCCCTCCGGGGCGCTTTCGTCGTTTTGGACAAGACCTAGAGCGGCCTTGTGCGCTTCGATTGCAGCGTTGGTTAGTTGCGATTTGGACTTCGTTTCGTCTGACAGAGCCAGTATTCCAGCCAGACTGCCGTGAAGATCAGACACCAGACGGTTTTCGCTTTCGTCAGGTGTCAGCACGATCTTCTCGATGAGGGATCGAACAGCATCAATCGCTTCGGCGCGATGCTCTTGCGAATTCAATGTTTCTATCAGCTGCCCCACTTGGACACGATATCTGTGAGACATGTTTGGATGCAGGAGCGGGGGCGATTCTTCCACGTCCTCCAACAAGGCTTCAAGTTCTACCCTGCGGTTCTCCAAAGCGTGCATCTTGTCCTTAATGTGTGAATCGGCATGCGAAATTGACCCACTTAGGTGGGTTATGAGCGAGTAAAATTGACCCACCTGTTTCGTTAACATCCGCGCTTCAAGTGCGGAGGAAAGAGCAGGTGTTATTGATGGAAAGTGTATCGAAGATCCGTCTGTGGGTGCTGGTTGAAGGGCGCAGTATCCGGTCTGTTGCGCGGGCGACGGGATTATCGCGCAACACGATCAAGAAGTATTTGAAGGATGAGAGCCCGCCGAGCTACCAGCGCCAGGCTCCACCGGTTCGGCACAAACTGTGCAACGGGTTTGATCTCCGGCTTCAGGAACTGTTCGATCAGGACCAGAAGCGACCACGTCGGGAGCGGCGAACGGCCCAGAAGCTTTATGAGCAGCTCGTGGTGGAAGGCTACACCGGGTCCTATTCTCCAGTTCAGCGATTTGTCCGCGATCTGAAGCGGGCTGGCGCCGGTTCTGGCGATGCTTTTATCCCCCTGCATTTTGCTGCTGGTGACGCCCTTCAGTTTGACTGGAGCGAAGAACGGGTTGTCCTGGGCGGCGTTGAACAAAAGATCTAGGTTGCCCATTTCCGCCTGTGCCACAGCCGCAAGCCTTTGGTGATCGCCTATCCCGGCGAAGCCCAGGAGATGGTTCTGGATGCTTTTGTGCAGGCACTGTCTTTCTATGGCGGGGTTCCACGACGGGTGATCATTGATAACCCCAAGACCATGGTGACCTATGTGTCCCGCTCGAAGGACCGGATATTCCATCCCCGGTTCCTGGCTCTGATGAACCACTATGTGATGGAACCTGTTGCCTGCACGCCCGCAGCGGGTTGGGAGAAGGGGCAGGTCGAGAACCAGGTCCAGTTTTTGCGCGGCCGGTTGTTTGTGCCCAAGCCTGCCTTTGAAGATCTTGATGCGCTGAACAACTGGTTGCGCCTGCGCTGTGAAGAACTGGCCAATCGTCCCCATCCCGAACAGCAGGATCGCACGATTGCCGAGGTGTTCGAAGACGAACGCGCCGAGCTGCGCCCCTTGGGTCGGCCTTTTGACGGCTATGTTGAGAAGACGGTTCGTGTCCGATCCACTTGCCTGGTTCAATATGCCAGCAACCGCTACAGCGTCCCGTCCCACTTTGCCGGTCAACATGTGTCGCTGCGCGCTTATGCGGGCCGGATTATGCTGGTGTCGGGCCAGGATATCATCGCCGAGCATAAGCGCCGCTTCACCCGCAACGTCAGCTACTTTGAACCCTGGCACTATGTTCCTCTGCTGGATCGCAAGCCCGGCGCCCTACGCAATGGCGCACCCTTCGTGGACTGGCAACTGCCTGAGGCCATGCACCAGATCAGGGAACATTACATGGCAGACAAGGGCGGGGATCGGGAGTTCGTTGATCTGCTTCTGCTCGTCCAGGATCACGGGATCGAGGTTGTCGAGATGGCTTGTGAACTGGCCGTGGCACAAAACACCCTCCGCCTGCCCGCCATCATCAACCTGATTAACCAGTTGGTGGAGCCGGTCATCACGCCGCTCAGCGAAGCCTATGCCTATCCGCAACTGACCCTGCGACCCGAGGCCGACTGCAAGCGCTATGAGATCCTGTGCTCGACTGAGGAGGTTGCCGCATGAACGCCCTGATCGACCAACTGACCGCCCTGAGGTTGCACGGAATGGCAGCTTGCGCACATGATTTGCTGTCCGCGCGCAAGCCACCAAGTCTGACCACAGCGATAAAGCAACTGATCGACGCGGAGACTGTAGAGCGGCGGGCGCGCTCTATCCAGTATCAAATGAGGATCGCGAAGTTCCCCCATCATAAGGACTTCGCCACCTTCGATTATGGTGCTGCCGCCATCACCCAGACCCAGATCGAACCGTTCTGCACAGGGCAGTTCACCCAAGAGGCGCACAACCTCATCCTGGTGGGCGGAACCGGCACCGGCAAAACCCATATCGCCATCGCTTTGGGCACCACCCTGATCACCAACGGCAAGAAGGCACGCTTCTTCAACGCCGTCGATCTGATCAACGCCCTGATCAAGGAACAGGCCGAGGGCAATGCCGGGAAGATCATCCGGCAACTCTCGGCTCTGGATTGCGTCATCATCGACGAGCTGGGCTACATCCCGTTCCCCAAGTCTGGCGGAGCATTGCTGTTCCATCTGATCAGCAAGCTCTACGAGAAAACCAGCGTCATCATCACCACCAACCTGGAGTTCGGAGAGTGGGTCTCGGTCTTTGGCGATGCCAAGATGACCACCGCGCTGCTGGATCGCGTCACCCACCATTGCGCAATCATCGAAACCGGCAACACGTCCTATCGCTTTGCTCAGAGCAAAAGCCGCAGAGAAAAGTAACCGTCCCGAAAGCAAAGCCCCCAGACGGACTCGCTATATGAGGGCGGCCCGCCTGGGGGCTTTGCGCCACATGGGGTGGGTCAATTTTAAATGCTGAAACCGGGTCAACTTTGAACGCTCATTGACAGTGATGCCGGTGAAAAGGTAAGGCAACTTATCAACGAGCATCTAATCAGCCTTGGAATCAACCCAAAAGTCGCTCCCGTCGAACTTTTGGCTGAAGATTTTATCTTGAACCTCAATAAGCATTCCGAGGGTAATGAGGAGGCCAAGGCGAGCGAAATGGAACATGCAATTCGGAAGCATTGCACCGTTCACAACGATGAAGATCCTGCATTCTACAAAAGCTTGTCTGAGAAAGTTGAAAACCTTTTGAACAAGCACCAAGACGACTGGGTAAAGCTCACAGATGACCTCGAAAAAATCCGTGCTGAAGCGCAGCATGGCAGGAAGTCTGGACAAGACGGCATGAGCAAGGAAGCAACAACCTTCTACGAGCATATTGCAAACGAGGCTTTTGAAGATGGCGTGGTACCAACCAGCGCGAAGCCAAGAATGAAAACCCTTATGGAAACCATTGTCGCGACGATGCAGGACAGTATCGGCAGCATCGATTTTTGGAACAATGCAGACAAGCAGAAGAAAACGCGCAGCGAAATTAAAACGGCGCTCACTCTCACAGAAATACCTGAACTCAAGTCAAACCGAGAACGCATAGCTATCGAGGTGATGAAACTGGCAAAAAACAGGCATAATGACCTATTGAATGACGTATCAGGAGGTGCTGCTCGATGACTCCTAGACGCGTTGGCGACATCGATTATCACCTCTTGCCTGGTACAGAGAGAAAAACCACTGACATCGTAATCGAACGTGATGGTCAGGTCGTTGTGCGTCCACCCGCGAAACTAACCCACGAGCAGGTTGACGAGCTTGTAGCCAGCAAGCGCTTTTGGATTTATCGAAATCTAGCTGAATGGCGGGATTTAAACGCGACAGCGGTAGTCAGGGAATGGGTCAACGGCGAGGCATTCCTTTATCTCGGTCGATCCTACCGGCTTTCTCTCCAGACAGATCAGGAGTGTGACCTGAAGCTCAAAGAAGGGCGGTTTTGCTTAAAACGTAGCTTGATTGATGAACATGGAGTTGATGCCGCAAGGAAGGCGTTTGAGACGTTCTATGCAGCGAAGGCAACACGGCGGATCAATGATCGGGTCGCGTTCTTCGCTCCAAAAGTAGGGGTTATGCCAAAGAGCGTTTCGATAGGTAACATGGCTTACCGTTGGGCAAGTTGCTCTAGAGACGGCAAGCTTAATTTTAATTGGAAGTGCATGATGGCGACGCCGAAGGTCATAGATTACGTTGTTGTTCACGAGCTTTGTCACATGCACGTCCAAAATCACTCAGACGCATTTTGGAATGAGGTCGATAAAATCCTCCCGGACTTTGTGGAGCGAAAAAAATGGCTTAAGAGGCATGGAGCTGCGCTAAGCGTTTGAATGAGAGTAGTACGAAAAGGCGTCGGTCTGGAACAAAATGCCGAGATGTAACCAACAATAAAAGTACTTTAGGTCGAAAAATAGGGAAAAATAAATTAATGAAAGCAACCGAAGCAAAACTTCTAGCATTTCTAAAAAAATCACCACAGTTCGTGATCCCAATTTATCAGAGAACTTACTCGTGGACCGAAAAAGAGTGCCGCCAGATATGGGATGATATCATCCGCACCGGCAAGAATGATGCTATTTCGGTACATTTCATCGGCTCAATCGTCTATATAGAAGAAGGCCTTTCCAACAACACAGTTCAATCGCCCCAGTTAGTCATCGATGGACAGCAACGACTGACGACCGTCACCCTTCTAATAGCAGCGTTAGCGAATGCGCTCGGTGAGGAAGAACCGGTTGACGGGTTCTCTGCCCGAAAACTACGCAACTATTATTTGCTTAACCCAGAGGAAACAGGCGAGCGTCACTACAAGCTTTTGCTATCGCAGACTGACAAGGCCAGCTTGACTGCCATCGTTGGTGAAAGCGAGCAGCCGCAAAACCATTCCATCCGAGTGAGGCAGAATTTCGAACTGTTTGAAGAGTTAATTGCCAGTAGTAAGGATGACTTAAGCGCGATCTGTAATGGATTGGCCAAGTTGGTAGTCGTTGATATCTCGCTTAACCGCGAACAAGATAACCCACAGCTCATTTTCGAAAGCATGAATTCGACGGGCCGTGAGCTCAGTCAGGCCGATCTGATCCGAAACTTTATCCTGATGGGGCTGGAGCCGGTGCTACAAACACGGCTCTACGAACAATTTTGGAGACCTATGGAAGTTGCCTTCGGTCAAGAAGCCTATAACACCCATTTCGATGGTTTTATGCGCCATTATCTTACCGTCCAAACTGGCGACATTCCTCGCCTTAATGAAGTATACGAAGCATTCAAAGCACATGCGCGGAACATCGGTGCGACGGATGCAGGCGTAGAACCCCTAGTAAAAGAAATCCGTGACTATGCACGCTATTTCTGCGCGATGGCTTTGGGAGCTGAGAACGATCCTGATCTTAAACTTGCCTTTCATGATTTGCGCGAGCTCAAGGTTGATGTCGCTTACCCGTTTCTGCTGGAACTCTATCAAGATTACGCCGTCGAAGCCTTGAGCAAGGAAGAGTTCGCCGAAACGATCCGCCTGATCGAGGCCTATGTGTTCCGCCGCGCCATCTGCTCCATCCCGACTAATTCGATGAACAAGTCCTTTGCGACCTTTACCAAGGCGCTCAAAAAAGATCGATACCTCGAGAGTATCAAGGCGCACTTCCTGACCCTTCCTTCCTATCGCCGCTTCCCCAAAGACGAGGAATTCGAGCGGGATATTCAGAACCGAGACCTCTACAATTTCCGCAGTAAATCCTATTGGCTGCGCCGCTTCGAAAACTTTGGGCGCAAGGAACGTGTGTCTGTGGAGGAATACACCATCGAGCACATCATGCCACAGAACGAAGACCTCTCGTCGTCCTGGCAGACCGCGCTGGGGCCAGATTGGCAACGCGTACATGAATCATGGCTGCATACGCTCGGCAACTTGACGCTTACTGGATACAATTCGGAATACAGCGACAAGCCCTTCGTCGCCAAGCGAGACATGGAGGGCGGCTTCAAAGAAAGCCCGCTGAAAGTAAATGCCGGTCTAGGTACCTTGGATCAATGGAATGAGGCAGCGATCAAAAACCGTGCTTCTCAACTTGCCAAAAAGGCGCTGGACGTTTGGCCAGCACCAGAACTCGCCCCTGAAACCCTTGTTGCCTACCGCCCGAAGACCATCGCCAAGGATACCTATTCGATCGAGGATCATCCGCATCTTGTTTCCGGACCAATGCACGACTTGTTCGTTGCGTTGCGAAAAGAAGTGTTGGCGCTTGACCCGTGCGTTAGTGAGGAATTTCTGAAACTTTACGTCGCCTACAAGGCCGAGACCAATTTTGTCGATGTTGTCCCACAGGCAAAGCAGCTTCGCATATCCTTGAATATGCGGTTCGCCGAAATCAGTGATCCGAGAGGCATTTGCCGCGACGTTTCTGGTCTGGGACGCTGGGGAAACGGGGATGTAGAGTTTCGGATGAGCAAGCATGAAGAAATACCCTACGTAATCGGACTTGTTCGTCAGTCCCTTGAGCGCCAACTTGGGAATGATGAGGCTGGCTAAGTAAGCCACACCACCTCGGTTTTTCTATTCTTCACCAAAATCCATAAGAACTGCGAGAGGCGCGCGGTCGGGACGATCTTCAATCCCGCAGCGAACCATCAGGCGTTGGACGTGGTTGTGGTACATACCACCGGCAGGGGCGGCATATCTCATTCTAACACTTATTCCTTTGGTGTGATTGTCTGTAAAATCGCGCTGCACCGCCACCGTTGCATCCTTCAAACCCGCCAACAGCTCTGTGTCGGAAGGTTTAGTCTTTTGATCCCGGAGTTGTCGGTAGAGCTCATCGATCCATTTCCGGTGGGCACCCAACTTTCCACCATCAAGCATAACGCTGACCGCCTGCACATCCTCACAGAGCGGCATGTTGGTTGTGGCTGCAAAATTAGATGTATTGGGAATACGTGGTAACACGATTCCTGCGTCGCGGTGGCTTGCAGCGCACATCTCTGTCCAGCGATGGTGACTGTCTGTGACAACGAACGCACCAGTGGCTTGCGCGATGAAAAGGAGCAGCTCGAAGTTCGGCACAGTTTGGAACATTGAAAGCTGCCCGGCTTCCTGACTCGCATCGTAGACGCCGTCACGTAAGAGGACGAGCGGGTCGTCTTGACGCATTCGATCAAGATGGTTGATGAAATACCCTATGTGTTCCTCTGATGCATCAGGGTCTGCTTGCCGTAGCATATTCTCCTGACTGCCTTTGCGCAGCATGCAAAGCGTGTGATGAAAATCCTCCTCTTGTATGCGCCTGTAGATATCTAAGTCGCGTTCAGATAGCGGGATTTCTTTTGACCGCCTTTCGGCTAAACCCATAGCATAGTTTTGTAAGGACGGGTCCAAGGAAGATGGGTCCGGAAATAGATTGACGTGTCCGCTTTCGATAAGCGGCGCGAGTTGAAAAAATATCATCAAGTGCTTGAGTGTCTGTGTCAGGTAGCTATGCGGGTTCTCTACTGGACTGAATTCTTTTTTCATTTGATTAGGATTTACGAACGGATTCTGCATCAACACTTCGCCGAAATATAGGCAGGCGTTGGATACAGTAAAAGGAGCTGTGCGCGGGTCGATAAATCCCGAATAGACAGCTCGTGTCATTCCATCTGGCTTGGGCAGAAGTTCGAAAATGTCCGTGTCAACTGGCCAAAGATACCCATGAAGTTCGTGAATTTCCTTTACCTTTTCCTCATCCAATTCTTTGCGAACATCTTGCCAGTCCTTTCCTGAATCCGTACCGAGGATTGCGTTTACCCCCCTGAAAAATCCAAGATTGCGTTCGCGTATGCTAAGGCTTTTCCAAGATGTCCGTTGCTTCTCAGGCTTTCCACGGCAGCATTTTTTGTACTTTCGTCCTGACCCACAGCCGCAGGAGTCGTTCGCACCAATTTTAGACTCCTTGATGTTTTTGATCAGAGTATCTGATTTTGGCTTGGTTCGGCCAAATGCATCTTGATAGTGCACACTACCATCTTCATAGCCCACGAAGGTTTCACCGCCAAATTGCCAAAGGCCATCTGCTGGAGGCAGCAGCAACTCACCAACATCCTTCCAGCTCCCTTCAAAATCACGTTCTGGCCACAACCATTCCTTCTGACTGGCGGCAACATAGCGGCGAGCACGTGACTTCAGCACATGATTGATGGATATGACGTCTTGATCGCTCAGCTCGCGGGTTTTGATGAATTTATCTGTGCGAACGAGTGACTCACGAATTTGCCGAGCGAAGGTACGTTTCTCCAACGGTTCGGTCGCCTCCGGTTCCTGAGCGTACTCCAGATTCGTAAGGATCAGGCAATGATCCTGATCCAGCGGGAACAAGGTCTGCGATGCTTTTAGGGTAATAGAAGGTTCTGCTGGATAGCGACAGAGATCGTGTTCGGGTGGACAGGCTGGGTTGTAGATTGTCACTGGATGATCGGTGACAATGAATTTCACACCTGAATTTCGAGCCGATACGATTTCTCGCACGCTTTCGCTCCAGATAGTGCAGTTGATCGTGCGAACACCCTGCATTTCCATCATCAGCGCATTTTGATCGAGCTTGGGATAGCGTGAGCGTATCCAGTCCAGCCCCTTTGGCGTCCTAATTTTCTGTGCATCTAAGTACAGAAACAAATCCTGAAAGTGTCGGTGCCAGGTAGAAACATCATCGTTTGAGAAAGCTGAAATCGCAGGTGCGCCGAGACGGTCGATATCCCCGAAAAGCTTCTTTTCGATTTCGTCATTAATGTTACTGCCAAAGAACGTACTGTACAGATCTGTTTGGTAAAAGCACTGTGAGGGATGGCTCTCGAACAAATTACGGTGATGTTTCGTGCGCCCGTCTGGCAACTGGATTTCGTCCGGAGCGAGATTTAGATAGTGAAGCTTCTTACGGCTGCCTGTGATAAACCCTTTTTGGTACCAGATCGGTACGTAATGATTATCTCTCGTGATTTCCTTCTTGCCCATTTGGACCCTACTCACCGTTGACCGGCTAACGACTGTACCGGTAAAATAAGAGCTCATCTTGCGATTTTCTTCCCACTACAGTCAATATTTTGTGTTTTCTGCACGTATCCTTCGGATCGGGCTCTCGTGAACCGAACCCGCTGCGCCGTTTCAGCCATCCGGCTTCGATCCCTTACGCTTATTTGGTCAGCCCTGAGAAGCTGATTTTTTTCTTCGTTGAAGTGGGGCCTGCGACCCCCAGGCCATCAAGACCTGAACGCCCTTTAGGGCGCGCACAGCGTGTATCCCCGTCCTTCCGCACTCCTTCGTCGTTTGTGCAGGGCGGGTGATCCCCCTCACGCCGTGCGGGTCTTGACCGCCATCCCCCGCTCATTGGCGCGGGCCTAGTCCAGTTGCATGCGCAACCGGCTATCTAGGAAAGGAAAAGCCAATGAAAAAAGACATTTATCAGAAAGTAACTGACAAGATCATTAAAGATTTGGAGCAAGGCGAGCTCACTTGGCTGAAGCCTTGGAGCTCTGCAAACACAGATGGGCGGATCATCAAGCCGCTACCTCATAACGGTTTGCCCTATAGCGGGATAAACATTCTGATGCTGTGGGGTGCAGCGATGGAAGGCGGCTATGCATCGCCCTACTGGATGACATTCAAGCAAGCCCAGGAGTTTGAGGCCCACGTCAAAAAAGGCGAGCGCGGCAATCTGGTCGTATATGCCAACACGATCACAAAGACCGAAGAGACCAGCGACGGCGGCGAGGCAGAACGCAAGATTCCCTTCATGAAGGGCTATTCAGTGTTCAACGTGGAGCAGATCGAAGGCTTGCCCGATCATTACTACGCCGAGCCCCCAAAGGTCATTGATCCTGTTTTGCGGATTGATCATGCGGACGGCTTTTTTGCCAAGACGGGCGCAGATGTTCGCCACGGCGGAAACCGCGCTTTTTATTCTGGCGGCAGCGATCATGTGCAGATGCCGTTTTTTGAGAGCTTCCGCAGCCCTGAAGCCTACTATGCCACTTTAGCGCATGAGCTGACCCACTGGACAAAGCACAAAAGCCGTCTTGATCGTGAATTTGGGCGTAAGAAATGGGGTGATGAAGGTTATGCACGCGAGGAACTGGTTGCCGAGCTTGGCGCAGCGTTTCTTTGCGCCGATCTGGCATTGACGCCGGAACCTGGCACCGATCATGCGGCCTATATTCAGAGCTGGCTCAAAGTTTTGAAAGATGACAAGCGCGCGATCTTTAGCGCAGCAGCGCATGCACAGCGCGCGGCTGATTTCTTGAACGGGTTTCAGAGTGAAGAGGAAAGAGCAGGAGCGGCGGCATAGCCGCTCCATGGGGGCTCCAAAATCTGCGGCCAAGCCGAGTGGCTTGGCCGCTTACAGTTACGCTTCAAGCGAACTGCTATGAATTTTCTTGACGTAACATCAATTAATTCGGTAAAAATGTTTCTTCTTAAGGAGTTATGAGTGCCTACAGTTTACAGCGAGTTCATTAGAGCAGCACAAGCCAAGATCGATTCAACCCCAGACCCACATGTTTCCGGCGCGCTGAATGATCTTACACTTGATGTTGAAATTGCCGTACAGAAGAAAAAACTCGTGTTGGATTTCAGATTGGGGCTCGACGCAGTTTCGGCGGCAGATTTGAACCGTGCCGTTGACGACCTTCAAATACCGATTAGCCAAACGAGAGACTTGGTGACAGTTTCTTCATTGCTCCAAGCTCAGGAGCTTTTGAAACTGTGCATTCCTGGCAATGATCAATAAGTAAAAATTTTGGCAGGCCTTCCGGCCCACCAAAATTATTTTAGAGCCCTAGCGTGCGTGACGCCAGTTCGGCCTCAATGTTTTCCAAAGAACTTAAAGCTGCTTGGCGATCTTCTGAGCCGCGTGGCGCGGCAGCAAAAGCGTTGAACGCTTCTTTGAAAAGGCCATGCAATTCCGCTGTACTGCGTGATGCTGCTTCAAATCGTGAGACGAGTTTCATGTGATCCTCCACTCAAAAAGGAGGCCCCGAACCACTCAGGGCCTTTCGGCCCACACACATCAAAGGCGCTTGATGGTTCGGTTGGTCTGTCTTGCTTGGCTGTTGGTGGATCGCTCAAAAACGCGGCGCATTATTGATGCGGTGTCTGGCGGCAGGGCTGGCGTTGGTCGGCCTGATCAGGGCGTTTTGATGCTGTTTGCTGTTGACGCTGTGCGACTGCGTGCTTGGTTCTATCCTTTGGAAAATTTGGACGTTCTTGACTGTATGGCCTTGCTGGCGATGCAGTGCTTTGGGCTGGTTTTCTGCCGCTGGCTGTTCTGACGCCTTTGTCTGAGGTGGCTTGCATAGAGACGCTTTGTATCCCTGACCGGACGCAGATCAGCTTTCAATATCCTGCCCGCACCAGTTCGCGTGCCGCTCACCCGTGTTGGAAATGACATCTGATCTTTTGCATCCGGTCTTTGGGAGCGCGTTAGCAAGCCAACCGAAACAAAGGAGAAACATCATGGCACGCGAAAACCAAAACCAAGAGCATAAGGCACCTGACTATCTGGCCTGGCATGTCGTCCAAAAAGGCGACAAATCTTTTTGGAACAAAGTCGGAGCTGCATGGTCGCACAAAGACGCTAAGGGCTATACGCTTCAGCTTGAAACTATGCCGATTAATGGCCGTATCGTTCTGCGCCTGCCGCTTGAAGACACGTCCGAACCTTCTGACGATGCGGGGCGCGCATGAGCGCCCCCATCACCTGCCAGATTGACTGGCGCGGCGTAACGATACGCATCGTTTTTCGGAGGCGTCGCTGGAATTCAGACTTTGATCATTTGGAGATCACCGCCATGAACGACGCGCAAATCCCCATCACAGAAACCGGCTACCGCTCACATTTCTTGCCTGATGGAAACGTTGAAGAGCATGGCGGGCCTGAAGCTTATGTTCTCGCTTGGCTCGACCATAAAGCCGACAGCGCGGCATGGAAAAAACGAGAAGAGGCCTCGCGTCAGATGTCGCTCTTTTAGAGCGCATCCTGCCAGCGGGGTTTCGTCCCGTGTCCTCGGACACGGGACACCTTTTGCATTATAGGTGCAGAAATTTGATCTATTATTATATATCAAGGCTTTATCCTGATCTATATTTGTAGATCATAACTTGCCTGGCGTGTTGAAGATATGATACATTATTATACATCAAGAGTAGTTCTTGATATGTGAAAGTAGATCAGAAAATGAGTTACGCTAGCGAAAACATCGCCGCTTCCCTGAAGTCGGCACGCGAAAACAAGGGGTTAAGTCAAAGAGAGCTTAGCGCCCGCTCAGGCGTGCCGCAATCGCATATCTCAAAGATCGAGAGCAACGCGGTTGACCTGCGACTCTCAAGCCTTGCGTCACTGGCTCATGCGCTTGACCTTGAACTGACGATGATACCAAGAAAATCGGCACCGGCAGTCAGGTCGATTGTGCGCAGTACGGGCAGTCATAAACCGCAAAGCAACAATGATGCTCTGCGCGAGCTTGCGCGCGCGCAACGCGCTCTTGATACATTACCCAAGGCTTTGCATGAGAGCTCTGCGGTGGAAACGCTGCAAAAGCAATTTCAAGAAATGAACGAATTTCGCGATATGTTGAAAGATGCTGATGCGATCAAAGGTATTCGAACTGCACTTGAAGCTGTCGAGAATTCAGGAGGCCCAAAGAGCCTCGAAAGAATTGCCAAAGACGCTCAGCGTCTTCGAAATATGTTAGCACACGGCGTCCTGTCATACATGATTGATGAGCCAACCAGTAGACCAGCCTATAGTCTGGACGAGGATGATAGTGATGGCTGATGTATCTGTTCTAAATGTTGAGCTTTATGGAGAGACCATCGGAACGCTGACACGCGTCGCGGGGGATCGCAGCCTTTTCGCGTTCAATGAAGAATATATTGAGAACTCTGACCGCCCGACACTTGGCCTGTTCTTCAAGGATGAGTTTGGCGAGTTGCGCACCGAATTTAAGCCTGTCCAAAAACAGGTCATGCCATTCTTTTCAAATCTCTTGCCGGAGGGGCACTTGCGTAAATACCTCGCAGAGCAAGCAGGGGTTAATGCCGAGCGTGAATTCTTTTTGCTTTGGGCGTTAGGGCGCGACCTTCCCGGTGCGATAACAATCAAACCGGCGGACGGCGAAATCTGGCCACCAGAGGCTGCGAATATCGAAGGCGAAGACGCGCCAAAGTCCAAAGACAACATGCTTCGGTTCTCTCTTGCGGGTGTTCAACTGAAATTCTCAGCCGTTGAGGGCGCGAGTGGTGGGCTGACTATTCCCGCGTCGGGCATCGGCGGTGACTGGATCGTCAAGCTGCCGTCACGGGAATACATGGGTGTCCCTGAAAACGAATTCTCGATGATGCGGCTGGCCAGCATGCTCGGCATGGACGTGCCTCGTATTGATCTGGTCGATATCGATAGTATCGCAAATCTGCCTGACGGCACTGATCGCTTTGGAACTAAGGCCTTCGTGATCGAGCGCTTTGACCGGCATCCTAGCGGAGAGCGTGTGCATATAGAGGACTTCGCGCAAGTCTTTGGCGTCTATGGCGAAGACAAATATAAAAAAGCGAGCATGCGCAATATTGCTGCTGTCATCGCGGCGGAGGGATCGGACGAAGACATCCGAGAGTTCATACGTCGCCTGACTTTCAGCACGTTGATTGGCAACGGGGACATGCATCTCAAAAACTGGTCGCTGATCTATCCTGATCGACGCACCGCCGCTCTTTCGCCAGCCTATGATTTTGTATCAACAGTTCCCTACATTAAGGGTGACAGCTTCGCACTGAATTATAGCCGCGTTCGGGATTTTGCGGCCTTTGATGAAGATGAAATTTCCCATCTTGCCGCGAAAGCCGCGCTGCCCAAGAAAATGGTTCTTGATGTCGCGCGAGAAACCGCAAGCGATTTTGCATCGCTTTGGAAGCGTGAAAAAGAGGCATTGCCGATGCTCGCCGACGTTAGAGTGGCGATTGATGCTCTGCTTCCAACCCTCCCATTATTGAAAGAAAAAAATTAGAAAACCTGCGGCTAGCGCCAAATGCGAAACTGGATTTTCTGAAGGATGAATATTAAAATTGGAAAGCAATGAAGACGTGAATATTGATCAGAAAAATTTCATGGAGCTCATCTGTTCCAACGCTTTGGATTGGGGTAAGTTAGACATACTCGCAGTCGGTCGTGACTCTGAGCAAAACCTGCTGGGCAAAATTTGCGCATACTTTGCAGCCTTAGGCGACAAAAGCGGAAATCGGAAGGCCGACGCAGTTTGGGTAGTCTTAACACCCAAACATGGCGATATTGCTGACGCAATTTTATTGGGTTTGAACAAGGGCTTTGCAGAAGCGTATGATTTAATGTCGGGTGGGGAAGCAACAAAAGATATTGTTGCTGAAAACTTAGATTTTCTCACACTGGTTAGTACGGTTAGTTTTGATGGCGATGCGTTGCTCACATTATTGGCTGAGGCCCCTCCAAGAACGGGAATTATTGTTGTAGACGCAAAATATTACCGTTTTATCGAAACAAGAAAAGATCCCGCATTCGAAACCGCCGAAGATGAATGGTCTGCGCATGTTCACCAAATGCTTCTAGAAACTAATAAATTATGTGCGCAAAACAACTCTTATGTACTGCTTCACCTTGGCGACTATCTGCCATCCCGCCCAAAAAATAGAGATATTTTGTTCTCAATTGAAGACGCTGGCGTTTTGGCTTTGGATGTACCCGCAGAGGACGTGGATGCAGTAATCACTAGGGTGGAGAAATGGCATGAAGCCGCTAAAGCCGGAAAGCTTGGCGCAGTAATTCGTGATGTCGATGAAGATCAGGACATCTCTGACTTGACTCGTGTCCTAACCAAGCTTGAATTACTTAACATCGGCGAATATTTCACGGAAATTCAAACACTACTAAAAGAAAATCGAAGTCTTTTAGATGACCTAACCTTCGATAGACTCTTACATGTCGCTCGAATAGCTGAAGCGGCTGATGCGGATGACTTTGCAGAAAGTCTTATCAGCAAGGTGGTTGATCAAATCCGTAGCGAGACTGACTTCGTAATTGCGTTTAACACGGCCTTGAGAATTGGACGAAGCGGGCTTATTGAAAAGATAAGGATACCGTACAGTCGACTGTATCCCAATTCTGAAATGCTTCACCGATACGAGGCAGATTTGGCTTCTCAAAACGCTGATTTTAGCTTGGCCTCTGAAATTTTTTCTAAGCTACCCAGCAAAGCAGACTCTGTTAGGTCAGAATATTTTGGACTTTTGGCGCAGGAAACTGATGGTACCAATTGGACGCCGTCGGAGGCATTAGTGTCTATTTCGGACGCAATGAAAGAAAAGGCCGAAGTGGTTGTGGTTGATCTCGCCCGTGCTTTAGAAAGATCAGGAAGGCGCATCGAAGCATTTCAGTTTTTGCTCCAACGTGGGGCAGATATTTCAATCCCCCAGGTAAATTCCTTAATCCGCATAGCAGAGCGCGCGGTGCAATCTGGTGAGCTATTGCCAGATGATCAGGCTGTTGAGAAGCTACTTGATATTGCGCTTTCTAGCCTTGGAAAAAATGCAAGTAATGGTGGATTGCGTGTAAGAATCGCGGACCTTTTTGCCCCTAATATTATGGGTGGAACAGGTTACGCCACACTCATGATTGCAGTGCTCAAACGGGCAAATGTTCCATCAGCGATACGTCCGAGACCAAAGATATCTGATCGAAAGCCTGCAATAGAGATTGATGAGGTAATGCCGCACTTCAAAGGTGTCATGCAGTGGTTGGAAACCGCTGGGTATGGACGCTTAATCGTGGGTGAACAGATACTGCCATCCGAGCAGCTGGATGTTCCTGCAGATCAATTCCTCTCCGCTTTGGTAAAGTTAGTGGATCATCATGGTGCTATAATGCAGGATGATGGCGACGAGAAGGTCCTTCAAATGTACGCCTTAGTTGCGTGTGCAGTGGCTCCACTCTCTCCTGAACCAGACGAAGACTTGTCGGTTCTAAGGACTATCGGGAGTCGACTGGCTTCGTCTGGAAGAACGCAATCTGCCAGAGATATTGCGGAGCAGGCGTTGAAACTAGCGGGAGAGCGGCCTGAAAGGCGTCGTCAGGCACTTTTTACTTTTGCAGATATCTACGCCCGCCTTGGAATGAGGTCGGAAGCGCTCGTTGCGCTCGGAGCGGCTTTTGAAGCCTCGGGGGATGCTACCTGGGACCAAGTGTGGTTTGAAACCAATCTATTATTTCGGCTCCTTCGCGATTCAGGCATGTCAGAGTTGGGCACCTCTCTTCTCGATTTGTCCCGCCAAGCACTTGGGGCCATGGGCGTACTAGATAGGGACGGATACCGAGTGGACATGTTTGAGCTTCAGGCAGCTTTAAGCACATTTCAGTCGCGTGGAGGAAGTACGGATGAGTTAGATCAGCTAATGGACAAGGCGATGAAAAACGCTCTGGCTGTCACTGAACGTAGTGATGACCCATTGCCGATTTCTATGATTTTAAGTGCTTTGCTCGGTTTAGCTTTTGAAAAAGGGGTTACTGACACAAAGGAAATTGAACTGCTTATTGAAGGCTTGATTTCCAAATTACCAGATTCAAAAAAGTCGTTGGTAAATGCGGCTGGACCGCATCCAACTTTAGCAGATATTGCTGCTGTGGCATCTTCAATTAGTCCAGCACGCTATGTTGAAGATACAGGCTACGACGTGCGACATATCCGAGTCATGGCATGTCGCCTTGTTCAGCAGGCTGTCAGCGATGTTGACCCGATGTCATTGATCTATGCAGTTGAAGCGTCGGCTGATCGTGCAATCAAAGTTATGTCGTTGGACGGAACGCCGCTGGTTGTCGAACGCCTGTTAGATAAAGAAGACCGACCTAAAGTGGCGGCTGAAAAATTAAGTGGCGAAGGTTTTGCGATTGTTGGGATGGCGCTGCTGGAGAACCAGATAACAACGATAGAATTCAATAATGGTAACGTAGATGATGTATGCTTAGAGCCAGAGAAAACATTTTCAGTAGATGCTTTGAGTAAGTGGAGCGAAGATTTTCCAAGAAATTACATGTTAGACGATCAAGAGTTTAGCCATGATATGATGGCGGCAAGCTTAGAAGGACTAGGACTTACGAAGCTACCAAAGAAGTGCATTGTTGTTTCCGACGCAAAGTTAAGCCGACTTCCTCCTAACTTGTTGCGAGTTGAAGGGTCGTATGCTGGGTTTTCACACGCTATTGCCACAGTTCCTTCGTTGGAATGGTTGACCGCGAGTCGGGCGCTGGACCGCAAGGGCGCGGGTGGCGCGCGTATGTGGATACCAGCTTCTGACATTCAAGATGACACAGCTCCTCTGTCACTGATGAAGGGCGAACTGGTCGATATTCTTAAGGAAAATCAGATACCCTTAGAAACAACAGGCCAGCCGTCGGAACAATTTGGAACCTCAGATGTTGCAATCATCGCTGCGCACGGAGGCCTAGCGGAATCAAATAAATATTTCCGGTCAATCAGTGATGATTCACATATGCTCAAGAATGTTTCTGAAGTAACGAGCACAATAAAACCGTCTCGTTTAGCCATACTCTTTATTTGTTCTGGAGGGCGGGTAGACCCTCATCCTGAAACAGGCATGGCAATCGGATTAGCAAGGCAGTTTCTAATCCGTGGGAGCTCTGCCGTCATTGCTCCTGCTTGGCCAATCCCTTTCTTCATCGCAAGACCCTGGCTCGACGGATTTTTAAAAGAATGGAACAGTGGCTCTCTTTTAATCGATGCCTATCACGCTGGGAACCTCTCTATTGCTAACAACACAAGCTGGGATCCGAAACGAACTTTGGCAATGACGCTGTATGGCGATCCTTACTTAAGGATTCATTCAGTCGACTGACCTGTCCAAACTATCGCCTACCTTTCAAGTCCATTGCTGGGATTATCGCGATTCTTGTTCTTTTTTATATCCTCTCGAACCTGTGCTCCTTTTGAGACGCCCTCAAACACTCGTCGTGAACCGGGCGCTTTGCCATCCATTTTCAAATAGGCAGCAATCTCTGTGTTGAGTTCGTTCAACTCCGCGCTGCGTTCAGCGCGAACGTTAAGAATGGATTTCTGCAAAGCTTGGCGTTCGTCCAACTGCTTGGCGATGAGGGCGTCTTTTTCTTCGCGGTCGCGAAGGTGGGATTCCCACGCTTCATACTCATTCTGCCTTTTTATCTTCCCGTATTTACCGGTCATGCGGCTCCACAGGCCACCAAGACCTTTGGGGAGCCGAGCTGCGCGATCATTTGTTTCTTGGATGTTACGGGCTTCGTGTTTCTTCTCGATTTCTTTTCGTTCAGCACGTTGCGCTTCGACAAGTTTTTGACGTCGCATTTCTAAACTTGGTGAAAGACGCCTGTGACCAGACTCGGCCTCTTTCACATACCGCTTCAATTGCTGCGTCATCCGCGCAGCAATTTTGGCCTTCGCCTGATCAACCGAGGGCAGTTTTTCAGGCTCTTTGATGCGGTCTTTGACGTCTTTGGATTTGACGCCAGCATAACGAGCCAAGGCAAAAACTTCACCACGAAAATCAACGGCAACGACGCCCCTTCGGTCCCCGCGCGCCAATGTGTAACCTCGTTCTGCAAGAGCTTCCTTCAAAGCCTTCTCTGAATCGGAAGACCGCCAGCAGTCGCGAAACATCGCTTTTACCAAGCGCGGGTCCTGCTTTGCTCGCTTGGATTGCTGCCATTCTTCGCGGCTCATGTTGAGCGGATTGCGTGTCAATGAGCGTTCAAAGTTGACCCGGTTTCAGCATTTAAAATTGACCCACCCCATGTGGCGCAAAGCCCCCAGGCGGGCCGCCCTCATATAGCGAGTCCGTCTGGGGGCTTTGCTTTCGGGACGGTTACTTTTCTCTGCGGCTTTTGCTCTGAGCAAAGCGATAGGACGTGTTGCCGGTTTCGATGATTGCGCAATGGTGGGTGACGCGATCCAGCAGCGCGGTGGTCATCTTGGCATCGCCAAAGACCGAGACCCACTCTCCGAACTCCAGGTTGGTGGTGATGATGACGCTGGTTTTCTCGTAGAGCTTGCTGATCAGATGGAACAGCAATGCTCCGCCAGACTTGGGGAACGGGATGTAGCCCAGCTCGTCGATGATGACGCAATCCAGAGCCGAGAGTTGCCGGATGATCTTCCCGGCATTGCCCTCGGCCTGTTCCTTGATCAGGGCGTTGATCAGATCGACGGCGTTGAAGAAGCGTGCCTTCTTGCCGTTGGTGATCAGGGTGGTGCCCAAAGCGATGGCGATATGGGTTTTGCCGGTGCCGGTTCCGCCCACCAGGATGAGGTTGTGCGCCTCTTGGGTGAACTGCCCTGTGCAGAACGGTTCGATCTGGGTCTGGGTGATGGCGGCAGCACCATAATCGAAGGTGGCGAAGTCCTTATGATGGGGGAACTTCGCGATCCTCATTTGATACTGGATAGAGCGCGCCCGCCGCTCTACAGTCTCCGCGTCGATCAGTTGCTTTATCGCTGTGGTCAGACTTGGTGGCTTGCGCGCGGACAGCAAATCATGTGCGCAAGCTGCCATTCCGTGCAACCTCAGGGCGGTCAGTTGGTCGATCAGGGCGTTCATGCGGCAACCTCCTCAGTCGAGCACAGGATCTCATAGCGCTTGCAGTCGGCCTCGGGTCGCAGGGTCAGTTGCGGATAGGCATAGGCTTCGCTGAGCGGCGTGATGACCGGCTCCACCAACTGGTTAATCAGGTTGATGATGGCGGGCAGGCGGAGGGTGTTTTGTGCCACGGCCAGTTCACAAGCCATCTCGACAACCTCGATCCCGTGATCCTGGACGAGCAGAAGCAGATCAACGAACTCCCGATCCCCGCCCTTGTCTGCCATGTAATGTTCCCTGATCTGGTGCATGGCCTCAGGCAGTTGCCAGTCCACGAAGGGTGCGCCATTGCGTAGGGCGCCGGGCTTGCGATCCAGCAGAGGAACATAGTGCCAGGGTTCAAAGTAGCTGACGTTGCGGGTGAAGCGGCGCTTATGCTCGGCGATGATATCCTGGCCCGACACCAGCATAATCCGGCCCGCATAAGCGCGCAGCGACACATGTTGACCGGCAAAGTGGGACGGGACGCTGTAGCGGTTGCTGGCATATTGAACCAGGCAAGTGGATCGGACACGAACCGTCTTCTCAACATAGCCGTCAAAAGGCCGACCCAAGGGGCGCAGCTCGGCGCGTTCGTCTTCGAACACCTCGGCAATCGTGCGATCCTGCTGTTCGGGATGGGGACGATTGGCCAGTTCTTCACAGCGCAGGCGCAACCAGTTGTTCAGCGCATCAAGATCTTCAAAGGCAGGCTTGGGCACAAACAACCGGCCGCGCAAAAACTGGACCTGGTTCTCGACCTGCCCCTTCTCCCAACCCGCTGCGGGCGTGCAGGCAACAGGTTCCATCACATAGTGGTTCATCAGAGCCAGGAACCGGGGATGGAATATCCGGTCCTTCGAGCGGGACACATAGGTCACCATGGTCTTGGGGTTATCAATGATCACCCGTCGTGGAACCCCGCCATAGAAAGACAGTGCCTGCACAAAAGCATCCAGAACCATCTCCTGGGCTTCGCCGGGATAGGCGATCACCAAAGGCTTGCGGCTGTGGCACAGGCGGAAATGGGCAACCTAGATCTTTTGTTCAACGCCGCCCAGGACAACCCGTTCTTCGCTCCAGTCAAACTGAAGGGCGTCACCAGCAGCAAAATGCAGGGGGATAAAAGCATCGCCAGAACCGGCGCCAGCCCGCTTCAGATCGCGGACAAATCGCTGAACTGGAGAATAGGACCCGGTGTAGCCTTCCACCACGAGCTGCTCATAAAGCTTCTGGGCCGTTCGCCGCTCCCGACGTGGTCGCTTCTGGTCCTGATCGAACAGTTCCTGAAGCCGGAGATCAAACCCGTTGCACAGTTTGTGCCGAACCGGTGGAGCCTGGCGCTGGTAGCTCGGCGGGCTCTCATCCTTCAAATACTTCTTGATCGTGTTGCGCGATAATCCCGTCGCCCGCGCAACAGACCGGATACTGCGCCCTTCAACCAGCACCCACAGACGGATCTTCGATACACTTTCCATCAATAACACCTGCTCTTTCCTCCGCACTTGAAGCGCGGATGTTAACGAAACAGGTGGGTCAATTTTACTCGCTCATAACCCACCTAAGTGGGTCAATTTCGCATGCCGATTCACAGCGCCGATCCGACGGCAGAAGGTCGAGGGCTGAGAGGCCGCGAATCAGAGGCGGCGAGAAGCGCTATTCGGCGGCGGGCTTTTGGGCTGATCCGGTTTAACCCTGCAGCACGACATGCGCGCGCAAAACGCGCCCAAATAACTGTATGCCGGGCAATATACCGTTTGTCAGGTATCGGCCTAAGGCGCTGATCTATGAGGGAATTTTCTGGTGCTGCTGGAGAGAATCGAACTCTCGACCTCTCCCTTACCAAGGGAGTGCTCTACCTCTGAGCTACAGCAGCGCCGGTGAGGGGCTTTTAGGACTAAATTCTCGGGGGTGCAAGAGCATTCTGGACGGTTTTTTCGCACTCCGATACAGAAGGGGTATGGCAGAAAAGAAAACAGCAAAAAGCAGCCGTTCTGCGCCGACGCGGGAAGAACGGTTGAAGGCCGCACTTAAGGCGAATATGGGCCGTCGCAAGGCTCAGGCAAAAGCGCGGGCGGACCAAGACGGCGGCGACGACGGCACAGCAGGCAATCCCAAGGAGTAAGGGCAGATGGATTCGATTTTGGTGACGGGGAATGGCCCGCTAAAGGGGCAGATTCCCATCGCAGGGGCAAAGAACGCCTGCCTGACGTTGATGCCGGCAACCATGCTGAGCGAAGATCCCCTAACGCTGACAAACGCACCGCGTCTGTCAGACATTCGCACTATGACAACCCTTCTGCAATCGCTCGGGGCTGAGGTTTCGACATTGCAGGACGGTCAGGTTTTGGCCATGTCCAGCCATGATATTCACAACCACACAGCGGACTATGACATTGTGCGCAAGATGCGCGCATCTATCCTTGTGCTGGGGCCGATGCTGGCGCGGGATGGTCATGCGGTTGTGTCGTTGCCTGGCGGGTGCGCTATTGGCGCGCGCCCTGTGGATTTGCATCTGAAGGCGCTTGAGGCGCTTGGTGCAGAGCTAGAGCTGAAGGATGGGTATGTGCATGCTAAAGCTCCGCGAGGGGGGCTTAAAGGGGGCACTATTGATTTCCCACTGGTGTCTGTTGGCGCGACCGAAAATGCCCTTATGGCGGCAACGCTGGCCAAGGGAACCACCGTGATCAACAATGCCGCACGCGAACCAGAGATCGTCGATCTGGCCGAATGCCTGCGCAAAATGGGGGCACAGATCGAAGGTGAAGGCAGCTCGACCATCGTGATCCAGGGGGTTGATCGCCTGCATGGCGCGACGCACCCGGTTGTGACGGACCGGATCGAGCTGGGCACATATATGCTGGCCCCGGCGATCTGCGGGGGAGAGGTCGAGTTGTTGGGCGGCAGACGCTCTTTGATCGAAGCCTTCTGCGACAAACTGGAGGCTGCAGGTGTTGAGATCACAGAAAATGAGAACAGCCTGACCGTGCGCCGCGGCGGCAATCGCGTTAAGGCAGTTGATGTGGTGACCGAGCCCTTCCCCGGCTTTCCTACAGATCTTCAGGCGCAGATGATGGCGCTGATGTGCACCGCCGAAGGCACTAGCGTTCTGGAAGAGAAAATTTTCGAAAACCGGTTCATGCATGCGCCAGAGCTAATGCGTATGGGTGCGCAGATTGATGTCCAGGGCGGGCACGCCAAGGTCACAGGTGTGGAAACTCTAAAAGGTGCACCTGTGATGGCGACAGATTTGCGTGCGTCGGTTTCATTGATCCTGGCGGGTCTTGCAGCCGAAGGTGAAACCACGGTCAGCCGTGTTTATCATCTGGATCGCGGCTATGAGCATGTCGTTGGCAAACTTTCCGCAGTCGGCGCAAAGATCGAACGTATCAAGGATCAGTGATGGCAGATGCAACCTTTCATGACGGCCGGGAGGCGCCGCTGAACCTCGGGGCGCTGAGTGCTGAGGATCTGGAGATCATCGCCAGCCTGGCCCAAGATGCTGTATTCCCGGTGACGGAAATAACCTGGCGTCCAGCCGAGCGGCGCTTTGCCTTGCTTCTGAACCGGTTCCGCTGGGAGGATAAGGCCGCAGCCGAACAGCGTGGCCGCCCTTATGAACGGGTGCAAAGCGTTCTGGTTATTGATCAGGTTCTATCGGTTGCCTCGCAAGGGATCGACCGCAAAGAAAAGGATCTGGTGCTGTCGCTGCTGTCGCTGACGTTTGAGCCGGGGGCTGACGGTGACGGCCATATCGTCCTGACCCTTGCCGGTGATGGGGCTATTCGTCTTTCGGTTGAGGCGCTGGAGGTCACACTGCGCGATGTGACACGCCCCTATCATGCCCCGTCGGGCAGTGCTCCCCACCACGGTGTATGACCCGGACCGCGACACTGCGCAGCCTGACGGCTGCGGATATTGCAGCCCTTCGGAGCCTCTGGCGCGAGGGGCTGACTCGTTTTCCGCTGTCGTTTCTGTTGACCGCGGAAGAGGCCGACGGGATACCGGACGCGGTCCTTATCAATGGTTGTGAGCGCGGAGATTACTGGGGCGCCTTTTGGGGGGAGCAGCTGGTGGCCTTTGCAGCCTTGCGAAAAAATGGACTGATGCGGATGTCCCATACGGCGGATCTTGGGCCGTTCTATGTGGCAGAGGGTTTTCAGCGACAGGGGGTGGCCAAGGCATTGCTGGGGCGCATGCTGGTTCATGCAACGGAGCAGGGGCTGCGGCAGGTAGAGCTTTGCGTTGACCTGGAGAACACATCCGCTCAAGCGCTTTATCGACAAGCTGGCTTTCGGCCGTTTGGTGTGCGCCCCCGCTCGGTTGTGGTCGATGGCAGGCCGCGCCATGACGTGCTGATGCTTTGCCCGCTGGACGACATGCTGGCGCCGGATGACGTGGCAAACTTTGCGCAGCAGGTGCTGGGCTGATCACTTGAACCGAGCAAGCATCTTGAGACTGCGGACAGGGGGCTATATTGCAGGCTCAAAGGAGAGCCATAATGCCCGTTTTTCTGAACGCGTCCGACGCGGATTTCGACCAGGCCTTTGCAGCCCTTCTGGGAGCGAAGCGTGAAGACAGCCCTGATGTGGATGCGGTTGTTGCTGATATCATTGCGGATGTGCGCGCCCGTGGCGATGCGGCCCTTATCGACCTGACCGCGAAATTTGACCGTCTGACGCTGACGGCTGATGAGTTGCAAATATCGGACCCTGAGATTGAGGCTGCCGCACAGCAGGTCTCGGACGACGAACGCGTCGCATTGGAATTGGCAGTAGAGCGCATCCGTGCCTATCATCAACGCCAGATGCCCGAAAATTCCGCCTGGACAGATGATGTTGGCGCCTCGCTTGGCTGGCGCTGGTCGGCGGTTTCTGCAGCGGGCTTATATGTGCCCGGCGGATTGGCAAGCTATCCATCTTCGGTTCTGATGAATGCGCTGCCAGCCAAGGTTGCCGGCGTTGAACGCTTGGCGATGGTAGTGCCGACGCCAGACGGTCAGATCAATCCGCTGGTTTTGCTGGCGGCACAATTGTCCGGAGTCGATGAAATCTACCGAGTCGGTGGAGCACAGGCCATTGCTGCGCTTGCTTATGGTACCGAAACCGTCGCGCCCGTGGATAAGATCACCGGGCCCGGCAATGCCTTTGTCGCCGCAGCAAAACGGCGGGTATTTGGCAAGGTTGGCATTGATATGATCGCGGGCCCCTCCGAGATTTTGGTGATTGCAGACACCGACAATGATCCAGACTGGATTGCGCTGGATCTGCTGAGCCAAGCGGAGCATGACGAGAGCGCGCAGTCGATCCTGATCACCGATGATGCTGAATTTGGACGTGCGGTTGCTGATGCGGTTGAGGTCCGGTTGCAGACATTGGAACGTCGCTCCATCGCGGGCCCTAGCTGGCGCGACTACGGTGCGGTGATCACGGTGGCGGACATGGACGAGGCCGCGCGCCTCTCTAACAGGATAGCACCCGAGCATCTTGAACTCTGCGTTGCGGATCCGCGCGCCTTGAGCGAAAAGACAGTGCATGCTGGCGCGATTTTCCTGGGACAGTACACGCCTGAAGCCATCGGTGACTATATTGGTGGGCCAAACCACGTGTTGCCCACTGCACGATCTGCTCGGTTCTCATCAGGGTTGTCAGTCATGGACTTTCTCAAACGTACCACGTTGAGCGAAATCACCCCCGAAGCCTTGCGCGCCATCGGCCCCGCGGCAGAGACCTTGGCCAAAAGCGAGAGCCTGGAGGCCCATGGCCTGTCGATCCGTGCGCGGCTTGATCGCCTGAACCACTAATGCGTATGGCCTGCCTTGGTGTTCGCTACGCTAAGATGGGCGACTTTGACTGTGGCACAGGTCCCATCGTTACGGCAGTTCTGTGTCGGCTGGATTGCCGTGGCATCTGCCATCGGCTAGTCAGTTATCAATATGTCCCGCGCACAGAGATCTGACCCATGAGCCGCATCAGCCAAATCGACCTCGACGACCGTAACCTGCCACCGCCGACCCCCGAGATCGAGCAAGAGCGCCGGGTCGCGGTCTTTGACCTGATTGAAGACAACAGCTTTGCGCTGCCGGGACATGCAGAACGTGATGTGCCGGGGGGACCTTACCATCTGGGTCTTGCGATCCGCGATAAACGTTTGGTTTTTGATGTTTCCTCCGAAGCCGGAGAGAAGGCCGCGGAATTTCACCTGTCCCTGTCGCCGTTTCGTCAGGTGGTGAAGGATTACTACCAGATCTGCGAGAGTTATTTTACCGCTGTCAAAACCTTGCCCCCCAGCCAGATTGAAACCATCGATATGGCCCGTCGAGGTATCCACAACGAGGGCAGCCGTGTGCTGCAAGAGCGGCTGGAGGGTAAGGCAGAAATCGATACTGACACTGCCCGCCGCCTTTTTACCCTGATTTGCGTCCTGCATTTTGGGGTCTGAAGCGTGAGCAAGTTGCCACAGTCGATCTTGTTCTGCTGTGACCACAACGCGGTCAGATCCCCCATGGCCGAGGGGATCATGAAGCAATTCTACGGCTCTGGCACATATGTACAGTCGGTCGGCGTTAAGAATGACATGGAGATCGACGGATTCTGCATCGCCGTTTGCCAGGAAATCAGTGTGGAGCTGTCTCGTCATCGTTCGCGATCATTTGATGAGATGGAGCAATGGGGCGATGATCTGTCCTCTTTTGATCTGGTTGTGGCGCTATCCCCCGCCAGTCAGCGCCGAGCGCTGGAACTGACCCGTTTTTTTCACCTCGATGTCGAATATTGGCCAATTATGGACCCAACTGGACTGGGCGAGACGCGGGAGGCCAAGCTAGACAGCTATAGGCAAACCCGCACCCAGATCATCCGGCGCCTCACAGAGCGCTGGGGGAATCCGTTGGAGACAAAATGAACAGCACTGTCACCCGCTATTTTGAGGCGTTCAACGCCAATGACACCGAGGCCATGTTGGCCTGTCTGTCAGATGATGTGGCGCATCATGTGAACGAAGGCAAAATCCGCAATGGCAAAGCGCTGTTTGCTGAATTCTGTGCACACATGAGCCTGTGCTACGGAGAAACACTGACCGATATGGCGATTTTCTCGATCGAAGACGGCACCCGTGCGGCGGCCGAATATATTGTAAACGGCACCTATCTGCAAAGCGATGAGGGCCTGCCCAAAGCATCAGGACAGAGCTATCGCCTGCCTGCCGGATCATTCTTTGACCTCAAAGATGGCAAGATCACCCGCGTGACGACCTACTATAATCTTGCTGACTGGATGGCGCAGGTCTCAGCCTGATGATGCTGGAAGCCCGCTCTCTCACCGGTGCTGCGTTAGAGACGGCGCTGCCTGATCTCGCGGCGCTTCGGATTGAGGTATTTCGTGCCTTTCCTTATCTCTATGAGGGGGACGCGGAATATGAGCAGCAGTATTTGCGCGCCTACCGTGACACAGCGGATGCGATTCTTGTCGCGGCATATGATGGCGACAAGATCATCGGCGCGGCGACGGGCATGCCACTAGTCGATCACGGTGATGCAAGCCAATTGCATGGCTTCGCTGGCGACATGGGGGCGGTGTTTTACTGCGCCGAGAGTGTCTTGTTGCCTGAGTATCGTGGTCAGGGTTTGGGACATGCTTTCTTCGATCATCGAGAAACGCACGCGCAATCCTTAGGCTTTGCCAAAAGCGCTTTTTGCGCTGTGATTCGCCCCGATACCCATCCGCTGCGCCCCGCTGACTACCGTTCCCATGATGTGTTCTGGACCAAGCGCGGCTATGCGCCCATGCCGGATGTTGAGGCTGAGTTTTCCTGGAGGGATGTAGGGGATGAACGTGAAAGCCGCAAAAAACTACGTTTCTGGATGCGGGATCTGTGAGGGTTTGAGATGAGAATTGCAACGGCGGCCTATCCGCTGGATTGGTTCGATGATTGGGCTGCCTATGAGGCCAAGTTGACCCGCTGGGTTAGTCATGCGGCAGGGCAGGGCGCCGATTTGCTGGTCTTTCCGGAATATGGCGCGATGGAATTGGCGACATTGGCAGGGAGAGAAGTGGCCGGTGATCTCGAGCGCTCGCTATACGCGGTGTCAGACCTGATGCCAAAGGTTGACGCCCTGCACCTGCGTCTTGCTGCGGACTATCGCGTCCATATTTTAGGTGCCTCGGCCCCAGTCTTTGCGGGTCGGTTGCGTCCGGTCAACCGCGCGGTGCTCTATGCGCCGAATGGCAAGATGGGTGCACAAGACAAGCAAATCATGACTATGTTTGAACGCGCCCCCTGGAACATCACCGGGGGGGGGCCGCTGACCTTGTTTGAAACTGACTTGGGCAAGATCGGCATTCTGATCTGTTATGACAGTGAATTCCCCTTACTGGCCCGCGCACTGGCCGAGGCAGATATCCTGCTGGTTCCGTCCTGTACCGAAGCTTTGGCCGGCTATTGGCGGGTTCGGATCGGGGCGATGGCGCGGGCGCTTGAAAACCAATGCGTCTCCGTTATGGCCTCTCTCGTCGGGGCGGCAGATTGGTCAGAGGCCGTGGACCAAAACACCGGAATGGGTGGGGTTTTTGGCCCGCCCGATACCGGTTTTCCAGCCACTGGTGTGTTGGCCGAAGGGGTGTTGAATCAGGCGGGTTGGACATATGCAGACGTGAACATCCAGACCATCGCCGAAGTTCGCCGCAACGGCGTTGTGCGCAATCGAACCCATTGGGATGAGCGCCCCGAGCCGCAGAATTCTATCACAATGTTCTCCTTGCGGTGATTGCGCCCTTGAAAATCAGGGAAAAAGCGCTCATTTAGGCGCACGTCCCGCAAAGTGGTGGGAAAACGCAAAAATGGAGACAACATGGCCAAGGAAGATACGCTCGAATTTCCCGGTGTCGTGAAGGAACTCCTGCCGAATGCGACGTTTCGGGTCGAGCTTGAAAACGGCCATGAGATCATCGCACATACGGCAGGCAAGATGCGCAAAAACCGCATCCGTGTTCTGGCTGGCGACAAGGTGCAGGTCGAGATGACCCCCTATGATTTGACCAAAGGGCGGATCAACTACCGCTTCAAGTAAGCGCTGTATCCACCAAATGACCAAAGCCCGGCCGTTTTGCCGGGCTTTTGTTTTGTTAATTTCTGTCGATCACGATGTCAGGGTTTTTCTGACAGGGTGAAGCCGGTATGACAGCGACAAAGCATGACGGTAGCGGCTGAGATCCGCCGCGCGCAAATGAGAGGGTCGGATATGGCATTCATTTTGGGTTCGGGTAGCCCTCGCAGGCGCGATCTGCTGGCGCAGCTTGGAATCACACCAGATGCAGTATGTCCGCCGGATATAGACGAAACCCCCAAAAAGGGTGAGTTGCCCCGCGTTTATTGTGCTCGCATCGCGCGTCAGAAGGCTGAAGCGATCACTGCGGGCCCTGACGATTTGATCCTTTGCGCTGATACGACAGTGGCGCTTGGACGTCGTATCATGGGCAAACCTGCGGATGTCGCCGAGGCCGCGCAATTTCTGCTCGCACTCTCAGGGCGCCGTCATCGGGTCATTACCTCTGTGGCGGTTCGTCGAGGTGACCGGATCTGGACGCGCGATGTGATCAGCGCCGTCAAGATGAAGCGGCTGTCGGACGAAGAATTGAATGCCTATCTGGCCACTGATGACTGGCGTGGCAAGGCTGGTGGCTATGCTATTCAAGGCCCAGCTGGCGCGCTTATTCCTTGGATCAGCGGGTCGTTTACTGGAATTGTTGGCCTGCCATTGGCCGAAACCGCCACCCTGCTACACGGGGCCGGCTGGGTACAGAACAAGGAGAACGCGGCATGAAGGGCCAAACGATCATTTTGGATCATATCGAGGGGCGCGAATCCGCGGCTCTGATGGTGGATGGTGTGCTCGAGGATTTCCTGGTCGACAGCGATGCGCCTGCACCGGGAACTGTTTATCGCGCCCGTGCCGACCGCCCCGTCAAGGGGCAGGGGGGCATGTTTCTGACGACCCCTGATGGCCCTGCTTTTTTGCGACAGGTCAAGGGGTTGGCACCGGGCCAGGACTTGCTAGTTCAGCTGACCGGTTACGCGGAACCTGGCAAAGCGCTGCCAGTCTCGCAAAAACTTCTCTTCAAAAGCCGTTATGCGATCGTCACACCCGAGGCGCCTGGCCTAAATATCTCGCGGTCCATCCGCGATGAGGGCGAACGTGATCGTTTGTTGGAAATTGCTCATGAAGGTATGGGTGACTGTGGCTTTGGTTTGATCCTGCGCTCTGCTTGCGAAGGCGCGGATGGAGATGAGATCGAAGATGACATCCTTGCCATGGTCGCCTTGGCCAAACAGGTGATAGAGGATACTGGCAGCGGTCCTGAGGTGCTCGCAGAAGGGGATACGCCTCATTTGCTCGCTTGGCGTGACTGGACCGGCCCTGCGGACGTAGAGCGCGATTCCGGGGGCTTTGAAAGGTCGGGTGTGTTGGATGCGCTAGAGATCGCTCAGGGTATTCGTGAGCCTATGGCCAGTGGCGCTTTTCTGTTTATTGAGCAAACCCGTGCGCTGATTGCTGTGGATGTGAATACTGGCGCGGATACTTCGCTTGCAGCGGGTGTTAAGGCCAATTTGGCCTGCGCAAAATCACTGGCCCGCGCGCTGCGGGTGCGTGGTCTTGGCGGCCAAATTGTGATAGACCCCGCTCCAATGCCCAAAAAGGACCGCCGTGCGTTTGAAACGGCGCTGCGCGCCAGCTTTCGCACCGACAGCGAGGATACAGTTCTGGTCGGCTGGACTACGCTTGGGCATTTTGAACTGCAACGCAAACGCGGCCGTATTCCCTTGTCCGAGGTGTTCGCGTGAGTTGCCCGATATGTGGCGAGAATACACGGGTCGACTATCGTCCCTTTTGTTCGCGCCGTTGCGCAGACATCGACCTCGCGAAATGGTTTACCGGCGCATACGCAACCCCTAGCACTGACCCGGAAGATATTGAAAACGCTCTGGAAGAGTTCCAAAAATCGCCTGAAATCAAACATTAGCTATTTTCTTTGAAAAAGCCTCTGGACACGGTCATGTGCACGTCATAGAAGGCCCACACCCAAGGCGAACAGCCTTCCCGTGCCCGGGTAGCTCAGGGGTAGAGCAGTGGATTGAAAATCCTCGTGTCGGTGGTTCGATTCCGCCCCCGGGCACCATCCTTTCTTTTTGGTATTTCTTATCAGATAGTTAGGTTACGTTTTTGTCCCACCAGATATTATCCCCGCTAAAAGTGGGACACTTTTGTCCGAGTTTTGTTCTCCTGAGAAACGGCGAAGAGCGCTTTCCGCTCGTGCTTTTTGACTCGCTGCTCGGGTGTATCTGGTGACCTCCTTGCTGGTGGTGTGACCAGTGATTGCCATGATCTCCTGTTCCGTGCAGCCAAGTTCGGCCAGTCGTGCAGCGGCGGCCTTGCGCAATCCGTGAACGGAACAATTCTTAAGCCCGGCTTCGCCGCACCACTTGCGGAAGCGATTGCCAAAGCCGTTGGACGTGAACGGGCGATTAAAGGCAGTCACAAGGAACGTCAGATCGCCTGTGGGCGTGGCGTCGATAACTCGCTGCAATGCAGGAATGACCGGGATTTCCATCCGCACTGGCTTACTGTTCCGGCCCTTGTGCTGAGTGAAGATCAGCCAGCCGTCGCGGACGTGTTGCTTGCCTAGCATCACCAAATCGGCGCGACGTTGCCCCGTGTAGAGTGCCAGAGCGAGCGCAAGGCGGGCTGGTGTCCCAATCGCATGGGCATCCTCAAATTTCTCAATTTCGGCTAGAGACCACGAATGAAAGCCGTCGGGATTGCCCTTCAGGTATTCCACCTTATCCGCCGGGTTGTCATCGTGAAGGTCATAGCGGAGTGCGAAGCGGTAAAGCTGGCGCAAGGCTTTCACCATGCTGTTGGCCGCCTCGGGGCGGTCGGCCATTTCATCGCGGCGAACGCGGATATGACGGGGCAGCAAAAGCGCGAAAGGCTTGTCGCCATCGTTCTTATTCTGGCAAAAGCGTTCCATAATCGAGCGGCGGACCTTCTGAGTCCGGGGGTCCAGTTCGGTGAACATTGCGCTTTTGTAGTATTGGACGCAAAGCCAGCGAATACTGCGAGGCACAACACGGCCCACCTTTGCAGTTTGGGCCTCAGCCTCTTTGGGCGGGTTCGCCGCGCGGCGATAGTCGGTAAGGAAGTCGGGTGATCCGGCAGGGCCGCGCAAGCGGACCTTCCGGCCATTGCGGCGGAAATAGAGACGCACGTTTCCGTGCCTGTCCACATCCTCCACAACATATTTCAAACGGAATTGCATAGAATCCTCGGACATCTAATTATCCCAAGGATTGTGGTCCGAATCGTCCCCACCCGGCAAGGTGTCAAAAAATTGGTCCAGCAAACGCACATCCCAGACCCGCCGCCCGTCTATTTTCTTGGGCTTTGGCATCCGTCCATCCGTCACCATAGCGTCAAATTTAGACGCTCCGACTCCGATGTATTCCGCCGCCTCCACGCGCGACAGCCCCCGCCGTGTGGGCAGCGGTAGTGCAGTGCGCGTATGTATGGAGACGGCGGACATCATCTTAGCCCAGCTTTACGTTGACGGTGCCGGACGGATTACTCGCCACCGATACTGCGAGTCCGATAAACGGGTTGCTTCCGGTGTCGTCGTCATTCGTGACCAGCCCGTTGGCATCATCCCAGTAGAGGTCATCGCCCACGGCAAGGTCATCAGTAGAGGGCTTTGGCATTTCAAAGACACCCGTAGTTGTGAGCACCAGATTGTCGCCGATTGCGGCGTCGCCAGAGGCAATGCCAAAGAGCGAGCCCATAAGCACGCCGTCGCCAGAGCTGGCAGCGGCTGTTGCGGTCACGGTGATGGAATCGCCGGGTTGGATATAATTGCGCATTAGGTTGTTCCTTTCGAGGTTGCGAAGTGCAGGGTTGTGGGCGCGGCTCGTCCGGACAGCGCCGCGATTTCACGATCAAGGGCGGCAAGAGCTTTGGCCATTTCGGAGTCCGATTTGAACTCCACCCGCTCGCCATTCTGGTCTGTGAAAGACCGGGCACCGTTTGCACGGGACTCCATCAAGGCGTCCCGTGCTTGGGTCAGTTTTGCGACCGTCAGGGCCATTAGCTGCCCTCGTTCAGATAAGCGGCACGGCTTTCCAGCCAGCCTGCGCCGAAGTCCAAGAACGCCCGGAACTTCATGCCAAGGGTGGACCACGATTCACTGCGCTGGATTTGAACACCCTGCGCCGAGCTGAGATAACCATACTGGATTGCGGCCAATCGGGCCGGATCGGCAAAGACCATCCAACGTGAGTCGGTGATACGTGGCTCCACAAGCAAGCTGAGCTTGGATGCGAAGGCGTTCACGTTGCCAACGGTGGCCGGGTAGATTTGAGCCAAGAGCTTTTCGGCTGCCGACTCTGTCTCAGGACCCACCAAAAGGTATTTGGGCGCAACATTGATAAGCGTCTTGCCGTCCAACCCTTTGTAGCCACGCATAGCCTTGCGAGCCTCTTCCACCGCCGCCTGATCGCCAGCGTCACCAATGGCGGTTGCCGTGCCGGACAGGTTGCCCCGGCTTGCGTCAAAGACCGCCGTGCCATCGCTCAGGTTTGGGTTGCTGGTGATGAGGTCCACCAGAATATCCGCTTCGGTTTGTGCGGCGGCTTCACCAAAGGCAGCCGTCATGTCGCCAAGTATCCCAAGGTCATCATCAATCAAGAGCTGACGGGAAACCGTAAGGCCCCGGGCGTAGGTGGTCAGGCTCATGGACTCACCGTTTTCGGCGCGACTGGTGGCCGTGATTTCGCCAGATTCGCTCAGCTCTTCCAAGCGGCCCATTTCGCCCAGACGGATCGAAGACGCCGTTTTGAAGTTGGACAAAGACCGTTGGCGGCCAAGCGTTTTGAGCGGTGACGCGGCTGCCTGATAGGACTGCAACGCCGTCTTGTTCATGGCGTTGGATACCAGATTGGGGAAGTCGCTGGTGGTATGCTCAGCGGCCCGGGTGAACGTCTCATCGGGGCTCATGCCTCGGGTGGACACACCAGAGCGGGCAAGGCTGCCACGGGCCATGTCCAAGAGGCTTTCGCCCATGTACTGCCGGACCGCGGGGGCAGGTTCGCCACCCGCCATGCGGATGTGCAGAGCGTCGGCTTGCCGTTGTGTGATCGTGGCCGGGTCGTCATTTGCACCATGGACACGGATCACTGGGGCAGAGCGTTGCCGCGTCTGCATTGCGTCAAAGATCGCGGCCTTGGCTGCGTTCATGTCCGTATTCTGGTCAATGAGCTGGTCGGCCAGATCATCGCCGAGCTGCGCACTGCGTACAAGCCCGCGAATGTCGGAACGGCGCTGCGTTTCCAGCTCTTCAGCACTTGGGGTTACGGGGGGATCAATTACAGGATCAGGCATAGGGGACTCCTCTTGTTGCCTTAGACGTGCGGCGGGGTCCGCCGGGTTGCTTGTCAGGGTCGTTTCGGTAATCCGCCATGCAGTCGGGGTTCTGACCCGGCCTTGCGCGGTTTGTTTTTCGGTCCACCCCGCAACGTGGTATCCGATGGACACCCCGCTAACGGTCCCGTCTGCGATCCGCTGCACCACTGGTGCGGCATCTTCGGCAGAGGTAAGCTCCAAAACTGCGATCACTTGATCGCCTTCCAGAGTGATGGACCTGACCCGCCCAATTTGGTCCCGCACGGACGCCGTGCGGTGACTATCAAGGACGGGCAAGCCTTGAACTGCCGACATATCAAGCGTGTCAGCGGTAAGAATTTCGAGATACGTTCCACGGGCATCCCGGCGCTGGACCGGGTTTGCAGTTGCGATCACGGCGGATACCCTGCGCGTTTCGGGATCGTATGAGTTGGGCCGCGTTGTGGCTGCGCGGATCAGCGTCTCATCTAGGGGCAAAGCGCACCTCCATGCGTCTGAATTGATCGGAGTTGCGCCCTGCCAGCTCGCCAGATTGCGGGCAGCGGACGCAGTTGGCGTTGCGGATATTAGCGGTCACACGCGGGCCGGTGATCTTGTCAGAGGCACCCTTGATTAACTGCTGCACGTACTTGTCGTGAAATTTGCCTTGCTCACTCATTGGACGACTCCCCAGCTGAGAAGTTGAGGCCAAAGTCAGCTTCCCGGGCACGATCCGCCGCAATAGCGCGGTCCATATCGTCTGCGTTCCAGCCGAACTCATTGATTGCTTGCGTGCGGCTCATAAGACCAAGCGCCAAGGCTTCTTTGATCGCGCCGTATTCCTTGATTGGGTCAAGGCCCTGCAAAGGTCGTGGCATGATCCACTCGGCCCCAATCTCGGGGCTCAGCTCAACGCGACCGGACAAGACCTCAAGGGCCAGCCAACGCCGCCAGATCGGGCGCAAGAATTGGGGGGTCAACGTGCCATATTGGGATTGCTCCACGCGGGCACGGAACGGGATCAGGCCAGCGCGGAGGGAACTGAAATTGGCATTGGTCAGATCGCCGCTCAACAAATGCTCTGGCAACCCAAGAGCAGCGGCCAAGGCTTGCAGGTTCATCCGCACAAAGGCAGGCGCGTCTTTTAGTTGTTCGGGGTTGTTAAATGAGATGTCAGTGCCGCCGGGCAGCACGCGAACCACCCCGGGCTCCAAACTAATATCTGACAGGCCGTCAGCTTCGGGAAAGGCAGAACCCGCGCCACCCATAGAGGTTTGATCCTTAACGAATCCGGCGTGCATCGCGGCCACTTTGGCCGATACCAAGAGCGCGTCTGTAAGCTGGTCCAGTTCGGATGCAGACAGCACGGCAGGCGCAAGCCATGAAAGCCCGCGCACCTGTCCAACGGCTAAGGGCTGCATGACGTGCAATACGTCCGCCGCGTCTACCCGAACCGGGGGCGCATATTCTGCATAAATCGAAGAGGGTTTTTGTGGCAAAATCCAATAAGCCACGCGGCGACCTTGGACGTCAAACTCCACACCAGACACGATCTCGCGGCCATCGCTCAATACGCCTGACTTGGACTCGTCCAGTTGCTCAGGTGGGACCACTTGCAAGCGCAAGCCTGCGTCGGTGTCGTGCATAATGACCAGCGCCTCGCCATCAATGACAAGGTGCCGGGCTATGTCTCTCTGGATTCCCCAAAAGTCGGTGCGGCCCGCATGGTCTGCGTCATCCGCCCATGTCTCAAACTGACCACCCGCAAGCGCCCGCGTCCCGGCGTCGTCAGATCGCGCCGTTGGGCGGATTCCAGTGCCGACAAGAGCGGCGGCCCAGTTAGACACGCCATTATTCAAAAATGGGTTATTGTGGGCCAGATACCGCGCCCGCGACCGTGTAACCGCCGCACCCGCGCCAATCTCGGGATTGATAGGCCCGAATGAGCCGAGACCACCACCACGGCGGCCACCTGTTGCTGCATCAAGCTGGCGGACCCGGGGCTTGGCGTCGGTGCGATTAAAGAGGCGGGCGAGAATAGACATTAGTTTGCCAATTCGCGTGCGCGGGTCAGGTGTGCCAGCACATCGTCCATATGCAGGACAAAGGCCGAGCGAACGTGCCAATTGTCAGCCAACCGGAAGTTGGTGCCCGTGGCTGATTTCGCATGACGCAAGCGGCAATCGTAATCAACCGTGCCGCGCTCATTGCGTGTTGTCCTGATCTCAAAAGCAAAACCGCGTTTGCCATTCAAATATTCCACCAGTGCCCACATTGCGGGACTGCGCGGTGCATCTGGGGTCAACTCGCTGGCGTCCCACATGTGCAGGGTGTTAGAGATTTTGTGGCGCAATCGGTTGTCGCCAATGGCTGCCTCGGCAACACGGTGCAATACCGCTGCGATCACAGCTTGGTCCGCGCGGTAGAGGTAGCTTTTCGTGCCTGAGCGCTCTTTGCCGTATGGATGCACGAGCCCCTTTTGGGCGTGCGCACGAAAGATCGCGGTTGCGTTTCTCACTGGGAAACCGGGTTCTGCCAGCGCTCGGGCTATTTGGCCCGTGGTCAGTCCTTTGGTTTCACCATCAATCTCGGGGACCATCTGCGCCCCGCCATATGTACTTTCTGAATCGCACATCTCGCCACTCCCTTGTCAGGTTCTGTTGGCGAGAAATCTACCGATTCGGGAATAATTCACAAGGTCAACTAAAAGTCACCGACAACCAAAAGTCACATATATTCAATATGTTGACTCCGATTTGATAAATCGGATATTGATTGATTCGCGGGGAGTGTCAGCCCTGTTGGTGAACCGTCGTGGGTTTGTGAGTGCTTTCCGGTTCCACAAGCCCACGACAACCGGAATAGGCCTCATCGGGTCAGAACGATGAACGCCTTTGTGAAGCGCCCCGAGGTTTTGGTTGGTCCCAACAATCCCGGGGCGTTTTCTTACGTATTTCAGTGCTTACGTTTGCTCGCCGATTCTTTCGGAGTAGCGTCGATGACAATAATATCTGAGGCACGCTCACCAGCGGCCACCCGACGGTTTCGAATCTGATTTATAGTGTCAAGCTTGTTGCCCATCTTGCCATAGTCAATAACAACGAATATCCCAAAAAACGTTTCCGAAGCCTTCTTGTAGTGCTCTAGCTGTGTTTCGTAGCCATGCTTTACCGTACCCGTGTCTCTTTTTATTTCAACGAGAACCCGCGCTTCGTAGCCAGTAGAGAACTTAAAATCCACTGGCCCACCTCCCATGTTCGCTTCTGGAGACATATCAATGTCGTTGGCTTTGCAATATGCATCCGCAATTGCTTGGAAGATGAGTTGTGCCGCGCGTTCTTTCTTTGGTTTTCCGTCCGCCCAGAGTTCGCGCCACAAGTCCCCCACTTCAACATGTCTTGCAAATAGAGCAATCGCATCGAGAACAACCTGCTTAATTGCTTCTGGACCAATGCTTAGATCGACTTTCGATGTGTCCACGTAACCTGTCATGTCAGATGACAGCATCTTTATAAAACTGAAATAACCCAGAGCATCCTCCGCAGGATCATAACTACTTGCATTGTCCTTAACCGAAGTAAGAAAATGCTCGAATGCTTGAGCAGATGAAAGTGCTGCTCCGCGCAGCGCGTGCTTGGTATCAGTAACCGTCGGTTGCGCAATGCCAGCAAGCATTTGATTTACTTTGTCGCGGATTTGAGCGTTTTTCATAGCCGCTTCGCGAACGTCAGACCAATCGTTGGCAATCGGGAGATTTCGCACTATATCCTTTGGAACCAACAAAAATGGTTTTTCATTTCCTTTTGTGTCGACGAATATCGGTAAACTGATCCCCGGATTTTCCACATCAATAACCTTAGTTTTGATGCCCTGAGATTTGCAAAAGTCCGAAGTGATCTTCGACAAACTCCCGTAGATCACTCGGGTTGTGAAATCACTAATTGTATCAGGCCCAACACCTTCTTCAAAAAAGCCCATGAGCGAAATCATTTCAGGGTCGTTTGACCCAAGATCAACTACCTCTTTGGAAGTTTTTAGAATCATCGTCTGAATTTCGTCTGGTCTAGAGCTACCTGAGCGAGATGCACCTCCATAACCTAAACCATTTTCCGACGGCTCATCCAAATCTAGAAGCTTTTTGGCGGCATTCCACGCCGCGTCGTTTTCAGATTTCGAAATTGCAAGCAGACGAATTATGTTCGAAAAATGCTTGCGAAAATCGTTCAACCCTGATTTCGAAATTTCACTATTACTACATTGCTCTAACAAAATTGGGTCTATGAACAGTTCTAAATCCACATTCAAAAAAGGATCAATCAAGCCAGCTTTATCGACTTCGTTAGGATCAATTCCAAAGTAATTTGAAAATAGAATAGGGTTTACAATTTTTGCCACTTACTAACCTCTTCGTTTAAATTGAATGCGAGTTAATTCTCCAGCCACTTTGATCTTGCGACCATAGCGGGTTTTAAGAAACCTGTCACTCGCGCGAGGTCGGCTTCGCGGCGGACCAAATCCGTCCCAACTAACCCACGGGCAGCGTAGCTATAAGTGAGCGTGTCTAAGGCTTCATTCCGCCGCCCGCTGGTGATTTCCCAGCGTTTCACCGGGTGCCCGCGCGAATACTTAGTGACAAGCCGCTCGGCGCGGATTTGGTCGAAGTAATCCCCGCCGAGATGATCCGAAAAGAGGATCGTTTCATCGTGGGAAAGGCGCTGGTGCAGTAGTTGCTTGATTCCGTCCACACCGATTAGGCCAAGGCGGACTTTCCGGCTGGCAGAGAAGGCCAGAGATGCGCGACCGAACCCGGCCATGCCTTTCCCCGGCAATATGCGACGTGCTGCCCGTGGACGGCAGAACGCATAGACCTGATCCGCCCAGTTCCCGGAGTCGATGATCGCGGCGTCCACCATCAACACGCCGCCCAGCGGATGCATGAATTGCCGCTTTAAGGCGTCGTCTACCTCGGCCCACGTCTCATTTTCAGTTGGACTGCCCCAGATGACCTCATGGGCCAGCACGCGCATGTCGTCGTCTTTGGTCCAGCCTGTGAACGTGATCTCCACGCGATCTTGCTGCACATCGGCTCCAGCGGTCAGGACAAGCACATCGGCTGGAATGGCGTCTAGCTAGAATGGCCGCCCCAGCGCTTGCAGGTTGGCGGCGTCTAGGTCGTCGCCTTCACCCCGCCAAGGCTCGCCCAGCACGGTATTGAGAAACGGCTTGAGGGTGGCCGGGCTGCGCTTAGCGTGCAAGAACTCGGCTGCTAGTCGGGGCCATGCTGCGTTGGGCAAGGTGCTGGTCAGGCTTGTCAGCTTATAGCCCCGGTGCCCCTCCATTTCGGGGCGTGTGGCACGCCAGCGACCCTCTGCCACCATCATGGGCTTTTGGCGATCCTCTACCACGCTGCCACAGGACGGGCAGCACCAATAGGCCTCATCGGGTTTGTCGGCTGGCCAGCGAATGTCTTTCCAGAGGATTTCGTGCGGATCATGGCAGCCCGGGCATGGGACCTCAAAGACGCGCATATCCGATTGCTCATAGGACCGGAGAATCCGGCTGGTCTCCGCATCAATCGGAGTGGACGCCAGTACGATCTTGCGATTGCCAAAGGTGTGTGTCCGCATGATCGCTAATTCCAGCGGGTCGCCTTCTTGGGTCGTTTCCCAGCCGTCCAGCTCATCAGCAAACAGAATGCGGGCGGTGCGGGCACGCAGTGCCCGGGGGGAACGTGCGGCGATCACCGACAGGCTGCCCCCGGCAAATTGGCGATGCAGCATCGTATCGCGTCCGCCCTTGTCGGTGGTGAGCGCGGCGCGCAGCTCGGGACTTTCTCCAAAGGTCGGTTCAATCACGGTGGTGACAAGGTGACGGGCATCTGCGTCCACGGGCACGACACACAGGACCGGGGAAGGATCATTCTGCACAAAGTGACCCAAGGCCCCGACCATCAACTGCGTCGCGCCTACACGGGCCGATTTAAGGATCGTGACGCGCTCCACGGTATCGTCACCGATGGAGTCTGCGATCTCGATTTGAGGCCGCCAGAGCCGCATCCGCCCGGGTTGAGCTGCCAAGCTGGACGGCAGGAAAACGGCAGATTGTATCCACTCGCTCAGCGCCAGTTTTGCAGGTGGACGAAAGGCTGCCAGCGCGTCGCGGCGGAGCTGGCCAAAACGGGGATCAACGGTCATTTGAGATTGCCTCCATAGCTTCGCGGATTTCAGAGTCGAGCACGGCTGTCTGTTTGCGATCAAAGCCCAAGGTGCTGGCCACCCGTGACGGCACGGCCAACACGGCTGCCCGCAGATCGGTGACAACGCCACGCCATTCCTGTGCCACGGTACGGGAGTCCAAAAGCTCACCACGGGCTGACGCATTTTGCAGCGCGATCTTGTCGGCTTGTTCTCGGGCCAGCCGAACTTTCTCGGCGGCCAGCTCATTGTCCGCCGCCTTGCCCTTGGCCAACCCACGGCAGAACTCACAATAGGCGGCCACGCTGGCTTGCAGCGGATAGCGCTTGTCAGGGGTCCGAGGCAGAACGCCGTCGCGGCCAAGAGCGTGAACGCGGCCAACGGTCAGCCCGAGCCATGGGGCGAGCTGCGCCGCTGTCAGGGTTTCCCCCGTGGGGGCGTCCGGCTCATCTGCCAGTAGCATTGCGTCGATGTCTTCCAGTTTCATGCTCTTGTCCTCAGTAGACTACCGGGGGTAGCCAACCCACACGGGGGTTTGTTTTCTCGATTCAAAAATACCCTCACGCGCTGATAGCCCGGGGCTCCGCGACCCCCGCAGACGCCATTGCCCACGGAGGACCCACGGGTATCCCCCACACCCGTGTCCCTCACAGCACTGTTGGTATTCTCTAATTGCCCGGGCATGGGAACATCGGACACCGGACACCCTTTAAGGGGTGTGTCCGTGTCCGTCCGATTGTGTTCCCCCTCTTGCCAGCGGACGGGTCCCGGACATGTCCGGCCTTGTCCGATGTCCGTCCGATGCTCAAACGTCATCATCGGTGAACCCCTCTGCCCGGTTATCGGGGGACACGGCCAAACGGATTTCGTCCCCATTGGAAAGGTATAGGTTACGGCGGGCCAGTTCCTCCAAGGCTCTACGGAATGCCTTGCCCCGGTCGTCAGGTTTCTCCGCTGCCGACACTGCGTCGCTATCAAGACAAGCTGCCCGCCAATCGGATTTGATGATGGATTCACGCCCCACTAAGAGGTCGCCCAAAATGTCCAATGCCGCCTTCGCACTGGCAGGCAATCGCTTGCTGCTCGCAGGCAATTCGGAAACGTCCTCTTCATCGCAGATCGCCGCGCTGATCGGATCGCCGTCTTCATCCACGCCCTGCCGAACAACACCCACGCTAAAGGCAAGCTCTTGGTCGGTGCTGCCGTTGCGGTTCTTGGTTGGCTTGCCGCGTACCACCGTACCGTCACGTTTGAGGTGTAGCGACATATCAAGTGCGCCGTTTAGGATTGAGTGGCCACGGGGCAAGCCGTCGCCCGCCTTGGTATCGTGATGGACCAAGACAACGGCTGCACCCCAACGGGTCAGGCTACGGGCTGCCCCCACCACGACACCCATGCTCTTGGCGTCGTTCTCTTCTAGGCCGCTGAATCCCGCCGCAATGGTATCAACGACAATCAGCGCAGGCCGCCTCTCTTTTACCGCCGTGCCAAGCGCCTTGAGCTGGCCGCTGGTCACGTTCAATAAGTCCGATGCGCCCTCCACTAGTGTGAAGTTGTCCGCGTCGCCATATTGGTCTTTCAGCGCCTTGAGGCGGGCACGCATACCGTGGGAATCTTCAGCCGCGACATACAAGACGCCACCTTGCCGGGTGCGCCGTCCGAAGGCATCCGCGCCCCGCGCAACCGCATAGCCGAGATATGGAGCCAGTAGCGATTTGCCTGCCCCCGGTGCGCCCACAATGGCGGCCACGTCACCTTCGGCAAGTAGGCCCTTCACAACGTAGCGCCGGGCTGGCAAACGCTCACAGTCAGACGGGCTCAGGAACGTTAGTTTGGACTTTCCCTTGGCCTTGGGTTGCGGCTCGCCCAATAGGATCGCGTCCAGCTCGGCCAGCTTGTCTTCGGCGGCCAGATTATCGAAAGCAGACAGGTCGTGCCAACCACGTTGCTCCGCCTCGGCCATTATGGTGAAGCCCGTCACGCCGCCTTCGGACTTGAACGAGTCCCAAGCTGCGTCTGTTGCGGTGTCATCATACCCGGGCCATTGGCCGGACCAGTCGTGCCAAGCGTCGCGGCCTTCGTCACCGCCACCTGTTTCGGCGTGCAATGCCATGCCAATTCGCAGCCAGTCGTCACGCTGCGAAAATTCGTCACCGTCATTAGGCAAAGCCATGAGCGCGTCGCGGATCGTCTCAAATGGCAGGCCTGTAGGTTGCACGTCGCCGTGGTCTACGACCTTGGGGCGGGGCAACAGGGCTTCGGGCCAGTCGGTCAGATCGTCGCTCAGTGAGCCGCTAGTGAGCGCGTATGCGCCTTTGTCATTGATTGCGCCCGGTGCGATCACAAAACCACCTTCGCCCCGCACGTCCACACCATCGGGCAAACCCGACGCGCTGTTGCCCATGCCCTCGGGCCAACGGAAATAGACGTGCTGGCCATTGGACGGCGTTTGAGCGCGGATCGTGGACAGTGTATCTGGATCGTGGCCAAGGTCGCGAAGGGCCGCGCCACCGTCCTTGCCGTCTTTTAGGTCCACGTCCAACACTGCCAGACCATTGCGCTTGCCTGTTGGTAGCGCTGGCATTGCGTCAGGCCATTTGGACCACCAACGGTCAATCTGAGCCTTTGCAGAGGTGGCCTTAGTCTGCCAATCTTTGACCAGTGGCCGCTTGTTCGGGCCAGCGGGGAAAACAAAAAAGCCCGCCTTGACCAGCGCTAATGCAGCCAGATGGTTGGCCTCTTGCACCGTGTCGCTCATGATAGTAATTTTGTTGGGCATCGTTATTCATCCTTTCGGTGCGCCAATTCAATCGCCCCTCGGTCGCCGCCGGGGGGTGATTTCGTTTTGCAGTTTTGAAAGGATGTGCCGGAGCCTGCTAAGTCGGAATCCCACCAATAAAGGTGGGACAGTTTTCCCAAAAAACATAATGAAACTATGGGAAGTTAGAGTGTCCCACTTTTCACTAAGTTATTGATTTAGGAAACTTTCCGCATCCCGCCCCCGGGCACCATTTTTCTGAAATGAAAACAATGAGATGGCGGTTTGGCCGGGATTGCACCTCGTTGGTTTGTTGTCCAGGACTGCGCCGGGACTGCGTAGTAATATTCTACGGTTCATCCATGGCGGTGCAAGGGCCGCGGGGGTTGGTTGAACGGAAGGTCGATCGCTCGCGATGCCGGCTATTCATGGCGCTGCTGCTGATGGAACGCACTGCGCACTACTGCTTCCTGTATCTGCTCGCACCGTCTTTGGTTGCCGATGAGGCCTATCGTCCTGTTTCCATCAAGAATAGACAAACATACACTCATTAGTTGATAGTCATGAGGTTTGAAATTGAGGCGGCATGATTGATAGCCACCGCAGCCCGCCGGGACACGCTTAGTAAATGGAAGAGAACATATTCATTAACGACATGGCCGCCGATGAGGCCAGATCGTATTTTTGTCGGACCGATGCATACTTCGACATGGAGTTGCCGCCATACTTCAATCTCCAACCACTTCTGGAGTTTGCGTTTTCTAAGGTGGAAGAGATGTCGGTCAAAGACATATGCGATTGGAAGCCCATGAAACACGAAGGGCTGAACTACACCTTAATGTTCAATAAGGACGGGGATTTCGGTTGGCGTCCATTCGAGCTAATGCACCCCGTAATTTACGCCAAGTGCATTGATCTTATCACCCAGGAAGAAAATTGGAAAATAATCCGAGATAGATTCTCCCGTTTTTCGAACGGAATCGTGGAATGCTGTTCCATGCCGGTTGTTGTTCCAGACCGAGGTGAAAACCCGAAGAAGCAGCAGATTCTGAAATGGTGGAAATCTATTGAACAGCGCTCACTCGAGCTGTCGCTTCAGTATAGCCATGTAAGTTTGACTGATGTCTCGAACTGTTACCCCTCGATCTACACGCACGCGATTGCATGGGCGGTTTACGGTAGAAGTGATGCCAAGAAGTGGCGATTCGAGAAGAAGAAACTTGGGAACCAGATTGACGAGCTCATTAGAAGTTCAAGAGAGGGTCAGACCAATGGCATCCCTCAAGCATCGTTGCTCTCGCACCTGCTCGCCGAACTGATCCTTGGCTATTGTGACACTTATATTGACGAAAAGCTCAAAGACAAAAAGGGTATCGTCATTTTGAGGTATAGGGATGACTTTAGGATATTCGCCAATTCTGATGCGGATTGCGCGGGTGGCTTGAAGGCGGTTTCGGAATGTCTCCATATGTTTGGCATGAAGCTGGGGGCCTCGAAAACTGAGCGAACATCTAATGTCGTGCTGGGCGCCGTGAAACAGGACAAGATCGACGCTCTTTCACTTACTCGTCGTCAGACCACACTTCAGAAAGAACTGCTGATCATTCATCGGTTTTGCTGCAGATCTCCCGGCTCCGGGGCTACCAAGTTCCTCATCAAAGAATTCTTAGACCGACTTGAACGACGACTTCCCAAGAACGCGTGGAAAATTGAAAATCCAATAGTGCTTTCCGCTATCCTTCTTGATATTGCAGCGAAGACTCCAGCGGTTTTTCCCGCCGTAGCGACGACTATCAGTAAGATCATGAAGTATCTGGAAACTGATGAAAGGGAGCGGTTGTTTTCCTTGGTCGTGCAGCGGACGAAGCGCATCCCGAATAATGGCTACATGGAGATTTGGCTGCAGCGGATCGCCGCCCCCAACTACATCAATTTTTCCAGCGCGGAGCCAATGTGCGGCCTTCTTGAAGATGGAGTGTCTCAGTCCCTATGGGCCAACCAGTGGATTGAAAATGAACCCCTCCGTCAAGCTCTCGACAAGTATTCCATCATCGATCGATCGATCTTAGTAGATTTGCCGCCAGATATTCAGAACGAAGAGTTCGATGCGTTTTGGAACGGCCAGGAACCATCATGAACTGAAATGGGATCGACTTCATGGCTTGAATGCCGGGCGTTTGCGCTTACATGCCAAATCCAGCGTTTCCGGATACGATGCAATGTGCTCGCATGTCAGACTGTTTGAAAAAAAATTGGATTTCGAGCTTCGGATTTCACGGAAACGGAAAATATAGCTTCCGCCTGACATTGCAAGGAACGCTATATGAAACCCCAAATTACCCCCATCGCTGAACGCTTGGTCGATATCAAGACCGTGCGCTACCGCCCACCTGCGCCCGAGGCCGTCATCCCGGTGGACCAGAGGCCAACCATGCACTAACTTTCAAATTGGACCACTCAAGTGGGGCCGCTCACTAGCAAACACTACATTAGCTAAAGGGCTTTGCGCCTGCATGTCACGGCGGCATGGTGAATGCCAAAGCTGACGATTGGGCGGTAGTCATCCTGTACGCCAGACTTACGCTCAAACCGCACGTAGGCCTTTTCAAGTTCCAGTTTGTAGGGATCAAGCTGTGAGGCGAAAACGGACAGGGCGGCGATATGCGGACGGTGACCCTAGTGCGTATCGCGCAAGATCAGTTCGGCATCCAATCGCACTGTTTCTTCAACCGCTTGCGGGTGATCCAATCGGCGATCTAAGCAGCGAAGTACGGCAGAGACCATGTCGTTGATCGGATTGCGCAATGTGGTCAGGCGGATGGTTGGCCATCGCGCCATTTCAATATCATCAAAGCCGACAACAGAGACATCTCGGGACACGACACACCCGGCGTTTTGCAATGCACCAAGTGCGCCGATGGCCATCGCATCATTCGCGCAGAAGATACCGTCGAAGCTGGTAAGTTCCAGCAATCTTTGAGTGGCGAAATAGCCGCTTTCGGTGGTGTAATTTCCGGCGATCTCACCTGCTAGTGTGATCCCGTGATCCTCCAGTCCCGAAAGCAACCCGTTGCGGCGTTCTGCAGTTGCTCCAAACTCACCCGGTCCGCCGACCAAAGCGACACGGCACCGGTTGCGCTTGGAAAAGAGGTCAGCAGCCAGTCGTGCGGCTTCGTCGTTGCGTAGACAGATGTTATCGACGCCATTGGCATCAATGATTCGACCCGATGCGATGACCGGGATATGCAGCTTGCTGCACAGGTCCACAATTTCGGAGGCTAGGCTCCCGCTGCGCAAGATCATGGCGTCCAGCGGGTAGCGCAGCACCTGTGTGACCGCGTCGCGCGCCCGGTCGCCGCCACCGGCAATTACTACCGGCCATTTGCCAACCGCATTCAGACCCGCGATCAGTGCGGCGGTGGCCTCCTTGTCATATTCGTTGCGCATTTCACCTGCAAAGACCGCAACCAGATTAGAGCGCGCCCCTTGTAATGTGGCCGCGAGGGCATTGGGTTGGTAGCCCAGTTCGTGGGCCGCCAGCAGGATACGTTCACGTTTTTCATGATCCAGATACGCGCCTTCGGTGAAGGCCCGTGAAACAGCGGATCTCGAAACGCCCGCAATTTCAGCAACATCCGCTGCTGTCACGCGGGTTTGGCGTTTGCCGCCAGTTGGCCCTTGCCGTTTCATCTGTCGCCCCTTTCAGGCGCGATGTTTTTTTCTTAAACACCGAAACCCTTGACACAACCGTTACATAACGCCCCTATATGAACACGTGTGCAGTTCTGGTGCAACGGACAAGGTCCTGGCAAAAACGACAGGGCAGGCTGCCGCAGCGGAGCGCACAGGCCCAGGGGGGGCCACCCGAAAAAACACCATGGATGGCTGTGTCGGCTGCCGTGGAAAATAGTGACCGTTCGCCTGACCGGGCAACGGCAGACCGGAGACTGATGATGAAACGTATTACGTTCACGACCGCTGCGACGCTGGCATTTGTTGCAAATGCTGCCTTTGCTGAAACTGAAATTACCTGGTGGCATGCAATGGGCGGCGCCCTTGGGGATACCGTCAACCAGATCGCATCCGACTTCAACGCCAGCCAAGATGAGTACAAGATCACCCCGGTTTTCAAAGGCACTTATGAAGAGACCCTGACCGCAGGTATCGCGGCCTTCCGTGCGGGCGAACAGCCCAACGTTATGCAGGTGTTTGATGCTGGAGCAGCGACCGTGATTGGCGCTAAGGGCGCAACCATTCCTGTTCAGGATCTGCTGGCCGACAATGGCGTTGATTTCGACATCAATGACTATATTGCCGGTGTTCGTTACTTCTACGCAGATAGCGATGGCAAGATGATCGGCATGCCGTTCAACTCCTCCACACCCATCATGTACTACAATATTCAGGCGCTGGAAAAAGCCGGTGTGACGGCTCCCAAAACCTGGGAAGAGTTCCAGACCGTGACCGCGCCTGCGCTGAAAGAGGCTGGGTACACCGCCCTGTCGCAATCGCACCTGCCTTGGATCTTCACTGAGAACTTCCATTCGCGCCACAACCTGCCGTTTGCGACAAACAATAACGGCTATGACAGTGTCGATACCCAGATCCTGGTGAATAACGACGCCATCAAAGCGCATTTCACCGCTGTTACCGACTGGCAAAAGAACGGTCACTTCGAGTGGTTCGGCACCGGTTGGGGCGATAACCAGACGCCGTTTGAAGAAGGCAAGGTTGCCATGTGGTTGGGGTCTTCCGGCTCCTTTGGTGGGCTGAGCAAGAAAGACCTACCGTTTGATTTTTCTGCCACCATGTTGCCCTACTGGGAAACTGTAACCACTGAACCGACACAGACATTCATCGGTGGTGCGTCGCTCTTCGCAATGGCCGGCCACGATGCTGAAGAAAACAAAGCAACTGCTGCGTTCTTCGACTTCCTGACCTCGGCTGAAGTGCAGTATTTCTGGCACAAGGAAACCGGTTACGTTCCGATCACGGAAGCTGCTTATGAAATGGCAAAGGCTGACGGCCACTATGACCGTGCGCCTGCCGCCGAAGTTGGTATCCAACAGCTTTCGCTGCCCGCGGGTGACAACACCAAGGGCTATCGCATGGGCTTTTATGTTCAGATCCGCGACGTTATGAACCGCGAATACGGTCGTATCCTGACGGGTGAGACATCGGTCGAGGACGCCTTCAAGGCGATCGAGTCCGAAGCCAACGCGCTGCTGGCACGTTTTGCCAAGACCCAAGGTTAATCGCGGGGAGATTCCCCTAATTTGTGACGGCCGCAGCCCCTGCGGCCGTCACGCATTCCAACGAAGAGGCACACCGTGAAACGCGCCGGATTCTCAACCAAGTGGATGCCGATCCTGCTGCTCTTGCCGCAGCTCGTCATTATCGCAGTCTTTTTCTACTGGCCCGCAGCCCATGCGATCCACTCGTCCTTTTTCTTACAGGATCCCTTCGGTTTTGGTTCGACCTATGTCGGTATCGACAATTACACGGATCTTCTGGGTAGCTCTGAATACCGTCGAGTGGCCAGGTTCACCGTTGTATTCACAGTTCTCGTGACCTTCTTCTCGCTTGCGCTGGCCCTGCTGCTGGCCGTCAAAGCCGACAACGTTCTGCGGGGGGCACGTACCTATCGTACACTTTTGATGTGGGTATATGCGGTGGCGCCGCCAGTGGCGGGCTTTATCGGCCTCATCATGTTTGACCAGAGCTGGGGGCCGCTGACACGCTTTGCCGGCTATCTTGGCTGGGACTTTGTCCTAGGTGTGAATTTCAACGACACCGCCACTGCAATGGTCATCGTGTCGGTGTGGAAACAGATCCCGGTCAACTTCATCTTCTTTCTGTCTGGGCTGCAATCCATCCCGCGCGCAGTGCGCGAGGCGGCCCTGATCGACAACCGCTCTGCCACAGGCCGTTTCTGGGATGTTACCTTCCCGCTGTTGGCCCCTACAGGGTTCTTTCTGCTGATCATCAATATCACTTACGCGCTGTTTGATACTTTTGGCATCATCGATACGCTGGTGAAGGGCGAACCGGGTAACAACCCAATGACCCTTGTCTACAAGGTCTATGTCGACGGTTTCCGCGGCAATGATATGGGCGGATCGTCCGCCCAGTCCGTGATCCTGATGGTTCTTGTTCTCGCGCTTACGGTCTTTCAGTTCCGCATGATCGACCGCCGCATCCATTATACCTGAAGGGGGCTGATATGGCAGATACAACACAACCCGCCGCACCGCGCCGCTCTTTCGATTGGGGGGTGATTGGGGATCACACAGTGCTGATCCTTGGCTCGCTGTTCATGCTGGTGCCACTGTTGTTGGTAGTACTGAGCACGACAATCCCAGATGTCGAGATCATCAAATACGGTCCGCAGCTCAAGATCGGCGATCAGTTTGACGAGAACTTCGAAAAAGCGATGTTTGAGGCATCGGGCTTTTCCGGGGCCAACACCGGCACGCGCATGCTGTTCAATTCCTTTGTCTTGGGTATCGGTTTTGCCCTTGGCAAGATCCTGATCGGGATGATGGCGGCCTATGCTATCGTCTACTTCCGCTTGCGGTTTGCCTCGTTGGCGTTCTGGGTGATCTTCACCACACTGCTGCTGCCGTTGGAGGTGCGCATTCTGCCCTCCTACGAGGTCGTACAGCAGCTGGGAATGCTGAATACCTATCAGGGCCTGATCATTCCTTTGATCGCATCGGCCACGGCGACCTTCTTCTTTCGCCAGTATTTCCGCTCGATCCCCGAAGAGCTGGTTGAGGCTGCGCGCATTGATGGCGCAGGGCCGGTGAAATTTTTCATCGACATTCTTGTACCGCTGTCCAAGACCATGATCGCGGCGATGTTCATCATTATGTTCGTCTTTGGCTGGAACCAGTATCTCTGGCCCACGATGATCACCACGGATGAAGACATGTACACGCTTGTGCGGGGGATCAAACAGATCACCCAGACCCTCGAAGGCACCAATGTGCCAGAGTTCGGTCGTGCAAATCTTCTGGCAGTGATTGCCATCCTGCCCCCGGTGGCAGTCGTCATTTTCTTCCAAAGCTGGTTCGTCAAGGGCCTGACGGAATCCGACAAGTAAGGACTTCACACTATGGCTCAGGTTTCCCTGAATTCTGTACGCAAGGTCTACCCCAACGGGGTTGAGGCCGTTACATCCTCCAGCTTCAAGATCGAGGACGGCGAATTCGTCGTTCTGGTCGGCCCGTCAGGTTGCGGCAAATCCACCCTGTTGCGCATGATCGCGGGCTTGGAAGACATTACCGAAGGCACGCTGGAAATCGGCGACCGGGTGGTGAACAACGTCGACCCGGCGGATCGCGATATCGCGATGGTGTTCCAGAACTACGCCCTTTATCCGCATATGACGGTGCGCAAGAACATTGCCTACGGTTTGAAAAACCGCAAAACCCCGGAGGATGAGATCAAGCGCAAGGTGGCCGAAGCCGCCAAGATGCTGAACCTCGAAGAATATCTGGACCGCAAACCCTCGCAATTGTCCGGGGGACAGCGCCAGCGTGTTGCCATGGGCCGCGCCATTGTGCGCGATCCTGCATTGTTCCTGTTCGACGAGCCTCTGTCGAACCTCGATGCTAAACTGCGTAATCAGATGCGGATCGAGATCAAGGCGTTGCAGCGCCGCCTCGGCGTGACGTCAATCTACGTGACCCATGATCAGGTCGAAGCAATGACTATGGCGGACCGGATTATTGTTCTGAACGGCGGCCGCATTGAGCAGATCGGCACCCCGTCCGAGATTTACCACAACCCGGCGTCAGTTTTTGTGGCTTCCTTTATGGGGGCGCCGCCGATGAACCTGATTGACGCCACCATTGCGGATGGTCAGGTCACCCTGTCGGATGGTGTGTCGATGGGGGCATTGGATGGCGCCGCACCGGGTGCCGTCAAGCTGGGTATCCGTCCTGAGGATGTTCAATTGGTCAGTGAAGGCGGTCTCGCCATCGAAGTGGAGCTGATCGAAGAGCTTGGCGCACACCGTCTTCTGCATGGGCGTCTGGGCGGCCAACCCTTCACCATTCATGTGTTGAAGGACATTCCGGTGCAACCTGGTCACCATCAGATCACAGTTGATCCGGCAACAATCTGTCTGTTTGACGCCGAAAGCGGCCAACGAAGATGACACGGGTTCTGGACAAACTGCCCTCGGTCACCCCGGACATGCAGGCGAGGATCAGGGATGCGCCGCGCAATGCGGTGACGCATCGCGCCTTAATGGCTGAGGTTCCGGCGATGTCGGCGCTTCAGTCGGGCGGGCAGGGCAGTTTGGAGACGTTGGCCTCGTCGGTTTCCGTTGTGGCCTGGAATGTCGAACGCTGCCTGTTCCCGGAGGACACGGCGCGCCATATTCAACCTCTCGCTCCGCAGGTTGTCCTGCTGTCAGAGGTTGATCACGGCATGGCCCGCACCAGTCAGCGCCACACCACCGAAGCGATGGCGACGGCGCTGGATATGGCATACGTCTTTGGCGTGGAATTTCACGAATTGGACCTCGGGGGGGCAACCGAACAAGCTTTTTGCACAGATGATTTCAATTTGTTTGGATGGCATGGCAACGCCATTCTGTCGACGGTTCCATTCGAACGGGTGACGCTGATCCGGCTCGACGATCACGGTCATTGGTTTTCCTCCGATGAGGTGCCTGCCGACCCAGAACAACCGCGGCTTGGCGGACGTATGGCCATTGCTGCGGTTCTGCCAACTGAGACGGGACCGATCTGCGTGGTGTCCACCCATCTGGAGAGCAACGCCGACGCAGCCCATCGTCATGCGCAGTTCGACCGTCTGCTGCACGCGATTGATGCCTTTGCGCCGGATATGCCGGTCCTGATTGGTGGGGATCTGAACACCGGCAACCACCTGCCGCCCGATTATGATTGGCAGCGCGAAACGCTGTTCGATCTGGCACGTTCTCATGGGTATGACTGGAGCGCCACGCCCGACGGTATCACCACCCGCCCCAGCCTCATCACGCCACATCCGGATCGGGAGATGAAGCTGGATTGGTTCTGTACCCGCGGCATGCGCTCGACTGAGAACCTTCTGGTGTCGTCTATTGATGAGAATGGTCGACCGCTGTCTGACCATGATGCCGTCTGGTGTCGTGTGGCAGTGGGCTGAGGCCTAGCCGCTCCATGATCCCTTGACCGGGCGATAACTGGCGGGCCGGTCAAGGGATGCACTGAATTCATCAGTTTCAAATACACGCCCGATTATCGGCGGCACACCGATGTGGTCATGTTAAACAGAACTCATGTTGTTTGACCTTCCTGACCACGATGCGCTTTATCAGGCGCTTCTGCACCGCGACGACCGCTATGACGGACAGGCCTACGTCTGCGTTGCCACCACTGGTATCTTCTGCCGCCTGACCTGTCCTGCGCGCAAACCGAAACGCGAGAATTGCCAATTTTTTGGCAGTGTTGGCGAGTGTATTGAGGCGGGATTTCGTGCCTGCAAACGCTGCCATCCCTTGCAGCCTATGGCGGACGCGGATCCTGCGGTGGCCACCTTGTTGGCCGCGTTGGATCAACGCCCGGAATATCGATGGAGCGAGGGCGACATTACGCGCATGGGATTTGACCTGTCGACTGTTCGGCGCAGTTTCAAGCGGCAGTTCGGTATGACCTTTCTCGAAATGGCGCGGCAACGCCGCCTGCGCGAAGGGTTCACTGTGCTGTCTGACGGCGGTAAGGTCATAGACGCGCAGTTGGATGCGCAGTTTGACTCCCCCAGCGCGTTTCGCGCCGCCTTTGCGAGATTGCTTGGGCAGGCACCCGGCAGCTTGGGCCGGGATAGCTTGTTGCTGGCGGATTGGATCACCACGCCGCTAGGCGATATGATCGCAGTTAGCAGCCGGACAGAACTGCACCTGCTGGAGTTTGTGGAGCGTAAAGCACTGAAGAGCGAACTGGCAAGGTTGCAAAAGGCGGTGAAAGGTGACCTGGGTATCGGTAGTGCGCCCCCAAGTGAGCAGATCCGGTGTGAGTTGGACGCGTTTTTTGCCGGTACGTCCGCCCGATTTGATACCCCACTGGCCTATCACGGGACCCCGTTCACGCAGCAGGTCTGGGATGCCTTGCGTCAAATTCCACCAGGGGTGACGCGCAGCTATTCTGATATCGCCCGTGAAATCGGACGCCCAGACGCCACCCGCGCAGTTGCCCGTGCCAATGGTGCCAACCAAATCGCGCTCGTTGTTCCTTGCCACCGGGTGATCGGCGCGGATGGCTCTCTTACCGGCTATGGTGGCGGGCTGTGGCGCAAACAGCGATTGCTGGATATCGAGCGTCAGTATCTCACCTCGGCAAACCAGCTCGACTGAGCGCGATGCCATCTTGCATGCCGATGCGTGACCTGTGCACCGGATCGACGGTTTCCCACACCTCGGCAAAACTGTAGAAGGCTGTAACACCAGTCAGAGCCGGAGCCTGAAACCATGTCGATCCCTAAACCAGTTGTTCTGTGTATCCTTGATGGATGGGGCAGCAGCGACAGCGGCGAAGCCAATGCGCCAGCGCAGGCGAAGACCCCGACATTTGATGCTATCATGGCAGAGGGGCCGAAGGCGCGGCTTATCACGCATGGGCCGGATGTCGGGCTTCCCAGAGGTCAGATGGGCAATTCCGAAGTGGGCCATACCAATATAGGTGCGGGCCGGGTGGTGGCCATGGATCTTGGTCAGATCGACCTTGCGATCGAGAATGGCAGCTTTTATGACAATGCCGCGTTACAGGGCTTCATCACCAAGCTGAAGACATCAGGCGGTGCGGCGCATCTTATGGGACTGGTCTCTGACGGGGGTGTGCATGGTCACATCACCCATATTCTTGCGGCAATCAAAGCGATCCGGGATGCGGGTGTACCTGTCTGGCTGCACGCAATGACCGATGGGCGTGATGTTGCACCCAAATCCGCGCTCGACTACGTGAAACAACTTCAATCCCAGATGGCTGGTGGGACGCGGATCGCGACTGTTAGCGGGCGCTACTATGCGATGGACCGGGACAATCGTTGGGAGCGGGTTAGCCAGGCTTATGACGCGATAATCAACGGCAAGGGCCAGTATACTGCTGCGACTGCATCCTCTGCGATTGAAGCAAGCTATGGCCGTGATGAACTGGACGAATTCGTCAAGGCGACTGTGATAGAGGGCTACACAGGTGTGCAAGATGGCGATGGGGTTTTCTGCCTGAACTTTCGTGCTGACCGCGCCCGCGAGATCCTGCGCGCCATAGGCGAGCCGACCTTTGCAGAATTTGAGACCGGAAACCGACCTGACCTGGCGGCACTATTAGGGATGGTAGAATATTCAGACGCGCATAATGCCTACATGGAGACTACCTATCCGAAGGCGCCGATTGTGAACACGCTGGGGGCATGGGTCTCCAAACAGGGCAAACGACAGTTTCGCCTAGCCGAGACCGAGAAATACCCGCACGTCACCTTTTTCCTTAACGGTGGCAAGGAAGATCCTGAAGAAGGCGAAGACCGCTACATGCCTAAATCGCCGAAGGTGGCGACTTATGATTTGCAACCCGAGATGTCGGCCCCCGAAGTGACCGCAAAGTTTGTTGAGGCCATCGAGGCGGGATATGACCTGATTGTCACTAATTATGCCAACCCGGATATGGTTGGTCATACCGGCGATCTTGGTGCGGCGATCAAGGCCTGCGAAGCAGTGGACCAAGGGCTGGCTGAGGTTGTAGCTGCCGTGCGTGCCGCTGGCGGTGTGATGCTTGTCACAGCGGATCACGGCAATTGCGAAGTGATGATTGATCCAGTAACGGGGGGGGTGCATACGGCGCATACAACCAATCTGGTTCCCGTTGTGCTGGTTGGGGGGGCTGAAGGGGTCAATCTGCGTGATGGCCGTCTGGCTGATCTTGCACCAACTTTGCTGGATCTGATGGGCCTGCCCAAACCGGATGAGATGACCGGGCAGAGCTTGCTGGTATGAGATCCCGTTTAGCGATCTTTGGCGGGGGGGGGCATCTGGTGTTGCTTGTGCTTGCCTGTGCCCTGGTGGTCAAAGGCGTTCAGGCGTCCGGAGATCCTGCGCGCGCGGCACAGGCAGCGGCAAGCCAGCTAGAGACCGCGACGATTGCCCTGCAACAGGCGGAAGGCGCCCGCGACCGGGTGGCGGCCCTGACCGAAACCATACGCGCCTACGAGGCCGGTCTTGCAGCTATGCGCGACGGGCTGCGTCGCGTGGCGCAGCGTGAAAGCCAGCTGGCCGCACAGCTGAAGGCGCGCGAAAACGATGTGGCGGACCTGTTGGGCGTCTTGCAGACGATAGAAACTTCACCACCACCTGTGCTGATGTTGCATCCGGCAGGCCCTCTTGGCGCGGCGCGCTCGGCGATGACCTTGGCGGAGGTCACACCAGCGCTGCAATCCCGTGCGACAGCATTGCGCCGTGATCTGGAGGAGGTGCAGACACTGCGCCTGTTGCAACAGAGTGCGGCCAATACGCTTCAGGACGGCTTAAACGGTGTGCAGGACGCGCGGGTACAGCTTTCGGCTGCGATTGCTGACAGAACCGATCTGCCGCGCCGTTTCACACAGGATCCGGTGCGGACCGCTATTTTGATCTCTTCCACTGAAACCCTCAGTGGGTTTGCCAGCGGGTTGGCCGAAATCGCCGAAGGCGAGATCGCAACCACCGATGCAGACGTCAGCACCTTGCGCGGGGCGCTGCCATTGCCCGTCGAAGGCCTCGTCCTACGTGGGTACGGAGACAAGGACGCTGCTGGCATCGCCCGGCCCGGCTGGTTGGTAGCGGCACGCCCGCGTGCTCTGGTCGCGTCTCCAACGGCGGCGACCATTCGCTATCAGGGCCCGCTGTTGGATCTGGGCAATGTGGTGATCCTGGAGCCACAATCCGATACGTTGTTTGTACTGTCTGGACTGGCAGAAGTGTACGGTGCAGCAGGTGAGGTTATCCCGGCAGGTACCCCGGTTGGCCTCATGGGAGGAAAAAACCCGGAAATCGGCACCATTTTGTCACTAAGCGGTGAAGGGGCTGGAACTGACCGCACAGAAACGCTCTATATAGAAGTGAGAATGGACAACAGTCCGGTGGACCCGGAAACTTGGTTCCGCACCGACAAGGATGGAAATTAGTTCATGAGAAAATTTGCGATGGCCGCAATAGGCGGCACGCTGGCAGGTCTCATTGCCACAACCTATGTAGCTGAGCCGCTTCTGGCCCAGGAAGGCAGCCAAGAGGCCAGCATTTACGAACAGCTGGACCTCTTTGGCGACATCTTTGAACGCATCCGCGTGCAATATGTCGAAGACGTTGACGAGACAGAGCTGATTGAGGCAGCCATCGGTGGCATGTTGGCGTCGTTGGACCCGCATTCCAGCTATCTGTCCCCGGATGACGCGATGAACATGCGCGTGCAAACCCGTGGTGAGTTTGGCGGTCTGGGGATCGAGGTCACGCAGGAAGAAGGCTTTGTCAAAGTGGTCTCGCCTATCGACGGCACCCCGGCGGATGAGGCAGGGATGGAGTCTGGCGATTTCATCACCCATGTGGATGGCGAAAGTGTTTTGGGCCTCGCGCTTGACGAAGCGGTGGATCTGATGCGCGGGCCAGTCGGCTCTGAGATCATTATCACTGTTGTGCGTGAAGGGGAGGCGGAACCGTTCGATGTCTCGATCATTCGTGACACAATCAAATTGACAGCAGTTCGTGCCCGCACCGAAGACGATACCGTGGTGCTGCGACTGACCACCTTCAACGATCAGACCACGCCAAACCTTGAATCGGGGCTTAAAAAGCAGCTTGAAGAGGCCGGTGGCATGGACAATGTCAACGGTATCGTGCTGGATCTGCGCAACAATCCTGGCGGCCTGCTGACACAGGCGATCAAGGTGGCGGACAGCTTCCTTGACAGTGGCGAGATCGTTTCCACCCGTGGGCGCAACCCCGAGGACGGTGAACGGTTCAACGCAACGCCGGGTGATCTTGTTGACGGAAAACCCATTGTGGTGCTGATAAATGGCGGTTCGGCCTCTGCGTCGGAAATTGTTGCCGGCGCCTTGCAGGACCATCGTCGCGCGATTGTTGTCGGCACGAAATCCTTCGGCAAAGGGTCGGTGCAGACCGTTATGCCGCTAAAAGGTGATGGTGCCATGCGCCTGACCACGGCACGCTATTACACACCGTCGGGTCGCTCGATTCAGGCGCTGGGCGTGTCACCTGACATCGTGGTCGAACAGCCTCGCCGTGATCCGAATGCGGAGCAGGAAGAGGAAGATACCTCTGCCGCGCGCCGTACCCGGTCTGAGGCCGATCTACGTGGGCGTCTGAACAATGACAGCCTTTCCGAAGATGAGATCCGCCAGATCGAGGAAGATCGGGCCAAGGCTGAGGCCGCGGCTGAGCGCCGGGAAGAGGACTACCAGCTTGCCTACGCCATCGATATCCTCAAAGGCCTGTCAAAGCTGGGGCCAGGGCAGTAACGCCTACTGTCCTAGACTGTGAAACAAAACGCCGCCCCCTAACCCGGGGCGGCATTTTTTCTGTGGGCATGACTTAATCGATTGTCGTCAGGATGATGCCTACATGCTGCCCGCACCAGACACACCTTCGGTGACACGCCGCCGGAACTTGTGCGGTGGCAATCCAGTACTGCGGGCAAAGACCCGGCTGAAATGGGCCGGATCAGAGTACCCAAGCTCATATGCGATCTGGGCCGCGCTAAGTGTGGTGTAAATCAGCAATCGCCTCGCCTCCCTCAGCATGCGTTCGTTGATCAACCGAGAAGCAGACTGCCCGGTCGCCTGATGGCTGATGCGATTGAGGTGAGTTGTCGAAACGGCAAGTTCTGCCGCATAGTCTCTCACCTGACGACGTTGCCGGAAATCTCGGTCGACCAGAGACTGAAACCCCGCGAACAATTGATGCGTTTTTGGACTTGCATGGCGGTTTTGCTGGGCATCAATGGATTGCGCGACCAAGCCCGTAATCGCACCAGCCAGCCCTCTGAGGATCTGCGCACGCGCAAAACCCTGTAGATCGTTTGCTTCTCGAATACTCCCGACAAGCTGCAGAAGATGATTGTTCAGCGGTGCGATGGTGGCGCGATCCAGCACGGTTTTCACATCAGCTCCGTCGCTAAGTATTTGATCCATAAGGTCAGAGGTTAGGGTCAGCACCCAGCCCTCGGTTTCGATCGCAAAACGAAACCCATGTACGGTGCCAGGGGGGATATTAACGGTGCAGGGCGGGCTGAGTGCCAGATCTATTCCATCTAGTGTGGCCTCCCCTTCGCCGTGTGTCAGGATCAGAAGTTGATGCAACCGCGCGTGTCGATGGGGTTTCAATGACCAGTCATAAAGAGCGGATCGCGCTTTAATACTCTCGACATGTATGAGGCCAGCCAGCTCGGAAAATTCACCAAACAGAGAATAAGTGTTAATGGAGTTTTGACTCGTCATGTACGAAATATACAAGAATTCGGCGCCTAGGTCTATTCGCATTGGGCAGCTCTCAGGGCAGGATATAAACTGCGAACAGGAGAAAAGCAGATGCAAAGCCGGACAACGCAGGTGGTTATTGTGGGAGGGGGGCCGTCGGGCCTGTTGCTGTCGCAGCTGCTGCACAAAGCTGGCATCGACACAGTGGTATTGGAGCGCCAGAGCCGCGACTACGTCTTGAGCCGCATCCGCGCGGGTGTGCTTGAACATGGTTTTGTCGAGCTGATGCGTCGCGCCGGGGCAGGGGCACGCATGGACCGCGATGGTGAGGTCCATCACGGGTTCCATATCGCACATCAGGGGCAATTGGATCGTATCAATCTGGCGGCGAGCGCTCCGGGGCAGACCGTGATGGTCTATGGTCAGACCGAGGTAACCCGCGATCTCTATGCCGCGCGTGATGCCATGGGCGGGCAGATCATCCACGAGGCGGTAAATGTGGCGCTGCATGATCTGATGACAGGTCATCCATACGTGACCTATGTGTTGCACGGGGAAAAATGCAGGATCGACACGAACTTTATCGTCGGGGCAGACGGCTTTCACGGGGTTAGTCGCAAATCGATCCCTGCAGATATTCTGCAAGAATATGAGAAGGTCTACCCCTTCGGCTGGCTGGGCGTGTTGTCTGAAACACCACCCGCCGCAGCCGAGCTGATCTACGCCCGGCACGAGCGCGGTTTTGCGCTCTGTTCCATGCGCAATGCGCGTCTTAGCCGGTACTATATTCAAGTACCGCTAACCGACCGGGTCGAGGACTGGAGCGACGATGCGTTCTGGAGCGAGCTGAAGCGGCGACTGCCCGATCAGATTGGACAAAAGATGCAGACCGGGCCCTCAATCGAGAAATCAATCGCACCTCTGCGCAGTTTCGTGGCAGAACCGATGCGTTATGGAACACTCTTTCTTGCAGGCGATGCAGCACATATTGTGCCGCCGACGGGTGCAAAGGGGCTGAACCTTGCGGCGTCGGATATCCATTATCTCTACGAAGGACTGGCGGATCATTTCCTGCGCGGCGATGACGCGGGGCTTGATAGCTATTCTGAGAAGGCGCTTGCACGTGTCTGGAAGGCGGAGCGCTTTAGCTGGTGGATGACTGGCCTGCTGCATCGCTTCCCCGACATGTCGCCGGCAGATCTGCGGTTACAGCAAGCCGGTTTAGACTATCTGTTCTCCTCTGATGCGGCGCAGGCCTCTCTGGCAGAGAATTATGTCGGGCTGCCGTACTAGGGATTGCCCCAGGCAACAGTCAGCCGTTTTTCTGGGCGGCTTGCCTGTTCCGCCAGATCCATCAGTGCGCCGCCAAAATCGGCAAAGGAAATTTTCGACTGCCCATCGGCGTCGGTAATCAACGTGTCCGTGCCCCATTGGTAGCGGTTCCGACGCGGACCTTCTTGCAACAGGGCAGGTGGGCGCAAACAGGTCCACTCCACATCCGTTGCGGCTTCTAGCAAGCGATCCTGCGCGGCGCAGGCTTCCGCAATGTGTCGCGATGCCTCGGGAAGAAAACCTGGCGCGCTGAGCACGGTATGGCCACTGCCATCCGGCAACTTCAATAGGGCTGCTCCTCCGGTAATCAAAGCCGGGATATTGCCACCTTGGGCCGCCCTCAGAACCGCTCTTGTCAACTCTACCAGCAGGGGCTCCTCGCCAGATACGGGGCGCAGCGCGCTGATGGCAATCTGATGGTCTTTTGTCAGCTCTGTCAGCTGATGCGAAGCCTTTAGCACGTCCAGTGCAACAGTCCGCACTGTGGTATCGCCAAGCGGACCAAGCGCATCTGGATTGCGTGCAATTGCTGTCACATGATGTCCGCGCTCCACTGCCTGCTGCAAGGTCGCGCGCCCAACGTCGCCTGTGGCGCCAAAAAGTAGAATATTCATTTCACCCTCATATCTTGATGTCGAGATAGTGGATAGGGTAAGCATATCTTGGCGTCAAGATAAATTGCGCTCTGCACAAATGCACAATGCGATGCGCGCAGGTAAACAAACACTTGGCATTCCCCGCTGGTGGTTGTGCGGTGTTGGCGCTACCGTACGCTGAACTGATGAGTTTACTTTTGAAGGGAGGCAGCAATGTCAGCCATCCTATCCATCCGTGATTTGGAAAAAACATATGAGGGCGGGTTCCAGGCTCTCAAAGGTGTCTCACTTGATATCGAACAGGGCGAGATCCTTGCCCTTCTTGGGCCCAATGGGGCCGGGAAAACCACACTGATTTCGACCATCTGTGGCATTACAACGCCCAGCTCAGGTCGTGTTTCCGTAGGTGGGCATGATATCATTGATGACTTTCGTGCAGCGCGCTGCTTGATAGGCCTCGTGCCACAAGAAATTAATTTGGAACCGTTTGAAACGATCTGGAACTCAATCCGATTTTCCAGAGGGTTGTTCGGCAAGCCGCGCAACGACGCGCTGCTGGAGGACATCCTGCGCAAGCTGTCACTTTGGGATAAGCGTAAGAGCCAGATCAAGGAACTGTCAGGCGGGATGAAGCGCCGTGTGTTGATCGCCAAGGCACTAAGCCACGAACCGCGGGTTCTGTTTCTGGATGAACCGACTGCGGGGGTCGATGTGGAGCTGCGCAAAGACATGTGGGATGTCGTGGCTGAGCTGAAGCGTGACGGCGTTACTATAATTTTGACGACACATTATATTGAAGAGGCCGAGGCAATTGCGGATCGCGTCGGAGTTATCACCAACGGGGAAATCCTTCTGGTGCAGGGCAAAGATCAGCTGATGGCGCAGCTCGGTAAGAAACAACTGGAAGTCCAGCTGAACGAACCACTGGCAGCTGTTCCCGATAGCCTAAAGTCCTATGGGCTGACCCTATCTGAAAACGGCTCCGGTCTGATCTATTCCTATGACACCAACGCTGAACGCACGGGCATTACGGCCCTGCTGAACGATGTGGCGCGTGCTGGGCTGACGCTGGCCGATGTGCAGACCCGACAGTCCAGCCTTGAAGATATTTTTGTCGGGCTGGTTTCAGGAGAGCAAAAATGAACTGGGCAGCAATCGCTTCTATTTACCGCTTTGAAATGGCAAGGTTTTTCCGAACGCTGATGCAGAGCTTTCTATCACCGGTGCTGTCGACCTCGCTCTATTTCGTTGTGTTTGGCGCCGCGATCGGCAGCCGGATTGATCAGGTCGAAGGCGTGCCCTACGGCGCCTTCATCGTACCGGGGCTGATCATGCTCAGTGTGATGACACAAGCAACGTCCAACGCCTCCTTCGGGATCTATTTCCCCAAGTTCATCGGCACCATCTATGAATTGCTGTCAGCGCCGGTGAATTTTCTGGAGATTGTGATCGGCTATGTGGGCGCTGCGGCGACCAAGGCCCTGTTCATCGGAATTGTGATCCTGGTGACCGCATCACTGTTTGTGGACCTGACAATTGCACACCCACTGGCCATGGTGCTGTTTATGGTGCTGACCTGCGTCAGCTTTGCATTGCTTGGATTCATCATCGGCGTCTGGGCCAAGAACTTTGAACAGCTGCAATTGGTGCCGCTGTTGATCGTGACACCGTTGGTGTTTCTGGGCGGATCTTTCTACTCGATCTCGATGCTGCCGCCGATCTGGCAAAAGATCACCCTGTTCAACCCGGTTGTTTATCTGATCTCAGGGTTTCGCTGGTCGTTCTTTGGCACCTCTGACGTGTCTGTCGGTCTCAGTCTCTTGGCGATTGGCGGATTTACGGCACTTTGCCTTGCCGTGATATGGTGGATCTTTAAAACCGGATGGCGCATTCGGTCCTAATGACCCGTCAATATGGTCAGACCGTCGCAGCTCTGCGGTGAGGTTTGATCATCTAACACATGATATCGGGGTAGGCCTTGCCGGGCTGCCCTAACGGCAGGCAATCTGTGCGGACGTCGCACGTATTGAGGGAACGTTGCAATTTTACCCAAGCTGCGCGGCTTTTTTGCCGCTGCGCTTGCTTCGTTCCGGCGCCATCCCTTGTTTCAGGTCAGTCGGCATTCTACATCGGCGACATGAACCTGAAATTGCCCTTCTTGAACAAGCCACCGCTGGTTGCTGTTGTGCGCCTCAATGGCGCCATTGGCATGGCCGGTCGCGGTGCGCTGAATGATGCCGCGCTTGGCCCGGTGCTGGAACGAGCCTTTCGCAAAGGTAAACCCTCAGCCGTTGCATTTGAAATCAATTCGCCTGGTGGATCACCGGTGCAAAGCGCGCTGATCGGTGCGCGTATTCGCCGCCTGTCAGAAGAATTGAAAGTGCCCACCGTGGCCTTTGTCGAAGATGTAGCGGCTTCGGGCGGCTATTGGCTTGCGGCGTCAGCAGATGAAATCTGGGCAGACGAAAGCTCAATCCTGGGCTCTATCGGTGTCATCTCGGCGGGGTTCGGCGCCCATGTACTGCTGGCGCGCCAAGGTGTCGAGCGGCGGGTCTATACGGCCGGTCGCAGCAAATCGATGCTGGACCCGTTCCGCCCGGAAAATGCCGAGGACGTGAAGCGCCTTAAGCAGCTGCTGGGCGATATCCACGACAATTTCATCGCCCATGTCAAAGACCGCCGTGGCGACAAACTGGACACCAGTGAGGATCTCTACACCGGTGAGATCTGGCTCGGGCGACGCGCCGTGTCCCTTGGTCTGATTGATGGCATCGGCCATCTGCGCCCCAAGATGCAGGCCCGGTTTGGGCCGAAGGTGCGGTTCCGCCGCTATGGCATCAAGAAGCCGCTTCTGGGTCGGATCGGTGTGCAGATCGCGCAAGATGCGCTGAGCGGTATTGAAGAACGCGCCGAATACGCGCGGTTTGGCCTTTGACGTGATATTTAAGATTGTTTCCCTGTTTCTGGTCGTCATGGCCGTGCTGGCAATGTTCGGCAAGCTGCGGATGCCTGGACACAGGCATCTGGCTTCGCGGCGCTGCAACAGTTGTGGTCGTTTCAAGATCGGAAAAGGCCCCTGCGCCTGCAAAAAAAAGGGAGGGCCTCGACAATGACGCCATGGCTGTTTTCGGGGCTTGGATTGGTGATCCTGCTTCTGGCAGGGGATGCGTTGGTGCGTGGCGCTGTGAACCTCAGCCTGCGACTGGGGGTTCCCGCGCTCATCGTCAGCTTGACGATTGTGGCCTTTGGTACCTCAGCGCCTGAGCTGCTGATTGCCATACGCGCGGTGGGCGAAAACGCTGATGGGATAGCGTTGGGTAACGTGGTGGGCTCCAACACTGCAAATATCCTAATGGTGTTGGGAATTCCCGCGTTGATGCGCTCTTTGCACACCAGTGAATGCAATACGCGCAAAAACTATGTGTTCATGTTGATTGCGACGGTGCTCTTTATCGGTCTGGCATTTTGCGGAACCTTTACAATGTGGTCGGGTGTGATCCTGCTGGCCGCCTTGTCTGCTGTGCTGGGTGTGGCATTTCGTGAGGCACGCGCTCACCGCCGCAATGGCAAGGACAGCGATCTCGAAGAGATCGAAGAGGCCGACCCGGATATGCCCTTTTGGCGCATCGGCATCTATCTGTTGCTTGGCCTGATCGGCCTGCCACTTGGCGCGGATTTGCTGGTCGACAACGCATCAATCATTGCACGCACCTATGGCATGACAGAAACCGTGATCGGTTTGACATTGGTGGCCATTGGCACCTCCCTGCCAGAACTGGCGACCACGGTGATGGCGGCACTGCGCCGTCAGGCGGATGTGGCCCTAGGCAATGTGATCGGTTCAAACATGTTCAACTTGCTTGCGATCATCGGCATCGCAACTTTTGTTGGCCCGATCAGCGTTGATCCTTCCTTCCTGCGGATGGATTTGTGGGTGATGTTGGCCGCCTCGCTGCTGTTGGTGCCGTTTGTTTTCTTCAAAATGGATATCACCCGCACCTGGGGCATTATTTTATCTGCCATTTATGTGGTCTATGTGGTGCAGCTGTTCTAATTCATAGCCAGATTGGCACATGAGGAGAGAGCAGAATGCGGGCATTGGTAACCGGCGCAAGCAAACGGCTTGGGCGCGCAATGGCACTGAAACTGGCAGAGCGCGGCTATGATGTGGCCGTTCACTACGCCAGCTCTGCAGATGCGGCAGAGCAGACCGCTGCCGATATCCGGGGCCTGGGCCGGACTGCTATCACGTTAAAAGCGGACCTGCTTCAAGAGTCGCAGACCGAAACCCTCTTGCCGACCGCAGCTGAGGCCTTGGGCGGTCCGATCACTTGCTTAGTGAACAACGCATCCATCTTTGAACACGACAGTATAGACACGGCGACCCGGACCAGCTGGGACCGTCATATGGACAGCAATCTGCGCGCACCGTTCATCCTGACGCAGCGCCTGGCGGCTCAAGCTCTGCCACAGCAGGTGGACGATCAGGGGCGAGCAGTGGCGGCAGGACTGGTGATCAATATGATTGATCAGCGCGTGCGCAAGCTGACACCGGAGTTTATGACCTACACATTGGCTAAATCCGCACTTTGGACCCTGACGCGAACCAGCGCGCAGGCGCTCGCACCGCGCATCCGGGTCAACGGCATCGGTCCTGGCCCCACGTTGAAAGGCCCCCGCCAGAGCACAAGCCAGTTCGCCCGCCAATGCGCAAATACTCCACTACAGAGGGGCGCAGAGCCGGCTGATATTACTGCTGCGCTAAGCTACCTCTTGGGTGCGCCTTCGGTCACCGGACAGTTGATTTGCATCGATAGCGGGCAGCATCTCAGCTGGGAAACCCCGGACGTTGTGGGGCTGGAATGACTGAAATACGGGCACGGTTCAAAAGTGGTACTCCCAAGTTGTGCACGTAGCGTTATCCAGTCGTAAATTCGTTACAAATTTTCTTTTGGAATCATAAACTTGTCTGGTAATGGGAATTCTTTTCAATGAAATCAATAGCTTGAATGATCGCCTATTTTTTAGGCAAACGCTGGAAAGTAGCCGAAAATAAGGGAAAATCGCGGATAGCCATAAGATACTACCAGACTTATCCACAGCATCGGTGGATTTGTTCCATGTTGATCCCGGTGCGCTAACATTGCAGACCGGACCGGGGAATCATAGATCACTCATATGACCGATCATCAGACTGACAGCTCACCGCAAACGGACCAGACGGCGCCGCGCACTGGCTATGTCGTGGTCCAGGATTATCTGAAGACGCTGGACAGTTCACCAGGCGTCTACCGGATGCTGGATAGCGAGAGCCGGGTGCTCTACGTGGGCAAAGCGCGTAATCTGCGCGCACGGGTGTCGAGTTACGCCCGCCCCGGTCATGCGCCCCGGATCGAGCGCATGATCGCAGGCACGGCATCAATGATGTTCCTGACCACACGCACGGAAACCGAGGCGCTGCTGCTCGAGCAGAATTTGATCAAGCAGCTCAAGCCGAAATACAATGTGCTGCTGCGGGATGACAAAAGCTTCCCCAATATTCTGGTCGCCAAAGACCACGCTTTTCCACAGATTAAGAAACACCGTGGTACAAGGCGCGAGAAGGGCAGCTATTTCGGACCCTTCGCCAGCGCTGGTGCGGTCAACCGCACGCTGAACCAATTGCAGAAGGCTTTTCTGCTGCGCAATTGCAGCAATGCGATGTTTGAGAGCCGCACGCGCCCCTGTCTGCAATATCAGATTAAACGCTGCACTGCGCCCTGTACCGGCGAGATCTCGGCCGAGGATTATGCGGCATCGGTACGCGACGCGGAGCGGTTTTTGTCAGGCCGCTCAACCAAGATCCAGGAAGAGTTGGCCGGGCAGATGGCTATCGCATCAGAGGCGATGGAATTTGAACGCGCGGCAGCGCTACGCGACCGGATCAAGGCGCTGACACAGGTTCAGACCTCGCAGGGGATCAACCCACGCGGTGTTGCCGAAGCGGATGTGATTGGCCTGCATATCGACAGCGGCCAGGCTTGTGTGCAGGTGTTTTTTATTCGCGCCAATCAGAATTGGGGCAATCAGGATTTCTATCCTCGCCTGAACGGGGATGTTGCCCCGGCCGAGGTGATGGAGGCATTTCTGGGCCAGTTCTATGACAACAAGGAACCGCCTCGGCAGCTGATACTGTCGGATGAGATTGAGAACACCGACCTGATGGAACAGGCACTTAGCGACAAGGCTGGTCGGCGGGTGGAAATTCTTGTGCCCCAGCGCGGCGAAAAGTCGGAGTTGATTGCTGGCGCTGTGCGCAACGCCCGTGAATCCCTCGCGCGGCGGATGGCCGAAAGCGCTACACAGGCCAGATTGCTGCGCGGCGTTGCCGAAGCGTTTGGGCTCAAGGCCCCTCCCCAGCGGATTGAGGTTTACGACAACTCACATATTCAGGGCAGTCACGCCGTAGGTGGCATGATCGTGGCCGGTCCAGATGGTTTCATGAAAAATGCCTATCGCAAGTTTAATATCAAGGGAGACGATCTGACCCCCGGCGATGACTTCGGCATGATGAAGGAGGTGCTGAACCGCCGCTTTTCGCGTCTGTTAAAAGAAGATCCTGATCGGGAAAAGGGTCTCTGGCCGGATCTGTTGCTCATTGATGGCGGGGCAGGTCAGGTGAGCGCCGTCGCGGAAATCATGGCTGAACATGGCGTACAGGACATTCCGATGATCGGTGTAGCCAAAGGTGTCGATCGTGATCATGGCAAGGAAGAGTTCCACCGTCTTGGCTCTCCTGTTTTTGCGCTGCAACGCAATGATCCGGTTCTTTATTTTGTGCAGCGGATGCGGGACGAGGCGCATCGTTTTGCCATTGGCACGCACCGTGCGAAACGGGCCAAGGCAATGGGCGCCACCCCGTTGGACGAGGTGCCCGGCGTCGGCGCGGCCCGTAAACGTGCGCTGTTGGCACATTTCGGCAGCGCCAAGGCAGTCAGCCGCGCAAACCTCTCTGATCTGACGGCAGTGGAGGGCGTTTCGGCGGCACTGGCCCAACGGATCTACGATTTCTTCCATGCGCAGGGCTAGGGTTGCGTTGCCTAGCGCCGCACATGCTGCAACGTCCTGACTTTCTGGTCAAAAAACTGTGCATGGGATATAGGGCTTACACGCCAGAATATGAGTGGTTCTGCTTTCCACTCGTGAAACTGCGGGCTAGTGTGCAGCCATGAAATGGACTGTGCCCAATATCCTCACCCTGTTGCGCCTGATGGCAGCGCCAGGCCTCGCGATTATGTTTCTCTATTTTTCGCGACCCTATGCTGATTGGTTCGCGCTGATCTTGTTTGTCAGTGCGGCAATCACGGATTGGTTTGACGGCTATCTGGCCCGTTCCTGGGGACAGGAGACCAAAATGGGCGCGATGCTTGATCCGATCGCCGACAAGGCGATGGTGGTGATCGCGCTGATGATCCTAGTCGGCTATGCGACAGAGCATTGGACGCCCTGGCTTGTGCTGCCCGCCACCGTGATCCTGTTTCGCGAGGTGTTTGTTTCTGGCCTGCGAGAGTTCCTTGGCGATACGGCGGGCACGCTGAAGGTCACCAAACTTGCCAAGTGGAAAACCACGGCCCAGATGATTGCAATCGCTACGCTGTTCTCTCAAGGGATCTTTGAACACTATCTGGTGATGTCATCCTTTGGGATGGACCAAACATTGGTCGATCAGATTATGTTGGGCGAGGTCAGTGACAACTTTGGCCTGCGCTGGAAATTCGAAGGCATGATTTGGACCAGCCGGCTCGGGCTGTGGCTGTTGTGGATCGCCGCGGCGCTGACTCTGATTACGGGCGCGGACTATCTGCGAAAGGCATTGCCATATCTGAAGGAGACGCGCTGATGGATGTGCTTTATTTTGCCTGGGTGCGCGAACGTATCGGCCTGCCCAAGGAAAGAATAGAGACTGACGCGGAAAATGTGCGCGATCTGGTTGCTGAACTCAGCGCCCGTGACCTGCGCTATGCCGCAGCATTTGCTGACTTGTCGGCGCTTAGGGTCGCGCTTGATCAGGACCTGTCGGATTTTGACGCATCGCTGGACGGCGTGCGCGAGGTGGCATTCTTTCCGCCGATGACCGGGGGGTAATTCATGCGGATCGCGGTGCAAGACGACAGGTTTGATCTGGGCGAGGAAAGCCAGCGCTTCATGGCGGATATTGTTGCCGTGGGGGCCAACTCGGGGGCTATTGTGACTTTTACCGGCGTGGTGCGCGGATCTGACAGTGGCGATATGGTCGCAATGGAGATTGAGCATTATCCTGGCATGACCGAACGCGCGATAGAGCAAATCACACAAGAGGCAGTGCAGCGCTGGTCGCTGGCCGATGTTTTGGTTATTCATCGTCATGGCCGCCTGACACCGGGCGAGCAGATTATGATGGTGGCCACCGCTGCGCGCCATAGATCAGATGCTTTTGAAGCCGCCGAATATTTGATGGATTACCTCAAATCTCGCGCACCCTTCTGGAAGAAGGAAATGCGCCAGGACGGCGAGGGGGCCTGGGTTGAGGCCAAAGACAGCGACGAAGATGCGCTGGCCCGCTGGGACTAAGCCATCACGGGTGAGCGATGAGCCGCCCATCCACCAAGATTGCTACCGCAGAAGTTTAACTATGCAGCTGTCCGCGCAGCTCCTCAGCTTCGCGGCGCGCATCACGCAGCCCGTCCATCGTCGCCCGTAGTTCCGCTTCGCTCTGGCTTAACTGATTGGTCAGCTCGGCTTCGCGCTGTTGCAGGTAGGTGATCGCCTGATCTCGGGTTTCCTCGGCTTCGTGCAACTCTTGGCTCATCCGGTCCAGATCCGCGACATCGCTTTGCTTTACGCGGGTAAAGCGATGCACCAGCCAATTGGCAAACCACCCCATCGCAAAGGCGACAAACAGGATAATGGCTGTGGTGATGATGAACTCTGTCCTGTTCATTGTCCGGACGTCTCCTGTTCGCTGTCGGGGGCCACTTGGGGATCAGAGGCCGCCTCATCAAGAGTGGTTTCGTTGGTCGCGTCATTGGTGGGGCGGATCAGGCGGAACTCGATCCGGCGATTGGCCTCACGACCGTCGCCTGTATCGTTGCTGGCAATCGGGTTGCTTTCGCCATAACCCTTGGCGGTAAAGCTGCTGGTCACGACACGACGGCCGCGCAGCTCGTTCAGAACCGATTGTGCCCGGGACTGACTCAGTGATTGGTTCATTTCTTCGCGACCTTGACTGTCGGTGTGGCCCTGAATTTCCAGTCGTACCCCGTCACAGCGCGATAGGATTTCAGCGATCTGGTCGAGCGTATCGCGGCTGTCCGCGGCCACTGTTGCCGATCCCGGCTCAAATGTGATCTTTGAAATCTGTTGCACCGCTGCCAGCTCTGCCTCGCACAAGTCAGGCGACATGGGCTTGTCCGCAGGTTCTGGGGGTTCTTCGTAGGTGATATTTAGCTCATAACTCTCGGCTTCACCCAATTTGGCGGAGAGCAATTTCGCGATCTCGGCGGGCGCGTCCTCGCGGTGACTCATACCGCTGAGGGCAAGGCTATCGGGCGTCACAGAGACGGCCCCACGTTGCAAATAGGACAGTGCTTCCAACCCTGCCAGAACCCGCACGGGCCAATCTGCCGGCAAATCCTCGACGACACGCGTGGCGCTGTGCACATTCTCTGACCCGAACCGCGCCTTGGCATAGCTGCTGCTGATCTGGCGCAATGCCTCATCCGAAATCCGGCCACGCAGTTGCACCTGTCCTTCTGGGCTGAGCGTGGCGGTGAATTCCGGTGGGCCGGAAGCTGCATTGCTTGCCGGGACCGGCAGAACCGCATGAAGGGCAAAAACCTGCGGCAGGGCGCTTTCTAGTTCGCCCACCACATGATCAAACAGCGATGGTGAGATGCCTTCTGCGGCAACCAGGGTCATGTCGGCATTGGCCAACGTCACCGATCCGGTGCCCAATTCTGCTAGCGCAGCGATCCCCAATTCAGCGGCCCGTGCCCAATTGGGTGAGGGGACACCCATGCCGATCACGCAGTCAACCTCGCCACTGAAACCCGCCTTGGTCGCGGCGCGCAGGATGCGGTCGCGACTGAGCTCGCTTTCGGCAGAGCAGGCATCGAAATGGCCGCTGGCCTCATCAATGCTGTAGCGCAGGGTGAAAGGCGTGATGACCGGGCGCGGCGCCGCAATATCCAGCGACAGGCGCAGCCCGGCAGGCGCCATGCGGGTCAGGCGTTTCTCGATCTGTTCTTTTGCTTCCACACTGTCTGAAATCGCGGTGATCGAGACTTCCTCAGCTTCGACAGAAATTTTGGAACGCGGCAGCAGGCTCAACGCAGCAAGCGCGTAATCCATTGCGGGCATCCAGCCCTTTGGGGCTGTGTAATTGGCGGTTTCTAGCAGGTCAGCAACCTGATCCGCACCGGCAATTGTATTGAGCTGATTGATCACAGTTTCACGGTTTGTGGTGCGTGGGATAAGCCCAATGATGGAAATGCCGCTGTCGTTGCGCAGGATTTCTGCGGAAAACCGCGGCGGTGCGATGCCTCTTGAGGGGATGACTTGCATCTCGTCGATCACCCGTGCGGCATCAACAACACCTCCAACCAAGGAGGTCGCGCCAAATCGCGTGGCCTCATCCGGGGCGGTGCCATTCAGGATCACCCGCAGACCGTCGGCAGTGACCTCGGCCCATGTGTAGCCCGCTTTGTCGAGTGCACGGCGCACGGCGGTTTCGCTACCCGCCTCGATCCCCGTCACCGCAAACCCCGCCACCACCAGGCTGAGTGCAGCGGCGGCAACAAACGTCAGGCCAGAAATTAAGAGCGAGGACAGTCGCATGGGCAGGCTGGTCTCCGTTAGGGCGTCCGTCAATGACGGCTTTGATCTGTCTTACAGCGCGGCTGCGGTGGGTTCAATCATGCGAACATCGCTGCGGCAAAGAAGATCAGCGGAATCAAGCCCGTATCGCGGTTCAACCGGAACAGTTGCAACAGACGCTCACCTTTTTCTGCATCAAAGGCCCGCAACTGCCAAGTCATGTGCCATCCCATCGCCCAGGGGCCCACCAGCGCCAGCATCAGCGCCAAGACCGATCCCTTCGGCTGCACCGCAAGGATCACCGCCACTGCCATCAGGCTGACGGTAGCTACAATAAAGCGGCGCAGCCATGCGGGGCTCTCCGTGCCAAATAGTCGCGCCGTGGATTTTACACCGATCAGCGCGTCGTCTTCGGTATCCTGATGGGCATAGATGGTGTCATAGAACAGAGTCCAAGCAATCCCAGCCAGATACAACATCACCGCCGGCCAGTTGAGTGTGCCGGTATGGGCTACCCAGGCCAGCATCGCCCCCCAATTGAAGGCCAATCCCAGGAACACCTGCGGCCACCACGTGAACCGTTTGGCGAATGGGTAAATCGCCACCGGGAACAGCGCCAGGATCCCCATCGCAATGGCCGCCTGATTGAAACTTAGCAGAATGCCAAAGGAAATCAGCGCTTGCAGCCCCATCCAGAGCACTGCGCCCTTGACGGAAACCTGACCGGATGGAATGGGACGCGACCGGGTGCGTTCGACCTGACCGTCAAAATTGCGGTCGCTTATGTCATTCCATGTACACCCCGCACCCCGCATCAACCAGGCGCCGGCCCCACAGGCAGCAAATATCCAAAGATCGCTCCAGCGTGGCGTCTGATCCCACAGAATTGCCAGCACCAGCCCCCACCAGCAGGGGATCAGCAGCAGCCATGTGCCAATAGGACGATCAGCCCGGCTGAGGCGTAGGTACGGGCGGCTCCATTCCGGGGCGTAGCGATCGACCCAATTGCCTTTGACCGCATCTGCGACCTGTCCATCTGGTGTTGGCGTCCCGCCTTGCATATGTATGCCTCATGAGTGCAAAGATCAGACTGTATGTAGAGCACCCGTTGGGGGCAGGGCAAACGGTTCCTCTGGACCGTGATCAGGCGCATTACCTGTTTGGGGTGATGCGGCAGGCGGTTGGTGGCCATATCTCCCTGTTCAACGGTCGTGATGGTGAGTGGCGTGCTGAAATCGCCGAAGCAAACAAGCGCACAGGTGTGCTGCTGTGTCAGGAGCAGAGCCGCCCGCTGATGCTGCCGCCCGATCTCTGGCTGCTATTTGCGCCGATCAAAAAAACGCGTACCGATTTTATCGTCGAAAAAGCCGCTGAAATGGGCGCGGCGCGAATCATGCCGGTGCAGACTGAATTCACCAACTCCGACCGCATCCGACAGGACCGGCTTCAGGCCCATGCGGTTGAGGCGGCCGAGCAATGTGGTGGCACCTATGTGCCGGAGGTGGACGAATTGCAGAAACTGGCGCGCGTGTTGGACCACTGGCCCGAGGATCGTCAGCTGATGTTCTGCGACGAGGGCGAGGTGGGCGCGGCGCTGGCCCTCGCGACAGAGGAGCAGGCAAAGGCGCCTTGGGCGATTCTGATCGGTCCTGAGGGCGGGTTTTCAGAGGGCGAGCGCAAGCGGCTACATGCGCTGCCACAATCCCATGTCGTGAGCCTTGGCCCGCGCATCCTGCGCGCTGATACCGCAGCGGTGGCCGCATTGACTGTGTGGCAGCAACGCTACGGAGACTGGCAATGACCTGGCGGCTGGCACAGGACGGTGATCTCGCCGCGATTCATGGCCTTTTGAACCGAAATGTGGTCAGCTCCATGTTTCTGCTCGTCAATCTGCGCGACCACGGATTGGGCGGAACCGCCCCCAAGGCGATGCAGGTTTGGATACGTGGCACGTCGGCTGACGGTGTGGCCGGGATCACCAATGATGGCACCTTGCTGATTCAGGCCGGTGCGGCGACTGCTGCTGACTGGCAACACTTGCAACAGCGTGTTGATCAGCGTCTGGCGGAGACAAACCTGCAACAAGTCGGCGTTCTTGGGGAAACCGAACAGCTGCGCCGGTATCTTGCTGCGACCGGTTTGGACCGAACACCTATGCGTCTTAACCGGGATGAGCCGGGGCTGGAATTGGTATTGGACCAGTTGGACCTGGGCGGCCTTGACCGTCCACAGCTGCAAGGCGCAGCCCTACACCCCCTGTCCGCCGCGCCCAGGCCGATGTTGGTCCAATGGCGCGCCGCCTATCATCAGGAAATTCTCGGCACCCCGGCGTCCGAGGCCGTCGCCGTGGCCGCAAGCGATATTGACAGCTACCTGCTGCGCGACAGTCACCGTGTGCTAGAAATCGCGGGACGCTGGGTCGCCATGACTGGCTTCAATGCCCAGCTGCCCAACGTGGTGCAGATCGGTGGCGTCTACACACCTCCACAGGAACGCGGCCGGGGCTATGCCCGCTGCGCCCTTGCGTTGCATCTTCAGGAGGCACGCTCAAAAGGTACGGAACGGGCGGTGCTGTTCGCTGCCGGAGAGGCCGCGGTAAGGGCGTATCGTGCCATCGGGTTCCAGCCCATTAGCGGCTATTCTCTTGTGCTGTTTGATCACAGGGCAATGCCTGTAGCGACGGAAGGAGCGCCTATATCATGACCTTCATTCGACCTGAAGCCCGCGTCGCCCTTTGGCGGTGGCGTGAAATGCTTGCCGCAACATTGCTTATCATCCTGGGCCTGTCCTGGGCATTAGGCGCATATGGCATTCAGGCGCTGGCCGGTTGGGGGATATTGGGGCTGGGTGTGGTGATTGCGGTCATCGGCGCGCAGCGGATGCGATTCCGTCTGGGCGGCGGCGGCCCCGGCATTGTGCAGGTGGACGAAGGGCAGATCGCCTATTTCGGCCCTTTGACAGGCGGTGCGGTGGCGGTTTCCGAACTGGAGCGACTGACTCTTGATCATGCCGCAAGGCCACCCCATTGGTTGCTGGATCAACCGGGGCAGGCGGCGTTGGCGATACCGGTCAATGCCACCAACACAGATGCGCTGTTTGATGCCTTTGCAACCCTGCCGGGGTTGCGTATGGAGCGGATGTTGGCAGAATTGCACAAAAGCGGCGTTCACCAGGTCGTGATCTGGGAGCGCGCTCCGACACGACCAACACTGCACAGGCTGCATTGACACCACCGGAAATACCGACCACGACTTGCTGCGAAAGACGGATCAACCTTACGGAGAGCCCCAGATGTCTATCCCTCAATCCGGCGGTGGGCCGATCGAACGTCACGAACAACTGGCTGAATATCTCGCCTCTGGCTGCAAGCCCCGTGACCAATGGCGCATCGGCACTGAGCATGAGAAATTCGGCTATTGCAAGGACTCGCTGAAGCCGCTGCCGTTTGAAGGCACGCGCTCTATTGTGGCCGTTCTTGAGGGGTTGCGCGACCGTCATGGCTGGTCCGAGGTGCGTGAAGGTGGCCACTTGATCGGTCTTGAAAAAGATGGCGCCAATGTTTCGCTGGAACCAGGTGGCGCGCTGGAACTCTCTGGAGCCCCATTGGAGACAATCCATGAAACCTGTGACGAGGTGAACACCCACCTACGCGAGGTAAAGGATATCGCCGATGAAATCGGCGTCGGTTTCATCGGTCTGGGGGCGGCTCCGATCTGGTCCCACGAAGAAATGCCATTGATGCCCAAGGGTCGCTACAAGCTGATGGATGCCTATATGGGCAAGGTCGGCACTATGGGCCGCACCATGATGCGCCGGACTTGTACCGTTCAGGTCAATCTCGACTTCGGATCCGAGGCGGACATGGTGCAGAAAATGCGCGTGGCCATCGCGCTGCAGCCCGTCGCAACAGCTCTCTTTGCCAATTCGCCCTTCCTTGAGGGCGAGCCGAACAACCACAAATCCTGGCGCTCGCGCGTTTGGCGCGATCTGGATGCGGACCGGACCGGCATGGTGCCTTTTGTCTTTGACGAGGGTTTCGGGTTCGAACGTTGGGTCGAATACGCGCTCAATGTGCCGATGTATTTCGTCTACCGCGACGGTGAGTATATCGACGCGCTTGGCATGTCCTTCCGCGCCTTCCTCAAGGGAGAACTGCCCGCGTTGCCAGGGCAAACCCCCACCCTGAGCGACTGGGCTGATCATCTGACCACCGCCTTCCCCGAAGCGCGGATCAAGAAATACATGGAAATGCGTGGGGCGGATGGTGGTCCATGGCGTCGCCTATGTGCGCTGCCGGCTTTCTGGGTCGGCCTGATGTATGACCAATCCAGCCTTGATGCGGCCTGGGATTTGGCAAAGGGGTGGAATGCCGAAACCCGCGAGGCCCTGCGTGTCGCAGCGTCGGAGCAGGGGCTGCAAGCGCAAGTCGGCAACATCAAAATGCATGATCTGGCGCGCGAAGTGGTGGCAATCTCTGAGGCGGGTCTCAAATCCCGCGCGCGCGGCGGGGCCGGGGGGCTGGTGCCGGATGAAACTCATTTCCTGAATGCACTGAAAGACAGTATCGAAACTGGCAAAGTCCCGGCGGATGAGCTGTTGGAGCGTTACGCCGGTGACTGGAACGGTGATCTGAGCCGGATCTATTCTGAATACAGCTACTGAGACCTATATGGCACAAGGCTGAGACCACTCAAAGGGCGCTGTAAAAGCGCCCTTTTTTTACAGGCAACACCGGCGAGTTCTCGACTGGTTTTACGGACGTTGGTAGGCTCTCTCTCTGCGCTAAATGATTGATTTTTATACTAATTGTGAACTTATTCCCTCGATTTCGCCCCCCTAGAAGAACGCGAAGTCTATAGCTCAGAAAGATATTGATATGGACAACTTATCTATTTCTGCATTTGAGAAACTGGTTGGTGTCGACGTTGTGCTGCTGCTGCTCGCAGTTGTCGGCGGCGCGGTCCTGGCAACCATGCAACCGGGCGGCGGCGGTATCCTCGCGGCACTCGGTGTGCTAGTTGTGGGCACTCTTTATGTGATCCTGATCGCCGGCTCGCTCGATCTGGCGCTGGGGATTTACAACGACACCAAGCGCACGGCCGAGGCGGTCGAACGGCTGGCCTCGAAGTAATATCCTGCGCGGAGGGACTGTCCCCTCTGAGGCAAGAACAGAATGGGCGGCAGGATATCCTGCCGCCCATCTGCGATTTGGATCTGCCGTTACAGGCTTACTGCAGCAGCTCCGCCGGTTCAGCGTCAGCGATCTCATCCCAGTTCACATCGGCTTTTTCGATGTAGCCTGGGATATCGGACACCCAGCGTTCCTGAATGTCTTTCGACAGGTTCAGGTACAGCACATCGTCAACAATTTTCCATTGATGCGGATCACCATCGAACTTGAAGCCCATCGCGGCACCAAAGGCGCAGTAGCCGCCGTAAGCCGGGATATAGGCATCTGGAGTTGCTTCAAACAGGGCTTTGTTCTCTTCGGTGGTGAACCAATATGTGGCATCTTCGTGGGTCGCGGTCACCTTGTAGGAGCCTTTGGTCGCTTCACCGGCGTTGAAATAGGCGACAGGGTCATATCCCTGCATCGCCAGACCGGTAGATGAGGCATTGATGTCTACGCCTGCTGCCAGTGCTGAGGTTGCGAGAGTAACGGAGAGGGCGATACTACCAAGGATGGATTTTACAGTGTTCATCGGTATGAACCTTTCGATTTTTTGGATGCCTGGGCATCCGGAGTTGGAGTGATCAAAGCGTTACGTCATAAAAATGCGATTGTTGAAAAATGACCGTCCTGGTCATGGAACAGATATGGGCGGTCTGTTGATCACGTTCAAAACAACTCCTTTTGTTTGTGTATTGGCGCACAGCTATTCTGCGCAGACGCTGTGCCACATTCCCGTGACTACGCCTCGCGAATAAAAAAGCCCCCATCCGCTTTGGATGAGGGCCCATGGTGAAACAGCTGGATGTCTAGGTAGGGCAGCTATTTCTGGCCGATCTTGGGCTCGGTGCCCAAGCGCAGACGCAGGATGTTTTCCTTGTGTCGCAACAGAATGAGGGCGGCCAGAACAGATGCGAGCACGGCGGTCGCCGGGGCGCCCAGCAGCAAGCACCAAAAGGGAGCTGCCACCGCCGACATGATCGCGCCCATCGAGGAAATCTTGCTGAAATAAGCGGTTGCCAGCCAAGTTAGACAACAGGCAACGCCAACGGGCCAGGCCAGCGCTAACATCAGGCCTAGGAAGGTGGCGACACCTTTGCCGCCTTGAAAACGCAGCCAAATCGGGAAGCAATGCCCCAGAAACGCAGTCAGACCAGCCAGCTGTGCGGCATCCTCCCCGGCGAAAGCGCGGGCCAGTAGCACGGCAACAGCGCCCTTGCCGCCGTCCAGCAAGAGCGTCAGCGCGGCGGCTTTTTTCGACCCGGTGCGCAGCACATTCGTGGTGCCGATATTCCCCGACCCGATGTCGCGCAGATTGCCGAGTCCCATGATACGGGTCAGCAGCAGCCCAAACGGAATGGACCCGAAGCCATAGCCGATCACGGCCCAGAGCAGCAACAGCGGAACAGCGGTGTCAATTGGCGGCATCAGTCTCTCCGATAGACCGGTTCACCGGCCACATAAGTTGCCAGCACCCTACCTTGCATCCGCTGGCCGTCAAACGGTGTGTTCTGTGATTTCGACTGAAGCGCAAAGCGATCCATGATAAAAGGTTGATCGGCGTCGAACAGCACCAGGTCCGCAGGGGCGCCTGCGGTCAGCCGTCCGCAGTCCAGGCCAAGCCGTCTTGCCGGTGTCAGCGACATGGCGCGGAACAGCGTCGGCAGGTCAAGCTGTTCATTGTGATACAGACGCAAAGCCGCAGGCAGCAGTGTTTCCATAGCCACGGCTCCCGCTGCGGCTTCCTCAAACGGCAGGCGTTTGCTTTCCTCATCCTGTGGTGTGTGCATGGACGAGATCACGTCGATGAGACCGCTGCGGACCGCGTCGATCACCGCAAGCCGGTCCTCTTCTGATCGCAGCGGCGGCTTTACCTTAAAGAAGGTGCGGTAGTCGGCAACGTCCAGCTCGTTCAAGGTCAGATGATGGATCGACGTTCCAGCGGTAATATCGAGCCCGTTGGCCTTGGCCCGTTGCAGCGCAGGCAGGGCGCGGGCGGTGGTGATCTGGTCAGCGTGGTAGCGCGCCCCTGTCATCTCCAGAAGGGCAATATCGCGGTCCAGCCCCATACGCTCTGCCATCGGAGTCACGGCAGGCAGTCCGCGCAAGGTTGCAAATTTGCCCGATGTCGCCGCCGCCCCTTTGCTCAACACTGGTTCTTGTGGGTGCGCAATCACCAACGCGCCGCAGCTGCGGGCATAAGATAGGGCACGGGAAAACACTTTGGTATTGGCGACAACATGGTCGCAGTCCGAAAAGGCGACGGCTCCCGCATCCATGAGAAACCCGATTTCGGTCATCTCACGGCCTTCGCGCCCCTTGGTCAGGGCAGCCATGGGCAGAACGTTGACGGCGGTGTCGGCCTGTGCGCGGCGGGTGACAAATTCCAGCGTTTCCGGGCTGTCGATCACAGGCGTCGTGTCGGGGCGTGTCACCATTGTGGTGACACCACCCGCGGCAGCCGCCAGACCTGCGGATTTATAGCTTTCTTTGTGGCGTTCACCAGGTTCACAGACCTTGACGCCGATATCAACGATACCCGGTGCGAGGCACTTGCCACCACAGTCGACTAGGGTCACATCCTCTGCCCTAATGTTTCGCGTGCGAAACAATTGGTCAGGGGGAGTGACATTTCTTTCAACCGCGGTAATCCGCCCGTGCTGCACCAGAATTGCGCCTAGATTATCAGTTCCGGCTTCGGGGTCGATCAGGCGGGCGTTCGTGAAGAGGGTGGTCATACGCTGGATCTCTCGGGCAGGGTGGATAGGGCGGTCTCAATTGTCTGACGGGTTCTGGCGGGGGTAGGTTGATATTTGATCAGATGTTTATGGCCGTCATGGGTGACAATCTGCACAGAGCTGCCCAGCTGGTTGACCTCGGAGATATTTTTCAACGGGATCTGCTGCTGGTCGGGGCCGACAATGGCGGCGGCAGTCAGCGACCAGACACGCGTCATCTCATAGGACGCCAGATAGCCGCCGCGCATTCCTATGGCGGCCAGCCCGCCGATTGCGCCGGTCCAGACATGTGGGTTTCCCATCAGCCAGAGAATGGCCATGGCGCCAACCATGGCGAGTACGGCCAGCCACGCGTGGCTGCGCCAATAGGCTAGGCGGTCGGGGGGGAACGAAGTTTCAGCCATCTCAGGTTGCCAGCATCAGAACAACAAGCAGGATCAACGCGATGACCACCGCAAAGATCGCCGCTCCGATGCGCCGCGCGCGTGAACGGGCTGCTCGGGGAGAGGGGCGTTGGGCGGAGTAGAGTTTTGCGCTCTCTGGCGTTTCTGCGGGGTTCGTCGGCAGGCTGCTCCAGTCGGCTCCGGCTTCATGGTAGTCACCGATATGACGGATCTGGCTGGCCGGTGTCAGCTGGGTTTCCTTGCCCCGCAGTGCGCGCGACCGCAGCAGCAACACATAGTCTTCAACCGCAGCCAAAGCCTGAGCGTCAGCTGCCAGTTGTTCGGGGCTGATGCCACAGCCGTCGCGCAGATAACCACGAAGCCCGAGCCCCTCCAGGTCGCTGATGGGGAAAATCTCGACATGGTCTAGGTCAATCTCGTCAACCCCAAGAACCTGAGCCAATGCACCCGGTTCACGCAGAAAACGTGCTTGTTCAGCGCGCATGTTGAGATCAAAGACATGGATCACGCGCTGTTCACCCGCAGGTATGACCAAGGCTTGTGCTAGCTCTGCCATTTGCTCAGGCCAGCCTCGCGGCGGCAGTTTGGCGCGCGGTGCGAAGATTTTGGGCCAGCAAGTCCATGACCGCCATACGCACGGCAACGCCCATTTCCACCTGTTCCTGAATCACAGAGCGGTTGATGTCATCGGCCAGAGTGCCGTCGATCTCGACCCCCCGGTTCATCGGACCGGGGTGCATCACAATAGCGTCGGGTTTGGCCAGCGCCAATTTGTCGGCGTCCAGCCCGTAGCGGTGATAGTATTCGCGTTCCGACGGGATAAAGCCGCCGTCCATGCGTTCTTTCTGGAGGCGCAGCATCATGACGACATCCACGTCTTTCAGGCCCTCGCGCATGTCATCGTAGATCTCGGCGCCGAAGTCGGCAAAATGGCCGGGCACCAGTGTCGGCGGGCCAATCAGGCGAATGCGGTTTTCCATCTTGCCCAGAAGGATCAGATTGGACCGAGCTACGCGGCTGTGCGCGACATCGCCACAGATCGCGATATTCAACCGGTGCAACCGACCTTTGGCGCGGCGGATGGTCAGGGCGTCCAGCAGTGCTTGAGTGGGGTGCTCGTGCCGTCCATCGCCCGCGTTCAGCACCGCGCAATTCACTTTTTGTGCCAATAGATCTACCGCACCAGAATGCGGATGACGCACGACAAGAAGGTCGGGGTGCATCGCATTCAGTGTCATGGCCGTGTCGATCAGGGTTTCGCCTTTTTTTATCGAACTTGCCTGCATGGCCATGTTCATCACATCAGCGCCCAAACGCTTGCCTGCAATCTCGAAACTTGCTTGCGTGCGGGTGGAGTTTTCAAAGAACATGTTGATCTGGGTCAGCCCTGACAGCGCGTCCGCATGTTTTTCAGGGCGGCGGTTCAGTTCAGCGTAGCTGTCGGCAAGGTCAAGGATCGCGGTGATCTCATGTGGTTTCAGCTGTTCAATGCCCAGAAGATGCCGTTGCGAAAAGGCCATCGGATCAATCGACGTTGGGGCATTGGACATGGGCTGGCTCCGCGATGTTTGGCGTCCTTATAGGCAGCGTCGCTGGTTCCGGCAAGCCGCGCCAGAGCCTGTGTCAGAGCTTGGGTCAAGGATCGCGATCAAAGGAAGGTACGCAGGATTTTCTCAACGCGCAAAGCAGGTGTTTTGCTCTGTCGCAGGGCAGAGTAGCTTGGGGTCATGGAATCGGCATTGGATTATCACAGCGCGCAGGCGCTTTTGGCATGGCAGATCGAACTGGGCGCGACGGATGCAATCTGTGAGACGCCGGTTAATCGCTATGAATTGCAGGCAAGGCTTCCTAAAATGGTGTCGCCTGCCGCAGCGGAGCCGGTCAAACCCAAAGACGTCGATCCCGTCGCCGTCGCCCGCCAAATGGCAAAAGACGCGGTTGATTTGGGCGGCCTGCACCGGGCGTTGGGGCAGTTTGAACATTGCGATCTGAAAAAGGGCGCGCGCTCTTTGGTGTTTGCGGACGGCCAACCCGGCGCGCGTGTCATGGTGGTGGGCGAAGCCCCCGGCCGCGATGAGGATATCGCAGGCAAGCCGTTTGTTGGCCGTGCGGGTCAATTGCTGGACCGGATGCTGGCGGCCATTGGGCTGTCACGTCAGGAAAACGTCTATATTACCAATGTACTGCCGTGGCGGCCGCCACAGAACCGTGATCCGCTGCCGGTGGAAGTTGCCATGATGGGGCCCTTTCTGGAACGCCATATTGAACTGGCTAAACCGGATTTGCTGATCGCCATGGGCAATATCAGCTGCGAGGCGCTATTGGGAAAACGGGGGATTACCCGCCTTCGCGGTACTTGGGGTGAGGCGCTGGGCACGCCGGTGATGCCGATGTTTCATCCGGCTTATCTGCTACGCCAGCCTACTCAGAAACGAGCGGCATGGGCTGATCTGCTGGAGATCAAGGCGCGGTTGTTGGCGGGCTGATCCCTATTACCAAGGTGGCCGCGACGTGTTCGTCGCGTTATCCAACTCATCAGAGATTGCAGATAAGGGCTAATGCAATGGCGCGACTTGACGACAGCAAAGACTTTATTCCGGTTCGCATTGCGGTCCTGACCGTTTCCGACAGCCGTTCATTGTCCGAGGACAGGTCAGGCCAAGTGCTCGTGGATCGACTGATGTCGGCGGGGCATATCCTTGCGGATCGGAAGATCTTGCCGGATGAGCGGGCGGAGATTTCTGCACAACTGCGGGATTGGATCGCAAATCCGGAGATTGATGTGGTGATCTCGACCGGGGGCACCGGGCTGACTGGCCGCGATGTCACCGTTGAGGCGCATCGCGATGTCTATGAAAAGGAAATCGACGCCTTTGGTACCGTTTTTACCATTGTGTCGATGCAGAAAATCGGCACCTCGGCGGTGCAGTCCCGCGCGACGGGCGGCGTTGCCGGTGGTACCTATCTCTTTGCGCTGCCCGGCAGTCCCGGTGCCTGCAAGGATGCCTGGGATGAAATCCTCGTGAAGCAGCTCGACTACCGGCATCGGCCCTGCAATTTTGTGGAAATCATACCGCGGCTTGATGAACATTTGCGCCGAAAGTGAGACGGAAATGATCCGTGACTGCGTGTAATGTCGTATTGGTTTGTAAGAGCTGGTAATCCGGCGTCTTTGCAGACGGGTGTTTTGACACGCTCAAGGGTGTTGTTGGCGGCTTGATTGGCGACTAAGGGATAAAGAATGCGCTTTTTGCGGCAGACGGTGATCGGAGTATTTCTGGCGGCGCTTACGGCAGCGCTGCTGCTTGTTGCTGTGCAGATGGTGGTGTCAGCCGTGCAAAGTCGGCTGGGAGATGAGCGCAAAGCCCCCCCTGCACAGGAGCGTGTTTTCGCGGTCAATGTAGAGCGCGCCGAGCTGAAATCGGTTCAACCCCGTCTGACCGCGTTTGGCCGCATAGAAAGTCGCCGCAGGTTGGAACTACGCACGGCTGCTGCTGGTCGTGTGCTGCAACTTGCACCCGAGTTTGAGGAGGGCGGCTACGTTACTGCCGGAACCTTGCTGGTGCAGATTGATCCGGCGGATGCACAGGCTGCGTTGCAGCGTGTCGAGGCCGATATGATGGATGCAGAGGCGGAAACACGCGAAGCGCGGCGGGGTCTGGCGTTGGCGCAGGACGAACTGGCAGCGGCCGAGGATCAGGCGCAGTTGCGCATTCGCGCGCTGGAGCGCCAGCAAGATTTGGCGCGCCGTGGCGTCGGGTCCGCAGCTACGGTCGAGGTGGCCGAGCTTGCCGCGGCGCAGGCGCGCCAATCGGTGATCTCGCGTCGTCAGGCAGTCTCACTCGCCGAAGCGCGCATTGATCAAGCCGCCACCCGTCTGGCGCGGGAAGACATCACGCTGGAAGATGCCCGCCGCAATCTCGCCGATACCACGATCATTGCGGGTTTTGATGGCACTTTGCAGTCGGTCAACCTTGTCGAGGGACGGTTGGTTTCAGCCAATGAAAAGCTGGCGGATCTGGTTGACCCAGCCCGGCTGGATGTCGCGTTTCGAGTGTCGACGGTTCAATACGCCCGCCTGCTGGATGCGCAGGGAAAGCTGCTGTCAGCGCCGGTTGAGGTCACGCTGGACGCGAGTGGGGCAGCGTTAAAGGCATCTGGAACTGCTGTGCGCGACAGTGGCGCGGCGGGCGAAGGGCTTGCTGGTCGGTTGATCTACGCACGGCTGAACCCCGCACCGGGGTTCAAACCCGGTGACTTTGTCACCGTCCACGTCGAAGAACCGATTGTCGCTGACGTCGCAAGGTTACCCTCCTCGGCGCTTGGTTCAGACGGCACGGTGCTGGTGCTGGGCGATGACAACCGATTGGAGGACCTGCCGGTAATACTGGTGCGTCGCCAGGGTGATGATGTGCTCCTGCGTGGGGAGCGGCTGGAGGGCCGGGAGGTTGTCACCGGACGGACGCCGCTGCTTGGGGCCGGGATCAAGGTTCGCCCAATTCGGCAGGGCGCAGAGGTCGCAAAGGGGGATACCACCGCATCGGCAGAGGCAGAGCTGATTGAATTAAGTGATGACCATCGTGCCAAACTGGTCGCTATGGTCGAGGGCCACACTGGAATGCCCGATGCAGTCAAGGCGCGAATGCTGGCACAGCTTGCCGAAGCCAAGGTGCCGATGCGTCTGGTCAACCGCATTGAAACTCGGATGGGAGGCTAGGCACCATGCTGCGGAGTCTCCCTAAATCCGCCGGCGGTATTCTGAGCTATTTTACACGCCACCGCACGCTTTCGAACCTGTTGCTCGTTTTACTGCTGGTTTTGGGTGCCGCAGCAATTCCCAATATGCGGGCGCAGTTCTTTCCTGACGTGATTATTGATCGGGTCTCGGTCTCTGTGGAATGGGAGGGGGCAGGCCCGGAAGATATCGACAGTGCGATCATACAGGCGCTTGAGCCTGCGCTCTTGGCTGTGGATGGTGTCGAAAGTTCCAGCGCGACATCACGAGAAGGCAGCGCAAGTATTTCGCTGGATTTCGAACCTGGCTGGGATATGGCACGCGCTGCGGATGACGTGCAGGCCGCCGTGGACGGCGTGACAACCCTGCCCGAAGACGCCGAAGATCCAGACGTACGTCGCGGTGCGTGGCGCGATAGGGTTACAGATGTGGTCATCACCGGTCCAGTTGCGCCGCGGCAGCTGGGGCTGTTTGCGGATGAGCTGATCACCCGTCTGTTTGAGGTCGGCGTCACCCGAACCACCATTCGAGGTGTGGCCGCTCCGCAGACTATGGTGGAGGTGCGCTCTGCCAGCCTGATCGCCCATGACATCGCCATGAGTGATATTGCCGCCGCCATCGCCGCAGAAGTGGATGCCAATCCTGCCGGTGATGTAAGCCGTGCCAATGCCCGTATCCGTACCGGCAGCGAAAAACGCACCCCCGAGGAACTGGCGGGTATTGTATTGCGAACCAACGCCGATGGGTCGGCGCTGACAATTGGCGATGTTGCGCAAATCCGGGTTGAGGGCGTTGATCGCAACCGGTCGTATTTTGTGGGCGAAAACCCGGCAATGTCGATCCGGATAGATCGTTCGGATCAGGGCGACGCCATTAATATTCAGCACCAGGTCGAAGATGTCGTGCAGGAGATGCAGGCGAGCCTGCCTGAAGGGGTCAGCGCGGCGCTGATACGAACGCGGGCCGAGGCCATTTCCGGACGTCTGGATATCCTGCTCGACAATGGGTTGATGGGGCTGGGATTGGTTCTGGCGCTCTTGTTTTTGTTTCTCAATGCGCGCATAGCGTTCTGGGTGGCGGCAGGTATACCAGCGGCGATGTTTGCGGCCGTGGCGCTGATGTACATGGCTGGGCTGACCATCAATATGATCAGCCTTTTTGGGTTGATCATCACGCTGGGCATTGTGGTGGACGACGCGATCGTGGTTGGGGAACACGCCGATTTTCGTGCGCGCCGCCTAGGGGAGCACCCTGTTGTTGCCGCCGAGAACGCTGCGCGACGCATGGCGATGCCGGTTTTTGCGGCGACGCTGACCACGGTGATTGCCTTTTTTGGGTTGGTATCGATTGGTGGTCGCTTTGGCGATCTGATCCGCGACATCCCATTGACGGTGATTGCTGTGTTGGCCGCCTCGCTGATCGAATGCTTCCTGATTCTGCCCAATCACCTGTCCCATGCGCTTGCCCATAGTGCCAAGGAACACTGGTATGACCTGCCCAGCCGCGTGGTCAATCGCGGCTTTCGCAAAGTGCGTGATCATCTGTTCCGCCCGCTCATGGCGCTGGTGGTGCGGGGCCGATATGTCGTGCTGGCTGGGGCGCTGGTTATCCTGGCCAGCCAGATGGCACTGTTCATCGGTGGTGAGGTCAAATGGCGGTTTTTCAACGCGCCGGAACGGGGATCTGTCACCGGTAATTTCGCCATGAGCGAAGGGGCGGACCGTGACGATACGCTGGCCATGATGCGCGAAATGCAGCGCTCTGTGAATGCGCTTGGTGCCGAATATGAAGAGCGCTACGGGCGCAATCCGATTGATTTTGTAATGGCAGAGGTTGGCGGCAATGCTGGACGCGGGTTGGCGGGCGTCGACACCAAGGACCGTGATCTTCTCGGTGGTATTTCTATCGAACTGATCGATGCGGATTTGCGACCCTATTCCAGTTTTGCCTTTGTGGCGGCCTTGCAGGACAGCGTGGTGCGGCATCCGCTGGCCGAAACGCTGTCGTTCCGTGGCTGGCGATCCGGGCCGGGCGGCGATGCGCTGGACGTAGAGTTCAGTGGTGCTGCTGTGGACGTGTTGAAAGCGGCTTCGGAAGATCTCAAAACAGCGCTGACCCGGTATTCAGAAGTTTCGGCGGTTGAGGATAATCTGGCGTATGACAAGGAAGAGCTGGTTCTGGAACTGACGCCGCAGGGACGGGCGCTGGATTTCACGGTTGCGACTCTTGGGCGGGCCTTGCGGGCGCGTTTGAACGGGATTGAGGCGGCGACCTATCCCGATGGACCGCGCAGTGCGGCGATCCGGGTGGAACTGCCCGAGGGTGAACTGACGGCGGATTTCCTGGAGCGTACTTTGATGCGCAGCCCGGCGGGGATCTACTTGCCGCTTGCAGATATCGTGTCGGTGACACAGCGTACCGGGTTTTCGACAGTCCGGCGGGAAAACGGCGTGCGGGTGATCAGCGTTACAGGCGATATATCCGAGGATGACCCAACCCGTGCCGAAGCCATCGTGACAGCGCTGGAGGACGAGATTCTGCCCAATATCGCCAGTGAGAGGCAGGTGGATTGGCGATTGTCCGGGCTGAGCGAGCAGGAAAACGACTTTTTAAATGATGCGCGTACCGGGCTGATCCTGTGCCTGACAGGGATCTACCTTGTGCTGTCGTGGATTTTTGCCAGCTGGACGCGCCCCTTGGTGGTGATGGCGATCATTCCCTTTGGTTTGGTCGGGACGATTTGGGGTCACTACCTGTGGGAGGTGCCGCTGTCGATGTTCACGGTGGTTGGCCTGCTTGGGATGACAGGGATCATTATCAACGATTCCATTGTATTGGTGACCACCATAGATGAATATGCCGAAGAGCGCGGGCTGATCCCGTCGATTATAGATGGCGCAGCGGATCGGTTGCGGCCGGTGATGCTCACAACTTTGACCACCGTTCTTGGGTTGGCACCGCTGATGTATGAAAGCTCCCAACAGGCGCAGTTTCTGAAACCCACGGTGATCACGCTGGTCTATGGCCTTGGTTTTGGGATGTTCCTTGTGCTGTTGGTCGTGCCAGCGTTGATTGCGGTTCAGGCGGATGTGGCGCGACCCTTTGCCGCCTTACGTCGGGCGACGCGTCAGAAGGCGGGTGATCTGCGCTGGCTGACCTTCGGGCTGGGTGGGGCGCAGGTGACCTGGTTGGGGCTGTCGCTTGGTTATGCGATGGCAACAGGTGTGGTGCACCCGATCCTTAGCAGCCTGCTGCCTGCTCTTGCTGATATGGATCCGGTGAGGGCGGGTGGTCTGCTTTTCCTGTTTGGCGCGCTGGTATTAACGTTGGGGGGCTACCTGCTTGGTCGTTTGACGGCGAAGCGCGCGCGTCGAGTCTAAGTCAAGTCAGCGGGCGAGACGTTGCATGTCGCGCTGGGCGAGCACTGCCACATCGGCAACCTGATCAATCAGCCTCCGATCTGGATCTCCGGCCATGCCCTGCAACAGTGTTTCGACTGCGATCCACTCGGCCTGTAGCGCGTCGTCGTCGGCGCTGGGTTGACCGGAAACATAGTCACATAGCACCGCAACCAATAGATATTGCCGCTGAACCACGCCAGCGTCATCGCGTAGCATCACGTCAAGATGGGTGAGCACATGGCGGGGCGTGGCGGTTACACCGGTCTCTTCTTGCAACTCGCGTGCAGCTGCTTCCATCGCGGTTTCGCCAAGTTCAACATGGCCACCAGGAAAGCCCCACCAGCCCGCGTTGGGAGGTGACTTACGCTGAACCAGGATCACATGATCACGACCCTGACGCGAATGACAGACCACTGCAAGCGCCCCTAATACGGGTCGTTGCGGAGATTTGGGCGCGGCGGTTTTGCGGGTCATGGCAGGGTCCGATATGTCGGTTTGTCTGCCTGTTAGTGCCGGGTGCAGCCGTGAATGTCTACTGCGCGGTTGCTTCCCAATACCGTGAATCGCATCTGCGAACGATCAACGGCAAAAGGGCCGCCATCGGCAGAGATGATCTCCGTTCTTGCGGTCAGCTGATTGCCCTGACGCTTGGTGGTCGTTTCCGTGGTTGCCAGCGTCGGCGCGCCAGGTTCGATGACCACGACCTCTTGCCCCCCGGCTGGGGGCATCGTGATATGTGCGGTCAATTCCATACCGTAGCGGCTGGGTTTCAGATCGCAGCTGGCCGTTCGAACACCCGCTTCTTTGGCGGACAGAGGACGATCTGCGAGGGCAGCAACAATCGCCGGATTGCGGCGACTGCCCGGTTTCAGATCCTGATCAAAACGTAATTCCGCAGGCACACAGATATCGTTGCAAATCCCAAGCTGCATACGCCCCTTTAGGCGAACAGGCTGACCTGGGTTCGCCGGGGTGATTTCGACTGGCAGCACAAGCTGATCGTGATATCCAATTGTGCGGAAGCCAGAGGTGAGAAACACATCTGGCGTTGGCCATTTTATCGAGACCGAAGCGATATTGCGCGATCCTTTCCAGCTGAACTGCGGCGGGATTCCTGCATCACCAGGCGCGCGCCAGTAGGTTTTCCAGCCTTGCGACAGGGTCAGTCGTAGCGCGCCCATCTGTGTCCCACGTTTGGTCGCGCCGCCATCCAGAATTTGCAGCTGCACGATGTCGGACATTTGTTCCGCCTGTGTCGCGGCAGGCAGGGTCAACAGGACTGTCGCCACCAGCGAGCCAAGAAGCAGGGCGGTTGCCCTGAGTGTTCTGACAGAACGCGCGATAGCGGAGGGTGCGGTGAAGCTGGTCATGCCAGCTTACATGCGCATTTCCGCCGGAATTGCCAAGTCACGTTCAAGTCAGCAGCAGTCAGCCGTGGCTTTGATGTCGGTTGGCCTTGAACCTCTGCCTGCGGGTGGCCATTGTGATGGGGTGCAGATACGCCAACTGGTGACAGCTGGCGGCAATAACAAAAGGACGACAGGTGCAAATGGATCTTACCGGCGAACTGCTGATTGCGATGCCCGGCATCGGTGACACACGGTTTGAGCATTCGCTGATATTACTGTGCTCTCACGAAGATGACGGTGCCATGGGTCTGATCGTGAATAAACCCGCAGAAGGGGTGGATCTGTCGAACCTGCTGGAACAGCTGGAAATCAGCCCTCGCAGCGCCGAAGAGGCTGCGTTGCCGGTGCGCTTTGGCGGCCCGGTCGAGACGCAGCGCGGTTTTGTGCTGCATTCACCTGAATATAAATCCAATGTCAGTTCGCTTAGGGTTTCCGAAGCCTTTTCGATGACCGCAACAGTGGACGTGTTGGAGGATATCGCAGCCGGACGAGGCCCGGAGCAGTTGATGGTTATGCTGGGATATGCGGGCTGGGGTCCGGGCCAGCTGGAGAGTGAAATCGCCAGCAATGGCTGGCTGACCGCGGCGGCAACGCCGGATGTCGTGTTCGCACTGCCTGATGATGCCAAATGGGAGGCCGCCTTGCGCTCGCTTGGGGTGGATCCACTGACCCTGTCGACCAGTGCCGGTCACGCCTGATCCGCAGATCGCTGTGGGCACCGCTTGTCACCTTTTGGTCGACGCTAGCGCGGAGCAGCAGCGCGGGCGAGCCGGTCATTGATCGCGGCCCCCAGACCGTGGTTGGGAATAGGGGCGACGGCGATCGGACGCTGCATGGCATCCAACGTGTGAAAATGTCCAAAGAGATTGGCCGCTGCTTCGCGCAGATTGCCGCTGATCGACAGGTTCAGATCACAGGGAACCGGCCCAAAGCCAAGGTAAAGCTCGTCTTTTTCCGGCTGGGTTACCCCAAGGCGCACGGGGGCCTGCGGCGCATAATGTGACAGCAACTGGCCCGGTGCAGTTAATGGGTCTGTAACATCACGCGGGGCTAGGGCATGGCCGAGGATGGCGTCGATGTCTTCCTGCGCCAGTCCGCCGGGCCGAAGCAGCAGCGGGGTGTCGCCAGCAAGCCCCACAATGGTGGATTCCACGCCAACACCGCAAGGACCATCATCAACCACCGCGGCGATGCGCCCGTTCAACCCTGCCATCACATGTCCTCTTGTGGTTGGGCTGATCCGCCCGGAGGGATTGGCAGAGGGGGCCGCAACGGGACCGTCGAGCGCAGCCAGCAGGGCGCGCGCTGTCGGATGCGCCGGGATGCGAATGCCAAGCGTGTCCAGCCCGGCGGTGACCAGTGGCGAAATCCCGTGCCCCTGCCGCAGCGGCAAGACCAGCGTCAGCGGACCGGGCCAAAATGCCTCTGCTAGTTTGCTCGCTGTGTCAGACCAGATTACGTGGCGCTGTGCCGCCTCGATTGAGTGCATATGCGCTATAAGCGGGTTGAAGCTGGGCCGACCCTTGGCCGCATAAAGCGCTTCGACAGCATTGCTTTGGCGGGCGTCAGCGCCGAGGCCATAGACTGTTTCGGTGGGAAACGCGACCAATGCGCCTGTGTGGAGCAGATCCGCAGCAGTGCGGATATCCTGTGACGTTGCGGACAGGATACGGGTTTGAGAACTGTGCATGGTTGGTGACGCGGCGTTTTGGTTGCTTGAATAGGGGGCCCGGTTAGGTAATCGGACAAGACGTTTAACATAAAGGTTTGGGGCAATGATGCCAAGGCTGCCCCGACCCGCCCTTTGAAAGAGGCCAGACATGACCTTCCGTGCGCCCGTTCCTGAGTATCAGTTTCTTTTGGATCACATCGTTGGTTTCAGCGACATCACTGCAACGGATCGTTTCGCTGAGGCAGGCGAAGACGTGACGACAGCGATCCTGACGGAAGCCGGTAAACTATGTGACGAGATCATGGCGCCGTTGAACCGTGGCGGGGACTTACAGCCTGCGCATCTGGAAAACGGCGTTCTGCGCAGCTCACCGGGGTACGCCGAAGGCTGGTCGGCCATCGCTGCCGGAGGCTGGATTGGGATGAGCGCATCCGAGGAGTTCGGGGGTATGGGGCTGCCGATGACCCTGACCACAGCTGTGAATGAGATGATGTCTGGCGCGTGTCTCTCGTTGCAACTTGCCCCGCTAATGAGTCAGGGTCAAATCGAGGCATTGGAGCATCACGCAAGCGACGACATCAAGGCGTTGTATTTGCCGAAGCTGATTTCCGGCGAGTGGTCGGGCACCATGAACCTGACAGAACCGCAGGCCGGTTCGGATGTCGGCGCGCTGACTTCCAAGGCCGAGCCACTGGATGATGGCACCTACGCGATCAGTGGCCAAAAGATTTATATTTCCTGGGGGGACAATGATTTTGCGGGAAATATCTGCCATCTGGTGCTGGCGCGGCTGCCCGATGCAGCGCCTGGTACCAAGGGGATCTCGCTGTTTTTGGTGCCCAAATATCTACCCGATTCAGAGGGCAATCCCGGCAAGGCCAATACGCTAAAAGTGGTCAGCCTTGAGCATAAGATGGGCCTGCACGGCTCGCCAACTTGTGTGATGCAGTATGATGACGCCATTGGTTGGATCATCGGCAAACCCGGTGGTGGTTTGGCGGCCATGTTCACCATGATGAACAACGCCCGTCTTGGTGTCGGCGGGCAGGGGGTTGGCATTGCCGGTGCGGCGTATCAAAAGGCGCTGTCCTACGCGTTGGAACGCAGGCAGGGCAGATCGGCCTCGGGCACCATCGTTGACCACGCAGATGTGCGCCGGATGTTGATGGAGATGAAGGCGGATTTGTTTGCCTCACGCGCGATCCTATTGGCCTGCGCCCAAGCCATTGATATGCAAACTGCCACCGGCATGCAGGATTGGGCTGCAAGGGCAGCCTTTTTGACCCCTATCGCCAAGGCCTTTGGCACCGAAACGGGTATGCGGGTGGCTGAAACTGGCGTGCAGGTGCATGGCGGTATGGGCTTTATTGAGGAAACCGGGGCGGCACAGTATTATCGCGATGTCCGGGTGACCGCTATCTACGAAGGTACCAACGGTATTCAGGCGATGGATCTGGTGGCGCGCAAAATGATGGATGGTGGTGATATGGCCCATCGCCTGATTGACGAGATCGAAGAGCAGGCAGAGCGGGCCCGCACAACGCACCCCAATATGGCCGAAGCTGTATGGCAGGCCTGCGAATCCCTGCGCGAGGGGACCGAATGGCTTACGGCACAGGGGGACATGGATGACCGTTTTGCCGGGGCCGTACCGTTCCTTCACGCCTTTGCTCGCGTGTTGGGGGGACACTATCATCTGGCGGCGGCGATGGCAGATCTGGGCGGGCCGCGCGAAAAGCTGGCCCGCTTTTACATCAATCGACTGCTGCCGGAACACGCGTCATTGCTGGCCCATGTGCAATCCGGGGCGGAGGGTGCGCGCGCCCTCACGCTGGACGAGTTGGCTGACGGATGACCAGCCCCCGCCCTCAAGGTCCGTGGAGCGAGCCCCCCGCCTCCGGCGAGGCGATTGAGGTCGCCGAGGGGGTCCTGTGGATGCGGCTGCCGCTGCCAATGAAGCTGGATCACGTCAATGTCTATGCATTGGATGACGGCGATGGCTGGACAATTGTCGATACCGGCATGTCCTCTAACAAGACCCGCCGTATCTGGGAGCAGTTGATGGCGGGACCTTTGGGCGGCAAACCTGTGGGCCGCGTGGTGGTGACCCATCATCACCCTGATCACATCGGCAATGCCGGTTGGTTTCAGTCTGTTCATGGTGCTGAATTGGTGACCACGCGGACCGCGTGGTTGTTTTCGCGCATGCTGACGCTGGATGTGCAGGAAAACTGGCCTGAGGAAACGCTGAGGTTTTACCGCAGCGCGGGCATGGCCCCCGAAATCTACGACGCACGGGTGGCGGAACGACCCTTCAATTTCGCTGATACGGTCTACCCGATGCCGTTGGGTTTTAGCCGTATTCAGCAGGGAGATGTGTTTCGCATGGGGGGGCGTGATTGGGATGTCCATATGGGCAACGGTCATGCGCCGGAACATGCGACATTCTGGAGCCGCGATGACAATTTGGTGATAACCGGCGATCAAGTCCTGTCCTCTATCAGCCCCAATATCGGGGTTTATGCCACCGAGCCGATGGCGGATCCGGTGGCCGAATGGCTGGAAGCCTGCGAGCGGCTGGCTCCATTGACGCGGCCCGATCAGCTGGCCCTGGGCGGGCATAAGCTACCATTTCTCGGCCTGCCGCATCGAATGACGCAGCTGATCGACAATCATCACGGCGCGCTGGCGCGGTTGCTGGAACATCTGGATGAACCGAGGACTGCTGCTGAGTGCTTTGGACCGCTGTTCAAGCGCAAGATCGGCGGCGGGGAATACGGGCTTGCTTTGGTCGAGGCGGTGGCCCATGTAAATCATCTGTACCATTTGGGTCAGGTTGATCGCAGTCGCCGTGCCGACGGAGCCTGGCTCTACCAGCGTAAGGGGTGATCGCCCCTAGAAAGGGAGAGGTCATGACTGACGAAATCGCAACCAGCGCCGAGGCTGCCGAGGCTGCCGTTTTGCCCTGCGTTCACGAGGTCCATTCCGACCCTAATGCTTGCAATGGGATCGTGACGGTGCCAGAGCCGCTGCAAAAACCGGTCGACAACAAAAGCGCTGCACGCTGGGCGTATGAGCGGTTGATCCTTTATATCAAGAACTTTGAAGAGCAGCTGGACGGCGAACAGGAGGTCGCAATGGGGTTTGCCGGCGGCGATGCCGGTGTGATGCGGATCGAAGGAATGGGTTATTTCGATCCCGATATTATCACCTATTATGGCAGCGATACCAGCGGTGCGCGCACCCAGCTTGTGCAGCATGTCAGCCAGCTGAACGTGATGCTGCGGGCGCTGCCCAAGCGCAACGAAGCCGCCCCGGCCAACCGCATCGGGTTCCGGCTTGTCTCTGATCTTGAGGCCGATGCGGCTGAGACCTGACTGGCGCTATGGTGTTGCGGGTGCGCTATCAGTCCTGCAGGCCCTGTCTGCATCGGTGGCGATTGCGTCTGATGATATGCCCCCCGGTTTATGGAATCGGTCAGAAGGCGCTGCGCACCGTGGATTGATGCAGGTGGCCCGCGAAGCCGGACACAAACCTAGCCCCTTTGTCACCGATGGGTGCAGTGGCGGGCTTTCCGCGATATGGCGACAATTGTCTGGCCAGCCAGATCCAAACCTGGGTGCAGCTGGTGGTCCACCGTTTGAGACTTGCTGCGTCGCCCATGACCGCCGGTATCATAATGCAGATGGGGCAACAGACGCGGTTGCGAGCCAAATCGCCCGGCTGCAGGCGGATGTGGCTCTACGCAGCTGTGTAGAGACGAGACTGACCGATCTGGGGGGGGTTGCGACACCCATAGCCAGCGCCATGTACCACGCGGTGCGATTCGGTGGAGGCCCTTGTAGCGGGTTGAGCTGGCGGTGGGGCTACGGCTACGACGCCTGCGACGCGGTGTTCAGGCCCGTTTTTGGCGAAGATGCGCGGGATTGACGTGGTGACAGGGCCTGTGAAATCCAGTATCCAGCGAAAAACAGATGCGAATAGGAATGGACACATGGCTGACCATAAACACGGTTCGATGGATATTACCGTTCAGGAAAAAACCTATAACGGCTTCCTCAAATTCACCACACGGTTCTGCATCGCAGCGCTTATCTTTGTGGTGTTCCTTGCCGTATTCGCAACCTGATCCGTGACGGACACTGATCTTTGTGGACGCTGGGGCGTTCGCCGACTGGCAACAGGACTGCGGATTGCAGCCCTGACCGGTGCGCTTGCGGTGATGACAGCTTGTGCGGCACAGCAGCAGCCCAATGCGGATGATGCGACATTGCAGCGCGTGGCCTATCGCGACAGTGGGCCGCCGTCTCTCACCCTTTATACGATGATCAACAATCGTACCGGGAAGGGCGCGCATACCTCGCTGATGATTAACGCGTCCGAGCGGGTGATTTTTGATCCAGCTGGCTCTTTCTACGCGGATGTGGTGCCAGAGCGCGACGACGTGTTGTACGGCATTACACCCGGAGTGGAAAAAGCCTATCGCGGATCGCACGCACGCAGTACCCATCACGTGGTGGTGCAGACGGTCGAGGTGACACCAGAACAGGCGCAGCGGGCCTATCAGCTGGTCACTCGCAATGGCCGTGTGCCCGGTGCTTTTTGTGCCAATGCCACAGCCTCGATCCTGAAGAAAATTCCCGGCTTTGAGACAATTGATGTGACGTTCTATCCCGGCAAACTGTCGGAGCAATTTGCAACATTGCCCGGTGTTACAACGCGCAGTTATCGTGAAAACGACAGTGCAGATCTGAAAGAGGGTCTGGCCAAGAACAACGCGGTGTTGAACGCAGGCGGCTAAATCGCACGCGTACATACAACCTATCGCAATTGGCAAAGCCGCAGGATTACCTGCGGCTTTTGTTGTATCATGACCTGTTCTGGTGGCCCTTAGCCTACAAACAGAAACAGTACCAAGAAGCCAGCGGCGCCACCCCCCATGGCGATCAGCACATTCCGGCTCAGATAACCAAGTGCAAAGACAGCGGTGGCGACCGCGATATGGGGCAGGCTGGGCGTTCCGCCGGTTGGTGTAGGCCATGCCACCAAAGGGGCGACCAGCGCGGGAATGATTGCCACAGCGGTGTAGCGCAGGTGGCGCATCAGCCACGGCGGCATTGTGCGTCCACCCATCAGCCCGATAAAGGCGAAACGCAAGGCGAAACTGCCGAGCGCAAGTCCGATAATAATGGTCCACAGAAGGGCTTGATCCGGCGCCTGGGTCATGCAGTATCCTTTGCAAAAACTCGATTTTCGCGGCGCTTTTCGATCCAGACTTCTGCCTGTGCACCGGCCATCATCCCAACCAGTCCAGCTACGATCAGTCCCAGATTGTAGGGCAGCGCAGTTGCCGGCAGGGCGGTCAGTATGGCCGTGAAACATGCGATGACATGGGCGGGTGTGCGCAGCATCGGGCCGATCATGGCCAGGAACGCAAGTGGCAGCACAAAGTCGAGCCCCCAACTGGCAGGGATCTGCGCCCCGACGAGAGCCCCGACAAAGGTCGCCAGCATCCAGCACGGTGCTACGCAACCGTTGGTGCCAAAGAAATACGCCATACGCTGTGGCAACGTCATCTGCGGGTGGGTTTCAAACTGCACAATTGACAGTGCGTAGGACTGATCAACTGTCAGGTAGGCTGCGCAGGCCCGCTGCCACAACGGCGCGTCGCCCAGATACGGGGTGAGCGAGGCTGAATACATCGCCACTCGCAGATTGACGGCCAGGGCAGATATCAGAATGATCACCAACGGCGCGTTTTCCTGCATTAACTGCAAGGCGGTGAATTGCGCTGAACCTGCAAAAACCGAGAGTGAAAAGACCATTGCTTCTGGGACAATCAGACCGGCTTCTACCGCCAGAACGCCAAACAACAGGCCAAATGGTCCCGACACCAGCATGAAGGGTGCACCATCACGAAACCCCTTCCAAAATGCAGATTTCGTGGTGGTGATTGCCATGATCTGGTCCTAGGTTATTCGAAATTGGCATAGCGCCACGAGCGGAGGTTTGCAATTGACGAAGGTGGATGACGGCTTGGAGCTCGCGTCGCTTCTGGACGAGTATCTGATTGCACCAAACCCTGAGAATGCGCGTCTGACACGGGCTGTCGAGGGTGTCGACCACAGCGGTATGGTGACGCAGATTTCCGTGGTCGAAGAGCGCCCGCTGACAATCTATCTCAACCGCCAGGAAATCGTCACGGCCATGACAATTGGCGACTATCCAGATTATCTGGCGCTGGGGTTCCTGCGCAATCAGGGCATGTTGCATGATAGTGATGTGATCACTGCGATTGACTATGACGAAGAGCTGGAAACAGTTGTGGTGCGGACCGAAGTGGAGACCTCTTACGAGGAAAAACTACAGAAAAAGACGCGTACATCGGGCTGTGCAGTCGGGACAGTTTTTGGCGATATGATGGAAGGTCTGGAAGGCGTTCGCCTGCCGGAAGTTGAGGTGCGGAGCTCCTGGCTTTATGCGCTGGCACATAAGATCAACCGCACGCCTTCACTGTATCTGGAGGCCGGTGCGATCCATGGCACTATTTTATGCCAACAGGATCGTCCGTTGGTTTATATGGAAGACGTCGGCCGACACAATGCAGTCGATAAAATCGCGGGTTGGATACAGAGCACAGGTACAGATGTTTCTGACAAGATCCTTTATACGACTGGGCGCCTGACCTCTGAGATGGTGATTAAGACCGCGATGATGGGTATTCCTGTTTTGGTTTCGCGTTCGGGATTTACCGCGTGGGGCGTGGAAATTGCGCGCGAGGTCGGCCTGACTCTGATCGGACGAATGCGAGGGAAGCGGTTCATTTGCCTGTCAGGCGAAGACCGTCTGCTCCGGGACATTGACCCGAAGAATGCGCCGGAAGAACACAAGAAACATCGGCGGAAAAGTTCGGACGGTTAGGCGATTTACACGTGAAGTTCGGGCCGGAAAACCGATGTTTCCGGCTGCGGAAGGGGATAACATGGCAGAACAGAAGATATTGGGCGTGATCCTTGCGGGCGGTCTGGCCACTCGGATGGGCGGCGGCGACAAAGGACGGCTGGAGATCGGCGGCGAGAGCCTCTTGTCGCGCGTCGTGGACCGGCTGTCAGCGCAGGTCCCTGATCTCGCGCTCAATGCTAATGGTGATCCCACGCGTTTCGCTGATCTGGGTCTGCCGGTTCTGGGTGACTCGGTTGACGGTTTTTCCGGACCGCTGGCGGGTGTTCTCGCGGGGCTGGACTGGGCGGCAGAGCAGGGAGCGGACGAGATCGTTACCGCTGCCGCAGACACGCCGTTCTTCCCAATGGATCTGGTTGCCCGGCTGACGGATGCAGCAGAGGGCATGACCCATCCGCTGGTGCTCGCCACAACACCGCGCAGTGGGAAAGAGGCGCTGAAATCCGGCGGCAGGGGGCGTGTAAATCGCCACCCGACCTTTGGGCTTTGGCCTGTTGCCCTGCGCGACGATCTGCGCGCCGCACTCGAGGATGGGTTGCGCAAGGTCGTTTTGTGGACCGACCGCCATGATGGGCGAGAAGCGTTGTTCGTAGCAGAGCCTTTTGATCCGTTCTTCAACGTCAATACACCAGAAGATCTGGAACGTGCAGAGGCGTTGCTGACATGAAGATCTACGGTGTCACCGGGTGGAAAAATTGCGGTAAAACCGGATTAATGGAGCGTCTGGTGGCAGAGTTCTGCCATCGCGGTCTAAGCGTTTCAACGTTGAAACATGCGCACCACACCACGGATGTGGACCAGCCTGGCACTGACAGTTACCGGCACAGAACTGCGGGTGCGGCTGAGGTGATCCTGGCCTCGCCCAACCGTATTGCCATCATGCAAGAGTTGCGCGGTGCCCGGGAACCCAGCTTTACCGAGTTGCTGGCGCGGCTGCGCCCGGTGGATCTGGTGCTGGTCGAGGGCTTTAAGCGTGAATCCCACCCTAAGATCGAGGCCTATCGCACCGCGGCAGGGCAATCATTGATTGCGCCGGGTGATCCGTCGATCCGTGCTGTGGCCAGCGATATCCCGCTGCATCTTGATGGGCCAGTCTTTGATCTGGATGACACCGTGGCGATCGCTGATTTTATCTCAGCTGAGCTGCGGCTGTGACCCCATGGCAGAGCTTTGCGATGGTGGATTGGTCCGGTGGCAATGACCGTGGACCGACGCCATGCAAGGATGCCATCTGGACCTGTGTTGTGCACGCTGGCCTTGCAGAGGCTCCAGTCTACTTGCGCAACCGCCAACAGGCCGAGGATTGGCTGATCACGCTGATCGAAGCCGAGCTAGCAGCAGGGCGTAGGCTGATGTTGGGGTTTGATTTTCCCTTTGGCTATCCTGCTGGGTTTGCACGGGCGTTGACCGGCTCTAGTGATCCGCTGACGCTCTGGAACTGGTTCGAAACCCGTGTTGAGGACTGTCCTGAGACCAACAATCGTTTTGATGTCGCGGCAGAGATTAATCACCGGTTTGGTGGCCGGGGGCCATTCTGGGCCAATGCGCTGGCGCGTGATATTGAAGGCCTGCCACGTCGCAAGGACAGCTATCGCAATCCGTTCCCAGAGCGCCGCGCGGTCGAGTATCTGGCCAAAGGCAGCTTTACATGCTGGCAGATGGCGGGTGCGGGTGCGGTGGGAAGCCAGATCATGATGGGTCTGCCTGTTCTGGCGCGTTTGCGGCGACGTTTTGCCGGGCAGGTTGCGACCTGGCCCTTTGAAGTATTGGACAGGCCAATCGCCTTTGTGGAAATCTGGCCCTCGCTGAATCTGGGTCAGCCGCCTGCCGGACTCATCAAGGATGCCTGGCAGGTCCAACAGGTCGCGCTGGAACTCAGCCGCTTGCCTGTGGCAGAACTGGAGCACCGTCTTGATATCAAGGCGCCCGAAGAAGGCTGGATTCTGGGAGTGGAACCAAAATGACCCTTGCCCCACCGCCATTGCGGAATGATTGTTTCGCCCTGCCCGCGGGGGTTGACTGGACGCCTGTGGACGATGCGCTTGCCTATCTGCGCGACCGATTAAGCGTGGTGACCACCGTTGAAACCTGCGCGCTGGACGGTGCATTGGGGCGGATACTGGCCGAGGATCTGGTAGCACGGCGCAGCAATCCACCGCAGCCGAACACCGCCGTTGACGGCTACGGGTTTGCTGGCGCGATTTCAGCAGGCCCACAGCACCTGCCCCTGATCTCGGGACGCGCGGCTGCGGGGCAGACCTATGATCATCGGGTTCCTGCGGGGCATGCTATTCGCATTCTGACCGGTGCGGCGCTTCCCGATGGAGTGGAGACCGTTATTCTGGAGGAGGATGTCACCTGTGACGGCTCGGGCATCGCGTTTCACGGCCCGTTGAAACAGGGTTCCAACACCCGCAAGGCGGGCGAGGATGCCAAGGCCGGAGAGGTGATCCTGCGCCGCGGGCGTGTGGTGACCCCGGCTGATCTTGCATTGGCATCTGCCACGGGGGTCGCGGACCTCTCGGTTTACCAACGTCTGCGCGTTGGTGTGCTCTCGACCGGGGATGAGCTGGTTGAGCCGGGAGAGGATGCAGGGGCCGGGCAGATATTTGATGCCAATCGCCCGATGCTTCTGGGGCTTTTGGCGCGGATGGGGTTTGTCTCGGTTGACCTTGGCAAAGCTGCGGATGATCGTGCGGCTCTGCACGGTCACCTTGACCGTGCGGCAGCAAATGTCGATGTGATCCTGACAAGTGGCGGTGCCTCTGCCGGGGATGAGGACCACATGTCCGCGATCTTGCGCGAACACGGTTCCATGCAGCACTGGCGGATTGCCTTGAAACCTGGTCGCCCGCTGGCGCTGGGGATGTGGCGGGGGACGCCAGTTTTTGGACTGCCTGGCAATCCGGTTGCCGCCATGGTGTGCACGCTGATTTTTGCACGTCCGGCAATGGCGCTAATGGCCGGGGCCAATTGGCAGGTACCACAGGGATTCGACCTGCCCGCTGCATTTGAAAAGCGCAAGAAACCGGGGCGACGTGAGTATTTGCGCGCCCGTGTTCGTGCCGGACAGGTCGAGGTGTTCAAATCCGAAGGGTCGGGGCGTGTCAGCTCGCTTAGCTGGGCCGAGGGTCTGGTGGAGTTGGGGGATGGTGCGGCCGAGATCAAGCCAGGAGACCGCGTGCGTTTCATTCCCTATGCCAGTTTCGGGGTCTAGGGGAACTAAGTTCAGGCGCGTCTAATCAAAGGTGCCTGCGACTCGGCCCAAGAGCATGAAGGCACGCGCGGTGCGGGTATCACCAAGCGAAGATATATCGCTGTCGCTGGCGTCTTCCTCGAATGCGGCCAACATCTGATCGAACCGACGCAAAAAATGATGTGCTGCATCGCGAAAGATCGGGTCTTGTTTCATCCTCGCTGCGGTCAACGCAAGTGAGCTGCGGTCACGTACTCCGCCCAGGGCGGCCACTGCGCGACCACGGGTCCCTTGCGCAAACTGTCGCCAAATTTCGGGGCGGGCCATATCCGGGCGCAGGTCGTCCATATATATACCGTCCTGGCTGAGCAGAGTCAGCACGTCTTGTGCTGCTTGGATTATCTGCGCGGCCTTGCGGTCTTGAAGGGCCAGTCGAAGGGCGGCAAAGCCCTCTTCGTCCTCGGCCGTTTCAGGAAAATTCAATGCGCGGATCAGCTGCTCGGACGGAAGCGGGGCTGCGAGATCTTCGGCTGGGGTTCCCAGCGCTAACAGGCCCTGGTCCGTCGTGTCCGCGCTGTTGGCAGCGGGTGTCGAAATGCCGGGCATAGGGCGGTCCCGGCGGCTGGTGTGAAAGGTGGCCAACGCGGTTTCCGTTTTGCGGGTCGCGGCGGCGATTTCATCCAGCTTGCGGGTAACCGAGGGTTCGGAGACCGATGCAGCCTGTTGTGCATGAGCGATATAGGTGTTGCGTATACCGTCGATGGCTGCGTGCAGACGCTCAGATTCCTCGCGCATTACCCGCGCAGATCGCAGCGCTATGGCGCCTACCCAGATCAGTAGTACCGGCAGCAGAATGACCGCAACGCGCAGCAGCACGTCAGGCCAGCTGGTCGCCACAGTCGCTGAGGGATCCTGCGCACCGCCCAGAACGTAGATGGCCACAACCACCAAAAACCACAGTGCACTGAGACCAAGTGCGGCGGCTTCGATTGCCCCAATGGTCGATTGTTCCGGCGACGTATCAAGGGCGCTGGTGGGCGGCGTGGCGGCGGTGGAACTGGTACGGGTCATACTGTTGCTCGGAAACAGAGGTTGGCTAAGGGTGGCTTATGTCGCAGGAGACGACAGTGGATCTGGAGCAATCGGCACCCGTTGCAGGCGCCGATCGGGGGTCTGAGGTCAGGCAAAAACGATCTTGAGGATTTCATAGGCGCGATCCCCACCTGGGGTGCGAACTTCGACGCTGTCGCCTTCATCTTTGCCAATCAAGGCGCGGGCAATGGGTGATTTGATATTCAGCAGGCCCGCTTCGATGTTGGCTTCATGCTCACCTACGATCTGCCAGGTTTTTTCCTCGTCGGTGTCCTCGTCCACAACGGTCACCTTAGCACCGAATTTGATCGCGCCCGATAGCTTTGCGGGGTTGATCACATCGGCCAGGGAGAGAATGCCTTCCAGCTCTTTGATGCGGCCTTCGATGAAAGACTGCTTTTCACGGGCGGAATGATATTCTGCGTTTTCCGACAGGTCGCCCAGTTCGCGAGCTTCGGCGATAGCCTTAATAATCGCTGGGCGTTCTACCGATTTCAGATTCTTCAGCTCAGCTTCTAGGGCGGCGTGACCCGTGGGGGTCATCGGGATCTTTTCCATGTCTGTGTCCAGATATCGTGTCAGGTTTTGCCACCGGTCGTGGCGGTTCGCGTCTATAGGAAAACCGGTTTGTCCCACTGCCGAACTGACAGCGGGACAAACCGGTTGTGTCGCAATTACCTGACCCAATCCTGCCGCCGAATGCAAGAGGGCGGGGTTGCCTGTCCACAGCGATTTCATGCCAACAGGCGGAAAACTCCGCTTTTTTAGACTTCCCCGGATTGAGGGGTGGCAAAAAACTGACAATGTGTCGGCAAGCTTAGGTCCGGTTTTGTCTCTATCGCGGCCGCGTCTTTATGCGGTCAGGGAACCTCCGGTAGGGTGGATGTTTTGCCGGTGATGCTGTGGCGGGGCACCCGTGGCCGGGGATCCAGCCGCTGCAGCAAGCTGATCAGACGGCTGATCGGGGAAGAGTGTCGGATCCGTTGCAGCTGGCGTGTCGTCGCGCGCTGCTGTGAGAGCATCGTCGGGGGGGAGTGCCGCCGCTGGGTGGGTAAAACCGCGCGCGGGCGACTGCTGTGCCAAAGAAGATCAAGCATCATATTGTACCACCTCGAATTCGATATTGTCCCGGTCTCGGAAATAGAACCTGCGACCCGGTTCGTAGTCGTGATGCTCGCCTGGCGTGAAGCCAGCCGCGCGGACCCGTGTTTCGACGGCGTCCAAATCATCGACAACAACGGCGATGTGGTTGAGCCCCCCGTTGATGGCATAACTGGTCGGGGCCTTGGCCAGGGGTTCCGGGGGGCAGTACAGCGCCAGATAGCTGTCAGCCTCGCCCACGTGCAGGCTGTAGCCGCCGCTGATGGCCTCCCCCTGCCAGCGAATGTGCCAGCCAAAAACATCCTGCATCCAGGCGGCAGTGCTCTCGGGAGAGGACACGGTGATGTTTGCGTGTTCAAGACGTACGGTCATGTCAGGCTCCTTTGTGTTTTCTCTTGCCTGATAGAGTCGTAATTTCTAAACCTAACTTTAGCTCAAGCACTTTTTTGGTGTTTTGTGATTTTTCTCAGTCCGCAGGCTGAGACGCGACGGAATCTCAGGGACTGGTAGGGAGTATCTCATGGCTGCATCTCACGGGTTGACCATCGGCTATCTGGCGGAGCGGACGGGCCTGGCGGTATCGGCAATCCGCTACTATGAGGCACAGGGGCTGGTTGAGCCTTGGCGTAATACGGGTGGGCAGCGGCGGTTTCACCGGGCGGATCTGCGGCGGTTGAGTTTTATTATGATCGCGCAGAAGTTCGGCTTCACACTGCCGGAGATTCGCGACTTTCTCAAAAGCCTGCCTGGGGGTCGTACCCCGACCAAGGCCGACTGGACCAATCTGTCCACCGCTTTTCGCAGCCATCTGGATGCCCGAATCGAAACGCTGGAGCGTTTGCGCGATAACCTTGACGGCTGCATCGGTTGCGGCTGCCTGTCCTTGCCCACCTGCAAGCTGTACAATCCCGATGATGCGGCCGCTGCCAAAGGGCAGGGACCGCGCTATCTGATGGGGGATAAGCCCTCAGAAACGGTGAACGACGGGAATTCGCTACCAAATGACGAAATCTGACGCCCGAATTGTCGCAATCGAGGGTTCTACAGCAGTGTAACGTAGAGTTTGGATTGACCAGTGCCTCTGCCACCCGCTAAGCAACCGCGAAACAAAATTACGCCAAGGACACGCCACCCGCATGGGTTGGCCCTGAACCACAGCCAAGGAGCCCGCAATGGCCGAGATTGAACGTGAAGCGATGGAATACGACGTTGTGATCGTTGGGGCAGGCCCGGCTGGTCTGTCTGCGGCGATCCGATTGAAACAATTGGACAGCGACTTGCAGGTTGTGGTGCTGGAAAAAGGCTCCGAAGTGGGCGCGCATATCCTGTCCGGTGCGGTGCTGGACCCGTGCGGTCTGGATGCGTTGATCCCTGATTGGAAGGACAAAGGCGCGCCGCTGAACGTGCCGGTCAAGGACGACAATTTCTACATGTTGGGTGAAGCGGGTCAGATTCGCATCCCCAACTTCCCCATGCCACCATTGATGAACAACCACGGCAACTACATCGTGTCCATGGGCAATGTCTGCCGCTGGATGGCGGAGCAAGCCGAAGAGCTGGGCGTCGAGATTTTCCCGGGTATGGCGTGTTCCGAGCTGGTTTACGGCGACAACGGCGAAGTCAAAGGCGTCGTTGCCGGTGTCTTTGGCTTGGAGGCGGATGGTTCTTACGGTCCCAACACTGAGCCGGGGATGGAACTGCACGGCAAATACGTGTTCCTGTCCGAAGGTGTGCGCGGTTCGCTTTCCAAGGAAGTGATCGCCAAATACGGCCTCTCTGATGACAAAGAGCCGCAGAAATACGGCGTTGGCATGAAAGAGATCTGGGAGATTGATCCCGCCAAGCACAAAGAGGGCTCTGTCACCCATACGATGGGTTGGCCGCTGGGCTCCAATGCTGGCGGCGGGTCCTTCATCTATCATCTCGACAACAATCAGGTTTACGTGGGGTTTGTGGTCCACCTGAACTACAAGAACCCGCATCTGTATCCGTACATGGAGTTTCAGCGCTTCAAGCATCATCCGATGGTCGCCGAGCTGCTCAAGGGCGGCAAACGGGTGGCCTATGGTGCGCGTGCGATTACCGAGGGCGGCTGGCAGGCAATGCCGAAACTGGTCGCGCCCGGCGTGGCGCTACTGGGTTGTTCGGCAGGCATGGTCAACGTGCCGCGCATCAAGGGCAACCACAACGCGATGCTGTCGGGCAAGGCCGCAGCAGAAGCCGCATTTGACGCAATCAAAGCGGAGCGTTCGGGTGACGAACTGGCAGCTTATGAGGTCGACGTGCGTGAGGGGGCGATTGGCGCTGATCTGAAAAAGGTCCGCAACGTCAAACCGATGTGGTCGAAGTGGGGGCTGACTGCCTCTCTCATGTTGGGTGGTCTGGATATGTGGACCAATACCCTTGGCTTCTCGCTGTTCGGCACGCTGGGTCACGGCAAGAATGACGCCGAATCCACCGAAGAGGCCGACAAGCATAAACCCATCGATTACCCTAAGCCCGATGGCACGCTGTCCTTTGACAGGCTAACCAATGTCGCCTTTGCGGCAACCAATCACGAGGAAAGCCAGCCTTGCCATCTGCGTCTTGGCAATCTGGACACACCGGTCAACGTGAACCTGCCGAAATACGCAGAGCCAGCGCAGCGCTACTGCCCTGCTGGGGTCTATGAGGTGGTCGAAAAGGATGGCAAGCCGGAGTTTGTGATCAACTTCCAGAACTGCGTTCACTGTAAGACCTGCGATATCAAGGATCCGAGCCAGAATATCACCTGGGCGACACCGCAGGGGGGTGACGGGCCCAACTACCCGAACATGTGATCAGATCGCGATGGATATCGGCAGGTACTTGCCGGATTAATAGGGGTAGCCTACGGGCTGCCCCATTGCGTGTTGGGGGAGGGCGCTCTACGCTTTATGGCGAGGCAGATATCGACCAGTCATTAAGAGGAGGCCCCGCGTGCCCGTCCCATTTCTTCGCAGCCTGACCTGTGCAGCCGCTCTTGCCGCTGTCACTCCTCTGCCAACCCTGGTGCAGGCCGATGGGCTTGCCGGGGCGTATTTGGCAGCGCGAGCGGCCACGCTTGATAGCGATTATCAGGCTTCTGCCGATTACTATAACCGCGCGTTGGTGCGCGACCCGCAGAACCCGCTGCTGATGGAGCATGTGGTCTTTTCGCGCCTTGCGCTTGGGGATGTCAAAGGGGCTGCATCGGTGGCATCTCGACTCCGGGAGATGGGCGCGCGCAGTCAGGTTGCCAATATCGTGATGGCTGCTGATGCCGTTCAGAAAGAAACCTATCAGGCCATCATTGATCGCGAAGGACCGCAGCATGAAATCAATGCCTTGGTGGACGGGCTTATGCTGGGCTGGGCGCATTTGGGTGCTGGATCCGTTTCGGACGCGCTGGCGCAGTTTGATGAAATGGCAAAGAAAGAAGGACTTGGCCTCTTTGCACGTTACCATCGTGCGCTGGCGCTTGCCTCTGTCGGCGACTACGAGGGGGCCGAGACGCTGTTTGCGGCCGAGGATGGCCAGCTGACCAATACATCGCGCCGCGCTGTCATCGCCCGATTGGAAATCCTGTCGCAGCTGGGGCGTAATGAACAGGCACTGGAGGTTCTGACCGATGCCTTCAACGGTCAATTGGATCCCGGTCTTGCCACGCTGGCCCGGCGTCTAAAGGCGGGTGAGACGCTGCCCTACGCGCTGGCCGCCAATCCGAAACACGGCATTGCCGAAGTGTTCTTCACCATGGGTGCCGCGCTAAATGGCGAGATGGCGGATGACTACGTGCTGATGTACGCCCGTGTTGCCGCTGCCTTGCGCGAGGATCACGTGGATGCGCTGCTGCTTGCGGCAGAGTTGTTTGACCAGCTTGGCCGCTACACGCTCTCGATTGACCTCTATAAACAGGTGCCGCGTGATCACCCTGACTACCACGCGGCCGAATTGGGGCGCGCCGAGGCGCTGCGCCGCGCAGCCAAACCAGATGCGGCAGCGGAAGTGCTGCAACAGCTGGCCCGTGATTTCCCGAACGAGGCTCCTGTCTATACCAATCTTGGTGACCTGTTGCGGCAGCAGGAAGACTACAGCGGCGCAGTTGCTGCCTATGACACGGCGCTGGGCCTTATGGACGACAGTGTCGAGGGGCGTTGGTTTCTGCTTTATGCCCGTGGTATCTGCCATGAGCGATTGAAGAACTGGGAACAGGCCGAGACGGATTTCCGTGCAGCACTAACGTTGCGCCCGGATCAGCCGCAGGTGTTGAACTACCTTGGCTATTCGCTGGTTGAGAAACAGGTAAAGCTTGACGAAGCGCTGTCGATGATCGAACGCGCTGTCGCCGCACGCCCCGATGCCGGATATATCGTCGATAGCCTTGGCTGGGTGCTGTACCGTCTTGGTCGCTATCAGGACGCAGTTGGCCATATGGAAACCGCGGTTGAGTTGATGCCGGTCGATCCCGTGGTCAACGATCATCTCGGAGATGTTTATTGGGCCGTAGGGCGCGCCCGGGAAGCTGAGTTCCAGTGGAAACGGGCCTTGTCCTTTATCGACCCGGAAGACACCGATGGTGAAGCGGATCCTGAGCGGATTCGCCGTAAGTTGGAGCTGGGCCTGGATGCGGTGCTTGCCGAAGAAGGGGCTGCGCCTTTGAAGGTTGCGCATGACGGTTGAGGGGTTTGCTCCGGCCAAGATCAATCTGACGCTGCATGTGACGGGCCGACGTGCTGATGGCTATCATCTGCTCGATTCGCTGGTCGTGTTCGCCGATATCGGGGACCGGATTTTTGCAGAGCGCTCTGATCAGTTGTCTCTCAGCGTTGTGGGACCGATGGCTGCGGGTGTGCCAACGGGTGTCGGCAATCTGATGATGCAAGCGGCGGAGATGTTGTCACCGGGACGTGGTGCGGCTTTGGTGTTGGAAAAACACCTGCCGCCTGCTTCTGGGATTGGGGGAGGATCATCAGATGCAGCGGCGACGCTGCGACTGTTGTCTGAGCTGTGGAAAATCCCGGTCTTGGAGGCGGCTGAAACACTTGTGCTTGGGGCCGACCTTCCGGTTTGCATGCGGCCTAGTCCACAACGCATGCAAGGCATAGGAGAGCAGATTGTACCGGTTGCGAGTATACCTGATTGTGCCATCATGCTGGTAAACCCTGGTGTATCGGTGGCCACACCAGCGATCTTTCGAGCGCTGGGTCGGCGCGACAATCCGCCCATGCCAGACGTGCTTCCAACTTGGGGGGCAGCACGGGATCTCGCCGATTGGCTAAGAACACAACGCAACGATCTTGAGGCACCAGCGATCAGTATTCAGCCAGTGATTGAGGATGTCTTGCAAGCGCTTGCCAGCACAGAGGCGATATTCTCAGCCATGTCAGGGTCCGGCGCGACCTGCTACGCCCTGTTTGAGAGCAAAGAGGTGGCCCAGAAAGAAGCGGCGCGTCTGACGGAGGCGCGCCCTGACTGGTGGGTGCAATCTGGAATGCTTCTACGATAGCCGCAGAGCCGTCTGGATCGAAGGGACTGCAGCCATATCGTAAGATCAGGCGAGCCGCGCGACCACGTAGTCTGCCAGATCGTGCAGCATTTGGCGGATCGGATCGTTAGGCAAGGCGGTCAACGCATCCTGCGCCTTGGTCACCCATTCCATGGCATCACGGCGCGTTGCGCTCAGCGTGTCGTATTTATCCATCAGGGCCAGCGCATGATTTAGGTCGCCCTCATCTTGGCGGCCCTTTTCGATGGTACGCATCCAAAAGGCGCGCTCTTCCGCGGTTGCTTGTGCCACCGCTTTGATCACCGGCAGGGTCAGCTTGCGTTCGCGGAAATCGTCACCAACATTTTTACCAGTTGCCGTACTGTCGCCTTGATAGTCCAACAGATCATCGGCGATCTGAAAGGCAACACCAAGCGCATCGCCATAGGCAAACAGCGCATCAACCTGTGTTTCGGGTGCACCTGCGATGACACCACCCGCCTGGGTAGCGGCCGAAAACAAGGCCGCAGTCTTACCTCTGACGACCTGTAGGTAGATGGCTTCATCCGTTGCCAGATCGCTGGCCGCTGTCATTTGCAGCACTTCGCCCTCGGCAATAGTGGCCGATGCATTGGCCAGGATATCCAGGACCCGAAGCGAACCGGTCTCAACCATCAGTTGGAAACTGCGGGCAAACAGGTAGTCGCCAACCAAGACGGAGCTTTTGTTGTCCCAAAGCAAGTTTGCGGTTGGCCGTCCACGGCGTTGACCGCTTTCGTCCACCACATCATCGTGCAGCAGGGTCGCGGTATGAATGAATTCTACTGTAGCTGCCAGTTTTACGTGGTTATCGCCGCTGTAGCCACACAGACGGGCTGTCGCGAGCGTCAGCATCGGGCGTAGGCGCTTGCCGCCGGCCTCGACCAGATGTGCGGTGACTTCGGGAATGCGTGGTGCATGCTCCGAGGCCATTCGGGTCTGGATCAGCGTATTCACCGCTGCCATTTCGTTGCTGAGTGTCGCGGCCAGCATGTCATGCGGCTTTTGCGTCAGGACTTGATTCATCGTTTTCCCGCTTGCAAGGCTCGACAAGGCGCAGGCCTTGCCCTTAGATCCATCCCTATGAAGGAACTTTTACGCAGCACCGACCCAACCATCATGGCCTTTGCCACCGCCCTTCTTGAGGGTGAGGATATAGACTGCTTTCAAATGGACGTAAATATGAGCATCCTTGAAGGGGGCATTGGGATTTTTCCGCGCCGGTTGATGGTGCGGACAGCTGACCACGCTGCAGCAGAACGGGTTATGCTTGATAATGAGATCCCGCTGCGCTGATGGCGGGGTTTGAAGACGCGTCACTCAGCCTGGATGACTTCCTAGGCGGTCAGGTTCGGCTATTGCAGCCAAAACAGGGTTATCGCGCCGGTGTTGACCCGGTGTTGCTGGCGGCAGCGGTACCAGCTGAACCGGGCGCGCGGGTGCTAGAGCTGGGCTGTGGTGGTGGACAGGCGCTTCTCTGTTTGGCAGCGCGAATACGTGATCTGCGCCTTACCGGAGTGGAGTTGCAACCGGACTACGCCGATCTGGCGCGACGCAATGCCGCGCAGAACGCAGTCGAAATGACGGTGGTTGAAGCTGATCTGGCGGCACTCCCCGTCGATTTGCGTCAGATGCAATTTGATCATGTGATCGCAAACCCGCCCTATTATCGTGCCGGTGCCCATAGTCCGGCTCAGGACGTGGGTCGGCAAATTTCTCTTGGTGGCGCAACAGAGCTGAACCTGTGGCTCGACACAGCGGCCCGACGGTTGGCGCACAAGGGCTATCTGCACATGATCCAGCGGGCTGATCGTCTGCCGGAGATGCTAAGCGCGTGTCTGGGGCGGCTTGGCTCACTTGAGGTGCTGCCATTGGCTGCGCGCGTTGGTCGTGACGCTGAGCTGGTGATCCTGCGGGCACGGAAGGGGGGGCGTGCTGGCTTCAAGCTTCACGCGCCTATGATCCTGCACGAAGGCGTATCGCATCTGCGGGATGGCGAGAACTACCGCGCCGAGATCAGGGCGGTTTTGCGCGAGGCGGCGGCGCTGCCGTGGCCCGGCTGACATTTAAGGTCAGGTCGCGGAAAATCGACTTTCCTTCGGCGGGTCCATGCCGAAATGACGGTTTCATGACAAAATATATGCTTCTGCAGCGTGACAGGGCAATATTCTTGTGCTCCACTCTTTCTGTACGCAACACGCTCAAAGGAGGAGGAATGAAATGAGCCTCAGCTCGCATCTGACCGAACTAAAGAAAAAGCACGAGCATCTGAGCATGGAAGTCGAACACGCCCAACGCTCGCCCGCCACTGATGGGCTGCGTATCGCGTCGATGAAGAAACAAAAACTGAAACTGAAAGAAGAAATCGAACGTCTCTCGACGGAAGAATACGCCGTCTGAGAAAGACCCGGATCTGAGTGTTGCGGCCCCACCGCTGCGATATCGGTATTTGAAGTCAAGACGTTGTCAGGATGTCAGGGGGTCATCAGCGCTGCTGGTGACCCTTTGTTGCATTGGTGGGTTGCGGGCTTCTACACTTGGCTGCTTGCGCGGGCGGCGAGCAATGCACCACCTGTTATGAGGCACGCCGCAATCGCCAGTGTCCATGACGGCGCTGCAATGCCCACAAGTACCAATATGACCGTCGATAACAGCGGTGCGGCATAGGAGCTGGTGCCTAGCATTTGTATATCGCCCTGCTTCACCCCGATATCCCATACATAGAACGCCAGACCAACGGGCCCCAGACCCAGCGCGAGCGTCGCACCCCAGCCACTGACGCCAAGCGGCCATCGGCTTTCCTCCAGTGTGAAATGTAATCCCCAAGAGGCAGCAGCAGTGATTAAGCAAAAAACAGCAACCGTGCTGGTGGGGGCAGTGCCCAGCCGACGTGCCAGTACGGAGTATCCAGACCACGTCAGGGCACAAAGTAGGGCCAGTCCGTAACCCGGCAGGGCAGAGGCATCAAATTCGGCGCCACCGCCAGTGATGATGGTTGTAGCCCCGGCAAACCCTAAAACTGCGCCCAATAGGTGCCCGGTGCGTAGGGTTTCACCTGGCAAGAGGCCGGAAAACAGTACGATCAACAGTGGCCAGAGATAAGCGATCAACCCTGCCTCTGCAGCAGGCGCAAGCCGCAGCGCAGAGAAATAGAGCGCGTGATAACCAAAGAGCCCGAGACTGCCAAAGAGATACACTTTCCATGACACGGCGCGAAGCGAGGCCAGCCCACCGCTGCGCCAACACCAAATCAGCCCTAATGAGCCGCCAATTGTGAAGCACAGTGCATTCAGCAATAGGGGGGGTGCCGGCGCGGTGCCTACAGTCAATACAGCAAGCAGAGACCATAACAGAACGGCGATAAAGCCAATTGCCGTTGCGCGATTTCGAGTCATGCGAGGGTCTCAACCGGGATGATGGTCAGCCCTTCGGAAACCGGAGCGGTCTTTTCAATCTCGGCCAGTATCCAGTCGCGGAACGCGATGATTTGGGGGCGTCGTTCTGCCCCTTTCTGACAGAGGAAACTGAAACGCGCCTTCCCCGTTAATGCCGTGCGGAATGGCGCGACCAATCGGCCTTCGTCTAAATCCTTGACCACGAGGGCACGCCGCCCCAGCACCACGCCTGCCCCTGCGAGGGCCGCGTCAACCGCGTGATCTGCGTTGCTGAACCTTGCTCCGTGGGTTGGGGCAAAGTCCTCACCCATCATTTGGAACCAAGCTGCCCAGTCCAGTAATGGAGACATGAAATTCAGAGAATCATCATGGATAAGCGGCGCGCCTTTCAGGGCGGCAACTGTTGGATACTGCCGAGCCATATCGGGTGTCATGACAGGCATGACCCATTCGACCGGAAGCGGCATCGAATAGACGTCCGGATACGGGCCATAGCCAAAACGGATTGCGACATCCACATCGTCGCGCATCAGATCAACCCTGCGCAGGCTGGCAGAAAACCTCAGATCAATTTCGGGATGGGCGCGGGCGAATTCATAAAACCTGGGTGCCAGCCATTTTGCTGTAAAGGCGGGGCCTGCGGTTACGGTTAGGGCGCCGTCATCCTGCAGGCGGATCGCCGCGCGCCAGGCTGCGGTCAGCGCCTGAAAGCCATCCGATGCGCCGGGGGCAAGCGCGATGCCTGCGGCCGTCAGCTCGACTGCGCGGTTCAGGCGTCGAAACACAGGTGCGCCCAGATGCTCTTCGAGGGACTTGATCTGAAAAGACAGCGCAGCTGGGGTGACATTCAATTCCTGTGCGGCGCGGGCAAAGGACATATGACGGGCTGCGGCTTCGAATGCGCGCAGTGCGGTCAGCGGGGGAAGGCGGTCAGACATATTGCATAAGTAATACTTAACTGAACAGTTGAAAAGTCTCGTTTGTCAGTGGTCATTCAAAGGTTCATGTTGAAGCCAAGTTAACACCGCTGATCTGAATGGAGGCCGGACAAATGGAATATTCAGCCAATGCTACCGTGAAGCAGGCCATGCTGCGCGCACATGAAGAGCGCGGTCAGGTCCTTCGGGCGATTTGGGCAAGCATCTTTGTCTCTCGCCGTGCAAAAATATTGCGGACAGAAATTTCCCGCTGGGCATAGCGCGCGTGTCCTTACGGGATAGGAAAAGGGCCGGTCCAATGGACCGGCCCTTGCCGTTTATTGATTTGAAGCCTTAGACAAAAAACTGGGCGCCATTGGCTGAAATGGTCGAGCCGTTGATGAACCCTGAATCTTCAGAGGCCAAGAAGGCTACACAGCGCGCAATTTCTTCTGGCTCGCCCAACCGACCTGCGGGAATCTGGCCGATAATGGACTCGCGGACCTTTTCCGGCACCGCCATGACCATTTCGGTGGCGATATAGCCTGGGCAGATGGCGTTGGCGGTGATGCCCGCGCGCGCGCCTTCCTGTGCCAGAGATTTGACGATACCTAGGTCGCCTGCCTTGGTCGCAGCATAGTTTACCTGCGCAAACTGGCCTTTTTGGCCGTTGATAGAAGAGATCACGATAATGCGGCCAAATTTGCGTTCGCGCATCCCTGGCCAGATTGGGTGAACCGTGTTGAACACGCCGGTTAAGTTGGTGTCGATGACCTCCTGCCACTGCTGCGGTGTCATCTTGTGGAATGGTGCATCGCGGGTGATGCCGGCATTGGCAACGACGATGTCGATCGGGCCAAGGTCTTCTTCGACCTTGGCGATACCGGCCGCACTTTCCTCATAGTTGGCGACGTTCCACTTGTAGGTTTTGATGCCGGTTGCTTCGGTAAATTTTGCTGCGGCTTCATCGTTTCCGGCGTAGGTCGCAGCCACAGAGTAACCTTCGGCCTTGAGCGCTTGGGAAATTGCTGCGCCGATGCCGCGAGAGCCGCCGGTGACGAGTGCATTACGTGCCATGGAAAAGTCCTCCGTTTTTGACTTGGTAATCTTGCTACTATTTTGTTTTCAATTCCGCAATTATATTACGTGGTGAAAGTGTCCGTTTGAGCCGATTTCCAACTCAACGTCGCGTTATGCTATTCCGCAAAGACAGCGTAAAAAGGCCGGATATAGAAAAGGGCGCCACAGCGGCGCCCTTAGATATGTTCCGAGCTATACCGCTCAGGGACGCTCCACACACATTGCAACGCCCATACCACCGCCAATGCACAGGGTTGCCAGTCCTTTTTTGGCGCCGCGCCGCTTCATTTCGAAGAGCAGCGTGTTCAGAACACGGCAACCTGAGGCGCCGATGGGGTGGCCGATCGCGATGGCGCCCCCGTTTACGTTTACGATCTCTGGATCCCAACCCATGTCTTTGTTGACAGCACAGGCCTGCGCGGCAAAGGCTTCGTTTGCTTCGACAAGATCCAAGTCGCTAACACTCCAACCCGCCTTATCCAAAGCGCGACGGGATGCGTAGATTGGGCCGACGCCCATGATTGACGGATCGAGACCGGCTGTGGCGTAGGATGCAATGCGGGCCAGCGGCTCGATGCCACGCTTTTCGGCGTCGTCCGCGCTCATCAGTAGTGTCGCCGCAGCGCCATCGTTCAGGCCGGAAGCGTTGGCGGCGGTGACTGAACCGTCCTTGGCAAAGGCTGGGCGCAACTTCTGCATCGCCGCCATGGTGGCACCATGGCGGATGTATTCGTCCTGATCGACGATGATGTCGCCTTTGCGCGTTTTCACAGTGAAGGCCGCGATTTCATCCGCAAATTTACCAGCCTTTTGTGCGGCTTCGGCCTTGTTCTGACTGGCTACCGCAAACTCATCCTGCATTTCACGCGAGATTTGCCATTTGTCGGCAACATTCTCGGCGGTTTGACCCATGTGGTAGCCGTTGAAGGCGTCCCACAACCCGTCGCGGATCATGGTGTCGATGTAGCTCATGTCGCCCATCTTGTGACCGGCGCGTAGATTTGCGGCGTGGGGCGAGAGTGTCATGTTTTCCTGACCGCCAGCGCAGACGACAGAGGCGTCACCCAATTGGATGTGCTGCGCCCCAAGTGCAACAGCACGCAAGCCGGAGCCGCAAACCTGGTTGATCCCCCAAGCCGAGGATTCCTGCGGCAGTCCGGCGTTGATATGAGCTTGGCGTGCAGGGTTTTGGCCTTGTGCCGCAGTTAGTACCTGACCCAGAATTGTTTCGGAAACTTCGGATTTGTCGATCCCGGCCCGCGCAACAACGGCCTCCAGCACAGCCGTGCCTAGATCATGGGCGGGGGTATTGGCGAATGCGCCGCCAAAACTGCCGACGGCGGTGCGTGCGGCGGATGCGATTACAACATTGGTCATCAGTTAGGGTCCTCTGCCATTCATAGTCCCGGGAGGCCAACCGCGCAGTCCGCATTTCGCAGCTGCAGCAACCGGGATCCCCCTGCCTTTTCTGAAAAAGGCCGTGTGTTTCTCTGCACGTGCAGCACACGCAAGGTGTCCCACAGGCAGAGCCCGTGTCAATCTATTCTATTGAAATCATATTGTGACAGGGCCGGTGCTTTGCCAAGCAATCATTGCATGCAGACACAGAGCGATCTCAGATGCAGGGGCAACAGCGCATTCAGCGAGCCGTACAAAACCAGCTAGGACGTGCAATTTGGAATGAATTAGGAGGCGCGGTTTTTCGTGCGCAGATCTTCCAGCCAGGGCGGGCTGACCGATGGCGCGCCAAACAGATACCCCTGCAGGCAGTCAACACCGATGGAAATCAAGAATTCGGCATCTGCGGGGCTTTCGACCGATTCGGCCACCACTAACATGTCGAACTGCTTGGCGATCCCGACAAGTGCGCGCGCAACTGCCTGGTTGTCATGGCTGGCATGGATGGCGCGAATGAACTGTCCGTCGATTTTCACCGCATCAAAGAAAAATTGCCGAAAGTAGCTGACAGCGGTTGCCCCGGCACCAAAGTTGTCGAGGGCAAAAGCGATGCCATGCTTTTGCATTCGGTCCATGAAGTCGATGACCAGCTCTGGCGTCGCCATAGCAGAGGCTTCCGTGATCTCCAGTACCAGCCGCTCGCCAAGTGTTGCATCCTTTTTCAGATACTGATCCAGTACCCGCAGCCAGCGTTGGTAGCCGATGGAGCGTGCAGACATGTTGACGGAAAGGCGGATGTTCGGGCTGCGGGCCAGTGCTTTCAACCCATGCTCTAGCGCAAGACAGTCCAGTTCGCGCCCTTCTTCCTTGTCCTCAACCAGAGGCATAAAATCGCGTGCTGGGATGACCCGGCCTGTGGCATCCAGCACCCGAATATACCCCTCGTAAAAGGCGACACCCTGCGGTGGCATAGCCTGCATGATCGGCTGATAGGCAAGCATTGTTTGGTTATGGCGAATCGCGTCGCTGACCATATCGAGGGTAGAGCGATCACGTGTTACAACAGCAGAGGTCAGCGGGTTGTCGCCCCCCTCTGGCATGTCGGCCATAACCTTATGCTTTTTCTTCACGGATTGGTCCCTTGGCGCTGACGTCGTTCGATCAATATGGGTCAGACTAGACCCTGGCGCAAAAGGGTTGCGCTTTAATTAAAGATAGAACTTTAGATGAAGGCCGTGACAGGCTGCTAGGGCCTGTCAAAACCTGCGCTGCCAACATCTTCGGGGTGTCGTTTCAGGTGTTTGGCGCGGATCGTCTCAGAACTGTCACGGCTGCCGTCATGACTGTAGCCCGGTGGGGCAACAGCGTAGAGAAAGCGCTGCCGTATTGTCAGGCCGGGTTTGGTCACATCCTTGAAAATGCTGACCCATTCATGGAACGCGACCCGCAGCGGGTTGAAGGTACCAATATTGTGCACCAGCCCATAGTCAGGCCTGTCGTGATCCTGTTCAGGGACAAAGGTACCAAATATCTTGTCCCAGATGATAAAGACGCCAGCGTAATTGCAATCCAGATAGCGCGGATTGCGTCCGTGATGGGCGCGGTGGTGGCTGGGCGTGTTCATCACAGATTCGAACCAGCGGGGCATACGGCCTATGGCCTCGGTGTGGATCCAGAACTGATAGACCAGATTGATGCCACCGACAAAAAGTACTATGGCCGGGTGGAATCCCAGCAGCACCAGCGGCGCACGCACGACCATCATGAAGGTGAATGCTCCGGTCCAGGTCTGTCGCAGTGCAGTGGTTAGATTGTAGTGCTGGCTGGAGTGGTGATTGACGTGGCTGGCCCAAATCCAACGGATCCGATGTCCGAAGCGATGAACCCAGTAATACCGTAGGTCGTCCAGCACGAAGCACAGCAATATGGCCCAGACCGAAGTGCCCAGATTTAAGGGGCTGACTTGCCACAACAGCATGAAGAACGCCCAAGCAATGAACCCAAGCGCGATGCCTGACGCCACGCTGCCCGCGCCCATCACCAAAGAGGTCACGGCGTCGCGTGTTTCATACCGTCCTCCGCGTCCCTTGATCGCAATCCACAGAAATTCGGCCAGGATGGCAGCAATAAAAAACGGGACCGCCCATTGTGTAACATCTGGGTAGGAAATCGTGTCAGGCATGCGTCTGTCCCGTCTGTTCTATTGCCGCCGAAGGGTTGGTTGGTCGGGCGGCGCTGATGTGTTGACGCCATTCGACTTTTTCCACCTCGGTCAGGTGCAGCAGCACCGACGGTGTGGCGAAATCGGCAAAGCTGACGCGCAAGCCTTTAGGGTGATTGGTAAGGTGTGAGCCAAGAAGTGGGCGCGCGATGGTGTCCGCGCCAAAGCACCAAACCAGGCCAAGCCCGGCATTGGTCTCAATCAGGGCCGCGCGACGATTAGTACTTGGCAGTGTCTTCAGGATCCGACTGTCAGGATCATGACGATGCCACGCCTGCGCAGCGCGCTCTTGCGTCATCAGCACCGGGGCCGAACGCCCCGTCATATGTAGCAGGATGGCAATAGCGAGAGTGCCGATCAGCACCATCGCCACCAAGATTTCCAGCGGCATCACGTTCTCCCTGCCTGCAGATTGACGGGAGAGGAATTGGTCTGTCAAAGGTGGCGTGGGGTCAACCTTTGACAGGGTATCTGGGCAATAGGGTCGCCTAGCCTCGCAACCGGCGCTTACTAGCGGTCCTGAAGTTGGCGGCGTGCGTCGCGAGGCGGGGCCTGCGAGGCGATCACTTTGCCTCTATGAGCGCCCTGATAATGGATTTGGCACTCTCGGAGTTCCATTCGGCATCGCCGCGCAGCCGTGCGATTTCCGCGCCTTCCCGATCCAGCAATACTGTGATCGGCAGGCCTAGGATGGCCATCTCGCGTGCCACGGCCTGTTTGGGATCCTGATGTCGCGGCAGATTGTCGATTCCCGTCTCGTCAAAGAATTTCTGTATCCCGGTGGGTGAGTTCCGCCCGGTCGCCAAGGTCAGGACCTCGAAGTCGTCGCCGCCAAGCTCAGTTTGCAGTTCGGACAGCATTGGCATTTCCGCGCGGCAAGGGGCACACCATGTGGCCCAGAAATTCAGTAGCACGATCTTGCCCTTATAGTCGGCAAGCGTTGCCGTGCCAGCATCGTCGGCCAGCTGAAATGCGGCACCAGACACAGGCTGCGGCGCCGTGTGCACCACGAGTTTCTTCATATCCCCGTCACGCAGAGTCTCAAGCGTGGCAGGGTCAATCGCAAAGGCTGCATTTGCACCCAAGGTCAGGGCCATATAAAGGGAAAGCTGACGAAACAGACGCATATTATCTCCGGGGTTCCACACCATGACAGATCAATCCTCGAACCAGATGTGGGGCGGCCGCTTTGCCGCTGGCCCGGACGCGATCATGGAAGCAATTAATGCTTCGATCGGGTTCGACAAGCGGATGGCAACACAAGACATCGCAGGTTCCAGGGCCCATGCGGCGATGTTGGCCGCAACAGGCGTTATTACGGATAATGATGCCGAGGCCATTCGGGAAGGGCTGCTCACGGTCTTGTCAGAGATCGAGGGCGGAACATTCCAGTTTTCGACGGCACTGGAAGACATCCATATGAATGTGGAGGCCTGTCTGAAAGAGGTCATCGGAGAGCCTGCAGGCCGTCTGCACACGGGCCGCAGCCGCAATGACCAGGTGGCGACCGATTTCAAACTCTGGGTGCGTGATCAGCTGGACGCGGCTGAATCGGGTCTTTTGGCGCTGATCCGTGCGCTTCTGTCGCAGGCCGAGGCGGGCGCCGATTGGGTGATGCCGGGCTTTACCCATTTGCAGACCGCGCAGCCGGTGACCTGGGGACACCACATGATGGCTTATGTGGAGATGTTCGGCCGCGATTTGTCCCGCGTGCGCGACGCACGCAAACGCATGAACGAATCGCCTCTGGGCGCGGCGGCGCTGGCCGGCACATCCTTTCCAATCGACCGGGAGATGACGGCATCGGCGCTGGGCTTTGACCGCCCGGCGGCCAACTCGCTGGACGCAGTCAGCGACCGCGATTTTGCGCTCGAATTTCTGAGTGTGGCCTCGATCAGCGCCATTCATCTATCCCGCTTTGCCGAAGAGCTGGTGATCTGGTCCTCGGCGCAGTTCCGCTTTGTGACCCTGTCTGACCGTTTCTCCACGGGTTCGTCGATCATGCCGCAGAAGAAGAACCCCGACGCAGCCGAGCTGATCCGCGCCAAGGTGGGCCGGATTTTTGGTGCCAATACCGCGTTGATGATGGTGATGAAGGGGCTACCGCTGGCCTATTCCAAGGACATGCAGGAAGACAAGGAACAGGTCTTTGACGCCGCTGACAACTGGATGCTGGCGCTGGCCGCGATGGAAGGCATGGTCAAGGATATGACCGCCAACCGCGAAAGCCTTGCCACGGCTGCCGGCTCTGGCTTTTCCACGGCAACCGACCTTGCCGACTGGATGGTGCGGGTGCTGAAGGTACCGTTCCGCGATGCGCATCATGTAACCGGCACGCTGGTTGCCATGGCCGAAAGCCGTGGTTGTGACCTGCCAGACCTGTCGCTCGAGGATATGCAAGGCGTCCACGGCGGCATCACCGAAGATATCTTTACTGTGCTTGGCGTCGAAAACTCGGTAAACTCACGTATGTCTTATGGCGGTACCGCACCAAAGCAGGTGCTCGCGCAGGTCGCACGCTGGCAGAGCATTCTGGCGAGCTGATTGGTCGCAATTCGGGCGGCGGCGATCTGCCAACCCGGCCGCAACCGCCCAATTCGAAAGGGCCTGACATGCAGAAAATGATTGCTGTTCTTTTTGTGCTCGCCGCGTGTGTGGGTCTTGCAGCCTGTGGAGTTGATGGCGAACCGGTACGCCCATCACTGAACGCTGGGGTTGGGGTGTCCAATAGCGGTGTACATGCAGGCGGTAGCTTAGGCCTGCACAAGGGGCCGCTCAGCGTGTACCTTGGTGTGTGATTAACTGCGGAATCATTTGATCCGCGCCCCGGTTCTGGTCTAAGCGCGACCTATGGATCATTTTCTCTACCGCGACGGCGCGCTTTACGCCGAAGACGTGCCGGTGGCCGAGATTGCGGCCGCCGTGGGCACTCCGTTTTACCTCTATTCTACAGCGACGCTGCTGCGCCATTTTCACCTCTTTGACGATGCATTGAAGGGGATGGATCACCTGGTTTGTTACGCGATGAAGGCGGCTAGTAATCAGGCGATCCTCAAAACGCTGGCACAGGCCGGTGCCGGTATGGATGTGGTCAGCCAAGGCGAATATCTGCGCGCCAAAGCTGCGGGTGTGCCCGGCGACAAGATTGTGTTTTCTGGTGTTGGTAAAACTCAGGACGAAATTCGCATCGCACTCAGCGGTGGCATCCGCCAGTTCAACGTGGAATCCGAACCTGAAATGGATGTGATCAACGCTGTTGCAGTGGAGCTGGGCCTTGTCGCCCCGATCACCGTGCGGGTGAATCCCGATGTCGATGCCAAGACCCATGCAAAGATTGCTACCGGAAAGTCGGAAAACAAATTTGGTATTCCGATTGCCCGGGCTCGCGACGTCTATGCACGCGCCGCTAGTCTGCCGGGGCTCAAGGTCATCGGTATCGACGTTCATATCGGCTCGCAGCTGACTGAGCTGGAGCCGTTTGAGTTGGCGTACTCCAAAGTCGCAGAGCTGACCGAACAGTTGCGTGCAGATGGCCATGACATTCACCGGTTGGATCTGGGGGGCGGTCTGGGCATTCCTTATACCCGTTCCAACGATACGCCACCTTTGCCGGTCGAATACGGCGCTATGGTGCAGCGCACGCTTGGGCATCTGGGGTGCGAAATCGAGATTGAACCGGGTCGGTTGATCGCCGGGAACGCAGGGATCATGGTCAGCAAAGTGATCTATGTTAAATCCGGCGAAGATCGTGATTTTCTGATCATTGACGGGGCTATGAATGATCTGATCCGCCCTGCCATGTATGAGGCCTATCATGATATCGTGCCGGTGGTGGAGCCGCAGGCCGGGCAGGAACAGCGTCCCTACGATATTGTCGGCCCTGTGTGCGAAAGCGGGGACACATTTGCACGCCATCGCGATATGCCGTCGCTCGAATCGGGGGATCTCGTCGCTTTCCGCAGTGCCGGGGCCTATGGTGCGGTGATGTCCAGCGAATACAATTCTCGTCCGTTGATCCCAGAGGTGCTGGTTAACGGGGATCAATTCGCGGTTATCCGCCGACGTCCGGACTTTGACGAAATGATAAACCGCGATACCATCCCTAAGTGGCTCTGACGGGTTTCGCGGCATCTGACGCGGCGCAGAGCTGACCGGAGGCGCCGCCGCCATGGCCAACGACCCTGAGTTTCGCCGCAAGGCTGATACACGACCGTCTGACGCGCTCGGCCCGCCGGGCGGGTCAGATCGTGGACAAGGGGGAGGGGATTCACCATGCAAAACTGCCGTTACACCAGGTGACCTAGGGTTCTTGGACCCACGTCTGGCGGCCCTACGCTGGCCTCTGCGGCTGACCTGGCTGGGCCTGCTGGCGGAACGGTTGGTGCAGACGTTCTGGCCGCTTGTATCGCTGGTAATGTTGGCGCTGGCGGCCGTGATGCTTGGCTTGCATGAACAGCTGCCTGTTGAATTGGTCTGGGCCGGAGCTGTGCTTTTGGTACTTGCCGTTCTTGCTGCACTGGGTTTTGGCTTCTGGCGCTTTCGTTTCCCGCGCGCCGCCGATGCTCTAGCCAGGTTAGATGTGACGCTGCCCGGCCATCCGATTGCAGCGCTGCTGGATGCGCAGGCAATTGGATCTGATGATCCGGCGTCACAGGTCTTGTGGCGCGCGCATTTGCAGCGGATGCAGGCGCGCGCAGCCACTGCTGTTGCCCCGAAACCCGATCTCTCGGTCGCCCGGGCAGACCCATTTGCGCTGCGTTATCTGGCCGTTTTGGCACTGGCGGTGGCGATGCTGTTCGGGTCTATATGGCGCGCAGGCACGCTGGGAGAGCTGGCTCCTGGCGCTGTGGCGGCCACTGCTGGGCCAACATGGGAGGGCTGGGTTGAGCCGCCGCGCTACACCGGTCTGCCGGTGTTATATTTGAATGATCAAACCGATGAAGTGCTGAGCCTACCAGAGAATAGCCGTTTAACCCTGCGGTTCTACGGTGAGGTCGGTGATCTGACGCTGGATGAAACCGTATCGGGGCGAACCGGGGATCTGCCTTCGGCTGCAGATTCAGAGCAGAGTTTCATGATCACCGAAGATGGCACTATAGCGATCAATGGCGTGGGTGGGCGCAGTTGGGATATACGTCTGGTCGCGGATCTCCCCCCCACGATTGCCATCATAGGTGATCCGACATTGGAAGCCGACGATACCACAACGCTGACTTATACCGCGAGCGATGACTATGGTGTAGTGGACGGTCAAGTCGAAATCTCGCTCGACATGGAGGCGCTTGTGCGGCGACATGGCCTTGTGGCCCAGCCCGATCCACGGGACCCAATTGTGCTGGATTTATCACTGCCGCTCAGTGGGGATCGCCGTGCCTTTGACGAGCAGATGATTGATGCCTTTGCGAAGCATGCCTGGGCGAATATGCCGGTCACCTACCGGATGACGGCACAGGATGCGGCGGGTCAACGCACTTTGTCAGAACCGCTGTCATCATCTCTTGTGACACGCCGGTTCTTTGATCCCATGGCGGCGGCAGTGGCTGAACAGCGACGGGATCTCCTTTGGGCACGGGTCAATGCACCGCGTGTGGCACAGGTTTTGCGGGCATTGTCCCATTACCCGGCTGAGGTATTCCATGATCGTGGCGATTACCTTCGCTTGCGAACAATTCTACGACGGCTTGAGCAGCACAGTGCCAATGGCAGTTTGAGTGCCGAAGTGCAGGAAGAGCTGGCAGAGGCGCTCTGGCAACTGGCGATTCAGCTGGAAGACGGAGATGTCGGTGACGCGTTAGCGCGGATGCAGCGCGCCGAGGAACAGTTGAGCCAGGCAATGCGCGATGGTGCTACTGAGGAAGAAATTTCCCGTCTGATGCAGCAACTGCGCGACGCGACGCAAGACTATTTGCGCCAACTGCAGCGGCAGGCGCAGCAACAGGGAGAGCAGGGCGAACAGCAGGGGGGGGCGGATGAAAACGCGATGCAGCTAACGCAACAGGACCTGCAAGCGATGATGGATCGCATTCAGGACTTGATGGAGCAGGGCCGAATGGCAGAGGCTGAACAGGCGCTGCGTGAGTTCCAGCAGATGATGGAAAACATGCGCGTCACCGAAGGTCAGCCAGGTCAGAATGGGGACCCGGGTGAGCAGAGCATGGAAGGGCTGGCCGAAACTCTGCGAGAACAGCAAGGGCTGTCTGATCAGGCATTTCGTAATTTGCAGGAGCAGTTCAATCCCGGCGCCCGTCGCGGCGAAAATCAGGGCAACGAGGGCCGCAACGGCGGTCTTGGGCGTGGGCAGTCGCACGAGGGCGGTCAGGGCAACCAGGGTGGCAAAGGTGATCGCCCCGGATCTGGCGACCCCAGTGGCAACCGGCAATCGGGCCAAAGTGGGCAGGGGCAGCGCTCCCCTGACACTGGTACCGCTCAGAGGGGCGGTGCAGACGGACAACCAAGTGGGCAACAAGGCGGCGAACGGGGCTTGGGCGGCTCTCTCGCAGATCGCCAGCAAGCCCTACGGGATCAGCTGCAGGCGCAACGCGACGGCCTGCCCCTTAGCGGCGGTGACGGCGGAGAAGCGACGCGCGATGCGCTGGAAGATGCTGGTCGAGCTATGGATGGTGCCGAGGATGCGCTGCGCCAGGGGGATCTGGCCGAGGCTATTGACCGCCAGTCCGACGCGATGGAGGCGTTGCGTGAAGGGATGCGTGCTCTTGGTGAAGCGATGGCGGAACAGCAGCAACCGGGACAACAGCAGGGTCAGGGGCGTGCCAATACGTCGGCGCAGGGCAGTCGCATGGATCCGCTGGGACGGCGCAATGGCGAACAGGGGGACGGTGGAGTTTCCGATGGCCAGTTCAGTGAAGGCCAGGCCTATCGTCGTGCATGGGACCTGCTGGAGGAAATCCGCCGCCGGGCCGGTGAGCGCAACCGCAGCGACACTGAACGCAACTATCTTGAGCGGCTCCTCGACCGGTTTTGATCCATCAAAATACAGTCTGACACCCAATTTCGGTACGAAGCATTGCGCCGATACATTATCTTATTGCTGCACGGTGAATGCGCGGACCTTGGTATCTAACCACAGTCGTGCGGCATCCACTTTGGCAACATAGCTGCTGAGGTAGGGATCCGCCTGCGGCAGTTTCTGTGCAATCAATGGAGCGTTGTCATAGGCCATGGCCAGTGCCAGCGCGATCAGTAGTGCAAAGGCGAAACCGCGGGTGAAGTTCCGCTTTTTCTTGGGCGGTGCGGCATCTGTCGGCGGGGCGATTGCCGCAGCAGGTATGTCACCACCTGATCGCAAGGTGGAATTGATTTCGTCTATATTGGGCAGGAGCCCGCGGCGGGACTCGGTCTCTGATGTTGCCAGTTGTTGGGGGTCTTCCCCCCTCATACGCGCCATCTGTTCGCGCGCTTCGCGGGCCCGCCGTGCGGATTCGTCTTCGGGGAGTGAATCCAACCCGAGATCGGTTTGCGTCTGCAGGCTGCCCGCCTCTGCGGCACGCAGGCTGGCCTCGCGTTGGGCCTCTTCACGCAGGATATCGCTGATTGAAGGATCCAGACCCCGCGCTTGCGCTGCTACTTCTGGGTGACTGTTCTGTGGGTCCTCATCCTGTGCAGGCGTTGTATCATGAGCGATTGCGTGGTCGTCGTCACTTATGGTTGTGGAAGGATCCGTCAGATGATCCGCCTCTGAAGCATCGGCTGAAGGCAGATTGGGATCAATATCATCCTGTGATGTGACCGCGTGGCCAGCCTGAAACCAGGTTTGACCGCAGTTTGAGCACTGGACATCGCGCCCTTCATCCGGGATCACATCATCCGGCACCTCATACTGGGCAGCACAGTTCGGACATGTCAGTCGCATGGGTCACTCCTTGGGACCTAAGGTGGCTCCGGGGGGGTCCGGGCGGCTGTCGGCGGGTGATTGTTGAATAATCATAGGCAGTTCCGTCTTTCCACGAAAGAGCCAATCGCGCGGGACCTGTCATGCAAAACGGGCCGGGGCGGGATGGCAACAGCGCGAACCATTGAAACTGCGCGCTCAGTCGGGCAAAACACCGGGGACCAAAAGGGGACCGCCGTGATCGAGCTGGACAATGTGGGGTACAACTACGGCGGCGGGGAACTGCTGAACGAGGTGTCGGTGCAGCTTGCGCCGGGCTCGTTCCATTTCCTGACCGGGCCATCCGGCGCGGGCAAGACTACGCTGCTGAAGCTGTGCTATGGGGCGCTAACGCCAACCTCTGGCCGGGCGCGGGCGTTTAACATGGATATCAATGGGTTGGATCGCGATCAGATGGCGTATCTACGCCGTCGCGTCGGTGTTGTTCATCAGGATTGCCGATTTCTTGACCATCTGTCGGTGATCGAGAATATCGCTTTGCCTCTGACAGTATCGGGCCGAGATATTGATCAGGAAGAGGCGAATTTGAACGAACTGCTGAGTTGGGTTGGTCTTTCAGATCGCGCCCATGCGAGGCCGCCGGAGCTTTCCGGTGGTGAACGCCAACGCGCGGCGTTGGCCCGTTCGGTGATCCTGTCGCCCGATGTGATCATCGCGGATGAGCCAACCGGCAATGTTGACTGGGAAATGTCGCAGCGGCTGTTACAACTGCTTGTCGAGTTGAATCACATGGGCAAAACCGTCCTAGTAGCCACCCATGATTTGTCGCTGATCCGAGCCGCCAAAAAACAGGTGCAAGCACGGGTTCTGCGGATTTCGAACCGGCAGCTTCAGCAGGCGGGGGTGGACCTATGAACCTGTCCCGTCTCCGCAATCTCATCGTCGGTGATGCTCAGGCCGACCGGGTGGTGCCGCCGAGTGGGTTTACAGCACAGCTCACTTTGTTTGTGTCGGGTGCAATGGCCTTTTTGGCCGTTTTTGCGCTGGCCCTGTCGCTGGCCTCTGGTCGATTGGCGGATCGCTGGGCAGAAGAGCTGGCGCGCGCCGCAACGCTGCGCATCAATGCCCCGGCGGAACAGCGTGTTGCGCAGACCGAGGCGGCACTGAGCATTCTGGAACAGACCCCAGGTGTTGCCTCTGTCCGCGCGCTGAGCCGCGAGGAGCAGGCAGCCCTGCTGACGCCCTGGTTTGGGACTGAGCTGCCGCTGGATACGCTGCCCATTCCGCAACTGATTGAGGTGATCGAAGATGATCCGGGTTATGATGCGGTTGGTTTGCGTTTGCGGCTTCAGGCTGAAGTTCCGGGCGCAATCCTTGATGATCACACCCGCTGGCGTGCGCCTCTTGTGGACGCGGCACAGGCCTTGCGCCGACTGGCCTGGGTGTCGATCCTGTTGATCGGTGGGGCCACGGCAGCGATGATAACTCTTGCGGCAAATGCAGCACTAGCGGCCAATTCTCAGGTGATCGAAGTGCTACGACTGGTCGGAGCCTTGGATACCTACATTGCGCAGGCCTTTATCCGCCGATTTACTCTGCGCGCCCTTCTGGGGGCTGCAGTGGGTGTTGCCCTAGGCATGATCGGGGTGTGGCTGATGCCCGAAGCCTCACGCGAGGGTGGGTTTCTGACCGGTTTGGGCTTTCAGGGCTGGAGCTGGCTCCTGCCGCTGTGCATTCCTGTGCTTGGTGCGCTCGTCGCCTTTGCCGCAACAACGCGTGCGGCCAACAAACGTCTTGGAGATTTGGCGTGAAAACTGCATTTCGATGGCTGCTCTCGGCCGTGTTTATGGTTCAGATCTATGTGATGATGGCCGTCTTTGGGTTAGTCTTTGCTCCTTGGGCGCTGGTCTCGCCACGGGGCGCGCGGATGGCGTGCCGGACCTATGCAGGCTATGTTCTGTGGTGCGCCCGCTGGATGCTGGGGCTACGCACCGAGGTACGTGGACCAATCCCGACCGAAGAGGTCATCATCGCGGCCAAACATCAGAGTTTTCTTGATATTCTGATTATCTTTCACGCAACGCCGGCTGCCAAGTTCATCATGAAGCGAGAACTGTTGTGGACACCGATCATTGGTATCTATGCCAAGCGGCTTGGCTGTGTGCCGGTGAACCGCGGGAAAAAGGGCAATGCCATTGCTCGAATGGTTAAAGACGTCGCGGCCGAGTTTTCCGATCCGGGCCAGTTGGTGATTTACCCGCAGGGGACACGCGTCGCGCCTGGGGCTGACAAACCTTATAAGATCGGTACCGGCGTTCTTTATGCAGCGCTTGAGCAGCCTTGCGTGCCTGCCGCCACAAATGTCGGCCTGTTCTGGCCTCGTACGGGCATTCTGCGTAAGCCGGGTCTGGCCGTGGTGGAGTTCTTACCCTCTATCGCGCCCGGCTTGGAACGCAATGCATTCATGGCAACGCTGGAAGAACAGGTCGAGTCACATTCTGATAAGTTGATGCAGGAAGCGGGGTTCACGCGCGATGGAATTTCTCAACACGGTTGAACAGCTAGAGGCACTTTACGGGACACCGGGGGCACCCTCTATACGCAAAGTGGCGCGACAAATGACACCGCTCTATAGTCAGTGGATCATGGCGTCACGTCTGTGCATGTTGGCGACGGTTGGTCCCGAAGGCACGGATGATAGTCCACGCGGCGACGATGGTCCGGTTGTGTTGGAATTGAACCCGGGCACGCTGGCCCTGCCGGATTGGCGTGGGAACAACCGCATTGACAGCCTGCGCAACATCGTCCGCGATCCTCGCGTATCGCTCATGTTCCTTGTGCCCGGTTCAAACAATGTTGTGCGGGTGAATGGCCGCGCACAAATCACGGCGGACGCCCATGTGCTGGAGCGTTTCGACAAGAATGGCAAACAACCCCGTACAGTTATTGTCATCGCAATTGACGAAATATACAGTCAATGCGCGCGCGCCCTGATGCGCGCAGGGACCTGGTCCGCGGGTGACGATAGCGACGCTCTGCCCTCTATGGGAGAGATTCTTGCGGAACAAACTGCGGGCGAAGAGGGCGGAGCGACCTATGATGAGGCTTGGGCTCCGCGCGCTGCCGAAACGATGTGGTAGCAGGGTGGCCTGCGTTCAGCGCCACCAAAAATACCTTTGTCTTGATCAGCTCATCAAGACCTGGCCGACCAAGATCTGTGGTTGCACATTGGTGAAATTGATGACGTCATCAATTATGGGACCGCCTTTTTCACCCATTGCCATGTCCAGCGTGTCCATATCAGCAAAGGTGATCGTTGCGATCAGCAGATAGGGCGCAGGTACGTCAGGCCCACCCGCGATGCCGCGCGATGCCTCGACGGTTTCCATCAGCTCTCCCCAATGTTCTTCGACAAGGGGCAGATGAGTGTTTTCATAATAGTCGTAGTCAAAAATCGCCTCGGCAGAGGCAGGGTAGATCACTTGCAGGCTGACGCTCATAGCATAGGCTCCGTTTCAAGAGAATACGGCCCACCAATGAGTGGGCCGTATTGGTGTAAGTATCATATCTAGTAGGGACTGGCAGCGTGATACATGCCGTTTCCCAATTGGCAAAGTTAGCTGTGGATCGGGCCGTCGCCGCAGGCCAGTGCCGCTTCGCGGACGGCTTCGGAGTAGGTTGGATGCGCATGGCAAGTGAGGGCCAGATCCTCGGCGGAAGCGCCGAATTCCATCGCTACACAGATTTCGTGGATTAGGTCGCCAGCTGCTGGACCGATGATTGATGCGCCTAGAATACGATCGGTTTCCTTGTCCGCAATCAACTTTACGAAGCCGCCTTCGGCCTGATGCACGGCCTTGGCGCGGGCGTTGCCCATGAACATGAACTTGCCGGTCTTGATCTTGCGACCTTCGGCCTTCAGCGCATCTTCGGTCTGGCCCACGGTGGCCACCTCGGGTGTGGTGTAGACCACGCCGGGGATCACGCCGTAGTTGACGTGGCCATGTTTGCCCGCAATCACCTCGGCCACCGCCATTCCTTCATCTTCGGCCTTATGGGCCAGCATCGGCCCCTCGATAACGTCACCGATGGCATAGACACCTTTGACATTCGCGGCCCAATGGGCGTCGGTTGCGATCTGGCCGCGCTCGGTCATCTTGACACCCAGAGCATCAAGGCCCAGCCCCTCAGCGTAGGGCTTGCGACCGGTGGCGACCAACACCACATCGGCATCGATCACTTCGTCATCGCCGCCTTTTTTCGGCTGGTACTTCACCTTTGCTTTGGTCTTGGAGGTTTCAACCTCCTGTACCGCAGCCCCCATGATGAAGTTCAGACCCTGTTTTTCAAGGATCCGCTTGAAGCTGCGCTGAACATCTTTGTCCATGCCGGGGCAAACGGCGTCCATATATTCAACCACGGTCACGTCAGACCCGAGACGTGCATAGACCGACCCCAGTTCCAGCCCGATGACGCCGGCACCGATTACGACCATTTTCTTTGGGATCTTGGGCAGGTCCAGCGCGCCGGTGCTGTCCACTACAATCCCCTTGGCGTTGTCGACCTCGACGCCTGGCAGCGAGGAGGGCACCGAGCCGGAGGCAATCACGATGTTCTTGGCCTCATGGGTGTCATCGCCCACCTTGACCTTGCCAGCCTCGGGGATGGAGGCCCAGCCCTTGATCCAGTCGATCTTGTTCTTCTTGAACAGAAACTCGATGCCGCCGGTGTTCTGGCCGATGACCTCTTCCTTGTAGGATTTCATCTGCGCCCAGTCGACCGAGGGGCTTTTGCCCTTCAGACCCATATGGGCGAAGTTATGTTCCGCTTCATGCAGCAGATGGGTCGAGTGCAACAGGGCCTTTGAGGGGATACAGCCGACGTTGAGGCAGGTACCGCCGAGGGTTTCGCGGCCCTCGACCACTGCGGTCTTGAGGCCCAGCTGTGCGCAGCGGATGGCGCAGACATAGCCACCGGGGCCGGCGCCGATTACGATCACGTCATAGGATGCCATATTGATGTGCTCCTTGAGGGGTTAGCGATTAAGGTCATGGGGAAAAGGGGCTCTGCCCCCGGCCCTTGCGGGCCTCCCCCGGAGTATTTGGGAAAGGTGACGGCTCATACCAGCGCTGCGATCAACATAAAGACGGTGGCAAAAAAGCCGACAAACCAGATGATCGAGCGGCCAGGGGTCCAGCCCAAGGCGTAAGCCGGCACGTAGAGCACCCGGGCGCAAAGATAGACCCAGGCACAGCCTGCGGTGAAGCCCGTCGATTGATCGCTGATCACCACCACGCCGCAGGCGATGGTGAACAGGATCAGCCCTTCGAAATGGTTTTCCATCGCACGTTTGAAGCGTCCGGCTGTACCTGTCAGGGTGACCGGCGTGTCGCGTGGGCCAAGTGCTATTTTCGGATCCAGTTGGCGATTTGCCGTGATGGCATATGCGCAAAACTGAAGCGCTTGCAGAAGCGCGGCGAGGGTGAGGGCGGTGAGTTCTGCGGTCATTTTGATTCTTTATAGACTTTCATCAGCAGTCGGATCGGGGCAATCTCTTTGGGAGTGAAGTCGCTCGGTGTACCGTCCACCATAAATTTCTCAAGCATGTATCACTCCACATCATTGGCAAGCCTGCCGCGCTTTATAGCTTTGTTCATTGTCATGCGTATCAGGCCCGATGTCGCGAAGAAATCAAAGCCCATATCCGTGCGAAATCGAGCGAGAAAGGCCTTTGTTTCCTGATTAATCTCTTGGTGGCCTGACTTCATAATATCATGAAATTGCATTTGCAGCGTGGGCGTACCAACTTTGTACCTCCTCTAGAATTTGCTTACGGGCGCCTTTGCGAGACTGCTGATCATAAATATCGAGGAAGTCACTTCCAGGTACCACAACGGTGTTGAGGTCCAGCGTTTCTCCCGCTGGGAGCGTTGCCTCCAGTTGTGCAATCCACCACGCGCGATAGTAGTCCAGACCTTCGGTCAGTCGGACAAGTTCGGCGCGTATCTCTGTATCTGGTTGAGGAGACGTCATTGGCGATTAAGCTTCCAACCCGTCATTGCGACCAAAAAGCTGACAATGGTGAGCCAGACAGCGAACTGCACTGGCCGAACATAGAACGTGTCGACGTACGCAGGTTCAGCGAAAAAAGCAGGTTTAATGCTACTCAACGCGAAGAGGCAAACGAGAAACAAGACTGTAGAGCAACCGGCATAAACCGCTTTTGCAGACTCTCGGAATGTGAGTAATCCCCACATACCGAACATGAGAAAGCTCATAAGCGAGGACAGAAAAATGGCTTCCACGCGAAACACATGATCTTGTTGTGATGGCCAACCAATCAGTATTTGAACAAGGTTTTGGACCGAGGCTAGCGATATGAGCCAAGTTAAAACCGAGATAATCCAAATACTGATTGGTTTGGACAAGATTACAGATCCATCAGCAGGCGGCGGGGGTCTTCCAGCGCTTCCTTGACGCGCACGAGGAAGGTCACAGCACCTTTGCCGTCGACGATGCGGTGGTCATAGGACAGTGCCAGATACATCATCGGGCGGATCTCAACCTTGCCGTTGATCGCCATCGGGCGGTCCTGGATCTTGTGCATGCCCAGGATGCCGGATTGCGGTGGGTTCAGGATGGGCGAGGACATCAGCGAGCCGTAGACACCACCGTTGGAGATGGTGAAGGTGCCGCCCTGCATCTCTGCCATCGACAGTTTGCCGTCGCGGGCGCGGGCGCCTTTCTCGGCAATTGCCTTTTCGATCTCGGCAAAGGACATCGCATCGGCGTCGCGGATCACCGGCACAACCAGGCCTGTGGGCGTGCCAGCAGCAATGCCCATGTGGACGAAGTTCTTGTAGACGATGTCGGTGCCATCGATCTCGGCATTGACCTCGGGGACCTCGTTCAGCGCATGGCAGCAGGCCTTGGTGAAGAAGGACATGAAGCCCAGTTTCACACCGTGCTTTTTCAGGAACAGATCCTTGTACTCGTTGCGCAGGGCCATCACCTCAGTCATGTCGACCTCGTTGTAGGTGGTGAGCATCGCAGCGGTGTTTTGACTGTCCTTCAGACGCTTGGCGATTGTCTGGCGCAGGCGTGTCATTTTCACGCGCTCTTCACGGGCGGCGTCATCTGCAGCAACCGGCGCACGCACAGGTGCGGCCGCTGCTGGGGCCGAAGTGCTGGCAGCTGGTGCAGCTGCGGCAGCTGCCACGGCACGGGCGACGTCATCCTTCATGATACGGCCATCGCGGCCGCTGCCTTGCACCTGATCTGCAGAGAGACCGGCCTCAGCCATCGCCTTCTCGGCCGACGGCGCATTGGCGATATCCTTGGCCGGACCGCCCTGGCCTGCGGGGGGCGTGGTATATTGCGCCCCACCTGCGGTTTCGCCTTTGGTGGGCGTAGGCGTTACGGCGCCTGCTTCGCCACCTGAGATCACACCCAATTTGGCAGTCGCATCGACGGTGCTGCCTTCGGCGGCGGTGATCTCTGTTAGGACACCTGCAACAGGGGAAGGTACCTCGACGGAGACTTTGTCGGTTTCCAATTCGCACAGCATTTCATCCTGCGCAACGCTGTCGCCAACCTTTTTGAACCAGGTTGAAACAGTCGCTTCGCTGACGGATTCGCCAAGCGTGGGAACCATTACATCCGTGCTGTTGCCAGCGCTGTGGTCAGCGTCGGCGGTTGGGGTTGCCTCTGCCTTGGAGGCGGCGGCGGGCGCGCTTCCTGATGCCCCTTCAGCGATGGTGGCCAGCAGCGCGTCAACGCCAACGGTCTCACCTTCGGCGGCAACGATTTCGCCCAAGGTGCCAGCAGCCGGGGCGGGGACCTCTACGGTGACCTTGTCGGTCTCCAGCTCGCAGAGCATTTCATCAGCGGCCACAACATCGCCGGGCTTCTTGAACCAGGTGGCGACGGTGGCTTCAGTCACGGATTCGCCCAGGGTGGGCACGCGAACTTCGGTGGTCATAGGGTGTTATCCTTTGATGCTCAGCGCTTCGTTGACGAGCGCAGCTTGTTGGGCTTTGTGTTCGCTGGCCAAACCCGTTGCGGGCGAGGCCGATGTGGCGCGGCCGACATAGATCGGGCGGCTGTTCTTGGCACCGATACGGGTCAGTACCCACTCGATGTTCGGCTCGATAAACGTCCAGGCCCCCTGATTTTTAGGTTCTTCCTGGCACCAAACGATTTCGGCATGCTTGAAACGGCTGAGTTCCTTGACCATGGAGATGGCTGGGAACGGATAATATTGTTCCACCCGCATTAGGTAGACGTCATCAAGACCGCGGGCATCACGTTCTTCCAGAAGATCATAGTAGACCTTGCCAGAGCAGAGAACGACGCGCTTGATCTGGTCATCGTCGACCAGTTTTGTGTCGGAATTGCCATGCTGGGCATCATCCCAGAGAACGCGGTGGAAGCTGGAGCCGGTGGTGAATTCTTCGGCCTTGCTGACTGCCAACTTGTGTCGCAGCAGCGACTTTGGCGTCATCATAATGAGCGGCTTGCGGAACGTGCGGTGTAGTTGGCGGCGCAAAATGTGGAAGTAGTTGGCAGGTGTTGTGCAGTTTGCGACAATCCAATTGTCCTGACCACACATCTGCAGGAAGCGTTCCAGGCGGGCGGAGGAGTGCTCCGGACCCTGGCCTTCAAACCCATGAGGTAGCAGGCACACCAAGCCCGACATGCGCAGCCATTTGCTCTCACCTGACGAGATAAACTGATCAAACATGATCTGCGCACCATTTGCGAAATCACCAAACTGGGCTTCCCAAAGTGTCAGCGCGTTGGGCTCGGCGAGTGAATACCCATACTCGAACCCGAGTACCGCGTATTCGGACAGGGCAGAATCGATCACCTCGTACTGAGATTGGCCGCTGCGGATGTTGTTCAGCGGATAATAGCGTTCCTCGGTGTTCTGATTAACGACACCGGAGTGGCGCTGCGAGAACGTGCCGCGGGTCGCATCCTGACCCGAAAGACGAACTGGATAACCTTCAGTCAAGAGCGAGCCAAAAGCGAGGGCTTCGCCTGTGGCCCAGTCGATTCCTTCGCCAGTTTCAACCATTTTGGCGCGCGAATCCAGAAACCGGCCGATGGTTTTGTGAACCGGGAACCCATCTGGCGCGCGGCTGAGAGCGGTACCAACCTCCTTAAAGGTTTCTGGCGACACAGAGGTCTTGCCACGCTGGTAATCCTCTTTCTGTTTGTCGAGATGGGACCAGCGCCCGTCCAGCCAGTCGGCCTTGTTCGGCTTGAAATTCTTTCCAGCTTCAAATTCCTCGTTCAGGCGTGCCTGGAAAGAGGCTTTCATATCCTCAATCTCGCCCTCGGGAATAAGCCCGTCTTTCACCAGTCGTTCTGTATAAAGCGACAGCGTGGTCTTGTGACCCTTGATTTTCTTGTACATCAGCGGGTTGGTGAACATGGGCTCGTCGCCTTCGTTGTGACCAAACCTGCGATAGCAGAAGATATCTAGAACAACGTCCTTGTGGAATTTTTGGCGGAATTCGATCGCAACCTTTGCTGCATGAACCACGGCTTCAGGGTCGTCACCGTTGACGTGGAAAATCGGCGCCTCAACCACCAGCGCGTTGTCGGTCGGGTAGGGTGAGGAGCGGGAGAAATGCGGCGCAGTGGTAAAGCCGATCTGGTTGTTCACGACGATATGCATCGTGCCGCCTGCCTTGTGACCGCGCAGACCTGATAGGGCAAAACACTCAGCCACGACACCTTGGCCTGCAAAAGCCGCGTCGCCGTGCAGAAGGATTGGCAGGACTTGGCTGCGATCCGCATCTTTCAGCTGATCCTGCTTCGCCCGCACCTTACCGAGAACAACCGGGTTCACGGCCTCAAGATGTGAGGGGTTGGCGGTTAGCGACAAGTGCACGGAGTTGCCATCAAATTCGCGATCCGAGGACGCGCCGAGGTGATATTTCACATCGCCCGACCCATCGACATCCTCAGGCTTAAAGCTGCCGCCTTGGAATTCGTTGAAAATGGCCTTGTACGGCTTCTGCATCACATTGGCGAGCACCGACAGGCGACCGCGGTGCGGCATGCCGATGACGATATCGCGGATCCCCAGCGCGCCACCGCGCTTGATGATCTGCTCCATCGCCGGGATCAGACTTTCGCCGCCGTCCAGGCCAAAGCGTTTTGTGCCCATGTATTTGACGTGCAGGAATTTTTCGAAGCCCTCGGCCTCAACCATCTTGTTGAGGATCGCCTTGCGACCTTCGCGGGTAAAGCGGATTTCTTTATCGTAACCTTCGATCCGTTCTTTGAGCCAGCTGGCCTGTTCGGGATCAGAGATATGCATGTATTGCAGTGCAAAGGTGCCGCAATAGGTGCGCTTTACGATGTCCACGATCTGGCGCATCGAAGCAACCTGAAGCCCCAGAACATTGTCGATAAAGATCGGGCGATCCATGTCGGCTTCGGCAAACCCATAGGTGCGCGGATCCAGCTCTGGATGAGAGCTGCCTTCGCGCATGCCGAGCGGGTCTAAATTGGCAGCCAGATGTCCTCGGATCCGGTAGGCCCGGATCAGCATCAGTGCGCGGATCGAGTCCAGTACGGCGCGCTGGATCTGATCGTCGGTCACCTCGACACCCTTGGCGGCGGCCTTGTCCTTAATCTTTTTGCCAGCGCTTTTGGTTTCCGCCGGAGCGGGCCATTCACCGGTTAAGGCGCCGGTCAGATCGTCGTTCGGAGCAGGCGGCCAGTCTGGACGTGCCCATGAGGGGCCTGCGGCCTCGGCCTTTACGTCGAGATCAGCATCCCCCATCTGGCGGAAAAATTCGGCCCAGGCCGCGTCCACCGCATTGGGGTCATTGGCGTATTGGGCATAGAGCTGCTCCAGATACTCCGCATTGTGCCCCTGCATGAAGGAGGAGGCATGGAAGAGATCATTAGGGCTCTGGTCGGTCATGAAAGTACCTCTTGCGGGTTGGGACCGGTTTTTTGCGACCTTGGGTCATGGCTGGCAGCCTGATCAGAAGGCGTTTCGGAAGAGTAAAACCTATGCAGAATCCTGCAGCAGATGTGACCGGCAGTGCATATCAACGGTCGCATCAGCGAAAGGATCCAAAGAAAGTTGAAAAGAGCGCCCAAAAAGAGCGCTCTGCACCGGGGCAGAGGCAGCAGAACTGCCCCGGTGAGAGTGGCTTTCGCCATATGCGGTCGCCTGAGGCATTACTTGCCGATGGCCTTCAGCACGGCCTCGCCCAGTGTGGCGGGGCTGTCGGCGACAACGATGCCAGCGGATTTCATCGCTTCGATCTTGTCTTCGGCACCACCTTTGCCACCGGCAACGATCGCACCGGCGTGGCCCATGCGACGGCCGGGAGGGGCGGTGCGACCTGCGATAAAGCCTGCGATGGGCTTCCAGCGGCCTTTTTTCTTCTGCTCGGCGATGAATTCTGCGGCTTCTTCTTCAGCGGAGCCACCGATTTCACCGATCATGATGATCGACTGGGTTTCATCATCGTTCAGGAACATGTCCAGCACGTCGATGTGTTCGGTGCCCTTGATCGGGTCGCCGCCGATGCCGACAGCGGTGGACTGGCCCAGACCGATGTCTGCGGTCTGCTTCACCGCCTCATAGGTCAGGGTGCCCGAGCGGGACACAACACCGACCGAGCCACGTTTGTGGATGTGGCCGGGCATGATGCCGATCTTGCAGGCATCAGGCGTGATCACGCCGGGGCAGTTCGGGCCGATCAGACGCGATTTGCTGTCTTCCAGCGCGCGCTTCACCTTCATCATGTCCAGCACCGGGATGCCTTCGGTGATGCAGACAATCAGCTCCATCTCGGCGTCGATGGCCTCAAGGATGGAGTCAGCTGCGAAGGGGGGCGGCACGTAGATCACAGAGGCGTTGGCTTCGGTCACGTGCTTGGCTTCATGTACGGAGTTGAAAACCGGCAGGTTCAGGTGGGTCTGGCCACCCTTGCCGGGGGTCACGCCGCCGACCATTTTGGTGCCATAGGCAATGGCCTGTTCAGAGTGAAAGGTGCCCTGCGAGCCGGTAAAGCCCTGACAGATGACCTTGGTGTTTTCGTCGATGAGGACTGCCATTTTAGGAGTCTCCTTGATTTGTCAGCTGTTTCCGACGCGGACGTTGTAATGGGGAGTGCTTGTAGCAATCAGCGACGGTTGAAAGGTCGTCTTGCCGATTTGGCTCTCGTTTGCCCTAAACGCCTGGTGGAGTTTCTGAGGATTTGCGTCTGAGGCGAACACCATGGAGCATTCGCCATCTCGTAGTTTCACAGAGAGGTTCAGTTTTGGGTGATAGTAAGTCTTAAAAGTCGAATGTTGAACAAAACCCAGCTTTGCAGCTTGTGTGGCAACATTAGATCGTTCGCCCCCACACATTTTGCTGAACATTGCTGTCGCAATCGCCGGGCTCACAGCTTGTGATCCTGGTTGGGCATGGGCAGATTGCTGCAGTGTAGTCTGCGGGCGTGTCTCAATCTGAGTGGTCTCGGTTGATTGACAAGCCGAAACCGTCAGAGCCAAAAGTGCAACTAAAACGACGTTTTTCAACTTTCTTAACCCTTAACCGCTTTCACGATTTTCTCGGCGCCGTCGGACAGGTTGTCGGCTGCGATCACATCAAGACCGGAGGTGTTGATGATGTCTTTGCCGGCTTCCACGTTGGTGCCTTCGAGGCGAACAACCAGCGGTACCTTCAGGCCGACTTCCTTCACCGCGGCGACCACGCCCTCGGCGATGACGTCGCAGCGCATGATGCCGCCGAAGATGTTGACCAGGATGCCTTTGACGTTCGGGTCAGAGGTGATGATCTTGAACGCCTCGGTCACTTTCTCCTTGGTGGCGCCGCCGCCCACATCGAGGAAGTTCGCAGGCTCAGCGCCGTAGAGTTTGATGATGTCCATGGTGGCCATCGCCAGACCTGCACCGTTCACCATGCAGCCGATTTCACCGTCCAGAGCGATGTAGTTCAGATCGTATTTGGAGGCTTCCAGCTCCTTGGGGTCTTCCTCGGTGGTGTCGCGCAGTTCGGAGATGTCAGCGTGGCGGTAGACCGCGTTGCCGTCAAAGCCGACCTTGGCATCCAGCACCTTCAGATCGCCGCTGTCGGAGACGATCAGCGGGTTGATTTCCAGCATTTCCATGTCTTTTTCGACAAATGCCTTGTAGAGTTGACCCATCAGCTTCACGCATTGCTTGACCTGTGCGCCTTCAAGACCGAGCGAGAAAGCGACGCGGCGGCCGTGGAACGCCTGATAGCCAGTTGCCGGATCAACAGAGAAGGACAGGATTTTCTCGGGGGTGGCTTCTGCGACTTCCTCGATGTCCATGCCGCCCTCGGTGGAGCAGACAAAGGAGATGCGCGAGGTTTGGCGATCCACCAGCAGCGCGAGATAAAGTTCGGTCTGAATGCCGGAGCCTGCCTCGATGTAGATGCGGTTCACCTGCTTACCGGCGGGGCCGGTCTGATGGGTCACGAGGGTGCGGCCCAGCATTTTCTTGGCTTCGTCAGCGGCTTCTTCGACTGATTTGGTCAGGCGCACGCCGCCTTTTTCACCGGCGTCGGCTTCCTTAAAGGAGCCTTTGCCGCGACCACCAGCGTGGATCTGGGCTTTGACCACCCAGAGCGGGCCGTCCAGCTCACCTGCTGCGGTTTTGGCGTCTTCCGCCTTGAGTACCACACGCCCGTCCGAAACCGGCGCGCCGTAGCTGCGGAGGAGGGCCTTGGCCTGATATTCGTGGATGTTCATCTGAAACTGTCCCGTCTGGCTGCAATTATCTTGAACTAATACGCCGTCATAGCGCCAATGTTTAAAGGGTTTTCTTACAGCTGGTAAAGAAATCCCGAAGATTTGTTGATTTTGTGATCACGGTTTTCCAGCGTGTGATCACAAATTTATGAAAGGTGAACGGTGTTGATTCGATGTCATATGTTCAGACCAACTCCGACTGTCCTTGATGCAATTGCGGCAATAGGTCAGCGTGTTGTTCAACGCGGCGGTGCCTTGTCATTGTCTTTCTGCATCAGTGCATGCGGACTTAATACGGACGTTCAGCGCAGAGCTAGATCGAGCCGTTTGCCAACAGGTCGCCAGGGCACGCATCGTGCAGGATAAGAGCAAAAAATGCCATGTTGTGCTATCTGGATGTTCTGGAGGGGGCAAATCTACGCTGTTGCGAGAACTAGGACGTCGTGGATTCAATACCGTGCCGGAGCCGGGCCGTGGTATCGTCATTGAAGAAAGCTGTGGTGATGGTCGAGCACTGCCATGGGTCAGCCTTGAGGCCTTTGCCCACCGTGCGATTGAACAGGCCCGGCGGGATCGTCAAAGCGCGCGGGACTTGGGCGGTTGGGTGTTTTTTGATCGGGGACTGATTGATGCGGCCGTTGCCTTGGAGTGGGCAGCGGAGGTGCCCATTGCTGATACGTTGATTGGGGCCGACACCTACCATGCCGTTGTGTTCCTAACCCCACCATGGCCCGAAATCTATGTTCAGGAGGCCGAACGACAGCATGGGTTTGCGGATGCGCTTGAGGAATATGACAGATTGTATGCAGCTTATAGTGCGCTTGGGTATGAGGTGATCATCCTGCCGAAGACTGACGTTACAGCGCGCGCGGATTTTGTTCTGAAGCGTTTGGGGTGACGCCTGACACAATTTCTCAACAAAAAAGGCCTGCCAAACTGGCAGGCCTTTCGTCGTCATGTCGTATCGAAGGCTTACGCCAGCGAACCGTCGATACCTTTGCAGGCTTCGACCAGCCCTTTGACTGCATTGACAGAGTTGTCGAACATGGTCTGCTCGTCCGAGGTCATCTTGATGTCGATTACGCGTTCGATGCCGCCAGCGCCGATGACAGTTGGAACACCGACATACATGCCGTTCAGGCCGAGTGGACCGTCAACATAGGCTGCACAAGGCAGTACGCGTTTCTGATCCTTGAGGTAGGCTTCGGCCATCTCAATTGCGGAGGTTGCGGGCGCGTAGAAGGCAGAGCCAGTTTTCAGCAGGCCAACGATTTCTGCGCCACCGTCACGGGTGCGCTGGACAATTGCGTCCAGCTTCTCTTGGCTGGTCCAGCCCATCTTGACCAGATCAGGCAGAGGGATGCCGGCCACGGTGGAGTAGCGGGTCAGCGGTACCATGGTGTCGCCATGACCGCCCAGAACAAATGCTGTCACGTCTTTCATGGAGACTTTGAATTCGTCGGCCAGGAAGTGACGGAAGCGTGCGCTATCCAGAACACCCGCCATGCCACATACTTTGGCATGGGGTAGGCCAGAGAATTCGCGCAAAGCCCAGACCATCGCGTCCAGCGGGTTGGTGATGCAGATCACGAACGCATCAGGGGCGTGGTCACGGATGCCCTCACCGACGGATTTCATGACCTTGAGGTTGATGCCCAGAAGGTCATCGCGGCTCATGCCGGGTTTGCGCGGGACACCTGCGGTGACGATGCAGACGTCGGCGCCTGCAATATCCTCGTAGGACTGGGTGCCGGTCAGGTTGGCATCAAAGCTTTCCGAGGGGCCGGATTCTGCGATGTCGAGCGCCTTGCCTTCGGGGATGCCTTCGGCAATGTCAAACAGGACGACATCGCCGAGTTCTTTCAGAGCTGCGAGGTGGGCAAGTGTGCCGCCGATCTGACCTGCGCCGATTAGGGCGATTTTGGGTCGAGCCATTGGAATATCTCTCCGGTCCGGTTGTAATTGCGGGGAGGACTAAGGGGTTACGTTGCCTCGTGCAAGATGTCAGCGCCATTAGGAGAATTTGCCACAGCCTGTTCAAATCCGGCAATAAGGTCTAAACAGACGACATTTGAGTGGCTTAGAGGGCTTTCCCTGATGCCGGAGATCACGTTGATGTTTTTTCTGGTGGCTATGGTGGCGGTCACCTTCGCTGGGGTCTCCAAAGGTGGCTTTGGGTCGGGCGCGGCTTTTGCATCTTCTGCGATTCTCGCTCTGATTGTGGAGCCGGGAGTGGCGCTTGCCTTTATGCTGCCATTGCTGATGCTGATTGATGCCGCTTCGTTGCGCCCCTACTGGAGGTGTTGGCGAATGCGAGAATCGTTGCTTTTGTTGCTGGGCGGATTGCCAGGTGTGGCATTGGGCGCGGTATTTTATCAGTCGGTGAACGCGGATGTGATGCGGGTGCTGATTGGTGTGGTGGCGGTTGGCTTTGTTCTGTGGCAGCTGTCGGCGGGGCTGCGCGCACGATTGGCGGAGCCGCGCGACAAGGCTGACGTGATCGGCGTGTTGGCCGGCGTTGCTGCGGGTTTCACCAGTTTCGTGAGCCATGCGGGCGGGCCGCCTGCAGCGGTATATCTCTTGGGGCGCAATATGACCAAGACAGAATATCAAGCCTCCACAGTGCTGGTCTTTAGCGTTCTCAACGCTGCGAAATTCCTACCCTATGCCGCGCTAGGATTGGTAACGCCCGAATCGCTCACGCTGGACCTGATGCTGGCTCCTTTTGCACTGATTGGGACATGGATCGGCGTCGTGCTGCATCATCGCGTGCCCGAACGGCTATTTTTTGGCCTCACTTATGTGTTGTTGCTGACGACCGGTGCCAAACTGATTTGGGATGGCGTGATGTGAACGCAGGGCGGTATCAAGAGGTCAGGTAGCATTGCGGGTCATGACCAGGCAGAGCCTCCCCCTCCATTGTTGTAGTCACTGACAGTGACGCCTTGCTCTGCTCAGGCGTCACTGTCAGTGACTGGTAGGGCCTCGGCCAGGAATTCATAGGCCTGACCAGAGGCCACAAGACAGGTAACCCCACCCGGGGTTGTGACAGTAATGGTCCAGCTGCCGCTCTCTTCAGAGGCAAAAGTCTCCATCACCACGCCGCGTTGGCCGATCCCGATACTCTGGCGGCTTTCGCCGTATCGTTCTGCGAGCCGCTTAACCACCTGTTCACGGGGCGCACAGCTGTTGCTGGTCTGTGCTACTGCAGGCAGTGCAATCAAATTGGCCGAGGCCAAAGTGACGCAGAGGGCCGCGCTTTTCACAAATGTTCCTTTGAACGTCGTCTTCAACATGGGTTTTACCCTTTCCAGAAGATCCGGATGCGGGGGTGCCCTGCGGGTTAAGTCAGTTGAACCCCGTAAAGGCCGTATGCTGCACCGGTATCGCGTCATCACTACAGCGAGCGATTTGCCCGCTCCCGAATGGGATAACCCGTTTTGATTCAATCCTCATCCGGTTCCAAAAGATTGCCTAATATAAGCTGACAACCCCTTAACACTCCGTTCTGATCTTATTTTACAAATGATTTTAAAGATTTGGTCGCTTATTTCGCACGTAGGCATGGTTTGCAGGCATGGGCATTCTGCGCTGCGGCATCATTTCTCTTGAAAGCTTCCTTTCGATTATGTAGCCGTTTGCGCAACAAAATGACTCAGGAGATCAGCCATGGATCCACGTGCCCGCCCCTATCGTTCGGTTCTCTATATCCCTGGATCCAAACTGCGTGCTTTGGACAAGGCGCGCAGCCTGCGGGTGGATGCGATCATTTTTGACCTGGAGGATGCGGTCTCAGCCGAGGAAAAAGTGAACGCCCGCCAAACGTTGGAAGAGGCGCTGCGCGAAAATGGCTATGGTGCGCGGATAAAGATCGTTCGGATCAACGGATTGGATACCGAATGGGGACACGCGGATGCCGCCGCAGCGGCCAAGATGGACTGTGATGCGATCTTGCTACCCAAAGTGTCCTCTCCAGTAGATCTGGACGCCCTGGCAGCAATCACGGGAGATAAGCCGTTGTGGGCGATGATGGAAACGCCACGCGGCATGTTGAACGCCGCGGCCATCGCCGCGCATCCGCTATTGCAAGGTATGGTCATGGGGACAAATGATCTGGCGAAAGAGTTGCAGACCCGGTTCCGCCCGGATCGCTTGCCGCTGATGGCGGGGCTTGGCCAGTGTTTGCTGGCGGCCAAGGCGGAAGGCATCATAATTGTCGACGGGGTCTACAACGCCTTCAAGGATGCCGAAGGGCTGGAAGCCGAGTGCGGCCAGGGCCGTGACATGGGGTTTGATGGTAAGACATTGATCCACCCGGCGCAGGTGGATGTGGCAAATTCCGCCTTCGCCCCCTCCGAGGACGAGATTGACCTCGCACGACGTCAGATTGCCGCCTTTGATGCCGCAGAGGCAGAGGGGCAGGGGGTCGCTGTCGTGGATGGCAAGATCGTCGAGAATTTGCACGTGGCCACCGCCCGTGAAATTCTTGCAAAAGCGGATGCAATCGCAGCGGTTTCAGCCTAGGCGTTGGCTCAGTCATAATTCTTTGGGAGACTGACATGGCACTATTGCTTCTAGGCATCCTGATTTGGTGGGGCGCCCATTTTTTCAAACGTTTGGCGCCTGATGCACGCGCTGCTCTTGGCGATCGTGGCAAGGGGCTGATTGCGCTTGTTCTGTTGGCGAGTGTGGTTCTGATGGTTGTCGGGTACCGCAGTGCCGAATCCTTCGATCTGGCCCTGCCGCCGCCGTTCTTTACGCATATCAATAACACATTGATGCTGCTGGCACTTTACTTCACCAGCCCTGGCCCCAGCAAAGGCGCGCTGTTTTACAAACTCCGCCACCCGATGTTGTTAGGCGTTGCGATGTGGGCGGTCGCACATCTGCTGGTAAACTGGGATCCGGCGTCCTTTGTGCTCTTTGGGAGCATGCTGATCTGGACGTTGGCAGAAATGATTGTGATCAACCGCGCCGAGCCAGTCTGGACAGCAAACCCAAAGGGCCGTCTTGCCAAGGACGGCATGTTCTTCTTTGCTTCGATCGTGCTTCTCGGCGTGATCGGCTATGTCCACGGGCTTGTGGGCCCCTCGCCGTTTCCGGGGTGATCACTGATGAAGCTTTATCGATTTCTGTCTGAGGACGACACGTCAGCCTTCTGCCACAAGGTGACCGACGCGCTGAACAAAGGGTGGGAGCTCTACGGCAGCCCAACCCAGACTTTCGACCCCGTGAAGGGGATCATGCGCTGCGGTCAATCTGTGGTGAAAGAGGTGCCCGGCACCTACACCCCTGACACCAAACTGGGAGAACACTAATGGCCAAGACTACTCCGGGCCGCTTCTTTGAGGATTATGCCGTTGGCGATGTGCTGCATCATGCGGTGCCGCGCACTGTCTCGGGGGGGGAGCGCGCATTGTATCACGCGCTCTACCCGGCGCGGCATGCGCTCTACTCCTCGGATGAATTTGCGCGTGGATGTGGTCTGGCGGGCGCGCCGCTTGAGGATCTGGCGGCGTTCCACATGGTCTTTGGAAAGACCGTTCCGGATGTTTCGTTGAATGCGGTGGCAAACCTTGGCTATGCCGAAGGACGCTGGCATCTGCCGGTCTACGCTGGTGATACCCTGCGCGCTGAGAGTGAAGTGATCGGGGTCAAGCAGAATTCCAACGGCAAATCAGGTGTGGTCTATGTCCGCACACGTGGCCTCAACCAGCGTGACGACTGCGTGCTGGACTATGTGCGCTGGGTTATGGTGCGAAAAGGCGATCTGGAGGCGCCCGCGCCCGAAACCTGTATTCCCGAACTCGCCAAGGTGATCCCGGCTGAGGATCTGGTCATTCCCAATGGGCTGGATTTCTCCGGTTATGATTTCGCTCTGGCGGGGGAGGCGCATCGCTGGGGCGACTATGCGGTGGGGGAACAGATTGACCACATCGACGGTGTCACGATCGAGGAAGCTGAGCATATGCTGGCGACGCGGCTTTGGCAGAATACAGCGAAGGTCCATTTTGATACCACTGCGCGCCCGGATGGGACCCGGCTGATCTATGGTGGTCATGTGATCTCTATGGCGCGAGCTTTGTCGTTTAATGGTCTTGCTAATGCACAGATGATTGTCGGGCTGAACGGCGGCGCGCATGCTAACCCATGTACGGCCGGCATGACGATCCGTGCCTGGTCCGAAGTGTTGGATAAGGCTGAGACTAGCGCGCCCGGTGTTGGCGCTATCCGGTTGCGGCTGGTGGCGACCAGCGGTGGCGCGCCCTTCCAGCTCAAGGGTGAGGACGGAAAATATCGCTCAGAGGTCTTGCTGGATCTCGACTATTGGGCCCTAATGCCGCTCTAACGCAGTGGCAGAGAGGCCGGGCCATGCAACTGACTCCACAGACGGCGATCTACATCACCCATCCTCAAGTTGTTGTGGACCCGCAGGTTGAGGTGACCGAGTGGCGTTTGTCCCCATTGGGGTCAGAACGCGTTGATCTGCTAGCGAAACGTGTTGCGGATCTGTCGTCGACTTGTCCTGTTGCAATGGTTTGTAGTGCAGAGCGCAAAGCGATTGAGACTGCCACACCGCTGGCCAATGCGCTGGGCGTGGACCTTGAGCAGCGCCCCCACACCCATGAGAATGATCGCAGCAGTACCGGGTTTCTGCCGCCGGACGCGTTTGAGCGGCAAGCGGACGCGTTTTTTGCCAGCCCTACGCGATCAGTCCGCGGTTGGGAGACAGCGCAAGCTGCACAGGCCCGCATTCTACGCGAGGCGCTCTCCGCAGAGGCAGCTCACGAAGGGCGTGCGTTAATCATCTGTGGTCATGGCGCTGTTGGGACATTGCTTTATTGTGCGCTGGCCGGGCTAGAAATTGACCGACTGTGGGACCAGCCTGCTGGAGGCGGTAACTGGTTTGCCTATGATCGTCTTAGCCGTCGCCCGCTGTCTCACTGGGCACCGATGGAGATATTGTTTGCGGATCAAAACCGATCACGAGAAAAACAATAGGGCCGCGGTTCGGTTTTAGTTAAGCTAGCCATATGCAGATTTTCCGACTGTTGGTTTTCACGCTTATTGTCCAGGTGTCGACACCGGCGCGCGCTTGCGATTTGGCTCTGGTACTTGCCGTAGATGTCTCGGGCAGTGTTGATGTCGAGGAATATCGAACCCAGATGGAAGGGCTGGCTACTGCTCTGCGCGATGGTGTCGTGGCCGAGGCTTTGGTTCGGGCACAGGCGCGGGTGGCGTTGATCCAATGGTCCGGTAGCGGGCGGCAGGATCTGACGCTGGACTGGCGCAGTACAACCGACTTCCGTTCCATCGATCAATTGGCGGCAGAGATCGCCACTGCGCCACGCCCTTGGCGTAATTATGCAACTGGTATTGGCGAGGCGCTGCAACTCGCCCTGGCGCAGTTTGACCAAGTACCCAGCTGTCGTCGTCGGGTCATTGATGTCTCGGGGGACGGACCTTCTAATGAGGGGATCGAGCCAATCGCCATTCGCGGCGCACTCAGTGCAGCCGGTGTTACTGTCAACGCCCTAGCTATTGAAGAGAGCGAGCCGGACCTCACAGCTTATTTCTTTGAGCAGGTGATCCATGGTCCGGGCGCTTTTGTACAGACCGCTGCCAGATTCGAAGATTACCCGCAGGCCATCCGCAAAAAGCTGCTGCGTGAGGTGGCCCAGCAAAACGCGGGTTTGCACAGCTTCGTTCCAACGCTGCAATAAATTTGCGAACACCATGTGATTCTGTAAGGAATCTAAGATATCCTATTTTGTGATCACTTAATGGAAAGCTGTGATCACATATCTCTGTTTTCGCTGCGTTCCAATAAATAACTGCATACTTTTATCGCTCGTTTACGTGACAGGACGCAAAAAACCGCTAAAACGTCGTCAGCTAACCGGAAAGGAGCCAACATGGCCGATGTAAATCGGGGCAACCGCCCGCTCTCGCCACATTTGTCGATCTATCGCCCACAGATGACTTCTATGTCGTCGATCATGGTCCGTGTCACCGGGATTGCATTGCTTGTCCTTACTCTGCTGGTGGTTTGGTGGCTTTTGGCCGCGGCAACCTCTGAAGGTGCTTTTGTCATTATTGACGGTATTCTGCGGAGTTGGCTGGGTGATCTGGTTCTGCTCGGTGCGACCTGGGCCCTATGGTATCACATGCTTGGCAGGCTACGTCACGTGATCTGGGATTTTGGCTACCTACTAGAGGTTAGCATTTCCGAAAAGATGGGCTTGGGCATGTTTATTGGCGCCACAATCCTGACCGTAGTCACCGTCGTACTGGTGTAAGGAGCGAGCTGATGAAATATCTGACTGACCGCAAACGAGCCCAAGGGCTGGGTGCAGGGCGATCCGGAACACGTCATCACTGGCAAATGATGGTCAGCTCGATCCTTCTGGTCCCCATAGTTCCTCTCTTTATCTTCACGTTTGGCTATGGGCTGGGGGGCACCCAAGCAGAAGTTTTTGCCTATTTTTCACGTCCCTTCCCGACCATCGTTATGGCGCTGAGCCTGATCGTGATCACATTGCACCTGTTGCATGAAGCAAACGCTGCGATTGAGGATTACATGCACGGCGTTGCGGAAAAGCTGGCTCTCATTATTGTTGCTGCTTTTTCCTACACTCTGATCGCGGCGGGTCTGTTCGCCCTAGTTAAACTCGCCCTTTAGAATATGCGCGGTAAGGAAAAAACGATGACAGCAGCATATGAATATGAAACCCACGAATACGACGTCGTTGTTGTAGGCGCAGGCGGTGCAGGTTTGCGGGCGACGCTTGGCATGGCGGAACAGGGGCTGCGAACCGCCTGTGTGACCAAGGTGTTCCCAACCCGCTCTCACACTGTGGCGGCGCAGGGTGGCATCGCGGCATCGCTTTCCAACATGGGCCCGGATCACTGGCAGTGGCACATGTATGACACCGTCAAAGGTTCTGACTGGCTGGGCGACACCGATGCGATGGAATATTTGGCCCGTGAAGCGCCGAAAGCGGTTTATGAGTTGGAGCACTATGGCGTGCCGTTCTCGCGGACCGAAGAAGGCAAGATCTACCAGCGTCCGTTTGGTGGCCACACCACAGAGTTTGGCGAAGGCCCCGCTGTACAGCGGACCTGTGCGGCCGCCGACCGGACCGGCCATGCGATCCTGCACACGCTTTACGGACAGTCGCTGAAGAACAATGCAGAGTTCTATGTCGAGTATTTCGCCATCGACCTGATCATGTCCGATGAAGGTCAGTGCCAGGGTGTAGTCTGTTGGAAACTGGATGACGGCACTATGCATGTCTTCAACGCCAAGATGGTGGTGCTGGCGACGGGTGGTTATGGCCGTGCTTATTTTTCCGCGACCTCTGCGCATACCTGCACCGGTGACGGTGGCGGCATGGTGGCCCGCGCAGGCCTTGCATTGCAGGATATGGAATTTGTTCAGTTCCACCCGACCGGCATCTATGGCTCAGGCTGCTTGATCACCGAAGGCGCGCGCGGCGAAGGCGGATATCTGACCAACTCCGAAGGCGAACGGTTTATGGAGCGCTATGCGCCCCAGTATAAGGATCTGGCGCCGCGTGACTATGTTTCGCGTTCGATGACCATGGAAATCCGCGAAGGGCGCGGCGTCGGGGAGCATGGTGATCACATTCACCTGAACCTCAGCCACCTACCATCCGAAGCGCTGGCGGAACGGCTGCCGGGGATTTCGGAGTCTGCAAAGATCTTCGCCGGTGTGGATGTGACCAAGGAGCCGATCCCGGTTCTGCCGACCGTCCACTACAACATGGGCGGTATCCCCACCAACTACTGGGGGGAGGTGCTGAACCCAACCGCCGATGATCCAACCGCTGTGGTGCCAGGCCTCATGGCCGTGGGCGAGGCTGGCTGTGCTTCGGTTCATGGTGCCAACCGTCTGGGCTCCAACTCGTTGATTGACCTTGTGGTCTTTGGCCGTGCAGCTGCAATTCGTGCGGGTAAGGTTGTGGACGCCGGCAGTGCCAATCCGGTGCTGAACCAGTCCCAGATCGACAAGGCCTTTGATCGTTTCGACGGGCTGCGTCATGCTAAGGGCAGTATCTCAACCGCAGATCTACGCCTTGAAATGCAGCGCACGATGCAGGGCGACGCAGCGGTGTTCCGGACGTCGGAGACTATGGCCGAAGGGGTGACCAAGATGACCGCAATTGCGGCCAAATTAGACGACCTTGCTGTGACAGACCGTTCGCTGGTCTGGAACTCGGACCTGATGGAAACGCTGGAGCTGACCAACCTGATGCCCAACGCGTTGGCAACCATCGTCGGTGCCGAGGCGCGCGAGGAAAGCCGTGGCGCCCATGCGCATGAGGATTTTACAACCCGCGACGATGAAAAATGGCGTGTTCACACCGTGAGCCGTGTTGATGGGAATAAGGTGGATCTGACCTATCGCCCAGTCATAACCGATCGTCTCACCACCGAGGCAGAGGGTGGTATCAGCGAACAGAAGATCGCGCCCAAGGCACGGACTTTCTAAGAGCGTGATGCTGCGCATCTTGTCATATTTCGTGGCATGCGGCCTCCGGCGTTGGGGGCCGCAGAGCCGTGACCAGGATGCAGTTTTCAGTTTGCGAGGACGGCTATGATGGTTGTTGAGCAAACCTCTTCGGTGCCATCGAATAAGGTCGGCATGGCGCCGTCCCGGCGTTGGCCCGAGCTTGAATGGCAGCCCGATGTTGCGTTGCGTTTGTTCGGTATGCGCCGTTCGGGCAATCACGCGATTGCCAATTGGTTGCAGCGCAATGCCCCGGCTGGCAAAGCACTGTTCTTCAACAATTGCAAACCGGGCCGGATGCCGCTTCTTAATCATCGTGGTGTGGAGCATGATGCTCAGCGTCTCTCGCGGCAGGACGGCAGCGATTTGGCGGCGCTTGGTGCGAAGATGAAGCAGGGCGGGCTGCTATTGATCTCGTATGAGGACGCGGTCCCGTCCGATTTCAGTATCGACCGGCCTTTATCTGGAAATCTGGATGAGTCTCTGCTGAATGGTGACATTCTGCTTATCCGCGGTTTCTTGAACTGGTCCGCGTCCCTGTTGAAAAAACTACAGCGTAACTCTGGCGTCACCCTGGCCCATCGCGGTTCGGTGGTTCTGCGGGCCATCGACAGCTATCGCAGGATGCTGGAGCTGGCCACTGATGCAGAGGCGCTGGCACTCACTTTGATCTGCTACGACGATTGGATCAGCGATGCAGCCTATCGCGCAGATTGCCTGTCCGCGCTTGGTCTGCCATGCCTCGACAATTCGCTTGGTGCGATCCAGCCCTATGGTGGCGGGTCATCGTTTGAACCCTTCACAAACGAGGGGGCTGATCTGGCAAGTGATCAGCGTTGGCAGCAGATGGCAGAGGATCCTGAGTATCAGGCGATCCTGCATTTGGCTGCCCGTGATGATGCGCTTTGTGCCTGTCTCGAACGTCAGTTTCCGCAGGATGCAGTGCAGTTGTCCAAGCTTGCTGTACACACACCTTTTGCAGCGGGGGGCTTGGAATGATTGCAGTCACCTGTCTCTTCGCTGATGCCATTGCGACCCTTGTGGTTGCCTCTTCGACAGACCCTCGATCCGGCCGAATTGCCGGGACGAGCTCACCGATCTCCTGCCGTCGCAGCGCCACGTGCCTGCGGTTGGCGGGCAGCTAAGCAAGGAGAACGATCTATGGTCGAATTCGCACTTCCGAAAAATTCCAAGATCACCACGGGTAAAACCTGGCCCAAGCCCGAAGGCGCAACCAATGTGCGCAAATTCAGCATCTATCGCTGGAATCCGGATGACGGCAAGAACCCGCAGGTGGATACCTATTTTGTCGATATGGACAAATGCGGACCGATGATTCTGGACGCGCTCATCAAGATCAAAAATGAGATTGATCCGACATTGACCTTCCGCCGCTCTTGCCGTGAGGGCATTTGTGGATCTTGCGCGATGAACATCGACGGGATCAATACGCTGGCCTGCATTTATGGCCTGGATGAGGTTAAGGGCGATGTGAAGATCTACCCGCTGCCGCATATGCCGGTGGTGAAGGACCTCATTCCCGACCTGACGCATTTCTATGCGCAGCATGCCTCTATCATGCCGTGGCTGGAGACCAAAACCAACCGTCCCGCCAAGGAGTGGAAGCAGTCTATCGAGGATCGCAAGAAACTGGATGGCCTATATGAGTGCGTGATGTGCGCGTCCTGTTCGACGTCCTGCCCAAGTTATTGGTGGAACGGTGATCGCTATCTTGGGCCAGCCGCTTTGCTGCACGCATATCGCTGGATCATCGATAGCCGGGATGAGGCCACGCCCGAGCGTCTGGACGAGCTGGAAGACCCCTTCAAACTCTACCGGTGCCACACCATCATGAACTGCGCAAAGACATGCCCAAAGGGCCTGAACCCCGCAAAGGCAATTTCGCACATCAAACAGATGATGGTCGAACGCGCGGTTTAACTTGATGACCTGACAGCCCTGGAATGTCGCCGCCCGCTAACTTCGGGCGGCGATTTTTATTGTGGCCGTTGGTACGGGTTGAAACAGCATCCCGACCTGCATAACCATGCTACAATGACACCCTATGTGACAGCGATATTACTGGCTGGTTTTGCTGGTCTCTCGATGCCGCTTGGTGGTCTTTTGGCGCGCTGGGTGCATATTCGTAACGCCAAGCTGCGCGATGGGGTTCTTCATGCGGTGACGGCGTTTGGTGGTGGCGCTTTGCTGTCCGCTGTCGCGTTGGTGCTTGTCCCTGAAGGGGCAAAGGCCCTGTCGCCAGCACTGGCGTTGGGACTGTTGGTGGCAGGTGGGGTATTTTTCGCCTGGGTTGATACAATCATGGACCGGGTTGGCGGTAGCGGTGCGTTGCTGCTCGCGATGGTGCTGGATTTTCTGCCCGAGGCGCTGGCGCTGGGAGCCATGCTTGTTCATGACCGTGCAACTGCTACTTTACTAGCGATTATGATTTTCCTGCAAAACTTGCCCGAGGGCTTCGCTGCGTTCAGGGAGTTGTGGCACGATGATCGACCAATTTGGCATCTACTACTGGTGTTTCTGGGGTTGGCTGCGCTGGGCCCGATATGTGCATTGATCGGGCTTGCCTGGATGGCGAACCTGCCTGAACTACTTGGGGGTATTATGATATTTGCCGCTGGGGGCATCCTGTATTTGCTGTTTCAGGATATCGCGCCCAAGGCCCATACTTCTGGCTGCAACTGGTCGGCACTTGGGGCTGTTGCTGGTTTTGCGCTGGGATTGGCTGGAAATCTGATGTTGGGGTAAGTGCGGTTTCCGTAGCGCTTGCCTGCGCTCGAACGGGTTGCGCAGGGCGCATGGCGTCGTTGCTCAGATGCGTGGTGTGCAAGGTGACGCGAGGGGCTACATTTGAGAAAGAGGGAGAGATACTCATCCTGAGCAGGAGCGATCAAATGACCCACCAACCAGCAAGACAGACCAGTTCGGTCGTCGCATGTGTTTCAACAATCTTATCCGCTAACTGTGCTGCAGAGGCGCTTGCCCATCTGGATCAAGCCTGGGCTTACTATACTCCGGAACCACGCTTAAGCCAGCTCTCTCCGGATGCGGTTACATCGACCGAGGGTGCTGTAGATTATTATGCTGCGGCCTAACCTTAGGTAACGCAGTAAGATATTTGCTGTGATTGCGATTGCGATGGCCGAAGGGTAGACAGATGGCATGCCAGTGTTGATCCTGCTTCTTTTGATGGGCGTCTTTGGTTATTTTCTCTGGCGTCACAAAACCTCAAACCTTAGCCGTCACTGCCGGTGGCGGCAGGAACGGGCAGCAGACCAGTGGCGCTGTGCCGCCTGCGGCGCTGTTCAGCTGGGAGCGGCAGTACCGTCGACCTGCCTTCGGTTCGGCGCGCCAGATGGGGACACCAGATAGTGGCAAACCTTGCCCTCAATGATGAAAATCTGCGTTGATTCAGTAAGGGTTAAAATTACGTATAAGTTGACGGATTAAGCGTAAATAACACTTGATCGACTCAGGGCTTTGGTGGATATGGCGCATAGACGCCAACGCACGCGCCTCTGTCCCAAGGGTTCTCCCCCATGGTTACGTAGCGACGGTAACGTCTCTGATTGAAGTGAGCGGTCATAGATGGCCGGGTCTTTTGGAGATGACCATGAACGCAAACGTAACCGGGCAACTTGCCCGTCGTAATTCTATTGTCCCCGTTTCGCGCCACCTGTTGTACATTGCACAGAATGCGTTTGACCGTCCGACACTGGTGATCGACAGCCAAGCCGTTGCCCGGCAATACGTCGCCCTGGCTCAAGGCCTGGGACGTGCCCGCATCCACTACGCCGTGAAAGCCAATCCGGAGCCGCAGATTCTGCGCCGGTTGACCCGTATGGGGGCGAATTTTGACGCTGCTAGTCGCGCAGAGATCGAGATGTGTCTGGCGGCAGGTGCAAAACCTAGCCAGATTTCTTTTGGCAACACGATCAAACGGCCTGCCGATATCGCCTTTGCCCATGAGATCGGGATCACCCATTTCGCGGTTGATGCCTTGGCCGAGCTGGACAAAATGGCCGTACATGCACCAGGGGCCCGTGTCTGCATCCGCTTGCTGGTCGAGGCGACCGGGGCCGACTGGCCTCTCAGCCGAAAATTTGGGTGCTCCGCCACGATGGCGCTTAGTCTAATGGACCGTGCCCGTGAACTGGGCTTGGTGGTATCTGGGCTGTCATTCCACGTCGGCTCGCAAACCCGTGAGCCACAGATGTGGGCAGACACATTGGATCAGGTGGCCAAAGTCTGGCAGATGGCCAAGGCCGGGAGTCATGCGTTGACGCTGTTGAACATTGGTGGGGGCTTCCCGGCCAGTTATGGCAGCGAAGTGATGGAACCCAACCGCTATGCGCAAGAGGTCATGGCATTGGTCAACGCTCGCTTCCCCGACGCAGTCGAGATCATGGCCGAGCCGGGCCGCGGTCTGGTGGCCGAGGCCGGCGCAATTGCAGCAGAAGTGTTACTTGTGTCACGCAAGGATGCGAATGATCTGCATCGCTGGGTTTATCTGGACATCGGCAAATTCTCGGGTTTGGCGGAGACTATGGACGAAGCGATCCGCTACCGGATCACCACAGATCATAGCGATGAGCAGGCCGGTCCTTGCATCCTGGCAGGCCCGTCTTGTGACAGTGCTGATGTGCTTTATGAAAAGCAGCTGTATCAAATGCCGCTGGAGCTGAAGTCAGGCGACCGTGTGGTGATCCATTCCTGTGGTGCCTATACAACGACCTATGCTTCTGTCGGCTTTAACGGGTTCCCACCGCTTGATGTGGTGGTGATCTGATCTCGTGGGTTTGATCGGCGAACAGGGTAGGGTGTGGAACAACAGCTTGTTCCCACCGGTAACTCGGGTTTTGATGGCGCAAACAATAGGAAGGTTTGCGCCATGTCCGAGATCCCATCATCCCAGGTGAACACGCCAACTCCAGCAGATGCCGACCGCCGGCGCGCGGTTGCGCCGGTTATCTGTTATCCTAATGAAACATTGCCTCAACCGAACCTGGCCACCTATCAGGCAGCGCGCGAAACGGCGCAAAAAATGGATGAGGTTCTGGTGAAGCCTCGAGAAGCTTCCTGTTTTACCGTGCCTGCGGGTCAGTTTTTTCGGATCACGTCGGTTGAGGGGCCTCAGGTGGGTGATCTCAACCTGTGGAACATGAACGATCTTAGCGAGCGGTTCTTTTCGGGCAAGACACGGGCGCTGCATGGCACCCATGTCACAACAGGGGAACAGCTATGGAGCAGCCTGCCGCACCTGCGTCCGATGGCGACCATAATTTCTGATACGCTGGGCTGGTATGGCATAGATCAATATGGTGGATCGGTTCACGATGTTATTGGCACCCGCTGTGACCCCTACACCGGAAATCTGCTATCAGGTGAACACTATCATCATTGTTGCCATTCCAATCTGACCCGCGCTTTAGCGGATCACTTGGGGATGTCTCTCTCAGAGGCTGAACCGCATATACATGATGTTTTGAACGTCTTTATGTGCACTGGATTTACCCGCAACACGGGTCAGTACTTCATGAAGGCAAGCCCGGTACGGCCGGGAGATTATCTGGAGTTCTTTGCAGAAATCGATCTGCTTGGTGCGCTTAGTGCCTGTCCGGGTGGAGATTGTGGAGCTGAGCACACCAGTGATACCGCCCGCTGCCACCCTCTGCTGGTTGAGGTGTTCGCGCCTGAAACCGAGGCGCTCTCTGGTTGGCAGTCGCCGAAGCAGAATGGCTATAATCGCAGCCATGGACGCGGCTGAAAGATAATCGGGTTGAAAGGAGAAAAGGCAGCCCGGTCTGCACTGCCTTTTCTCATTGCTTGTGCTTCGATTCCAACTGCTTAAGCAATAGCCGCTTCAAGAGCGATTTCAACCATGTCACCAAAGCTGCGCTCGCGCTGATCCGAGGGCAGCGCCTCGCCGGTGCCGAGGTGATCGGACACGGTCAGCACCGCCAGTGCACGACAATCATAGCGTGCCGCCAGAGTATAAAGCTCTGCTGCCTCCATCTCGACACCCAAAATCCCGTGCCGAACCATCTGTTCGTTTAGGTCTGGGCGTTCATCGTAAAAGACATCAGAGGAATAGATGCCGCCGACATGCGGGTTGAGCGATCGGGTTTCAGCGGCCTTTACTGCTGCCTGAAGGAGAGACCAATCGGCGCAGGGCGCGTAATTCACTTCCTTAAAAATCCCGCGCGATGGTGAGCTGAGCGTTGTCGCCGTCATTGCAAGGATGACATCGCGGATTTTCACCTTATCCTGCATCCCACCACAAGAGCCGATGCGGATCAGTGTTTTTGCACCATAATCGCGGATCAATTCATTGACGTAGATCGACAGCGAGGGCATTCCCATACCGCTGCCTTGAACGGTGACAGGGTGGCCGTTCCAGGTGCCGGTGTATCCCAGCATGCCGCGTACCTCATTTACGAGGCGTACATCCTGCAAAAATGTCTCAGCTGCCCATTTTGCGCGATAGGGATCCCCTGGCAACAAAACTGTTTCGGCAATGTCGCCTTTGGTGGCTCCGATATGAACAGTCATTCTAAATCCTCAACTATTGGAATTCAGATTTCCAAGTCGGAAATATCAACACCCGACGTTAGCGCTGCGTGCACCCAATGGGGTTTGCGACCCCGGCCCGTCCAGGTTTCTTCTGGGTTCTGAGGGTTGCGGTATTTCGGAGCGGCTTTAGTTTTCTTTGTGGTGGTCCGACCACTGCCAGCAATCTCGTCCAGAGAAAAACCAAATCTTGCGGCAGCTTCTTCCGCCGCTTTAAGCGCTTCGATACGCTCACGCTGCTCTGCGTCCTTTAGTGCTTTTTCGACGCCCGTCTGCAATTCCAAAAGCTCTTTTCGCGACATCGATGTGAGGTCAACGGTCATTTTCTTCTCCATAAATGAATGCACTTCGTGATTTGTCGATGTGCATTCATTTATGACGCTATTTCTCTGACTATTTCATCAGTAAATTTGCGATACTTATTGGTATTTGCGGAAATCCGCTAATGCGCCGCCGTTTCCGGTTGTTTCGCAAGTTCAACAATATCCCCCATGATTGCGTTAAGCTCAAAATCCTTGGGTGTATAAACACGCGCTACACCCATTTTTTTAAGCAAAGCCGCATCATCGTCGGGAATGATTCCCCCGACGATAACAGGTACATGGGATAGACCAGCGTTGTGCATACGCCCCATCAATTCCTCAATCAGGGGGAGGTGACTGCCGGACAGTATCGACATACCCACCACATGCGCATCATCCGCGATTGCTGTGGCAACAAGTTCTTCGGGCGTCATGCGGATGCCGTCATAGGTGATGTCCATGCCGCAGTCGCGGGCGCGGAAGGCAATCTGTTCTGCACCATTGGAATGACCATCAAGGCCGGGTTTGCCGACCAGAAACTTCAAACGGCGCCCCAGTTGATCACTAACAGCATTCACCTTTTCGCGCAGCTCATCCAGTCCTTGTGTCTGATTGGAGACAGCGCCAGATACCCCGGTTGGCCCACGATAGGTGCCGTATACTTTGCGCATTTCCTCGGCCCATTCCCCCGTCGTCACCCCTACCTTTGCGGCCGCGATGGAGGGTGGCATGATGTTGTCTCCTTGCTGCGCCGCATTGCGCAGATTTGTCAGCGCCTGCTCCACAGCCTTTACGTTGCGTTCTTGGCGCCAGTTATTTAGGCGACCTATTTGTTCGTGCTCTACGGCCGGATCCACCACCATGATGCCGCCGTCTTCCGTCTGGAGAGGAGAGGGCTCCCCTTCGGTCCATTTGTTGACGCCGACGACGACGGTTTCGTTGCGCTCAATCCGGTTCAGACGTTCCGCGTTGGAGTCCACCAGCCGTCCCTTCATATAGTCGATCGCAGCAACCGCACCGCCCATGCTGTCAAGGGTTGCCAACTCGGCTCGCGCGCCATCTTTCAGCGCCTCGACTTTGGCATCTACCACGGGGTTACCGTCAAAAAGATCACCGTATTCCAGAAGATCTGTCTCATACGCCAGAATTTGCTGCATGCGCATGGACCACTGCTGATCCCAAGGGCGCGGCAGACCGAGTGCCTCGTTCCAGGCGGGCAATTGCACGGCACGGGCACGGGCTTTCTTGGACAATGTGACCGCGAGCATTTCGATCAGGATGCGGTAGACATTGTTCTCAGGCTGCTGTTCTGTAAGCCCCAGAGAATTCACCTGCACTCCATAGCGGAAACGGCGATATTTGGCTTCGCTGACGCCGTAGCGAGTTTCGCAGATCTCGTCCCAGAGATCGACAAAGGCGCGCATCTTACACATCTCCGTGACAAACCGGATGCCTGCGTTTACAAAAAAGGAAATGCGCCCGACCAGCGCCGGAAAATCTTCTGCAGGGACGCGTGGCCTCAGGGCATCCAATACGGCTTGTGCCGTGGCCAGGGCGAAGGCCAGCTCTTGCTCGGGCGTCGCACCGGCTTCTTGCAGATGATAGGAACAGACATTCATCGGGTTCCATTTGGGAACATTGGAATAGCAGTACTCTGCCACATCCGCGATCATCTTGAGACTGGGACCGGGGGGGCAAATATAGGTGCCGCGGCTCAGGTATTCCTTGATCAGGTCGTTCTGTACGGTGCCTTGCAGTTGCGAAATGTCGGCCCCCTGTTCCTCTGCCACTGCAATATAGAGAGACAGCAGCCAGGGTGCCGTGGCGTTGATCGTCATCGAGGTGTTCATCTGCTCCAATGGGATCTGGTCAAACAGGCTCCGCATGTCACCCAAATGGCAAATGGGTACACCGACCTTGCCAACCTCGCCGCGCGCCAGAATATGGTCGCTGTCATAACCTGTCTGTGTGGGCAGGTCGAAGGCCACGCTGAGGCCGGTTTGGCCTTTGGCCAGGTTGCTGCGATAGAGTGCGTTAGAAGCACTGGCAGTCGAATGGCCGGCATAGGTGCGGATCAGCCAGGGGCGGTCTTTTTGCGTCTGCGGCATTATCGGCCTCTTTTCGGTGTTTCGGTAATTATATTTCGCTTTGATGATCTAAATAGCAATTATTAGCCGGTGTCAATTCGCTGCGTTGCGGCATTTCAGCAAATCTGAACCTGATCCCGCTGTGTACGAATGACACCTGTTGCTTTGATATGCTTAGGTGCCGATCGGACAACGGCGCGGTGCGGCTGGCGGACGACCTGAGCGGGCAAGGGGCTTGTAAAGCTGTCTGGCTTGGGCAAGGGTCCAAGGTGATGACGCAGACCGTCGAACTCCCAATGTGGCTTTTTGTGCTGATCGTGCTGTTTGCTGCGGTCACCTTTGCCTCGCATTTTTTGTTCCCGTCCGTACGATGGTTCTTTCGACGTCGCCTGGAACGGGCCGTTGCGCGATTGAACCAGCGGCTTGAACGGCCGATCCAACCTTTCAAGCTGGCGCGAAGATACGACATGATCCAGCGGCTGATCTATGACCCCCAAGTAGCGCAGGCGATGGCGGATCATGCCCGGGCGCAGGGCATTCCTGAAAACGTCGCCTTCGAAGAAGCCCGGCGCTATGCCCGTGAGATTGTTCCGTCGTTTTCGGCAGTTGCCTATTTCAGTATCGCAATCCGTTTGGCACGGTTTTTGTCCAATGCCATCTATCGGGTCCGCTTGGGATACATCGACGAGACGGCCCTGAAGGCGATCGACCCTGAGGCCACTGTGGTCTTTGTCATGAACCACCGTTCCAATATGGACTACGTGTTGATCACCTATCTGGCCGCGGATCGCTCAGCTTTGTCATATGCTGTTGGGGAGTGGGCGCGGGTCTGGCCATTGTCGCGATTGATCCGCGCGATGGGGGCCTACTTCATCCGTCGTAAATCCAGAAATGATCTCTATCGCCGTGTGCTGGCAACCTATGTACGTCTTGCTACTCAAAACGGTGTCACCCAGGCGATATTTCCTGAAGGCGGCCTAAGTCTAGATGGTTCCTTGGCGGAGCCGAAGCTGGGATTGCTGAAGTATATTGTGGACGGGCAGGTTGCGCAGGAAGACAGCGGTCGTGATGTGGTTTTTGTGCCGGTTGCGTTGAACTATGATCGGGTGCTGGAGGATAAAATTCTGACCTCTGCGGCGCAATCCGGTGAACGCCGGTTCCGCGCCCCGATCCATGTTGTGGCAATTCGTATCGCGCGCCAACTTTGGCTCTGGATGACCGGGCGTTATCAGCGGTTCGGCTATGCTGCCGTTAGCTTTGGTCGCCCCCTCAGTTTTCGGGGTTTTTTCCTGCGCGAGGAAGGAGAAAACACGCCAACGGTGCTGGCAGAGGAATTGATGCGGCGGATCGGTGAATGTGTTCCCGTCTTGCCTGTTGCCCTGGTCGCGGCGGCTTTGGTGCGTGCGTCAGATGGCGCACGGCCGCTTAGCCGATCCGCAATAGAACATGCGATGGATGACCTTCTGGCACAGATGCCATTTGCTCATGTCCACACGCCACGAGACAGCCGTGGATACGCGGCAGATGTAGGCCTGCGCCAACTGGTAGTGAGGGGAATAGTGCATCAGCAGGGTGGCCAATACCGCATCGTGGCAAACCAGCACGAGCTCCTGATGTATTACGCGAATTCGATCCGTCATCTGATCCCTTCGCCATCAGGTGACCTACCTTCACAGCCGAATAATGCTGCAACGGCGAATAGTTTTTCTGCATCTGCTGGGTCATAAAATTACCTAAAATGAGTAAATGTTGTTGCATTCTTGCTTGTCGAATTCTATTCCCTAGATAGCAGCCGTGATTCTGCATTGCGGCAAACAGCGGAATAAATGGAGGCCAGCATGGCTTTGGATACGCAAAACGGCGCCCTCTCCTACGAGGCCCCTGAAAAAGAGCTCTATGAGATTGGTGAGCTGCCCCCGATGGGGTATGTGCCGCAGAAAATGTACGCTTGGACCATCCGCAAGGAGCGCCACGGCAACCCGGATACAGCGATGGTTCAGGAGGTTGTTGATGTGCCCAAGCTGGACAGCCACGATGTGCTGGTTCTTGTGATGGCTGCGGGTGTGAACTACAACGGCGTTTGGGCCGCGCTTGGCACGCCGATCAGCCCCTTTGACGGCCATGGAGCCCCGTTCCATATTGCCGGTTCTGATGCCTCGGGCATCGTGTGGGCGGTAGGGGACAAGGTAAAGCGCTGGAAAGTTGGCGACGAAGTGGTGATTCACTGCAACCAGGATGATGGCGATGATGAGGAGTGCAACGGCGGCGATCCGATGTATTCTCCAAGCCAGCGGATTTGGGGCTATGAGACCCCTGACGGATCCTTTGCGCAGTTCACAAATGTTCAGTCACAGCAGCTGATGCCGCGTCCCAAACATCTGACATGGGAAGAAAGCGCCTGTTACACACTTACATTGGCCACCGCGTATCGAATGCTGTTCGGCCACGAGCCGCATGATTTGAAGCCGGGTCAGAACGTTCTGGTCTGGGGCGCGTCGGGTGGTCTTGGCTCTTATGCGATCCAGTTGATCAACACGGCAGGTGCCAACGCGATCGGGGTGATCTCGGACGAGAGCAAACGTGATTTCGTAATGGGGCTCGGGGCCAAGGGCGTTATCAACCGCAAAGATTTTAACTGCTGGGGGCAGATGCCGACAGTGAACACCCCAGAGTACGCAGCCTGGTTCAAGGAAGCCCGTAAATTCGGTAAAGCGATCTGGGATATCACCGGTAAGGGTGTGAATGTGGATATGGTGTTTGAACATCCCGGCGAGAGCACCTTTCCGGTTTCGACATTCGTTTGCAAAAAGGGCGGCATGGTCGTGATCTGTGCGGGCACCACAGGCTACAATCTAACCTTTGATGTGCGGTATATGTGGATGCACCAAAAGCGTCTTCAGGGATCACATTTTGCGCATCTGAAGCAGGCGGCGGCTGCCAACAAGCTGATGGTGGAGCGTCGCTTGGACCCTTGCATGTCTGAGGTGTTTTCTTGGTCGGACCTACCAGAGGCACATATGAAGATGCTGCGGAATGAACATAAGCCAGGCAATATGTCTGTTCTGGTTCAAGCTCCGCGCACCGGTCTGCGCACATTGGAGGATGTCCTGGCAGGCTAAGACATTAGCCGGTAATCAGCGTTTTTCCCGCCAGTCGCATGCTGCGACTGGCGTTTTTTTGTACATTAAGTTGGCTTGCTGGTTTCCGCTTGGTGTGGACGTACAGGATGGCGGGGATTGAAGCTGTCTGGCATTGTAGGGCAGACAATGTGATACCACGTGCTAGATAAACTTGTAGCGAATAAAAACATGTTCATTATGAGGTCTTTCCGTTGACGCTGCATCGGCGATCGCGGCACATAGACGTCTGGGAACGGGATGCAAATTATGCCTCCATCCTTGATGGCGCAGAGGGGCTGCGCGGCGATAAAGTGAGAAATCAGGCGGTTCATGGCAACCAAAGTAAATCTTGATCTGATCCTCGAGGTGCTGGACGCCACAACTACGGTTGATGGCTTGCAAGAGATCATTCAGAGAGTGTGCGACACATTTGAGGTCGACCATGCGATGTATCATTGGGTTGATAGCGCAGGGGATCACTATCACTTTGGCACCTACTCGCAGGACTGGATCGAACGCTATCAGGAAAAATCCTATGTGCGTGTCGATCCGGTGATCATCGGCTGCTATCAGCGATTTCACCCAGTGGATTGGCGGCGGTTGGATTGGAGCTCCAAGCCGGCACGTGAATTTCTTCAGGATGCAATGGCCCATGACGTCGGGAACCAAGGATACTCAATTCCGATCCGTGGGCCGAATGGACAGTTTGCCTTGTTCACGGTTAGTCATAACTGTGATGATGAAACCTGGGCCGGATTTACGGACAAACACAGCCGGGATCTGATACTGATTGGCCACTACTTCAATCGCAAGGCGTTGGAGTTCGAGCCGGACCGCAGTCCTGAACATGTGCAGCCCTTGTCACCGCGAGAGATCGACGCGCTGACCCTGCTCGCAATGGGTTACAGTCGCGCGCAGGTGGCTAAGACACTGACCATCTCAGAACATACATTGCGAGTCTATATTGAGAGCGCGCGCTTCAAATTGGGAGCTATCAATACCACCCATGCTATCGCCCGCGCCCTGAGTCTTGGGCTCATCATCATCTAAGGTGTTGAAGCGATTAGCATTCATTAACCTTATAGTTGAGAATCTCTTCTGGTCGTAATCTGGTCCCACTTTTCTATCTAAAGGGGACTAATTATGCTTCGTTATGTATATGCACACGACCTGAACCAGCACCGTGAGTTGGCTCATTCAATGTTTGTAGATCGTGCAGATCAGTTCAAGACACGGCTCGGCTGGGATGTGTCGGTTGATGGTCACGGCGAAGAGCGCGACGAATATGATGCGCTGGATCCGCTCTATGTGATTTGGGAGCAACCCGATGGCAGTCATGGTGGCTCAATGCGGTTTCTGCCATCCACTGGCCCCATCATGGTAAACGATGTCTTTCCTGAGCTGACGGGGGAGGACGCGATCAGCAGCCCTCTGATCTGGGAATGCACCCGCTTCTGCCTGTCCCGTGACGCTAGTGGCAATGTTGCCGGGGCTTTAACCCTTGGTGGACTGGAGATCATGCGGAACTTCAACATCGCCCATTTCGCAGGTGTCTTTGATCGAAGGATGGTGCGGATCTACCGTTCTCTTGGGTTTAGCCCCGAAATTGTCGGAACCATGGGCGAAGGGCGGGATCGGATCTGTCTCGGCTTGTGGGACTATTCCACAGAGGCGTACCATCGTGTTGCTGAGCGGGCAGGCATTCAGACCGAACTGTCGACGCTATGGTTCGACCGTTCGTTTGGTGGGGCGGGGCGCCTAGGTCCAGTTGCGTTGACAGGGTGAGGCGAAACCGCCGGATGCGGGGCGGTCTGCTCTGGTGCAGCTAGCCCCGCGCCTATAGGGTCGCGCCATGAGCGCAGCACCTATTGAATTCTCCGACGATCAAGCGGTTGCCTTTGATCGCGTCGCCGCCCTTCTGCATGAGGCAGGGGTCGATCTGGAAGCAGATCTGTTGCATCCGCCACGCGGTGACGGTGGCGCTATGGCTGTTGTCGGGAAGGCGGGTTCGGGCAAGACATTGCTGCTTGCCGAGCTTTACAAGGCTCTGGAAGACGCAGGCGTCGAAGTGGTTTCTGGCGACTACGAAAGTCGCAAGAAAAGCGAAGACCGCCGAACGCTTGCGATCTTGGCGCCAACCAACAAGGCCGCGAGTGTGCTACGTTTGCGCGGTGTGCCTGCTACGACGATCCACCGGATCCTATACACGCCAGTATATGATCCTGAGTATGAACGAATTGCCGAGTGGCTGACCGGTACTGGGGACGAGCCAGAGATCGAAGGCTTGACAGAAGAAGCCCTTGCGCGTGCAAAGGCGTTCTATGAGCGCAACAAATCCATACCGGGCGCTCTTGCGGTTGCAGGTCTGCGTGGGTCGGATTTTATCACGGGCTGGAAACGGCGGGAGGAGCCACTGGACATCGGCTTCATTGACGAAGCTTCGATGCTGGATGATCGCCAGTTTCAGGATCTGAAAGAGATTTTTCCAACTCTTTTGCTGTTTGGCGACCCCGCTCAGCTGGCGCCTGTGAATCAATCAGGGGCGATGGTGTTTGAGACCCTGCCTGAAGATCGCAAACTGGTTCTGAACCGCATCCATCGGCAGGAGGCAGGCAATCCTATCTTGGATCTCGCGCATGCGCTTGCCGATCCGGCGGTTGGATTCGAGGCGTTTGAACACATGGTTGAGGAGATTTCCAAGACTGACGAGCGCGTCGTCTGGGGGCAGCGGGTCGAGGTCGACCTTATGGCGCGCTCACCGGTACTTGTTTGGCGCAACAACACCCGCATTCGACTGATCAATGCGTTTCGCAACGTTCACGGCGCACCGGAGGACAGCCTTTTGGCAGGTGAGCCGTTGGTCTGCGACGGGATTGAGCTGCCAATGAAACACCGTAAGAAACGTCTGGATCTGGAGGCGCGGGGTTTGATTAAAGGCGCGCAGGTGATCTACCTCGGACCCGGTCGCAAACCAGGTTTCTCGCGCCTGCATGTGATGGGTGCAGAGGATCCGCAGGTGTCTGCCGCTTCTATTGTGAAGATTGAAAAACCGGATGAAGAGGAACCCTTCATTCCCTTTGCCGCGCGGATGGGGGCTGCGTTTCTGCATGGCGCAGCTGTGACGATCCACAAAGCGCAAGGCTCACAATGGCCGACGGCGCAAGTATTCGCCCCCGATATCTATGCCGCAGCCCGTATGGGGCGGGTGGAGGCAGGCCAACCCCTGTGGAAACGCCTCGCTTATGTCGCGATTACACGCGCGCAGGAACGGCTTATATGGGTGGTGCGTAACCGTCTTGCGAAGCCCAATGGTCCGCTGCAGGTGGACGACCTGCGTGCAGCGCCTGCCAGCGCTTTGACCTTGGAAATGCAAGAGGAAAGCCCGGTATGAGCCGCACCGAACCCCAACAGCAGCGCAGTATTCTGATCACCGGAGCAAGTTCCGGCATTGGTCGCGCTGTGGCTGAACTGTTTCTGGACGAAGGGTGGCAGGTAGGCCTGCTGGCGCGCCGAGTGGAAAAGCTGGACGAGGTCGCACAAGGGCGCAGCAGCGCGCATATACTGTCCGCCGATGTGACAGACCCGGTGGCCATAAACCGCGCAGTGGATCTGTTTGCGGCGCGCGTGACGCGGCTGGATGTTCTGTTCAACAATGCTGGCATCTTTACTCCGGCGGGGACAATTGACGAAATCTCGCTGGAAGATTGGTTCGCTGCTGTGAATGTGAACCTGAATGGGATGTTTCTTGCCGCACGCGCGGCCTTCGCTCAGATGCGAAAACAGTCGCCACAAGGCGGTCGGATCATCAACAACGGATCAATTGCGGCCCATGTACCTCGCCCTCAGTCGGTGCCCTATACAGCGACCAAAGCAGCGATTACCGGCCTTACCCGCAGCCTGTCGCTTGATGGGCGCGCCTTTAACATCGCTTGCGGGCAGATTGATATCGGGAATGCGCGTACGCCGATGGTTGCAGATCTGAGCGAACGGCAGGCCGAGGCTGATCCGAGCGCGCGCCCGATGGAAACCTTTGCGGTAGAGGACGCGGCCCGGTCGGTGCTACATATGGCGAAACTGCCGCTAGAAGCGAATGTCCAATTCATGACAGTGATGGCGACCAAAATGCCTTACATTGGCCGTGGCTGAGTTCCATTGACCGCCAGTGCGTCGCAGGGTCAGCTGTTGCGCAGAAGACGGAAGGCAGCAGAGGCACCCCACCCAGCGGCAATGGCGATGGCCAGCGACATCAAACCGTAAAGGAAGGGCTGTTCCCGCGAGAGCGCATAGAGAAAGCGCTCCAGCCCTACCTTTCCTACGTCAATAGTGGTCTCATATTGCGCAACAACCGTTCCACCGCGAGTTAGGAGGATCCGCGTCCGATAGGCACCTTCAGTGACGTCAGAAGGCATTTCAATTGCCGTGCGAAAGAGCGTCTGCTGATCGACCGCGACCGTGTTTTCCCGGAGAGAGTAGAGGCCGTTGTCAGCACGAATCCGCATCACAGCTTCGGCAAACTGCTGCGCACCCCGGATATGCATACCTGCTCCGACTGAACGGATGGCCCGGCCCACAGAGACACGGTATCTCAAATCCTCTGTGTCGTTCAAAACTTGGTCAAACGGCGCACTTGTTGCGACCGCGTAGAAGCTGGGGGCCGAATCCACCAGAACGCTGTCGGTGTTGACCCAAATGCCCAACTTCTTTTCCTTACGGCGGACCATGACAGGGGAGGCCGGGCCGGAAATGGCGACAATGACTTCAAGCGGATCATCCTGCGGAATAGGCGCTTCGCGTTTGACGGCGCCAAAGATCAGGATTTCGGAACCATCGAAATCGGCGGTGATGGCAACGCGATCCTGGCTTAAGCCAAGAACGACCTCCTCGCGGGGGACCGTGGGTGGTTCGCTGTCCGTCAGACTGCCTTGAGCTTGCGCCAAATTTGCGGAGAAGGCCAAGGGCATTGCAAGAAAAAGCACAGCGCAGCCGGCGCGAAATAGTCGATACTTGATCACTGGCACTAAGAGCGAAGACATCTCAATGCCCCCCTTCGCTGCCTAAGGAGTAAAGCTCAGTCGGCATGAGAAGTAGGTCGAGGCCGAGTTTAAGACAGACCACCAGCACCATCAGAGCGAGAAGGATACGCAGCTGTTCGGCCTTTAGGTAGACGCCTATGCGGGTGCCAATCTGGGCGCCAATGACACCGCCAATAAGCAGCAGGACTGCGAGCACGATGTCTACTGTATAGTTGGTGGTTGCGTGTAGCATGGTTGTAAAGCCGGTCACCAAAATGATCTGAAACAGCGATGTCCCGACCACAACCTTGGTTGGCATGCCCAACAGATAAATCATGGCAGGAACCATGATAAAACCGCCACCAACGCCCATTATGGCCGCAAGAATACCAACGGCAACCCCAACAAGCAAAGGCGGTATAACCGAGATATACAGGCCCGAAGTTCGGAACCGCATCTTAAACGGCAGAGCGTGGATCCAACCACGCTGGCGGCGTGTTGGAGGAGAAGTCCCGTTGCTCTTGCGTGATTTTCTGAGAGCGTTGAGGCTCTCGACGAACATTAGGCCCCCAACGACACCGAGGAAAACGACGTAGCAGAGTTTGACCAGAAGATCGACTTGCCCGACACTCTTCAAGTAGTTGAAAACTATGACGCCAAGACCCGCACCCACAAGCCCGCCGGCCTGTAAGACTAAACCCATCTTAATATCTACGGTTCGGCGTCTGAAATGTGCCAGAACTCCTGAAAAAGATGAGGCAACGATCTGGTTTGCCTCGGTCGCGACAGCAACGGCAGGCGGGATGCCAATGAAGAACAGCAGTGGTGTCATGAGAAAGCCACCGCCAACACCAAACATACCCGAAAGAATGCCGACCATGCCGCCAAGCCCCAAGAGTAGGAATGCGTTAACCGATACCTCGGCAATGGGAAGATAAATCTGCATATCAGTGTTAGACCGCAGCACTTAAATAAAATCAACTGTCGATGCCGCTGCGCAGAAAACAGGACCGACGTTGATTGGGAAACTGGACCTATGAAGTTGCGCGATACAGTTGTGCCAAGAGGCTGATGGGCACGGATCGCCGCCAAACACCGCATCCAATGGTGAATTGACTGGCCAGAAGTAGAGACCGCCCGGCGCGGGCCGGGCGGTTGCTGATCTGTACTGAACCTGCTGTCAGGCCACGCCGGCGAGAAACGTGAGTTAACGTTCTTTCACATAAGGTTCGCCGCCGGCTTTTGGCGGGATGGCCTTGCCGACGAAACCTGCAAGGATAACCACGGTCAGGATGTAGGGCAGCGCATCCATCATCTGCACCGGGATCACAAATGAGCCGATCTCGATATTCTGGAAACGCAACGCCACCGCTTGCAGCAAGCCAAACAGCAGGCATGCGCCAAGCGCGTGCCAAGGCCGCCATTTCGCAAAGATTAGCGCGGCCAGCGCAATGAAGCCCCGACCGGCCGTCATATCTTTCACAAAGCCCGCCTGAAGGGCGGTTGCCAAATAAGCGCCGGCAATACCGCAGAGCAGACCGCAGATCATCACAGCGGCATAGCGCAGACCAACGACTGAAACCCCTGCGGTGTCCACGGCTGCGGGGTTTTCCCCGACCGCACGTAGACGCAGACCAAACCGGGTACCAAACAACACCCACGCGGTCGCGGGCACGGCGAGAAACGCCAGATAGACCAGCACTGAATGGCCGGACAGTAGCTCGCTGTAGATTGGCCCCAGAATCGGGACATCTGCCACGGAATCAGAAAAAGGCAGGTTTAGCGGCTCAAACCGTCCGCCTGAGAACAGTGACGGTGTGCGACCACCCTGCTGGAACCAATCCTGTGCGATCAGCACGGTCATGCCCGCGGCAAGGAAGTTGATCGCAACACCCGAGATCAGCTGATTGCCTCGAAAGGTGATCGAGGCAATCCCGTGTAGGCCGCTCAAAACCAGAGAAGAGGCAATGCCAGCCAAAAGGCCCAGCCAGACATTTCCAGTCGTGGCGGCAACAGCAGCGGAGAAGAACGCCGCCATCAGCATTTTGCCTTCAAGGCCGATATCAAAGACGCCGGCACGTTCAGAGAAAAGGCCAGCAAGACAGGCCAGCAGCAGCGGAGTCGCAAGGCGAACGGTGCTGTCCAGCACTTGGATCAGAGTCAGGAAATCCATCATGCTTTCTCCCGGCGAATGGCGAGGAAGATCCGTTCAAGCGGGCCTCGTACCATATTGTCCAAGGCGCCCGTAAACAGGATGACCAACGCTTGGATAACCACGATTAACTCACGTGGGATGCTGGTCCATAGCGCCAGCTCTGCGCCGCCCTGATAAAGAAATCCGAACAGGATGGCCGCAAGGAATACACCAAAAGGATGGCTTCGTCCCATCAGGGCGACAGCAATACCGATAAAGCCCGCACCTTCGGTAGAGTTCAGCACGAGGCGCTCTGCTTCTCCCATCACATTGTTGGTCGCCATCATACCGGCCAGACCGCCAGAAATTAGCATTGCGATCATGGTGATCTTAACAGGAGAAATACCGGCATACAGCGCGCCATGTTCGGAATTTCCATAGGCCCGGATTTCATAGCCCAGCTTGGTGCGCCATATCAGCAGCCAGACTGCGACGCAGGCAGCAATTGCCACAACAAAGCTGACATTCGCCGGCGCGGCCTTTGAAAACTCGATGCCAAGCGGCGCGAGCAGCTCATGCAGGGAGGGTAGATGTACAGTTTCCGCAAATCGGGCCGTTGCCGGGTCCATCGAGCCTTCGGGGCGCAGCAGATTCACCAGCACGTAGTTAAGTACCGCAGCTGCGATGAAGTTGAACATGATGGTGGTGATTACAATATGGCTGCCGCGTTTGGCTTGTAGATAGGCTGGAATTGCCGCCCAAGCCGCGCCAAAAACCGCAGCACCAAGGCTGGCAAAAATCAGCGCCAGAGACCAATGTGGCCAAGGAATGTAGAGACAGACCAGGGCGACACCAAGTCCACCAAGCATCGCCTGACCTTCACCGCCAATATTAAACATCCGGGCATGAAAGGCCACTGAGACTGCAAGGCCAGTGAACAGGAAATTGGTGGCATAATAGAGCGTATAGCCCCAGCCGTAGGTGGACCCCAGTGCGCCAGAGACCATCAATTTGACCGCAGCAATCGGGTCTTCGCCAATGCCCAGGATCACCAGAGCAGACAGAATAGCGGCCAACATGAGACTGATCAGCGGGATCAGTACGACATCGGCCCATTTAGGCATCTTATCCATTTACGCGGCCTCCCCCGCGACGCCGGCCATCAAAAGGCCCAGCTCTTTCTCATTGGTCTGATCAGCGGGGCGCTCGCCCATGATCATTCCGTCAAACATCACTGCAACACGGTCGGCGAGCGATAGGATCTCTTCCAACTCAACCGACACCAGAAGGATTGCTTTGCCTTGATCGCGCAGTTCCACGATTTGTTTGTGAATGAACTCAATCGCGCCGATGTCTACACCACGTGTCGGCTGGCCAATCAGCAGCAGATCCGGGTTCCGCTCAATCTCACGGGCAACAACGATCTTTTGCTGGTTGCCACCAGAGAAATTCTTAGCAGCAAGCCAAGGATCAGGCGGGCGCACATCGAACTTGGCCATTTTGGCTTCGGTATCGGCGCGTAGGGCGGCGTTATCCATTAGGATGCCACGCTGGTATTCTGAAGCATGATGGTAGCCGAAGGCCACGTTCTCCCACGCGTGGAAATCCATGATCAGACCCTCACGCTGACGGTCCTCTGGGACATGTGCTACATGGGCAGCGCGGCGGGCACGTGCGTCAGATCCGGTACCGGACAAGGGCAGAGGCCGACCGTTCAGGCGAATGGTTCCCTGCCCCTCGCGCATGCCACCCAGCACTTCCATCAGTTCGGATTGGCCATTGCCGGCCACGCCTGCGATGCCAAGGATTTCACCGGCACGCACCGTGAGATCAATGTTCTTGACCCGCGCAACACCGGCTTCGTCCACCACACTCAACTTCTCAATCTCAAGGATAGGCTTGCCGGGAGTTGCGGGAACCTTGTCGACACGCAGCAGTACTTTGCGGCCGACCATCAACTCGGCCAGATGTTCGGGGCTGGTTTCGGCGGTTTTCACTGTGGCGGTCATCTCGCCACGGCGCATCACCGAGACAGTATCGGTATACTCCATGATTTCGCGCAGTTTGTGGGTGATCAGGATGATCGTTTTCCCTTCGGCGCGCAGCCGGTCAAGTATGCGGAACAATTGATCCGCCTCTGCCGGAGTCAAAACACCGGTCGGCTCGTCCAGGATCAGAATGTCGGCCTGCCGGTACAACGCCTTCAAGATCTCGACACGTTGCTGCATGCCCACGCCGATTTCGTCGATACGTGCATCGGGGTCAACGTTCAGCTCATATTCAGCGGCTAGCTCTTTCAACGACTTGCGCGCTTTGCTCAGCGAGGGCTTCAACAGTCCACCATCTTCAGCGCCAAGGATGATGTTCTCCAAAACGGTGAAATTCTCGACCAGCTTGAAGTGCTGGAAAACCATGCCGATGCCCGCTGAGATGGCCGCCTGGCTGTCCGGGATCTCCGTCCGTTTCCCGTGAATCCAAACTTCGCCTTTGTCGGCCTTATAAAACCCGTAGAGGATGCTCATCAGAGTCGATTTGCCAGCGCCGTTTTCGCCGATTATCCCATGAATCGTGCCAGGGGAAACACGGATCGAGATGTCCTTATTGGCCTGAACGGGGCCAAAGGCTTTGGAAATGCCTTTTAGTTCAATTGCTGGTGCCGTCATTCGGGCTCCCCTTAATTTATCCCGATTTGTCCAGGTTATTTGGCACAGCTTCAGACAAGACCGTTGGCCGTTAACATGTGCATTTTGGTTAACCTAAGAAAAATCAAACCCGGAGGCGGCAAAGGCGCAGCCTCCGGGCAATGTGAAAACCCCGGTCACCATCACAACAACATTATGGTCTTGATGGGCCGGGAGGCAGTTCTAGTTCTTAGAAAGATAGGACCGGGCAGCTATCGTCAGACATATAATCATGCACAGTGATTTCGCCTGTGGCAATCTTTGCCGCAGCTTCGTCGGCTGCTGCCTGCATATCGTCGCTGATCAGCGACGCATTGTTGTCATCAACGGCAAAGCCGACGCCGCCATTGGACAGGCCCATGACGCTGAAGCCGGTTTTCAGATCTACGCCATCAGTGAAGGCTTCGAATACGGCGTTGTCAACGCGCTTGGTCATGGACGTGAGAACCTTGCCGGGATGCAGGTGGTTCTGGTTGCTGTCCACGCCAATCGACAGGATACCCTCGTCCGCAGCGGTTTGCAGGACGCCAACACCGGTGCCTCCAGCTGCAGCATAGACAACATCGGCGCCCTGGCTGATCTGTGCTTTTGTCAGCTCAGAGCCTTTAACCGGGTCGTTCCATGCTGCCGGGGTTGTGCCCGTCATGTTTGCAATGACAGTCGCGTCTGGGTTCGCAGCTTTCACACCTTCGGCGTAGCCGCATGCGAATTTACGGATCAAGGGGATGTCCATACCGCCAATGAAGCCAACGGTGCCGGACTTTGAAGCTTTGGCAGCCAGCATACCGACGAGGTAAGAGCCTTCGTGCTCGTTGAAGACTACGGACCGGACGTTCGGCGCATCAACAACCATGTCAATGATGACAAATTTGGTATCCGGGTAATCAGCAGCGACCTGGCCCAGAGCATCTGCAAAGGCAAAGCCAGCCATCACGATCGGGTTGGATCCGGCCTCTGCAAACCGGCGCAGAGCCTGTTCACGCTGGGCTTCGGATTGCAGTTCGATTTCGCGGAAGCTTTCGCCAGTTTCTTCAGCCCAACGCTGCGCGCCAGCAAATGCGGCCTCATTGAAAGACTTGTCGAACTTGCCGCCTAGGTCAAAGATCAGCGCGGGTTCTGCCAATGCGGCACCCGCTGTCAGCGCCACGGCCGCCGCGGCGCTCATCAGGGATTTCATCAGGGTCATAGGGGTACTCCCAATTTGTTGTTCTTGTTGCGGCCGGTTTGACCGCCCCAACCCATGTGGTTTTAAAAAGGTGCGACAATTTAGGCCGTAGCCAACGCAGAGGGTCAACCGTTTTTTGACCTTTTGGTGTTATTCGGCGCTTTGGGCCTTGCGTAAGTTGACGCACATAAGCACTGCGTCCACTGCTGCTGCATTCTGGCGCGGATAGTAACCTGTCCGCCGACCCGCTTCGGCGAATCCATGCGAACGGTAGAGCGCCTGCGCAGCCTGGTTGTCTGATGCGACATCAAGAAACCCGTCGGTTGCAAAGCGGGCAATTGCCTCACTCATCCATTTCAGCAAAGCGGATTTTCCCAATCCCTGCCGTTGATGGTCCGGATGGGTGGCGATGGTCAGAAGTTCAGCCTCTCCGGCGACGACACGACCCAGAGCAAAGCTGCGTTGGTCCCCGATCGCATAGGTGAACGGGCTGTCAAGCAAACCTGAGAATTCCCATGCAGACCAGGGGCGGGACTGCGTGAAGGCTGCGGCATGGGTAGCGGCCATCTGGTCAGGTGTCAGTACATTAACCATCGATAAGTGTCGGCGGTGCATCCCTGGCAGGTGCGGCATCCGCAGCCCGCAGGTATAGCGGGGCCGGGGCTTTGGTTTCGCTTTGGAAGCGCCCGGCGGCTACACGAGCGATGGCCTCGGCAATACCGGGCGGCGTAGTCTCAGCCGCTAGGGTCAAACCGTGTGTTGCGGCGATTTCCTTAGCCTCATCCAAGGGCATGAGACGGGGATCCTCACCTGGGGGGGTCGCGTAGACGTGCTCGCGGGGGGCCGGGATTGCTGCTAGCGTACCGTTCTTGGCACGTGCGTCAAAACCTGAAACGCCAACTGCTGGAACGCCGAGGCCAACCGCAAGCCCGCGTGCGGCAGACACTGCGATGCGGATGCCTGTGAAATTGCCAGGACCGATGCCGACCCCCATGGCATCAAGGTCGCTCCAGCTTGCGCCACCCTCCGCAAGCACCTCTTCCAGCAGGGGCAGCAGCCTTTCAGCCTGTCCGCGTGCCATTTCTTCGCAGGTTTGGGCGACAATGGCATCGCCCCGCAACAAAGCGGCCGCGCAATGCGCGGCCGATGTATCAAATCCTAGAATGAGGACGTCAGACGGCAACGGGACGCACCTCAGTGACCTCGGGAATGTAGTGGCGCAGCAGGTTCTCGATCCCCATCTTCAGCGTCAGGGTCGAAGACGGGCAGCCAGCGCAGGCCCCTTGCATATGCAGATAAACCACGCCGCGATCAAAGCCGTGGAAGGTAATATCACCACCATCCTGGGCCACTGCAGGGCGGACGCGACTATCCAGTAATTCTTTGATTTGATTGACAATTTCACCATCTTCACCGGTATGTTCCGCGTGACCGGAATTCTGTTCGCCACCTTCGGAGATCACCGGCTGGCCGGATTGATAATGCTCCATAACCGCCCCAAGAATGGCGGGTTTGATGTGATCCCATTCAACCGCATCAGTCTTGGTTACGGTGACGAAGTCATTGCCGAAAAAGACGCCAGACACACCGGACACTGCAAAGATGCGCTGCGCCAGCGGTGAACTGCCTGCGGTGTCCTGAGTCGGGAAATCGGCGGTGCCCATTTCAAGTACGGTCTGGCCCGGCAGGAATTTCAGCGTCGCCGGGTTAGGCGTGGATTCGGTCTGAATGAACATGTCGGGCCTCCTTAAAGCGTGGCAGAGATATGGGCCTCCGGCCCGCTTAAGTCAAGATTTGGAACGATTCTAAATGCGATTCAAACATGAGCTGCGTCTGGCTGGGCTGGCATTTTTCGTTCCAAGCCGGGCATCGGGCCAAAGTCTGAATCGTACTGGCAGGCTGATAGCGATCAGGTGATCGCTTCCAGTTTTTCTTTTGAAAGATCACCGGGTACGATGGTGATCGGGACCGGAAGGCTGCCGGAAGACCGGCTCAGCTGAGTGACCAAGGGGCCGGGCCCCTTGCGATCATCTCCAGCTCCAAGCACCAGAACACCGATTTCGGGATCGGAATCGATTTGGGCAATGATTTCCGGCACTGCTTCGCCCTCGCGAATGACCAATTTGGGTTCAATGCCTTGGCGGTCCCGCATCCATTTGGCGAAAACCTCGAAATGAGCATGAATTCGCTCGCGCGCCTCTTCTCGCATGACCTCGCCGACACCAATCCAGTGGTTGAACTCATCTGGCGGAATCACAGACAGGATCTCAACCCCGCCACCCGTTTTAGCGGCGCGCATAGCAGCAAAACGCATCGCATTCAGGCATTCTCGGCTGTCATCCAATACCACAAGAAATTTGCGCATACTGATCCTCTGGTTGTTCGGGTTGGATCATGGCGCAAGCGATCCTGTGGTGCAATAGATCTGCGCGCGGCGTTATGTCTGCGTGATTAATCGCGCATGCTCGTCGCCCAATCCCAGTAAAGCTGGCGGGCGCGTTTGGCGATGGGCCCAATCTTGTACTGGCGGTCATCAAAGGCAGTCACGGGCGTGACCTTGCTCATATTGCCGGACATAAAGACCTCATCGGCCTCTTCAAAATCCTTGTAGCCTAGAACGGCTTCATGAACGGTGACTCCATCTGCGCGTAGATTGGCGATGTGGCGGGCGCGGGTTATGCCTGCGAGAAAGGTGCCATTGGCAATCGGGGTGAAGACCTCGCCGTCGCGCACCATAAAGATATTGGCGGTGGCTGTTTCGGCGACATTTCCCATTGCGTCTAGGGCAAGAGCGTTGCTGAATCCTTTGGCGTGTGCTTCGCGCAACATACGGGCGTTGTTCGGGTAGAGACAGCCAGCCTTGGCATTTACAACCGCGCTTTCCAATACAGGTCTGCGGAAAGAGGTGCGTGTCAAGGTTGCCGAGGCGGAGGCGGCTGCCATCGGGATTTCCTCAAGGCAGAGCGCGAATTGGGTGCTATCTGGTTCTGGGGCGATCATGGTGGAGTCGCCTCCGGTGGCCCAGTACATGGGGCGGATATAAACGGCGGAGCCGGGCGCGAACTGCGCCAACCCTTCCTGTGCTATGCCGACCATGTCATCGACAGATATGGTTGGCGCCATCATCAACGCATAGGTAGAGGCATTGGCGCGGGCGCAATGCAGATCAAGATCGGGCGTCACACCATCAAACAGCCGTGCGCCATCAAAGACAGAGGACCCAAGCCAGGCCGCATGATCTGCGGCATGCATGATCGCGACATCACCATCGTGCCAGCTACCGTTGAAATAGGTGCGAATGGTTTTGCTGATCGCCATGCCGGGCCTCGTCATATTAGATGTGCTGGAATTGGTTGACCCTAGGACGCAATGGGTCAGTCGTCCAGACCTTTTCCTGGTTTCCAGCTGGACGCGCACCTGGGGCATTACCGATGGGCAAAAGGAGCTGGATCAGGCTATTTCGGGTGCGTCCAAGCCCAGCTCGCGCAGGACAGCACGCATTTCGCTTTGCCAGCGGGCACGCAGTTCCGCGTTGCTGCGATGGCGCAGTCCAAAAGCGCAGAGAGCGTCGAATTTCTCGGGGGTATCCGTGCCAAAACTGATGGCGACCCGCGGCCACCAATATTCTATAGAATCCTGCAACATACCGATATCGCCCTCCTGTACCAGTCGTGACAGGCCTTCATGTGCGAGACGACCGTGATGTGCCTCTATCGGGGCAATGGTACGAAAGGCTTCGGCGAGAGGCTGATAAGAGACCAGCGAAAGTTCCGCCAGCTGCACGGCGACTGCACGCCCCATCAACAGGTTCATTACCACGGCATCTGCCCAGCCTTCCAGCGGGTAGTTGAACACGGCCAACCGCCTGTCGTGTTTGGAATGACCTTGGTCAAACGCCTCTTCACGCGCGAGCCGTGCAGTCCAAGGGTGGTGGTCCACATAGCGTTCGGTGTCGGCGCCGAAATCACCCATAACCTGAAGAACCTTGTCGGCGTTGGAGGTCTTCTCCAGCACGATCCGAGCGGCGGCCATCCGTGATTTGATGCCGGGTCCCTCGTTGATGATGTCGACAAACCCGGCAGCGCCAGCCAGCGCGCTATCGACAAAACTGGCCATGATCTTCATCAGCTCGGCGCGATAGCGTGGGGGGACATTGGTTGGATTGCTGAGAACGCCACCTGCTGCCAGATAGCCCTCAATGCTCATCTCATCGCTCATCTCGATATGTCCCTCTTGTCGTTGCGGTTGCGCTGTACCTAGCGGGCTATTGGTCGTAGTCCACCACCACGCGGTCACTGACCGGGTAGGCCTGACAGGACAGTACATAACCCTTTTCGACCTCGTAGTCCTCTAGCGCATGGTTCGCGATCATCTCTACCTCACCTTCGATCACCTTGCATCGACAGGTGGAGCAGACGCCTGCCTTGCAGGCATAAGGGGCATCCATCGCATTGTCCAAAGCTGCATCAAGTACCGTTGCGTCCTTGCGCATTTCAACCGTCTGTGTGGCCCCATCCAGGGTAACCCGCAGGGTGGTCTGATGATCGCTATCCGATGCGGTCTGCGCAGATACATCGCGCTTGGCACGGCCCGGTTGAGCCGAAGCAAAAAGTTCAAACTTGATCTGGTTGTCCGTTAAACCAGCTGAGCGTAGGGCACTGGCGATGCCTAGCATCATCGGCTCTGGTCCGCAGATGAACGCTGTATCAACTGACTTTACGTCGATCCACCGCTCGAAGAGTTGCGCACATTTCTCCTCGGTCACCAAGCCGGTGAACAGGTCGATGTCTTGTGCATCGCTCTCCAATATGTGGATCACGTTGAAACGCCCCATATATAGGTTCTTCAGATCCTCCAGCTCTTCGCGGAACATGATCGTGTTAACGCCCCGATTGGCATAGACCAGCGTAAAGGAGGCCTGCGGTTCCGCAGCCAGAGTGGTTTTGAGAATCGAGAGAACCGGCGTGATGCCCGACCCGCCCGCAAAGCCGAGATAGGTTTTGGCTGCAGCAGCATCCAGCGGCGTAAAGAAGGTGCCCATTGGGGGCATCGCTTGCAGGGTGTCGCCTGTTTGCAGCTCGGTATTGGCCCAAGTCGAAAAGGCGCCACCATTTACACGTTTGATGCCGACCTGAAGGATGCCGTCGTCCTTGCCTGCACATATGGAGTAGCTGCGGCGTACCTCCTCACCGTCGAAATCACGGCGAAAGGTCAGATACTGTCCTTGGGTGAAATCGAACTCTGCTGCGGCACCGTTCACAGGCTTTAGCGATACAACCACCGCATCGCGGATGGTTTTGCGGACGTCGGTTACTTCCAGGTCGTGAAAGCGCGCCATGGGGCTCTCCTCAGATGCACTTGAAATAGTCAAAGGGTTCCAGGCAGTCCTGACAGCGCCAGTGTGCCTTGCAAGGGGTCGAGCCGAACTGGCTGACTTTGGTAACGGAGTGGCTGCCACAACGTGGACATTTGTCTGGGCCGCCTGCTGCCTGAGGCGGCGCAATACCGTATTCTTCCAACTGGGTGCGACCCTTTTCAGACAGCCAATCGGTGGTCCAGGCCGGAGAGATCTGCGTTTTCAGCTCCAGTTTCCCGATTCCGTATCCGCGTAGCGCAGTTTCGATATCCATGGCGATCACAGCAGTTGCCGGACACCCGGAATAGGTCGGGGTGACAGTGACAATCAATGTCTCGTCGTTCCAACCCACATCTCTGATGATGCCAAGGTCCACCAGCGAAATGACCGGTATCTCGGGATCCGGTATGCTATCAAGCCATTCCCAAATTTTCTCCAGGCTGGGTCGGTCTCTTGTCTGGCTCATGTAAGCCACCTCATTGGCTGGGCTGCGGCGCGGATGTCTGGCAAAGTGGGGGCAACAAATGCGCCCCGCCCGTTACGCGTTACCATTGCGCTCCGGGATAGGCGCGTTGCAGCCATTGCATCTGCGCCAGCATGTGGCCTAGATGCTCGCTGTGCATTTGACCTGTTCTCCCGCCTTTGTGGCCAAAGCGGCTTTCCGGGATGGTCAGCGTTGCATTTGTAAGGATGCGGGTGACCAATGTGTCGAACTCCTCGCGCAGCGAGGCTGGGTCGGCCGCGATACCCGCCGTTACCATTTTTGCGTCGATGTCATCGGATTGGAACATCTCACCCACGTATGGCCAGAGGTAATCTAGGGCCGCCTGCATCCGGTCGTGGCTTTCATCGGTGCCGTCGCCCAGCCCAACAATTGTTTCAGCCGACCGTTCCAGGTGGTAAGCAACTTCCTTGCTGGCCTTTTCGGCAATGGCCGCGACGCGTGCGTCGCTTGAGGTCATCAACCGGCCGAGCTGGATCGAGTGCCAGGCATCGAACAGGAACTGGCGCATCAAGGTCCGGCCAAAGTTGCCATTGGGCATCTCGACAAGCAGCACATTGCGGAAATCCCAAGCATCGCGGAGAAAGGCGAGGTCGTCCGCAGATTTTCCGTCTCCCTGAACTTCGGCAGCGAGACCAAGCCACATCTGGGTCTGGCCGATCAGATCCAGCGCGGTGTTGGCCAGCGCGATATCCTCTTCCAGAACGGGTGCGAGGCCACACCACTCGCTGACCCGATGGCCAAGGATTAGGGTGTTGTCGCCCATTCGCAGCAGGAACTGCAGGAAGGCTTCATTCTGGCTAAGCGCTGCAGCCATCACATTGCCCCCACTTCATCCGGAATGTCGAAGAAGGTTGGGTGGCGGTAGACCTTGCTCTCTGACGGCTCATAAAGTGGACCTTTGTCACTGGGCGAGGAAGCGGCGATGTGATTGGCTTCGACCACCCAGATCGACACACCTTCATTGCGGCGGGTGTAAACATCTCGGGCGTTCTTGATGGCCATCTCTGCGTCAGGCGCATGCAGTGAGCCCACGTGGCGATGGCTCAGGCCATGCTGGCCACGGATGAAGATCTCCCAAAGGGGCCATTCGTTTTTCATGTCTCATTTCCTCCTGGCTGAGGGGGCCGCCGCGCCGACGATGACAGCGGTCAGGGCTGGAATGCTTGGGGTTATTCGGCTGCGTGTTTTCGCGCGGATTTCTTCTGGGCATGGGCCATCAGCCCATCGCGGACCCATCTGCCATCGTCCCAGGCCTTGTTACGCGCGGCAAGGCGATCGACGTTACAAGGGCCGTTACCTTTCAACACGTCGAAGAACTCGGACCAGTCAGGCTGGGAGAAATCATAGTGCCCACGGTCCTCGTTCCATTTTAGATCGGGATCTGGAACGGTCAGGCCTAGGTATTCTGCCTGAGGCACAGTCTGATCGACAAACTTCTGACGCAGCTCGTCATTAGTGTTCATCTTGATCTTCCAGGCCATCGATTGCGCTGAATGCACAGAATCCTTGTCGGAGGGACCAAACATCATCAGCGAGGGGTACCAGAACCGGTTCAGCGCATCCTGCGCCATCTTCTTTTGGGCTGGTGTGCCCTCGGCCATCTTGCGGATGGCATCATACCCTTGCCTCTGGTGAAAGCTCTCTTCTTTGCAAATGCGGACCATTGCGCGGGCGTACGGGCCATAAGAGGTGCGTTGCAGCGGCACCTGATTCATGATTGCCGCGCCATCAACCAGCCAGCCGACAGCGCCCATATCTGCCCATGTCAGCGTCGGATAGTTGAAGATAGAAGAGTACTTCATACGCCCATCCAGCAACATCTCGGTCAGTTCATCGCGGGATACGCCCAGAGTTTCTGCCGCGCAGTAAAGGTACAGACCATGGCCTGCTTCATCCTGCACTTTGGCCAGCAGTATCGCCTTTCGCTCCAGCGTCGGGGCGCGGGTGATCCAGTTACCTTCGGGCAGCTGGCCGACGATCTCGGAATGCGCATGTTGACCAATCTGGCGGATCAGCGTCTTGCGATACCCTTCGGGCATCCATTCCTTAGGTTCGATTTTTTCATCCCGGTCGATCCGCTCCTGAAAGGCGCGTTCTTCGTCCGTCATATCTTCCAGCGATTTCACGTCAGAGCCGGTGGCTTTTACCATCTGTGCATACATAGTCAGAACTCCAATCTCTCCAAATGTCTGACCCAGATCTGGGCGTCAGGCTTTATTTGTTGCAGGTTAGACCCGTTCGAGGACCAGGGCTGTGCCTTGGCCGACCCCAACGCACATGGTGCACAATGCATAGCGTCCGCCGCTGCGTTGTAAGTGGTAGGCCGCTGTCAGAACCAATCGCGCACCGGACATTCCCAAGGGGTGCCCCAATGCGATGGCGCCGCCATTGGGGTTAACATGGGGTGCATCATCAGCGATGCCAAGTTCGCGCAATGTGGCGAGCCCCTGGGATGCAAAGGCTTCGTTCAACTCAATTACATCCATTTGTTCAATGCTGAGGCCTGCACGCTCCAGCACTTTGCGAGTGGCCGGTACCGGGCCGATGCCCATCACGCGCGGCTCAACGCCAGCCGCCGCCATGCCTACTACACGCGCGATCGGTGTCAGCCCGTTGGTTTTGGCCGCATGGGCGCTGGCCATCAGAATCGCTGCGGCGCCGTCGTTGACACCAGAAGCATTGCCCGCAGTTACGGTCTTCTCCGCTCCATTGACGCCTCTCAGGCTGGATAGCTTCTCTGCTGATGTTCCGGGGCGGGGGTGTTCGTCTGTGTTTACAATCAGATTGTCGCCGTTGCGCTGGGGAATGGAAACTGGCGTGATTTCCTGTTTGAAAACACCTGCCTGCTGCGCGGCAGCCCACCGAGCCTGGCTACGCGCCGCAAAGGCATCCTGATCTTCGCGGCTGACACCGTAGTCTTCAGCGACATTGTCTGCGGTTTGCGGCATCGAGTCGGTGCCGTACATCTTTTCCATTTTGGGGTTCACGAAACGCCAGCCAATGGTCGTGTCATAGACCGCGTTGGCGCGGGTAAAGGCACTGGTGGCCTTTGGCATCACAAAGGGCGCGCGGCTCATGCTCTCGACACCGCCAGCAATGGCCAGATCATAGTCTCCGGCGCGCAAACCGCGTGCAGCCATACCCACCGCATCCATGCCAGATGCGCACAGCCGATTGATCGTTGTGCCCGGCACTGATGTTGGAAGCCCAGCGAGAAGCGCTGCCATCCGCGCGACGTTGCGGTTGCTTTCACCTGCCTGGTTAGCATCGCCATAGATCACATCATCAAGGCTGCCCCAGTCGACATCCGGGTTGCGCGCGATCAGCGCTGCAATCGGCAGGGATGCCAAATCGTCGGTCCGCACCTGACTCAGGGCGCCGCCATAGCGTCCGATCGGGGTGCGGGTTGCGTCGCAGATAAAAGCGTCCATGGGCAGTGCGTCTCCTCATAGCGGCAAGAAATAAGCCGACCATATAGTCGGTAATATGCGGTTGGGCGATTCGTATCAAGGTATATGTAACCAAAATTCACTTGATGGGAAAAACCTGTAACTAATAAATAGTTTGCCAGGCGCAAATGTAAAAAAGGCGCTTCTCCAGCGAGCACCGCGTGCGGCTTCTCACCATGTTTGGGCTTGATACTCGCGGGATTTAGGCTGGCGTTCAAAACAGTTTACATGTTGACTACCACGAGACCTGCGCTGGGCGACGGGACGCATATGTGCTCGTTTCGTTAGGGGGACGAATGAATATTCTCTACATTATGTTTGATCAGCTGCGGTTCGATTACCTGAGCTGCGCCGGTCATCCACATCTGAAAACACCGCATATAGATGCGCTCGCTGCGCGCGGTGTGCGGTTTACGCGGGCTTATGTGCAATCCCCTACCTGCGGTTCTTCGCGGATGTCTAGTTATACTGGGCGCTACCCTTCCAGTCATGGAGTGCAGTTCAATGGTTACCCACTGCGGGTTGGTGAATGGACAATGGGAGACCATCTGCGCAAAGCCGGGATGAGTTGCCACTTGATTGGCAAGACACATATGGTTGCAGATGCAGATGGCATGCAACGTCTGGGCCTGGTGCCCGACAGCGTGATCGGCGTTCGGCAATCTGAATGTGGTTTTGATCCGTTTGTGCGCGATGATGGTCTTTGGGCAGAGGGGCCGGACGGGTTCTACGACTCCAAGCGCAGCCCATATAACGAATACCTGAAGTCCAAAGGCTACCCCGGTAACAACCCCTGGGGCGATTTTGCCAATGCAGGGGCAATAGGAGAGGATATCGCTTCGGGCTGGTTCATGGTCAACGCTGACCAACCGGCTAACATTGCCGAAGAAGACAGCGAGACTCCTTGGCTTACCCGTGAGGCGATGCGTTTCATCGAGACAGTAGAGCGACGTGATGATCAACCTTGGTGCGCGCACCTGAGTTACATCAAACCTCATTGGCCCTATATCGTACCTGCGCCATATCACGATATGTATGGTCCCGAACATGTGTTGCCCGCTGTCCGCCGTGACGCTGAACGGACCGATGCACATCCGGTTTTTGCGGGTATGATGAACAATCAGATTGGCCGAGCCTTTTCTCGTGAGGACGTCCGCCAAAAGGTGATCCCGGCCTATATGGGGCTGATCAAACAGGCCGACGACCAGATGGGGCATCTATTCGGATGGTTGGAAGCTACGGGCCGCCTGAAAGACACTATGATTGTGCTCACCTCAGATCATGGTGACTACCTTGGGGATCACTGGCTGGGAGAAAAAAACCTTTTTCATGAGCCGTCGATCAAAGTGCCGTTGATTGTCTATGACCCGCGCAGCGCAGCGGATGCCACACGTGGAACAATCTGTGATGCGTTGATTGAATCAATTGATTTGTTGCCAACGTTTCTGGAGATCGCGGGGGGAGAACCCGCACCGCATATTCTTGAGGGGCGATCATTGATGCCACTCCTGCATGGCGAGCCAATTGACTGGCGCGACCATGCGATTGCCGAATTTGACTATGCTACGCTGCCACTATCGGAGGAGCTGGGGTTGGACCCGAAAGACGCGCGGCTTTTCATGGTGGTTGATGACCGGTGGAAATTCATGCACGCCGAAGGTGGTTTGCGGCCAATGCTGTTTGATCTTCAAAATGACCCAGATGAGCTGGTCGACCTTGCCAAAACCGATGCGCATCAGGAGGTGATCGACCTGATGTACAATCGCCTATTGGCATGGGGGGTGCGTATGTCACAGCGGGTCACATTGTCGGATGCCCAGATTGCCGCGCGCCGGGGTAAATCGGCGCGTAAGGGAATTCTGCTTGGTGTCTACGAGGCTGCTGAGGTCGATGAGACACTGACCGAGGCCTATCGCCGCCAGGTTCCAAAGCCGGGGTCATGAGATCCGGGCCATCGGGGATAGAGACGCACCGTCACGTAACACGCTAGACGCCGAATGCTTGGCAAGTCGGCTGCACGCACGGCATGTTGGGCCTTGTCAGCTATACGACCCGGATCTAGGGTTAGGGTCAATTTTGCGGAATGCTGTTCTGCATTGCGAAAGTGTCAAGGCTGCTGGTGTTTGTGTTTCCGGGCACGAGGCCAACGCAACTGGCGGACGTGATCCTGGTCTTGCGACGGTGTTGCGACCCTGGTCTGTTCAGTCCGCATGAAGAGGAAAGACCCATGACTGAGGCCATTGTTTATGAACGCATCGGTGATATCGCTGTGCTCAGTGCGCAGAACCCACCGGTCAACGCGCTGGGGATTGATGTGCGGCGCGGGCTTTTGGCCGGGATTGAACGGGCCGAGAACGAGGGCGCGCGCGCTGTACTGATCTATGGCGAGGGGAGAACCTATTTCGCCGGGGCTGATATCCGCGAGTTCGGGCAACCAATGCAGGACCCTGGATTGCCAGATCTGTGCAACCGGATCGAAGCAGCACAATTGCTTGTTGTTTCGTCTCTGCATGGTGCGGCGCTGGGCGGCGGGCTGGAGGTTGCGCTGTCCTCGCATTACCGGATCGCGGTGCCAAGTGCCAAGATGGGCTTGCCCGAGGTGAATTTGGGTATCATGCCGGGCGCAGGTGGGACCCAACGTCTGCCCCGCATTGCAGGGACAGAAACGGCTTTGGAGATGATTACGACCGGTCGCCATGTGGCGGCAGCCGAAGCCTTTGATAAAGGTGTCATCGACCGTATCGCAGAAGGCAGCCCGCGCGAGATCGGTCTCACTTATACCCGCGAACTGCTGGAGCAGAACGCTCCGCGCCGACCTCTCTGTGACATGTCCGCACCAGAGCCCGTGGATTTCGACGCAATATACGACAAGGTGCTGGCGCGCGGCCGGGGCCAGCTGTCGCCTGCAATTGCAGTGCGCGCCGTGCAGGCCGCCTGTGAAGCGCCGAGTTTTCTGGATGGGGTGCGCCGCGAACGCGAACTGTTCATGGAGTTGATGGAAAGCGAGCAACGGCAGGGCTTGATCCACGCGTTCTTTTCCGAACGCGCGGTGAGTAAACTGCCTGAGCTGGCCGATGTGATGCCGCGCGACGTGATATCGATGGGCGTCATCGGTGGCGGCACTATGGGGGCTGGTATTGCAACCGCTGCGCTGTTGTCGGACCTTGCTGTTGTGCTCATCGAACGTGATGACCAAGCTGCCGCGGTTGCGCGAGGTCGGATTGAAGACAATCTCAAAGGGGCGCTGAAACGCGGCAAGATTGATCAAGCGCAATTCGATGCCATGATGTCAGACCCGCTGACGCTGGCGACAGATTATGCAGCCCTTTCAAAGGCTGATCTTGTCGTTGAGGCGGTGTTCGAGGATATGGATGTTAAGCGCGAGGTCTTTGCCGCGCTGGATGCAAATTGCAAACCAGGTGCGATCCTCGCCAGCAATACGTCTTATTTGGATATAAACGAAATCGCCGCTGCCACCAGCCGACCCACCGATGTGATCGGGCTGCATTTCTTCTCACCCGCGCATGTCATGAAGCTGCTCGAGGTGGTTGTTGCAGATCAAACAGCACCGGATGTGGTGGCTACTGGATTTGCGTTAGGCAAGCGGCTCAAGAAAACATCAGTGCGATCCGGCGTTTGTGATGGATTTATCGGCAACAGGATCATGAACAGCTATCGTAAGGCGGCTGATTATATGGTGTTGGACGGTGCATCTCCCTACCAGATCGACAAGGTTATGACAGGGTTCGGCTTTGCCATGGGACCCTTTGCGGTGGCCGATCTTGCTGGGTTGGACATTGGCTGGGCCGCACGCAAGCGCCGCGCGCCGACACGTGATCCCAAGGAACGCGTGGTGTGTTTCTCTGATATGCTCTGCGAGGCGGGAGATTTTGGACAGAAGACGGGCAAAGGCTTTTATGTCTATGAAAAGGGCAAGCGCGGCGGCGCGCCTAATCCGCAGGTGGCGGAGTACATCGAGCGAGACCAGCGCGATCAGGGGGTAACACCACAGGTCTTTGCCAATGACGAGGTCTTGCGTCGCTACATGTGCGCTATGGTCAATGAGGCTGCCAAAGTGGTCGGCGAAGGTATCGCGCGGCGTCCGCTGGACGTGGATATGGTGCTGTTGTTCGGCTACGGCTTCCCGCGATTTTGGGGCGGGCCGCTAAAATGGGCGGACCTGCAAGGGCTGGATGGTATCTTGAAGGATATTCGGCGCTACGCGAAGGAAGACGCGTTTTTCTGGCAACCAGCCCCCCTGCTGGAAGAGCTTGTTGCGGATGGGCGCAGCTTTGATGATCTGAACAACGCGGGGCAGTGATATGAAGCAAGCCGTCATAGTTTCAGCCGCCCGTACGGGGTTGGCCAAATCCTTTCGTGGATCCTTTAACCAGACTCATGGTGCAACATTGGGTGGCCACGTGGTTGCCGCAGCTGTTGAACGGGCGGGGCTCGAGGGCGGAGCGATTGAGGATTGCATCATTGGGTGTGGTTTTCCGGAAGGGGCGACCGGTCACAACATTGGTCGCCAGATCGCGCTGCGTGCTGGGCTGCCTCAGACTGTGGCCGGTATGACCGTCAACCGGTTTTGTGCTTCGGGGCTTCAGACCATCGCCTTGGCCGCGCAGCAAATCACTGCCGAAGGCGCAGGGCCGATGGTCGCGGGCGGGGTCGAGAGCATATCCATGGTGCAGCCCAATGTGATGCAGATCCAGGATCCCTGGCTGCAGGAATACAAGCCGGATGTTTACATGGCGATGATCGACACCGCTGATGTCGTCGCCGACCGCTATGGTATTCGTCGGGACGCACAGGATGCTTATGGTCTGCGTAGTCAGCAGCGGATTGCCGCGGCGCAGGCGGCAGGTGTGTTCGACGACGAAATCGTACCGCTGAAAGCGGTGATGGCCATCAAGGATAAAGAGACCGGCGAAATCAGCACTCGTGAAGTGATTGTGGATCGCGACGAATGCAATCGCCCCCAGACCACACTTGATGGGCTTGCAGGATTGGAGCCTGTCCGTGGCGCAGGCAGATACGTTACCGCAGGCAACGCAAGCCAGCTCTCTGACGGGGCGGCAGCGGTTGTGATGATGGAGGCCAGCGAAGCCAGCCGACGTGGGCTTGAGCCGTTGGGTGCGTTTCGAGGATTTTGTGTTGCAGGCTGTGCGCCTGATGAAATGGGCATTGGCCCGATATATGCGGTGGCCCGCCTGTTGGAGCGCCACGGGCTGAGCGTCGCAGACATCGACCTGTGGGAGCTGAACGAGGCATTTGCCAGTCAGGCGCTTTATTGTCGCGACCAACTTGGGATCGCAGATGATATCTGCAACGTGAACGGCGGGTCGATCGCGATTGGTCATCCTTTTGGCATGACCGGCACGCGCATGGTTGGACACCTGTTGCGCGAAGGGCGTCGTCGCGGGGCGAAGCTTGGCGTGGCGACCATGTGTATCGGTGGCGGTATGGGGGCTGCGGGCCTGTTCGAGGTTTACTGAAAACAGAGACCGCACGCAAATTTGGGCTGCGGTCTGAGCCTTTTCCGAGAGAGAGGAGCAGGCGTCAGGCAAGAAGAGCCAAACAGCACGGGGAGGTGCGTGGTATATGGATCTGAATTACTCGACCGAGGAATTGGCTTTTCGTGAGCAGGTACGTGAATTTCTGAAGACGCAGTTGCCTAAGGATCTGTCAGAGTCTGTCCGAATTGGGCGCACCCTTAGCAAGGACGATCATGATCGCTGGCATCGCATCCTGCATGGCAGGGGCTGGTTGGCACCCACCTGGCCCGACACATACGGCGGCTGTGGCTGGAACGCAGTCCAGAGACATATCTTTGAAGAAGAATGCTGTCGCGCCCATGCACCGCGTGTTGTGCCCTTTGGTTTAACGATGCTGGCACCTGTGTTGCAAAAATTCGGCTCTGATGTTCAACGAAACCACTTCCTACCCAAGATCCTTTCAGGGGAACATTGGTGGTGTCAGGGATATTCGGAACCGGGAGCGGGGTCGGACCTCGCCAGCCTGCGCACTCGCGCGGTGCGAGACGGCGATCACTATGTTGTCAATGGACAGAAAACCTGGACCACGCTTGGTCAGTACGCCAACTGGATATTCTGCCTTGTTCGGACTGATCCAAATGCCAAGCAGCAGGAAGGCATTTCCTTTCTGCTGATAGACATGGATACGCCAGGCATCGAGGTGAGACCCATCATCTTGCTGGATGGAACACATGAAGTGAACGAAGTTTGGTTCACGGATGTGCACGTACCTGCGGAAAACCTGGTCGGCGAAGAAAACAAAGGCTGGACCTACGCGAAATACCTGCTGACCCATGAACGCACCAACATTGCTGGAGTGGGGTTCAGTCAGGCAGGATTGGAAGCAGTGAAACGGTTGGCACGCCAGCAAATGCACCGCGGTCGGCCATTGATCGAAAACCCGCATTTCGCCGCCAGACTGGCGCAGGTGGAAATTGACCTAATGGCCATGGCAACCACCAATCTTCGCATTATTGCCGCCGCTGCTGAAGGGCATGCGCCTGGCATTGAGAGTTCTATGCTTAAGGTGAAGGGGACCGAAATCCGGCAGGAAATCAACGATCTCGCCCGTCGTGCAGCTGGGGCCTATGCCTTACCCTTTGCCTCTGAAGCAGTGATCGGCGACAACAGCGCGCTTGCGCCACCCGAAGGGACAGAGGCTGTGGCAGCCCAGTACTTCAACAATCGCAAGCTATCTATCTTTGGCGGTTCAAACGAGATCCAGAAGAACATTATCGCCAAGGCTGCACTGGGAGGACGGGCATGAATTTTCAGCTGACTGAAGAACGTCAGATGTTGCAAGATAGCCTGCGCCGGTTCTTGTCCGACCGCTATTCGGTTGCCCTGCATAACGACACCCTGAGCAGCCCGTTGGGGTATTCCGCTACAATTTGGCAACAACTGGCAGAACTCGGCATGATCGGTGCCCTATTGGCGCCAGAGGTCGGCGGCTATGGCGGTGCCGGATTCGATATCTCCACGGTGTTTGAGGAACTGGGCCGCGCCGGAGTTGTGGAACCTGTATTGGATTGTGCTGTTCTCTGCGGCAGCCTTCTCGCGGGGCTTGACGGCGCGCCGACGGCGCGTGAACAGAAATTGTTAGATCAATTAATCGCGGGTGAGCAGCAATTGGCCTTTGCCCACGGAGAACCCTCCAGCAGGTATGAACGCTGCTGGGTTGAAACGCGGGCTGTCGCAGAGGGTGATGAGGTTGTTCTGACCGGGCGTAAATCCGTGGTGATCAATGCCGAAGCCGCTGATCAGCTGATTGTATCAGCCCGTGAAACTGGTGCGGCAGGGGATCGCGATGGCCTGTCGCTATTTCTGATCGACCCGGCTATCGCAGGCGTGAGACTGCGCGGCAGTGCGTTGATGGCCGGTGGGCGCGCGGCAGAGGTGGATCTGGATGGCGTTCGTCTGTCGCAATCGACTCGGCTAGGGACGGCTGGACAGGCCGCCAATCGGATCGAGACAGCCCTCGCACGCGCCGAGGTGGCATTGGCTGCGGAAACGCTAGGCGCGATGGAAACCGCGACACGGCTTACGATGGACTATCTGACCACCCGACAGCAGTTCGGACGTCTGATTGGCAGCTTTCAAGCCCTGCAACATCGCGTGGCTGAGATGCTGATCGAGGTGGAGCAGGCACGTTCAGCGGTGATCAATGCGGCTGGTCACCTTGAAGACCTGCCACATATGCGCGATCGCCACATTGCAGCAGCCCGCAACCTAGTTGGCCGCACGGGACGCCGCATTGCAGAAGAATCGATCCAGCTGCACGGAGGAATCGCGATGACAGCTGAGTATGAATTGGCTCATATCGTCAAGCGGATCATCCTAGCAGAGCATAGGTTCGGCGACGCCGATACTCAGTTGGAGCGGTTTATTGACCTGTCGGCGGCCTGATCCGAATGCCGGTCGCGGTGTGATCGGAACTGGCATGCCTCCCGAGGCTGAGGATTGTTCTACGCGTATTATCGACGACCCCGGCTGTCAGCAACTTGTCGGTTATCGCACGGAAATCGACGGGCAATCCGGCGCTTGCCGTGTCGTATTGGATCTTGCTCCTCAGCATCTCAACCGGAATGGGCTGTTGCATGGTGGCATTGTCGCGATGCTGATGGATGTGGTTTGCGGCAACACCGCGTCGCAGTATTTCGACGCTGCGGCGCACCCGCCAGTTGTGACAGTTTCACTGACCTTATCCTACGTTGCCGCGGCCCGCTCCGGCGGCGTGGAGGCAACGGCGCAGGCGACCGGGGGAGGCGCGTCCCTGGCGTATGTTTCTGGTAAATTGATGGGCTACGATGGTCAGCTGCTGGCGACAGCAAGTGGTGTTTTTAAACGAATACGCGGATAGTGGCGTCTCGGGCATGGTCCTGGGAAATCCTCTTTATCTGGTGGGCAATAGGGAAATGAACAATGACTCTTTGGCACGACTACCTTGATCATCATGCTCGTGCCCGGCCGGATGCTCCGGCCTTGAGCGATAGCGGGGGTACGTGCTGGACTTACCGTGATCTCTCCTTGGCCTGTGACGATTTAGGCAGGTACCTCACGGCGGCGGATGTTCAGCCGGGGGACCGGGTTATGGTGGTTTGTGAAAACGCCTGCGCCACTGTGGCGGCCCTATTCGCGACCTCGCAATTAGGGGCTGTGGTTGTACCAGTAAATGCTCGGATGCAGGCGCCAGAGGTTGACCGCATTCTGGACCATGCTGCTCCAAAAGTAGTTCTTCTGACAGCTGCGGACTCAAAGGACGCTGCGTGCCATGCCGACCGACTGGATGCCAGAGTGATATCCGGTGCCTTCGGCCAGTTGGCAGTACTCGAAAGTCAAAAGCCTGGCTCAGCAGAAAAGGATCCGGTTTCACAGGAGCTGGCCGTACTTCTTTATACAACTGGCACGACAGGCGATCCAAAGGGCGTGATGCTAAGTCATGACAACTTGATCTTTGGCGGCGGTGCTTCAGCGAAGTTGAGGCGTATGGGTGCTGCAGACATAGTTTATGGTGTGCTACCGCTCAGTCATGTGTTTGGTTTGGCCTCGGTCCTGACGGCTTCTGTGATGATTGGTGCCGAGGTCCGACTGGAAGCGCGGTTTAGCGCTGAACGTTACTATCATGCGCTGCGATCAGGGATCACCCTGGTGTCTGCGGTGCCACAAATGCATGCGCTAGTGATGCAATACGCCAAGGAAAAGGGGTTGGAGCAACTGGGAAGCCCGGATTTGCGCTACGTCTCATCCGGGGCGGCCCCTCTGGATCCTGATTGGAAGCGCCGCGCTGAGAGTTTCTATGGTGTTGCGTTGCAAAACGGGTACGGCATGACCGAGGCAACTGCTGGGATTTGTGCGACACGAAACGAGATCGGCGATCCTGATACGTCCGTTGGGCCGCCGCTGCCAGGGGTAGAGCTGCGGTTGGACGAGAGTGTAGGCGGTGGCGGCAGCGGGTTGGGCGAAGTCTGTCTGCGTGGCCGTAATGTCATGTTAGGCTATTTCCGAAATGCGGAGGCCACGGCGTCTGTTTTGGATGCTGAGGGTTGGTTGCGCAGCGGCGACATGGGGCGGTTTGATGCGGCAGGGTTCCTCCACATCGATGGCCGGTCCAAGGAGCTGATCATCCACGGCGGGTTCAACGTTTTCCCGCCCGAGGTCGAGGCTGCATTAAATGCCCATCCGCAGGTTATCCAATCGGCTGTTGTCGGTCGTGCGATCAAGGGCGATGAGGAAGTCGTCGCCTTTGTTCAAGTCGCGGCCGGAGACTGGCCGGATCCGGCAGATTTACGCCGCTTTGCCGCTGGCCAGCTGGCAGGCTACAAGCGCCCGGCGCGCATCATTCTGGCAGAAAGTTTGCCAGCCGCGCCCACCGGAAAGATTCTGAAACACCGGCTCTTGGCTCATTTTGCAGATCAATTTGCGTGATAGCCTAAAGAATGCGTGACCGCGCCACGCGTTGCGCGGCGCTTGGTCAAACGATTTCAGCGGGCTGTGATCGGACGGGAGTGTCCACTGGCCGGCGTGTTAGGCCCAGACACCTTGCGTGGCACTACGGATTTTGCGCATATTTTCGCCATAGACCTCGGGGCTGTCCACTGATCCACCTTTGAAAACGGCCGAACCCGCAACCAGCACATCTGCGCCCGCTTCTACGACTAGGGGAGCTGTGGTCGGGTCCACACCTCCGTCAATCTCAATATGGATTGGACGATCGCCGATCATGGCACGCAAGTTGCGAATCTTGCTGCTCATGTCGATAAACTTCTGGCCGCCGAAGCCGGGATTTACGGTCATCACACAGACCAGATCTGTCAGGTCCAGCAAATGGGCAACTGCCTCGGCAGGGGTGCCGGGGTTGAGGGCGATACCGGCTTTCATACCTGCACCACGAATTGCTTGCAGCGTGCGGTGGATATGGGGTCCGGCTTCGATGTGCGCGGTTAACACATCGGCACCCGCGTCTGCATAGGCGTCGATATAGGGATCAACCGGCGCAATCATCAGGTGTACATCCATCACGGTTTTTACGTGCGGGCGGAACGCCTTCACGGCCATCGGTCCGAAGGTAAGGTTCGGAACAAAATGCCCATCCATCACATCAATGTGGACCCAGTCGGCCCCCTGGGCTTCAATAGCCTGGATCTCTTGGCCGAAATTGGCAAAGTCAGCCGAGAGGATCGAGGGCGCGATCTTGATGTTGCGGTCGAAAGACATGGCAGCAGTTCCTTGGTTCGATGGACAGCGTTGCGCCGCCATATAGCGGCTTGTGACCCGCGCGCCTAGAGGGGCACATCCTCTATCGTTTGCACCGTTACAAAACCTTCACCCCGATGACACACAAGTTTTGATCAGGCTCCTTAAGCAGTCCCGTAAAGAGACGGGAGCCTCAAGTGCTGCGAATTGACAAACTGACCAAGAGATTCGGCGACAAAATTGCGGTGGATACCGCAACGCTGGATATCGACAAGCCTTGCATGATTGGAATTATCGGCCGGTCCGGCGCTGGTAAATCCACGCTGCTGCGCATGATCAACCGTTTGGGGGATGCTAGCGAAGGACGCATCCTGTTCGAAGGGCGGGACGTGACGCAGCTGCGCGGCAAAGAAAAGCGTGCCTGGCAGTCCGATTGCGCGATGATCTTTCAGCAATTCAATCTGGTGCCGCGCATGGATGTCGTGTCCAACGTGTTGCACGGAACGCTCAATCGTCGCTCCACGCTGGCAACATTGTTCAACCTCTACCCGATGGACGACATTCACCGCGCCATCGATATTCTTGACCGTCTTGGCATTGCTGAGCACGCGGCAAAGCGCGCTGAAGCATTGTCAGGCGGGCAGCAGCAAAGGGTCGCAATTGCGCGCGCTCTGATGCAGGATCCAAGCATCATCCTTGCGGATGAACCGATTGCCTCACTTGATCCGATGAATGCCCAAACCGTGATGGAGGCCCTGCGCCGCATCCACGAGGAAGACGGGCGCACGGTGATTGCCAACCTTCACACGCTTGATACTGCGCGGCGCTATTGCGACCGGGTCGTGGGAATGCGTGACGGGCGGATCGTCTTTGACGGCCTGCCAGAGCAGCTAACCACAGGTGTTGCCCGCGAGATCTACGGGGCTGGGGCTGATTTTTCCGAAGCGGCGACCTCTACGGAGATCGAGACCCTGAATCGTACCAAGCCGCGCCGAGCGCCGACTGCTGCGGTCTGAACCCTTTTCCATTCCAAACCCGGACGCTGCTGTGCCGGGATGACCAAAGAGAGAGACTGATAATGAAACATCTTTTTGCTGCCGTTCTGGCCACCACAGCCCTGACCGCTCCGGTTATGGCTGACACTGCCGAGATCAAAGAGTTCCGCATCGGCATTCTGGGTGGTGAGAACGCACAGGACCGTTTGAACAACAACGAGTGCCTGCGTCAGAAAACCGAAGACCTGCTGGGTGTTGAGACCAAGCTGTTTGCACCAGCCGACTATAACGGCGTGATCCAGGGCCTGCTGGGCGGTACCATCGACATGGCGTGGCTGGGTGCTTCTGGTTATGCAAAGACCTACCTCAGCGATCCTGCGGCGGTTGAGCCGATCTTGGTAAAAGTGAACAACGACGGCGGTTACGGCTACTACTCCATAGGCTTTGCTCGCAAGGACAGCGGCATCACCTCGCTTGACCAGATGCAAGGCAAGACTTTTGGTTTCGGCGATCCGAACTCCACCTCTGGCTTTCTGATCCCGTCGATTGAAATCCCCGAAGCGACAGGGGCAACCATGACGTCCGGTGATTTTTTCGGAGAAGTGAAATTCACTGGTGGCCACGAGCAGACCATCGTTGCGGTTGCCAATGGCGATGTCGACGCCGGCGTCAGCTGGGCTGACGGTCTGGGCGAATGGGAAGATGGTTTCAATTCCGGCGCGCTGCGACGTGCAGTAGATGCCGGTCTTGTTGATATGAACGATCTGGTGCAGATCTGGCAGTCCAAGCCAATCCCCGAAGGTCCGGTCGTTCTGCGTACTGAACTGCCCGAAGACGTCAAGCTCAAGATGACCGGCTTGATGGCATCTCTGCAGTCCATGGACGAAGAATGCTTCTACGGGGTTGCCGCAGGCGAAGCCAAAGGCTTCATGCCGATCACTCACGAAGCCTATGAGGTGATCATTGAAGCGCGCAAATTGAAGTCCAATTGATTTTAGCACCAAAGCGTGCGGGGTTCGGAACGAAAGTACCGAGCCCCGCCATTTTTTGACCACCATGTTCGATTGTCGCAAGCCAGATTTGTCAGCAATACTGACACGCAGCCTTTGGCATATTTCAAACGTGGCTATCCCTGACGATGCAGGATCCAATAGATGACAGATGCAACAGCCTCGGCGCCCACGGTGGCCGACATACAGGCGGACTACACGGCGCTGATACAGCGAAAACGCCTATATGGCGGGGTATTGTTGGCGGTTTTCGTCGCAATGATGGCCGCCGGATTTCGGGTTGCGGATGATCGCAACGCTGGATCTTTCTGGAATGGGATCACCCATGTTTTTGACTATCCGGCTGAGGTCCTTTCAGAAGCGGTGGAAAAAATCTCCCTTCTGCCCGAGCATCTGGTGCATTTCTTCCCGGCACTGGTTGAAACCCTGAACATTGCGGCAGCGGCGACGTTGATCGGTGCGTTGTTTGGGACCGTTCTATCGCTGTTGGCGACACGCGGATTGGCACGCTGGCCTGCGCTAATTCCGTTGTTCCGCCGTCTTCTTGATATCTTTCGCGCCATCCCTGAGATTGTGATTGCTCTGGTGTTGATCTTCCTCTTGGGCGGTGGCCCCGTGCCCGCAATGATTGCCATTGCCATTCACACAGCGGGTGCCTTGGGAAAACTGTTTTCTGAGGTCAACGAGAACGCATCACTCAAGCCGGTCGAAGGGCTGGCGTCGGTTGGCGCAGGCTGGGCGCAACGTATGGTGCTGGGTGTCTTTCCTCAGGTCGGGCCGAACTATGTGAGCTACGCGCTCTTGCGGTTCGAAATCAACATTCGCGCTTCTGCAATCCTTGGGTTCGTCGGCGCCGGTGGCATTGGATACGAACTCCGTAATGCCATGTCCTGGGGGCAGGGGCGCTACGACGAGGCTGCTGCTATTTTTCTCTTGTTGTTCCTTACGATTGTTTTGGTCGACCAATTTTCCGGCAAGCTGCGTGATCGGCTGACCCATGGAGCAAAGCTATGACCACATTTGACACCACGGTTCCGCCAACCTTGCGTAAACTGGATATGGAACGGCTGTTCGTGCGCAAGCGCATGTTCAGCTTTGTGTTGCCGCTGTTCGTATTGGCCTATCTTGCCTATGTGTTTGTGTCCTTCGACGTCATGGGGCTGGCAGAGCGGATGAACCCGCAAAACGCCCGCACGTTGGTGGCGGACAGCTATAGCTACAAGACCCATGTGACCCGCGATAACCGCGATGGAACCGTCAGCGTTTCCGTCGAGGGGGAACGCAAGGGCGCTTATCCCGAAGGCCAGTCGCCGGAGTGGGTCAGTCTGGCTGCTGCGCCCGACGCTGTAACCGTGATTGACTTAGAAGACGGCCATCAAGTCCGTTTTGGACCTGAAACGGTTGAGTTTGATATACCGGGCTATGGCACTATTCGGGCCACGCCCAGCAAGACGGCAGGAGTGCAGGCTGAATTCCCGACAGGTGAACTGCCCGATTGGATCAGTGCCTCCAAGAACCGTTTGGCGGTCACCACCGACGCCGGACGTTTGACCGTCACGCGGAACCGGTCGGAGGTGTTTCGTTACTTTGCGGGATGGGAGTTGTTCTTCTTTACGCTCGACAGCCCTTATCACGGTGTGGGCATCGGAAAACTGATGACGCTGGCAGCAACGGGTGAAGTCGGCGCGATATTCCACGACTTCTGGACCAACAAGATGTGGCGACACCAGGATGTGGCCTGGGCGATTTTCGAAACACTTCTCATGGCTTTCCTTGGCACTATGGGGGCTGGTCTCATTGCGCTGCCGCTGGCCTTTGCTGCGACCCGCAACTTCATGCCACTGCGCAGCGTGCGTTTCGCCACTAGACGCTTTTTTGACTTTGTGAGGGGCGTTGACTCGCTGATTTGGACAGTGGTCCTGGCCCGTGCCTTTGGCCCCGGGCCGTTGACCGGCGCGCTGGCAATTCTGGTGACAGACACAGGCACCTTTGGCAAAATATTCTCCGAAGCGCTTGAGAATGTTGATCAGAAGCAGATCGAAGGCGTTGCTTCCACTGGGGCAAAACCGGCGCAGCGCTATCGCTTTGGTGTGATCCCGCAGATCACTCCGGTGTTGCTAAGTCAGCTGCTTTATTTCCTTGAATCCAACACTCGTAGCGCAACCATCATTGGTGCAATTACCGGGGGTGGGATTGGCCTTCTGCTGACGCAAGCCATCATTACCCAGAAGGATTGGGAAGAAGTCGCCTATTACATTGTGCTGATCATCCTGATGGTGATGCTGATGGATTGGATGTCCGGCTGGCTCCGTCGTCGCCTGATCAAGGGTGAGCCGGGCCGCAAAGCACGCCGCAACGGGGCCGTGATGCTACTGCCCTGAACCGCAGGCTATCTCCCTGCTGTAACCAAGCAACCATAGGCCCATTGGATGCCTATGGTTGCTGACCATATTCGTCCCTTGCCGACCATGATCTTGCGAAAGCCCCAACATGCCGCGTCTTTCAGTTAATCAGCCTGCCCTGCATCCGAATTGTAAGATCACCAACAGTAGCTTTGGAACCTATGTAGAGATCGGTGCAGACAGCCGCGTGCTCAACAGTCGTTTCGGGGACTACAGTTATTGTGACCGCAACTGCGATATCGCTAATACCGAGATCGGTAAATTTTCTAATATTGCCAGCGCTGTGCGAATTGGTGCAACGGATCATCCGCTGGACAAAGCGTCGCTGCATCATTTCCTGTACCGCTCATCAAGCTATTGGGACGATGTCGACGACGATGCCAATTGGTTTGACCACCGGGCCAGTCGCAGGGCAGAGATAGGAAACGACACCTGGATTGGGCATGGTGCGCTGATCAAGCCCGACGTGACCATTGGCCACGGCGCGGTTGTGGCGTCCGGGGCCGTGGTAACCAAGGATGTCGCCCCATACACGATTGTTGGTGGCAATACCGCGCAGCTGATCCGCCGTCGCCTGACCGAGGCCGTTGCCGAGCAGATGATGGAACTGGGCTGGTGGCATTGGGAGAGCGCACGACTGAGAGACGCGGTTCCCGACTTTCGTACGCTGAGCGCGGAAGCATTTCTGGAAAAATACGCGTGATATCCAAACCCGGCGAACCTTTGACAAGCAGAGTGGAGTGCAGCGGATCAACCGTCGTTGTCGTCACTGACTGTCAGTGTCACGCGATCCCCCGCAAACCAAGTGCGCCCGAATTCCACCGGTTGTCCTCCGGGGGCGGCATTTATCCCGGTTGTCCGCAGGATGGGGCTGCCTTCTGACAGTTGCAGATGCAGCGCTTGTGTCGCTGTAGCCAGCTTTGCTGTGATGCGCGTTTCAATGCGGGTGAAGTCGGCTACACCACATCGATGAAGAGCTTCGGTAACAGAATGCGTCTCTGCTAGGGCGTCGAGCAGATCTGGCAGCGGATCAGCGGGAAAGATGCTCTGGAACAGAGCGATGGGTTGGTCATCTGCGAGCGATAACCCGTTATAGACATGGACTGTGGCGCCAAGATCCAACCCGAGAGCCTCCGCCTCTCTTTTGCCAGCGGCGCGGGTTTCCAGTGTCAGGATTTTCTTTGCAGGGATGCGGCCAAGGCGGGCCAGATTTTGGTGGAAACGAACCCGCTTGCCAATTGGGTAGTCAGTTGGGCGGGCAGCGACAAAGACACCGGCACCCCGGCGCGCGTGGACAAGACTTTGCTCTGCCATCTCTGCAAGGGCGCGTCGCACCGTGTGACGGTTGACGCCGAACCGACTGGCCAGCTGGATCTCAGGCGGTAGCTTGTCACCGGTCCGATAGCGGCCCTGTGCGATGTCGTCTGTCAAAGCGATTGCAATGGATTTCCAAATTGGGGTGCGCGCCATGTCACGAAACTTTCACAAGGTTGCCGTTGCGCCGCATGGGGCGACTCGGATAACATTTGTCTAGTTGTATAGTTTATGTAGACAATCCGGCCAAGAGGCTTTGAAGCAATGAACAGCGATAATACTACGGTTGATAGGGCCCAAAACGGGATTGATACCCGCAAGGGCTGGATGAGCCTGCTCGCCACCGCCAAGGAAAGCGCCCTGCAGGATTTGTGGCAGCGATACGGGAAAAACCCTGATCACGACTGGCTGCGTGCACCAGAGGCGGGTGGCGTCATGGTGCGTGGGCGAATGGGGGCTAGCGGTGCTCCGTTCAATCTGGGCGAGATGACCGTCACCCGTTGCGCGCTGACACTCGCCGATGGCACCGTGGGCCACGGTTATGTGCAGGGCCGCAGCAAGACCAAAGCAGAGATCGCCGCCAAGATTGATGCATTGATGCAGACCGAAGCTGCCGATGGGCTTCGCCAAGCCGTTCTGACACCGTTGCAAGCGGACAAACAGGCCGAGCAAACCCGCCGCGCGGCGAAGGCCGCCGCCACGAAAGTGGATTTTTTCACCATGGTGCGAGGGGAAGACTGATGTCTGCGCAGCTCCAAAGCTCTCATTTCGCGGGTGGTTTTGTAACGCCTGCGATTCAATCTGCGCATGCCTTTCGGGCCGCGATGACGGCCATGGCACGTCCGGGTACGCTTTGCGATATCTCCGGTGGAACCCCGCCCGAAGGGGTGTCGGAGGCTGCGGGCAGCTTGCTGCTCACGCTCTGTGATCCAGAAACTGGGCTCTATCTGGCAGCGGACGTGGACCGACCTGCTTTGCGCGATTGGATCACCTTTCATACTGGCGCGCCCATTGTGACTGCGGCAGAGGCTGATTTCGCCCTTGGCGGTTGGGCCGCATTGGCGCCCTATGACGCCTACCGTATCGGAACGGCGGAGTATCCCGACCGCTCTGCTACGTTGATCGTGGAAGTGGTGGGTTTTGACCAGGCTAACGCGCTGATGCGCGGACCGGGAATTAAGGAAACCGCTAAGGCAGCTTTACCGGACATCGCTCCGTTTCAGGCGAACGCGAGCCTCTTTCCGCTTGGGTTTGATACCTATTTTACCGCAGGCACCCAGATCGCGGCGTTGCCCCGGTCAAGCCAGATCACCTGCCTATCAAGCGAGGAGAGCTGACTATGTATGTTGCTGTAAAGGGTGGTGAACGTGCCATCGACAATGCCCATGGCTGGTTGGCGGAAGAGCGTCGCGGTGATGTCAGTATCGCGGCACTCAGCTTGGCACAGATCCGCGAACAGCTAAGCCTCGCTGTAAACCGGGTGATGGCGGAAGGATCTCTCTACGATCCTGATCTGGCGGCGCTGGCGATCAAACAGGCCCGTGGTGATCTGATCGAGGCGATTTTTCTGGTCCGAGCCTACCGTACCACGTTGCCCCGTTTGGGCGCATCCGAACCGATAGAGACCAGTCGCATGGCCTGTGATCGCCGGATTTCGGCGACGTTCAAGGATGCCCCCGGGGGGCAGGTGCTTGGCCCAACCTTCGACTACACTCACCGGCTGCTGGATTTCAAATTGGCCGCAGAAGAGGGCGAAGATGCAGTGCCCAAGGCCGCCGAGGGCGAGCCACGCCAGGAGGAGACACCGCATATTCTGTCATTTCTGGATGATGAGGACATTATCGAACAGGAACCGCGATGCGACGCCGAACCCGGTGATCTGACACGGCAGCCGATGTCGTTCCCGGCAGGACGCGCAGTGCGATTGCAGTCGCTGACGCGCGGGGATGAAGGGTTCATCCTAGGCATGGCCTATTCGACTCAACGCGGATACGCACGCAACCACGCCTTTGTGGGCGAGCTGCGCATCGGCACCGTACCGGTCGAGATGGAGATCCCCGAACTTGGTTTCGCCATCGAGATTGGCGAGGTGGAGCTGACCGAGTGTGAGACAGTGAACCAGTTCAAGGGCTCGAAAACGGTGCCGCCGCAGTTCACCCGCGGCTATGGTCTGGTGTTCGGTCAGTCAGAGCGTAAATCCATCGCTATGGCGCTGGTCGATCGCGCCCTGCGATGGGAGGAGCTGGGCGAGGACAACCTTGGCGCCGCCGCACAGGACGAGGAATTTGTCCTAAGCCACGCCGATAATATTCAGGCCACCGGTTTTCTGGAGCACATCAAGCTGCCGCACTATGTGGACTTTCAGTCCGAGCTGGAGCTGGTCCGCAAACTGCGCCGCGAAGCAACTGAGCTGGCAGAAACTCTTTCGGCACGGGAGGCTGCGGAATGAGTTCAGTCACCCCCGTTACCCGTGTCTGTATCACCGCGTTCACTGAGCTTTTGGAAGTCGATTCCGAAGCTATCAAACGCGGCGAACACGACAAAAGCAACAGCTGCCGCAATCAAAGCGTCCAAAGTAACCTCCTGATGGGTTTCCAGCCCGGGGCTGAGAGGGCATTTCATGTCTGACTACAACTTTGCATATCTCGACGAGCAGACCAAGCGGATGATCCGCCGGGCGATCCTCAAAGGGCTGGCGGTGCCGGGCTATCAGGTGCCTTTTGCCAGCCGCGAAATGCCGATGCCTTATGGCTGGGGCACTGGCGGCGTGCAGGTGTCGGCGGCCACGCTGACGCCGGACGACACGCTGAAAGTGATCGACCAAGGGGCCGACGACACCACCAACGCGGTGTCGATCCGCAAGTTCTTTGAAAACACAGCGGGCGTGGCCACCACCGAGGAAACCGCAAAGGCCAGCATCATTCAGACCCGCCACCGGATTCCAGAAGCGAATCTGAGCGAGGATCAGATCCTTGTCTATCAGGTCCCGATCCCGGAGCCGTTGCGCTTTTTAGAGCCGCGCGAAACCGAAACCCGCAAGATGCACAGCTTGCAGGAATACGGATTGATGCACGTGAAACTTTATGAAGACATCAGCCAGCACGGTGCCATTGCGACGTCCTATGCCTATCCGGTGAAAGTGGCTGGTCGCTATGTCATGGACCCGTCCCCCATTCCGAAATTCGACAATCCCAAGATGAACATGGCAGCGATCCAGCTGTTTGGCGCGGGGCGTGAACAGCGCATCTATGCGGTGCCGCCTTATACCGAAGTGGTCTCTCTTGATTTCGAGGACTACCCGTTCGAGGCCAGCAAGGCTGATCATCCCTGCGATCTCTGCGCGGCAGAGGACAGCTATCTGGATGAGGTGATTCTGGATGATGCGGGCAACCGGATGTTTGTCTGCTCTGACACGGATTATTGCCGATCCCGGCGTGACGCAGGCCATATTGGCCGCCTGAGTGAGGAAGCCGCGTAATGACGCCTTTGTTGCAAGTAAAGAACCTGGCCAAGATGTATGGCGCACGGATTGGCTGCACAGATGTCAGCTTTGACTTATATCCCGGTGAGGTTATGGGCATCGTGGGCGAGAGTGGATCCGGCAAGTCGACGCTGCTCAATAGCATGGCCGGACATCTGATGCCGGATCGGGGTGAGGTGATCTTTGACACCCGCGCGGACGGACCGGTGGACACCGTTACGATGTCAGAGCCTGCACGCCGGATGCTGTCACGCACCGATTGGGCGTTTGTGCATCAGCATGCCCGCGACGGGCTGCGCATGTCGGTCTCGGCAGGCGGCAACATTGGCGAGCGGCTGATGGCTGTGGGGGATCGTCACTATGGAGACATCCGGGCGCGGGCCGCTGATTGGCTGGGCCGTGTAGAAATTTCAGAGTCACGTATCGATGACCGGCCTTCTGCGTTTTCCGGTGGTATGCAGCAGCGCCTTCAGATCGCCCGCAATTTGGTCACCGGGCCCCGGCTGGTCTTCATGGACGAACCGACCGGAGGTCTGGATGTTTCCGTTCAGGCACGTCTGCTGGACCTCTTGCGTGGTCTCGTGCGGGAGATGGGTCTCAGCGCCATCATTGTCACCCACGATCTGGCTGTTGTGCGCCTTTTGGCAGATAGGCTGATGGTGATGAAGGACGGTCATGTGGTTGAAACCGGCCTGACCGATCAGGTGCTGGACGACCCCCAGCACGCCTACACTCAATTGCTGGTCTCCAGCGTTCTCCAGGTCTGAGGGATCAGAGATGATTGAACTTCAAAACGTGAGCAAAAGCTTCACCCTGCACAATCAGGGGGCCGCCGTCATCCCGGTAATGGAAGGCGCGACGCTGAAGGTCGAGCCGGGTGAGTGCATCGGCCTAACCGGTGCATCCGGTGCCGGGAAATCGACCCTAATGCGCGTGGTTTACGGTAATTACCTTGCAGCATCCGGCCGGATTATGGTCGGCGACGTGGATGTGGCGCAGGCAACGCCACGTGACATTCTGGCCTTGCGTCGCGAGACCCTGGGATACGTCAGTCAGTTTCTGCGTGTCGTGCCACGTGTGCCGACGTTGGATGTTGTGGCAGAGCCGCTGCTGGCAGTTGGCGTCGAGCAGGATGCAGCCCGTGACCGGGCGGCGACATTGCTTGCTGGGCTGAACATTCCTGAACGTCTGTGGCAGCTCAGCCCGACGACATTTTCCGGCGGCGAGCAACAGCGGGTGAACATTGCCCGTGGTTTCGCCCACAGCTATCCGGCACTGCTGCTGGATGAGCCGACGGCCAGCTTGGATGCCAAAAATCGGGCAACAGTTCTGGGCCTGATCGCACAGGCCAAGGCGCGGGGGGCTGCGATCATCGGAATTTTCCATGATGAATCCGCGCGTGCGCAGGTCTGTGATCGGTTCGTTGACGTCTCAACCTTTACCCCGCGTGCGGTGGCATGAGCCGTTCGCCACAGAAAGCGCCAGTGATTGCTGTTGTCGGACCCTCTGGCGTTGGTAAAGACAGCTTGATGGACGCGCTCATGCAGCGGCATGCCGGGCTGTTAAAACAGCGTCGGGTTATCACGCGAGCGCCTGAGCTGGGTGGCGAAGATTATGAGGCAGTCAGCGAAGTGGAGTTTGCTGATCTCTGCGCTGAGCGCAGCTTCGCACTGCACTGGGCGGCGCATGGGCTTTTCTATGCCATCCCACAGCAGATTGAGACTGCGCGACGAGAGGCATCTGGGGTCTTGGTGAATCTGTCTCGCAAGGTCTTGCTAGAAGCGCAGGCTGTATTCGGGGATCTTGTTGTTTTGTCGGTGACCGCAAAGCCTGAAGCATTGGCTGCACGGCTCAGCGCGCGCGGGCGCGAGGATACTGCCGAGGTCGAGCGTCGGCTTGCCCGCGCGGGGACCCCGTTGCCTGCGGGGCTGGCCCATGTGGTGGAGGTTGACAATAGCGGTGATCTGCAAACCGCAGTAGTTGCCGCCGAAGCGGCCCTATTGCCTTGGCTTCAACCAGTGAGGGCGTGACGTTGGATCAGATGAAATCGCCCCTCCTGATCCTCGCCAACCAGCGCCAGATCGGCGATCTCCAAGGGCGCGGGCAGCAGCGGCAAAAGTCGCTCTTGCAACACTGTCTCGATCTCCGGCAACTGGGGCTTCGGGCATTTGCCGGTCAGGGTGATATGAAAGCGGAAGCTATCGCCGACGTACGGGTAGCCCCAGGTCACCAGCGCCTGTTCCTGAGCCGGGCTGAGACCAGCGGCGCGGCGCTTGTCCAACTCGACCTCTGGAGCCGGGGCACGAAAATCATCAAGGCTGCGCACGCAGTCAAAGGCGAGCCGGTTCAGACCCAGCTGATCGCCGGTTGGGCACAGCGCCAAAAAACGCCCCATGCGTGTCAGCGCCAGCCCATCAAACCCCACCGGGACAGCCTGTGCTGCGAAACTGGCGAAACATTCGGTCAGCGCCGCGGCCGTTGCCCCTTCAGCAAGGCGAAACGGCGGCTTGATGGTCGCATGCAGGCCGTACTTGCGCGGCGCCGCAGTGATCCTGGCGATATCAAGCCCGGTAGCTTCGGGGTGGGGCAGCGCGCGCCCATGCGCAAGATCCCAGCCCAACCAATGCGCGCCAAAACGGCTCCATTCCGCTTGTTCAGCGGGCACGTAGTAGATCGCGTATCGCGTGAATGTCACATTGGCCTCCTATGCGTGGCCTGTTCTATACCTCAAACCATGTGAAGCTCAGATGACAGAACCTTTGATCCTTGCCAATGCCACCCTTGTTCTGCCGGGCGAAACCCGCACCGGTTTGGTCACATTATCCGGGGGCATCATCACCGATATCGCTGATGGCACGTCTGTGCCCACTGGCGCGATCAACTTTGAGGGTGATTTTCTTTGCCCTGGGCTGATCGAGTTACACACGGATAATCTTGAGCGGCACATCCAGCCAAGGCCCAAGGTTGACTGGCCCCACGCCGCCGCGATCATCGCCCATGATGCAGAACTGGCCGGCACCGGTATCACCACAGTGTTTGACGCGATGCGTGTCGGGTCTATCAAGGCCAAGGAGGCGCGTTATGGTCAATATGCCCGTAGCCTCGCTACCGAGCTGTTGGATCTGCGCACACAGAATGCGTTGAAGATCAGCCATTTTCTTCATCTTAGGGCAGAGGTGTGTTCAGAAACTCTGGTGCAGGAACTGGATGAGTTTGGCGATGCTGATCGGGTTGGGCTGGTGTCGTTGATGGACCACACGCCTGGCCAGCGGCAGTTTCGTGACATGTCCAAGCTCGAAGCTTATGTGAAGGGCAAACACGGCTTTGACGATGCGGGTTTTGCGGCCCATGTGGCAGGGTTGAAACGGATGCGCGATGAATATGGTGACTTGCATGAGATAGAGGCTGTGAAAGCTGCACGCCGCTTTGGTGCGGTTCTTGCCAGCCATGATGACACGACATCTGATCAAGTGGCGGTGTCAGCGGGTCACGGTATCCATCTGGCAGAGTTTCCGACTACGGTTGAGGCTGCGCGGGCCTGCCGCGAACATGGAATCAAGGTCATGATGGGAGCGCCGAACCTGATCCGGGGTGGTTCCCACTCCGGCAATGTCGCTGCAAAAGACCTGGCAGAGCTGGAGCTGCTGGATATTCTGTCTTCTGACTATGTGCCAGCGGCTCTGCTGTTGGCAGCAGCACAGCTGGGCGAAATTTGGGGCGATATGGCACGCGGGTTGGCGACGGTCACTTCCTCTCCGGCAGCGGCCGTAAATCTGACGGATCGCGGTTCGGTTGAAATTGGCAAGCGTGCTGATCTGATCCGCTTCCGTATGCGTGCGGGCGTACCAGCCCTGTCATCGGTCTGGTCGCGCGGCCGCCGTGTAGCCTGATGGCGGAAGCTTAGAAGATAAAGCCCCGGCTCATCATGCCGGGGCTTTATTGTATTCTGTTGAAGGTTCTTGGCTGTGGCTTTTTAGGCCCGATAAAACAGATAACGACCGGGTGGAATGCCTTCAGGGCCTGCAAGCTCGACAAAACCGACGAGCGGTTGGCCTGAGACGACTATCCCGCCGGGCACCATTACAGCGGCGATAATTGGCGACAGGGCTGCGGCCTCTGCCACGTCCTGTTCCTTGACGCCAAAGCCAAGATCATAATGTGCCAGTACAATGGACGGCGCATCGTGGGCCAACTGTTCCAGCATTGGGCGGGCTTCGCCTTGCAGAAAATCCGCCGCGGGCGGGACGCAGGATGGATGGCATTGCAACACCCGGTCAATGACGCGCACCCGTCGATGTGGCAGGGTTTCGCGCAGATGATCATAGGTGCGCCCGTTGCCAAGGCCAATGTCAAGAACGTCACCGTTCAAGCTACCGACCTGCTCGGCGGCCCAGTTCAATCCATCCCGCTGCGCAGTCAGGCGGCGCAGCATGGAATCCAATCGGCTCATTCAGATAATCCTTTCGTCGAATACCCATGCGCGCCCAGGGCCGTCCAAGAGGCGGCGCATTAGGTCTTCGCAAAACCCCCAGGTCGCATCGTCCTGAACCAGATGGTGGGTCAGGATGCCGTAGGGTTCGGCAACATCGGCGTTGCCCTTTCGGCGTGCAGCAAGCTGAGTAACGACCTGAGACAGTAACAAAGTGGGCGGCACCAGAGCGCGCGCTCCCCTCCAATCAATCGGATCGAGATGTGTGTTTATCTGCCACAATCCCGGCGCGGCCTTTGCGCGTTGCCGTGGCGTGAATGTCGAAAGGGCGGTGAAGCCGATACCAGCAAGCCAAGGCTCTAGCTCTGGTGCAATGCGGTTCCATGGGGGCACAAACATCGGACGCAGATCGTCGCCAAACATCTCGCGCATCCTGGACAGCCCGTTTTCGGCATCGACCAGCACGTCGTCAATTGGCCGATGGCTGCCAAATTCGGTTTTTTTCTCTTGTGCGGGGGCGTGGTTCTGATGCGCCCAGCCATGGACAACAGGAACCAGAGTATCTGTCGCTGTCACCTGTTTGGCCAGCTCATGCGTCGCATCCCGCGCTACGATTGCAAGATGGGCGGGTAGGGCCAACCGCTCTGACAGGTTGGTCAATCGGTCCAAATGTGCTGTGGGCGCAATCGCATCATCATCCCGCCACCATACTGGCAGGATCAATCCTTCGTCCTGCCAACGGGCAAGTTCCTTGTCCAATGCAGTCCAATCGGGGGTCATGCGCGCTCCTTTGCCATGTCGTGGGCAATCTCTACCGTTCGTGCGGCGCCGTCAAATCGGAAGCTGTCGGTTGGTCGCTGTGGGGCTGCAATGACTTGATCTACCGCTGCGCAGAGCCGTTCAGGGGTCAGCTCCGCAGATGTGATTGCGGCGATCCCGTTCAGCTGGGTCAGGCTGTTGGCCCGTAGGGACTGCTCGACCTCCTTGCCGGCATCGAATGGCACAATGACGGCGGGCACCCCGGTTTGTAACAGATCCAACGCGGTGTTGTAGCCGCACATGCTGACAGACGCCGCAGCACCGTCCAACATCTGGCGAAAATCGGGACGCGCAGGTTCCAGCACCGCAGGAGACTTGGAGGTTTTTAAGGCTGCAATGCGAGCCCTTGCATCGCGACCGCCGACCAGAATGCGCCAGCGCATACCTGGACGTAGCTGTGCCGCTGCAACCGCTGTGCGATAGAGCGCGTCACCAACACTGCCACCACCGCCACTGACCAGTATTTCGCCCTGTCCAAGCCCCTGAGGATGGGGATCCGGAACCTGCGGCGCGACATAACCGGTGTAGCGCAACATTTTTGATAGTGCAGGCGTAACCGGCCAAGACGTCGCAAGCTGTGTGGCCTGCGGGTCGGAATGCACCAAGACTCCGTCGTAGTGGGCTGCCAGAGCGGCTTCGGCTTCGTTTGCCTTTTTGGGCGTCGACGGCGGCGCAAGGATGTCGCGGATCGACGAGAGGATGACCGGGCGCCGAGGCAGAGACTTGGCCGCAGCCAGCAACGCGATAAATTCGCGTCGTAGGCTGCGTCGGCCAAAGGGGTAGAGTTCCGTGATTAGTACATCAGGCTGCATGTCGCGCAGACAGTTGCACAGTTGGAAGATGCGGTCGTCGAAATAGGCATCATCGGCCACAGCACCGTCAGGTGTCAGCAGTCGGGAAAAATCGACCCCGTCGGACCGCAAAGGGGGTAGCTGCATCAATTCGACACCACTTTGATCCAAGTGCTGTGCCTCTCCGCCACCGGAGACGACAGACACCGGGTGCCCCGCCATCGCAAAAGCGCGGCCCAACGTCAGCGCGCGTGATAAATGCCCGGTGCCAAGGAGATGTGTGACTGCAATGAGAACTTTCATGCAAGATCCCGCCTTGCAAGACGTATGGGATCTGGAAGCGCGTGTAGCTCATCACCGTGCACTTCGACCACAAATAGCCGATTGCGTTTGATCTGAAACGGGGCGGGCCCATCAAAATCCCATCCATGAGCCCGCGCCAGTATCATGCGCATGATGCCAATATGGCAAACCGCCACCGTGTCATCGGTCAAACGGTCCAGCCAGGGAGCAATGCGATCCCAGACCTCTTGCGGACTTTCGCCGCCAGGGGGGCGATAATCCCAGCCCCAATGCTCGATATCGCGAAAACCACTGCTAGGATCCGCTTTTAGGTCGACACCGAGCTGACCCTCCCAATCGCCCCAGTTCATTTCGATCAGTTCTGGTGCCGCCAGGGGGGCGTGACCAGCAATCAGTTGTGCCGTCTCGGCGGCACGCTTCAGCGGGCTGGACCAGAGATCGGCACAATCCCAAGGGGCGGGCAGAGTTTGTGCCGCGAGTTCGGAGCGCGCGGCGGCATCCAGCTCAATGTCGCTACGCCCTTGAATCCGACCTGCCCGGTTCCAGTGGGTATGGCCGTGACGCAAGAGGGCAAGTCTGATCATGGGGTGATCTCCAGCAAGGGGGTGAGAGCAGACCAGAGCGTTTTTGCAGCTGCTGGTGCAAGATGTCGGTCAGTAATGTGCGTGCGGACGCGGCAGGCTTGGCGACGAAGCAAATCGGCGTCGGTCAAAAGCCTCGACATCGCCGCGGCGAAGCCCGTTGGGCCGACCTCTGGTGTCGGCGAGAGATCAGCATCTTCCCACGGGGCCACCACATCGCGCAGGCCCGGACGGTCTTGCGCCAGTACTGGGAGGCCATGGGATTGGGCCTCAAGATAGACCATGCCAAAGGCTTCATTGACACCAGGCCAGACAAAGAACGACGCCCGTTGGTAAGCGGCTGTCAATGCGTCAGCCTGCAATTGACCTAAAAAGCGCACCTGATTTCCAAACGGAGCCATCAGGGCCTCAACCTCTGCGCGGGCCGGACCGTCGCCTGCGATCTCCAGCTGCCAAGTGGCGGGGATCTCAGCCAGCGCCGCTGCCAGAATACGATAGGACGCCAGCTTGTCTCCCGTCCGCATCATGCCAACGCTTAGCATCGGACCAGAGAGTGCACTTGCCGTCGGCAGGGTGCCGCCGGGCAGGAAAGGGGAGAGATGAATCAGCTGCTGTTCAGCGCAACGATCGCGCAGAAGCGTTTCGTGGTCCTGAGAGGTGAGATAGAAGATCACCGCCGCCGCATCAGCCGCATCATGTGCGGCCTTTGCAAAATCTGCCCAAGGGCCAATCAGCCGTTTTTTTGCGCGAGTAGATTCTATTTGAACATAAGGAATGCCCAAGCGATCTGCGACCTCGGGTCCAATCAGGTCGGGGGCCTTGTAATAATTGTGATAAGTGAGCCAAAGCACTGGACGCTCGGTCTCGGGTAGGGCCGCAAGCTCGGCACAGAGCCTGTCAACCTCAAGCGCGGCTTTGGTCCGCATGACCTTCTGCCGTTTGGGATCTCCAAGTTTGTCGTAGATCCGCAACTCGGTGATGAGGGTCACTTCAGCCCCCGTCTTTGATAACAATCCCATCAGGTTGCGCGCCATTTCGCGATCCCCAGATGGAACCGGATGCTGGGGCGATTTCATCGGGGCATAAAACGCGATGTGGTGGCCGTGGCCCGGCTTCATGCGCCACGCATCATCGCAGTCAGACGTTCTGACAGGCGCGCGATGCCTGGGTCCATGCCAAAATCCTTGCGCAGCCGTCCTAGTGCGGCCTCTGCCATACTGGCGGCTTTTTCCGGGTTCCGGCTTAGCATCAGGATCGCCTCTGCCAGGGCTTCGGGGCTGTCATCGCTCAGCAGGCCATGTGTGCCGTTATCAATGAACTCCGGGATCGCAGAGACAGAGGTGGAGAGGATCGGTAGGCGTTGTGAGGCCGCTTCCATCAACACGTTGGGCAACCCGTCGCGATCGCCGTCTTTGGCAATACGGCTGGGCAATACGAACAGATCGCAGGCCCGCATAGCTGTGATCACCTCTGGCTGGTCGCAGGCGCCACGCCAGGTGATACGATCACCGACACCCGCATCTTCGGCGATGCCTTGCAACAGATCACGCATCTCTCCGCCGCCGATATGGGTCCAATGCCAGTCTAATGTCTGCGGTAATAAGGCGAGCGCCGCAATCAGCCGGTCAAAGCCCTTCTTTTCGACGAGGCGGCCAACCGACATCAGGTGCAGCGGATCACCGGGCGCACGCCACTTGCGTTGCGGTGGCGATGGAAAACGCGACAGGTCTAGCCCATGGTAGATCAGATCGACCCGGTCGCTGTGATCAGCTATATTTTGCAGATGCTTGGCACCAAAACCGGTGCATGTCGCGCCAAAAACTGCGCCGTGATGGTCAGCCGACAGCTTCTCTCTCAGCTCCCAATCGGGTGAAGTCCAGATATCCTTGGCGTGGGCGGAAAAACTCCAGGGCAGCCCGCGCATGATTGCAGCGTAACGCGCAACAGATGATGGCGTATGCAGAAAATGGGCATATAGGCCCAACACCTCATCCGGCATTTCAGCAGCCAGAACACAGGCCTGGCCAAAGCGGCGAATACGATTGGGGCTTGGGTCGCGGCGCAGGTCATCGCGCCAGATCTGATAAGCGGTACGATAGCCCGGCATCGCTTGCGCCTGTGTTCGGGCCGCCCACACTCGGTCGGGTTCCTGATAGAGATATTCAGGTAGATAGCGCACTGTAGCGGTTAGTTTCTCGTGCAGGGGATGCCGTTTCACATCGGTGGGATGACGCAGAGACCAGATCTCAAAACTATGGCCTGCTGCTTCCAGCGCGACCAATTCCTGTGCGATAAAAGTCTCCGAGAGACGGGGCCAGCCCTTGACCACAACAGCGAGCGGCGGGCGCAGAGCGTCGGTCATCACAGAGCCTTTCCAGCAGTGCCGTGTAGCAACGCCTCAACCCGGTCGGTAACATAGTCCAACCCGTCAAGCAGGCCGTCCGGGATTGCAGCGGAGGGTGGTGGCTGATCGACAAGGGCGCGGATCGCGCGGATCATCGCCTCTGGTGTCCAGCCGTCACGGGTTTCGTCCAGCATCGCAGTAAGACCCAATTCCTCGGCCCGACTGGCCCGGATCCACTGTTCCAGACGCGGCGTAGTACGGGGCACGATCACGGCGGGTTTGTCAAAGGACAATACCTCGCAGAAGGTGTTGTAGCCGCCCATGCACACCACGCCTTGCGCGCCTGCAAACAGGGTTTCGATTTCTGATTCAAAGCCGACTGCAGTGACCCGACCATTCAGAGCGGCAACACGTGTTTCGAATTCGGTCCGCGTGTCACCGGACAGGAACGGTCCGTAGACCAGCATTGCACGGGGCGCCAGATCAGGATCGCGCTCATACGCGGTCAGTACAAGATCAACCATCATCGCGCCATCGCCACCGCCACCGGGGGTAATTAACACATAAGGCTGTTCCGGCGGCGTTCCCAGATCCCCCAGATCACGCCGCAGGTAGCCGGTCCAATGCATGCGCGCCTGAGCCGCTGCGCTGATGGGGAGGCCAGCCGTCGGGTCGTAGACCGATCGCACGCCGTAGACCCAAATCTCGTCGTAGAAGCGTTCTGTTGCGGCAACGGCATCCTTGCGCGTCCATTCAGCGGCCAGCACATCAGGTTCATCGAGCACATCGCGCAGGCCAAGGATCTGCTGAGTTTGGCCTTTTTCGTGCAGTTCTTCCAATGTTGGCAACAACTCACCACGAAAGCCGGTTGGTTCCTTGTCCACTATCAATACATCGGGCGCATATTGACGAGCAGTAGATCGGATCAGCCCAGCACGCAGGGTTGTTGTCTCTTCGATCGACATACCCATAGTGCGCGAGTCGTATGACCCGTCTGAGCGCTTGATGACACCGGGCAGACGCACATGGTCGACCCGCGATGGAAAGGCAAAGCGACCCGCAACAGGAGACCCAGTAAGGATCAGGGCTGAAGCTGTCGGATCTGCCGCCGTGATGGCCCCTGCCAGCGCACGGGAGCGGCGCAGATGGCCCAAGCCAAACGTGTCGTGGCTGTAGAGCATGACCCGCGCACCGCGAGACGCTTTTAGGGGGGCATTGGCTGTCATGGCTGGGCCTGCATCTGATGAAAAGAGGTTGGCGTGACCGAGAAAGCAGCAATGAAACATGCCGATCGACATGGACTTGCTAGTAACCAGATCAAGTGATGTGAGGTACGGCACAGATGGTTCACAAAAACCGCAACATCGTGGCGACGAGTGCAGGACACTGAACAGGCCTGGCCATCCGCAGGATGAGCGGGTCTGCGTGTGGGCTCGGCTAGGGTCCGCCTCAGCATAGTGTCGCCTCAGGTTGCACAGCCTGACACGCAACGGGCCAAGGCACAGATTATTGTTGCGTCAGATCCCAGACTTGCACGACGGCAAACGGCGTCCACCGGCGTCGCCTTGTCGTTGCGTCCGGGGTGGTACGCTGAATTTTCTATAACGCGCAGAGGCATAAGTTGCAATCAAGCGCTGCGCAGCGATGATAATCCGGGTTCGGGTCCTGTCTCCAGGTGCAAAGACTTGATATTTGCCGCGTTTTGCGGCCTTGGTTGAATAATGGTTACAAATTAATGGGGTGGCGCATATGTGGCGGCTGATATCGCAGTTTCTTGTTTTCATAGCACTTGGGGTGGCTTTGGCCGTCTTCAATGCTGGAAATGTGTCGGCTCAGTCCACAGTCACGAACGCTGGTGACAATCTTGCCAAGGCGATTGAGCAAGCCGCAGATAGCGGCGTTGGTGTCATCATTGTTGATGGTCGCGGTAAATTGGTGTCCCCAGGCGAGACGCCGGACGGCGCCACACCCATCCCTGCCAGCGACCAGATGGAAGGTGCCTCGGCGCTGATGAAGGCGCAGTCTGAGGTGGACGAATTTGGCGGCGCGCTGAAAAGCCGGCTTGAGGCAATGCCCTATTCGATCTTTGAGGTACAGTATATTCTGCGCCAGACCAGCCCGGACGGGCGTATCATCACCTATGTAAAGGTGCTTGGGTGGAGCCTTTTTCTGCTGTTTATCGGCCGTTGGGTGTCGGTTGAGATATATGGTAAACGTATTGCCAAGAAACTTGTGGTCTCCCGTATCAAAGAACACCCTGAAGGCTATCAGGATAAGATGCCATTTCTGGTGTTCCGATTCATCATGGGAGTGGGTGGAACCATCTTTGCAATGGTTTTTGCGCTCCTGACCTCCTATTTGATTTTTGGCAGCTCTGGTAATGCGTCGGTGAAATTTACAGTCACCGCCATTTATACTGCTTTCTTTTTGTCCCGGTCTGTCTCTGACTTGTGGCGCATGGTGCTGTCACCCTATCTGCGTCAATATCGGATCCCGGTGTTTTCTGACAGGGACGCGCGACATCTCTACATCTGGGCTTCAGCGCTGGCGACTTATGATATCTGTTCGGTGCTCTTTGCCACTTGGGTCGGGGACTTTGGGCTCAACTATAATGTTTATGCGCTGGTCTATGGCGTGCTGGCGCTGGTCGGGACATTGGGCAATTTGCTCATGGTGGTCATCAACGCGCGTGCCATTTCCAACGCGATCCGTGCAGGCCGTCCACCAGAGGCATGTTCCTGGCTGGTGCGCCTGCTGTCCGTAGCCTGGGCACCGGTACTGATACTCTACATTGTCTTTGGCTGGCTGGAACTGGCCTTTGACCTGGTGCTCGAGCGGGATATGTCACTGCCGCTGATGGCGGGCAGCTATTCTGTATTGACCTCAATTCTCGTGGTCTACGGGATCATCAACTACGTGATCGAGAAGTTCTTCAATCGTGCGCACAAACGGGTGCTTATCAGCAGCTCGGATGAGAACGGCGAAAACGATACCGAAGGAGAATCGGATGCTCCAACGCCGATTCAACAACGGCACCCAATTGCCACGTTCGAAGATCTGGCGCGCCGTATTGCGGGTATTCTGGCCTTCACCGTTGGCTTCTTTGCCATGGTCACAATCTGGAATCCTGAAGCTGCCTGGATGGAAAATTCACGCCTGGACCGGATGAGCGATGTGATCGTGATCCTGTTCATCGGCTATATCGTCTACCACATTGCCAGAATCTGGATCGACAGCAAGATCGATGAAGAGGTCGGTGAAATGCCGGTGGGAGAGTTGGGCGATGAGGGCGGCGCTGGCGGAGCAAGCCGGTTGGCCACTCTGTTGCCATTGTTCCGGGGGGCAATCCTTGCGGTGGTTGTTGTTTCGATCATCCTGATCGTGTTGATGGAGCTTGGCATCAATGTCAGCCCGTTGTTCGCTGGTGCTGGTGTTGTTGGCCTGGCGGTTGGCTTTGGTTCGCAGACGTTGGTGCGCGACATCTTCTCTGGTGCGTTCTTTCTGGTCGATGATGCGTTTCGCAAAGGCGAATATATCGACATCGGTGATGTCAAAGGCACGGTCGAACGGATTTCGGTTCGTTCTTTCCAGCTGCGCCACCACCTAGGCGCGCTACATACGATCCCCTTTGGCGAAATCCGTGTTCTGACAAACTATTCTCGTGACTGGGTGATGATGAAACTGCCGCTGCGTGTGACTTATGACACCGATGTCGAGAAGGTGCGCAAGCTGATTAAGAACCTCGGCCAGGAACTCTTAAGTGACCCGGTGATCGGCGACACGTTCATTCAACCGCTGAAATCGCAAGGGGTGATTGAAATGCAGGATTCTGCGATGATCATTCGGGTGAAGTTCATGACAAAACCCGGCGATCAGTGGTTGGTGCGCAAAAAGGTCTTCCAAGACATCCGCGATCTTTTTGCGCGCGAAGGGATCAAGTTTGCGCACCGCGAGGTGACGGTACGCCTTGCCGAGGATCAGGCAGATCTGCCCCCTAAAGAAAAGCGGGATTTGGCCGCAGGTGCGGTTCAGGCCGCGATTGATGAGGATCTGATGGATGTAAACGATGGGGGTGGTGACGATCGCTGATACGTCAGTTGCTCCAGACCGGTTCTGCCGTATCTGATGCCATGGCAGGCCGGTCCCAACGCATCTGTGTTGTGCCAAGTGATAATGGTGGCAGCAACCGGTTCCCTGGTCCCCAACTCGTCGCCTCTTGGATGGGTTCATAGTCACTGTTGACTGCTCCGGTCAGATTGTCGGCGCGGGCTGCATTGCCAGTGACTTGGCGCTCTGTCAGATCTGCTAAGGCCTTGGCCGTGCGGGCGAGCGATAGGTGGGCATCGGCAACCGGTTCACCTCTGGTTGCCTGTGCCAAAGAATGCAGTACAGCTGCTGCCATTAGATAGCCGGTTGCATGGTCCAATGCTTGAACCGGCAGCGGAACAGGTTTCGCGTCAGGGTTAAGCTGTGACGGATAACCCTCTGCCCAATGGCGCCCTTTGTCGGCAATACCACTGCTCATCTGGACCAAACTGTCAAAGCCGCGGCGTTGAGCCCAAGGGCCGGTCCAGCCATATGCATTTAAACGCACGTCAACTAGGTTCGGTACAAGTTCGCGTAGCTTTGTCTTGCTGTAACCCAACCCGTCAAGCGCACCGGGACGGTAGCCGTGGACCAATACATCCGTCTCTGACAGGAGGGTTTCGAAGCGGTCGCGCCCATCCGATGTACGCAAGTCCAGCGCCGCCATATGCTTTCCCAGTGCGATGTCCTGTAGAACGCCAGGTTCATCCCAATTGGGCGGATCGATCCGTAGAACTGTGGCGCCAAACCCAGCAAGTGTTCGTGTCGCCACAGGGCCTGCCAGCACCCGTGTCAGGTCCAGAACTCGCAATCCCGCCAGTGGACGTTCCCGCGTTGCCATTGACCGCTTGCGCAGATAAATCCGGCGAGGGCTGTCAAACTGGATCAACGGCTCTGCCCCGACGGCCTGACCTTGGGGGTGGACCTGCCAGTCGGCGTGGGTGCGCATAGTGGCTGCGACTCCGCCTGCTGCGACAACGGCCTGCTCCAATGTCTGCCCTGACAGCTGAGCGACTGCGTTGCGCACGGCACTGGGGTCGGCTGGACAGTCCAAGGCCGCAAGCGCCGCGTCCCGGTGATGGCGCAGGTTGGTATGGAGCCTTATCCACCCATCGGCGGTACGATAATCGCCTGCCAGCGGGTCCCATAGGTTTGGCATTTCCCAGCCTTGGGGGCGAAAACTATAGCGAAACCAGAGTGCGGCGAGACGTTGATCAACGGTTACCTGAGCAGGGCTGGCAGTTAGGTTCTGCGCAGCCATCAGATCCGCCAACGCAACGCCGACTGCTGCGATCGAACGCTGGGCCAGTTCATCCACTGCATAGCAGCTGCTCCAGCCCCTGCCTGGGGCCAAACAAAAATCATTGCCGTCGGGAAGATCGCGCATGGTCGCCTCCAGTGTTGTTGTAAGTCGGCGGGCAGGCCTATTGTTGATAGGGATCCAGACTATCGCGCAGACCGTCGCCAAGGAAATTGAACGCCAGAACCACAATAATAATCGGTAGCATGGGGATCGCAGTCCAGGGGTAGATCTCGATCGAGGCGAGGTTCTGAGCATCATTCAGCATGACCCCCCAGCTTACCGCCGGGGCACGTAAGCCAAGACCCAGAAACGATAATGCGGTCTCACCAAGGATCATTGCGGGAATCGATAGCGCGGCCGAAGCGATGAGATGTGACATGAAGTTCGGCAGCAGGTGTTTGCGGATCACCCGGCCAGAGGATGCCCCCATCATCTCGGCCGCGCGTACATATTCCTCTTCGCGTAAGGACAGAAATTTGGCCCTGACAGAGCGGGCCAAACCGGGCCAATCCAAAATGCCAAGTATGATCGAGATGACAAAAAACACTGCAACAGGGGACCAATTCGAAGGCACGGCGGCAGAGAGGGCAAGCCAAAGCGGCAATTCGGGCAGTGAGCGCAGAATTTCGATCATGCGATTGATCACCCAATCCAGCTTGCCGCCGAAATATCCGGCGAGAGAGCCAAAAAAGATCCCCAGTACAAAAGACACAGTGATGCCGATCAGACCTACAGTGAGAGACAGTTGAGCCCCATAGAGGATCCGGCTGAAAATATCACGGCCAAGGCGGTCCGATCCCCAAATGAACAGTGTCGCGCCTTCAGGCGGACAGAACAGATGAGTGTCTGCAGGGATTAAACCGGCAATTTTGTACGACGCGCCCTCGCAGAAATAGCGGAGTGCTTGCGGGTTCTCCAGATCGGGTTTGAATACCCACTGAAAGGTCTCCAGATCGGCCTCGGAGGTCATCGGGTAGATGAACGGCGCGCGCAGGCCGCCGTCGTGAAATAGATTAACGGATTGCGGTGGCGAATAGATATGTTCGCTGTCGCGATCATTCGGGCCATAGGGCGCGACAAAGCCGATGACTGGCAAGAGCAGATAGCAGATCAACAGAAAGATACCCGAGGCCAACCCCAGCTTGTGTGTCTTGAACTTTCGCCAGATCAACACCCAATTTGAGGCATCCAGGTCCTTACGCTCCGGTTCTCGCAGTGCGGCATCGGGATCGTAGGGGCGATCGTCGACATAGTGGTGGTCGTGTTGAATGCTCATCTCTTGCGCTCCTCGTAGCGGATGCGCGGGTCCAGCATCACCAAGAGCACATCAGAAATCATCGTGCCGATTAGGGTGAGCAAAGCCACGAACATCAGGACAAACCCACTAAGGAACATGTCTTGTGTTTTGAGCGCGGTCAAAAGTGTCGGCCCGATGGTTTGCAGGCCCAATACGACAGACACCAAAACAGAGCCTGAAATCATCGCGGGCAGCAGATTGCCAATATCAGCGACAAATGGATTGAAGGCCACCCGCAGGGGGTATTTGGTCAGCATGCGGGCCGGCGCCATACCCTTGGCGATTGCCGTTTCAACATAGGGCTTGCCCAACTCGTCTAGCATATTGGCCCGTAGTCGTTGCATCATCGCAGACGCCCCTGAGGTGCCGATGACAAAGGTTGGGACGATCAGGTGGATCAGAATGGATTTCACTTTGTCCCAGCTCATCGGTTCTCCCTCCATCGCCGGATCCATTAGTCCACCAATCGGCAGGTCAAAGTACTTGTGACCATAGTAGAACAGGATCAGCGCCAGCAGGAAGTTGGGCGTAGCAAGACCAAGATAGCCAACAAAGGCTGATGTATAGTCGACCCAAGTCCTAGACCGCGCAGCGGCCAGAACACCCAGCGGCAGCGCGACCATGTAGACGAACAATACGGCCGCGACATTGACCAACACAGTAAGCCAGAGGCTCTCGCCGACAATCTCGGCGACTGGTCGATCAAATTCAAAAGACCAGCCAAAATTGCCCTGTATCATGCCGGAAAACCCGTGCGGACCAGGCATGAAACCCATCCAGATCATGTATTGCTGCCAAAGTGAGCGGTCCAAGGCGTATTCCTTGCGCAGGAATTCGGCCTTGGCCACACCTGAAGACTGGCCAGAGGCCCGCAGCTCTGCAATTTGGTTCGACAGGTAGTCGCCCGGTGGCAGATTGATGATGATAAAGACAAGCACCGACACCACCAGCAGCGTCAGCAGCATGGTCCCAAATCGGTAAATGGCGTAGCGCAGGATCTCCATCAGATTGCGTTCCCTCAACCTTTGCCGTCTTCGAAGAAGAACTCATCCGGGCGGTAGATGCCAAAATGCGCGCCCGGATCCCAAGCCCAGATGCCCTTGGCCGGTACATTGCGAAGGCGCTTGCTGACGACAACAGGCTGCGGTGCTGCAGCGACCAGGCCAATTGCATAGACCTCGTCGGCATGGATCTTCAACATTTCCTGCCACACCGCTGTGCGCGCCTCATCTGTTTCCGCAGCTTCCCAGCTGTGCCAAAGTTCCAACAGCCGCTGGGCCGGGGCGAGATCCGGGGCTTCACCAACGTCGCCGCCAGTCTGGTGGAATTGTCCCCATTTGGGCCAAGACAAAAACACTTGATCGGTTGGCGCCAGATAGGCCGGAGAGGTATAGATCTGCGGCAGGCCATTGTCCCAGCCATACCAGACCGAGGCCATTGTTGTTCCTGAAAACACTCTGTTGCGCAGAATATCGCGGTCCAGTGGGCGCATCACCAGTTTGACGCCAACATCGCGCCAGTCATCTGAGATAATCTGTAGCGCGTTCTCGACCTCTTGGCGTTCGCCTGCTGTTTCCACCACCAGCTCCATCGGGCGCCCATCTGGCAGCTTGCGAATGCCATACCCATCGCGCTGGTCGAGACCGGCCTCGTCGAGCAATTTGTTGGCCAACTCGGGATCATATTGTGCCCAAGCTTTGCGCAGGGCGGGATCAAAAAATGGACTGGCCTCCAATACGGTCATGGCACCAGGTTTGGCCAGTTTGAAATAGAGCGCCTTGTTGATGCCTGCGCGGTTGATTGCAACCGATAGGGCGCGTCGAACCCGTGTGTCCCGCAGTAAGCTGCGCCACTGGTCGTCATTGACGTTTAGGTTTGGATAGATGGCGATCTGCGATGCGGTGCCATTTCCCCAAAGATAGGTTTTGTAGTTTGCTCCGTCGCTCTCGCCCTTGCGCAGGATTGGAATGTCGCGAAAGCCGAGGCCGCGAGCCTGAAGATCAGCTTCGCCCGCGTTTGCTTTGGCGGCGACCAACCCACCGGCAACAATCTCCATTTCGACGGTGTCGATATAGGGCAGCTGCACGCCATTGCTGTCGATGCGGTGGTAGTAGGGATTGCGCACAAAGAGATGGCGGATCTTCTTGCCAGAGGTGGCATTGATCCATGGCTGCAACGTTGGCAGCTCATGGTTGTCAAATTTGTACATATTGTCGAGCTTGTTGTGCAGCGCGGCCCAGCTCTTAACACGGGCATAGTCGACCTCTTCAGCGAGCTTTTCTGGATCGGCGTAGTCTGCGTGAAACTGTTTCAGATAGGTCGATGGACGATAAATAAACGGAGGGCTTGCCTGGGCCAGGCTGTGCAGGAAACTGGGATTTGGAGCGTCCCATTCATAGATCACGGTTGTCTCATCGGGGAAGCTGACCGTGGGAAGGGCGCCATTGACCCGCAAGTAATCGGGAACACCGGTGGGGTTCAGCAGCAAATTGTTTGCGACATCTTTCCACCAATACTCGAAATCGGCAGCGGTGAATGGATCACCGTTGGACCAGCGATGACCAGGGCGCAGATTCAGGGTGAAGCGGCGATTGTTCTCTACCTCAAATCCAAGCAGGATATCGGGTCGGAGGTGGTAGTCTTCATCATACCCGGCGAGCCGGGCGTAGCCATAGACCACCATCTGGCGAATATCCTTGGACCGGGTCACCATGGTGTTAAGCGTGCCACCTGGCGTGCCTGCCTCGCGGCCTTTCACATCAAGATCAACCACCAGCGGCATGTCGGGCAGGCGCTGGCCGACGGGTGGCAGATCACCAGCCTCGACCTCCTGAGCCCAGAAGTTACTTTCTTGGGCATTAGGGGCTGCGATAGCAGAGAGCGCTATCGCAGATGAGATAACAGGACCCAAAATTGCGCTTCTTGTCAGTACTAGGAAGGATCTTTGCAGATTAAACATGACAACGTACCTTATGTCCGGGCTCCACTTGCACCAGTGGCGGGGCCGAGATGCCGGAGAATTTGAAACGATCTGGCCAGCTGTCGGGTGATCCGGCGCCCTGAGCGACCAGCTTTAGATCTATTGGGCGCGCGATGCTGGGTTCTGGCTGAGCTGCGATCAGCGCCTTGGTGTAGGGGTGCTGTGGATTGTAAAACAGCGTCTCTGGGGGGGCTTGTTCAACGACCATACCACGACGCATCACGGCCACTTCATCTGCGATCCGCGCCACCACTGCCAGATCATGACTGATAAAGAGATAGGACAGCTGTTGTTGATCACGAATATCTTCTAACAGACGCAGGATCTGTTCCTGTACCGAGACATCCAATGCTGATGTCGGCTCGTCGCAAACGATCAGCGCCGGGTCCAGCATCAGTGCCCGTGCAATTGACAGGCGCTGGCGTTGGCCGCCGGAGAATGCATGCGGATAGCGAAGTAGCATATCCGGTTGCAGCCCCACCAGTCGCAGCATCTCAGCGGCGCGGTCACGACGGCTGCTGCGGGTGCCAAGACCATGAATCTCTAACGGTTCAACAATGGCGTCTTGAATCCGCATACGCGGTGAAAGGGAAGAGTAGGGGTCCTGAAACACCATCTGCGCGGCGCGCTGAAACTTCTTGCGCGCGCTCCGGTCCAGATCGTGCACTGCAATTGGGGCGGCCTCGCTCGTTGCACGAAACAACACCTCGCCGCCCAGATCTGGAGGCTCTGCGCCAAGCGCAATGCGTGCCGCAGTGGTTTTCCCAGATCCGCTCTCCCCGACGATGGCCAGCGTCTTGCCACGGGGCAGCGACAGATTCAGCTCTTTGCAGGCGTGGATCAAGGTTGGTGCCGACCATCCCTTGCCCGCCCGCAGTGCATAGGTTTTTGAAACGTTGCGCATTTCAAGGATGATATCAGCCTGAGGAACCGGCGACACGGGTTCCGGGGTCTCAGGGATTTCCGGTGCTGCCTTGAACAGAGCCTGCGTATAAGGGTGGGCTGGCGCGCCCAGTACGGCATTCGCGCTCCCGGCTTCCATGACGCGGCCCTTGTGCATGACCACAACTTGCTCGGCCATATTTGCCACGACACCCAGATCATGAGTGACCAGGATCATTGCCATGCCGGTGTCGCGTTGCAGGTCTTTCATCAGGCCCAACACCTGCGCCTGCGTTGTCACATCTAGGGCGGTGGTGGGTTCATCTGCGATCAACAGATCCGGTTTGGCCACCATTGCCATCGCGATCATGGCGCGTTGGCGCATGCCTCCGGACAGCTCGAACGGGTAGGATTTGTACGTGCGTTCGGGGTCGGGAAATCCGACACGTTCAAAACAGGTTAGAACCTCGCGTTTGGCTGCGCGTTCGCTTTTACCGCCATGTAACCAAAGCACTTCGGCGACTTGGTTGCCAATGCGGTGCAAGGGCGAGAGAGATCGCATCGGTTCCTGAAAGATCATCGCGATTTCATTGCCGCGAATGTCACGCATCTGCCGTTCACCCAGCGTGCGCAGGTCACGTTCGCCACCACCATTGACCCCGCGCCAGATCATTTGTCCGGATCGGATCTGGGCGGCCTTAGGCAGAATGCGCAGCACAGCTCTGCAGGTTACGGTCTTGCCAGATCCGCTTTCACCAACAAGCGCAACGGTTTCACCTGGCGAGACGGAAAAATTCACGTCCCGTACAACAGATTCATCCCGGCCAAAGCCGATACTAAGGTTTTCGACAGACAGCAGTGGCGTCATTTAGCCTAAGCCGCCCAGCTGTTGAGACGCTGGCATCGCGGTTACATATCCCCTGTTTTTTTCGCCTACTGTCGCGCGCCATTAGGGCAATAGTCAAATCCCATTTCGATCCCATAAAGATCACTGTCGAAAAATTGAGCGCCCGAGAGGCCCGTGATCTCGTATTGCGTGTAGGTGATGCATAGTCTGTGCATACTACACATTCACGACAATCTCTGTCAGAGCTATCGCAACAGGCAGACTTCGCCGCCACCAGTCACCCCGAGGGAAAAAGCCATGAGCGAGCAACGCACCACCACCCGGCTGGATTTGTTCATCGACCGTATGGTATCGCAGCGCGCCTGTCTGGATGCAGCAATCGCCAAGACAGCGGGACGCGCTGAGCCGGTGTTTGAATTGGGCCTGGGCAACGGGCGTACGTTTCACCACATGCGCGAACGTATCCGCGACCGCGACATTTACGTGTTTGAACGCGCTGTCGCCTCGCATCCCGATAGCACCCCGGCTGAAGAGCTGACTATTTTGGGTGATGTTCGCGACACGCTACCCGCTGCATGTTCGCGGTTTCCTGTCGGCGCTAGCCTGATCCATGCCGACCTGGGCGGGCACAGCAGGGAAAAGAACGACATGTTTGCCCGGATGGTTTCGCCGTTGGTGGAGCCGCTGTTGTCAGTCGGGGGGCTGATGGTGTCGTCGGATCGGATGTATTTTGACGCATTGGAAGAGCAACCTCTGCCTGACGGAGCTGTCCCCGGCCGTTGCTATATCTATCAACGGATCAGCTGAGCCTATAGTTTATCCTAGGCATGTGTGCGTGTCGTTGCGACGTGGGGTTTGTCTGGCGCTGGAACGACGACCGGACCTAGGCTGATGTGTGCGCAGGCTGCGCAGGTCAGACGAGAGGTTGGGATATGATTTTTTACGATTGCAGCACTGCGCCGAACCCAAGACGCGCACGGATGTTCATTGCGGAAAAGGGCCTGCAAATAGAAACCCGCGACATCTCCATCGCTAAGGGAGAGCAATTATCCGAAGCGTTTCGGTCGATCAATCCACGTGCCACTATTCCGGTATTGGTGACGGACGACGGCCTGACGCTGACTGAGAACTTGGGTATCGCGGCCTATCTGGAGGCATTGCACCCGGACCCGCCCTTGATGGGGCGCACACCCGCCGAGAAGGGGCAGGTATTGATGTGGCATGCTATTGTGGAAGCTCAGGGTGGTCTGCCCATTGGCGAAGCGCTGCGCAACAGTCATCCGGCGTTCGCTCATCGTGCCATCCCTGGCCCGGAAAATTATGCGCAGCTGCCCGAACTGGCCGAGCGTGGGCGTGCGCGCACCAAGAAATTCTTTGACCTGCTGGAGGCTCGTCTTCAGCAAAGTGCTTATGTGGCGCTGGATCACCTGACCCTTGCTGATATTGCGGCTTTTGTCTTTGTTGATTTTGCGCGGGTTATCAAAATGCGAATTCCTGAGAGCAGTACCGCGACACATGCGTGGCACGACCGCATAGCGGAGCGGCCCAGCGCCCGGCTTTGACAACCCCGTCCCGAACGGATGGACAGCGGGTTCAAACACCGGCAGGTTAGCGAGACAGATGCGGCGCTTTGGGCGCTTCTTCGATCTCGCAGCCCAGAGGCACAGTATGTCAGACAAACCCATCCTGCATCGCGACAATCCCGATGCTACACCGTTGATTGGCAATGTTAAGGTGACACGCGCCGATTGGCTGAACGTGGCGATGGACGTGCTTATCACGGATGGTGTGGAGCAGGTCAAAGTACTGGCGCTGGCAGAGAGAATGGGTGTCTCACGCTCGTCGTTCTATTGGTATTTCAAGTCACGGCAGGATCTGCTGGATGCGTTGCTGACTATGTGGGAGCAGACCAATACCACTGGTATGATCGGACAGGCAGAAGCTGCGGCAGAGACCATTACCGCAGCTGTGCTGAACGTTTTCCGGTGCACGGCCAATCCACAATTGTTCAACACCGCCTTGGATTTTGCAGTGCGTGACTGGGCACGAAGATCTGGCCATGTACGGAATATTCTGGACATGTCCGATGGTCGCCGAATCGACGCTCTGACAGCCATGTTTCTGCGCTACAACTATGCCGAACGCGAGGCGCTGACCCGCGCAAAAGTTCTGTATTACATGCAGTTAGGGTATGACATGGCGGGTCTGAACGAACATTACGATCAGCGGTTGAGTATGACAGATGCCTATCTGGAGGTGTTCACTGGTCAAGCGGCCAGCCCCGCAGAGCTGGCCGAGTTTGCAAGTTACGCCAAGCAGTATTGGCGTCCATGATCATCCGACATTATTGCGTCAAAGTCCTGCCAGTCGCGCGCGCATCTGGGCCTTGGCTTTCTCTGCGGCAGCCATCCGCACTGGACCATAGCCGCGGATCTCCATCGGGGCGCTGAGAACCGCCAGCCAGACGTCGTGGTTGTCCGAATGATAGCGATTGGCCGCGTCGGTCAAGATGGTCTGATACCATGCCAGTAGATCACGGTGCAGCCGAGCCTCTTCGTGGTGACCAAAAGGGTTCCAGCGGCTGCCTCTTAGTCGGCGACCCTTGGCCATCAGACGCAATACCGGGCGCATCCACGCGCCAAACTGCATCTTGCGCGGGCGACCTCGTGCGTCGGTCTTGCGGCTGAGGAGTGGCGGTGCGAGATGGTAGTTCACCCGGTAGTCCCCATCGAACTCTGTCTCAAGTTGGTGTTTGAAGGTGTCATCGCTGAGCAGGCGGGCAACCTCGAACTCATCTTTGTAGGCCATCAGCTTGAAAAGAGCGCGCGCTGCCGTAGCAATGAGATCATTAGAGCGGTCCTCTGGGAGCGACACACGAAGCTGTTCTAGCTGGCTGGTATAGGATTTGGCGTAGTCCACATTCTGATATCCGGTCAGGAAGGTCGCGCGGCGGTCGATCAACTCTGCCACGGTTTCCGTATGCGCGTCCTCTTCTGTGTAGAGAGCAGATAGCCGGTCCGGTTTATGCGCCATGGCGCGGCCAATCGCAAAGGCGAGTCGATTTTTGTCGATGGCGACACCGTTCAATACGATGGCCTGATCGAGCGCGCCAATACTGACAGGGACCAGTCCTTTTTGCCAGGCAAAGCCCAGCATCATAACATTGGCCAGAACCGCCTCCCCAAGCAGGGTTTCGGCGGTTTCGTTCGCATTGAAACCGGATAGGTTTTCCGCACCGATTAAATCCGCGATAGACGTTTCGCGCAGCTTGACCCTCAGGTCGGCGTCGCGTCGCAACACCAGATCGCCGGTGGGCATTTCAGCGCGGTTCAACACTATCTTAGTGCCGGGCCGATAATGGGCCGAAGCCTTGGGTGCAGAACTGACCACAACGTCACAACCAATCACCGCATCAGCGCCGCGTTGATCAATGCGCACCTGATTGAGATCTGCCGGGGTATTGGACAAGCGGATGTAGCCCAGAACCGTGCCAAATTTTTGCGCAAAGCCCGTGAAATCAAGCACGCTGGCGCCTTTGCCCTCTAGATGGGCGGCCATGGTGATCAACGCGCCGACCGTGACTACACCGGTGCCTCCGACGCCCGTGACCAGCAGATCGAAGGGTTCTTGCAACGAGGGCAAGGCGGGCGTGGGCAAATCAGCAGTCAGGGCTGCCGCATCTAGTTGAGCAAGTTTCTTCTTGCGCCTCGTGGCGCCTTCGACGGTGACAAAGCTGGGGCAGAAGCCATTCAAACAGGAAAAATCTTTGTTGCAACTTGAGAGGTTGATTTTTCGCTTGCGTCCGAATGGTGTCTCTTTCGGTTCAACACTGAGACAGTTTGATTCAACCGAGCAGTCGCCACACCCCTCGCAGACCAAGTCGTTGATGAAGGCGAAGCGCTTGGGGTCTTCCATGGTGCCACGCTTGCGGCGGCGGCGTTTTTCGGTGGCGCAGGTCTGTTCATAGATCAGCACGGTGACACCGGGTATGTCGCGCAGTTCGCGTTGCAGCATGTCAAGATCGCTGCGATCATGGAAACTGGTGCCTGCAGGAAAATCGCTGGCCGAGAATTTGTCGATATCATCCGAAACCAGCGCGATCCGATCAACGCCTTCGGCACGACAGGTTTGGGCGATGCCAACGACGCTGACAGGGCCATCTACCGGTTGACCGCCAGTCATCGCGACCGCGTCGTTATACAGGATTTTATAGGTGATATTGGTGCCGACGGCGACCGCCTGACGAATGGCAAGACTGCCGGAATGATACCATGTGCCCTCGCCAAGGTTCTGGAACACATGCTTGCCGCCGTTGAATTTGGAGGCAACGGTCCAGGGCACACCTTCGCCTCCCATCTGTGCGTAACCGGCGGTCTCACGGTCCATCCAGCTGGCCATGACGTGGCAGCCAATGCCGGAGTTTGCCTGACTGCCCTCGGGCAACTTGGTTGAACTGTTGTGCGGACAGCCCGAGCAGAAATAGGGCGTACGGGTGGCGCCTGGTATATTCAGCAGCTTAGGTGGCTGTTCGGTCAGCACACGCGCCCTGTCGAGCAGGTTCTCCTGCGGAAAGAAGCGGTCTAGCCGTTCGGCCACAATTGGCACCAGCAACAGGGGCGACAGCTCTCCCGTCCAAGGGATCAGTGGATTGCCTTTGCTGTCGTGCTTACCCACCATTCGTTCTGGTTTGTCGCCGGGCCAGTCGTAAAAATACTCTTTGAACTGACTCTCGATGATGCCGCGTTTCTCTTCAACAACCATCACCTCCTGCTTGCCCTTCATGAAACGCAGCGCTTCGGTACGGGCAAGAGGCCAGACCATACCAACCTTGTAGATGTCGATGCCAAGACGCTTACAGGTATCGGCATCCAATCCTAGAAGCCGAAGCGCCTCCATTAGGTCAAGATGGCCTTTGCCAGTGGTGACAAAGCCAAATTTGGCCCGCGGTAGGTCATAGATGCGGGTGTCAATCGGGTTGGCTTCGGCAAAGGCACGCACAGCACGCAGCTTGGCGTGAATGCGGGTTTCAATCTCAGGCGAGGGCAGGTCAGACCGTCGGATGTGCAGCCCACCGGGGTAACCTGGAAGGTTGGGATAGGTGAAACTGCGATCGGGTTGCAATTCAACCGAGCGTGCACTTTCGACGGTTTCGGACACAGCCTTGAACCCGACCCACGTGCCGGAGTAGCGCGACAAAGCAAAACCATACTCGCCGAATTCCAGGAACTCGGACACATCAGCAGGGTTCAGCACCGGCATGAACCAGGACATAAAGGCGACATCAGACTGGTGCGGCATGGACGAACTCACACAGCCATGATCATCACCCGCGACAACCAGAACCCCGCCCTTTGCGGAGGATCCGTAGGCGTTGCCATGTTTCAGCGCATCACCCGAACGGTCAACACCCGGCCCCTTGCCGTACCACATGGAAAAGACACCTTCGACTTTGCAGTGTGGGTCTAGGATCGCCTGCTGCGCGCCCAGGACTGCGGTGGCGCCTAGATCCTCGTTCACGGCGGGCATAAAGGTGATCTTATGCGCGTCCATCCGCTTGCGGCTGCGCCAGAATTCCAGATCCACGCCGCCCAGAGGGGAGCCACGGTAGCCGGAGACAAAGCCCGCCGTGTTCAGTCCCGCGTTCTGATCACGTCGCGCCTGATCCAACATTACCCGTGCAAGGGCCTGGGTGCCGGTCAGAAAAACACGACCTTTGGTCAACTCGTAGCGGTCATCCAGTTGGTAGCTTTGAAATTTATGGCTGAGCTGGGTCATGGAGAAAATCCCTTGCAATCGCACTGCTGTTTGGAGAAAGGGTAATCCTTTAAATTTGGTGTGATGTGCCAGATGTATTGGTATATTCAGATTTTATGGATGAAAGCGTCAGAATGTGCCAAAATACTGGAGAATTAATTCATGACTGAGTTGAAGCTTGATGATCGCGACCGCCGCATCCTGACACTGCTGCAACAAGACGCGCGCATGTCGAATGCGGATTTGGCCGAGGCTGTCGGAATGTCCGCCTCTGCCCTATGGCGCCGCGTGCGCGCGTTTGAGGACGAAGGCATTATTGAGCGCTACGGTGCTGTGGTGAATGCAGCGGCGATGGGATTGGGGTTTCATGCTATCGTGCATGTTCATTTGACTCGGCATGATCGTGACAAGCTGGCTGATTTTATTCGCGCGGTTGAGACCAACCGTCTGGTGCAGGAATGCTATGCCACCACCGGGCAGTCGGATTACCATCTACGTGTTCTGGCACCAGATCTTGACGCTTATAACAGGTTCCTGGAGGACTTTCTTTTTCGTCTGACAGCAGTTGCCAGTGCGCAGACCAATGTGGTTCTGCGCACCATCAAGCGGGACGAACCTGTTGTTCCTTAGGACACAACCTCAAACGAGATTATCCGTGTGCAAAATGCACCCAGGCTGCAGTCATGGCCAGATAGGTCAGCTGGTGCAATGCCTGATCGGTTCCCATGGCGCGCCAGAAGTCAGCCATATTGGGCGCGAGCGATTTGCGTTCGGAATAGCAAGCCTTACAATAGTCGATGTTAAAATGTGCGATCCATTCTAACACGCAAATCAACAGAACAAATCCTACTGGCGCGCCAATGATCACAAAAGCGATGATTGATCCCAGCACATGCACGCCTGCATGCTGGGCGCGCCCAGCATGTAGATACTGCCCACGCCCCGATAGCATCTTGGGCGTTTGCAGGTAAAAGTCAGCAAACATGTGCTTGATCTGAAACAGGCAGAGCAATCCCAAGAGAGATCCGACGTGTTCTGACAAAGGTTTGACCTCGTATTGTATCGCAGGCCCTAAAACCTTACGCATTTTTCCCGGGCTGGCAAATGCCCTGTCACCAGAATGCATACGACGCCCCGTCAGTTTACCTCTGATTGTGATGTCACGTAGGGCGTCGGTGTATGTCTTGCCATTGCCTGTAGCGTGCAATCCGGGCTAGGCATATCAAGATCTGTTTCCGTGTTGTCAGCCATGTCGGAGCCGTCCCATAGAACGCACGCTTTTCCGGTTTATTTGGAAATATTCCAAACGTGACCAACTGGTTCTTCTGGTTGTTACCGCCTGCTTGTTTCCATTGCTCTATCTCACGCTGGAACTGCCTAAGCGGATCATCAATGATGCGATTGGCGCGCAGACCTCCATGATTGAGCTGTTCGGCTATGAGCTGAACCAGTTGCACTATCTGTGGTTGCTTTGTGGAGGCTTTCTTCTGGCGGTGCTGGCGCATGGCCTCTTAAAGATGCGCATCAACACCATGAAGGGTATTCTCGCCGAACGGATGTTGCGGCGGTTTCGGTATCGCCTGATCGCACGTGTCCTGCGTTTTCCGCAGCCGTATTTCGAGCGGGTAAGCCAGGGCGAGTTGGTTTCGATGATCACCTCCGAAAGTGAACCGATGGGGGGGCTCATGGGAGATGCGGTCAGCCAGCCGGTGTTACAGGCCGGGCAGATGCTGACGATCCTCTATTTTCTGTTTATGCAGAACCTTTGGTTTGGCCTGGCCGCCGTGGCGCTGATCCCGCTACAGGGGTGGCTGATTCCCATGTTGCAGCGACAAATCAACTTGCTGAACAAAAAGCGTATTCGTCAGATTCGGGCACTCGCCTCTGAAATCGGCGAAAGCGCGGCAGGGGCATCAACCCTGCGCCTCAATGGCGGTTGGCGCTACCGGATGGCCATGATCACGAACCGGCTTGGCTGGCTATATGACATTCGGTTTGAGATCTATCAGAAGAAATTCTTCATGAAGTTTCTGAACAACTTCATCACCCAACTGACCCCGTTCCTGTTCTACGCGGTGGGCGGATATCTGGTGCTGGAGGGCAAGGTCTCGCTTGGGGCTTTGGTTGCGGCGCTTGCCGCCTATAAGGATTTGGCCTCTCCGTGGAAGGAATTGCTGGCCTACTACAATCAGACTCAGGATATGGCGCTGCGTTGGGACGTAATCCTGGAACGGTTTGACCCACCGGGTATGGTCGATGAAACACTGATGACGGGCGCACCTGAGGAATTGGCGCGGTTGAATGGAGAGATCTCTGTAGAGGGCGTGAATGTCCGGGACGCGGACGGCAATCTTGTTCTTGAAGACCTTAATGCGCAGTTCCCTGCGGGTAAGGTGATCGGCGTTGCTGCCCCGTCGGAAGAAGACCGGCGCGCGCTTGCCGCCTTGCTGACACGAGAATTGTTGCCCACGACCGGACAGGTCTGCATCGGGGGCGAAGATATGCGCCAGATCCATCAGGCGGTCATTGCAGCACGGATCGGCCATGCCACATCGCGACCTGTCTTGTTTCAAGGCTCCTTTGGCGACAACGTAATGATGCCGATCCGGCATCGCCCGCTAGGAAAGACTCAAGATTTAGGCCGCTATAACGTGGCCCAGAGGGCGGGAAACAGCCCCGACCCATTGGACGCCTCATGGCTGGATCCGGCATTGGCAGGGTTCTCCAGTGAAGCAGAGCTACGTGATTGGTGGCTGCGGCTGGTGGCTGGTATCGGTTCGGATACTGCATTGTTCCGTCGCGGGGTGGAACAGCGATTTGACGCGGACAGTCATCAGGAACTTGGCAAACGATTGGTTGATCTGCGCCCTAAAGTGCAGGAGGCGATCGCCAATGCGGGGTTGGATACCTATGTCCATTTCCTGGCTCCGGACCGCTATAACCCGGCTTTGCCGGTGGCTGAAAACTTGCTCTATGCGACCACACAGAGCCGCATTACCGAAGACGTGCTTCAAGGTCAGGACGATTTCCTGGATCAGCTGCGCGATCTCGAATTGGACAATGATCTTGTGGCGCTAAGCCGTGATGTCGTGGAGATGCTGCGCCAGATCTTTGGTATTGATGGCACTGATCATCCCTTGTTCCGTAAACTGGGACTCGAGGTTTCAGCCTATGAAAGCGCACTTGCGTTGGTGGACAAGGCGCGTGAGCATGGCGCAACCGGGTTGAGCCATGAAGAATTGGCCAGTCTGTTGATTGTGCCCTTCAGCATCTCAGCCGAGCAAATCGGCGCTGCCTTCAGTGACGAGATCGAGACGCGAATTTTGGCGTTCCGAAAAAGCCATTCAACCCAACTCATGGCAACTTTGGACGATATCTTCGAACCCATAGATCAATCGACATTCGCACCGGGATTGACTGTTCTGGAAAATGCGCTGTTCGGAAAAATCTCTGATACGGCGGGTGGGCGTGCAGACGAGGTGCAAAAACTGGTGTCAGAGGTTCTGGCCGATAGTGGTGTGCGGGACCTCGTGGTCGAACTTATTTTTGACTTGCCCATTGCGCTGGGCGGTCAGGGTCTTGCGGCCAGCTTTGCCGAACCGCTGGCGTTTTCCCGTGCTTCAATCAAGCGTCCTGACATTTTGATCTTGGATGCGGCCATGTCCAGCTACGATCTCGATACGCGAATTGCGATCCATAAGAACCTGCGAGAGATGTTGCCAAATACAACGTTGATTTATCTCGGCAGCAGTTTTGAAAGCCCCGAGGTCTTTGATCGTTATTACGAGCTGCGCCAGGGACGCTTGGTCAGCGACGAGCCTGCTGCGGATGCCGTAAGTGATGGCGCCGGCAGCGCCGATCTCGCACGGAAGTTGAGAGCACTAGAGCAGACAGAGTTATTTAGCGGGCTTAATCGACGCCAGCTGCGGCTATTGGCGTTTGGGGCACGTTGGTACACGGCCAAGGCTGGCGACACCGTGTTCCTGAAAGACGATGAGGCCAGCGATGGTGCCTATATGCTTCTAGAAGGAGAAGCGGGCCTTTATCTGCCAAAGGAAGAGGGCAACAATCAGTTGGTGGTCAAGGTTGGACCGGGGCGATTGGTCGGCGAGCTTGGTCTGATCCGCAAGGAACCCCGGGCGCTCAGTATGATTGCAGAAAATGATCTGACCTGTCTGCGGATCGGTGAAGAGGAGTTTCTTGCCGTTGTGGAAAACGACGCCGCCACCGCGTTCAAACTGTTGCAGGTCGTGGCGGGCTACGTGTCGAGTTGATGGAGACATGGTTCTGCGTCGGCGGTTGCGCAGCAGCAGACAGTCAGTGGATGTGCGGGCTGGCAAAAAGGCATTGCAGTCCCGTTCCACCGTTGGTCGGTCGGAAAATCCTTACAATGCCCCTTCCCGTTGGGCCAGATGCGCTGCCTGGCCCAAGATTGCCGCAGGCCCCTGCGGGCGCGTAAGCTACTCGCTGAGCGGCGGGGCACCCCCTACAAAGCTGTTTCCCTCAGCATAGTTGCAAGGCGCGTCTTGCATGTTGAGATGAAGATCGGACCCGGAAAACGGGTGCGCGCGCGCCAAGTCTTCGTCGACATCGATCCCCAAACCAGGGGCATCTGACGGGATGACATAGCCATTTTCGACCCTAATGGTCTGTTTGATCAGCGCCATGTGGAAGGGGGTTTCGATAGTCTCAATCATCAGCAGATTGGGAATTGATGCCGCCAATTGGATGTTGGCCGCCCATTCCACGGGCCCGGCATAGAGATGTGGGGCCATCTGAGCGCCAAAGACCTCGGCGATTGCGGCGATCTTCTTGGTCTCCCAGATGCCACCGGATCGCCCAAGGGCGGGTTGCAGAATTTCGGCGGCTCCGGCGCGCAACACGGCGGCGAATTCTGTCTTGGTCGTCAGACGTTCACCTGTCGCCACAGGAATGCGTACCTGCTTTGCGACACGCGCCATGTCTTCTATTAGATCAGGTGGTGTTGGCTCTTCGAACCACAAAGGTTGATAGGGTTCAAGTGCCTGGCCAAGCCGGATAGCGCCTGCCGGCGTGAACTGCCCATGGGTGCCAAACAGCAGATCCGCTCGATCTCCGATGGCCCCGCGAATGGTTTGGCAAAAGGCAACGGATTGCGTGATGTCGGATTGCGCAGGCATGTGCCCGCCGCGCATCGTATAGGGACCTGCAGGGTCAAACTTGACGGCCGTATAGCCGTTTTCTACAGCCGCGACTGCCGACTCCGCCGCAAGGTCGGGAGAGTTCCAGAACGCGTCGATATCATGATGCGGTTGCGGGTAGAGATAGGTATAGGCTCGCAGCCGCTCGTTCATGCGCCCGCCAAGCATAGCGTGAACAGGACGATCACGGTCTTTTCCGAGGATATCCCAGCAGGCAATCTCAAGCCCGGAGAACGCACCCATCACCGTCAAATCAGGACGCTGTGTAAAGCCCGAAGAATAGGCGCGGCGGAACATCAATTCGATGTTCTCAGGGGATACTCCTTGCATGTGCCGCTCAAACACGTCGCGGATCACATGGGTCATCGCCTCAGGACCGATCGACGCTGCATAGCATTCACCCCAACCGATGATGCCAGTGTCTGTGGTCAGCTTGACCAGGATCCAATAACGCCCACCCCATCCGGGCGCCGGTGGGGCCGTGACAATGATGTCGAGGTCTTGCAGTTTCATGTCAGGTCTTTCATATCTGGTCTAAGGTCTACCGATCAAAAAGGATCACATTGCGCCTGGCCGAGCCGGTCTTGGTATCAGCAATGGCGGCGTTGATTTCGTCCAGGGTCCAACGGCCCGAAATCAATTCATCCAGCTTCAGCCGACCTTGTTGGTAGAGATCCACCATCCAAGGGATGTCGCGCTGGATTACTACATCACCCATTTTTGAGCCAATCATGCCTTGACCTATGGCCGCCATTATCACGGGTTCATAGGTCGCCTTTGCCCCGGAATGCGGCATGCCGATCATGACCATGCGGCCGCCGGTTCCTATATAGCGTGTGGCCTGTTCATAGGCCGGAATCGCGCCGACGGTCACTAACACCACATCGGCCCCCTTGCCGCCAAGCGCCTTGTACGACGCTTTCCACGGAGCATCGAGGTTGCCTAGAACTCCATGGGTCGCACCGAACTCTTTGGCGATCTCCAGCTTCTCGGCGCTCATGTCTACGGCAACGATCCGGCGTGCGCCTGCAATGCGGGCACCTTGGATAGCATTTAGCCCGACACCGCCTGCGCCGATGACCACGACATCCTGTCCTGCGCGCAGCTGCGCGGCGTTGACCGCAGCCCCTACGCCGGTAATCACACCGCAAGAGATCAGAGCGGCGACATCTTTGCCAATCTCAGCGGGAATTTTCACGATCTGGCGCTGGTCGACAACCACCCGTTCGGCAAAAGCGCCACAGGCCATTGCCTGCATCAGCGGGGCGCCGTCAGCGGTGGTCAGCGGGCCATTGATAGCATCGTAGGGGGTCTCGCATAGGGTGGGTGTACCGCCAGCACAGCGAGGGCAACTGCCGCAGGACCGGATCAGAGTTACGACCACGCTCTCCCCTTGGGCAAAGCCCCGAACGCCATCCCCGACAGCGCTGATCACACCTGCTGCCTCATGGCCGTATACTGCGGGAAGAAAGCCACCCCAGGCGCCTTCGGCATATGAGATATCGCTATGACAGATGGCGACAGCGTCGAGCGTAACCTCGACCTCTCCGCTGCGCGGAGGCGCGAGGATAACATCCTCGATCACCAGGGGGGCACCAAACGCGTGGCACACGGCGGCTTTGATGGTTGGCATCCGGTTCATTCTCCCTGTTTATGGACACGGTGGACCGGGCAGGGAGAGCCCGCAAGTCTGAAACCGCCAACGTTGCGTCGCAATTTGATCGTATTGCTGCGCGCCTGAGTGAACTAACAGATCAGGGTTTGGGGTGTGCGGCTTGATAGACGGCAACGTCAGAGGCAAATTGACGTGCGTCACTCGGGGCCGCTCCCAATTGTTGGGTAGGGTCGAAAACAGCCGTCAAATTCATATCTGGATAGGTCTGAACGGCCAAGACATCCAGGGTCTTCCCCTGGGCCGATGCGGCATTGCAGAGATCCTTGACCGCTGACTGTGCCTCGGCGCGCCGCATTGTTCGTGCTAATGCAAAGCTCAACGCTTCCGCATGCAAAACGCCGTTGGCAGCGGTCAGACCCAGAGCCATCCGGTCCATATCCGGCGCCAGATCTTTGGTTAGATCACGGCCAATCGAGGACGCACCTGCTGCGCAGAATACGATTTGCGGCAGGCTGAGCCATTCGCCGAACCAGCGCGCGCCATCACGCTGATGTTGGTGGCTGGCAGAGGCGTGCAGCGCGGACAACTGTGCGGCTGCCTGCGTTGACAGTGCTATCAACGCTGACGCAGCGACGGGGTTTTGTTTCTGCGGCATGGTTGAGGAGGCCCCCGCGCCTGTGGCGGTGATTTCCTCAATTCCAGTCTGCCGCAGGGCCTGACAATCCGTTCCCAGCTTGCCAAGCGCGAGAGTCACACGGGTGAACCAATCTGCCAAGCGTAGAACAGGCGTGCGGTCTGTATGCCAACTGTATCTGGGATCGACCAGCGACAGGTCCTCGGCAAGTTTGGTTCGCAATGCGGACGCTTTCTGCCCCAGTGCATTGGCGGTCCCCGCAGCACCCGAGAGGGAGACAAGTAAACAGGTTTGACGCAGCTGAGGCAACTCCTCCAGAAGTGAAAGGACCGGCCGTCCCCAGGCTGCCACGACCGCACCAAAACTTGTTGGAGTGGCAAACTGCCCGTAGGTGCGGGCGGCCATAGGCAGGCTCGCGTGACATTCAGCAAGAGTGGCAAGCTGGGCCAGTAGTGCTGCTAGATCTGCCTCAATCAGCCCCAGGACCTGACGCAACCGCAGCATCAATGCGCTATCCATGATATCCTGCGAGGTCGCGCCCCAATGGACATATTGCGCATGTTCAGGGGCGTTCATTTCATGCCGAAGCGCCGCGACAAGGCCGGGCACTGGCACGCCGTTCTGGCCGGTCTGGCGGGTCAACGCACCGGGATCAAGAGCCACTTCCATCACGGCGCGCCCAATGGCGGCGGCGCTGTCCTCTGGGATCAGACCCATGGCCCCCTGCGCCTTGGCCAGCGCACCTTCGACCAGCAACATGGCGCGTATTTCAGCGCTGTCAGAAAACAGCCGGGCGACGTCGCCTGCGGGGAACAGAGTGGCGTAGAGCTGACTGTCAAAGATAGAAGCGGCCATCAGAGATCTTTCGTTAGGGTTGCGATCATGCCTGCAAGCCGCTGCGGAGCGGCAAAGAACGGCGAATGCGAGGTTTGCAGATCCAATACCCTATCTCTGGGCCAACCGGCCACCATCTGCGCTTGGTACTCCGGTGGGATCACACGGTCTTCGGTGCTGCGGATATAGGCTTTGGGGGTTTCTTGCCACACGGTACCGGGTGTCAGCGGGGTGTCCTGTGGACCGATGGGCTGTGCTGTAAGGCGCGTTAGGGCATAATCGACCGTCTCTGCCTTGCAGTCCGGATAGAGCAGGTCAGTCGCGGCGTCGGTGGTGAAATGATAGCTTGCTCCCTTCGCGCATGTGACTGTTCTGCCGGTCAGAGTTTGACGCGGACCTGCCTTGCGCATGTCAATCATCGATAAACCCGGCTTGGGTACATAGGCGCAAAGATAGATCAATCCGCGGAGTTGTTTCCCCAGATCGGCTGCCGCCGTAATCGGATATCCTGCCCATGAATGGCCCAGGACGATGGTCTCCGGTCTGCTTGCCTCAGCAATGGCCTCCGCTGTTTCGGCCAGGGTAATAGTTGCAGGATCGCGCAGCGGGGCACCGGGGGTTTGATCATGACCCGGCAGATCAATGGTACGCGCGCGAATACCATGCACTGATAGCTCAGGGAGCAAGTCGCGCCAACACCAGGCCCCGTGGCACGAGCCGTGGACAAGCAACAGGTCAGTCAATATGCCCGACCTCTTTGAGAAATGTGATCAGCTGGTCCGCAAATGCATCGGGTTGTTCTACGCAAGGCAGATGTCCCGCGCGGCGGATCACCTCGAATTTAGAGCCGGGGATCAGATCGACGGTTTCACGGACCAGATCGGCGGGGGTTGCGCCGTCGTCGGATCCGGCAATCCCCAACGTCGGCAGGCGCAAACCGCTTGTCGGTGTGTAAAAATCAGTACCGGCAATGGCGGTGCAGCAGCCGATGTAGCCTTCGATGGATTGGCGCAGCAAGCCATCGCGCCATTGAAGCATTTGCGGTGATTTTCGAAATGTAGGGGCGAACCAGCGCTCCATGATGCTATCGGCGACAGATTCTAGCCCATCCCGTCGGATCGCCTCGATCCGCTGCCGCCAGTTCGCAGCCGTACCGATCTTGGCTGCGGTGTTGGACAGCACCAGCCCGCGCATCAGGTCCAATCGCTTAACCGCAAGACCTTGTGCGATCATACCGCCAATCGACAGGCCGACAAAGATGCAGTCGCGTACTTCTAACAGATCCAACAGGCGCTCTGCATCGCGAATAAGTGCGCCCATCGTATAGGGCGCTGACGGAGCCGAAGACTGGCCGTGCCCGCGCAAATCGTAGCGAATTATCCGCAAGCCGCCGGGGAGCCGGTCCAGCACCGCGCCCCAGAGGTGCAAATCAGTACCAAGAGAATTGGCAAAGACCAGTGGACGCCCGGTGGGATCTCCATCCAATTGATAGTTCAGCTGGACATCGCCCAGATCAGCAAGTGGCATAGCGGTTCCCCAATGACGTCTGGATCAGGGCGCAGTATTACGGTGCCGATCAGACGAGGTAAAGTCTGGCTACTCGGTCGGGTTTTGTCTAAATTCAGGCTCTATTTTCCGCCATAGAGATGCATATGGGCCATGATCTGACCGTGGTCAGAGGCCAGTTTGTTATAGGGCGCCTCGGGATGGCTACCGTCAGTCAAATGGTCATTGAACACACTGAAGTACTGCATTTCACCAATGGAGCCGCTCCAGTCAGGGTCGAAATGGCGCGACATATAGATTTGGTCGATGCTCTCGTGCACGCCGCCAAAGGCGGTCGTGTAGACCACATCTCTCAGAGATTTCTTGAGGAACATCTTCTCGGCGGCGCGCAAACGTAGCCTGTCGATCGTGTCGCGGATCTGGGCGTCTTCCTTTGCTGAATAGCGATCACCCGAGTGGCTGGCGTCGTGACGCAACATCCACGCATAATTTCGAAACGGAGTTTCGCCACTGATGATCTCTGAACTGACAGCATGTTCACCATCGTTGAAATCTCCCAGGACCATGACGGGCCGACCTTGCTCCAGTTCGTCCAAAACGGCGCGCCGCAACACCCAGGCCTCGGCCATGCGACGAAGGGCGGCCCGCAATGCACCCAAGGCGCGCCCGCTTGCATCATAGGCAGTCAGCACCGATTCTGGTGCATAAGGCGCCCCCTGTGGGGTTATGAATTCACCGAGCTTGGACTTAAGATGGCAGTTAAAGACAGTTATGAGCTGGTCACCCACTGGAATACGCGCCTTCATAATAGGCCGGGACAGGCGGCGCAGCGTATAGTAACCAGCGTCGTCATCACCGCCCAGACATGCCATCGGGATATCAACGGGTTGCGCTAGATCCTGAATAACCTCAACGGGTTCTGCAAACCCATAGCGTGACAGGATGGCAAGACCGGGCCGCCGTTTGCCGGGCATGTCGCTGTCGTTCACATTTGGAGCAAAGACCAGCTCCGCGCCTGTATAAGGCGTATAGGCCAGTTTGCGGAAAATTGCCTTGCGATGGTAGCGCTTAGATACGTCTGGCAGGCTGGCTGCGTTGGCCTCCATACCGCGCCGGTCGGTTTCAGCGATGATCTCGCGCAGAGGGACCTCGTCAAAGATTTCCTGGAACCCAACAACATCGGCGTCCAGCGTCAGCATCTGGTCAGCCATCCAGTCCGATTTCCAGGCGTATTCCTCGGGCGTATAGTTCTGAAACTTGTAATACTCCTGATCCGGTCCAATCAGGTTTTTCACATTGAAGGATGCAATCGTGAAGTCTGTCATGGGAATAGTTCCTTGGCTACATTCCGCTCTCTAACCGAAGCGGCGCAGGGCTTCGGTAAAGACCGTCGCGTCAACATTGCCACCGGTCGCCACTGCTATGGATGTCGGGCCATCTAGTTGATCCGCATGAAACAGCGCTGCCGCAAGCGCAACCGCGCCGCCGGGCTCCAGTACGATTCTCAGCCGCAGGAATGCCAGTGCCATGGCATGCAGGGCCTCGTTTTCAGTCACGACAATGCCGGGCCCGCAGAGGCGCGATAGGATCGGAAATGTTATCTCACCCGGCGCGGGTGTCAGGATTGCGTCACAGATCGACCCTGCAGTGCTGATGTTGTGGCAAATTTTGCCAGACGCAAGTGAACGTGTGACATCATCAAAGTGTTCAGGCTCGCAAGGGTGAACACACATCTGGGGCGCGTCCTGTTCCAGCGCCAAGGCAATCCCTGCAGTCAGACCACCGCCGCCGCAACAAACCAGGACATCGGCCTCTGTCACGCCCAAGTCTTTGGCTTGGAATGCGATTTCCAAACCAACGGTGCCTTGGCCCGCGATAACCTCGGCCTCGTCATAGGGTTTGATCAATGTAAGCCCACGCCCCTCGGCCAGCTCAGCGCCGATGGCATCGCGATTGTCGGTCGCGCGGTTGAACAACACGACCTCAGCGCCGAGTGCACGGGTATTGGCGATCTTGATGGCAGGCGCGTCCTCGGGCATCAGGATCACCACGGGTGTGTCATGCGCTGCTGCCGCCGCCGCCACGCCCTGTGCGTGATTGCCACTGGAGTAAGCCAATACACCACGTGTTCGCTGTTCAGCAGGCAGCGCTGAAAGCGCGGACCAGCCGCCCCGGAATTTAAATGATCCGGTGTGTTGCAGGCATTCAGCCTTGACCAATACCTGACGGCCCGCGATCTCATCCAGAAATGGCGATGACAGCAAAGGGGTCAGGCGGGAGTGACCCTTCAACCGGTCGGCAGCGGCCTTGATGGCGTGAAATGACGTCATGTAGACAACTCCAGAATACGGTGAACAAGAGCAAGGGATTGCGGCTCATCCAGGAAGGGAACGTGACCACGATTTGGAACTTCGATGGCAAGTAACGCAGGCAGGCGGCGGCGCATTTCCTGAAATGTTTCGTGACTGAGAATGTCTGAATTGGCACCCCGAATGATGCCGCTTGGCAGCTCTCCTAGTGCCATGAACAGCGGCCAGAGGTCGGGCGGAGGTCCGTGACTCGCCTGCGCCAATAGGGCATCACGCAGCCGCGGATCATAGCGTAAGGCAAGGCCATCTTCTGACTGTTCGTAAAAAGTTTCGACTTCTTCGCGCCACCGGCCTGGCGGTACAGTTGGAAAGGCCAGGGCCATATGTTGGGCAAGCACCTGCGCTGCCTTTTCATGTGTTTTGGTCGCCGGACGATGGCCGACATAGGCCATGATCCGGCTGATCCCATCCTTGGGGATCTCAGGCCCGACGTCGTTTAAGACTACCCCGGAAAGGCGGGATTTGGCGGTTGCCGCCAATACCATTGCCACCAATCCGCCGCGAGAGGTGCCAAGCACGGTGACCTTGGGGATCTCTAGATGATCCAGAAGTTCAATCACGTCCTGCGCTTCGCGGGGGACATTGTAACTGTGATAGTCCTGTGCATATTGCGATTGCCCACGTCCACGCGCGTCTAGTGTGATCACACGGTGACCTTTGATGTGAGGGCGCAGATAGCGAAAGTCGCGGCCATCGCGCGTCAATCCGGCAAGGCAGAGCAAGGGCGGACGTCCACGCCGCTCCCAGGCTTCACCAACAACGCGCGTGTCATCATAGGCTAGGGTCAGTCCGTCTGAGGTGCGGAAATGTGCTAGATTCGGTTGAGAGGAAAGGGGCACAGGGAGTTATCCGCTAACCAGATCAGGAATTGTCCTGAGGTTGTTCAACACATGATGCGGTGTCCATGGCAAACGATCCACCGGTTCACCGCTACGGTTGACCCAGACTGTTTGAAATCCGTAGCCGGTCGCGCCAGCCGCATCCCAACCGTTTGAAGATACGAACAGCACCTCATCGGGTGTGCAGTCGAAACGTTTGCCGACAAGGTCGTAAACCTGCGCGTCAGGTTTGAAGATACCGACACTTTCGACCGACAGCACATCGTCGAGCAAGTTGCTTAGTCCCGCGGATTGCACCGCACCGTCCAGCATCTGTGGTGAGCCGTTGGATAGGATTCCGGTCTGCAGACCATTGTTTTTGAGCGCGCGCAGCATTTCTGGCACCTCATCATAGGCTTTCAACTGCCAGTAGAGGTCTAGCAATCTTTGGCGCAATTGCGGATCACCGCTTAGGCCTGTGGCCTCCATCGCCCAGTCCAGCCCGTCCTGGGTGACCTGCCAGAAATCTGTATGGGCCTTGGTTATGGCACGCAGCCAAGTGTATTGCAGCTGCTTCAACCGCCAGTGATTTGCCAGTTCGGCCCAATTGTCCACCAGATGCGGGAATTCCGGCTCGCGCGCGGCTTGGCGGGCTGCGGCAGTGACGTCGAACAAAGTGCCGTACGCGTCGAAGATACAGGTGCTGATTGCCATGGGCTCTCCCGTCCGGTGTGCTGTGGTTGTTTCAGCCTAGGCGCAAAGCAGGCGTCAATTCCAGCCACAATCCGATTGCCTCATGCTGGAATACAGGCCGCATGTCGCTGTGTGCCCCCATCGGGTTTACATCACCATTGTGTTCTATAATGTGCGCGGCTTTGTAACTTCTACCCAACTGGAGGTCCCATGACCGAGGTAAAAAGCGGCGATACCGTGCGTATCCATTATACAGGTACGCTGACAGACGGCAGCGTCTTTGACAGTTCCGAAGGGCGCGAGCCGCTTGAGTTCACAGTTGGTTCCGGCCAGGTCATCGACGGCATGGACACCGGTCTCGTGGGTATGTCGGTTGGCGAGAAAAAGACGCTGAACATTGCTGCTGACCAGGCGTATGGCCCTAGCCATGACGAAGCCCGCCAGACCATTCCGCGTGAAGGTATCCCTGATGACATCCCGCTGACCGTGGGCACCCAGCTGCAGATGCAGGCCCCAACCGGAGAAGTTCTGCCGGTGACCGTTGTTGAGGTGACCGAGGCGACCGTTACACTGGACGCCAACCATCCGCTGGCGGGCAAAGATCTGATTTTTGATATCGAACTGGTCTCAATCAACTGATTGGTTCACAGGCGACGTGCTCTTGCGTCGCCTGTCCAAACCGGGTCTTCTGCCGTAGGTTGAGAAACGGCGGGAGCATATGAAATGGCATCAAGGTCAGCGACATTGGTGGAGCGTTTGGGGCTTAGGGCCCCGATTTTGCAATCCCCCATGGCGGGGGTCAGCACACCGCAGATGGCGGCGGCGGTCAGCAATGCCGGTGGGTTGGGCGCGCTTGGCATCGGTGCTGCGAGCGTCGAACAGGCGGCTGAGATGTTGCACCAGACCCGCGCGATCACAGATCGTCCTATAAACATCAATGCCTTCTGCCACAGGCCTGCGATCTCAGATGATGTGGTCGAGGCGGCTTGGCTGGAACGGCTCTCGCCGATTTTTCATTGTTACAACAGCGTGCCTCCGCAGGAATTGCGCGAGATCTATACAAGTTTTGTGGTCGATACCGATATGCAGGCCCTATTGGTGAAAGAACGACCTGCGGTGGTCAGCTTTCACTTTGGTTTGCCAGAGACGAACGTGATTGAGCAATTGCAGGAAGTTGGCTGCCTGCTTTTTGCAACGGCCACGTCGGTGGAAGAAGCAGGTCAGCTCGTCGCTGCCGGGATTGACGCGATCGTTGCCCAAGGCTGGGAGGCAGGCGGACATCGGGGGATCTTTGACCCTGCCAGCCCTGATACACGGCTCAACACCATTCCACTGATCCGCCAGTTGGTGGAATGCACGGACCTGCCGCTTATTGCAGCAGGGGGGATAATGACGGGCGCGGATATCGCCCAAGCATTGGCAGCGGGCGCGACGGCTGCCCAACTGGGGACCGCTTTTATCGCGTGCCCAGAAAGCAGTGCGGACGCGGGCTATCGCGCGGCGCTGTTAGCGGATGCACCAACGACTGAAATGATAGCAGCGATTTCAGGTAGGCCCGCGCGCTGTCTGACCAATAAGTTCACCGCGTGGGCTCAGGCCAACACCGATGCGGATATCCCAGAATATCCTATCACCTATGACGCGGGCAAAGCGCTGAACGCGGCCGCGAAATCTGTAGGCGATTGGGGCTATGGCGCGCAGTGGGCCGGGCAGGGGGCTGCGAGGGCTCGCGCCCTTCCGGCGGCCGAACTGATGGATGTGTTGTTTGCCGAGCTTGATGCGGCGGAATCCGCCACGACACGTTAAATTGATGAAAAAGGGCACCACCGGGGTGCCCATTTTGTTTCCGCCTGTTCTGCGAGATGCGGGTCAGAGATTATCCTGCTGTGGCATGCCCAACACGTGAAAGCCGCCATCAACGCGGATGATTTCACCGGTTGTGCAGGCTCCTGCGTCCGAAGCCAGGTAGACAGCAGTGCCGCCAACAGCCTCCAGTGTTGCATTCGAACGCATCGGGGCATTCTGATCTGTGTGTTTGAACGTCTTGCGCGCGCCACCAATGGCAGCACCGGCCAAGGTTTTCATCGGGCCGGGAGAGATCGCATTGACGCGGATGCCCTCTGGGCCGAGGTCATTTGCCAGATAGCGCGTGGCGCTTTCCAAGGCAGCCTTGGCCACGCCCATCACGTTGTAGTTCGGCACGACACGGTTGGATCCCTGATAGGTCAACGTCAGCAAGGTACCACCGTTTTCCTTCATCATAGGATAAGCTCGTCTGGCCACCTCAACAAAGGAGTAGGCCGAGATGTCCATCGAGTTCTTGAAGTTCTCGCGACTGGTATCAAGGAACCGGCCGGTTAACTCGGTCTTGTCCGAATAGGCGATGGCGTGGACCACAAAATCAATGCTGCCCCAGCGTGCGGACAACTGTTCGAAAGCTGCGTCGAGCGATGCGTCGTTGGTCACATCAACATCAACCATGAAATCACTGTGGACGCTTTGTGCGAGTGGTTCCAATCGTTTGCCAAAGGCCTCCCCCTGATAGGTGAATGCCAGTTCGGCCCCCGCTTCGGCCATAGCCTTGGCGATGCCCCATGCGATCGAGCGGTCGTTCGCGACCCCCATGATCAGGCCACGTTTGCCCGTCAATACTTCTGACATGAGCCGTTATCCTTTGTATTTGCTCAAAACCATTGAGCCGTTGGTGCCGCCAAAGCCAAAGCTGTTGGTCATGACACTGTCCAGTCCGGCGTTTTCCACCAGCTGGGTTGCGACCTCTTCCGGCGCGATGCCTTCGGCCAGAGTGTCGACGTTGATTGACGGGGTGATGAAATCTTGGTCCAGCATTAAAAGGCAGAAAATCGCTTCTAGTGCGCCGGCGGCCCCCTGTGCGTGACCGGTCATCGACTTTGTCGAGGAGATCGGTGGCACGTTACCGGCACCAAAGACACGGCGGGCTGCTTCGACTTCACCGACGTCGCCGACCGGGGTCGATGTGCCATGGGCATTGATGTAATCAACCTTGCGGCCTTCGGGCAGGGATTGCAGAGCAAGACGCATCGCGCGCTCGCCGCCCTCACCTGAGGGGGCCACCATGTCGTGGCCATCGGATGTCGCGGCAAAGCCGGTGACCTCGGCGTAAATCTTGGCACCACGCGCCAGTGCATGATCCAGATCTTCCAGGACCACAATGCCGCCACCTCCAGAGATCACAAAACCATCTCTGTCCGCGTCAAACGCGCGAGAGGCTTTCTCGGGGGTGTCGTTGTATTTTGAGGACATTGCGCCCATTGCATCAAACAGACAGGACAGCGTCCAGTCCAGCTCCTCGCCGCCGCCTGCAAACATCACATCTTGTTTGCCCATCATGATCTGTTCAGCAGCATTGCCGATGCAGTGCAGCGAAGTGGAGCAGGCCGAGGTGATCGAATAGTTGATACCCTTGATTTTGAATGCGGTCGCAAGATTCGCAGAGATCGTCGAGGACATACACTTTGGTACGGCGAAGGGGCCGATGCGCTTGGTTGCGCCGGTCTTCAGGACGGTCTGATGTGCGGTTAGCATGGCCGATGTCGACGGGCCGCCAGAGCCCGCGATCAGACCGGTGCGTTCGTTGACAATCTGTTCATCGGACAGACCTGCGTCGGCAATCGCCTGGCTCATCGCGATATGAGCATAGGCGGCCCCTGCGCCCATAAAGCGCAGGGTGCGCTTGTCGACATGATCAGCCACATTCAGCTTCAGGGTGCCTGCAACTTGGCTACGAAAACCATACTCTGTCATTTCAGGGCTGGCTTCAATGCCGGATTTACCTGTTTTGAGAGAGGCGAGAACCTCTTCGGCATTGTTTCCGATGGACGAGACAATGCCCAGACCGGTGACGACGACGCGACGCATACTGCGTACTCCTATGCTAGTTCAGGGGCCAGGGGAGCTGCGGATCAACTCTCGGAGAGGGCCACCTTCATGTCCTTGACCTGGTAGATGACTTCACCATCCGCTTCGACGATACCATCCGCAACACCCATCGTCAGGCGCCGCGTCTGGATCGCTTTGGTGAAATCGATCTTGTAGGTCAGCATCTTGCGATCAGGGCGGACCATGCCGGTCAATTTAACCTCGCCGACGCCGAGTGCATAACCGCGACCTTGCCAGCCGCGCCAGCCCAGGTTGAAGCCGGTTAGTTGCCACAGGCCATCAAGACCCAAACAGCCGGGCATGATTGGGTTGCCGGGGAAATGGCAGTCAAAGAACCACAAATCTGGTGTGATATCGAATTCTGCGACGATATGACCTTTACCATGGGCACCACCATCGGCTGAGACGTCGGTAATCCGGTCCATCATCAGCATAGGTGGGGCAGGCAGCTGTGCATTGCCGGGGCCGAACAGCTCGCCTCTGGCGCATTTCAGCAAATCGTCTTTGTCAAAGCTGCTGGGGTAATCGGCCATGCTGGCGCTTCTCCTGCCTATGTTATCATCGCATATCTGGCCCCCTGTAGCACCCGTTTCAACTGTCCTGCAAGGGTTGCGGGCATAGCGGCTAAGGTGTTGTCCGGGCTGTTGCCTTCTGGTTTTCAACTGTGACAGGCTTTGCTCCGCCTTGGATGGCCCGTAAATTGAATTGAATGCTGCGCCTATATCTGCCTATATATGCATCCAGCAACGCTATGCAGGACCTGCTTTATGACGCCAACACCCGCAGACATCGCTACTGACTGGCTGGTTTCGGCCGGATTGCGTCCGACCCGTCAACGGGTGGCGTTGGCAGAGCTGTTGGTGGGCGATGGTCGACACCGTCATGTCACCGCCGAAAGCCTGTTCGATGCGGCCAAGGACAAAGGGGCCGCGGTCTCTTTGGCGACGGTCTATAATACGCTGCGGGCCTTTTGCGAAGCGGGCGTGTTGCAAGAAATCACCGTCGATGGATCCAAGAGCTATTTTGACACCAATACCCACGACCACCCCCATTTCTATTGGGAAGACGAGGGTCGCCTGTCTGATGCGCCATCTGATCAACTGGTGATCCAGCGCCTACCAGCGGCACCCAAAGGGGTTGAGATTGCTTCGGTTGATGTGGTGATCCGTCTGCGCAAAATTTGATCTATACAAGATCTGATTTTGTACGAGGCCTTTCCAGGTACAGACCATCTTATGATGGCTATGGTGCTAGATTAAGGCGGTGATCGCTTCGGCGATCGCATCTTGTGCATTTTTGTGTACGGTGTCCATTGCTGGGGCACTGTGGCTGATTAGGACCAGCGGCTCTTTCGCACCGATATCGCTAATCGGAATAGCAGCTAAGGGTTTGCCATCGTAGGACATTGCCACGGGCGGCGCACTGTAGGTGATGCCAACACCTTCACCATTGGCGGCCAAACTGCGCAACAGCTCGACCGAGGCCGCACGATGGGCCACTCGAGGCAGGGCACCGATGGCTTTGAACAGCCCAAGCATATGGCGCACTGACAGCCCCTCCTCAGACAGGATCAGTGACTGATCCGATAGGTCTGACAATGCCAGCTGATCACGGCCTGCAAGCGGGTGTGTCACTGGCATCAAGGCAACGGGCGACCGGCGCGCGACCTCTCGTCGGGCAAAACTTGCGTCTACGCCGAGATCGTAACTGAGTGCGATATCTATATTGCCCGCAGTCATGTCGGCAATCAGCGGCTCAAAGTGATCCACCCGGTACTGGATAGCGATGTCCGGCAGCGCCCTGCGAAGATTTTGCAAAGCCGGTGCCAATAGGAACGGGGCCAAATCGCTGAAGCAGCCCAAGGTCAGCCGTTGCCGGGCGACATGATCGACGCCGTGTCGCTCTAGTCGGGCGGCCTGGTCCAGCAGCGCCTGCGCCTCGTCTGCAAAACGGCGTCCCTGAGGTGTTAACACCACCGCGGCACCACGTCGCCGCAGGAACAGCGTCTCGCCCAGCTGCGCCTCGATTCGGGCGAGTGCTGTCGAAAGCGCAGGCTGGCTGACGTGGGCTGTAGCGGCCGCCGCAGACAGACTGCCGTGTTGTGCAATCGCACAAACATATTCGTAGTGCCGGAGAGTGAGGTATAACATCAAGCTATGACTTCGATTGTGAGATATTATTTGAACATGTGATGGTCTTAAACGCAAGATCGGACCCAGCTGCCCGCGCCGACCGCACCTGGTCAGGTCGGGACATCTGGAATGCGGACGCGCATGGAATATGAGCGTCAGAACAAAGGAAACGCATCATGGTTCATCCGCTTATTACCCAAGATCACATTGACCAGTTTCAACGCGACGGGGTCGTGCTGATCCGGGGGCTTTTTGCCGACCAGGTTGAGATCCTGCGTGATGGGGTCGAGGCAAATATGGCCCATCCCGGACCTTATGCATCAAACAATGAAAAGGCGGGGCAGACTGGTCGGTTTTTTGATGATTATTGTAACTGGACACGGATTCCGCAGTTTGAGCAGGCGATCAAGAAGTCGCCAGTGGCAGAGGTCGCCGCAGATCTGATGCAATCCAGCCGCGTTCAAATGTTTCATGACCATGTGTTGGTGAAAGAGCCAGGGACCTCTATGGCGACACCTTGGCATCAGGATGGCCCCTATTATTTTACGGAAGGCAAGCAGACCGTTAGCTTCTGGTCGCCATTGGATCCAGTCACGGATGCTTCTCTGCGCTGCGTTGCCGGCTCTCACCGCTGGGAAAAAGAGGTGGTGCCGACCCGTTGGGTGTCGGAAGAAAATTTCTTTGCTGATGAAGGGCAATATATGCCCGTCCCTGATCCAGATGCTGAGGGGATGACCATCCGTGAGTGGGACATGCAACCGGGTGACGCCGTTGCCTTTCACTACCGGACTCTACATGGGGCGCGAGCCAACACCAGTGAGACGCGCCGCCGCGCTTTCTCTCTGCGTCTGGTCGGAGATGATGCACGGTACATCGAACGTCCAGGGCCCACCTCACCACCCTACCACGGGCACGAGATGGTTCCTGGTCAGATATTGCGCGAGGATTGGTTCCCGGTGCTGTACCAGCGATGAGCGCAATCTGTTAATGATGTACCAATGCCCTGAGCACGCCTATTGCTCGGGGCATCAAAACCACTGTCCGGGTTCCATCAATCCCAAATCCAGAAGCTGGCGCGAATGCCAGTCAAACGACGTGGAATTATGCCAGCAGAAACTATCGATCTCAAACGACGAACCTGGATTGCGCTTCAACGCTTTGGCGGTGCGGAATGAGCATATCGCGGCGGTCAGATTGTGATGCCATGGGCAAGCGTAGGTGTTGTATTCGGCTCTGTTGAAACGATGGTCTTCTGACAAGCTCAGATCCGGTCTGGCACGAAAGAGCGAAATCCGGTCTATCTTGCGGCTTGCCACAGGGATGTGCTCCTCATATCGCCAGCGCACACCACCATAGAAATCCAACTGACGGTCCAGCGGATGCCCGGTCTTAGGATCAGTGCGGGCCTGTGCATAATAGCCCGATTTGTCCAGATGAGCGGTTTCTAGCGAAACGCCGTTTGGCGTGGTTTCCAGATCGGCGGCATAAAGATCAATCACGTAGTTGAGCATCGCGTCGCGGCGTTCTTCCGCATGGAACCGTAGCAATTCACCCACACTTCGCGTTTCGCAGAACGGATAGAATAGATATTCGGCGTTGTAGCAGTAGTAAAGCCAGCATCCCGGCGTGGCAGCTTCGATCACCTTGTTGATTGCAGCAAACACTGCCGTGCGTTTGCTGCAATCATAGGGCACCCGATGGACGCGCTCTTCCAGATCATATGGGATATCAAAGGCATCCGGCATAAGGGCGACGATCTCGGTGAATCCCAGATCTAGGTGATGCCGCAGGGTGGTGGCTATTTCGATCCTGTCCTCGACAAAAATCAACGCGACCGGCCCCTTTTGTAGACTCTTGCGGATACTGCCGAGGAATTCTTCCAGCGATGAATGCATCATTTTTTGGGCCTGCTCTGCTCCGCCAGATTCCGTGGCTGGCGATTGTTGCTAAAGTCGGATAATCCACCCGCCATTGCAAGCAGAGGCGTTTGCGGCTATGCCACGCTGCTGTTGCGACCCTCCGGTGAAAGGTTGTCCCCATGAGCGCCCCGAAGAAGCTGTTTATCAAAACCTATGGCTGTCAGATGAACGTCTATGACAGTGAACGGATGGCTGAGGCATTGGGTGGACAGGGCTACGTAGAAACCAAATCGGCGGATGATGCCGATATGATTCTGCTCAACACCTGCCATATTCGAGAAAAAGCTGCCGAAAAGGTGTATTCTGAGCTGGGGCGTTTCAAAGGGCTGAAAGAGGCCAACCCAGATCTGAAGATCGGTGTTGCGGGCTGTGTGGCTCAGGCCGAAGGGCAGGAGATCATGCGCCGCCAGCCGTTGGTTGATCTGGTGGTCGGTCCGCAAAGCTACCATCGCTTGCCCGAGATGGAAACAAAGGCGCGCAAAGGGGAAAAGGTGCTCGACACGGATTTCCCCGAAGAGGACAAGTTCGAGAAGCTGAAAGGCCGTGCCAAGGCCAAGCGCGGCCCGACTGCTTTTCTGACAGTTCAGGAAGGCTGCGACAAATTCTGTGCCTTCTGTGTCGTTCCGTATACCCGCGGTGCTGAGGTCAGTCGCCCGGTCGATCGTATCCTGACCGAAGCGCGGGACTTGGTAGAGCGCGGTGTGCGCGAAATCACGCTTCTGGGGCAGAACGTCAATGCCTATCACGGTGCCGGTGTCGATGGTAGTGACTGGACGCTGGCGCAGCTGATCTGGGAGCTGGACAAGGTCGACGGGCTAGAGCGGATTCGCTTTACCACCAGTCATCCGAACGACATGCAGGACGACCTGATCGAGGCGCATGGGACCTGTAATAAGTTGATGCCCTATCTGCATCTGCCGGTGCAGGCGGGGTCGAACAAGATTCTGAAGCGGATGAATCGCGCTCACACTGCTGAAAGCTACTTGCGCCTAATCGAACGGATCCGTGAGGCGCGTCCGGATATTCTAATCTCGGGTGACTTTATTGTGGGCTTCCCAGAAGAGACCGAAGAGGACTTTCAGGCGACGCTGGATCTGGTTGAACAAGTCAAATACGGAACCGCCTATTCGTTCAAATACTCGACACGTCCCGGCACGCCGGCTGCCGAGCGCGCGCAGGTGGATCCGGCCGCAGCCGACGACAGGCTGCAACGGCTCCAGGCCCTGCTGACCCGGCAACAGCGCGAGATTCAGGACAGTATGGTTGGCCGTGAGGTCGGTGTCCTGTTCGAAAAGCCCGGTCGTCAGCCCGGTCAAATGATGGGGAAATCCGATTATCTGCATGCGGTTCATGTGGCGGATTGCGATCGTGCGATTGGTGATCTGGCCCGTGTGCGGATCCTGTCCTCCGGTTCCAACTCGCTTGCCGCGACCCTGATCGAATAAAAGTAGATCGCGGGTGGCAACCGGTTTTCCCCCTGTGGTCTAACTGCCGACCTGCCAAGCCGAGATCGTGTGAAACTTCTGATTTCCTTAAGCAAATGATTGCAATTTGCGCCCTATACCTGCGAATATCGCGGCAAGGATAAGTATGCAGGCCCTAGCGGCTGTGTAATCGATACCTGCGAACGGCTGGTGAAGGGGAAACTGGGTGTGTTGAGATCAAAGATGAAACAGATCGGCGGGCTATGTGCAGCCGTCGTTGCAACCGTCGGCCTGGGCGCGAGCACACTGATGGCGCAGGATGCCGGAGTTGGCGACCTACAGGTTGTGGTTGGGCAAAGCTACGTGCCAACAATCTGGGTCGATCCCGATGGCTGTGAACACTGGGTGATGGATGATGGTGCCGAAGGTTTCATGACCCCTCATGTCACCCGGGATGGCAGACCGGTGTGTCGCCGTGGTGATATCTGCGGTGTTATGCCCAGCGATCAGTTCTTTGCCACCAACAAACACCGGATCGGGGCTGCGGGTCAGCAACGCCTGCGTGAGTTTTTTCAAACCGCTGATGCGCGGGCGTTCATCATCACAGGTCATACCGACAGTCGGGCGTCCGATGAATACAACATGCGTCTGTCCCAGCGTCGGGCCAATTCAGTTGCCAAAGTCGGTCAATCGGTTGGCGCCCGCATTCTTGAGGCGCGCGGCTACGGCGAGCGTGACCCGCGGGTGCCGAATGATTCCGCGGCTAACATGGCGCAGAACCGTCGTGTTGAAATCATCTGCCTACGTTGAGGAGCACAGTCATGACATTCATCAAAGCTGCGCTTTGTCTATCCATCGCTGCCGGCCTTTCGGCCTGCGGTGAAAAGGTCGACAAGACCGTGGACCGGGGTTTCGATAGCAAAGATCTATCCCAACTCAAGGCCGGGATTTGGGTTGATCCCACGGGGTGTGATCATTGGATCATTGACGACGGAGTTGAAGGTTACCTGTCGCAACGTTTGGCTCCAGATGGTCGCCCGGTCTGCTCCGGTGTGGCGCCACCGAACACGGCCGTCGGCCCATTCAAATCCGGATCCAGTGTCGAAGATCCGATTTGATAGCGACGATTACGTCTTGCGACTTTTATTGGCCGTCCGTCCCGGGCGGCCATTTTGTTTCAATCGCGTGAAATTGCTGACGCACAGCTTGCACCAGAGCGGCCAGAGAGGCACACTGAAAGGGCAACGTCAAAGACAGGAGACCGGTATTGGCCATTGGCACTTTGACCCCATCGCAAGAGCAGGACGCCGCACATGAGGCGCTGCTCGAATTTCCTGACAACCGACTGCTGATAGATTTATGCGGCGAATATGACCGTAACCTGTCCCTGCTTGAGCAGAAGCTGGGGGTGCAGATCGTGCGCCGAGGTAATCAATTGTCTATCCTTGGCGAAGGGGGCCCGCGCGATCAGGCCGCTGCGGTGTTGGCCGCGCTTTACGACAGGTTGGAAACCGGTCGCAGTGTCGAGACCGGCGATATTGATCGCGAACTGCGTATGGGGCAGGAAGACGCTGCAAGTTCTGGCAACCAGCTCGAAATGTTTCGTGGCGGCAAGGTTGAGATAAAGACCCGCAAGAAACTGGTTGAACCGCGTACGGACGCGCAAAAGGCCTATGTCCAATCCCTGTTTGAGAACGAGCTGGCATTTGGCATCGGCCCTGCGGGTACCGGAAAAACGTATCTTGCTGTTGCCGTGGGTGTCAGCATGTTCATCACCGGTCATGTCGACAAGATTATCCTGAGCCGCCCTGCCGTTGAAGCGGGTGAGAAGCTTGGCTATTTGCCCGGCGATATGAAGGACAAGGTCGATCCCTATATGCAGCCGCTGTATGATGCGCTGAACGATTTCCTGCCTGGTAAGCAATTGGCCAAACTGCTGGAAGAAAAGCAGATAGAGATCGCACCGCTTGCCTTTATGCGGGGGCGAACCCTGTCCAATGCTTTTGTTGTGCTGGACGAGGCGCAGAACGCGACAACTATGCAGATGAAGATGTTTTTGACACGCTTGGGCGAAGGGTCGCGTATGGTTATCACCGGAGATCGCAGCCAAGTCGACTTGCCTCGCGGGGTGTCTTCGGGCCTGGCTGACGCAGAGCGCCTGCTGAACGCGATCCCGAAGATCAGCTTTAACTATTTCACTTCGCGGGATGTGGTTCGGCATCCGCTTGTCGCCGCCATCATTGAGGCCTATGAGGCGGATGAGCCGCTGGCCTGATCAATCGTTTTGGGCGGCGGTCTGAATTGCTATTGCACCGGCAGGGTCGGGCGGATCTCCCGCCCATCTTTGCTGTCCGCCGCTGGAACATCACCCATGACGATCGATATCACAATTGAAGATAGTCGCTGGCTGTATGCCGGTCTTGAGGCCCATGCTACGCAGGTGATTGGTGTGGCTTTGTTACATTTTGACCTTGATCCTGAAGACTGCGAGCTGTCGTTGTTGGCTTGCAGTGATGCCCGGATCCTGGAGTTAAATGCGGAGTTTCGTCAAAAGGCCAAGCCAACCAACGTGCTCAGCTGGCCGGCGGAAGATCTGGCGGCTGAAACTCCGGGGGGCACGCCCTTACCGCCAGAAGCTGATTTTACCGGCGAAATTCCGCTTGGTGATATCGCAATTGCCTATGAAACTTGCCTGCGTGAGGCCAAAGACGCAGGCAAACCTCTGGCGGATCACTTGCGTCATTTGATCGTTCACGGAGTGTTGCATCTTTTGGGTTACGATCACATTCGTGACCGGGACGCCACTCTAATGGAGGGTCTTGAGGTGCAGATACTTGGCAAACTGGGCATTGATGACCCATATACATTGGATGACAGCCCCAATCAGGGGCGTATCGGATAGGAACGATGGACGATATAGACGGCAGTTCTAACGCAGCGCAGGGCGCGCTGAAGAACAATAGCGGTGCAGGCGAGAGTGCGGCAACCGCTCAATCGACGGGGTTCCTGGGGCGAATTTTTGGTTCGTTCAGTCCGGCTGATAGCGAAGAAGACGTGGTGTCCAGTTCAGACGCCAACCGTCTGAATCAGCCGCATGGCATGATCAATCTTCGCCGTATGCGGGTTGAAGACGTTGCGATACCCGCTGCTGAAATCGTAGCGATTCCTGCGTCTACGCCCAAGGATGACCTGGTTCAGATCTTTCGCGAAAGCGGTTTTACGCGCATCCCGGTCTACGAGGGGACGCTTGATACGCCGATTGGATTTGTCCATCTCAAGGATTTCGCCTTGATGCATGGTTTCAATGGCACAGACGCTGATTTTGGCCTGGAAGGCATGGTGCGCCCGTTGCTCTTCGTGCCGCCATCAATGCCTATCGGCGTGCTGCTGACCAAGATGCAGGCGGAGCGCCGCCATATGGCCCTCGTTATTGATGAATACGGTGGTGTCGATGGTCTTTTGACCATCGAAGACCTCATTGAACAAGTTGTGGGTGAGATTGAGGACGAACATGACGCGGGTGAAGACCAGACCTGGTTTCGCGAGAAGCAAGGCTGCTACATTGCACAGGCGCGCACGCCGCTGGATGAGTTCGAAAATGAGATCGGTCGCTCGCTTACCAATCACGATGCTGTGGACGGCGAGGAAATCGATTCTCTTGGTGGGTTGGTGTTCATGCTTTCGGGTCGTGTTCCTGCGCGCGGCGAGGTAATCCAGCATCCCGACGGACCAGAGTTTGAAGTGATGGACGCTGATCCGCGCCGCATCAAGCGTTTGCGGGTCCGCCTGCCAGATGTCGCCGGGTGATGATCACCCGGCAGATTGCCTTGGGTCTGGCGCCGAGCGTCCTTCGGTTGGCTGGTGCGATCCTGTCTGGCGCGGCCCTCGCATTTGCGCTTGCACCGTTTCACATCCTCTGGCTGGTACCTGTGTGCCTTGGGCTGGTTGGCTACCACCTGCAAATGCTGTCCACCCCGCGTCAAGGCGCAGTCTATGGTTGGTTGCTGGGTACGGCATATTTTACTGTCGGCATGGTCTGGATTTATGAACCATTTCAGATTGATGCGGACCGGTATGCCTGGATGGCGCCGTTTGCGGTTGTTGGGCTTGCGGCGGGGCTCGCGCTGTTCTGGGCCGCGGCCGTTTCCTTTGCCGTGCGCATTGGGCGTGGGGCTTGGCGCAGCCTTTTGCTGATTGTTTTCTTGTCTCTCGCAGAGTTCGCTCGTGCCTATCTGCTGACTGGTCTGCCTTGGGCCGGGTTTGCGCAGTTCTGGATCGACACCCCAATGGCGCAACTTCTGCCGTGGGTTGGGCCGCATGGGGTTGCCTTGCTGACCCTAATGGCCTGTGTGCCGCTCGGGCTTGTCACTGATGCGCGTATGAAAGCGCTGGCAGTTGTGCCGGGCGCCATAGCCGTTGCTCTGGTATCGGCGTTGCCTGTCGTTCCTGAACCTGTGTTCACAGGCAAGGCGGTGCGGCTGATCCAGCCAAATGCGCCGCAAAATCTGAAGTGGCACCCGGATCTTCGCTGGTCTTTTGTGGAGCGTCAGATCGACTACACCCGCGCCGCGCCTGCGCAGGCGGCACCGCGACCTGATCTGATCGTCTGGCCCGAAACCGCCGTGCCGCTGATGTTGAACTACGCCGAAGATATTCTGGATGACATTGTTGCCGCCGCAGGAGGCACGCCGGTCCTATTGGGCATCCAGCGCCGTCGAGACGGGCGGTATTACAACTCGGCGATTGTCTTGGACGGGGCAGCAATGCCCAGTCAGATCTACGACAAGGCGCATCTGGTGCCGTTTGGAGAATACGTCCCGGCTGGCAACCTTATGGCGCGCTTTGGGATCCATGGCTTTGCTTCTCAGGCGGGGGCAGGCTATGCAGCCGGGCCGGGACCACGTCTGCTGGATCTGCCGGTGGGTAAGGCGCTGCCACTGATCTGTTATGAGGCGGTGTTCCCTCAAGACGTCAATGCAGCACCGGAGCGCCCGGACTTGCTGATTCAGATCACCAATGATGCGTGGTTCGGCACCTATTCCGGCCCTTATCAGCATCTGGTTCAGGCCAGAATGCGTGCGATTGAGCAGGGGCTGCCGATGGTGCGCGTCGCCAACACCGGTGTCTCAGCGATGATTGACCCGCATGGTCGGGTCCTGGATGCTCTGCCATTGGGCGAGGCGGGCTATCTGGATGCAGCATTGCCGCAGCCTCTTGCACCGACACTATATTCGCGTAGCGGTGATCTTTGGGTGTTCCTTTTCTGCATCGGCCTGGGTGCGCTGGCGCTCTGGCGCAGCGCTTTACTTGCGCGTCGGTCATAGCTGCTTAACCTCTAGGCTTTATAGATTGACGAGACACGTCTCCCCGCGTACTGCGGTCCGATTACTGCCACAACGGCTTCCTGGCGTGGCAGGCGAAACCCAACGGAGCACCTTTCATGACCCGCACGAACTATACTTTTACTTCGGAATCCGTTTCCGAGGGCCACCCGGATAAGGTCTGTGACCGGATTTCAGATGCTGTTCTTGATGCCTTTCTGACTGAAGAACCTGAGGCTCGCGTTGCGGCCGAAACCTTTGCAACCACCAACCGCGTGGTTATCGGCGGAGAAGTGGGTTTGTCGGATCAGGACAAACTTCATGACTATATGGGGCGCATCGACGAGATCGCCCGCGCCTGTATCAAAGACATCGGCTATGAGCAGGACAAGTTTCATCACGAAACAGTTGAAATTACCAATCTTCTGCACGAACAGTCTGCCCATATCGCACAGGGCGTAGATGCCGCTGCGGACAAGGAAGAGGGCGCTGGTGATCAGGGTATCATGTTTGGCTTTGCCACAAATGAGACACCTGCCCTGATGCCGGCTCCAATCCAGTATAGCCACGCGATCCTGCGTCGACTGGCCGAGGTGCGCAAGAACGGGACCGAACCTGCGCTTGGTCCGGATGCGAAATCCCAGCTATCGGTGGTCTATGAGAACGGCAAACCAGTGCGCGTCGGCTCCTTGGTGCTGTCCACCCAACATCTGGATGAGACGCTTAGCTCGAATGATATTCGCGCGATCATCGAACCCTATATCCGTGAGACGTTGCCTGAGGGCTGGCTTACCAATGAAACCGTCTGGCATGTGAACCCGACTGGTAAGTTTGTCATCGGCGGTCCAGATGGCGACGCCGGCCTGACCGGGCGAAAGATCATTGTGGATACGTATGGTGGCGCGGCCCCACATGGTGGCGGTGCCTTCTCCGGCAAAGATCCGACCAAGGTGGACCGCTCGGCAGCCTATGCGGCGCGCTATCTGGCAAAGAACGTGGTTGCGTCCGGCCTCGCCGACAAATGCACCATCCAGCTGTCTTATGCGATTGGTGTGGCCAAACCGCTGTCGATCTATGCAGATACCCATGGTACAGGTGATGTGGATGCGGCCAAGATTGAGGCGGCCATTGATCAAATCATGGATCTAACGCCCCGTGGCATTCGCCAGCATCTTGGTTTGAACAAGCCGATCTACGAACGTACAGCCGCCTACGGCCATTTTGGCCGCGAACCGGATGCCGATGGTGGTTTCAGCTGGGAGCGAACTGATTTGGTCGAGGCACTGACTAAGGCGATCTGACTGCCGGATTTAACCTAGAATTTTTTTGAAGGGCGGGGGGGCTTTCTCGCCCTTCTTGTTTTGTTGGCTTTGGGCCAAAGCGTGGGTGTTGAGTTAACAACTTGGAACATGGACCTTTTTGCTGGCAGTATGGGGAGAACAACTTCTTGCAGTGGAAAGACCCATGCTTGGTTATGTCTTAACCCGTTTCATGTACCCGCATCTCCTGTCGCTTGAGCGATACTTAGCGATCATGCTAGCGTTATGTACAGCTATGGTTGCGTTTCCTGCAGTCGCACGAGAGGGATTGCCAGCCAAGTTCATGGTCGACGGCACGACGCTGATCTACGACACGGACAATCTTCTATCGGTGGGCAAAGGCGATAGTTCCAATGATGGGGGTGGAGAGATTGGTGACGAAGACATTCAGGCGTTCCAAAACATCCTCGAGTCAAACCCGGCGATTACGCGCGTGCAGCTCAACAGCGGCGGTGGTAGCGTCTACGCGGGCAGCGCAATCGCAGAACTGGTAGAGGCTCGCGCGCTTGATACGTGGGTGGTGGGAGAGTGCGTTAGCGCGTGCGTTGATGTCTTCCTGGCTGGGCAAAAACGTCAGATGACGTTGGGATCCAGGATAGGATTCCATCAGCGTGATTGGTCACCAAAAGCCGTGCAGAGCTACTATCGCCTGTGGCGCAAGGATGAAAATTGGGCCACGCCGTTTGAGTTTGGCACATGGATTTACCGCGATACTCAGGCCGAAGTTTTTCGTCATTTGAAGTATATGATGCGTCACGGCGTAGACCCTGTTTTTGCGATTGAGACGCTGAAAACCGCCCCTGAAGAGGTCTGGTATCCGACACGGCTGCGGTTAATGGCGGCTGGTGTGTTGCGCGAAAAACCGTAGAGGTTGTGCCTCCGTTCACAGGACCCCCGACTTGACCCAAGCGCGCGCATCGGGCACAGGGGCGGCCAGGTTTTGAATGCTCAATAGGAAGTCGCCCCGATGTCTGATGACAATAAATCCAGCCAAGCGCCGTCTGGCGATAGCCGGCCGAACGCGGTTGATAAACATCAGAGCGGCGCGCCCTGGCGCAATTTTTATGGGCGACTGAAAGGCAAACAGCTGAAAGACAGCCAACAACGGTATCTGGACGAGGATCTGGCATCGCTCAGCCCTGGCGCAGTTGATTGGGATGTAAATCCTGATCGTACGCTGCTGGATCTTGATGTGATGTTTGGTGGGCGCGATGTCTGGCTTGAGGTTGGTTTTGGCGGTGGCGAACATCTGGTGCATCAGGCCAAATCGAATCCTGACGTTGGCATTATCGGGGCTGAGCCCTACATCAACGGCGTCGCCATGCTCTTAGGCAAGATCCGCCGTGCGGGGGCGGACAACATCAAGGTCCACCCCGGCGATGCCCGCGACTTGATGGATGTGCTGCCGGAACACTCGATCGCGCGCGCGTTTCTGCTCTATCCAGACCCTTGGCCGAAGGCACGCCACCACCGACGGCGTTTCGTAACCCAAGAACATCTCGCACCTTTGGCGAAATGCCTGAAACCAGGCGCGATTTTCCGCGTGGCGACGGATATCCCTGATTATGTGCGCCAGACCATGGAAGAGGTGCCGCAGGCCGGGTTTGAGTGGCTGGCCGAAGGTCCCGATGATTGGCGCGTTGCTTGGGAGGATTGGATCTCGACCCGATACGAGCAAAAGGCCCTGCGTGAGGGACGCACCCCGCATTACATGACCTTCCGCCGCCTGTAAGGCAGGATGCCCCGCCGCAAAGCACGCGATATCCCGCGGCGAATAGAGGGAATGGGAAAACACGCTGGACCGAAACCAAGCGATTGGGTAGGTCCAATTGTGAACGCTAGCATTTCGAAAGGTTCCTCATGTCTGGACACGGCACGCCCATCCCGATGACTTCGCACCGCGCGGATCCGCTGACCGGCATTGCCGAGGTTCCGGGTGACAAGTCGATCTCGCATCGTTCGCTGATTCTTGGGGCGCTTGCCGTAGGAGAGACCAAGATTTCTGGCCTGCTCGAGGGTGAAGATGTATTGGATACGGCCAAGGCAATGCAGGCCATGGGGGCAGAGGTTATCAACCACGGTGGCGGCAATTGGTCTGTGCATGGCGTCGGCGTAGGTGGGTTGGCTGAGCCGGATCACGTGATCGACTGCGGCAACTCCGGCACCGGTGTGCGCCTGATCATGGGGGTCATGGCAACCTCGCCTATCACGGTGACTTTTACCGGCGACGCCAGCCTCAACAAGCGTCCGATGGCGCGGGTTACTGATCCGCTGGCGCTGTTTGGTGCTCAGACAGTTGGCCGGTCGGGCGGTCGCTTACCAATGACAATCGTTGGTGCCGCCGAACCGACACCGGTGAGCTACACGGTTCCGGTACCCTCGGCGCAGGTGAAGTCGGCAGTGCTGCTGGCTGGACTGAATGCCCCTGGACAGACTGTGGTGATCGAGAAAGAGGCAACCCGAGATCATTCTGAGCGGATGCTCGCGGGATTCGGCGCAGAGATTACGGTAGAGGATACCGATGAGGGGCGCGTTATCACCTTGACCGGTCAGCCCGAATTGAAACCGCAGGTGATCGCTGTGCCGCGTGATCCCTCCAGCGCGGCCTTCCCGGTGTGCGCGGCTTTGATTACGCGTGGTTCGGATGTGCTGGTTCCTGGAATCGGTCTGAACCCGACACGTGCCGGTTTGTTCACAACGCTGCAAGATATGGGCGCGGATCTGACGTTCGAAAACATGCGTGAAGAGGGTGGCGAACCGGTCGCAGATCTACGCGCGCGCTACTCACCCGACATGAAGGGGATCGACGTCCCGCCGGAACGCGCCGCTTCAATGATCGATGAATACCCGGTTCTTTCGGTTGTGGCATCCTTTGCCACCGGCAAGACGATGATGACCGGGGTCAAGGAATTGCGCGTCAAGGAAAGCGATCGGATTGACGCGATGGCGCGCGGATTGCGCGCTAATGGCGTCATGATTGAAGAGGGTGATGATTGGTGGGCTGTGACAGGTTTGGGCCCAGATGGGGTGCCCGGCGGCGGCACCTGTGAGAGTTTCTTGGATCACCGGATTGCCATGTCGTTTATGGTGATGGGCATGGGTACGCAGAAACCCGTGACTGTGGATGATGGCGCCCCGATTGCCACATCCTTCCCGATTTTTACCCCGCTGATGACTGGGCTGGGGGCCCGGCTTGAGACCTCGGCATGAGCTTTACGGTCGCAGTTGACGGCCCCGCCGCAGCAGGCAAGGGCACAATCTCGCGTGCGGTTGCTGCGCATTTTGGCTTTGCTCATCTGGATACCGGCCTGCTCTATCGCGCGGTTGGCGCGCGAATGCTTGCGGGTGACAAACCCATTGATGCAGCGCTTGCGCTTGTGCCAGAGGATCTGGATCGCCCCGAACTCCGCACCGCCCAAGTCGCGCAGGCCGCATCTAAAGTGGCTGTGATCGCAGAGGTACGGGCGGCATTGGTCGATTTCCAGCGTGCTTTTGCCCGTCGGGCTGGCGGCGCCGTGCTAGATGGGCGGGACATCGGTACGGTGATCTGCCCCCGTGCACAGGTCAAATTGTTCGTCACCGCCAGCGCCGAAGTGCGCGCCAAGCGACGCTGGCAGGAACTGGTTGCGGCAGGTAGCGAAAACACACTTGCCGAAGTTCTGGAAGACGTGAAGGCCCGTGATGCGCGCGATATGAATCGATCCGAAGCACCGTTGAAGCCGGCGCAGGATGCCGTGCTGATCGACACCAGCGTATTAAATGTCGAAGCCGCGGTCGCGACGGCTATTAAGGCTATCGAGGCACGCAGGTAGCTCTACCCCAATAAAATGAATGGCCCGCGACCTGGGGCAGAGGTCGCGGGCAAAGACGCCGCTCGGGGTGATGTGCCAACTGGTGCATTAGGGAACAAGGACAGGCACCTTGCCTCTTTGGGCAAAAGCAAGGGTTGGTTGCACTGTTGATCGGCCGTCCGACGCCATTATTCGAGACGCTGTGAATGGCCTACAATTCAGCCGCCGCGATATGCTCAATCCGTGACCATTCGCAGTCAGCGGTATTGGCGGTTGCAGCAACATCTTCCAGAAACTTCGCCCGGGTCGCCGCGTTTAGGAACAGGAACAGTCGGCCATCCTGAACCAAGAACTGTTCGGGGTCGCCGTCAAACTTCTTGCCGACGGACACGCCATACGAGCAGAACCCTCCGTGCTGTCGCAGGCATTTGGTAGGGTCGGCCTGGAACGTGTCCAAGTTTTTATGGGAGGCAAAATAGTAGGACGCATCGCCATAGGTGGCAGAGTAGTTGGCAGACCCATCGGCAGGAGTTCAAAAATTCACCAGTGCCACAACATCGACTCCGTGCGCAGCAAGGGTCGCCCAGCAGCTGAGATTCCGCTGGAGACGTTGATTTCACCGGCAGCAAAGGCAGAGGCGACGGTCGCTGCGGTTATCAAGGCGGTTGGAATAAAGGTTTTCATGGTGGTCCTCATCCGTTTGTTTCGGGTTGCTGTGCAAAGTCGTTGTTTCGCTTTGATGAGATCAAATTACGATGTGGCAGATACAGTTGGTATGGTTGAGGGTCCTGAATACCATGCAGATCGTACGGGTGATTTTGGTGTCGGTAGCAAACCCGTCAATCGTCCCGCGGGCAGCGAATGGACCGTGCTGAGGCACGATCTGACGGTTTTCCTTGCACCACAGTGGGAATCCGCATACACAACGCGCTGTCACTATAGGGGCGGTTAACGCACGGACGGCATTCTGAGCAGGGTCGGGGCATACCTCGGCCCTTTGTGTTTGTCTGATCAGACCGGCATGTGCTGTGCCCCATACGGACCAATCTTCAAGACCGGCGGAGACAACCGCTAGGCCAGATAAAACCGATTTGTAAAGGACACCTGAGACCACATGGCTCAAGACACATCGATGGAGGAATTCGAAGCCCTCCTGAACGAAAGCTTCGAAATGGACACACCCGAAGAAGGGTCTGTTGTAAAAGGCAAGGTCATCGCAATCGAAGCGGGCCAAGCCATCATCGACGTCGGCTACAAGATGGAAGGCCGCGTTGAGCTTAAAGAATTCGCAAACCCAGGCGAAGCTCCCGAAATCTCTGTTGGCGATGAAGTAGAAGTCTATCTGCGCGCTGCTGAGAACGCCCGTGGCGAAGCTGTTATCTCCCGCGAGATGGCCCGTCGCGAAGAAGCATGGGATCGCCTGGAAAAAGCATACGCAGACGACCAGCGCGTCGAGGGTGCTATCTTCGGTCGCGTCAAAGGCGGCTTTACTGTCGACCTGGGCGGCGCTGTTGCATTCCTGCCCGGTTCGCAGGTTGACGTCCGCCCCGTGCGCGACGCTGGCCCGTTGATGGGTCTGAAGCAGCCGTTCCAGATCCTGAAGATGGACCGTCGTCGTGGCAACATCGTGGTGTCCCGCCGTGCAATCCTCGAAGAGTCCCGCGCCGAACAGCGTGCCGAAGTCATCGGCAACCTGTCCGAAGGTCAGGCAGTGGACGGTGTGGTCAAGAACATCACCGAATACGGTGCGTTTGTTGACCTGGGCGGTGTTGACGGCCTTCTGCACGTCACCGATATGGCATGGCGCCGTGTGAACCACCCCTCTGAGATCCTGGCAATCGGCGAAACCGTCAAGGTTCAGGTCATCAAGATCAACAAAGAAACTCACCGTATCTCCCTCGGCATGAAGCAGCTGCAGGAAGATCCGTGGGATCTGGTTGGTGCCAAGTATCCGCTGGAATCGGTCCACAAGGGTCGCGTCACCAACATCACCGATTACGGTGCATTTGTTGAGCTGGAGCCTGGCGTCGAAGGTCTGGTTCACGTGTCTGAGATGTCCTGGACCAAAAAGAACGTTCACCCCGGCAAGATCGTTTCGACCAGCCAGGAAGTCGACGTCATGGTTCTGGAAATCGATGGCGCCAAACGTCGCGTTTCCCTGGGCCTCAAGCAGACCATGCGCAACCCGTGGGAAGTCTTCTCCGAAGCCAATCCCGAGGGCACCGAGGTCGAAGGCGAAGTCAAGAACATCACCGAATTCGGTCTGTTCATTGGTCTCGACGGCGACATCGACGGTATGGTTCACCTCTCGGACCTCAGCTGGGACGAGCGCGGCGAAGATGCGATCCAGAACTACCGCAAAGGCGATATGGTTTCGGCCGTTGTCTCCGAAGTGGATGTTGAAAAAGAACGCATCTCCCTGTCCATCAAAGCGCTGGGTGGCGACAAATTCGCAGAAGCAGTGGGCGGCGTGAAACGCGGTTCCATCGTGACCGTGAATGTCACAGCGATCGAAGAAGGCGGCATCGAAGTGGAATACGAAGGCATGAAGTCCTTCATCCGCCGCTCCGATCTGTCGCGTGACCGTGCCGAACAGCGCCCTGAGCGTTTCTCGGTTGGTGACAAGGTTGACGTCCGCGTGACCAATGTAGACGGCAAAACCCGCCGTCTTGGTCTGTCGATCAAAGCACGCGAAATTGCAGAAGAAAAAGAAGCCGTCGAACAGTATGGCTCCTCGGATTCCGGCGCATCGCTCGGCGATATTCTGGGCGCAGCTCTGAAAACAGGCGACTGATTTCAGCAGCCAACCTAGGTTGACGATTTTGAACGGTCCTGCCCTTTGGGGTGGGGCCGTTTCTTTTTGTCGCAGGGGAGTGCACCCACACGGATGGCCGTGAAGAACATAAAGCCGACGCCCTTCATCGGTGCGAATCACAAAGCCATCTGATGCTTCTTACGGATGAATTTTGCCCACACAACCGCTTCAATACGGGTGAACAGTGCGGTTACACGCCTAAAGATAGGCAAACACTGACTTATTTTGCGGCGTGGCCCTGTATCCACTGTTCCCGGTCTGCGGTTTTGTACCTATAGTTGATGGATAGAAACTGTGCCTAGCTTGGCTTGGGAGGGCCGGGAAATGATCCGCTCGGAATTGATCCAGAAGATTGCAGACGAAAACCCGCACCTGTATCAGCGTGATGTGGAGCGGATCGTGAACACGGTGTTCGAAGAGGTGACCGACGCTATGGCGCGCGGCGACCGTGTGGAGCTGCGAGGCTTTGGGGCCTTTTCAGTGAAGCAGCGGGACGCACGGGTTGGTCGCAATCCTCGAACCGGTGAAACGGTCCATGTTGAGGAAAAACATGTGCCGTTCTTCAAGACAGGTAAACTCTTGAGGGACCGCCTGAACGGAAAAGCCTGATGCGTTATATTCGCTATGCCTATCTCGGGGTGATTGCTATCGCCCTCATCTCGGTTTCTTTGGCGAACCGTGGGTTGGTTGATCTCAAACTGATGCCCACAGCTTTTGCCGAACTTCTGGGATATAATTTTCAGATCACGTTGCCACTGTTTGTGGTGGTTCTGGGTGGCATTGCAGTTGGTCTGATTATCGGCTTCGTCATTGAATGGCTGCGCGAGCATAAGCATCGCCGTGAGGCTGATCTCAAGGCGCGTGAGGCCAGGAAACTCTCGCGTGAAGTATCACGCCTGAAAAAGCAGAAACACGAAGGCAAGGACGAGGTTCTTGCTATTCTGGATGAAGCGAGCTGACACAGATATGTCGGACATTCGGGTTAAGATCTGCGGGCTGAAAACGCAGCAGGATATTACGGCTGCCGCCGAAGCAGGCGCGGCCTACATTGGTTTCAACTTTTTCCCCAAGTCGCCGCGCTCGGTCACCATTCAAGAGGCGGCTGTGCTCGCCGCCGAGACACCCATGGGACTCTGTAAAGTGGCACTTACAGTCAATGCGGACAACGATACATTGGACGCTATCAATGCAGCCGTGCCCTTGGATATGTTGCAATTGCATGGTCAAGAAAGCCCTGAGCGCGTCGCAGAGGTCAAGGCGCGCTATGGCTTGCCGGTGATGAAAGTTCTAGGTGTGTCAAACGCCGAAGATATCCAGCGTATTGAGGCATACGAAACTGTGGCGGACCAGATTCTGGTTGATGCCAAAGCTCCAAAAGACGCGGTATTGCCGGGTGGAAATGGCGTGGTATTCGACTGGCGGTTGCTGGCGCAGAAAAAATACTGGCGCACTCCATGGATGCTGGCCGGCGGGTTAACCCCTGAAAATGTCGCAGAAGCGATCCGGGTGACAGGCGCACGGCAGGTTGACGTGGCCTCCGGTGCTGAGCGCACGCCGGGCGATAAGGATCCGGCACGTATCAAAGCCTTTTGTATGGCGGCAGGAACTCCGCGACGCTGATTATCAGCACCTTACTTGGCGTTGTGCACACGGGGCGTCTGCCCGCGACATTGCGAGACATCTCGGATAAACCGCAGCGCCTCTCTTTACCCGGCGCTGGGCGCGCTATACTCATATCGAGCGCCGCGAAGAAGGAAAGAACCATGGCCGAAGATCTATTCAACAGCTTTATGAACGGCCCCGATGAACAGGGTCGGTTCGGTATTTTTGGTGGGCGGTTTGTCAGCGAGACATTGATGCCGCTGATCCTCAGCCTGGAAGAGGAATATGATCGCGCCAAGGACGACCCCAACTTCTGGGCCGAGATGGACGACCTTTGGAAAAACTATGTTGGCCGCCCTAGTCCGCTGTATTTTGCCGAACGTCTGACCGACCATCTGGGTGGAGCCAAGATCTATCTGAAGCGTGACGAGCTGAACCATACCGGCGCGCATAAGATCAACAATGTGCTAGGACAGATCCTGCTGGCCCGCCGCATGGGCAAGGATCGGATTATCGCGGAAACCGGCGCTGGCCAACACGGTGTGGCAACTGCGACGGTCTGTGCCAAATTCGGCTTGAAATGTGTGGTCTATATGGGCGCGCATGATGTGCAGCGTCAGGCCCCCAACGTTTTCCGCATGCGCCTTCTGGGGGCCGAAGTCATTCCGGTCACCTCAGGTCGCGGGACGCTGAAGGATGCGATGAACGACGCTCTGCGGGATTGGGTGACCAACGTGAATGACACCTTCTATTGCATCGGCACAGTGGCTGGCCCGCATCCCTATCCTGCGATGGTACGAGATTTCCAATCGGTGATCGGCAAAGAGGTTCGCTGGCAGCTTGCAGAGCAGGAAGGTGAAGGCCGTCTTCCCGACACCGTGATCGCTGCGATTGGTGGTGGTTCAAACGCTATGGGGCTGTTCTACCCTTTCCTTGACGACAAATCGGTGAATATCATCGGCGTTGAGGCTGGCGGCAAAGGCGTTGATGAAAAAATGCAGCATTGTGCGTCGCTGACAGGGGGACGGCCGGGCGTTCTGCACGGAAATCGCACGTACCTGTTGCAGGATGATGATGGCCAGATCCTCGAAGGCTTTTCGATCTCTGCCGGGCTCGACTATCCCGGTATCGGTCCGGAACATGCCTGGCTCAATGATATCGGGCGCGCCGAGTATGTCTCCATCACCGACAAAGAAGCGTTGGAAGCGTTCCAGCTGTCCTGCGCGCTGGAGGGGATTATCCCGGCGCTGGAGCCAAGCCACGCATTGGCTCATGTTATGAAAATCGCGCCTGAGCTACCTAATGACCATATCCTTGTGATGAACATGTGTGGTCGCGGCGACAAAGACATCTTCACCGTCGCACGTCACCTCGGCTTTGATATGTCCGATACTGAGGGTCGCGACAGCGATTAACCCCTCTGGTTCTAGATATGAGACAGGCGCCTGGTGTAATACTGGGCGCCTTCTAATGTACTGTGGCCGTGCGAGACGTGGGTTACCCTTGATCTTGGGGACGCCCGAACTGTTCCAATACTCTTAACGGCACTATATCCAAGGCGCGCCGATGGGTTGCGGCCAGATTAACCTGCGGTGCACAACCCTCGTCCGCAGCCTGCAGAAAACGCCCTGCGCAAAGACACCAACTGTCCCCTTCATTTAACCCGGCAAAGCCAAATTCGGGGCGCGGAGTGGACAGGTCGTTACCGACATATTTGGAATAGGCCAGAAATTCAGCCGTCATGATGGCACAGACGGTATGGCTGCCCTGATCCTCTGTGCAGGTGTTGCAATGTCCGTCTCGGAAGAAGCCGGTCATTGGGGTTGTCGAACAGGGGGCGAGTGGCCCTCCGTGGACATTCAGGCTTTCGTCTTGGTCCATGATTTCATCCTACAGTGACTTGGCCAATCTCCGAAGCATTCTGATGTTTGCATCGGCAACACCGGGGTTACGAAACCCTCGGTCTGTGCTTGTTACAACAATCACGACGTCACGGCTTTGGTTGATGTAGATATATTGCCCGTAGACCCCTCTGGCCAGAAATTCCCCTGGAACAGCGTTCTTGGGGATCCACCATTGAAACCCATAGCCGATCTGAGCTGCCTTGGTTGGGGCTGACGGGCGTGTTGAGGCAGAAATCCAGGCCTGTGGAACCACCTGCTTGCCACTATAACGACCGTTTTGCGCGATCATCAGTCCGAAGCGGCCATAGTCTCGTGTGGTCTGATTGATCCCGCCAAGGACAAAGGCAACGCCCGCACCATCCGTGAGATAGTACCCCGCCTGCTCTAGACCTAAATGTTGTAGGATTTTCTCCGAAAGCAGCTCAGGCACAGCACGACCCGTCGCACCACGTATCACCATGCCCAAGACATGAGTGTCGATGGAGACATAATGCCAGGCATCTCCCGGTGGTGCGATCGTCTCGGTCAAATCGGAGGCGAATTGATCGAGCGTCCCCCCCAGGGCCAAGGTACGGCCCATCCGGTTGATGTCGGAATTGTAGTCTAGATAATCCTCATCGAATTTGACCCCGCTCGCCATATTGAGAACATTGCGGATGGTCGCTGTCTCATAGGCGCTGCCCCTAAGTTGTGGTGCATAGTCGACAACGAGATCGTCGAGCGAGTGGATTTTGTCCTCCTGCAGTAAGACGCCCAAAAGCGCCGATAGATAGCTCTTGGCCATCGACCAGGAAATGCGCAAATCCTCTGCATATGTGCCTTGATAATAGCTCTCATGGCGGACTTGCCCGCCTTTCAGTACCAGCAGTGACGTGACCCGACGGTCTGTGATCCAATCCTGAGTGCCGGCGGGAAGGGCCATTTCCACGCCGACTGGTAGCGCACTGATTGACCCATCACCACGGTCGAGTGGCGTGGTCAGAAAGGCCGCGTTCATATTTGAGAAATTCGATACGATACGATCCGCATCAAACAGCGAGTTGACTGCGATTAGTCGGCTGAGCGCTTCGCGCTGCCAATAGGCAAGGGCGGCAAAGCAGATTAGAAAAATAATGAAAAAATAGGAAAGTAGCTTTAATAATCGACGCATAATATCCTCCTCGGACACTGCTGAAAGTAGTCAGCCAGAGCCCGTCCGTGCAAATACAACGCAACGGAAACTTAGGTTACTTGAACTTGTTCAGCAGCCGTTCAATTGCTGATTTTCTGCTCTCTTCAGCGGGTTTAGACTGCTCTGATGACTGCCTGTCGGACGCAGGCCCTTCAGCGGCGTCTCTGGCCGATTTGGACGGAGACCTTGACCCGGCGTCTGCTTGTTTTGCGCCGGAACTGCGTGGCGGAGCCACACGCAGAGCGACTGCGTTCATGAATTTGCCGCCATCGCCCGCTGCAAGATGAGGCGCGCCATCGGAAATACCGCGCAGCAGGTCGTCGAGCCAGGCTTCATCTGCCTTGGCAAAATCACGCAGCACATAGCCCGCGACGGCGTCCTTGTGGCCAGGATGGCCGATGCCTAGGCGGACACGGCCATAGTCGGCGCCAATATGCGAATGGATTGAGCGCAAGCCGTTGTGGCCGGCATGACCACCACCGTGCTTTACGCGTGCCTTACCTGGTGCAAGATCCAACTCGTCGTGTAGTACCATAACATCATCAGGGGTCAGTTTGTAAAACCGCATTGCCTCGCCAACGGATTGGCCGGATAGGTTCATAAAGGTCTGTGGCTTCAGCAGCAGAACCTTGTTCCCCGCCAGAACGCCCTCAGAGATCAGCGCTTGGAACTTGGTTTTCCAAGGTGTGCAGCCGTGGTCGCTGGCGATGTGATCAAGGGCCATAAAGCCGATATTATGCCGGTTGCCTGCGTATTTCGCACCGGGATTTCCAAGACCAACAATGAGTTTCATGGGCGTTTCCGCTGCGTGTTTGGAATGTCGGATGATAATGAAATGGCTACATCGCGCGTTTGTGGCGAAAAATCCAGAACTTCCCGCTGAATTCCCGTTGTGGTCACAAAAAAGCGAGGCCAAGACTGGCCTCGCTCTCAAACTCAACCTTACGGTTGGAGCTTATTCTTCTGCGGCGACTTCCGCTTCGTCGTCAGACGCTTCGTTGTCGGCAGACTTCAGACCGGAAGGGGCAGAGATGTTTGCAACAACAAAGTCACGGTCGATGGTCGGCTTTGCACCTTCAGGCAGCTTGATCGCCGAGATGGTGACGGTGTCGCCAACGTTCAGACCTGCGAGGTCAACAACCAGCTTCTCAGGGATGTCACCTGCGGTCACAACCAGCTCTACCTCGGGACGTACGGCGGTCAGAACGCCGCCACGCTTGATGCCGGGCGCTTCTTCTTCGTTGATGAACTCAACAGGAACGAAGAGGTTCACCTTCGAGGTGCGACGCAGGCGCATCAGGTCGAAGTGGGTCGGCAGGTCCTTGACAACGTCACGCTGAACGTCGCGGCAGATCACGCGCACGTCTTCCTGGCCTTCCACTTTCAGGTTCCACAGAGTGGACTTGAAGCGACCGGCTTTCAGTTTTTTCAGCAGTTCGTTGAAGGGGATCTGGATGGATACGGGATCCGCATCGCCACCAAATACAACACCAGGAACCATGCCAGCACGACGTGCTGCACGAGCGGCGCCCTTGCCCGACCCCGTACGTTCTTGGCAAACAAGATCAGGAATCTGACCAGCCATGATAATTCTCCAATTTGATAGTGGGGGTGCCTCCAAGGCTGTCACCCCGCGTGAAGCCGTGCGCATAGACCGTATTGCCCATTATTGCAAGTCGCAAACCCGACGAGGGCTGCCGCGATGTCTGCTATTCCTGCCAGCGTCCGCCGAAATCTTCCGGTACCAAGAGGTTGTGGCGGCCAAGATCCGCGATGGATTTCTCTCCGCATAGCGCCATCGTGGTGTCCAGCTCCTTGTGCAGGACCTCCAGCGCATGTGTCACTCCCTCCTGGCCCATCGCACCAAGCCCATAGACAAAGGCGCGTCCGATCATGGTGCCCTTGGCCCCCAACGCCAGAGCTTTCAGCACGTCCTGCCCAGAGCGAATACCGCTGTCCAGATGAACCTCAATCTGATCACCAACCGCATCCATGATTGCGGGCAGCATCTGAATTGAGCTGAGCGCCCCGTCGAGTTGGCGGCCACCATGGTTGGACACTACAATGGCATCCGCGCCAAGCTTGGCGGCCATTTTGGCATCTTCGACATCCAGAATGCCCTTAAGAATGACTTTGCCGTCCCAGAGTTCGATGAGCTTGGCGATTTTGCTCCAATCAAGCGAGGGGTCAAACTGTTCCGCCGTCCAGGCACCAAGAGAGGACGCATCGGAAATCCCCTCCACATGGCCGACGATATTGCCGAAGTTGCGCCGTTTGGCGCTCAGCATTTGCAGCCCCCATGTCCATTTCGTCATCAGGTTGGCAATGGTCTTGGGCGTGAGCTTTGGCGGGGCGGAGAGGCCGTTTTTCAGATCCTTGTGGCGTTGTCCCAGGATCTGCAGGTCCAGCGTGATCACCAGGGCCGAGCATTTTGCTGCCTTCGCGCGGGCAATCAGGCGTCTCACATAGTCCTCGTCCTTCATAGTATAGAGCTGGAACCAGAAAGGTTGCGTCGTCGCTTCGGCCACTTCCTCGATCGAGTTGATGGACATGGTCGACAGCGTGAAGGGCACACTGAAGGCTTCGGCCGCGCGCGCGGCTTTGATCTCGCCATCGGCGTGCTGCATTCCCATCAGGCCGACCGGGGCGAGGGCGACTGGCATCGACACGTCCTGCCCAATCATCTGACTGGCTGTGCTGCGCCCAGCCATATCTACGGCCACCCGCTGGCGCAGGCGGATTTTTTCAAAGTCGTTGGTATTGTCGCGAAAGGTCTGCTCGGTCCAGCTACCACTTTCTGCATAGTCATAGAACATCTGCGGGACGCGGCGTTCGTAGATGCGTTTCAGATCGTTGATATTGGTAATGACCGGCACGGCTTTGTCCTCACCCTGAGTTGGTAATAAATTTTTACCAATTGGAGGGCGAAAGCGCAATCCATGATTTTGACACAGCAAAAAGACCGCACCAATCCGGCGCGGCCTTTACAAAGATCTTTGCTGAATAGTGAGTTAGGCGGAGTGCGCACCGTCTGCGAGAGACTTGACGAAGCTGAGGACCTCTCCCACGGGTTTGCCAGCGCCAATCTGGCTGACAATCGCCGAGCCGACCACGGCGCCATCTGCAACGGATGCGATGGCTTTTGATTTCTCCGGCGTATTGATGCCAAAGCCGACAATTACAGGCAGATCGGTCTTGGCTTTGATCCGTGCCACTTCTGGGCCGACATTGGTGGCTTCTGCCTCGGCGGCGCCGGTAATCCCAGTGATCGACACATAGTAGACAAAGCCTGAGGTGTTTTGCAGCACACGGGGCAGGCGCTTGTCATCTGTGGTTGGGGTGGCCAGCCGGATAAAATTCAGGCCGGCCTGCTGTGCAGGCAGGCAGAGTTCGCTGTCTTCTTCGGGCGGCAGATCCACAACGATCAGACCGTCGATACCGGCTTCTTTGGCATCCTTCAAAAAGGTTTCGACGCCCCGGCTGTAGATTGGGTTGTAGTAGCCCATCATCACGATTGGCGTAGTGTTGTCTTCTTTGCGGAAGGTACGGGCAAGATCCAAAGTACGCTGTAGCGTCATGCCCGCTTCCAAGGCGCGCTGGCCTGCCAGCTGGATGGTTGGACCGTCTGCCATTGGATCGGTAAAGGGCAGGCCCAGTTCGATCACGTCTACACCGGCGCCGGGCAGGCCTTTGATCAACTCAAGTGAGGTTTCAAAATCAGGGTCACCCGCCATAACATAGGCGACAAAGGCCTTTTTATTGGCAGCTTTTAAGTCAGCGAATTTGGCGTCAATGCGGGTCATGATCGGGCCTTTTAAGAGTGTCTGCCCCGGTGTGCCGAATGTTTCGGCGGAAATCAATCCCGTGCACAGCCTTACTGCGATGGATCAGCCTGCGGTATCACTCAGCCTTTGAATGGAACATGCCAGCGCAGAAGCAGAGAATTTACCCCGGGGTTGATATCCGCCGTCGACGCATTGGATTTATGGGTCAACGCCAGCGATAGCGCCCGGCCGTTCTCAAAAGTCTTACCAACGGCCAATGCGCTGCGGATTTCAAACGTAGAGCCAAGGTCATTCAGTCTCACGCTTTCCGCATAGGCTCCGGGCATGACGCTGGTCTCAATGAACCAACCTCGCCGTAATTGCCATTTGCCAACTACGCCCGCGCCGACGAACAGATCACCTGTTGTCTGCACATCAAGTGCGGCACCGAACAATGCGTCAAAGTTGCCGCGCTGCCAAAAGGCGTCGTGCTGATATTCGACTGAGACAAGTGCACTGTCTTCAGCGCCTGCACGTGAAAAACTTGAATACCCTGCGCTAAAAATCCAGTCTTGTGCAGCAGCAGGCAGTGCGCTGGCCAGTGTGAACGCGCTGGCAATATAGGCTGCTGTAACGAAGGTGCGAATGCTCATGATGATAATCTCGTGTTGGTCAGCTTGGCTGAAATGATCCTATAAGTTGGGAGAAAGTCCATAAGGCAGCAGGCTTATCTGGTCACGATCCCGTCACAGGAACGCAATTGTCACCAAATAGTTGCACAAAATCTGCTTTTGTTTTCCGGCCAACGTCATGGACGCCCGGTTGCGGCCCTAATGTGCAATACGCACGGCGGCCTTTAGGCATGTCGGGCGATGGCCGCTTGCGTCATAGCCAAATGCTGCCTAGAAGCACCTCCCAAGTGGCATCAGGAGGCCGACATGGGCTTTAAAATGGGAATCGTGGGTCTGCCGAATGTCGGTAAATCGACTCTGTTCAACGCATTGACAAAAACCGCATCGGCGCAGGCGGCGAACTTTCCGTTTTGCACGATCGAACCCAACGTGGGCGAAGTGGGTGTGCCGGACGCCCGTCTGGACAAATTGGCGGCGATTGCGACGTCTAAGCAGATTATCCCAACCCGGATGACATTTGTTGACATCGCGGGTTTGGTGAAAGGCGCCTCCAAGGGAGAGGGGCTGGGCAATCAGTTCCTCGCTAACATTCGCGAAACCGACGCTATTGCCCATGTACTGCGCTGTTTCGAAGACGGTGACGTCACCCATGTGGATGGGCGTGTTGACCCCGTCGCAGATGCTGAGACCATCGAGACCGAGTTGATGCTCGCCGATCTTGAAAGTATTGAAAAACGCCGCGCCAATTTGGTGCGCAAGATGAAGGGCAATGACAAGGAAGCCCAGCAACAGGATCGCTTGTTGGCCGAAGCCCAAGCGATGCTGGAAGATGGCAAACCTGCGCGGCTTGTCGAGGTCGACATGGAAGATGCCAAGGCATGGAAACTGTTGCAGCTCCTGACCACCAAACCTGTGCTTTACGTGTGCAATGTAGGCGAGTCCGAATCCGTCGAAGGTAATGAATTCTCCGCCAAGGTCGCTGACATGGCCGCAGCGCAGGGCAACTCTCATGTCGTTATCTCCGCCCAGATCGAAGAGGAGATAAGCCAGCTGGAACCTGAAGAGGCAGAAATGTTCCTCTCCGAAATGGGTCTCGCTGAGGCCGGTCTCGATCGTCTGATCCGTGCAGGCTATGAGCTGCTGCACTTGGAAACCTATTTCACCGTTGGCCCCAAGGAGGCGCGTGCCTGGACAATCCGTTCCGGTACCGCTGCCCCGCAGGCCGCTGGCGTCATCCATGGCGATTTCGAAAAGGGCTTCATCCGCGCCGAAACCATTGCCTATGACGATTACATTGCGGCCGGCGGCGAGCAGGGCGCCAAGGAAGCGGGCAAGATGCGGGCCGAAGGCAAGAGCTATATCGTGAAGGACGGCGATGTATTGCACTTCCTCTTTAATACCTGATTGCGCCAGTCATACGACGCAACTGAAATGCCCGTCTTTTGTGAAGGCGGGCATTTTCTTGATACAGCTGTAGCTTATTCCTGAAAACCACAGGCTTGAGTTACCGCTATCGGAAATGCTAGACCCTGCCGATTGATTAGCCGTAGGGATGACAATGACAACCAAACTCATAATCGACACAGATCCCGGTATCGACGATGCCATGGCGATTTTCTACGCGGCGGCTGCCCCGGATATCGATCTATTGGGTCTCACCACAATCTTTGGCAATGTGACGACCAAGACCGCTACGCGCAATGCCTTGCGCCTGCTCGAAGCGGCAGAGCTGGACGTGCCGGTTGCCCATGGTGCCGAGACCCCGCTGGTTTTGCCGCCTTTCACGCCCTCTGCTCATGTGCACGGCGCCGAGGGTTTCGGCGATATTCCTGCGGAAACCCCCAAAGGCAGTCAGCTTGACGAAGACGCAGCTGACTTTCTGATCCGCATGGCGCGCGAGCACAAAGGAGAGCTGGTGGTCTGTCCGATTGGCCCGCTGACCAATATCGCCCATGCAATCCAACGCGATGCAGATTTCGCCAAGAACGTGAAACGTATCGTCATCATGGGTGGTTCGCTGGAGGAGGGGGGCAATATCACCCCGCATGCCGAGGCCAATATCTATCATGACCCCCATGCCGCCGATGTGGTCTTTGGATCCGGCGCGCAGGTTGAGATGGTCGGATTGGATGTCACCCATCGCATCCTGTGTACCCAGGGTGATTTCTCCGCGATTGCTGCGCAGTCACCGGACCTGGGCGGCATGCTGCAGAAGATGTCGGTCTTCTATCTGCACTTCTATGAGACGGTCGGGAAATTCGACGGCTGTTCGCTGCATGATCCCGCTGCGGTTATCGCCTGCACTCACCCCGAACTATTTACAGCGCGTTCGGTCGCGATGGAGGTTTCTTGCGACGGGGAAACCTCAGGTGAAACGCGCCTTTCCACCAAGAGTGGCCGCAAGCCGATTGATGTCTACATGGCAGTCGATGCGGATGCCGTGAAAGCGCTGTTCCTGAAACGCCTGGCCATTCTGCCCTGATCAGTCGCTGTCACAGCGCTCAAAACGGGGCCTACGCCAACCATCTAACAACCCGCCGCGACACTGATGCGGCGGGTTGATCTTTGTGGCCGAACACATCCTGCGGTCCTGCAAATTTTTTCCAAAAAACGCTATTTCACCCTTGTTCTTAACTTGGTTGCGCTGATAGACGGGTCAGCGGAGATGTGGCCGAGTGGTCGAAGGCGCTCCCCTGCTAAGGGAGTAGGCCCGGAAGGGTCTCGAGGGTTCGAATCCCTTCGTCTCCGCCACCATACCTTTTTGTTGGCATTGAACAGGTCGCTTTGGGCGGTCTTTTTCGTTTCTTATCCATCACTTGTGCGCAGCTTTCTTTTTGTTGGATTTCTTTCGATCTACCTCATATGCTTTCCTTAAGTGGTATAAAATGTGGTATGTTGTATGGCGGTTCTCACTGGGAAGCTGACTAAGAAGCTGGTCGAGAACCTCGGACCGGGTCGGCATGGCGACGGCAACGGGCTCTATCTGGTTGTCGATCCCTCAGGCGCGCGCCGCTGGATTGTTCGGGTTGTTGTCAAAGGGCAAAAAAACAAAAAGGGCGCGCCCCTGCGAACGGATTTCGGACTAGGCGGCGCTGATATCATCACGCTACCTCAGGCCCGTGATCGCGCCTTGGAATATCGGCGGATGGCGAAACAAGGACTAAACCCACGCTTCAACGCCCAGCGCGAAATTCCGACCTTCGAAGAAATTGCCCAGCAAGTGCATATTGATCGGATGCCGACCTGGAAAAACGCCAAACATGGGCAGCAATGGATCAACACTCTGCGCGATTATGCCTTCCCCAAGATCGGGCGAATGCCCGTCGATAGCATTGGCCAACCAGAAGTTCTCATGTGCCTCTCGCCTATCTGGACCGAAAAACATGAAACTGCACGGCGCTTGGCACAGCGGCTCAAAATCGTGCTGGACGTAGCAAGATCAAAAGGCCTTCGATCCGGCGAAAATCCTGTCACAGCAATCAAAGATGCAGGCGTCTTGCCCAAAGTCGTCAAAAAACCAAAGCATCACAATGCCATGCGCTGGCAAGACATCCCAGCATTCTATGCGGATCTGTCTGGGCGCAACGCAATGGCTGCTAAGGCGCTGATGTTCACCTGTTTGACTGGCTCTCGCACGGGTGAAGTGCTTGGAACGCGCTGGACGGAACTGGATTTCGAAGCGCGCCTCTGGATCTGCCCAGCGGCACGGATGAAAACCGGCGATGATCACCGCGTACCTTTGACCGATGAAATGCTCGCGATCATCGAACCGTTAAAGGCGATGGAATCCGAATTTGTGTTTGAAGGCCAGAAAAGGCGCAAGCCTCTGTCCAATATGGCGATGTTGATGCTGTTGCGCAGGATGGGGGTCGAGGACGTTACCGTTCACGGCTTTCGGTCTACTTTCCGCGATTGGGCCTCAGAGGTTGCCAATGTCTCGCGTGAAGTTGCAGAAATGAGCCTTGCTCATAAAGTAGGCTCTGACGTCGAGAGAGCCTATGCACGGTCTGACTTGCTGGAGAAACGGCGCGTTTTGATGGAACGCTGGACTAGATTCGTTTCAGCAAGTGAAGGCAAGGTGATCCAATTTGAAACAGGATGACAGCGCGTGCGACGACGGCTCAGGCACGATCAAAAATCTTGAGCTTGTTCACTGGGTTGAGCACAAAGAATCTTTTCGGTTGGTTGCACGCAGCGAAGGTCATCCCGTTGAGCAAATGTATGAAACGTTTCCTGAGTTGTACGAAGCAATCTCAGAACTGGGGCCATTATCAATCGCATCGCCCAAGGCAGATGTGGCGCTCTTTGCAATAAGTGGAGAGTTCGATGGGCACATCATGGCAGTGCGGCAATCAGGTCGAAATATCCGCCGTTTTTTGGTACGTGAAGACTTTTTTGACGCGCTCTATGGCAGTGTCCAGAACTGTATAGATCACCTTCTAAGCAACAACGCTTTGGACTGCGAGTTGGAGCTAAAGCACCTTTGTGACATGGCACACGAACTGCATCTTCAGGGGGCTGAAATTGATCAAGATCGAGATTATTCACGTCTTGAAATTGACGTGACAGCGGCACTTCAACACATAAGCATTTTTGAAGACCACTTTGGGGACAACGCTGATGCGTTCAACATATTCGAACTAGGGTATTCTGTCGGTCGTCTCTTTTCCAGCGCGCAAAACTTGGTTTCACTCGAACCAGATGCACGTAAAGCTCGTGAATATGAGAATAGCTACAAAGATCGTGGTAAGATGGGGAAGTCGAAAGACCGAAAATCACAACGGCTTGATCAGCTCTTTGAACGTATGGCCCAGCTGGTTGAAAGCAACCCCGTCCTAGCCCGCATGAAGCCAATTGAGGTGGCTAAGCTCGCCGTCGATGATGCGGCTAAAGAAAACCCGTCGCTCTGGTCACAAGGAAGAGGTCAAGTCGAAATGTACCTCACCACATATGCGAGTGAGGCGAAGTACAAAAGTCGTTACCGAGAGCTCTTCCCGAAAACTGGCTAAGTGGTTTTACCATTTTTCCAAGTGAGTTAGCTACCTCAAGGAAACGGCAACTTGGGCTAGGCGCTTCATCAAAACTGTTCAACAATCAAGATAAATGACTAAAAGAGGTAACCATTCAACACCTACAAAGGAAATCTGAATGGTCCTCATCTTCGAGCAAAACCGCAACTACGTTCTAGGCGACGCTGAGCTGGAAATTATCGGTGATCGCGACAAGCTCGCACAGTGGCGTCACAAGGGCATGGGGCCAGCGTTTTACAAGCTGGGCCGCAAGATCATCTACCGTGGAGAGGATTTGAATGCATGGGCAGATGCCCAGCGTGTTGAGCCTACTAATGGTGGGCAATCCTGATGGCCAAGCGCGTTTCAACGCGCAAGATTAAAAAACATCGCCTCTATGGTTATGATGAAGCAGGGGCGGCGCTGGGCGTCACCGCGCATACGGTGCGGTTATGGCGATCCAGCGGGCTGAGCGTAATGACCGCAAGTACCCCTCACTACATTCTTGGCGCGGAACTGATCCGCTACATCGACGAAAAGCAGGCAAAAAAGTCGGTCAAAATGGCCTTGGATCAAATGTACTGTTTCAAGTGTAGAGCCCCTCAGAAGCCGCTGTGGGGAATGGTGGATTACGTCCCTGTAAATGACACAAGAGGGCGACTTACAGGGCTGTGTGAGGCTTGTGAGGGCGGCTTGCAGCGTTTTGTCGGCAAGGGTGACTTGGTCAAATTTGGTCAGATTTACGAGATCACGATTAAGGGCATGTCTTGAGCCTATACGAACCCCTCAGGCCCAGTTCAAAACCACACTTTGAGCAGGCTGCCCGAACAGCTGGAAATTTAGGCGCAAGACAACCTCAAAAGCAACGGACACCAAGATGAGACGAGTGATTGAAGAAAACGAACGAATGAAGCGCAAATATGTGTTCTATCTAGAGGAAGCGGACGGGTTGGATGAAAAATCCACTGACAAGGTTTTGGCGGCGATCCTCAAGTTTGAGCAGTCTACAGGATTCAAGCCATTCAAGCGGTTCCATATCGAGCAAGCAGCCAAATTCAAAACCTATCTTTCCCAAGCAAAAAACCAACGCGGCCAACCGTTGAGCCATTCGACAGTGGACGCAACACTAACGTTGGTGCGCAAGTTCTTTCATTGGCTTGCGGGGCAACAGGGCTACAAAAAGGTGCTGACCTATAGCGACACGCGCTATTTCAACAACAACCGCAAGTCGGCAAGGATTGCGCATACCGCCAATGACAAGGAAGCAGCGTCACCTGAGGCGGCGTTTCACGCTTTCCAAGCCATGCCCAGCGCTACAGAGTTTGAAAAGCGGGATAAGTCGCTCTTTGCCTTCTTCATGCTCACAGGGGCACGTGTGGGGGCTGTGGCGTCATTACGGCTTAAACATATCGACCTTTTCCATGGCAAGGTTTTCCAAGACCCGCGTGAGGTGAACACCAAAGCGGCCAAGCCCATCGACACCGTATTTATGCCTGTTGATCCTGCCTATCTTGAGTGTTTCACGGCATGGGTGGAATATTTACGAACAGAAAAGTTTTTCGGCCCAACCGATGCGCTTTTCCCCAAGGCGCAAATGGGACTGGCGGAAACGGGCGACTTTCAAAAGATGGGGCTGTCGCGTGATCCGTTCGCAACGACAACGCCGCTTAATAAGATCATCCGCAACGCCTTTGCAATGGTGCAGTTACCGCAATACACGCCGCACGCCTTCCGCACCACGTTGATCAAGATGGCCAATGACCGCTGCAAGACAGTGGAGGAGTTCAAGGCGTGGGGCATGAACATCGGGCATGAGAATATGGCCGTCACGATGGGGTCTTACCTGCCCATTCCAAAGCAGCGCAAAGAAGAGCTGATCAACCGCTTGAAACCTGCATAGGACCGTTTGTGGAGGGGGCCAAAGTCTGGAGGCGGGCGTTCAGGACCGGCACGGGTATTCAATTTTATGCGTGGGCAGTTTGAAGACAAAAAACCAATGTGCGTCTAAAGCTATTTGTGCGCGTGCGTGGCATTGGCTAGGGTCCGGTCAAATGGACTGGCGATGTGTCGGTGCGATCAAGTTCAAGGTGACACTCTATGCCGACATTGCAGTGGTTGACGCGGGATGAGGATGTGCGGGCGGCGGAGAAGGTGCCGTACCGTCTGCTGGAAGAAGACCCTGCGCTGGGCTATGGCGACCGGGATACCGGCAACATGCTGATCCAGGGCGATAATCTGGACGCCTTAAAAGCGCTGCTGCCCTATTACGCCGGTCAGGTGAAGTGCATCTATATCGACCCGCCATACAACACCGGATCGGCGTTTGAGCATTACGACGACAATCTGGAGCATTCCAAGTGGCTGGCCATGATGTGGCCCCGGCTGGAGCTGCTGCGGGATTTGTTGGCGGAAGATGGCTCGATCTGGGTGAGCATTGATGACCGGGAGGGGCACTATCTGAAGGTCATGATGGATGAGGTTTTTGGGCGGTCAAGCTTCATAGCAAATGTGATCTGGCAAAAGCTGTATACAGTAAAAAATTCTGCAAAATACCTTTCAGATATGCACGATCATGTTCTTTGTTATGCGAAGAACCGTGAATACTGGTCGAGAAATCTATTGCCGCGCTCAGAAAAAAGTGCGGGGAATTATTCGAACCAAGATGATGATCCACGTGGCCCCTGGACTACAAACGCAGTTCAAGCCCGAAATTACTATAGTTTAGGAAGCTATTCCATCAGTTCACCGACAGGAAGAATTCATCGCCCTCCAAGTGGTACCTACTGGAGAATATCCGAGCAAAAATTTCATGAATTGAATAACGACAATAGAATTTGGTGGGGCAAAGGAGGGGACTCAATCCCGCGTGTAAAAAAGTTCCTAACCGAAGCAAAACAAGGTATCGTGCCTGCAACTCTTTGGGCTTATCAGGACGCCGGGACAAATGCAGAGGCGAAGCAAGAAATTCGCGCCGTAGCTGATGATGGTCCCGAATTGTTTGTTACACCCAAACCTGAGAAGCTTCTTCAACAAGTACTCCATATCGCCACCAACCCCGGCGACATCGTGCTCGACTCCTTCCTCGGTTCTGGCACCGCCGCCGCCGTGGCCCAGAAAATGGGACGGCGTTATATCGGGATCGAGATGGGCGACCATGCGGTTACCCACTGCGCGCCGCGTTTGCAAAAGGTCACAGATGGAGAACAGGGCGGCATTTCCACAGCGCGGAACTGGCAGGGCGGCGGTGGTTTCCGTTTCTATCGCCTCGGGTCGCCAGTTTTCACGGAAGAAGGACAAATCCAGCCTGACATCCATTTCCCCACGCTTGCCGCCCATATCTGGTTTGCTGAAACAGGACAGCCTTGGACTGAACCCCAACCGCTCTCTCCTTTCCTTGGTGCGAAGGACGGGCGCGGCTTTGCACTGCTTTACAATGGCATCCTTGGCGACAAGTCGGTGAACGGCGGTAACGTGCTGACCCGCAAAACGCTGGCCATCATCCGCGATGCGGCGGGTGGCTTTGACGGGCCACTGACAATCTACGGCGAACGCACGGTGCTGGCCGATGCCTCACTGGACGCGGAGAACATCGTGTTCAAGCAAACACCCTATGACGTGAGGGCTCGCAAATGAGGCTCAAGCACTATCAGAAAGGCACGCTCGACGTGCTGACCCGTTTCCTCAAGGATGCGCGTTTGCAAGGCGATCCAGCGGCGGCGTTCAACGCAATTATTGAAAGTCCAGAACAGGCCGCGCGACTTAAGGCCTATGCCAAACCCTACAAGGCGATCAAAGGGCTTGAAGGCGTCCCCTATGCCTGTCTGCGCCTGCCCACGGGGGGCGGTAAGACGTTGCTGGCCGCACATACGATCATCCAAGCCCGCGACCATTGGTTAGAGCGCGACTATCCCGTGGTGCTGTGGCTTGTGCCATCCGATGCGATCCGGCGGCAAACGGTCGAGGCACTCAAAGACCCGCGCCACTTCTACCGCCAAGCGCTGGATGAGGCGTTTGAGGGCCGCGTACGGGTGTTCGACATTGCCGACTTCACCCAAGTCACCCCGTCTGATCTGGCGTCAAAGCTATGCGTGTTTGTTGGCACGGTCCAAACGCTCAAAGTGTCCAACACCAACGGGCGCAAGGTCTATGCGCACCACGAAATGCTAGAACCGCATTTTGCCAAGACATCCCCCGCCACGCCGGGACTGGAGCGTAATGATGACGGGCCGTTCAAAGGCGATATCCGGTTTTCATTCGCCAACCTGATGCACGTTCACAATCCGTTGGTGATCGTGGATGAGGCGCATAACGCTGTGACCTCGCTGGCGGATGAAATGCAGCGCAGGATCAATCCGTCCGCGATCATCCAGTTTACCGCCACGCCCAAGAACAAGTCGAACATCCTGCATTCCGTCACGGCCCAGGAACTTAAAGACGAACAGATGATCAAGATGCCCGTGGTGCTGGAAGAGCATGAATCGTGGCAATCCGCTGTTAATGGCGCGATCCTGCGCCAAGCCCAGTTGAATGAAGAGGCGCAAAAGGACCGCGATAACTACATCCGGCCTATTGTCCTGTTCCAAGCCCAGAACAAGGATCAACCTGTCAACGTGGACGCATTGCGCGATCATCTGGTCGAGGTGAAGAACATCCCGCCAGAAAAGATTGCAGTGGTCACGGGAAAGCAACGTGAACTGGATGGGATCGACCTCAAAGACCCAGCTTGCGAGATCGACTATGTGATCACGGTGCAGGCGCTAAAGGAAGGGTGGGATTGTTCTTTCGCCTATGTGTTCTGTTCTGTGGCCAACATCGGCACGGCTGGCGATGCAGAACAGCTATTGGGCCGCGTGCTGCGGATGCCCTATGCTACACGCCGCACGTCCGCGATGCTCAACAAGTCCTATGCCTGCCTAAGCTCGCCCACATTCCAAGACGCGGTCAAAGGGCTGGTCGATAAGCTGGTCGATATGGGCTTTGATGAAAGTGAAGTTGCCGACAACATCGAACACGCGCAGCCGGAATTGCTCGACGGTATGTTCGGGCGCAAGCCACGTCCCACGCCAAACTTTGATCTTTCGATTGATGCACCCGTTGAAGAGATTAAGGGGATCGAGCGTGCCGCGCCAACCAAGATTAAAGTTGCACCCGATGAGCATGGCAAAGCCAAGGTAACAGTGAGAGACTTCCTGACACCTGCGCAAGAAACGGCTATTTTTGAGCAGATGCCTGCCCAGCACCACGGACGGTTTAAGGAAGAGCTGGCAAAGTTCAAAGCCGCTAATAAAGACAAGGCGTCACCCGCCCAGCGCGGCGAAGAGTTTATCGTGCCACGCCTTTTGGCCCAAGTGCAGGACGAGTTTGTCTTTGCCGACAACGATCTGTTGATTGAGTACCACGATTGGACGCTCAAGGATCATTCGCACCAGCTGTCTGAGCGGCAATTTTCTATCCGCCAAGTGGCCAACACGTTCGAGGTGGATCTGGATGAGGGCAGTTTGCAAGTGCAACTCAAGGACCAGACGGACCAGTTGTCGCTCGACATTGGGGTCGATGGTTGGACTGAGCAGGGGCTTGTGCTGTGGTTAGACCGCAAAGTCCGCGACCGCTACATCGGACAGGGGGAGTTGGTTAGCTGGCTGTCTGCTGTGGTCGCTTACTTGATCCACGATAGAGGCATAACACTTTCGACCCTCATGCGGTGCCAATATGTACTGGCACGCCGCTTGCAAGACCGCTTGTCCGAGATTTACTCAATCGAGCGCAACAAGGTATATCAAGGGTCACTGTTCCAACCAGATGCCGCGCCAAGCCTGAGTTTTGAAAACGGGTTCCGGTTTTTTGACGGTATGTTCGATGGGGTCCGCACGTATCAAGGCCGCACCGTCTTTGGCAAACATTTTACAGGCAAAAACCAAGTGCCAGCATTTGATGGCCGTGGTGAAGATGGGGAAGAGTTCCAATGCGCGATGTTCTTGGATGCGAACGCCAAGGTGAAACACTGGATCAGGAATGTGGCCAAGCATCCCAATGCGTTCTGGTTGCCATTGGCGGGGGGCAAGTTCTATCCCGACTTTGTTGCAGAACTGGAAGATGGGAAGATTCTTGTTGTTGAATACAAAGGCGAACACCTGCGGACCAACCAAGACACCAAGGACAAGATGGCTATTGGTAGCCTTTGGGAAAAAGTAAGCGATGGCAAAGGGCTGTTCTTGCTGGCGCTCAAAGAGGATGATGGCCTGAACATGCGGGATCAGTTGATTGATAAGCTGGCCAAGGTATGATCCTCTTTGAGTGAGCCTCATAGATGCCACCCTGCATACCTTGTGGAGTTACGCGGGATGGCTTGGGCCCGTTGATTATCAAAAACTGGGATTTCGCCTGCCGAATTCATGGCCTGCGCTTTCTCCGAGAATGACCAGAACTTGATCCTTGTGTGGTATTTTTTGTGGTACGATTCTTTCTAGAACTATTTTTTAGTATTTAAATCAGGGTCATATAATATATATGCTGCGGACTTCGTCTCCGCCATTACTCAACTTATCACTGTGTTACTTGCGCAAATCCTGTCGATCAGTTTGTGCATTCAAGCCTTGTGTTCCAACTGAAACCTCATTTGGATTTTCAGCGCTATCTGTTGTTCTAATGGCAGAGTTAGGGGCATGTCGTGAAGAAAAACATACTCATCGTTGGCGGCAGTTCTGGTGTCGGGCTGAACCTTGCGCGGCACTATGTCGGCGAGGGGCACGGAGTCAGTATCACCGGGCGCATCGATCCGAATTGTGCAGGAGCACAGTTTCACCCGCTGTCGATCACTGATGATGCTGGCGCGATGACCTGTGCGCTAGATGCGCTCGTACAGCAAGTCGGTGATGTGCAGACATTGGTCTATTGCGCGGGCTATCTGCAGCGTGGCTCAATCGGGTCGCTGATGGATGCGGAGCTTGCGCAAATGACGAACCTTGGTTTGCTTGCGCCGATGATGCTGATCCAGCGTCTTGTGCGGCAGGCGTCCGGGTCGTTGAAGCTAATGCTGATAACGTCCAGCTCGCAGTATACACCGCGCGGGCAGGAACCTGCGTATTGCGCCACTAAGGCCGGACTGGGGATGCTGGCTGCCGCGCTGGTGCGGGGAGAGGGGATCGGCAAAGTTCTTGTTGTTGCACCGTCTGGCATTCGCACCAACTTCTGGCGTGAGTCTGGGGAAGATACGTCAGACATGCTAGACCCGGCTTGGGTTGCAGAACAGGTCGTTGCCCTGTCCGGCGGCGCATTCAAGTACAAATATGCCAAATTGCTGCGGTGCCCTGCACGGATAGAGGTGGTCGAATGCTTGAACAACGACTTGGAGCCTATCCACATATAACGGATCCGCTTGGTGGTCTGATAACTTGGGGCGGATGTGCATCAGACCCAAAGGGGGCAGCGTTTAGTCAAGCGAGTTGAGCGTCTCTAGAAGTGTATTACAGGCTCCGGTGATATGATCGCGTGTATGTGATGCGGCGAGATCGGCGTCACCGGCGACGCAGGCTTCCCAGATCGCCAAGTGTTCGGCATTGGCCCGCTCATTTCCATTTGACAAGACCAACTGGGCACGCAGGTAGCTGTCGACACGGTCCATGGCATTGTCGATCACATCCATATGATACTGCAATCCGCTTTCCCGATAGAGTGTCGAATGAAAGTCGCGGTTCAATTCTCCCCATGTCATTGGGTCGGCCGATTGCGAAAATGCCTCAAGGCAGTCCTTGGCCTGTGCCAATGAAGAAGGCGACATATGTGGAACCGCACGGCGGATCACTTCTGATTCCAACACGGCCCGAAAATCGAAAATTTCCTGAGCCTCTTGCGCCGACAGGCCGGAAACGACCGCGCCCTTGTAACGCTGCGTCTTGACCAACCCCTGTTCTTCCAGGCGCGAAATTGCCTCACGTACGGGGATGCGACTGGTGTTGAACATCTGTGCGATTTCATCCTGACGCAGCGGTTCGCCCTCTTTTAGATCACCTTCGATAATGGCCTTACGCAAGGCGTCGAAGACGATCGCCGAAGCGGAGGCGGTCTTGGATATGTCAACGGATTTCAACTTCATATCTGTGCTCCTTGAGGACGTTATATCCTTGATCGTAGCGGGTGCGAAAGATGGGATAATTCTTATATTGAATATTGGATCCAATATGTATTATGCAATTAAGACCAGCGCCGAGACGCTCTCGGGCTTGGGTTCATATCCACTGAAGAGGATCCCCAGATGACAAACCCCGTATTCTCCGGCTGCATTCCGGCCTTGATGACCCCCTGCACGGCGGACCGTCGCCCAGATTTTGATGCTCTGGTGAACAAGGGCCGGGAGTTGATCGCCAAAGGCATGTCGGCTGTTGTCTATTGTGGATCAATGGGCGACTGGCCACTGATTACCGATGCTGAGCGGATGGAAGGCGTCTCTCGTCTGGTGGCGGCGGGCGTTCCAACTATTGTTGGGACTGGCGCGGTTAACACCGCTCAGGCCGCTGCCCATGCTGCCCATGCCGCCGAGATTGGTGCCAGCGGTCTTATGGTGATTCCACGTGTATTATCACGGGGCAGCTCGGTCGCCGCGCAGCGGGATCATTTTGCCGCCATTCTATCAGCCGCCCCAACCCTGCCTGCCGTGATCTACAACAGCCCTTATTATGGTTTTGCCACCCGCGCTGATCTGTTCTTTGACTTGCGCCGGGATCATCCTAATCTTGTCGGTTTCAAGGAATTCGGCGGCGCAGATGATCTGCGCTATGCAGCTGAAAACATCACCTCTCAGGACAGCAGTGTAACCCTGATGATTGGCGTCGATACCACTGTGTTCCATGGCTATGTGAATTGCGGGGCAGGGGGGGCAATCACCGGTATCGGCAATGCGCTGCCGGATGAAGTCCTGCATCTTGTGTCGCTGTGTCAGCTGGCAGCCAAAGGCAATGCGACTGCTCGGCGTCAGGCCCGCGAGCTGGAAGCCGCGCTGGCGGTGCTCTCTTCCTTCGACGAAGGCGCGGACCTGGTGCTCTACTACAAACATCTGATGGTGCTGAATGGCGATAGCGAATACCGGTTGCATTTCAACGAAAGCGATCAGCTGAGTGCCAGCCAGCAGGCCTATGTAGAGGCGCAATATGCATTGTTCCGTAGCTGGTATGCGGATTGGACACAGCAGTCCGACGTCGCGGCGCTATGCGCGTAATCGACAGCCATACGGCCGGCGAACCGACTCGCCTGATAGTATCGGGCGGGCCGGATCTTGGAACTGGATCGCTGGCCGCACGCGCGAAGCGGCTGTTTTGCGATCACCGTAGTTTTTGCGCGTCGGTGCTGCTTGAGCCACGAGGCCATGACGCGGTGGTCGGGGCATTGCTGGTGCCTCCAAGCGACCGGACCTCTGCCGCCGGGGTAATATACTTCAATCCGGTTGGCCCCTTGGGCATGTGTGGCCATGCCACCATCGGCACCGCTGTTAGCCTGCATCACCTGGGACGTCTTGATCTGGGGCAACACCGGATTGAGACGCCGGTTGGGTCTGTCGGCGTGCAATTGCAGACACCGACCCGAGCGGCAGTTGAGAATGTCGAAAGCGATCGCCATCGCGCCGGTGTGGTGGTTGAGGTGCAGGGGCTAGGGCAGGTTGTCGGCGACGTTGCCTGGGGTGGGAACTGGTTTTTCCTAACCTCAGTCATACCGGCGCCCTTGACGCTGGCTAATGTTGAGGTGCTGACCCGGGGTGCTGTCCTTATACGCAAGGCATTGGCCGATCAGGGGATCACTGGTCGCGACGGCGCCATGATTGATCACATTGAATTTGTCGGACCGCCCATGACCAGCGTTGGCCACGGGCGCAATTTTGTACTCTGTCCGGGCACCGCCTATGACAGATCGCCCTGTGGCACCGGCAGCGCTGCCAAACTGGCTTGCCTGGCAGCAGACGGCGATCTCGCACCCGGTGTGCAATGGATCCAAGAAAGCGTGATTGGCAGCACCTACACGCTGCATTACCGCCCCGGTCGCGGTCCTAATGCCGCAGTGATTGCGACAATCACCGGCGAAGCCTTTGTGACCGGTGACACTGTTTTGAACTTTGACCCTGCTGACCCTTATCGGGCAGGGATCACCCCCCAAGAGGTACAGTAATGGAATATAAAAACCTGATCGCTGGCAGCTGGACGGAAACCACTGCCGCCAGCGCCAATATCAACCCATCCGACACATCCGACGTCCTCGGCTATGCCGCAGACAGCCCGGCAGAGGACATGGACCGCGCCATTTCTGCCGCCCGTGAGGCCGCCGCAGGTTGGGCCGCAAGCACACCGCAACAGCGGTTTGATGTGCTGGATGCGATCGGGACCGAGATCCTGGCCCGCAAGGCTGAACTGGGCCATCTGCTGTCGCGTGAAGAGGGTAAGACCCTGGCCGAAGGTATCGGTGAATCGGCACGGGCCGGACAGATCTTCAAGTTCTTTGCAGGAGAGACCCTGCGCCAGGCGGGAGAGATGTTTGCGTCTGTGCGTCCCGGGGTCGGGGTTGAGGTGACGCGGTCACCTATGGGCGTTGTTGGATTGATCACCCCTTGGAACTTTCCCATCGCGATCCCTGCCTGGAAAATCGCTCCAGCGCTCGCTTACGGCAATGCTGTTGTTCTGAAACCAGCTGAACTGACACCTGGCTGCGCCTATGCCTTAGGAGAGATCATCAGTCGCTCCGGCCTGCCAGAAGGCGTGTTCAACATGGTCTTCGGGCAAGGGAGCGTGATCGGGAAGCGTCTGGTTGAGAGCTGCGACGTCGATGCGCTCTCCTTTACCGGTTCGGTACAAACCGGCAGCGCCATAGCGGCGGCTTGCGGCGCGCAGCGCAAAAAGCTTCAGCTGGAAATGGGCGGCAAGAACCCGATGGTCGTGCTGGATGACGCCGACCTCGACATCGCCGTCGAAGCCAGTATCAACGGTGCCTTCTACTCCACCGGACAGCGCTGCACCGCATCATCACGGTTAATCGTAACCGCAGACATCCACGACCGTTTTGTGGCTGCACTCAGTGACCGGATGGCAGGTTTGCGCGTTGGTAATGCCCTCGACGAGACCACTCAAATCGGCCCGGTTGTGGACGAGCGTCAGTTGAAAAAGGATCTGTCCTACCTCGACATCGCGGGTAGCGAAGGCGGGCGTATATTGGGCGGTCAGGCGCTTCAGCGCAGCACCAAAGGCTTCTATCTGGCGCCTGCCTTGGTGACTGAAACGACAAATGGGATGCGGATCAACCAGGAAGAGGTCTTTGGTCCCGTCGCCTCGGTCATTCGGGTGGCGGACTATGAAGAAGCCCTGATGGTCGCTAATGACTCGCCTTTTGGTTTGAGCGCTGGCATCTGTACCAAATCGCTAAAATACGCAACGGATTTCAAAGCGAATGTTGAGGCAGGAATGACCATGGTGAACTTGCCGACAGCCGGGGTAGACTATCACGTGCCCTTTGGCGGGACCAAGGGGTCCAGCCTTGGCGCACGTGAGCAAGGCAGCCACGCAAAAGAGTTTTATACAAAGGTAAAAACCGCCTATACCCTAGCGTAAAGACGGTCAGGTGGCGGGGCAAAAGCCTCGCCACAAGCACGAAGGCGGAGCAGATGGCAAAGACGGTAGTCATTATCGGTGCAGGCGTTGTCGGCGTGAGTACAGCATTACGTCTGCAAAGCGAACTAGCGCCAGATGGCGGGCAGGTCGTGCTTCTGGACCGGGATGGCGTAGCGGCCGAAGCATCTGCGGGCAACGCCGGGGCCTTTGCTTTTACGGATCTTGAACCTCTGGCAACGCCTGGCATCATGAAAAAGGCTCCAGCCTGGTTACTGGACCCACTTGGCCCCCTTTCAGTGCCGCCCGCTTATGCTCTGCAGCTCACCCCTTGGCTGATCCGTTTCTGGCGGGCCAGTTGGCAGGATCGCTATCACTCTGTTGTTAAGGCGCAGGCGTCGTTGATGCATTTGGCCCAGGCGGCCACCGAACGTCAAATTGCCGACACTCTGGGCGAGTCGATGATGCAGCGGGATGGTGCCCTACAGCTCTATGAATCCGAGGCAGAATTCGCGGCGAGCCAGCGCGGCTGGCAGCTCCGGCAGGATCACGGCATCCGATTCTCATTTATGCATAGCCCGGCGGAAATTGCTGAGATTCAACCGGGTCTTAGCCCAAGGTTCACGCATGCAGGTTATACCCCGGATTGGATGAACACTTGTGACCCCAAGGCTTGGGTAGAGCATTTGTTTACGGCTTTCCTTGCACGTGGTGGCCAACTGCGCCGTGCTGACGTGCGTGATCTGGAATCCGGTGACGCAGGCGTGACGATTGTCACCACTGGTAACAGAATCATGGCCGATCAGGTGGTGGTGGCAGCAGGGGCCTGGTCGCATCAACTGGCACACCGTCTGGGGGAAAAGCTGCCGCTTGAAACCGAGCGGGGCTACAATACGACGTTGCCAGCTGGCTGCTTTGATTTGCGAACCCATGTTACATTTTGTAGGCATGGTTTTGTTGTGAGCCGAATTCGCGGTGGTGTGCGGGTTGGTGGCGCGGTTGAACTGGGCGGTTTGAAACTTGCCCCCAATTTCAAGCGCGCAAATACACTACTGTCCAAAGCGGCGCGTTTTATGCCGGAGCTGGACACCGCAGAGGGTACCCAATGGATGGGCTTTCGTCCTTCTCTGCCAGACAGCCTGCCAGTGATAGGTCCCGCGGCGCGTGACAAGCGCGTCATTTATGCGTTTGGTCATGGTCACGTCGGGCTGACCCAATCAGCTGCAACTGCCGAATTGGTGACGGACATATTGCAATCGCGTGCAACCGCCATAGACACGAGCCCCTTTGGCGCCGATCGCTTCTAAGTTGGCACCAGAGTGCACTCCAAGATGCTATCCCTTTGGCCGTAATAGGGCGTAGATCCGCTTTTACATGGGACTGCATAAAATGTGCGTGAACGAAATAGAAGGAATTGCGTGACTATTTCTAGTGGTATTCGGCCGCATGGCGGCAGAATCGGCACTATGAATAAGGAGACATGTGCGCCATGCTCAAGGCCCCGAAACTCTCGCTCAAGCTTAAATTGCCACTTATCATGGTGGCTCTGACCGCAACGTTTCTGGTAACAGTCTCATTCCTAGTCTACTCAATGGCGGAAAAAAGCATTCGCGATTACGTCTACGCCTCCAAGGAAACTGCGGCGCGGTCGGGTGAGCAGGCGCTGACCTTTATGATCGAAGCCGCGCGCAAAGATCTGTCGGTCAATACATCCCAGCCGACGGTGTTTCGCGCGATCAACAACTTTGAGCGTGTCTACAAGATGATCGAAGAGGAGCCGGTCGGCTTTTTGCGTCGTCACTATATCGAGGAAAACCCAAACGCCGCCAATGAGCGTCACGCATTGACGGATCCCGGTGACGGATCCTATTACAGCCAGTCCCACGCGACCTACCACCCGACGTTCCTGCAATCCCTGGAAGTCAACGGATATGAAGATCTGTACCTGTTGGATGCAACCGGACAGCTGCTGTACTCCGTAAAAAAACGCGATGATTTCATTCAGCAATTTGGGTCTGGTCCGAATGCGGAAAGCGGCCTTGGCCAGGTTTTTGCTGCTGCTCTCTCTGCCGAAGCCGGAGAGGTCGTTACTGCCGATTTCGCCCCATATGCCCCCGGTGGCGGTATGGCCGGTGCCTTCCTGGGTGCGCCGGTTTTCAACAAAAAGAAAGAAGTGATCGGCGTCATGGCGGTCCAACTGTCCGGTGCTGCTGCCGTTGCGGCGTTGACCTCCAACCTGGATACGGACGGTCACCAAAATATCTTCCTTGTTGGTAGCGACGGTACAGCCCACAGCCCCTCTGTGATCGAAGGGCAATTTTCCATCGGTGATACACTACCAGACAGCCCTGAAATTGCTGCCGCAGCAGCGGGAGAGTCTGGCCTGTTCGAGGGCATCACATCGGTTTCCGGCGAGCAGGTAATTGCTCTGGTCAAGCCGCTGTCGATCCAAGGGTTCGACTGGTCGATGGTGCTGCAAACCGATGAACATGAGGCCCTCGCTGAGGTGCGTAAAATACGGCTTCTGGCAATGCTGATGATCGGCGTCTCCGTCATGATCGCAGTTATCGTTTCTTTCGTGGCCGCGCGACACGTGACAAGGCCCATTCTGGCGCTGCGCGAGGCCACAAACGCCCTGGCAGACGAAGACTATGCAATCGAGATCAATGGCCGGGCCCGTGGTGACGAATTGGGCGATTTGGCGCGCAGCCTCGATACTTTCCGCGACAAGCTGGTGATCGCTGACGCGGCTGCCGAACGCGAAGAGCAGGCCGCCAAACAGACAGCCGCCGTGGTCGAAGAGATGAGCGGCGCCTTGGCTGCATTGCAGCGGGGTAATCTGGCCTGCGATATCCAAGAGCCCTTTGTCGCGCACTACGAAATCCTGCGCGAGAACTTCAATCACAGTTTGGGCAACCTGCGCGACTCTCTGTCTGAAGTGGTGGATGCGGCGCATAACGTCGATAAATTCTCAGAAGAACAACGCGCGTCTGCCGAAGAGATGGCCCATCGCACTGAAGCTCAGGCAGGCACGCTGGAAGAGACGGCATCTGCCTTGCAGGATCTCACCAATAGCATTCGCAATACTGCTGATCGTGCGTGCCAGGTCGACGAGACTATGCGCGGCACGCGAGATGAGGCAGAGCGCAGCAATCACATTGTGGTCTCCGCAGTACAGGCAATGGACCAGATTCAGGACGCCTCCACGCAAATTTCTCAGATTATCAATATGATCGATGACATTGCCTTTCAGACAAATCTCCTTGCGCTGAATGCTGGGGTGGAAGCAGCCCGCGCGGGAGAAGCAGGTGCCGGTTTTGCGGTGGTGGCTTCCGAGGTCCGCGCCCTTGCTATGCGGGCGTCTAAGGCCGCAGGCCAGATCCAGAGGTTGACGTCGGCCAGTGAGGAACATGTGGCCAATGGCGTCGCGATGGTGGGCCGTGCCGGTGATGCCCTTAGCGGGATCATCGAAAAGGTTACCAATGTGTCCGATCTCATTACTGAGATCGCGGACGGCGTACAGAAGCAATCCAGCGGGCTGGAGAAAATCAACGGCGCCATGGGCCGCCTGGATAGCACCACACAGCAGAATGCGGCCATGTCCGAAGAAGCCTCCGCCGCGAGCCAGCTGCTGCAACATGAAGCGCAGGCTTTGACCGGCGTGGTCTCTCGATTCCAGCTGGGCAGTGGGGATGTGGCGCCGACAGGCACTGACTGGGGACCGTCTACAGATGACGGCAACACCGAGACTGCTTACGGCTAAAGGCTACTCGGATGGCCGGAATACGGTGGGTCGGGCCAACCTATCGGCGGAGGCCTGTCTGTCCTCGCATGGGGCGCACGGGGTCCCGTCCACGATAGGCAGAGCGAGCGCAGGCCTTACTTGCTGAGTGTCATGAAACCGCTTTGCAATGCGGTGACAGCAGTTTGCGTGGTTTCAGTGACAGCATTGCGATGGGCCATGCGTTCAAGATTGACGATGGTCGAGAGCATAATGCGATCATGGCTCCAATCGCCTGGGCGCTGCATCAACAAGGCAGTGCTGATCACCCCGGTCGCAAGCATGGCAGAGACGACCATCCAACTGAGCAGATGGCTATCCTGTGGCTGGGTCGCGGTGACCACGCGGATGCGGCGCTCTAATATGCTGCCGCCACGGACTTCACGACGATCAACAAGCGCCACCGACGGGCTGCGCTGGACAAAACGGATCGGATCCTTGGCAGCCAATGCGCAGGCGCGGATCAGACATTCGCAATAGGCACGCACATCACGCTGGCTGCGGCTGATCAGAGCCTGGTCGCAGGCGAACTCCCGCAGCATCCGTACTTCGCGACGCCACAGGTGATAGGCTGGGTTCCAGAACAGGGCGGGTCGCAGGGCCTCCAGTAGAAACTCGCATTCGACATCACGCTGCCGGAAATGCTGCAATTCATGTGCCACGCTCAGCCGTAGGTCCGATGGGTTGGCCACCAGTGCCGAGGGGAGCACAACATAACGAGTAAACAGCCCGCGTGTGGAAAACGCGACCTTGCTTTTGTCGCTGATACGGATCTGCACGCGGCCAATGTGTTTCCAGAGATAAGCGTCGCGCAGGGCATTGCGCAGACGCAGTGCCGCCAGACCAATCATCGCAACGGATGCCACGGCGCCTAGGATTAGCAGCACAACGGCGGCCTGTGCCCAATGGCTGCTTTGCGCCATCAGCGCGCGTAGCAGATCCTCGCGCAAGCCCAGAATGCTCTCAAACCGGGTGGCGCTCATGTTGACGTTCCCTTGCAGGTATTGCGACACCAGCATGTCCGACAGGGTCGGTGGCTGTGACACAACATAGGTTGTCAGTGCGACCACCAGCATCGGGGACAAAGTCAGCAAAAGCGTCATGCCATTTAGCAGGCGCAGCTGCGGGCGGAACGCGGGGCCTAAACGGCTGCGAGTCAGAACTGCCCGCAGGGTCAGCCAAAGCGCAATGCCAGCAATAAGCAGCAGATTCAGGTCAATATAGGCGTTCAGAAGAGTCTCAGCGTTCATCATCCCCCAACCTTTCGTTTAGCATCGCCCGTATCTCCACGAGCATATCGTCGGTGACATCCTCATCGTCCACCAGCCGGGCTACCAAAGCCGCCGGGGCACCATTGAAGAGCTTGCTCGAAAGGTTCTTGAGTGTGGTTTTCTGATAATCGGCCTTCGGCACAGCGGGGCGGTAAACCAAGGATCTGTCAGCCCTTTCGCTGGTCAGAAAGCCCTTTTGTTCCATGATCTTCAGCACGGTTGCAACCGATGTATACGCCCGTTCCTGGCGTTTGTTCAGCTCAGCCAGAATATCACGCACCGTACCGCCGCCGGTTTCCCAGACAACAGTCATGAATTCGAGCTCAACCTCGGTCAAAAGCGGGTTGTCCTGTTTCTTTCGCATCACTGTGGTGTCCGGTCCTCTTGGGCTTTGATCATGCTAGGGGATAGCAGCGGTTATGGAAAACTATTTTTTTAAGAGAGTGGGGCCCGCCCGGTTCATAGCCTCCTTGAAAAATGCCCTGCTTAGATGTGACGAAGGGCCCGAGTGGGGCCCTTCGCGATGTGTTTTCTACTACACCTTCCAGAAGGTGAAGATGAACCAGCCAACCGACAGGCCCAAGGGCCACCAGAGCGGCATCCCTACCAATCCCAGCCAAGCCAGAAAGATATAGGATGTCCCCAACAGGCTGATGAACAGTCTGTCGCCTCGGGTGGTGACCAGCCCAAGCGCGCCCTTGCGGGTGTCACCTCCGGGCTGGCGAATTTCCAAAACGATCATTACGGCGATCGCCGAAAAGATCCCGATGAACACAAAGGCGGTGGGCCAGGTCCAGGCCATCCAACTCAGCATTATACCCTCCCCATCGCAAAGCCTTTTGCGATGTAGTTGCGGACGAAATAGATCACGATCGCGCCCGGAATGATTGTCAACGTACCGGCGGCCGCCAGCAGGCCCAGCTCATAGCCAGCGCTTGAGGCGGTTTTGGTCATGGTGGCCGCAATGGGTTTTGCGGCAACAGCGGTCAATGTCTTGGCCAGCAACAGCTCTACCCAGGAGAACATGAAGCAGAAGAAAGCCGCCACCCCGACGCCTGCCTTGATTGACGGGATGAAGATCGTCGCAAAGAAGCGCGGGAAGGAATAGCCGTCCACATAGGCGGTTTCATCCAGCTCCTTCGGGATGCCACCCATGAAGCCTTCCAGAATCCAGACCGCCAGCGGAATGTTGAACAGGCAGTGTGCCATCGCTACAGCGAGATGGGTGTCGAACAGGCCGACAGCGGAATAAAGCTGGAAGAACGGCAGAGCGAAAACCGCAGCAGGTGCCATCCGGTTGGTCAGCAGCCAGAAGAACAGCTGCTTGTCGCCCAGAAAGCGGTAACGCGAGAATGCATAGGCCGCAGGCAGGGCGACAGCGACAGAGATCACCGTGTTGATCGACACGTAGATGATCGAGTTGATGTAGCCCCAGTACCAGCTCGGATCGGTGAAGATCGTCGCATAGTTTTCCAGCGTGAAGGTCTGCGGAAACAGCGAGAACCCGGACAGGATTTCGTTCGTCGTCTTAAAGCTCATCGCGACCAGCCAATAGATTGGCAGCATGAGGAACAGGATATAGACGATGGGGACGATGGTACGTTTTTGCATCGAAGTATCCTCCTTTAGTTTTGATCGTCTTTGGTCATGACGGTGTAGAACAGCCAGCTGACCAGAAGCGTGATTGCAAAGTAGATGAGCGACATTGCAGCGGCGGGGCCGAGGTCAAACTGACCAAGAGCGATCTTGACGAGATCAATCGACAAAAGCGTGGTCGAATTGCCTGGACCACCACCCGTTAGTACGAAAGGCTCCGTGTAGATGTTAAAGCTGTCCATGAACCGCAGTAGGATCGCGATGGTCAGAACGGTCTTCATCTTAGGCAGCTGAATGAAGCGGAACACAGCCCAGTTGGAGGCACCGTCGATCTTGGCCGCCTGATAATAGGCATCCGGAATCGAGACGAGCCCTGCATAGCTCAGCAGTACAACCAGCGAAGTCCAGTGCCAGACATCCATCGTGATAATGGTCACCCAGGCCGCAATTGGGTCCTGTGTCATATCGTAGTTGATGCCGAGCGTGTGGTTCAGGAAGTATCCCAACAGGCCGATATCGGGCAGCGTAAAGATATTCCACATTGCGCCAACCACGTTCCAGGGGATCAGCATTGGCAATGCCATGGTGACCAGGCAGACGGGCACCCAGAAACCGCTGCGCGGCATCGACAGCGCGATCGCGATGCCCAGCGGCACCTCAATGATCAGGATCAGGAAGGTGAACATGAACTGACGGCCAAGCGCCGCATGGAACCGGTCTGACCTCAGGATCTGCTGGAACCAGTCCAGCCCCTGCCAGAAAAAGACGTTGTCGCCGAATGTCTCCTGAACAGAGTAGTTGACGACGGTCATCATAGGGATCAGCGCGTTGAAGGCAACGAGCAGAAGGACAGGCAGGACAAAGAACCACGCCTTTTGGTTTTCGGTTTTCATTGTGCCTGCTCCTCGGTCTCAGTCTTGGTCTCGGTGGCAGATTGGGCAGCTTCTGTTGCGATCCAGCCATCGACATAGAGACGGGTCTGGTCCTGGCGGAATGCCAGATGCACTGCGCTGCCCTTTGCGGGACCAACACCATCAATGACGGCGTTGATACGCTGGCCTTCGGCTTCACATTCGACAACGGTGTGGCGGCCAACATCCGAAACCTTGGTCACGGTTGCGGGCAGGCCGCTATTGGCGAGGGAAACAAATTCAGGCCGGATGCCGACCTCGGTCTTGCCTATGGCGTCCCCTTTGATCGGCCCTTCCAATGCGACCGGATGGGTGCCGATATAGGGCTGGCCCGCGCGCAATTCACAGGGTAGCACATTCATGCCCGGTGAGCCGATGAAATGGCCGACAAACGTATGCGCGGGGCGTTCAAACAGTTCAACCGGCGTGCCGATCTGAACCACCAGGCCATCCTGCATTACCACAACCTGATCGGCAAAGGTCAGCGCCTCTGTCTGGTCATGGGTCACGTAGATCATCGTGGCTTTGACGCGTTGATGCAGCTCTTTCAGCTTTGAGCGCAGTTTCCACTTCAGATGCGGATCGATCACGGTCAGCGGTTCATCGAACATCACAACGTTCACGTCCTCGCGGACCAGGCCACGCCCCATGGAGATCTTTTGCTTGTTGTCCGGTGACAGACCAGCAGCCCGCATGGTCAACAGATTAGTGACCTCAAGCATCTCGGCGATGGCCATGACGCGTTCCTTGACAATGGCCTCATCCCGGCCGCGATTGCGCAGCGGAAAGGCCAAATTGTCATAGACAGTCATGGTGTCGTAGATCACCGGGAACTGGAACACCTGCGCAATGTTGCGCTGATCTGGCGGCAGCGTGGTGACGTCCTTGCCGTCAAACAGAATCTGACCCTCGGATGGGACAAGCAGGCCAGAGATAATGTTCAGCAGCGTGGATTTGCCACAGCCGGATGGGCCAAGCAACGCATAGGCACCGCCATCAGTCCAATCCAGATCAATTTCCTTCAAGGCGTAGTCAGACTCGCTTGAGGGATTCGGCACGTAGCTGTGCCGCAGTTTTGAGAGTGTAATTTTTGCCATTTGCGCCTCACGCCACGCGGGAGCCATCAGGGGCAAAAACATATGCCGCCGAGGGATCCATATAGAAGTCATGCAGTTCGCCCACCTCATAGGGGTGTACGCCTGCGGAAAGAGAGACCCAGCTGCCGTGGCCCGCATCCAGACCCATGTCGAAATGGGCGCTGCTTTCGGAACCGGACAGTTCGGTCACCTGAACCTGACCAGACAGTTGCACCGTGGTGGAGGGGCTGGGGGTCGGCAGCACGTGATAGGGGCGGATCGCGATGGTATAGGGACCATCTGTCAGGTGTGCAGCTGCGCCAACCAGTGGCCAGCTGACATCACGGCCAAGCCGTGCGGTATTGCCCTCTTTGATGATCGGTGCAGTGTTGATCGGTGGATCCGAAAACACCCGCGCGGCATCCAGATTTTCTGGGGTGCGGTAAATATCTGCGGTGGTGCCGAATTGGCTGACCCGACCATCACGCATCAGCGCGGTCTTGCCACCAAGCAGCAGCGCCTCTTCGGGTTCCGAGGTCGCATAGACCACCACGGCACCACGTCCGGCGAACAATTCGGGCAGCTGGTCACGCAGCTCTTCCCGCAGTTTATAATCGAGGTTGGCCAGCGGCTCATCCAGGAACACCGCACGGCTTTCCTTGGCGATGGCTCTCGCGAGCGCCGTCCGCTGTTGCTGGCCACCAGACAATTCATGCGGGCGACGATGTAGCATCGGGCGAAGTTGCAGAATATCCGCAGCTTCCTCCACACGACCAGCGATTTCTGACTTGGCCATACCTGCGACCTTCAGCGGCGAGGCGATGTTCTCATAAACGGTCATATGCGGGTAGTTGATGAAAAACTGATGCACCAAGCTGATGTTACGTTTCTGGGTGCTTAGGGCAGTCACATCCTGACCATCCATCAGAACCTGCCCGCTGGCGATTGGGTCCAGCCCTGCCATCATCTTGATGAGAGAGGTCTTGCCTGACCCGGTGGCGCCCAAAAGGACGTTGAAGTGACCTGGCTCCAGCACAAGGGAGGTTTCCTTGATATGCAGCTGGGCGCCGACGCGCTTGGTCACATTTCTGAGTTCGAGTGCCATCTTGCTTTGACTTTCCGGCGGACGGCCTGTTGCGCGCGGCATGCGCGGTCTATTTTGGGGAAAAAATTGCCCCGGAGAGGGCGAGCCACGCTCCGGGGCGAAAGCGGGGAGCGCCGCGGACGGATCCGGGCGCTCCCTACGGGGAGGAGGGGTTACTCAGATGCCCAGCGGGCGACCAGTTCGTCATAGTTGACGGTCTGACCTGCGGGTTTCTCGTTCTCCAGCTTCGGCTTGGCGCCGCCATTGGCATACCACCATTCTGCGTCTTTCTCTTCGTTCAGACGCGGGCCGCAGCCACCATAGACATTCGCCTGCTCGTCTGCGCGCTGCATACGGGCCATGGTGATGTCCATTTCTTCGGCAAGACGGTTCATGGCTTCCTGCGGTGTGAAGGCGCCAGAGTTGACGTCACCGATTTGCTGCCACCAGATCTGGGCCAGCTTCGGATAGTCAGGCACGTTCACGCCAGTCGGGGACCATGCTACGCGGTCAGGCGACCGGTAGAATTCGACCAGACCACCCAGCTTGGGTGCGCGCTCGGTGAAGCTCTCATGATTAACTGAGCTGTCACGAATGAAGGTCAGACCAACATGAGATTTTTTCACGTCAACGGTCTTGGACACGACAAACTGAGCATAGAGCCAGGCCGCCTGAGCACGATCAACCGGAGTGGACTTCAGGAACGTCCAGGAACCCACGTCCTGATACCCAACCTTCTGGCCTTCTTCCCAGTAGGGACCATGCGGACTGGGTGCCATCCGCCACAGCGGATTGCCGCTGTCGTCGACAGTGTTGTTGCCTTCGGACTTCGGCTTCACCATGTCGGCGGTAAAGGCGGTGTACCAGAAGATCTGCTGGGCCACGTTGCCCTGTGCCAAAGCGGGCAGCGACTGGTAGAAGTCATAGGACGCGGCACCGGGAGGTGCAAATTTGCGCAGCCATTCATCCCACTTGCGGATCGCATAGACCGCAGCCGGACCGTTGGCAGCGCCACCGCGGGTCACGCTTGCACCGGCAGGGTTACAGGAATCCGCTTCCATGCGGATGCCCCATTCGTCGATCGGCACACCGTTCGGCTCACCTTTCGAACCAGCGCCAGCCATCGACAGCCAGGCATCGGTCATACGCCAGCCCAGATCGGGTGCGCGTTTGCCATAATCCATGTGACCAAAGATTGTGGTACCGTCGATTTCTTTCACGTCGTTCGAGAAGAATTCGGCGATGTCTTCATATGCAGACCAGTTGACCGGAACGCCCAGATCGTAGCCGTATTTTTCCTTGAACGCGGCTTGCAGGTCTTCGCGGTCAAACCAGTCCTTGCGGAACCAGTAGAGGTTTGCGAACTGCTGGTCGGGCAGCTGATACAGGTCGCCATCGGGACCGGTCGTGAACTGCGTGCCCATGAAGTCACCCAGATCGAGTTCCGGGTTGGTGACGTCAAAGAAATCACCTTCCATCATGTCGGTCAGGTTGTAAGCCAATTGCAGACGCGAGTGGGTGCCAATCAGGTCGGAGTCGTTGACGTAAGCGTCATACAGGTTCCGTTTGGTCTGCATCTGGGTCTGCACGGCCTGAACCACTTCGCCCTCGCCGAGGATCTGATGGTTCACCTTGATGCCGGTGATTTCCTCGAATGCTTTGGTCAGGACCTCGGATTCGTAGGAATGCGTCGGAATGCCTTCGGACAGGACGTTGATTTCCATACCCGAGAACGGTTCGGACGCTTTAATGAACCACTGCATTTCCGACAGCTGTTCTTCCTTGGTCAGAACCGAGGGTTGAAACTCTTCGTCGATCCATTTCTTGGCAGCTGCCTCATCGGCATAGGCTGCCTGTCCCGCGACCACGGCAATAACCGCGGCTGCGGACAAAAGATACTTACGCATCTTTCTCCTCCCTAGTGATTTATTATGGCCAGACATACCTCGTGGCACCTGGCTGACAAACAGGTTCCACACCGGGGTCTATCTTGTCAAACTAATTTTTTAGTTTGGCGTAGTGTCCTGTTTTGTATCGAAAAAAATTCCGTTACCGGTGGGCTTCGCGGAGGCGTTCCAGTGTGAATTTATGCTGCATCGCGGCATTCTTGCCGTGTTTTCGCGTTCTGCGCGATCCGAACGATCAGATGCGCACGTCTGGATCTTGGTCAATCGCGGGGTAGTAGGCCAAATTTGCCGTCGCTGATCATGATATTTGCCGCTAAGGAGATGACATGGATACAAGCGACACATTCGAGATCTTTCTGACTGCCCCTCCTGGAATGGAGCAGACCCTGCAACGCGAAGCAGAGGAGGCTGGATTTTCCGGCACCAAAACCGTGCCCGGCGGCGTCTCTTTCGAGGGCGATTGGCATGCGGTTTGGCGGGCGAACTTGCAACTGCGCGGCGCGGCGCGGGTGCTGGCCCGTATCGGGTCCTTTCGGGCGTTTCACCTTGCCCAGCTGGACAAGCGTGCGCGCAAGTTCCCATGGTCCGAAGTGCTACGTCCCGATGTGCCGATCCGGGTCGAGACGACCACAAATAAGAAATCCAAGATCTACCACGCAGGGGCGGCGACCCAGCGCATTGAACGCGCCATTACCGAAGAACTGGGCGCGCCCATCAGCGCCGAAGCTGACATAACCGTTAAACTGCGGATCGAGGACAACCTATGTACCTTCAGCGTCGATACGTCGGGTGATGGGTTGCACAAGCGCGGTCACAAGACCGCCGTTGGTAAGGCACCCATGCGCGAGAACCTGGCGGCGCTGTTCTTACGCGATTGCGGCTATGACGGCCAAGAACCGGTGGTGGATCCAATGTGCGGTTCGGGCACCTTCGTGATTGAGGCCGCTGAGATTGCCAAAGGCCTTTTTCCCGGCCGCAGCCGTAGTTTTGCGTTTGAACAGCTGGCAAATTTCGATGCTGCGGCTTGGGATGACCTTCGCGCGGAACAGAAAACGCGCGCGGTGTCCGCACGGTTTTTTGGCTCCGATCGTAACACTGGTGCTGTTGAAATGGCCTCTGCCAATGCCGAACGCGCGGGTGTTGGCGATCTGGTAGAGATCACCCAGCAAGCGGTGAGTGACCTGATGCCGCCGGATCTTGGCCCGGATGCACCCAAGGGGTTGGTGATTGTGAACCCGCCTTACGGAGCCCGCATTGGCAATAAGAAACTGCTCTATGCGCTTTATGCGGCATTGGGGGAGACTTTGAAGGCCCGCTTTAGAGGGTGGCGTGTGGGGATTGTGACCAGCGAGACATCTCTCGCCAAGGCAACAAACCTACCGTTTAAGCCTTTTGGCGCACCAGTCGCCCATGGTGGACTTAAGATCCGCTTATTTCAAACCAACCCGCTGCCCTAGCCGCCGTTTGATCGCCCTGCGCGCGCTGCATCAGGCGCTCATGCCACGCCAGGCGCTGACCAGGCCGGCCAAGGCCATTCGATCCGCATCGGTGTGAGTAACCGAGATACCCTGATGGCCAAGAGCAGTGCTGTAGAGGTTATCCAACGCGGGCGGGGCTATCAGCGCAATATTTTGCCCCAGCCAATAGGGCCGCGCCGCTGACAGTTCTGCCCCCAGCAGCAGTCCCCAGAGACGCGTCGCCCGTGCGGTGCTGTTGCCACTTGGCTGTGCCTGCAATTCGGCCAGCCGCGCAGCTAGTGTTTCAGGCTTTGACTGGATTGTCGTCATCGCCTGGGTCAATTCATCGGTTTGCCGGGCGCCCATCTCCGCGTCCGGGTCAATAGACATATGCGGTGCGATGCTGCGCCACAGCCCGGCTGTCAGAAAACTCTGAAAACTCACAATCTCATCAGCACTAATAAGCGCCCAATGGGTTGTTTCTCCGGGCACGCAAACCACCCCATCCCAGTCGCGATTGAGGCTTAGGAAACCGGCGATACGGCTAGCGGCCCCCCGCATGACCGCACGTGGATTGGCTTGCGATAACCCTCCTAGCAAGCGAAGTGGGTGCCGACTCAGCATTGTCTCGCCCATGGGCAGGTTGGAGGCCTTGGCTGGAACCGTCAACGTCCCGCTATCGCCTCCACGCAGGCCGTCGTCGCTTAGCAAAATCGGCGTGTCGGGGCCGCAATCGTGCAAGCGGTCAACCAGCAAGGCTAGATCCGACATCATATCTGCGCCGGAGCTTGCAAAGACATGCTGCTGTGCTTCAACTTCCTGCATGGACCATGCCGAGATACGCCCGTTCGAATGGTCGGCCGCGATCCACTTGGTAGACTTGACGCGGGGCTTGCCGGAGGTGGGGGCGGAGTTCTGGGCAGCAGACGCAGCGCACATAACGTGATCCTTTTTATCTTGATGTTGGGGCGGGCGGGCTGTGTCAGCCAACACCGGGTCCGTCACTCTCCTTGCCAAGTTCTAGGCTGTTGTTCAACGCCAGACCCCGGTTTGGATGCTGTGCAGCAGCAAGGCGAGCTACAGCTCTGGCGGCTGAACAATCTGGTGGTTTCATTACCGGATATTGGTTAATGCATGTGGGGTGTTGGCGCGAAGGTTAACGCAAGCATTTCCATGTGTCTGGCTTTGACTCAAATTTTACCATTATTCTCAGTTGATTCCTTATACTTTTGGGTAGTCCGCAAGGACAATTCCTATCCTTTTGAGGAATTGTTTCTTATAGGGCGTCCTGATCTACTGAATTCCTAGTCAATTGTGCCGTCTTTCAGATTTTGCTGAGATTTGTGTAAAATTGCTTTATTAAGAAATTGCCGCAGGTGCGGTTTGGAAGTTGGCTCAAAAAGGGCCGCTTGATTGGGACGAAGGTTCCAGTCGCATGGGGGTGCGACTGGTAAAAACCATCGATCTTGTTTGGACTTTGGACCCGAGGCGCTGCCGTGTCGGGACAGTCAAATTGGTGCGAGTACGCCTGCTTCGGTGGGATCAAGACGCTGTTGTTTCAGCGCAAAGGTAAAGGACCGCGGGGGCGGTTCCAGATTGGGGTTGGAAATGAAGGATTTCTTACAAGAGGGGCACGCGCGGCCGCCGATTGCTCCAGATCAGCGTTTGATCTGGTCCCGTTGGCCGTCGCTCTACAGTGGCTTTCCACTTGGTGATGCTGGAGGGGGCTGGTTGATTGGACACCGCGCCGCCAATTTGAACGCCCAAGTACGCGATCAGCGCCGCAATCAAGACCGCAACCCCGCATCGCAAGCCTTGGGGTTCGCGCATGGTGGATTTGCGAATAGCTATGCCACGGCCTCTCATGATGCATCGGCGGTTTGCAGCAAGGATGGCGGTTATGCAAATCTGGGTAAGCGTCTGCTGGACATAGTTCTTGTGCTTCTGACGCTGCCAATCTCTCTGCCGCTGATCCTGATGGCAGCGCTGGCGCTCATGTATGAGGGCGGCAATCCCTTCTATACTCAGGACCGTCTGGGACAGCGTGGCCGGTTGTTTTCCATTCTGAAGTTACGCACCATGGTCTGCAACGCCGATCAACTTCTGGAGAGTCACTTGGCACGGGATCCTGCGCTGCGCCGTGAATGGGATGAAACCCAAAAGCTGAAAAACGACCCGCGTATCACCCCGGTCGGACGATTCCTGCGCACGACCTCGCTGGACGAACTGCCCCAGCTTTGGAACGTATTGATGGGTCAGATGAGCTTGGTTGGGCCGCGCCCGATGATGCCTGATCAGCTGCCGCTCTATGGTGATGCCACGGCCTATTTTGACCTCAAACCCGGAATTACCGGCCTGTGGCAGGTTTCATTGCGCAATGAGAGTAGTTTTGCCATGCGTTGTCGCGCGGATGCCAGCTACCAGAGAGATCTGTCACTGCGTGCCGATCTGGGTTTGCTATGGCGGACTGTCGGGGTTGTCCTGCGGGGCACCGGATATTAACTCGCCCTGTGCTAAGTGTGATTGTCGGGCTATAGGCGGGTCTTGCCGAACGTGGTAGAACTGCGAGGGGGTTCCATGAAAGACTTGGTGACTGGATCGGATGTCCCGCTTAGGTCTGCGCAGAAACAGGAGTGGGACAAGCCCTTTGCGATGACGCAACAAGGTTTCAAAAGATTTCGACGTCGCAAGGGTCGCGACGATCCGGGGGCAGAGCACGACACTGTTGTGACCGGTCGGGGTGACTCTGCGTCGCAGACAGCCCCTGTTACCCAAGAAACTGCGCAGGAGATGGCGAAATCCTCGGCCAAGTTGGCCTCTCGTTTGACGGCGGATGATGACCGCAACCGCTTTGCCCGTCGTCCTGAGGCCCGGCAAACATCGCAGCTCGACGGTCTTGCAAACACAGAACCGCAGATGCAACGCCTGCCTGCCACCGTACCCGAGGTCTGGGAACGCCTGCACAGGGTGCCGCTGGACATTCGTGGTCATCAGGCGGCGCGCTCCCCGCTTGTCAATTTCTTTCGCAACTCGCCAACTGCCAATGCCTTTGATCTGCTGCGCACACGGCTGCTGCACAGCCTAAAGGCCCAGGGTTGGAAACGTGTCGCAATCGCAGCTCCGACGGCAGGTTGTGGCTCCACCTTCTCGGCGGTTAATCTTGCGCTCAGCATGGCGCGGGTTCCGGGTACGCGTACGATCTTGATGGATTTGAACTTTCGCCGGCCAGGCATTGCCTCGGCGCTGAAGCTGCCACCATCCGGCGACATGCCCGGTTTTCTCTCCGGGGATCTGTCGCTACCGGAACATCTTATTCGCCCGGCGGCCTCTCTGGCGGTTGGCTTGACTGCCGCGCCCGATCGCAATGCGGCGGAAATCTTGCATGATGGCCGTTGTGCCGGTGTCATTGATGACATGGTTCTGAGCACCGGCGCTGATGTGACATTGTTCGACTTGCCACCTGTGCTCGAACATGACGACACTGCCGCGTTCTTACCGCAAGTGGATGGGGTTTTGCTGATCGCTGACGGCACCCGTACCACCGCCGCTCATCTGGCGGCTTGTGAAAAAATGTTCGAGGGGCAGACCCAACTGTTGGGGGTAAGCCTGAACCGTGCGCGCGGCGCTGGGTTGTTGCAATATGGTCAATGATCCACACGCGTCCATAATCCGACCGCAAAGCGACCAAACCACGACATCTCCATAATTATTGACGAGCCGATACATGGGACCGATCCGTACGCTGGATGACATTTTGGATATGCTGCGCCGCCGCGCGTCGGTGATCTTTTGGGTCATTCTCTTGGGGGCAATGGTATCGCTCTGGGTGGCGGCCAAGCAGCAGCATTCTTACGAAAGCTCGGCCGTGTTGCAGATTACTCGACCCAAAATCGCGGATGAGCTGGCCAAATCGACTGTGGATGGGTCCTCTGCCCGGCGGTTGCAGCTGATTGAACAGCGTTTGATGGCGCGGGGCTCTGTGCTGGAGATTATCGAAAAATTTGGTCTCTACACCGATCTACCTGGGCTGGTGCCGTCCGAGCAGGTGGCCCTGCTGCGGGAATCTGTTTCGCTCACTGGGGTTGCTGCCGCGCGCGAGGGGTTTGCAGATGACGGCACGATTTCAGTTCTGACAATCTCTGCGCTGATGCCCACGCCAGAGCAGGCGCAGGCCGTGGCGAGCGAGTTTGCGAACCGTACCATTGAGTTGAGCCAGAGTTCCCGTATTGAACAAGCCCGAGAAACGCTGACATTCTTTGCCGACAAGGAAGCCGCGCTGAGTGAAGAGGTCGCGACCTTGGAAAATGAGGTTACCGCCTATCGCAACGCCAACAATGTGGCACTACCTGGCGGGATTGAAATGCGGCGAGATGAGATTTCGACCCTCAACACCGGCCTGATTGAGATCGAGCGAGAGCAGATCGAATTGCGCCGTCAAGCAGATCAGACAGCGTCGACCCAACGGCAGGCCACAGCCCAGCGGATGCTGCAAGTGTTCGAGGAAAAGCTGGCTACATTAGAAGCGCAGCGTGAATTGTTGCTCAACCGGCGTCGCGCGCTTGAGCTTTCGTTGCAAACAACACCGGAGGTGGAGCGACAGCTGGGGGCCTATGAACGCAAGATGGACCAGCTGCAAAGCGAGCTAGAAGTGATCTCACAGCGCCGGACGGAAGCAGAAGTCGGGTTCCGACTGGAATCTTCGCGCCAGTCAGAGCGCCTTACCGTGATCGAACCTGCACCGCTGCCGGACTACCCGGTCACGGGCGCCCGCAAGAAAAAGGCGCTGATGGGCGGTGTTGCCAGCCTTGGTTTGGCTCTCGGCATTGCGTTTCTATTGGAGTTGCGGCGCCCGGTACTGCGCAGTGTTGCCCAGATGGAGCGTGAAACCGGCCTGACGCCGGTGGTTGCAATCCCTTATCTTGATACAAAACCAAAGCGGCGCGGGGTGTTTGCGCGTCTGGTCACGGCGTTCACCCGACGACCAGCGTCTGGAACGGAAACCAGCGGATGAGAGCGAGGCCACTGATTGCGTCTAGCCCACTGCGGTCATCATCTCTGTCAGGCGGGCCCAATGCCACCAGATCGCAGACAGCCCAACGGCCAGCGCCAGTAAGATAAAAACCGCGTCGTGAAGCGGATCCCAAACACGGTGCTTGCAAGCCAGCCAGACCAATACGGGATAGGCCACAACCATCGCAAATGCGAGCGCGGCGATGCCACCGGTCAGGCCAAACAGAATTACGCCCGTGAGAAACAGCCCGGTTTGGACAAGTGCGCGCGTTGCGGTAAAGACAAAAAACGATCGGCTGTCGCCTGCGGCCAACGCTGCCTGATCGTAGGTCATGGTAATCACCGCTGGCACCATTGCCAGCGCAATCAGCACCACCATGGGGCCAGCGAAAACATAGCGTGCATCATAGAGAAAATCGACGAGCCACGGGCCGACCCATGCCATGCCCAGTAGCATCGACAAGATCATCGCGGTCAAGCCTGTCCGTAACTGGCGCTGCTTGCGGCGATATCGCCGATCTATATGGGCAGGCTTGTCTCGATAGACGGGGATCATCAGCCGTTGGTTCACAGCGTGCCCCAGGGCCATCGGGAAACTGGCCAGAAAGAACCCGATGTTGTAAACGCCCAGCACTTCTAAAGGCACAAATTTACCCAGGATTGCGCGGTCCCCTTGCGAGGTCAGGAACCAGAACGCGGTCGAAAGAAAAATCCATTTCCCGAAATGCAGCAATTCCCTTAGGGCTTTGGTTTCCCAGCGGAACTGGCTGCGGCGTCCCGGCAATTTCAGGTGAACCAACAACAAAAAGGCCCCTGCTTGCAATACGCTGCCCAGCACCAGCGCCAGAACCGATTGTGTGATCCAGGCCAGCAGCACCATAGCGCCAACGCCGATAGCCTGGCTAATCAATTCCAGCGCGGTCAAACGCCCGACCAGCAGATGTCTGTGCGCTGTCTCAACCCGGATCGGGTCAAAACCATTGATCGCAAGCGCGACGCCGGCAATTGGCAGATACCACAGCAATTCTTGCGCGCCATAAAATTGCGAGATGGGCCAGGCCAGCAGCAGCGTCATCCCCCACAAGGCAAAGCCCCGCACCACCTGCACGCTCCATGCAGTGTCTAGAAAATCAGGATCATCGCCGCGTTGGCTTTGTGCGATGGAGGGACCGATGCCCATGTCCGAAAACAGCGCCAGCCCGGTGGTCACCACGCTGACCAGTGCCATCAGACCAAAAGCTTCGGGAAACAGCAGTCGGGTCATAATCAGATTCGCCGCGAGTCGCAGCGCCTGACTGCCACCATAGCCAATCATCAGCCATGAGGCCGACCGCAGCACCCGCGCAGCGAGGCTTTCGCCTTGGAATAGGGACAGAACCTGCTGCATCAAATCTCCCGAGGTTTTGCGACACATCTGCGATACTGCTCCCAAAAGGCGTCAATTCCGCGGCACCTTGGCGGCAATGCTGGGCAAGCGTCGCAACTAACGATAGCCTGCGATAACTGTTGCATAAAATGGGCCGTCGTCCTCGTGAAAATTGCATATATCCTAAACACCTACCCGCAGCCCTCGCATAGTTTCATCCGGCGCGAAGTACTGGCGCTTGAGCGTCAGGGCCTTGAAATCCATAGGATTGCCATGCGGCGGCCCAATGTCTCTCTGGTGGATCCCGGCGATCAGCAAGAACAGGCGCGGACCTCTTACGTGTTGGACGCAGGAGGGGTGTATCTCGCAGGTGCACTGTTGCGGGCGGCAGGACGGGCACCGCGACGTATGGTGTCGGCCCTGCACATGGCGTGGCGTCTGGGCGGGAGATCTCAGGTTGGTCGCCTGCGTCACCTGATCTATCTGGCAGAGGCTGCCTATGTTGCAGAATACGCCATGAAACAAGGGATAGAGCACCTGCATGCCCATTTTGGCACCAATGCCACCACTGTGGCACTGCTGGCGCATGAACTGGGCGCGCCGAGCTACAGCTTTACCACCCACGGACCAGAGGAATTCGACGCGCCGCAGACCCTGTCACTGGGCGAAAAGGTTGATCACGCTGCATTTGCTGTGACGATCAGCAGCTTTGGGCGCAGCCAGCTTAGCCGATGGGCCGCTTTTGGCAGCTGGGATCGCTTGAAAGTTGTACATTGCGGGATTGAGCCTGCGCGCTTTGCCGATCCGGCACCACTGCCCGATGGGCCGTTGCGGATTGCTGCGATTGGCAGGTTCGTTGAACAAAAGGGCCAGATGGTTCTGATCCAAGCTATGGCGCGGCTGGTTGCGGATCATCCAGATCTGCATCTCGCGCTGATCGGCGATGGCGAGATGCGCCCGGATCTGGAGGCGGCTATTGCGGCCCATGGGTTGGACTCGCATGTCACGCTGACCGGTTGGCTGGCCGAGGCCGAGGTCCGCACGGAACTCGCGCGCGCGCAGGCACTGGTGATGCCGTCTTTTGCCGAAGGCCTGCCGATGGTGGTGATGGAGGCCATGGCCACTGCCCGCCCGGTGATCGCAACCTATATCGCAGGCACGCCGGAATTGGTGATCCCCGGTGAAACAGGCTGGTTGGTTCCCGCTGGTGATCCTGAAATTCTGGCACAAGCGATCCGCGATTTGGCGGCAACGCCCCATACCACGCTGATGGCCATGGGGCAGGCAGGCCGCACCCGCGTTCTTGAACGTCACGATAGCGATATTGAGGCGGCCAAGCTGGCGGATCATTTCCGCGCCGCGATTGAAAACCACTAGGCCCTAGCGTCCGCGCGTCCAGCGGTTGTTATCTCGGTCGCGAAACAGCTGGGATTTAACGACGAGCGTAACCGCCGCATAAGTCAAGAAACCTGCAGGATCGCGCAGCGCGCGGGTCAGAATGCCGCTGGCACCGGGTCGTGTGACGTCTTCATTCTTCAGCAGCTCGGGAAAACGTGCGGCGATCTCGGTTACTCCGGCATTCTGGCGGCGACGAACACGAACCAGATTGCGGAATCCCTCTACCAAGGGCCAGCTGTAGGCGGCCTCCAGGCGGATCCGCTCTGCCGGGGCAAAGCTGAGACGGGCGTAGATGTCATCCGCGATGATATCCGGCCAAGCTCCCCAACGCGTGCGCCCTGCGGCGTTCATCGCAAAGATCCCAAACCCTGGCACCCCCTCGCGTACAAAAGGCAGCGTTGTCCAGAACCGCCCGTAAAGGCGGCTGATTACGCTTTTGGCATAAGAGAGCTGGGGCGACCCACTGGCATAGAGCGGTTGTTCACTGTCCAACACGACGCAAATCTGGGCCATCAGGGGGGGCGAGACTGTGACATCTGCGTCAAGATAGACCCGGACCCGACCTTTGGCGCGCGCGTCTGCGGCCTGTAGCGCGCCGATCTTGCCGCCCTCGGCGCGCGAGATTACCACGCAGATCCATCCGGACGGCACCGCCACGGCGCGGGCCTCTGCGACAGTGGTGTCGTTGCAGGCGTTGGCGATCACCAGCACCTCGCCAGTGGCGTTACCGGGCAGGGGATCGCTGGCAAATAGCGCATGCAGACACGGCCCGATATAACCCGCCTCATTGTGTGCGGGGATCAGCACGCTCAGGCGGGGGGTCATTTCGCGGCCTCCAGTGCGCGCCAGCGCGGGTTATCATCGCTCAGCGTGCGCAAGCTGCCCCAACTGCCCCATTTGCCGGGGGTGGAGACATCTGAATAGGCGGTGAACAGGTTTCCGCCCAGTGCAGGCCAGCCTTTCAGCAGGCTACGGTACAGTCCGCCCATGTCCTCGGTATAGTTGAAATGGCTGAAAAATTCGGTGAGCATATCATCATCAACCATCGCGCCAAGCCCGACCACATGGCTGCCACCTTCATACATGATCAGATCAAGTCCGTGGGTCTCCGCGACTTTGGCGTGATAAGGCAGCACCCGGCCGAGAAGGTCGCTGATTGTGTCGTCGGAACTGCCCGACACCAATCCATCGCGCAGCTCGGCTTCGGCCAGGGCGCTGGCAGCATCATACTGATGAGCCGCGACGAATTCTGCCGCCGCCGGTCCGTGCAATCCCTTCTCGGAGGCTGCGACCTGAGCCTGTTCACGGCTTTGCGCGATCCACGCGCGCAGCGTCGGAGCCCGCTCCGGCAGACCAAGAATGCCGCCGAAATAACCGGTGACCGCATAGGCATCAAAACTGTACGCCGGGGCGCGGCGCCTGGGATCTTCGGCGGTCCACAATGGGGCTGTCAGGATCTGCTCTTCCAGTCCAAGCCAGCCGGTCTGGGTCGAGATGACGCGCACCAGCCGATCCTTGGCCTGATCGCCAAACACGTCTGTCCAGATGGCGGCGACCTCGGCTGCACGCCCGCCATAATACTGCATCCACAGGTCCGCGCCCCCCCAGCGTGCGCGCGCCTGCTCATCTGCCCAGACAGCCTGTTCGAACTGCCAGTTCCAGACCTCGTTGGAGTATTCCACATAGGCCGTCAGATCGGGATTTAGCTGTTCATGGACCAACCGCGCGTAATTGCGAATATAGATATCGTCCGCCATATGCGGCAGTGTGAACCAAGGTGCTGTCCCCAGCTGATTGACAAGCGCCACCATCACCTCTGGTGGCACGCCCTTTGTGGCCCAGCTGTAGTCTTGCGGCCGTGGGCGATCTTCCCAGCCGATCTGGGTGCTGTCATTGGTGGCCATCCAGTCCATGAACCGCAATGCTGCAAATCCTTCCAGTCGCGCCGTCCAATCGGGGTTGAACAGCGCGCCCCGCTGCCACAGCGCCAGATGTCGTTCCATCACCACCGCAATTTGGCGGACATAGTCGCCGGTGCCCGTTCGGTCGCTGCGCTGAATGCGGATTTCAACCGCGCCGGGACCGGGGGTATAATCAAAGCGGATCTCATTCTTGCCGTAGCGGATATTTCGCGCGCGGCCAGTAACTTCCACGATGCCATCGCCCTCGAATGTCAGCACATAGCGGCCGGCCAGAGAGGTCGCCTCGACAGGTAGGTCAGTCAGGATCAGCGTCCCAACCGAGCCGAGTTCCGGGGGAATGGCGGTCGGCCAGCCGTCGGGATCAAGATAACCCGCCGCCGCCAAATCCGAATAATCCGCGCCCCCCCATTGCCCTGCCATGTGGCCGATCCAGGGCCGCGCAGTTTTGAAGTGATCCAGAAAAGGCGCCTGCGGGCTCCAATCCGCGATAGCGGCGAGGTTCATCGCAATTGGCTGTCTAGGGACATCCGCATGTTCGGTTTGTACTAAGCTGCCCGCAGATGTAGGCGCTGTTTGATTGGCTAGAGCAGGCGCATTCAAGGCGGGCAGCAGCGGGTCGGTGGGGAGCGGCAGCGGATCTGCGGGGAGGGCGGTGCGCAATTCCCGGTCTTGGGCGGCATCCCAGGCGATGTCCTGTAAACGCCGGGCCAGCGCGGGTGAGGACACGTTGTAGGACTTACCCCATTGGGATTTTAGCCTGTGCGGCAAGCCGATCGGGGATTGGCCTGACAGGACCGCATATTGCAGAGCAGAAATGAAATAGAAGCCCAGATCATTGGGGTGAATATCATCTGCAAAAACGTCGCGGATATTCGTTAAACCGGGCACAGTTCCTGCCTGAATTGCGTCATCCAAACGCGCCATCGCCTGCCCGGCCTTGATCAGTTTGATATCGCCGCCGGTCTTGCGGTTCACTGCATCGACGACTCCCTGCCAACGGGGGAGGTCCGCCGCCAAACGATCACGCCAAGGCAACACCGCGCCCGTGTCAAAGGGAACGTCGACCCCGGTACCACTGCTGAGACTGTGCCAGGTTTCCTGTAGGTAGACCTCGACCTCAGGGTTGGTGTTTATGGCGAGCTGGTAGAAGTTCGCCAACGCGCCTTCGGTGTTGCTCCACTTCAGATGGTTTTCCAAAGGGATCGCTTCGGTCACGATCAGGGCGTCAGCTGGCTGGGTCAGCCGGGCGCGGGCATTGATGCCCTCAGCCTGATCTGCATGGTCCCAATTATAACTGAGCGGTGCGCCATTGATAATCTGCGCCTCAACCGTGATGTTCTGACCCGCGGGGATACCTGCCTGTTGCGCCAACATATGTTGCAGCATGGTTGGATTGTCAGGCCCAAACAGCGAATGCCCTACCATCACAACACTGCCCACCAGCTCCGCGAGGGTCATTGTGACACCCCGGTTCGCGGCTGGGCGGTAACCACCTGCCAGACGATTCCTTGCACCTGACGTGCGGCTTTCGCGCTAAGTGCGTAGGCGGTGGTGCCATCGGCGCGTGTCAGCTGATGCGGCAGGCCGGTTGGGTTCAGGTGATAGAGAACGCTGACATGGGTCAGCGCCACAATATAGGCCCCCAGATCGTTGATATGAATCTGATCCAGCGCGCCCTCATCGGTGCGGGCAAAGAGGTCTTCGCGGTGGGTCAAACCGTCGATCTGTCCGGCCTCAGCAGCGCGGACAACCGCTGCCATCACCTGTCCGGCAGGGATCAGATAGGCGAGGCGCTTCGGGTTGCGGCGGCTGTCAGACCCGGCCAGCCCGCCGAGCCACAGCTGATCCAGATCCCCGTCAATCCGCGACAGCCAGCCATCAGCGATGTCCAGCGGGTGCCAGGTCTCATAAAGATAGATCCGCGTTTCCGGCGCGCCATCGCGGGCCAGATCGGCCCAGCGACGAAAATAGCGCGCGCCTTTGAAATACCGGATCGCATCGCGTAGCTCGACCATCTCTGTCAGGATTACTGCGTCATAGTCGCCCGATCCAACAGCTTCGCGCGCGTCCCGCCAAACCGGGGCGTGATTCACCTTGTCAAAGTGGAGGATGTCTAGATCCGGCTCCCAATGATCCTGCAAAGATGTGCCTGATCCAAGTTGTGCATTGTAGCGATGTCCGTACGGCGCCAATTGACTCACCATATGCGGCATGTCGGCCCCAACCAGTGAATGGCCGAGGTGATAGATCTGCATCGGTCCAGCGGGGGCTGCAAGTTGCGGCACTGCAAACGGTGTCGCCCGCGCACCAAACGGCAGCAACGTTAGCAGAGCAAGAAAACCACGACGCGCGATCATCGCACCTGTGGCAGCTGCGCTGCAGTTGCGATCAGCCCCTCTCCGATGACAAAGCAGCCTTCGATGGTGTCGCCCCGGCAAAACGGCAGCTGATCAGCTGTGAACCGCGCGCTGAAACGCCCGCTGGTTCGTTCTGGGGTTTGTGCCAGCTCCATGTCCAGTTCCATCCCGTCAAAGCCAAAGAAACATTCGCTTAAGCGATACTGGCATTTATACGCGGCTTCCTTGGCGGAGAATATCACTTTGGCAAGCTGACCGGGATTGTCCTGCCTGCTAAGCCAGTCGCGTTCTGCGGGGCGGCATATCTGCGGGATTAAGTTCTCTGACAGGGGTACATCCTCTTCCACATCAACGCCCAGCCCGTGCATGTCCTGGGGATGGGCGACCACAGCCACGGCAATACTATGACAATGGCTGATAGACCCCACGACCCCGGTAGGCCAGACTGGCGCACGTTTGGGACCAACAGGGATGGCGCATGCAGATAGCCCCAGTGTCTCCATCGCGTGGTGGGCCGCAGCGCGGCCCGCCGCAAATTCGCGGCGCCGTTTCTCGACAGCGTTTGGTGACAGGCAGGCCGCTTCTTCCATAAAGGGGGCTGGTGGCGTGCCTTGTGGATCGCAGACCTCAACCGCAACGGTTTCTGCAAACAGGGGTCGGATCAGTGCCCGGTATCGGGTGTTGGGTGACAGGGCGGCGACGCTCATCCGTCGCGGGCCTTGCGATTTGCGCGCATGGCGCGGCGTTTCGACATCATGTCGGATTTCGCGGCGGCATCCACAGCCGGGGCGTTTGTGGTGTCTTCGCGGCTGCCACCACCGTTTAGCGTCTCAATGTGATTTGCCAGTCCCGACAGGGTGGGGAAGCGGAAGATGTCTGTGATCGACAGTTTTGCGACCTCCAGTGTGCTGCGGATGTCGCGATGGGCCTGCACCGCCAGCAGTGAATGCCCGCCAAGGGTGAAGAAATTGTCGTCAGCCCCAATGCCACTGATGCCAAGGATGCCACTCCAGATTTCGGCAATCTTGCTCTGTGCCCCGGCGCTGAGCGGCGCGTCGGAGGCGGGCGCGGAAATCTGTACCGGTTTGGGGTCCGGCAGTGCCTTGCGGTCTATCTTCTTGTTTGGGGTCAGCGGGAAGGCGTCGAGATGTTCGATATGGCTCGGCACCATGACAGCAGCCAGTTGTTGCGTGAGCGCTGCCTTCAGCGCCGCCTGATCCGGTACCATAGGCCCGGTTACATAGGCGATCAGGCGGGTGTCACCTGCGGTTTCGCGGGCGATGACCACGGCCCCCGTGATGCCGACCATCGCCGTCAGCGCGGCCTCGATTTCGCCCAGTTCGATCCGCTGGCCGCGAATTTTGACCTGATGATCGCTGCGGCCCAGGAATTCCAGCTGACCGTCACCACGCCAGCGCACCAGATCTCCCGTGCGGTATAGGTGGGTTGAGGGCACATGCGTCCCCGCATCGGCAAAGGGATCAGGAATGAAACGCTCCGCCGTGAGATCTGGGCGCTGCCAGTAACCAGCGGTTACACCGGCGCCGCCGATCAGCAATTCGCCGGGCACACCAACTGGCTGCGGGGTCTGGCTGTCATCGACGACATAAACAGTCGTATTAGCAATCGGCGCACCGATCTGCGCCGTGCCTGTCGGCTCGTTCGCGAGGGTTTGCATGGTCGACCAGATCGTTGTCTCCGTCGGTCCATACATATTGTGGATTTCGGCACGGGTTGTCGCGCGCAGGCTGGCCACCAGATCGCCCGGCAGCGCCTCCCCGCCGATCAACAGATGCGAAAGCCGCCCCAGCACCGGGCTCGCATCGGCGTCCGCGTTGATCATCCGGGCCATCGACGGGGTGCATTGCATATGGGTGACGCCGTGACGCAGGATTTGCGCCGCAAGCGAGACATCCTCCGCCGCCAGTTCCTGCGGGGCGTTGGCAAGGCGCAGCACCTCTGCAAGGGGTTTCAGCCCCTCCAGCACGATCTCCGGCGCGATGCCATAGTCGATCAGGCAGGCAATCTCATCAACGCCGATCTGCTTGAGCTGCTCCACCCGCTGCAGGGCATCCGCAATGGTGCCAAACAGGCCAGAATCCTCAAAATACCGCTCAAAGGCGAAGTCCAGAATGGCCTCCAGCTCTTCTTCCGACAGCATGCCGAGGTCCATCTCAAACGGGTTTTTCACCCCTTCAGGTTTCTTGAAGGCCGGAAAGGCCCAGGCGTATTGCTTGATCAGGCCAGCCGCCGCGCGCAGGTAATCCTTCATCGGTTCTCGGGCTGTGGCGCGCGCGCCTTCGCGGGTGTCGGCCAGATAGCTGTGTAGCATCAGCGTCACCTTGTGATCGCGCGGGTCGTGACCGGCGGCGCGCAGGGCAGCATGATAGATGGTGATTTTGCCCGCGACCTCCTCAATGCTTTGTCCCAGCAGATGGGTCAGAACGTTGGCCCCGATACTGCCCGCCTCGCGCCAGGTTTCGGGATTGCCCGCCGTGGTGACCCAGACCGGCAGCTCCTTTGACACAGGGCGCGGCTGCGTCAGGACCGCATGTTCACCACCGTCCTTGCGCGGGAAGGCGACCTCCTCTCCACGCCAGAGTTTCCGCACCGTCTCAATGGCCTCGAACAGCGCAGGCTTATTGGCGGGGGGGGTGTTTTCGGGGCGCAGGATGAAATCATCCGGTTGCCAGCCAGAGGCAAAGCCTATACCCGCGCGCCCATCTGTCAGATTGTCGATCACCGACCATTCCTCGGCAATGCGGGCCGGGTGGTGCAGCGGCGCCACGCAGGATCCCGCGCGCACGCCGATATTTTTCGTGACCGCAGCCACCGCCGCGCCGGTCACCGCCGGGTTCGGATAGGGGCCGCCAAAGGCGTGGAAATGCCGCTCCGGTGTCCAGACCGCATTGAACCCATGCTGATCGGCGAATTTCGCGCCCTCCAGCAGCAGTTCATATTTGCGGGGGCCGGGACCATCGTCGTTGCCCCAGTAAAACAGGTTGAAATCCATGCCGCGATCACTGGTGGCAACCGGGCCATTGGACAGCTGCAACCGCGCCTCATCACTGGACAGCACCAGTTTGAAGCCGCGCGACAAGGTCCAGAACAGTTCCAGCACGGAGATGTCGAACGACAGGCTTGTCACCGCCAGCCAGCAGTCCCCCGGCTGATGCGGGATGCGGTCATCCATGGCGGCAAAGAAATTCGCAACATTGCCATGGCGGACCATCACGCCTTTGGGCGTGCCGGTGGAGCCGGACGTGTAGATCAGATAGGCCAGATCCTGTGGGCCGGGCGCTGTGGCAGACGTCTCAGCTACGGCGGAGACCTCGGGCAGGGCGTCAAGGCACAGGATATCGGCTGACAGTGTGGTCGGCAGCTGGTCCCGGTGTCCGCTGTCGGTCAGGATCACGCTTGCGGCGCTGTCGGTGATGAAATGTGCAATGCGATCCGCCGGATAGGCGGGATCCAGCGGTACATAAGCCCCGCCCGCCGCCATCGTGGCGAGGGCGGCAATCACCAGATCAGGCCCGCGCCCCAGATAGATGCCGACATGGCTGCCCGGTGCCACGCCGCGGTCATGCAGGATGGCAGCCAGGTCATCAACCTGCGCAGAGAGCTCGGCATAGGTCAGGCTCTCACCCTCATAAACCAGCGCCGTGGCCTCCGGGGTTCGTGCAACCTGTGCCGCAAACTCCGCCGGTATGGTGCTTTGCCCGGTGGCGGAACGGGCGGTGCTGTTCCAGTTCACCAACATCTGCCGCCGTTCGGCCTCTGGCAGGACGGGTAGATCTGCGATGGTGCCACCGGACGCCGAGGCCAGCACATTGGCCAGCATTTCGACCCGGCCCATCAGCAGCTCAGCAGCTTGCGCATCCAGTCGGCCTGTATCGATATGCAGGGCCAGCGCGCCCTCTGTCAGGGAAAGGGTCGCCGCACATCTTTCGATATGTTGCGCGCGCCCCAGCATGCAGCCGATATCCGGGCAGAGGCCGCTGCCCCCGGTCTGTCGCAGCTCCGGCGCGCGGGCGATCAGATCGGCCGCAAATCCACCGCTGTTGCGGGTGCTGTCCAACTCCGCAGTCAACCGGGATCGCAAATCGTCAAGGGGTGCATCGCGGCGGGCCTGCACCGGCACCCAGTCACAGATCATCCCGGCGATGGCAGCCTCCTGTAGTGCGTCGGTGCTGAGCGCGATCCCGGCAGCCTCCGCCCCGGTGCTGGATAGCGTGAGGGCAAGGGCGATGCTCAGCACATCGACCTCTGTCAGGGTCGCATTGTGGGAGAGCGTGAGGTGGTTGATTTCCGCGGCGCCATCAGCTGCCGGACCTGCCAAGGGCAGATCCACAGCGGGCAGGGCCGCCAGCGCCTTGCGCCATTTACCCTCGCTGGCCTGCGTCGCGGCCAGTCGCCGGGTCAAATCGCTGCGGGCTGCTGCATCAGGGGACGGTAGAATATCCCCCGTTTGAACATGATCAGTGGCGCGGATCGGGCGCCCGTCGCTGTAGTGCAACCCGTCAAGCCGAAGCGCACCGTCGCCGCAGGCCAGTGTCACCGTCGTGTCGTCCACAGCCAGCACGGTGCCCGGCGCGCCGGATCCTTCCGCAACTTCAGTCGCTCCGATCAGCGCCACCGCTGCCGCGCCATCTTTGCCTAGCTGTATTTTCGCAGCACAAAGCGGGTTCCAGTACCCGTTGAAATCAAGGGCGCGCACCAGCTGGTGCAAATCAGCTGCGGGCTGCGCCAGATCCAGCAGTGCGCCCGCTTCGGGACGGTCAGCGCGTGTATAGAGTTTGCGGGTGCTGAAATCCTGCGCCTGCCGCGCCAGCGTGCCGGTTTCCAATTGCCCCAGCACATCGGCGAAACTATCCATCGCGGCGGCATAGCATTTGGCGTTGAGACTATAGGCCGTCTCATCCCCGGCAATCGCAAACAGGCGCTGGGCGAGGATATCACCCTCATCCACGCCGCCCTCAATCATGTGCCAGGTGATGCCATACTCCGTGGCCCCTTCGATCAAGGCCCAGTTCGGTGTATTGAGGCCGGCATAACGTGGCAGCGGACCGTCGTGAAAATTGACGCCGCCCTTGCTCGCGCGGGCCAGCACGCTGTCGGGGATGATCTCAAGGTTGGCGATGGACAGCAGCCAGTCCACGGATCCGTCAAAATCGCGCGCGTCTTCAAGCACAGTCAGGCTCTTGTCAGCGGCCCACTGGCGGATTTCGGCGTCTTTTGTAACCACGGCGGCAATGCTGTGACTGCGGGCCAGCAATGTGTCCGCGCAGGCAACAAGCAGCGATTCATTGCCAAGAACGATACAGGAGAATGGGGTCATTTCTGCTCCTCCGGTTGAGACGGGGTCTGGCGCGGTTCCATAGGTTGGTTTTTTCGGCGGCGAAAGATCGCGCGGCTATGATGAACGATCAGATCCCGCAGAAAATAGGGTGGATCGGAGGCAGGTTTGTCCGATACCAGCCGCCGCAGCCCATAGAGCAGGCTGCCACTGATCAGCGCCAGTGTGGCTCCGACCGTATAGGCCCGCCCATGGGTGCTGAGAAAGTAATGCAACCGGCTGTCGAACCAGTATTGCGGGGTGCGCTGCCAGTCTTTCATCCCGGTTGAGGCGGATCCCACATGGGCCACCTCGCTTTCCGGCAGGTAATGCGTGCTCCAGCCAGCGCGGGCGGCACGGTGGCACAGCTCGGTTTCCTCAAAGTAGAGAAAGAACGTCTCGTCAAACCCGCCCACCGCATCAATCACCTCGCGGCGGATCATCAGACTGGCACCAGCGGTCCAATCCAACTGTGTCGGCGTGGTGGGGATCTCCATCGGCACCACGGCATCTTTCAGCAGGCGCGTCACAATGCCGGTCCGAACCGAGGATTCAAACTCCCCCGCGATGGTGGGAAAGCGAAAGGCGGTACAATGGGGCGTCCCATCGGTGCCGCGCACATAAGAGCCGACCAGACCGGCGCCGGGGGTCGCTTGCAGAAAATCTCGCAACGCGCGGATCGCACCCGGTTGCACAAAGGCATCCGAGTTCAGCAGGTAGTAGAACTCCGGGGCGCTGCCATCGGACAGGCCAAGGCGAAGCCCAATATTCATGCCCGCGCCAAACCCGCCGTTGCGGTCGCTGGCGATCAGACGCAGGCGGCCGCTGTCGAGCCAGCCGCGCGCCTGCACCGCCGTGAGCAGCTGCTCATAAGAGCCATCGGCGGAGCCGTTATCGATGATCACCACTTCACCGGGCAGCTCTTCCATCTGCTCCAGCGCGGCAGCGGCGCAGTCCAGCGTCATCTGAGGCGTTTTGTAGTTCAGGATGATGGTCAGAATGCGCGCATTTGTACCGCCCGAGGAGGCGTCTACAGGCTGCGCGGCGAAGGGGGCGGTGGCGTTGGTCATTCTGCCGCCTCCGCGGTGCTGTGGGCCAGCGCTGCGGCGTCGGCGGCATCCAGTCGCGCCTTCACTTCTCCAGCCAGCACACTGACATTGGGCACCAGAACCATACTGTCGTGATCGCCGGGGACCTCGACCACCTCAACGGCGGGGGCCCAGCGGGTCCAGTCGTTGTCATCAAAGACATATTCCCGCTCGCGGCTAACCCAATTCCCGGCAGAGACCTGCCAGTGCCGGTCCAGCGGCGGGCGGAACAGCGTCAGTGGCCCGGACCAAGGCTGCAGGTCATAAGCGGGCAGAGCGGCGCGGAAGGCCAGTTCGACCTTGCGGTTGTTGAACACTGGCGCTGCGCTGTCGCCGCTGGCAGCATAGCGGCGTTTCTCGATCTCCCAGGCGATACGATTGCCGATCCATTCGCCCAGGTAGCCGATCCCCTTGCTGCGCAGTTCGGCCCATTTGATCCGCACCTTGTCGCGGCGCGACAGGTCCGGGCGCAGCGGCAGCGGCGTGTCCAAAAGGATCAGCGCGGCAGTCTCTTCACCCTCGGCCTGCAATTGCTGGGCCATCTCGTAGGCGGTCAGCCCGCCGCCGGAGAACCCGCCCAGCAGATAAGGGCCGTCGGGCTGGACGCTGCGGATTTCCACAAGATAATCGCGTGCGGCCTCGTCCAAACGGTCATGTGGCGCATCCTCACCGATCAGGCCGCGGGCCTGCAGCCCGTAAACGGGGCGGTCCTTCCCAACCATCAGCGCCAGATGGCGCAGGTTCAGCACATTGCCAAACATGCCCGCCACCAGGAAGAATGGCCGCCGCCCGGTGCCATCACCGGGATGCAGCTGGACCAGATGGGTGTAGCTGGGGGCCTCAGCCGTTGTGTCGCCTGTGGCCTCAACCGGGGTCTCGGTGGTGAGACCGCCACCAGTGCGCGCAATCACCAGCTCTGCCAGCTTGGCAACCGAGGGGGCCTCAAACAGGGTGGAGATCGCCAGATCAACGCCAAAGCTGCGCTTGATCTGCGCAAAAAGCCGGACCGCGATCAGGGAATGACCGCCGAGGTCAAAGAAACTGTCCTCAACCCCAACCTGCGCCACTCCAAGGAGGCGCGCGAACTGAGCGGCGATGTCTTCCTCCACGGCATTGCGCGGGGCAAGGTAATCGGTGTCCAGTTGTGGTCGCTCAAAGCTCTGGCTGGTATCGGCATTCTGCGGCGGTGGTTGATCGGCCTGTGCAATCAGATCCGGCAGCGCCAGCGAAGAGACCACCACCTGCGACAGCCCGGTGGCAAGCGCACGGCGCAGCGCCTCGGGGCCGTCCTCGGCGCGGATCCCCTGGGCGATATTGCGGTGAAGGCGACGTTCCTCCGGTGACAAGGGCTGCGCACTGCCGGGGGTGGTCAGGCCCAGATCCTCAGCGCTGGCGTCTGCGCCCTCTGCCGGGGCCAGATTGGTCGCGCCGGGCAGCTGCTGCATTTGAAACCCACGGATTTCTGCCACAACAGTGCCATCAGCTGCCGCCAGCGTGATGTCAAACCGTGCGCTACTTGCGGTGCTGTCGACCAGCCGCATATGGCTCAGCAGGTCAATGGGCAGCGGGGCAAAGATCTGGATGCTGTCATAGGATACCGGCACCCAAAGCGCGGTGCCCCGATAGGCCGGGGCCAGATCAATGGCCCAGCCGGTGGCCAGATCCATCAGCCCGGGGGGCAGCAGTGTTCCGTCTTTCTCGGCAATCTGCGGCAGTTTCAGCTGGGCAAGACCTTCTGCAGCACCGTGGCGTATCTCTTCCAGAACATGCCAGCGAGGACCGAATTTCAGATGCGCTTCCTGCGGTGTTTTCAGTCGTTCTGCGGGGGTGGCCACCGATACCTCTGGCATGCGGAGCCTCAGCTCAGCGATATCGACCGGCGCAGGTTTGCCCCCGTCGATATCGGTGTCCAGCAGCGCCTGTACATGCAGCGCATAGCCTTCCGCGGTGCGGCTGTAGACCGCAAAGTCATAGCCGCGTTCCACCGGGGTCAACCGGACTATCATATCGCAAGGTGTTCCCGTGACCACCAGAGGTCGCAGGAAATAGAGATCGCGCAGCGCGAAAGGCGCGTCATGACCCAACTCTGCCAGCGCCTCAGCGGCATATTCGATATAACCAGTACCGGGGATCAGCGCGGTGCCATCCCTGGTGCGGTGGTCATCCAGAACCCACTGATCACGGGTCAATCGGCGGTGAAACAGCAAGCTGCCGTCATGGGCAAATTGGCGGCTGTCAAACAGCGGTTGATCGCAGGGGATGGGGTCGCTGCCCGCCTCGGGCTGGTGTGCGCCGAGGGCCTCTGCCGCCATCCCGACGTCCGCCCAGACACCCCAGTCGACAGCGACTACATGTGTGCTCTGATCCGGTGAGGAGAGAGCCGTGCGATGTTTGGCAAAGGCGTTGAGGTATTCATTGGCCGCGACATAGTCCACCTGGCCAATCGGGCGCGTCACCGTTGAAGAGGAGGAAAACAGCACCATCAACTCCAGCTGACCCGCGCCGAAGATGGCGTCGAGAACTCTCAGCCCGCTGACCTTTGGGGCGAGGACTTGGGCAATATCTTCCTCTGTTTTGGCCAGAACCGGCGCATCGTTGATCTGCCCGGCACCGTGAATAACGCCGGTGATCGGGCCAAAAGTCTCCTCAGCCGTTGCAACAGCGGCGCGCATTTGCTCGCTGTTGCAGACATCCGCGGCCAGCGGCAACACTCGGCCCTTGCCGATTGCGTCAAGTGCCATCACCGCGCGGATGCGTTGCGCGGTTGTATTGGCCGGGCTGTGGCGGTTCAGATAGCTTTCCCAGTTATTGCGCGGTGGCAACCCGCCGCGCGAGACCAGCACGACATTGGCGTCATACGTCTGCATCAGATCGGCCGCGATAGTGCGTCCGATACCACCGTACCCACCGGTGATCAGGTAGGTGCCACCCTTGCGGAACTGTGGCACTGTCTTGGTGCCCTCAGGTGTCTCTGGCAGCGGTTGCATACGCCAGCGTAGCCCATAGCGCTTATCGCCACGCCAGAGCGCGATTTCATTCGATGGATCCGCCATCAAGTCCTCTAGCAGGCGGGTGCTGAGATCAAGCGGCGCCGGATCAGAGAGCCAGCGACGCAGACCCGTGGCGCGCTGCGGCAGCTCGATATCAACCGTGGCGCAGCTGAGACCGGGAATTTCGCGCGGTAGTACCCCGACGGGACCGGCAATCATTGCCTTTTCCGGGTAGGGCAGGGGTTCGCCCCGCAGCTGCGCTGCTCCGGTGGTAAAGACAACCAGATGTAGCGGATGCGGCAGGTCGATCTGTGCCAGCGCCTGCCCCAACGCGGTCAGCGCATAAAAGCCCATTTCCAGATTGCGATCAAAGAAGGAAGCGCCGGGACGGAAGCTCTCGCCCTCAGTGACCAGCCAGAAGTGGCCGATACGACTGGGCAGCAGATCCGCCAGCGCCAGATCGGCTAGTAGCGCATCATAGCCCGCGCGCCCCTGTTCGGGGGCCAGCATATAGCGGGTCTCGCTCAGCTGTGCATAGGTGTCGCCAGGGGCCACCCGTACCACCCTATGGCCTGCCTGTTCTAGCCGTGGGGCCAGATCGGCACACAGCCCGGTGTCATCCTCGAACAGCAGCCAGGTTTCCGGCTGTTGACCCAGCTCGCTCTCGACATCCAGGTCGCAGTTCGCCAGCGCTGGTCGCCAGCTTGGGCGATAGCCCCAGTCGGCAAGGTTGTCATGGCGTGCGGGGGCGATCTGCGCCTGCTCTGGCATGTTGTCTTTGGCGGGTTCGATGAAATAGCGGCTGCGCTGAAACGCATAGGTTGGCAGGGGCAGGCGCTGACGGCGGGCATCTCCCCAGATCTGATCCCAGTCCGCATCAAGCCCACAGGCCCAGAGACGCCCAATCACGCCAAAGAAATAGGCATCATCGGCCATGTCCTGATCGGGGTGACGTAGTGAGCTGAGCACCTGACCGGGTTTGATCGCCGGGGCCATCTGCGCCAGCGAGGACAGCGCCTTGCCGGGGCCGACCTCCAGATAGATCCGGTTTGGTGTCTCGGCCAGATGGTCGATGCAGGCGGCAAACATCACCGTATTGCGCAGCTGGCTGACCCAATAGTCTGGGTTGGTTGCCTCGGCGTCGGTCAGGATCTGACCGCTGCGGTTTGACAGGATCGGACGACCGGGTGCGGACAGGGACAAGCCGCGCAGGAATTGGCGATACTCATCCAGAATGCCCTCTAACATCCGGCTGTGGGCGGCAATGTCGATCTGAATGCGCTGGTGATCGATTTCATCTGCGGTGAGCGTGGCCGATAGCGCATCAAGGGCGTCTTGTGGACCGGACACGGCGGTCAATCGCGGCGCATTGACGCTGGCGATGTCCAGATCGGCGGTAAGCCGGGCCTCCACCTCCTCAAGCGGGAGAGAAATCGACAGCATCCCACCGGCAGGCACTTTGTCAAACAAACGCCCACGCAGCAGCACCAAATCGATGCAATCCTCAAACGACAGTACTCCGGCCAGACAGGCTGCGGTGTTCTCCCCCATGGAGTGACCAACCAGCGCGGCGGGGCGTACGCCCCAGCTGATCCACAGTTGCGCCAGTGCAAACTCCACGATCATGATCAGCGGCAGCTGCACCGATGGCTGTTTCAACCTTGCATTGGCGGCGTCCTCGTCGCCCGGTTCCGGCAGCCACAGCGCACGAATATCGTAATCAAGCTGCGCCTGAAGGTGATCCAACCCCCGGTCCATCCAATCGGCGAAAACCGGTTCAGTTTCATAGAGATCCCGCGCCATGCCGGCATACTGCGCGCCACCGCCGGGGAACATGAAGACAACTTCGGGTTCCGCACCGGCGCTGTCATGATCAAATACCCGACGTGGATCACCGGCCTCCAGCAGATTAGCGGCCTCTGCGGTGGTTTCTGCCACCAGCACCCGCCGTTTGCCAAAACCACGCCGACCTTCTTTCAGAGTATAGGCAACATCCTCCAGCGGTGATTCAGGATTGGCACGCAGATGTGCTGCGAGCGCGGCGGAGTTGGCATTCAGCGCCGCCTTGGAATGACCAGAGAGGCATAAGACCTGGAATGGAAAGTCACTTTCTTCTGGGGCTGGGCGGGCGCTGGCCTGTTCCAGAACCACATGGGCGTTGGTACCGCCGACCCCCAGCGCATTGATCGCAGCACGGCGGGGGCCTTTGGCAGAGGTCCAGTCGCGCAAGTGGTCATTGACCACAAAAGGCGAGGTCTCGAAGTCAATCGCAGGGTTCGGAGCCTCATAGCCGAGGCTGGGCGGGATCTGGCCATGATGCAGCGCGAGCGTTGTCTTGATCAGCCCGGCCACACCGGCGGCCGTATCCAGATGCCCGATATTGGTTTTGACCGAGCCGATGCGGCAATAGCCGACCGCCGACGTGGTCTCACGGTAGGCCTCGGTCAGGGCCGTGACCTCAATCGGGTCACCCAGATAGGTTCCGGTGCCGTGGCATTCGACATAGTCGATGGTATCCGTCGGGGTCTTGGCGGCGCGCAGCGCCTGTCGCACGGCGCTGGCCTGCCCCTCAACCGAAGGGGCCAGATAGCCGGCCTTGTCGGCGCCGTCATTGTTGATCGCCGAACCCTTGATGACGGCCCAGATGTGATCGCCATCCGCCAGCGCATCCTCCAGACGGCGCAATGCAACCGCCCCCGCGCCGGAGCCAAAAACGGTCCCCTGCGCACGGTGGTCAAACGCATGGCAGTGGCCGTCCGGTGACAGGATTTCGTTCTCCTTGAACAGGTAGCCCCGGCCCTGCGGCAGCTCAATCGTGACGCCTCCGGCAAGGGCCATCTCACACTCGCCCTCGCGCAGCGCCTTGCTGGCGTAATGCACTGCCACCAGCGAGGTTGAGCAGGCGGTCTGAATGTTCACCGACGGGCCTTTTAGATTGAACACATGGCTGACGCGGGTGGACAGGAAATCCTTGTCGTTGCCAGTATGGCGCAGCAGGAACATACCCACATCATCGACCAGCGACTTGTTGGAGCAGATGTTGAAGTAGAAATAACTTCCCATGCCGCAGCCGGCATAGACCCCGATCGGACCGTCAAGACTCTCGGGGGGATGACCGGCATCCTCCATCGCGTTCCAGGCAACCTCCAGAAATTTGCGGTGTTGGGGGTCAAGGATCGCGGCTTCCTTCGGGCTGAAACCAAAAAAATCGGCGTCAAACTCCGCATACCCATCTAGTGCAGCTGTTGCTGCCACATAGTTGGGATCGGAAATTGTGTCTGCATCTTCACCAGCGGCCAGCAGATCGGTTTCGCTGACGGGGTGGATGGATTCCACGCCGTCGCGCAGATTTTGCCAGAATGCGCCGGGAGACTGGGCACCCGGCACGCAGAGTGACATACCCACAATGGCGATATCCCCGCTGTACCGCGAGGCATCGAACGGAGTGCGATCCGTGGTGTTCCCAGATGTCTTCAATTGCCCCAATCGTCCTCAAATCATGTGCCCGGCCCTGAATGCAGCACCGGACATAGCCCCAACCAATTAACAATACTGACCGCCCTATTCGGGTGGTCCTGCAACAGTGGCAAGAATTGGTCCCCAATCTGTGAAAAGGGCGTTCGCCCGCTGGCCCCCAAGCCGACGGAAAACCCTGTTCGCAATGTGAACCCTGCAAAAGATATACGGTATCGTTAGGGACGGATTGTGTCCAATCCTGCCAAAATTGCGAAAATAATGCGGCATCATAGCACGCTGCGCCGTTTGCGTGGCGGTGGCGCAGTGGCCAGCGCCTGATTGCCATCGAACAATTGCCGTTTGGGCGTGAAGAGACCGGGGTATCGCAACCGCTCAGCGTAGCCTAGCACCGATCCCGCACAGAGCCAGGTCACGGGTGTCAGTGTGGCGTTCAAAAGCATATCGACCAAAGTGGCCGCCAGCATCAACGCCAACGGCGCGGCAAAGGGAGAAAGCGTAGCGGCGGCATGTTTGCGGATCTGTTGCCACAGCAGCACCAACGGTCCGGCGAGCAGGCCCATTTCAGCAATGTAGCCCACCCAGCCAAAGGTGCCGAACACCAGAATCCAACGCCCGTCTGGAATGGACTCGATTTCTCCGCTTTCCAGATTACGCACCAGATTGCGGCCCCAGCCGCCCCAGCCGAACCAGGGTTTCTCAGCTGTGCGATCCAGCATTAGGGCCTCATTGGTAAAGCGAAACCCCAATGAGTGTGCACGTTCAGGGCTAAAGGCCTGTGCCTGTGCCAGAATGGCATCCACCGGCACCAAATCAAGGTTGCGCAACATGGGATAGACAATGGCAATGACCCCCAGGATCAGAGCCAGACGCATCTGCATCCGATATGAGGCCATTGCCACAAAGGGCGTAAACACAAGGCCATAGACCAGCGATGCGATGCTCTTGCATAGGATCAACACCCCAAAAAGATAGAGGGCGGCCATTGCGAAACGCCGTTGGTCCGGAGCTTTTGAACTACGGGCGAGCGCAGTTGCTGCCAGTACCGACATCAGCATGAACAGCGCCAGCCACAGGCTGTGGGGCAGGAATACGATGGGCCGGAACCCGCCTTGCCGCATGGTTTGGCTAAAGTCATGCTGGAAGAAACCATAGATCCAGGTATTGACCTGCGGGCTAAAACGCACCTCGATCAGCGAGGGGATCGAGTATACCAGCCCAGCCACCATCAGCACTATAACCAACTGACGCTGTTGGTCAGGATGCGACAAGTATCGTCGCGCCAGAAAGAAGGGCAGAAGAACGATGAACTGGTTGATCATCACCGACCCAAGATCGCGCCACCGCAAACCGGGCAACGCATAGGTGGGGAAAACGATGGGTTCGGCGTTTTCAATTACGCGGAACACAATCGGATCGCCGTTGGTCATAACCGTCGCGATGACAGAGCCCAGAAATATCGCCACCAGTGCCCGCATTGCGGGATGGCGTGGCCAGATCTCCACCTTGTGGCCCAGTACGTAGACACAGATCACAAAGGCCACGACCGCGGGAATGGAATCCTTGTCCATGTCTGGGACCAGCGGCAGGTCGAATACGGCCAACGGCGGTAGAAACAGATAGCCGCCGATCACACACCATAAAATCGCCTGTTGCAGCGGCAGACGCCGAAACAGATGATACGCGATCACCGGCCAGGCGATCAGCATCAGATATGCCAGTGCATTTGGCATTGATTGCGGGTCCTACGTTCTTTTTTGCCCCTCGTGGTCATAAGCTTAGCTTTAGATCCGCCCAATGTCGCCCGCATTCGTCGTCTGAGGTAAACTCTTGAATGAGACGCAAGGCCGTGTGATCGAAGAGGGGTGGCACATGGGCAGCGCTGGACGGGGCATGAGGGGGTAGACGTGTATTTTGAAATTGATGATGTGCGGATCGAGGTGAATATAGCCGATGCCGCCCGGCTAGAGCAGGCTGTGATGGGGCATTTTCAGACCCGGCGCGGCTTTGCGCTGGCGACAGTGAACCTCGACCACCTGGTAAAGATGCGGGCCTCTGGTGACTTTCTTAAGGCGTACGCGGCGCAGGATTTTGTCGTGGCAGACGGGCGGCCAATTGTCTGGCTGTCGCAGCTTGCACAGCGGCCAGTGGAACTGATGCCGGGGTCGGACATGGTCGTGCCCTTGTGCCGCTGGGCGGCGCGCGCCGGGGTGCCAATCGCATTGGTGGGCAGCACTGATAAGGCCCTCAAGGATGCGTCCGAGGCGCTTATCGCTGAGGTGCCCGGATTGGAGGTCGCCTGGTGTCACGCGCCGTCTGGGGTGTTTGATCCCAGTGGAGAGGAGGCGGCGAAAATCCTGTCAGAACTTGGACGCCGACAGATCGGCCTCTGCTTCCTGGCTCTTGGGGCCCCCAAGCAGGAAGCCATGGCGGCCCGTGGCCGGGCTCTTGCGCCAGAGGTGGGGTTTGCCTCTGTTGGGGCTGGCTTGGATTTTCTGGGGGGTCATCAGAAACGTGCGCCGGAATGGGTTCGCAAACTGGCGCTTGAATGGCTGTGGCGGGCGCTCAGCAGTCCGCGCAGGCTTGGGCCACGCTATTTGCGCTGTCTTGCGATCCTGCCGGGGCAGCTATTGCATGCACTGCGCTTGCGTCACCCCTGAAACGGCCCAAGCCCGTATTCACGTGGGATCATTTGTATTCCAGCAGACCACGGTTGCGGCCACGAAGGCGCAGCCAGTGGAATTCAAGCGCGCCCTGTGCCTCGGCAAATTTGCCAAGCACCGAATAGAGCGCGCGCGTCACCCCCATTCGGCGCGACAGGCGCAGCCATTGCGCCGGATAGATCAGTGCCAGAAGCAAGGCCCAGCTGGTAAACATCAGGGCCAACAACAAAATACCCAATGGCAATCCCGCGCCCCAAATCAATGCCCGCCGGGTTTCTGCAACCCAATGACGCTCAGGCGCGGTTCCATGCAGCGCTGCACCCTCTGCAAAGGCAAAACCAGCACGACGGCTGCGTTGCCACCATTGCGAAAACCGGTACATTTGCGCGTCATGCAGGGTCATCTCTGCATCCAGCCGCCAAATGCCCCAACTGGCCCGTGCGAGACGCAGGCACAGCTCCGGTTCTTCGCCAGCAATCAGGTCGTTGCGATATCCGCCGACCTCCTTCAGGGCCGCCAGCCGCATCAGGGCGTCGCCACCGCAGGCCTTGGTCGGGCCAATTGGCGTATTCCATTCGTGATCGCAAAGCTGATTGTAAATCGACGCTTCGGGATGGCGTTCACGGCGACGGCCACAGGCGACGGCCAGCTTTGCATCTGCCTCCAGCCGAGACTTGGCGAGAGGAATCCAGCCGACAGCGACATCGCAGTCGGCGTCCACCAATTGCACATAGGTGCAATCCCCCGCCAGATGTGCGAGACCTGCGTTGCGGGCGCGGGCGGCGGTGAAACCTTCGCTCATATCAAGCGAGATCGCATGCGCGCCCAAGGCCTCTGCCGCTGCTACAGATCCGTCGGTCGAGCCGCTGTCAACGTAGATCACCTGCCGCACCTGCCCTTGCAAACTGCGCAGGCAGCTGACCAATCGTGCGCCCTCGTTCCGGCCGATTACGACGGCGTCGACATAGGGCGTCGCGGAGACGGGCGGGGCCGCTGCGTCTCGGTCACCATTCATTATGTGATTTCCTTCAGATAGCGAGGGGCCAGTTGCACAAATCCCTGCGCGCGCAACAGCGCCGGACCCTCATAGACCTGCGCCGCAGTGGACCAAAGCGATAGATCGGGATCGGCGGAAAATCCGGCCACACGCAGCGCATCTTCGCCATGTGGAATGGCCTCGCTCGACTGGGATGCACGGTCTCTGGCCAGGGCGTTGTTGGCGAATTTGTAGTGTTTCAGAACGGCCATGACATCTGCAACCCGGACACCCGTGGACAGATGCGGATGAACCGCCGGAGCAACCCCCTCACCAATATGAACCAGAGGATGCTTGCTAAGGCAGCAACGCTCGCCAAAAACGGCACCACGAATGCCATCAAACTGCATTTTTGGCTCTGCTGTGTCTGGCAGTTCATTCTGTTGCAGGAAATACGACAGCCCTGTCGCTTTGCTGTCGTAAGGCAGGGCGCGCACCGCTGTGATGTCATAGTGGCAGAATTGATCCTGAACAGCGCGATAAGACAGATCCGCCACTGTGGTGAGCGGGGCATTGGGAAACATCTCCAGCATTTGCGCCATCATAGCAGTATACCCGTGACGCTCGAGATAGGTGATCAATCCAGGCAATCCGGCCGCGTTCTGCCCCTCAAACTCCAGGATCTCGTCCATGTCAGCAAAAAGACACCAGCGGTCCTGACAGAACCTCCGGGCGGCATAGCCACGGAACATGTTTTCAAACCGGCCCCAGGGCAGCAAGGATTGCAACACGGTGACATCAGGTTCCGCCGCCAGCCGTGCCAGCGTCCCATCTGCTGAACCGGTGTCGCAGAACACAAAATGCGTAACCCCAAGGGCGCGGTAGTGGCTCAGAAACACATCCAGATAATAGGCCCCGTCACGCACTAATGCGATCACCGTAACCGCATCCGGCGTGGACTTAGGTTGGCGCGGACCAGAGATATGGCGCACGGAGGCGCTGAACCGTAACCGGTCGCCAGGCAGGGCCACATACCGGTCCCACAGGCCCGACAGGCGCGCGGCTACGCCGTTGCCGCGCGGGCGGGTGCGATTTTCCTGCGGATGCTGCGCGCCGTCATCTGTGCCTGTCATCGTGTTTCCTGATCGATTGGCACAAGTTGCGCAAAAACATGCCCATCTGGCAAGGTGTATGAGTTATGTTAGCGCCTAAACAATCCGCGCAGCTCCAATTGCATTTAGCCATCGAATACGGCAGTGTCTCGCCAAATTCGACATCAGAAAGGCAGAGCACATGAGCACGGACATAACAGTGCTGGTTGGCGACGTGGGCGGCAGTAACACGCGGTTGGCGCTTGCCGGTCCTGAAATCGGTGTCACTGCGTTGCAGAGCTTTGCCAACGACAGTTTCTCGAGTCTGGACGACGTGCTGGCGGCCTATTGTGCGCAACCAGACCTGCCGTCGCTGGCGGGGGCATGTATCGCTGTGGCAGGGCCTGTCTACGGCGATGAATACCAGCTGACCAATCGGAATTGGCACGGTACGACGGCTGGCCTGGCACAGCAGCTGCAATTGGGTGAAAATGCACGAGTGGATGTGATCAATGATCTGGCGGCGTTGGGCCATTCCTTGCCTGCCTTGATCCCCGGTCAGCTGTCGTCGCTGCGTGCTGGTCATCAGCGGGGCAAGCAGGCGCTGGTCGCCGGGATCGGCACTGGGTTCAATGTCTCGCTATCCGTTGATGGCCACACCGCCGAGGCCGAGATGGGCCATACCAGCCTGTCGGCCCCTGTCGCCAGGGATCTGGCAGCGCTGTTGGGGGATAAAATCGGCGAATTTGCCACCAATGAGGATCTGTTTTCGGGTCGTGGACTGGTGCGCTATCATCAGGCGTTACACGGCGTCGCAGCCGAGGGCGGCGCACAGATTGTGGCGGCCTATCAGGACGACAGTACAAGCGCGGCGGCCCATACCGTGACCTCTTGGGCGCGTCTGTTGGGTCACTTCGCCCGTGAGCTGGTGCCGACCTATATGCCGGGGCAGGGGATTTTCTTTGCCGGCAGCGTGGCACGGGGTGTTTTGGGGACCCCTGCGCGCGAGGACTTTTTGAACAGTTTCCTGCAACCTGCCACTGGCGTGCAGAGCCGCTGTGAGACCACGCCGCTGTGGCTGATCACTGATGACGCCGCAGGCGTCAGTGGGGCGGCGCGCTTTGCCATTGATGTCGCAGGCGGTGCTGGCTAACACCCAGAACGGCCTTGAAACCTTACCATAAGGCCCCGGCGCATAACGCCGGGGCCTTTTTAATGCGGTGATGGTCGTTAATGCGGTGATGGTCGCAACAAGACAAAGGGTGTGAGCATGGACGGCTTGTTGGTCCGACCTGAGCTGTGACAGATGGCGGCCATGGTCCGAACACGGCATCTGTGGCACCTGCCGCAGAACGATTTCCCTATCGGAGCAGATACCCTCTCGCCTTGCACATGCATGAATCGTGCGAGACGTCATTGCCCTATACAACTAAATTTTTAGTATTTTAGTTGTTAACAAAGCGTTGATCGTAAATAAATTATTAAACCATAAATGTGTATTCACCTAACCCCTTGGAGAAACACATGGGATATATGGAATTCGTAAGAACCGCTGAAATTGGTAGAAGACATAAACATGTGGATTTATTTCCAACTCTAAACCCACGTACTTGCAGAACGATTGATGATATCAGAACCTGCATGCGTTTGAGGTATCAGGAATACTGCGTGAATAGATCGTGGGAAGCGTTAGAACAATTTCCAGACGGGCTTGAACGGGATCAATATGATGACAGTGCCGTCCATATCCTACTAGAAGACCAAAGAACTGGTGACCCAGTGGGGACTGTCCGCATTCTCTATCAAAGCTTTGAAGCCAAGGATCCGCAATTCCCGTCTTTTGAGAGGTCCGACAGGTTTCAAAAGCATATGCGTCGGCATTGGACCAAAGGAAAACTTATCGAGATATCCCGGTTTACGCTTTCGAGAGAGCATTCGGCGACCAAGGTGAGCCGTGCGGATCTTGCGACCGGCATTTTCCCTGCGTTGGCTCTGGTTCGCGGGATCATGCGGGCGATTGCATATGATGATGTTGATACAGTGATCATGACCGTTGCCCCCGGTTTGCAGCGCATGCTGTCTCGATCTGGTTTTCGCTATCATGATATCGGTGTGCGCATTGATCATCGCGGTATCAGAGTGCCGATATATCGTGAACTTCCCGCTCTGCTGGCAGAGCTGTTTGATAAGAACGTCGAGGTCTGGCGCTATATCACTGACAATGGTGAGACATGGCCACTGGATCGGCAGGCTCTCGAAAGAGAAACCAGATACGCGATTTGATCCGAGCTCTCTCTTGCTGATGTGAGCACCCTCCATTTTCTACATTGATTGGGTTAATTATGATTTTTCAACAGATTGAAGAAGATACTACGCCTTCCAAAACGTTCTCATACGAAGAGGCGTTCTCCCGAACCCTTGGATGGATCACGCGCGAAGAACAACAAGTTTTGCGTGATAAGAAAGTCGCGATCTGCGGGCTAGGCGGCGTCGGAGGCGCCCACGCAATAACCCTTGCGCGCCTCGGGGTCGGAGCCTTTCAGCTTGCGGATTTCGATCATTTTGACTTGGCCAATTTCAACCGACAGTTCTGCGCAACCATGTCCAATCTTGGGCGTCCAAAACAGCAGGTGATTGCCGAACATCTTCTGGACATCAACCCCGAGATCAAGATCGAAAGCTGGGACCAAGCGATCACATCTGATACGGTTTCCAAATTCCTGGACGGGGCGGACATCTACGTCGACTCCATCGACTTTTTCGCACTGGAGGTCCGCCGTGCATTGTTTGCTGAGGCCAGACGCCGTGGCATCCCTGCGATCACCGCAGCTCCAGTTGGCACAGGATGCGCCTGGTTGATCTTCACACCGCAGAGCCAGTCGTTTGAAGAATATTTCGGGTTTTCAGAACACAATGATGACGATGATTACATTCGTTTCCTGCTTGGTCTTAGCCCAAAAGGATTGCATCGATCCTTTTTGGTAGATCCGTCATTTATCGACTTCAAAGCCCAAAAAGCTCCGTCGACGCCAATGGGGATCACTCTTTGTGCCGGTATTGCAGGGACAGAGGTGTTAAAGCTTCTATTACATCGTGGCGGCACAAAGGCCGCGCCTTGGTTTCATCAATTTGACGCATCCTCAGGAAAATGTGTTTCAGGAAGGTCGTGGTTTGGCCCTCACAGTATAATACATCGATATAAATTGAGGCATATCAGAAGAACTGTTGAGAATACGAACGCTGAATAGTAAATTAGCATATATGGATATCGTGTTAATAAAGGCCGGGTAAAAATACAGGGCCTTTGTTTCGTCGATCAGCGCGTGATCCAAAACTTGTTTTGTGGTTCTGATGGCGTTGTTGCAGCACTCTGAGTGCTAAGGATTCACAATACGAATCCATGCGGCTAGACAGGGCAGATGAACAAGCCCGCACTTGGCCGCTACCGTACGACGCATTGGTCCAGCTAGAACGATGCGCTCAGAAAGCGCGGGTCGCTTCTGATCTGGTTGGACAACGAGATGATCTGGCTCGCGCCGCAGGATGGCAGCCCCGGCCGCCCTGCGGTCTTCTCGGGTGCGGCGATCCAGTTTGCCTGTCGATCAAGGTTCTGTTCAAGCTGCCCCTCCGGCAGACCGTCGGGAGGGGCACCAGCCTTTTGCACCTGGCGGGTCTGGACTGGCCCGTTCCGGATTTCTCTACGCTGGCCGTCCAGATCCGATATCGCCGCGCCGGTGGGCCGCTGAACCTGCTTGCCCCCTCTCGGGACATCACTGTGTGATGCCCTGCCGGGCAGTGGATGGCGCCTATGACACGCGACGCTGCCATGCCGCGATCCTCGCACGCGGCACTGCCGAGATCATCCGCGTCGCCTAAAGTTCGGAGGGGAAAGCGGGAGACAGGCCTCAACAGCGAGTTCTGCAAAAATGCCGATCAGATAGCCGACTGGGTCTGGGACGTGTGTCAGTAGTCCCGCTTGAAGAACAGGCCCAGGCCGGTTTCACCCTCGCCATCTACTTTACCAGTGACGGTCAGGCTCTTGCTGACGTCCAGATTGATGCTCAGCTCGCTTTCGCCTCGGGTGTTGACGTTGAAATCGGTATAGACGTTCTCAGACACATAGCCGCCGATATCCAGTAAGCCGGCGCCCAATCCCAGCTCGACATTGCTGGCACCGGTTTCGTCGCGCAACTTGTTTTCTGCGCGATTGCTGCCGCGGCCGCTGAGGGTGGCAACAGATCCGGCCAATCGGGCCAGTGCCAAAGGTGATAGATCCTGAATATTGTCGCCAAACAACAGCAAGGCCAGCGCCTCTTCGCTGGGCCGTTCAGGGTCTGACGTCACTTTGATCTCTGGGCTGTCGATCAAACCAGAGATCTCCAATGTTGCGCTGCCGCCAGAGGTGGAAGAAGACGAGCGTAGCAGAAGGTAGGGGCGCAAATCGCCCTGCATGGTGATCCGCCCCTCGTCGAGATCCAGCCTGCGGCCCAGAATGTCAAATGTGCCTCGGATCAGGCTGATCTGGCCCGCAGGGGCAAGGTTGGCGGTGCTGCCGCGCAGCTGGATCTGCCCGCCCAACTCGGCCCGCACGCCGCGTCCTCGTGCAAAAATTCGGTTCGGAGCGCTGATCAACACATCCAGCAGGGTACGACCCCTGCCGCCGTTTGCACCACTGCCCGTGTTGATCAGCCCGGCCCGGGCGCGGGTGCGACGTACGTCCGAAGGCTCGCCTGTATGGCGGATTTCAGGAATGGGCGCGGCGGTTACCGATCCGCCGGCAGTGGCAAGATTGATGTTGGTCTCGCCCACGTCGATACGCCCGCTCAGCCGATTGGTCCGGGTCAAACCGCCCGCCAGCGTCAGCGCGCCGGACAGACGGGTATCGTAGGACAGCTGATCGCTCAGGATGACATCTGCCAATGCGATTTGAAGCTGGGCATCAAAGGGCGCGATCAGCGCAACTGGGCCGTTCACACGGATCTGCCCGCCGTCGCGGGGCTGCGCTGTTAGCTGAATATTGGCTCTAGACCGCGCAATAGAGACGGTTGCGTTGATCGCATCAAGCCGTTGTGCCGCAGCCGGGATGGCCAGCGATGCGCCACTGGTGCGGATCTGACCGCTGAGATTGGCCAGCGATGGCTCCCCTCGTAGCGACAGGTCGAACTGCGCCGGGCCGCGCACCAGATTGGGCGTGATAAAGGGGTTGATCCCTTCCAGCCGCAATTGTCCCTTGGCATCAATATCAGCGCGGCCTTGCAATTCGTCCCAGCTGCCGTTGACGGTGCTGGTGACACCGGCTGGCCCAACGGCGCGACTGGCGATCTGCCAGACGCCAGCGCGGCGGCGGGCGGTGCCCTCGGCCGTCAACCGCCCCGACAATTCGGGCACAAATCGCTGTACCTCGGCGATCAGTGCGTCAAAAGTAATGTCGGCATCGCCCTTGTTTTCAGACACGGTCCCGTCCAGATCGGCAGAGATCCCCGCAGGTCCCTTGGCCACGCCGTCGAAATTCCACACCCCGGCGCGCCGACTGGCGCTCCCCTTTGCGGTCAGCGATCCTGCGAGCGTGGGCACAAACCGTTCCAGCGCGTTGATCGCGGCATCGACGTCAAAGTCGCCATCGCCGTTCATGTTCATCGCGCCGGTCAGCTGTGCCAGCGAGGACTTTGGTCCGCGCAACTCGGCCATGCCGGAAAAGATCTGATTGTCTCGCGTGACATTCGCGGAAAATTCTAGGGCGCCGGGGGCCTGTGGCAGAATTTTCTCCAACTGCTTCAAGGTTGCTTCTAGGCTAAGTTGGCCACGGGTGCTGCCCAGCTGGCCATTCGCCTTGGCCGACATGGCCTTGCCGTCCAGCGCAAAGCGGTCGATCCGCAGCCCGCTTTCGTCCCGCGCAGCCTTCAGCGCCAGCGATGTGGTGCCGCCGATCAAATCATCCACCGGCTTTAGCCCGGCAGAAAGATCCTCCCCGAGCATTGACAGGTTAATGTCGAATGCGCCGGACAGTGGCGTGGCAGAGCCTGCGGCAGTCGCTGTCATACGTCCCGCCAGCGGCCGGCCGGCCAGCGTCGAGAACCGCGCCAGATTCTGTGCGTTTGCCTCGATATCGGCAGCTACCCGCAACCCGCTTTCCAGCCCTTCTACGGTCAATTCGCCAGTGGCACCATAATCTGTCCCAAGAAGCAGCATATCAGTAACGCGCAGGGCACCGGGCCCATCGGTCGTGACCTGCCCATCAAACGTAATGGCCGCGCCGAGTGCTTCTGCGAGTGCAGGATCCGTGGGCACAAAGCCGGTTAGCGCAGCGGCGATTTGACCGTCCAATGCAAACCCGCGATTTTGATCCAGCGTCCCCGTCATGTCCAATTCGGCGCGAGAGATGCGCAGGGCGGGGTTGTTCAGCCGCTTCATGACTGCGGTGACGGTCCAGTTGCTGCCGGTGGGTTTCTGCACATGCAGCGAGAGGTCGGTCACCGTGGTCGAGCCGCCGGCGACGGGTAGAACAACCGCCTCTTGGCCCAGTGGTGGGGTGATATCGGCGGTCAAATCCGCGCTTTCCAATAGGCCACCCGCTGCCATCTGCAATTGGCCAGAGAGATCCAGCGCTTGCGTGCTGAGCGCCAGATCCTCAATCACCACGCCGCCTGTCGCGCGGGTTTGGCCACGCAACCGTGCCTGCATATCGGGGCCGAAGAACGGCTGGTAAACCGGTTCGACCAGTTCGGTGATGTCGCCTGTCAGATCGGCGCGAAAACCGATGGGGCGGCTGCCATCTGCTGGATCGGTGGGTGCAGCCTCGGTTGCAGCCAGCACAAGCGTGCCACCCAGACGCTGGCTACCATCCGTTTGTAGCGCCAGTTCGGCCTTAAAATCATTGACCGGACCATTGCCCTGCAATGCCAGTTCAATATCCGGGCCACCCGGCAAGTCCAGTGCGGTGCTGACCAAACCGCCGTCATCTTCCTTCAGCAGCATGTCGACGGTGATATTGCCAGTTTCATTGGCAAACCCGGCGGCCAGCGTTAGCGTGTCACTGTCGCGGTCCAGTCGTGCGATCTGTAGCGCACTGTCCAGGGTTCCATTGGCAAGGGAAAGTGATCCATCAAGGCTGAGAACCGCCGCGACACCGACCAGATCCTGCCCCAGTGTCAGGCGTCCAACCTTGATCTCTCCCAAGGTGATTGAAACAGGCAGCTCGGGCAGCTGGAAAGGCGCTGCTTCGGGGGTCGGGAGGTTGGGATCTTCCAGCGGTGCGGCAGGCGCACGTTCGATATGAATGCGGTCGGCCTTCAGCGTGTTGACAGAAAAGGCACCGCGCAGCAGTCCAAGACGGTTCCAGTCCAGTTCAGCGCCTTCAATCGTCAGCCAGATCCCGTCGCTATCGGCCACCGTCAGCTTTTCCAGCGTCGCCTGCGAGGACAACGCGCCCTCCAAGCCAGTGACGCGGATCGCCCGACTGTCGCCTGACAGCGTATCCTCCAGGAAATCGACCAGCAGCCCGCCGGCCTCGCTGCTGTCTTGCGCATGGATACCAGACGCGGGGATCACCAGCGTCGTGGCGACCAGCAGGGGGGACAGCAGGGCGGCAGGGCGAAGAGCTGAGAGAAACCGTTTCAAAATGCTTGTCCTATGCCGATGTAAAATTGCAGACCATCCTCACTGCCGCCGTCCACGGGGTAAGCGAGGTCAAAGCGGATCGCACCGATACCGGCCACATCATAGCGCACCCCGACGCCAGCGCCTGCATGGCGGGCCGAATCTGATGAGACAAAACTGTCAGCGTCCACCAGTCCGACGTCGTAAAAGCCGACAAGAGTGAACTTTTCACTGATGCGGCCGCGCACCTCGCCGGATAGGGCCAGGTAGCCGCGCCCACCTGCAGTGCCGCCCCCGGCAGGCACGCCAAGAGATTGGAATTCCTGTCCGCGCACAGACCCGGCACCGCCGGAATAGAACAACAGCGTCGGTGAAATTTCGGACAGTGACGGGCCAATTACAGATCCCAGTTGCAGGCGTCCGGCCAGTACGATGCGGTCATCTGGCCCAAACCCCTTGTAGGCACGCCCATCGAATTTCAGTTGCAGCCCCGACTTGCTGCCATCAAGCCCGATAAAGGGCACTGCGCGGGCGTCAAGATAGTAACCGCTGGTCGCGCTTAAACTGCTGTCGCGTCCATCGTATTCGGCGCGCAAATATCCCGCCAGATATTTGAACCGCCGCTTGCCAAAAACATCTTCGGCCAAAGTGCTGTCAAAGCCGACGGCCGCCTCGGCAAACAGTTGGTTGGAATAGACCCTGCGCACACCGATGCCCCCCAGACCGCGGGTTGCTGTGTAATGCTCTTCGTCAAGCCGTTCAGCCTCCAGAAGGTAGAACAGGCTATCGTCGGGGCCAAAGGCGGCAGGGCGGTCCAGGCGCAGTGCCACGCGTCCGTCAAGATCATTTGCGCTGCCGATACCGGACAGACGTGCTTCAAACCGTAGCCGTTCCGCGCCGCCAAACAGATTACGATGCATCCAAGTGGTGCTGACCTCCAGCCCGTCTGAGGAGCTGAGTTCCGCACCAAAGGTCAGCCGCCGCGGCGGCATGTCCTCAATGGTGGCGGTATAGTCCAATGTGCCATCGGCGTTGGCTGTTTTGGCAGGGCGGATGACAACCGACGAGAAGGCACCCGTGCGTCGCAGGCGGGTGGAAGATTTCGACAGCAGATCAGGGTGAAATACCTCGCCAGTGGGGAAACCTGCGATCCGCTGGATGGCCTCGGCGCGGACCGCAGAGGGGTTGGCCAACTTCAACGCGCCAAAACGCAATTGTGGGCCGGGGGCAATGCGCAGGCTGGCGTTTAGCCTGGCCTCCAGATGGTTTGCCGTAATCGACTGGCTGCCCACATCGGCCTGCGGGTGGCCGGCATAGCGCCAATTGTCGACGCCGGCATTGGCGGCATCACGAAGAACGGCGGTGGTGGCTGTACGTCCGGCCGCAAAGTCCTCTGGGATTTCCACCTCGCGTTTGGGCGGGAGCGGGCCAAGCTCAGCGGTGCCAAAGGTGAACTTTGGTCCGGCTTTGACTGTGATGTCGATGGATTTGATTTCGGGCGGCAGGTTCAAAGGCTGGATGCGGGCCGCCTCGCGCCCGTCCATACGGATTTGCACCACGGGCGAGAAATAGCCCTGATCATAGAGCACCTGCACCAGCGTACGATAGTCCGACAGCGCCGCCGCCAGCAGCGGCTGCACGCCAGTCTCACCCCGTGCACTGGCGGACAGCGTGGCCGAGGCATCCTGCAAGAGATCGCGCAGATCGCCATCGGATCCGGGCGCTGTCAGCCGGGTGTCGGCGGCCATCGCTGCGTTCCCCGCACCCAAGAAGAGGATCGCCATAATGGCCATCCGATAGGGCAGACCACGCAGTAAGAAACCTGTCGCCTTGGCGTGGCATTGAAGCAATGAGCGGTGTCGGATGGGTCGGTAACGGGACATGGGCGCTCCGGGCGGTGTGCAAGGGCGTCCGCCGGCCTCGTGCGCGCATTATTGCACAGCCAAAGACGTTTGGACCGGGATCAGACCTAACATAGGCGCAATCCGGGGTGAAACGTCAATCCGGCTGAAAGAGTTCCCGCATGTTTTGCTGTTCAACACTTTGACAGCTGCGTGGCTTTACATCTGCGTTGCGCGGAACCAACGACGGATCGCGGCGCGATCTTCAGGTTCCATATAGGTGACATTGGCAGGGGGCATCGCATGGGTCACACCTGCCTGCAGATAGATCTCGTGCGCGCGGCGGGCCACATCCCCCTCTGTTTCCAGCAGCACACCCTTGGGTGCGGTGCGGATGCCATCCCAGAACGGCTCTCGCGCGTGGCACATGCTGCACCGCCCCATGACGATTTCATGGACCTGCTCAAAGCCTTCGGTGTTGGCCATTGCCAGCGCAGTACCGCTCAGCGCCGCTTCTTCCCGCGCATCATCGCCCTCATGCTCAAGCCCCAGCGAGGAGAGGATGATCACACCCAGAAACAGCAGCGCCGTGGCGAGCCAGGTCCAAGTGGGATTCCCGCCGCGGGCATGGCGCGTGTTGAAGTAATGCCGGATGGTGACGCCCATCAAGAACACCAGCGCGGCGATCAGCCAGTTGTATTCACTGGCAAAGGCCAGCGGGTAGTGGTTCGACAGCATCAGGAACACCACCGGCAGCGTCAGATAGTTGTTGTGGGTCGAGCGCAGCTTGGCGATCTTGCCGTATTTGGCGTCCGGTGTGCGGCCTTCCTGCAAATCTTTTACCACAATGCGCTGGTTGGGCATGATGATGAAAAACACATTGGCGGTCATGATCGTGGCGGTGAAGGCGCCCAGATGCAGCATCATGGCGCGGCCGGTGAACACCTGATTGAGCCCCCAGCCCATCGCGACCAGCATCACAAACAATAGCACCATTAGCAGGGTTGGACGCTCGGCAAGGCCTGATTTGCACAGCCGGTCATAGACCAGCCAGCCAATTGATAGCGTCGCGGCAGAGATCAGGATCCCCTGCCAGAGCGCCAGATCTGCCTTGGACTGATCAATCAGATAGAGCTCTCCGCCGACCCAATAGACCAACATCAACAGAGCAAAACCCGACAGCCAAGTCGAATAGCTTTCCCATTTGAACCAGGTCAGGTGGTCGGGCATTTCGGCCGGCGCCACGAGGTATTTGCGGACATGATAAAACCCGCCCCCGTGAACCTGCCATTCCTCACCATGCGCCCCAACCGGCAGGTCCGGGGCCTTGCGCAGGCCCAGATCCAGCGCGATGAAGTAAAACGAAGAACCGATCCAGGCGATTGCGGTGATCACATGCAGCCAACGAATGGCAAAACCCAGCCAATCCCACATCATCAACAGCTCAAACATTCAGATCCGGTCCTTTGTCGCCCAATGCGGCAGGGGGTGCCGGGGCATGGGTTAGAATTCGTCACCGGCAGCCGGGGAATGGTGTCACAGACAGCTCATCCGATGCGGGTCCGGTCAGACTAGGCAAAGCGGGGTTTATTCGGTATTCCCATATACTGCCAAACTGTATCAAAAATTCTGGAACAATCGCAGGCCTCTGTCATGTCTTATCTCGACAATATCCGCACCTTTGTCCGGGTCTACGAACTCGGCTCTATGTCGGCGGCGGGCCGTGATCTGCGGGTGTCGCCTGCGGTGACCTCGGCGCGGATATCGCAGCTGGAGGAATACCTCGGCGTGCGCCTGTTCCAGCGCACCACCCGCAATCTGACGGCAACCGAGCAGGGGCGAGCCTTCTACGATGGGGCTGTTGCGGTGCTGGACGCGGTCGATGTGGCCGAGGCAAAGGTGATGCATCTGACCGATACGCCCCGTGGGACCCTTTTTGTGGCGGCACCTCTGGGGCTTGGGCGGCGATTGCTGGCACCTGAGGTCCCGCAGTTCCTGTCAGACTACCCAGAGATCAATCTGCGCCTACGCCTGTCTGACCGTGCTGTTGACTTGACCAGCGAGGGGCTGGATCTGGCGTTCTTCCTTGGTCAGCCCGAGGACAGCAACCTGCGCATCCGCAAAATCGCCGATTGCCAGCGCGTGCTTTGTGCCGCACCCGATTATGTAGTCAGACGGGGTATGCCAGAGGACGGCGCCGCATTGCTGCGTGATGGCCACGACTGTCTGAACTTGCGCTATCCCGGTGCGAGCGAGTTTCAGTGGCTTTTGCAGACCAGCGACGGGCCGCAGCGCTATGCGGTGAGCGGGCGCTATGAATGTGACGATGGCGATGTGTTGACCGATTGGGCGCTGGCGGGCGAGGGGATCGTGCTAAAGCCGACCTTCGAGGTGGCCGACCATCTTGCCGCCGGGCGTCTGGTGCCTGTGGCCGTAGCGACACCGCCTGTGCCTGTGCAACTGGCCTGCCTTTACACGCATCGGCGCCACCAGGACCCCAAGACACGGTTGTTCATGGACTATATGACCAGCCAGCTGGCCACCCGCCTGCGCGAGGCTGGTGGCGCAGCGCCTGTTAGTCCCGCCAGCTAGTCGCCCCTGACCGTGCACGCCTGACCACGCGCCCAGACGGCATCCCGGGTCCAGGCGTCACCGGGCGGCGACGCGGTCAGCTGCCGCGATAGGTGGAATAGCCAAAGGGCGACAGCAGCAGCGGCACATGGTAATGCGCGCTTTCGTCTGTGATGCCAAACCGGATCGGCACGTCGTCCAGAAACAGCACCTCGCCCGAGGCCTGTCCACTGGCGCGCAGATATTCCCCAGCTTCAAACACCAATTCATATGTGCCGGTCACAAAGTCCTTCTTGGGCAGGATCGGGGTGTCCGTACGCCCATCTGCATTGGTCAGCATTTTGGCCATCTCTGTGCGTCCGCCTGCGTCCAGCCGATAGAGCCGGATCGGCAGCCCAGCGGCAGGGCAGCCGCGCGCCGTGTCCAGAACATGTGTGGTGAGATACCCGGCTTCGGTTCCATAGCTCATTTTGTCGTCCTCCTGCTGTAGAGCTACCTCTGCCCGATAGGGGCAGGTGCTGCAAACCTGTCAGATCTGATAGTGTATTCGGGAAAATTTGAAAAATCGCGCAGCTCTTCTGCCATAGTAATGACAGACAGTTGTTTGGAAAGAGGCGCTTGCGCAATGAAGAGATACCCCCGCAACATGATTGGCCATGGTGCAATGCCGCCCGATGCTGCGTGGCCCGGTGGGGCAAAAATTGCGGTGCAATTCGTGCTGAACTACGAAGAGGGCGGCGAAAACAACATCCTGCATGGCGATGCAGGCTCTGAGGCGTTTCTTTCCGATATCGCAGGCGCAGCCTCTTGGTCGGGGCAACGGCATTGGAATATGGAATCGATCTACGATTATGGCGCACGGGCCGGGTTCTGGCGACTGCACCGTATGTTCACCGCCGCCAATATCCCGCTCACCATCTACGGCGTTGCCAGCGCGTTGGCGCGGTCCCCAGAACAGGTCGCCGCTATGAAGGCCGCCGACTGGGAGATTGCCTCGCACGGGCTGAAATGGGTCGAACACAAGGACATGCCCGAAAAGGATGAGCGCGCAGCGATTGCCGAGGCGATCCGCCTGCATACCGAGGTTGTCGGCACGCGCCCGCGGGGCTGGTACACTGGACGCTGTAGTGAAAACACCGTCCGTCTGGTGGCTGAAGAAGGCGGATTCGACTATATCTCTGACACCTATGACGATGATCTGCCCTATTGGTTGGAGGTAGGCGACCGCGATCAACTGATCATTCCCTATACGCTGGAAGCCAACGACATGCGCTTTGCCACGGCCCCCGGTTACATCACAGGCGAGCAATTCTATCAGTACTTGAAGGACGCGTTTGACCTGCTCCACGCCGAAGGCGAGGCGGGCGCGCCCAAAATGATGTCGATCGGGTTGCATTGCCGTCTGATTGGCCGTCCGGGCAAGGCGGCGGGGCTGAAGCGGTTCATCGACTATATCCAGAGTTTTGAAAATGTCTGGTGCCCGCGCCGCATTGATATTGCCGACCATTGGACCAAAACCCACCCACATCAGCGTCGCGAACGGCCCAGCCAGATGGCGCAGGACCGCTTTGTGACGGTCTTTGGCGGTATTTTTGAACATTCTCCCTGGATCGCCGAACGGGCGCATGGGTTGGAACTGGGCCCGGCCCATGATCGCGCAGCCGGGGTGCACAATGCGCTCTGTCGGGTTTTCCGCACCGCAAGCGAGGCAGAGCGGCTGGGTGTACTGACCGCACATCCGGATCTGGCAGGCAAATTGGCAGCGGCCAAGCGGCTGACGGCCGAGAGCACCAATGAACAGGCCTCGGCCGGGCTGGATGCGCTGACAGACAAAGAACGCGCACATTTTACGCAATTGAACACGTCCTATGTGGAAAAACACGGCTTCCCCTTCATCATTGCGGTGCGCGATCATGATAAGGCGTCGATCCTTGCTGCTTTTGAGCAGCGCATCGGCAATGATCGAGATCGCGAATTTGCCGAAGCCTGCCGTCAGGTCGAACGCATCGCGGAATTCCGGCTCAGGGATCTCTTGCAATGAACCGCCCAAGCGCGCGTGAGGCCGACCGATGAAGACGATCAATATCCAGCCCATCTCTGCCGAGGCGTTTGCCCCTTTTGGTGATCTGCTTGATTGTCACGGCGCGCCTGACAAGATCATCAATCAGGGCCTTTGCGGGCGATATCATGACCGGGCCACCTTGGATTTTAACGCAGGTCGTGCCGGGCTGAGCCTGTTCAACGCTGAGCCGCGCGCCCTGCCTATGCCACTGCTGATGGTCGAACGTCACCCGGACGGCAGTCAGGCCTTTATCCCAATGAGCGATCATGGCTTTCTGGTGATTGTTGCCCCCGATTGCGACGGCGCGCCGGGCCTGCCTTTGGCGTTTGAAACAGAGCCGGGACAGGCGATCAATTTTCATCGCGGCAGTTGGCATGGGGTCCTGACACCGCTGCATGCACCGGGGCTGTTTGCGGTTGTTGACCGCATCGGAGACGGGGCAAACCTAGAAGAACATTGGTTCGATGCTCCCTATCAGGTGATCCGACCCTGACCCATTACAAAAGGCGCCGCCCCCATCGGGTCATGCGCCTTTTTCTTTGACGAACAGGTGCTCCGCAAAACGAGATCGCCATCGTACCACCGACCAAGACCAACAGATAATAAATGATGTAACCATAACAGAGAGGGACTAAACCATGGCCGACGGGTCGATCGGAACGCCAGCCCAGCTGCGCGATCCAAATTATACGCCACCACTGGCAAAGGCGGTGCCACTGGGCATTCAGCACGTGCTGGCAATGTTTGTCTCCAACGTCACACCGGCCATCATCGTGGCCGGCGCTGCGGGGTTTGGCTTTGGCTCAAACTCGCCTGATTTCCCGGAGCTGCTGTATCTGATCCAGATGTCGATGTTGTTTGCCGGTGTCGCCACTCTGTTGCAGACGGTGACCCTTGGCCCGGTCGGGGCGGCACTGCCGATTGTGCAGGGCACCAGTTTTGCCTTTTTGCCGATCATGATTCCGCTGGTCGCAGGCAAGGGCGTTGATGGGCTGGCGGCGCTGTTTGGCGGTGTTCTTGTCGGTGGGATCTTTCACGCAGCCTTAGGGTTGGTGATTGGCCGCATCCGCTTTGCATTACCACCGCTGGTCACCGGGTTGGTGGTCACCATGATCGGCCTGGCTTTGGTCAAGGTCGGCATCCAATACGCCGCCGGCGGTGTTCCAGCCATCGGCACGCCGGAATATGGTTCGTTGCTCAACTGGTCAGCCGCATTGGTGGTCATCATCGTCACGCTGGGGCTCAAGTTTTTTGCCCGTGGTATGCTGTCGATCTCGGCCGTGCTGCTGGGCCTGATTGTTGGCTATCTCTACGCGCTGATGATGGGCATGGTCACATTTGAGGCGATTGGCACCAGCTGGTCGCGCGCCAGTGCCTTTGCCCTGCCAATGCCGTTCAAATACGGGATCGAGTTCACCTTTGCCGCCATCGTCGGCTTTTGCCTGATGGGGCTGGTGTCTGCAGTGGAAACCGTAGGCGACGTCAGCGGGATCACCCGTGGTGGCGCTGGGCGCGAGGCGACGGATGCCGAAATTTCTGGCGCGACCTACGCCGATGGTGTCGGATCTGCCGTGGCAGGCATCTTTGGCGGACTGCCCAACACCTCCTTCAGCCAGAACGTTGGGTTGATCGCCATGACCGGCGTCATGAGCCGCCATGTCGTGACCATCGGGGCGCTGTTCCTGATCCTTTGCGGGTTGGTGCCGAAGGTTGGCGCGATCATCCGTACCATCCCGATCGAGGTGTTGGGCGGCGGCGTTATTGTCATGTTTGGCATGGTTGTCGCAGCGGGTATTTCGATGCTGTCGGATGTGGACTGGAACCGCCGTAATATGGTGATCTTTGCGATTTCGCTCTCCGTAGGTCTTGGGCTCCAGCTGGAGCCCGGTGCGGTACAGCATCTGCCAGATACACTGCGGGTGCTGATGACCTCGGGTCTCTTGCCGGCGGCGCTGATCGCGGTGGTGCTGAACCTGTTGCTGCCAACCGAGCTGGCCAGCGAGTCGACCGAGGAGGTCTCGGGTGGGCTGTCGGGCCAGGGCCGTGGAAGCCTGCCGGGAGAATAGTCCTGCAACTGGTTTAAGATCTTGATCTTGAAATGAGCAGGGGCCGCAGCAGACATGCGCGGCCCTTTGCTAATGGTGACGGGCACAGGCTCGCAATCAGGTCCGCGCCGCCATCAATCGGGCCATATCCAGCATCCGCGCTGAAAAGCCCCATTCATTGTCATACCAGCCAAAGACCCGCAGCTGATGATCGCCCACCCGACGGGTTTCCGGGCCCGCAAGGATCAGCGATTCAGGTCGGGCGCGCAGGTCCGAGGACACCAGCGGATGGTCGGTCCATCCCAACACCGCCGAGGCACCGACGGCGTTGCGTAGAGTGGTTTCGGCAAAATCCAGCGCCATTGATTGCTGTGTCGTGACCACCAGATCCACCGCCGACACACTGGCCGTTGGTACCCGCACTGCAGCGCCGCTAATGCGGCCTGCCAGATGCGGCAAGACCTCGTCGATCAAATGCATCGCCGAGGTGGTGGTCGGCACCATTGACAGCGCCCCGGCGCGGGAACGGGCAAAGTCACCGCGTGGTGCATCGACCATCGGCTGCGAATTTGTGTAGCAATGGATCGTGGTCATATGACCGCTATCAATCCCCCTCAGGGCGTCCAGCAGCTTGACCAGAGGCGCCAGCCCATTGGTGGTGCAGGACGCATTGGAGATGATCTTGGCCGCACCCAGATCCGTCTCATTCGCACCCAGAACAACGGTCTGTTCAGCAGCCGGCGAGGGGCCAGAGATCAGCACCTTGCGTGCGCCCGCAGCCAGGCCGCGTTCCGCCACATCTGACGTCCGCGCGATGCCGGTACATTCCAGCACCACATCCACGCCACGTAGGTTCAGTGTGCTAAGATCTGCCGTCTGGCTAAATGGGATGCGGCGGCCTGCAATAAGCAGGCTGTCGCCCTCTGCGGTGACTGCGCTGGGGTAGGGACCATAGGTGCTATCGTATTGAAACAAATAAGCGCACATGTCCAAAGGCGCGATATCGTTGATCCGCGCAATCTCAATCCCGTCACCGCGTGGCGATGTCAGGATCTGGCGCAGAATAGCGCGGCCGATGCGGCCGAATCCATTGATTGCAAGTTTCATGCCCAAGCTATGACAGGGCGCACCTGATGGCTCAATCCGCCACAACGGCAATTGTGCCATGGTTTCGGTCACAATTGCCTGCGCGGTGTTTCAATTCAGCGTGCCGGTGGATGCGAGGGTCAGCGGCAGACAAGCTGCGCGATATACGTACCATCTATGGATCGCACCATGGTGGATATGTTGGCACGACAGCCTGTTGCTGCGTGAAACGCGCGCACGGCCTGTTTCGCGCTCAGCACGGCAGGCGGGCGAAAGGCATCCAGTTCCGCGTTCTGACGCACGGCAGTATAGCGCGGTGTCTTCAGGCGCGCGCCCTCGTCGGCCTCCAATGCGGCGACATGCCAGGTCCGGCCCAGCACATGAACGCTTTTTACCTCGCCGACATGTTTCATATCACCGGCCCGCGCAGCGGGTCCGGGCAGCACCGCGCCAAGGGTCAGCGTCAGGGCACAGATTGCGGCACCCAATGTAGTGCGGGGGATCGAGCGCGGCTGACCGGTCGGGCTGTTAGAAATTACAAAGGTCGGCAGGGGCATTTGATTTCCATCTTTGGTCACGGGGGCGTCGCGCAGTCCACGGCACAGTTTGAGGTCTCTCAAGCTTAACCTGTCCTCGCGATCTGGCAAGGCGGGGCAGGCAAGGTATTTTTGTCAAATTGGACATGAGGCGACGCGTGCACCGCCCCATCTTTTCACCTCTGGTCAGCGTGGCGGGCTGAGGGGCATGTGACGGTTCACATCTTTGTAGAGCAGGTAGCGAAAACGCCCCGGACCCCCGGCATAACAGGCCTGCGGGCAGAAGGCGCGCAACCACATGAAATCGCCGGCCTCGACCTCGACCCAATCCTGGTTGAGCCGATAGACGGCTTTGCCTTCCAGCACAAACAGCCCGTGTTCCATCACATGGGTTTCGGGGAAAGGGATCACCCCACCCGGCTCAAAGGTGACAATGGTGACATGCATGTCATGGGACAGATCGCTGGGGTCGACAAAGCGCGTCGTGGCCCAGCGACCCTCGGTGTCGGGCATCACTGTCGGCGCGATATCGCGTTCATTGGCAATCAGGGGCGTGGGCTTTTCAACACCCGGCGCGGTCTGCCAGCGTTTGCGGATCCAATGGAACCCGGCCGCCGTCTCGCTGCTATTGTGCAGGGACCAGTCGGCACCAGCGGGAATATAGGCATAGCCGCCCGGTTCCAGAACATGCTGTGCGCCCGCAACTGTCAGACCCAACCGGCCCTCGGTGACAAACAGCACCGATTGTGCGGCGTCATCATGTTCGGGCAGATCAGATCCGCCGCCCGGTTGCAGCTCGACGATGTATTGTGAAAACGTCTCGGCAAACCCGCTGAGCGGTCGCGCAATGACCCACATGCGCATACCCGTCCAGCCCGGCAGGAACGACGTGGTAATATCACGCATCGTGCCCTTGGGGATCACCGCATAGGCATCGGTGAACATGGCGCGGTCGGTCAGCAGTTGCTCCTGACCGGGATGGCCCCCTTTGGGGGTGAAATAGCGCGGCGCGGTCATCGGCGGTCCTTTCATGATGCACCTTGCATTTATGCGGACTTGCCGGTGGCACTCCAAGGGGGGCGCTTGGGATAACATCCTTCGCGAAATTTTGAATATCGGACTGCCCGCACTTCCGAGAGGCTACAGATCCGCCAATGCCTGGCTCTGGCGCAGCTCTGCCGCGCAAAGTTGCAGCGCCCGCAGGGAGGCTTCGGTGTCTTGCTCAGGGTTCAGTCCACGCGGCGCTGAGCTGCCCACGACGATTGGCCGCTGATCCGGGCGCGATACTGGCACTGCATAGCCAATGATCCCGGTTTCAAACTCACTATCGGTCACGGCGTATCCCTGTTGGCGGGCCGCTGAGATGCGCTCTAGGATCTGGTCGACCTTGATCAGTGACTGTTCGGTATGACGCGGGATCTTGGCGCTCGACAACGCATCGACGGCGATCTCGGCGGGCAGGCAGCCCATCAGCATCCGGCCCAGGCTGGTGTGAACCAGCGGGATATGGGCCCCAGCCGTAAACCCATAGGTGACCGGCGCATGTTCCACAGTGGATTGTGCCAGCAGCAGCACGCGGTTCTGATCAAGGGTGGCCAGCGTGATCTCTGCCCCTAGGCTGCGCGCATGCCTGTTCAGCACCGGCTGCACCTTGCGACCAAACTGATTGGCCTGAAGAAAGCCGCCCGACAGCGCCAGCACTTGCGGTGTCAACGACAGCACACGCCCCTGCTGGCGCAGGTATCCTGCCTGCACCAGAGTCAGCGCCCCGCGCCGTGCGGTGGCGCGATCCTGCCCGGTGCGCCGCGCAATCTCTGCCAGTGTCAGCGTTGGTGTGGCCGCGTCAAACACGGCCAGAACAGCCAGTCCTTTGGCAAAGCTGGAGGAAATATTTCGGTCTTGCTCACTCATCGTCTCTTCCGCAATCTCATGGCAGGGGCCTCATTTGACACAGACCAAATGGTTATATTGGATCCAACATACGGTTATATGTGCGACGACCAGATGTCATCCAGCCAGTCCCGCGTATGTGTCGCTCTCTTGTTGTCCCGCTCTGCCACCATGGGTGGCACATCTATTTGTGTTTTCAGCCATGCGCAGCAATCTGAAGGTACGCCGCCGTTTTTCTGCATCGCATTTGATAAGGGACTGGACCTGAACTGGTTTTTTAGTTCAAGCTTAAATTATGCATTTGCATAATTTAAGACGCCGCGTTCCTTTTACCCTCTAATGCAAAAGCGGTGATATCAGGGGCGACAGTACAGAACACCAAGCGGGCACAGACTGACAACACTCAAGCCGACAGACAACATAAGGGCACGATCACAGAATGACGACGTCTCTTCATAAGGGAGCGCTTGCGCGCAAAGGGTTGCTCGCAGAGCAGGCATGCCAGTCAGGCGAGGCGGTGATCGCTCAGGCAGAGGCAGCGGGCCTGGAAACCGTGCGGGTGCTCTTTGCCGATCAGCACGGTATTCTGCGGGGCAAGACGCTGATGGCCTCAGGTCTGCGGGCACTGTTTGAGCAGGGCATTGCCATGCCTTCGACGCTGCTGCTAAAGGACACAGCCCACCGGACGGCCTTCCCGGTCTGGAGCGAAAACCCCGAGGACGTCGTCACCCCGATGCAGGGGGCAAGCGACGTGTTGCTGGTCCCCCGGCCCGAGACGTTCCGAATACTGCCCTGGTCGCCGCATTCTGCTTGGGTATTTTGTCACGTCGCCTTTTACGATGGCGCGGTGGTGCCTTTCGGCTCGGCGCATATACTGGACCGGGCGATGGCCACGCTGGCCGAACAGGGGCTGGAAGCCGTGGTCGGACTGGAGGTGGAGTTTCAGATTTTTGAGCGTGTGGACCCGGCTCTGGCGCATGGGCAGTCGGGTATGCCAGGGGCCCCGATTGAAACGCGTAACCTGATCCAGGGTTACCAGTATCTGACCGAAACCCGTTACAGCGAGGCCGAGGAAATCCTCGATACGTTGCGGCGACACGCGCAGGCGCTGGGCCTACCGGTGCGCAGCGTGGAAATCGAAATGGGCCCCAGCCAGTTCGAGTTTACCTTTGATCCTGCCGACCCAATGACGCAGGCCGATGCGATGATGATGTTCCGCACCATGGTCAAGGAGGTCTGTACGGCGCGGGGCTTGCACGCAAGTTTCATGGCCAAGCCGCGACAGGACCACGCCATGGCGAATGGTTGGCATATCCATCAATCGCTGCTCGACGGGGCCACGGGCCGCAATCTGTTCATGCCCGAGGTTGCAGGCGAATTGACACCAGAGGCCAGCAGTTGGATGGCGGGGCTGCTGGCCCACGCCGAGGCCGCGTCGCTTTTGGTTGCGCCCACGGTCAACAGCTACAAACGCTACCTTCCGTTCCAGCTGGCGCCCAACCGGGTGCAGTGGGGCGAAGACAATCGCGGTGCTATGCTGCGCGGGCTGATGCGCCCGGGGGATGTCACCAGTCGCATCGAAAACCGTGCACCCGACAGTTCGGCCAATCCGTATTTTGCACTGGCCGCGCAGATTATCGCTGGCAGCGAGGGGCTGGTCAGCGGGCGTCGTGCCCCTGCGCCGACAGTGTCACCCTATTCAGACGACGCGGCCAAACTGCCTCGTTCGCTTGGTCAGGCGCTTGCGGCCTTTACGGCCTCAGACCTGTTTCGCACTGCGTTGGGGGATGATGTCGTGGACTATCTCGCACATTTGAAAGAGGTCGAGTGGTCGCGCTATCTCGACACCGTCAGTGAATGGGAACAGGCGGAGTATTTCAACCTTTACTGATGCTTATAGCCCATTTTGTGGGGCACACTTATTGTCAGACAGGGCGATTGTGCTACGTTTTGAAACCGCACTGACGCCGATTGCAGCTTGAACGAAATTAGCGATATTGGTAGCGTATACAGGCGTATGCGGGAGAACCATTGCGGCGGGATTTACCCCCCGACACTGGTGCCGAAGGAGCAACCGCCCCGGAAACTCTCAGGCACAAGGGACCGTAAACGTAACGCACTCTGGAGAGATCCTGACCACCGCAGGGCGCCGAAGGGATAACGATCTCAGGCAAAGGGACAGAGGGGGCATCACACTGCGCAGGCTTGGCCTGCGTAGGGATTTGATGCCGGGACCAGTCATCATCTTGATCGGACCGGCCCTGAATATATGGGACGGATCGGCATGGTTGCTAAGACCACGCAAAAACCGAAAATGTCATGGCCGTCTTTTCACAGGGCTGGCCAATGCTGTTCGCGTCACGGCGATCCGGTTGCGTGTGTCCGCCGCAATAGATCACCATTATGAATACGAAACCTTGGCCACCCGTTGTGGTGGCCACATACGGGCGCTGACCCCCGCGCCCATTCCTAAAGGAAGAAACAGATGAAATACACCGAAGAACACGAATGGCTGCTGCCCGACGGCGACGACCTGATCACAGTGGGCATCACCAGTCACGCGGCCGAGCAGCTGGGTGATGTGGTCTTTGTAGAGTTGCCCGAAGTTGGCACCGAGGTGTCAAAGGATGACGAGATTGTGGTGATCGAATCCGTCAAGGCAGCGTCCGATATTCTGGCGCCACTGGACGGTGAAATCGTCGAGGTCAACGAGGCGCTGGTCGACAATCCCGGCAAGATCAATGACGATCCGCAGGGCGATGCCTGGTTCTTTAAGATCAAGCCCGCTGATCTGTCTCCGATGGATGACTACATGGACGACGCTGGCTACAAAGCTTTCATCAGCTGATCCCTTTGCCCCGCCGACCGCTGCGTCAGGCGGGGCATATGCAACGACCTCTGCCAGACCCACGGCCTGAGGATGCCTGCCCTGCTGCACTTTGTTGCGGCAATCCGGTCTTTGTTGCTGTGACGTCCCGTCACCCGGCTGGACAGCGCCGCCAGCCCCGCGCCATGCTGCATCTGACAACAGCAACCAAAAAGGCGCAGGCATGGACATGAACTTCGGAATGCGGAGCGAAACCCGCGCCCTGCTGGACCGGGTGGCGACAATGATCCGCGACGAGATCATGCCGCTGGAAGATGCGTATCACGCTGAGATCGGCAAAGATGACCGCTGGCAATACACCGACCGTCAGGCTGAGATACTGGAAGGGCTGAAAGCCAAGGCGAAAGCGGAGGGCCTGTGGAATTTCTGGTTGACGGACAGTGACAAGGGCTTTGGTCTCACCACCGTAGAATATGCCTATTTCGCCGAGGAAATGGGCAAGACCCCACTCGGGGCGGAAGTCTTCAACTGCTCTGCGCCGGACACCGGCAATATGGAGGTGTTTGAGCGCTACGGCACCGAAGCGATGAAACAACAGTGGCTGGCCCCCTTGCTGGCGGGCGAGATCCGGTCTGCCTATCTGATGACAGAGCCTGACGTGGCCAGCTCTGATGCGACCAACGTGGCGATGTCTTGTGTGCGCGACGGTGAGGATTATGTGCTGAACGGTGAAAAATGGTGGGCCTCAGGGGCGGGTGATCCGCGCTGCAAGGTCTACATTGTCATGGTGCGCACCGGCGATGCCAGCCTGCCCAAGCACAAACGCCAGTCGATGATTGTCGTGCCCGCTGATACGCCGGGGATCGAAGTGTTGCGCCCGATGGAGGTCTATGGCCACGACGATGCCCCGCATGGGCATATGCACATCCGCTTTTCCAACGTCCGCGTGCCGACTATGAATATCCTGCTCGGCGAAGGCCGCGGGTTTGAGATCGCCCAGGGCCGTCTCGGGCCGGGGCGCATTCACCACTGTATGCGCGCCATTGGTCAGGCAGAAATCGCGTTGGAACAAATGTGCCGCCGGTCCCTGCGTCGCGAGGCGTTCGGCAAGCCCTTGGCGCAGCTTGGTGCCAATTACGATATCATCGCCGAATGCCGGATGGAGATAGAAATGGCACGTCTCCTGTGCCTTAAGGCGGCATGGTATATGGATCAGGGCGACGCCCGCGCAGCTGCCCCTTGGATCAGCCAGATCAAGGTTATCGCCCCTCGGGTCGCGCTGAAAGTTATTGATGAGGCGGTGCAGATGCATGGCGGGCAGGGGGTTAGTCAGGACACGCCGCTGGCCCAGGCCTGGACCCATGTGCGCACCCTGCGGCTGGCTGATGGTCCTGATGCGGTGCATCGCCGTCAGGTCGCCCGCGCAGAACTAAAGGCCTACACGCAGGAAGATCTTGGTTAACGCCTCGGTGAGCTAGGGGTGTCAATTTTCTCAAACCTCAATAGCGTGCCAAGCCAATGGGCAGTTCTTAGAGGTCACTCTAGTGACTGAAGTTCGATAATTTTCTATTAAAAATAAATAGTTAATTTAAAAAAGAACCCCTGCTGACGCCTCAATCAGCAGGGGTTCTTTACGTTGCGGCAATCGTCAGACATGATCTTGCAAAGGTTAATTCTGCTCGCTATACGCACGCCTTTCCGGTCGCAGCCTACCCGGACATCAAAACAAGGACTGAAAAATTGAAAACACTAGTCATCTGCTCTGGCGGATTGGATTCGGTATCCCTCGCCCATGTTTTGGCAGCCCAAGGGCAGCTGTCGCGTTTGGTGTCTTTTGACTATGGTCAACGCCATCGCAAGGAACTTGATTATGCCGCTGCTTGCGGGCAACGGCTCGGCGTTCCGCATGACATCATTGATATGCGCTCTGTCGGTGCGGCGCTCAGCGGCTCGGCACTAACGGATGATATCGACGTGCCGGACGGGCACTACGCGGAAGAAACCATGAAGGTTACCGTGGTGCCCAACCGCAATGCCATCATGCTGACCATCGCCTATGGGATTGCGGCTTCCAAGGGCGACACCGCTGTTGCAACAGCGGTGCACGGCGGTGATCATTTCATCTACCCGGACTGCCGCCCGGCCTTCACTAAAGCGTTTGACCAGATGCAACGGCAGGCGCTGGACGGCTATGCGGATGTGGCACTGGTCACGCCCTTCGTGGACCGCTCCAAAGGCGATATCGTGCTCGAGGGCGCGCGGGTCAATACGCCCTTTGCCGAAACCTGGTCCTGCTACAAAGGCGGTGCCCACCATTGCGGACGCTGCGGCACCTGCGTCGAGCGGCGCGAGGCATTTCATCTGGCGGGCGTCACCGATCCCACCATCTACGATGATCCTGAGTTCTGGCTGACCGCCACCAAAGAAGGGGCCGCCTGATGTATCGGATCACTAAGGAATTCCATTTCTCCGCATCGCATCAGCTGACCCATCTGCCGGATGATCATCAATGCGCACGCCTGCATGGGCACAATTACATCGTTATTGTTGAATTGGCGGGGGCCAAGCTGAACAGCGACGGGTTCGTTCGCGACTATCATGAATTGGCTCCGCTGAAGAATTACATCGACGGCACATTTGACCACCGTCACCTAAATGATGTGATGGACGGACCGTCTACGGCGGAAAACATGGCGCGTCATTTCTACGATTGGTGTGCCGCGCGCTGGCCAGAAACAACAGCGGTGCGTATCTCGGAAACCCCCAAAACATGGGCGGAATATCGACCATGATACACAGCCAAGCCCCGACGGCAACACGGGCACCGATTGAGGCAGATGTACCGGGCAGCGCTCTGAAACCAATGGCGCGGGCTGGGACGATGTTGCGCATCGCGGAAATCTTTGGCCCGACCATTCAAGGCGAGGGCGCGCTGATCGGGGAACCAACGGTTTTTGTTCGTGCGGGCGGGTGTGACTACCGGTGCAGCTGGTGTGACAGCCTGCATGCCGTGGACAGCCGCTTTCGCGAAAGCTGGGCCCCCATGACCACCAGTCAGATCTGGCAGGACGTCACGCGCCTCAGCGGAGGGCAGCCGCTTACGATCTCCCTGTCAGGCGGCAACCCGGCAATTCAGAATTTTGCGCCACTGATCGCCAAGGGCAAGGCCGAAGGGTATCGCTTTGCCTGTGAAACCCAAGGGTCGATCAGGCAGCCCTGGTTTGCGGATCTGGATACGCTTGTGCTTAGCCCCAAACCGCCCTCCAGCGGTCACCGCGTTGATTGGCAAAAATTCGATCATTGTCTAAGTGCGGCCAAGGGCTGCGGTCAGGTTGTGGTGAAAATCGTCATCTTTGATGATCGGGATTACGATTGGGCGCGGGCAGTTGCCAAACGGCTGCCCGACCTGCCGCTTTACCTGCAACCGGGCAACCCCGAGGTTGATCCAGATGTGGCGGTGGATCTTGTCGCCGCAACGGAACGTCTGCACTGGTTGATTGAAAAAGTGACCGGTGACCTGTGGTTCGCCCCTCGTGTGCTGCCGCAGCTGCATGTGTTGGTCTGGGGCAACAAACGCGGCGTCTGAACACCTCCACGATCTTAGGGAAAATTTGATGAGCGACGATATCTACAAGAATCTCAAACAACTGGGCGGCGCTACCGTTATGCCGTCCAACCCCGATGAGGCAGAGCTGGAACGGGTGCCAAACCCGCAGGCCGATGTTGCGTATAATGTGCGCTTTACCGCGCCAGAGTTTACATCGCTGTGCCCGATGACCGGCCAGCCTGATTTCGCCCATCTGGTTATCGACTATGTACCCGGCCCTTGGCTGGTCGAGAGCAAATCGCTGAAACTGTTTCTTGGATCCTTCCGCAACCACGGCGCATTCCACGAGGATTGCACCGTTTCGATCGCCCGCCGCCTTGCTGATTTTCTTGACCCGCAGTGGCTACGCATCGGCGGCTACTGGTATCCGCGCGGCGGCATTCCGATTGATGTCTTCTGGCAAACCGGTCCGATGCCAGACGGCGTCTGGATCCCGGATCAGGGTGTGCCGCCCTATCGCGGTCGCGGCTGATCTTGCTTTGAGATATCGCCTAACATTGCTGGGCGGGCAATAGATCGGATCAGGCCATCAGGCCTGATTTCCCCGGCGCCCCAGCAGCGGGTCACGGGCCATGGCTGCTGCATCAATATCGTCGGGTTGCCCACCCATTAAATTGCCACGACGGCGGTTGAAGTAGAGATCAATCCGACTGTAGAGCGTGTTACGACGCATCTCAATGCAGCGCAGCAGCGCCTTACGCGCGTAATCAAGCAGCTCGTCTTTGCTGTCCTCGAAATTCAGTATCTCCGAGTTGCGGTTCTCTCCGACATTTATAGCATTCTCTCCAGTTGGCGCGGGCAACTCGGACGGTAAGAAGGATCCGTTTGCGAAATGACCGGTTCGAGGTGCTTTTGACAGGGCCGGTGACAGAGCAAAGTGGCAGCCGAGCATCACAACTACACCAGGAGAAACCTCAATCGGATCAATGTAGGTCAGACATTCGAAAGGCTCTCCGTCCGCAGTCGTGACCCAGAACACCCGTGAAACGCGTTTACCTTCATCGCGGGCTATTTTCAAATCGCTGACCGCGTTCCCGTCAATCGTAGGTCCCTGAAATAGGGGGCAGGGCCGGTCAATTAAATCCTGTCGCCGGTAACCGGTCATCTTTTCGAACGCCTTGTTAACGAAGGTCAGCTCAATCTCATCTTTGCCGGGATCAAGAAGTGACAGCGGCAGTGATGAATGCCGTAGCAAATTGCCAAGAAGATCCATGTCGTTTTCCATCTTACCGCCCGCTGGATAAAACTCTTACTCATTGAGTAACGCGAGATGCGGAAGATGGTTCCCCTAGGTATTGAAAAAAACAGAGATAAGCACGGTGAAACGCGATTTTTCACATTTAAAGTTTTAAAAACAATATCTTGTGGAGAAACTATTTTTGTAATGCTCAGGATGCACGGGGTCCGTCAAAAGGATCATCCGGATAGCCGACCCGTGCCAGATAAAGCCCATGACCGGGGCACACCGGCCCACAGGCCGCGCGGTTCTGTGCGTCCAGCGCGGTTTTGACGTCGGCAGGATCCCAGGTCCCCGCCCCAACCCGCTCCAGCGTGCCGACAAAGCTGCGGACTTGGTTGTGCAGAAAGGATCGCGCCCGCACGTGGAAATGTATTTCTGGCCCGGAAAACCCCTGCACACGCTCCACCCGCAACTCGTCCAGCGTTTTCAACGGGCTGGCCGCCTGACAGATAGACGAGCGGAAGGTGGTGAAATCATGCTGACCCATCAGGTGGTTGGCCCCTTCCTGCATGGCTTCGGCGTCCAGATCATGGCCCAGTTGCCAAACCTGGCCCGCATCATGGGTTGCAGGTGCACGGCGGATCAGAATGCGGAACAGATACTGCCGCTCGACCGCTGAAAACCGCGCGTGCCAATCGTCTTCGACGCGGGCACAGGCCACAATGGCGACCGGTGCAGGCTTTAGGTGAAAGTTCAGGGCCTCGGACAGACGGAAAGGGTCCCACTCCTTGGCCATATCGCAATGGGCAACCTGACCCAAACCGTGCACGCCGGTGTCGGTGCGCCCCGCTGCCGCGATGGTGTGCGGGCCGGGTTCCAACCGCGCAAGCGCATCCTCGATCGCACCCTGAACCGAGGGCTGATCTTTCTGGCGCTGCCATCCGGCAAAGGGCGCCCCATGGTATTCGACTTTTAAAGCAAAACGCGGCATGGCGGGGCAATTATCCTGCCGACAGCGGCGGCACAAGTCCCCCAGGCGGTCAGACCTTGTGCTTTGCGCGTTCATTGCGGGGCTGCTCTAGGGTGGTATCGGACCGGGCCAGCGCCTATCTTGGTGAAAACCAAAGAGGATCCAATGGGCCGCACCAATATGACGGCGTCACCTGATCCACATTACATGGCCGCAGGACAGGTCAGCAGCGCGAGGCGATTACTTGGGACTTTCATCATTGGCAGACGGGGTCTTGCGCAGCGTCGAGGGGGCGGGGGCCTCGCTCTCGGAGAGCCTGTTTGAGCCGTCGATCCGGCTTGGCGTCACGGGTCTTGCCCGTGCAGGCAAGACGGTGTTCATCACCTCTCTGGTGGCCAATCTGATGAACCGGGGGCGGATGGTACAGCTTGCAGCGGCGCGCGAAGGGCGGATCGACACGGCCTTTCTGCAACCGCAACCCGACGATACCGTGCCGCGTTTTGATTATGAAAACCATCTCGCGGCCCTCACCGGCCCGCGCCCCTTTTGGCCCGATAGCACCCGCGCGGTTTCAGAACTGCGGCTCAGCCTGAAGGTTCAGCCAAATGGGTTGCTCTCTGGCTTGCAAGGTCCGCGCACGCTGCACCTGGATATCGTGGACTATCCCGGCGAATGGCTGCTGGATCTGGCGTTGCTGGACAAGACCTATGCCCAATGGTGCGACGAGGTGCTGACCCGCATCCGGGGCAGGTCGCAAGCGCAGGCCTTTTTGGATTTGGCACAGAAGGTGGACGCGACAGCCCCCCATGATGAACCGCGTGCACAGGATCTTGCGGCGGCTTTTGCGGCGTATCTTCAGGCCGCGCGCGGTGATGGGTATTATGATTGCACGCCGGGGCGGTTTCTGCTGCCGGGGGATCTGGCGGGTTCACCGGTGCTGACCTTTGCGCCCATCCCGTTGTCGGCCAGCGCCCCGCGCCGCTCGCTTCACCGCGAGATGGAGCGCCGCTTTGAAGCCTATAAATCCAAGGTCGTCAAACCCTTCTTTCGCGATCACTTCGCCCGCATTGACCGGCAGGTGGTTCTGGTCGATGCACTTAGCGCCATCCATTCCGGCCCCCGCGCGGTAGAGGATCTGCGCCATGCGATGACTGATATACTTGCCGCCTTTCGCCCCGGTCGCAATGGTTTCCTGCGCCAGGTCCTGCGCGGCAAGCGGGTGGAGAAGATCCTCTTTGCCGCGACCAAGGCGGACCATCTTCATCACCAGCAACACCCGCAGCTGACTGCGATCATTGAGGCGCTGACCCGCGATGCCCGCGACCGCGCCCGCTTTGCCGGGGCAGAAACAGCAGCGTTGTCCCTCGCCGCACTCCGCGCCACAACCGAGGAAATGCGCAGCCATAGCGGCACCGATCTTCCTTGCGTGCGTGGCACGCTTCTGAACAATGGAAAACCTGCTGCCTTTTACCCCGGTGCGCTGCCCGCAGACCCTTCGCACCTGCTGACACCCGCCCGCCAAGGCGCCGCAAGCTGGCTTGACGGAGAGTATCAGGCAATGGCCTTTGCGCCTGCACCGCTGACTCTGCGCCCCGGCGATGGCCCGCCTCATATCCGCCTGGACCGGGCAGCGGAATTTCTGATCGGAGATCGCCTATGACCCATATTCTACGTCCCGCCCGCAGCACAGACGCGGGTAAGATCGCCGAAATCCTGCACGGGTTTGAAGTCGAGACCCCCTGGATGCCCAAGCAGCATACGGGCGCCGAGGCGATCAACTTCTGCGGCATCATGATTGACCGCGGCTGGGTCACTGTGGCGCAGATTGCAGGGCGCGTGGAGGGGTTCCTCGCCCGCGATGAAGCCGAGGTCTGCGCGCTCTATATTCGTGATACGGCACGGGGGCAGGGGCTTGGGAGGGCGTTGCTGGACTATGCCAAATCCGTGCAGTCACCGCTGCATCTGTGGACCTTTCAGGCCAATGAGGGCGCGCAGCGGTTCTACCTGCGCGAAGGGTTCGTCGAAGAACGCCGTACCGATGGTGCCGGCAACAATGAGCAGCTGCCAGATATGCGATATGTCTGGCCCGCGCCGGAACCTGCGCCGAAACCCGCATCTAAACCTACGGCGACAACTCCCACCACTCAGTCCAACCCGCCAAAGGATTCCGCATGACCCGCAAGGATGCTGTGCTTTTTGATCTGAGCGACACCAGCGTGGCGGACGCCTCGCCGGATGTGGCCACAGCACCGCCTGTGCCGGATCTGGATGGCGCAACCGGGGATCTGCCGCAACCCGCGCTGGCGCAGGCAGCAGAGCTGGTAAACCGGCGACCCTCGCGTCTGGTGCGCTGGTTCTGGGCTTCTCTAACAGCCCTTATTGGCGCCGTTGTCTCTGTCGCGGCCTGGGATTTCACCACTGGCCTGATCGACCGCGTTCCGCTGCTGGGGTGGGCCATCACGGTGGGATTTGCTGTCGCCTTGGTGTTGGCGCTATTGATGGTTCTGCGTGAACTTGCGGCGCTGTCGCGCCTGCGCCGTGTGGAAACGCTGCGCAATAGTCAGCCGTTACTGGCAGCGGATCCAGCGGCGGGCCAGACGGCCGATGCCACTGCTGATCTGAAGGCCGCGCGCCGCTACGTTGCGGGGTTGGAGCGCTTTTACCACGGACGCAAGGATCTGAGCTGGGGCCTTGCCCGGCTGGGTGAGCGTAAGGGCGACATCATGGACGCCGATGCGCTGTTGCATCTGGCCGAGACCGAGTTGCTCGCCCCACTGGACGTCCGTGCGCGGCGGGTGGTCGAAGGCGGCGCGCGTCAGGTCGCCACAGTCACCGCGCTGGTGCCGCTGGCGCTGGCCGATGTGGTGACGGCGCTTTTTACCTCCTTGCGGATGATCCGTCGGATCGCCGAGATCTATGGCGGGCGTTCGGGTTTTTTCAGCTCTTGGCGGCTCACCAGAGCGGTGCTGGCGCATCTGGTGACCACTGGCGCTGTGGCGGTGGGCGATGATCTGCTTGAGCCGGTACTGGGCGGCTCGATCCTGTCCAAACTGTCGCGCCGCTTTGGCGAAGGTCTGGTGAACGGCGCGCTTTCGGCGCGCGTCGGCATCGCCGCGATGGAGGTTTGCCGCCCGATGGTTTTCTCCAAAGGACACAAGCCCAGCACCCGAAAGGTGATCCAGAGTGCCCTGACAGGTTTGTTTTCAAAGGACAAATAGCGGCATCAACCCGATGTCACCAGCCTGCAGTTGGGTCAGAACAACTTCGGCGGCGCGTCCTTGGGCTGGCGCATGGCGACGATGCCGGTGCGAAACCCCTCGCCAATGCGATCCGCCAGTGCGCCCCATTGCCGGGCGGTCAGCTCTGGCAATTCGGCTTGCAGGACCTCGTGAAACAGCCCCAGCCAGATCGGAAAATGCTCTGCCTTCACGTCCGGTCGGCTGACATGCACCCGCATCGGATTGCCGCTGTAACATTTCTCCCGCAGGATCGCATTGCACCAGAACCGGGTGATCTTCTCTTCATGCTCTGGCCAGTCTTCGACATGGGCAGAAAACACGGGTCCTAACACCTGATGCACACGCACGCGGGCATAGAACACATCCACCACATAGGCGATTTGTTCTGCCGTGATGTCAAACCGGGCGAGGGGCAATTGGGTCATGTCAGAAGTCACCTTTTGGGCGTTGCCCTACACCAGATTGCCCAGCATCGTACACCCGCCGGACCGCTTCTGCGCTGCGACCAATTGTTCGGGTCGTGCCGCGGATCCGCGCAGCGTCTGTCCGGCATCCGGTGGATCAGATCAACAACCCTGCCGCCCCTTCGTGGCGCAGCAACGCCACCTTTGTCTCAACCCCGCCCGCGCCGGAAAATCCCCCGAGACCTGAGGCGCCAAGCACCCGGTGGCAGGGGATGATCACCGGGATCGGATTGGCGCCACAGGCGTTGCCAACGGGCTGGGCTGCTGCGCCGAGCTCCTTTGCGATGTCGCCATAGGTGCGGGTTTCGCCAAGCGGGATTGCCGACATGGCGGCGCAGACCGCGCGCTGAAAATCGCTGCCCGCGACCGCCAGCGGCAGGTCGAAAGCGGTCAGCTCATGGGCGAAATAGGCGCGCAACTGGGCCAGAGCCTCAGCCGTCAGGGCCGAGCCCGATGCGCCGGTCGGCGCGGCCTGCCACGTCAGGCGAACAATGGCGCCATCCTGCTCCCCCACGCACAGCGTGCCGACAGGTGTTTCAAGACTGGCCTCTGCCATCTGTTGGGTCGCGGTTTCAGGGGGCTGCACGGGTCCGGTGGTCCTTACGCTTGATGCTGTCACACCTTGGCCAGCGTCTGCTGGATCCTGCTCAGCGTCAAGGCGGAACCTCGATCCGGCCGCTGGACCTAACCTTTGGGATAGGAGGCTATGCCTTCGGCAGGGTCGGCTAACCTCAGGTGCCCATGCAATTGCACTAAATTTTAGTAAAACTGGGTCTCAAGTTATGAAGAAGGTCAGTCGCCATGCATATCACCACCCAAGGAAATATCAGCGTTTACCGCATGCTGAATGGCCACATGAGTGGGCAGGCGGCGACGAAACAGGCGCAGGCCCAGCAGACCGGAACGCTGCCGGGCGGGCTGGAAACTGCGGCCTCCCTGGCCAAGACGGCCAAGGCCGTGTCCCAGCAGGCAGCCATAACCGGAACCCGTGAGGGCGGAAGTCTGATGGCTGCCGGCACCCAGCATCTGCGCACCGTGGTGCAACAGACCCTGCAGGATCTGCAATCGGGTTGCCACGCCGGGCCGCTTCCAGCCAGCGAAGTGATTGCCCAGAACAAATATCGCGCAGCGCTGCGGGTGATCGGCTGATCCGGCCCGGATCGCCTCCCTCGCGCTGACCAGAAAACCGCCGGCGTTCTTTGACAGAATACCCCCGTCAAAGACGTCAAAAGAAGCGCGCCGCCCGCCCCATCGAGGGGTGGGCGGCGCGCAGATCCCGTTGGGGATCTGAGATCACCGCTGTCCGGGGCAGCACCGGCTGCCCACCTGGACGGATCCCTGTCTTAGCTCAGCGCCGTATCGCAGCGCCCGCAGACGCCCGCGTGGCTGTGGTTGCCCACATCGGGCAGGATTTTCCAGCAGCGCTGGCATTTGTCGCCATCGGCCTTCTCAAACACCACCGACACGCCATCGACCTCGGGCATGCGGAAGGCTTCCGCCGGGGCAGGATCGCCGCTGAGGGCGATATCGGAGGTGATGCAGACATCAGCAAAATTCACCGATTTCAGCGCCTCCAGCACCTCCGGATCGCGCACATGCACCACCGGCGCGGCCTCCAGCGAGGCACCGATCACCTTGTCCACGCGCTGCACCTCAAGGGCGGCGGTGACGACGCGGCGGGCCTGACGGACCTTGGCCCATTTCGCGGCCAGCGGCTCATTCAGCCAATCCGCCGGGGTCGCGGGAATGTCCTGCAAATGCAGTGAGCTGTCTTCACCGGGGAAGCGTTCCAGCCAGACCTCTTCCATGGTGAAGACCAGGATCGGCGCCAGCCAGGTTGTCAGGCGGTGGAACAGGATATCCAGCACGGTACGGGCCGCACGCGCGTTCAGTGTGTCACCATCGCAATAAAGCGCATCCTTGCGGACATCGAAGTAGAAAGCCGACAGATCCACCGTGGCAAAGTTGAACACCGCAGAGAACACGCCCTGAAAATCATAGGCCTGATAGCCGGTGCGGACCTTATGATCCAGCTCGGCCAGACGATGCAGAACCCATTGTTCCAACTCCGGCATATCCGCCGGATCCACGCGCTGATCCTCGGAGAAATCCGCAAGGCTGCCGAGCATGTAGCGCATGGTATTGCGCAGGCGGCGATAGCCATCGGCGACGCCTTTCAGGATCTCCGGCCCGATGCGCTGGTCGGCGGTGTAGTCGGTCTGGGCCACCCAGAGACGCAGGATATCGGCGCCATACTGCTGGACGATTTTCTCGGGCACGATGGTGTTGCCGAGCGATTTGGACATCTTGTTGCCCTTCTCGTCCAGCGTGAAGCCATGGGTGACCACGTTGCGATAGGGCGCGCGGCCTTTGGTGCCACAGGCCTGCAAAAGGGAAGAGTGGAACCAACCACGGTGCTGGTCGGTGCCTTCCATGTAGACATCGGCGATGCCATCCTCGGTGCCGTCTTCGCGGTCGCGCAACACAAAAGCGTGGGTGGAGCCACTGTCGAACCACACGTCCAGCACATCAAACACCTGATCGTAGTCGTCGGGGGGCACGATGCCGTCGAGCATCTTGTCCTTGAAGCCATCGGTGTACCAGACATCGGCGCCATGTTCCTCGAACGCGGCCACGATGCGGGTGTTCAGTTCCTCGTTGCGCAACAGGAAATCGGGATCAGTCGGCAGCACGCCCTTCTTGGTGAAGCAGGTGAGCGGCACGCCCCAGGCACGCTGACGCGACAGCACCCAATCCGGGCGGCTTTCGATCATGGAATAGAGACGGTTCCGACCGGTCTGCGGGGTCCACTGCACCAGCTGGTCGATGGAATTGAGCGCGCGGGTGCGGATGGTGTCGCCCATCTCGCCCATGCCGTCGTCCAGCTCGCGGTCGACGGAGGCAAACCACTGCGGCGTGTTGCGGAACACAATTGGCGCCTTGGAGCGCCAGGAATGCGGGTAGCTATGGGTGACGCGGCCCCGGGCGATGATGCCACCGGCCTCGACCAGCTTGGCGATCACAGCGGTGTTGGCTTTGCCTTCCTTGCCCTTCTTGTCAAAGACCTGAAGGCCCGCAAAGAACGGCACATGCGGCAGGAACTCGGATTCTTCGCCCACGTTATGGGTCATCCGGTCGATCCAGTTGCGCGCCACGAAACACTCGTAGTCATCCGCACCATGGCTGGGCGCGGTGTGCACGAAACCGGTGCCCGCATCATCGGTGACGTGGTCGCCGTCGATCATCGGTACGTCGTAATCCCAGAAGCCGTTCGCGCCCTCGATGCCCTTGAACGGATGGTTCAGGGTCAAGCCATCGAGTTCAGAGGCCTCCACATCGCGGACTTTGGTGAATTCGGTCACGCGGGATTTCTCCAGCGCGTCTGCGGCCAGCGCATCGGCAAAGAGATACAGCTCACCCGGTTTGGTCCAGCTCTCTTCCTGCGTGGCGTCGACGCGGTAGAGGCCATAGGCGACCTTCGGGTTGAAGGCGACGGCCTTGTTCGAGGGGATGGTCCAGGGGGTGGTGGTCCAGATCACAACGCGGGCTTCGGCCAGATCACCGGTTGCACCAGCAAAGCCAAAAGGCACCCAGATGGTGTGGGACTTGTGGTCGTGATATTCGATCTCGGCCTCGGCCAGGGCGGTTTTCTCTACCGGCGACCACATCACGGGCTTGGAGCCCTGATAGAGCGTGCCGTTCATCAGGAATTTCTGGAACTCCCCCGCGATCACCGCCTCGGCGTGGTAGTTCATGGTGAGGTACGGATCATCCCAATTGCCGGTGATGCCCAGACGCTTGAATTCTTCGCGCTGGATGCCAACCCATTCATCGGCAAAGGCCCGGCATTCCTGACGGAAGTCAACAACCGGCACTTCGTCCTTGTTCTTGCCCTTCTTGCGGTACTGCTCTTCGATCTTCCATTCGATCGGCAGGCCGTGGCAATCCCAGCCCGGCACGTAGCGCGCATCAAAGCCCATCATCTGGTGCGAGCGCACGATCATGTCCTTGATCGTCTTGTTCAGCGCGTGGCCGATGTGCAGGTGACCGTTGGCGTAAGGGGGGCCATCGTGCAGGGTGAAGGGCTTGCGTTCCACATCGGTGCCCTTGGCGGCGGCGGCCTTTTCGCGGAGTTTGTCATAGACGCCAATCTGGGCCCAACGCTCCAGCCAGCCCGGCTCCCGCTTGGGAAGGCCCGCGCGCATCGGGAAATCGGTTTTGGGCAGATTGAGGGTGTCTTTGTACTCAGGCGTCTGAGGCGTGTCGGCACACATGTGCAGCGTCCTTTGGATGATCTGGTCGTGTTTTGGGATATTCGGTTCGGTGCGATGGCTCAAGCACCTTTGCCCGGCGGCTCACGTGGTCAGAGCGCCGGGGATATAATTCGAATAATGATGGCCGCAACATGGGACATGGGGGCCTTATAGGCCTACGCGACGGAAGGGTAAAGCGGCAGATGGCGGTTCGCATGCCCACGCGTATTGGGCTAGTGCCCGTGGCCTCGGGCGGATCCGACTTCAGAGCGATAAATCCGATGGCCGCGGGGGCTCGTGTCAGCTGTTTTTGACGCCCGTCATCAGCTTTGGCGTTCTGGAACGATCTGCTGGGCGATGCCGACAAAGATCAAATAGATAGAGGTCAGAACCAGCCCCCAATGTGCCCAGCTCTCGGGATGAAAATCCACCCAGGCTGCCCATCCGGCAAAGAAGGTCCAGGCCAGCGCCATCGGCAACGACAGTTTGCGCCAGCGCTCGGTGCGCACGGGGTGGATGAACTTCAGCGGCAGGAACATGGCGACAGACAGCAGCGTCACCAGCACCAGGCTGGTCCAATGGCTCGGCTCCAGCGCAAAGATGACCAGCACCAGCATGTTCCAGCAGCCGGGGAAGCCAGAGAAAGAATTGTCCTTGGTTTTCATCCGGGTGTCGGCGAAATACAACGCGCTGGCAAAGGTGATCACGATCAGCGCCACCCAGCCAGTCCAGCCCGCCATCAACCCGGATTTGAACAACGCAAAGGCCGGAATGAACACATAGGTGAGGTAATCAATGATCAGGTCCAGCAACACGCCATCAAATTCCGGCGCGTAGCGTTTCACCTCATAGTGACGCGCCAGCGGGCCATCGACTCCGTCCACGGCAAAGGCCACAACAAGCCAGACAAACATCAGGCTCCATTTGGCATCAGCGGCGGCCAGCATGGCCAGAATTGCAAACACTGCACCGGTGGCGGTCAGCAAATGAACGGAGAGGGCGCGAAACTGAGGGGTCATATGCCCTGATGGCAATTTTCCCCCGGCCCCGCAAGCCTGCAATGCCAATTTCGCTTGGCACTGGGCGGCTTTTTGTCTGTCCCTTGGTGTCAGATCTATGAACAATGCGGCGTTGCGCTTTGTAAGGGCGCTGTGTCAGCCACGGGGGCAGCGGGGCACCTTGGCAGGGCAGTGGCCCCGTCGCAACGATCAAAGCCACCTATCCGGTTTCTGGCGTCCTGGCTGGGGGCACTCCCCCGTGATCTGATCTGGTTCAATCGTCCTGTGCGTCATCCGTAAATGCGGCGCGAAACAGGGTTTCGGTTAGGGTGCGGCTGTCCACCACCTGCGGGGCATCGCTGGCAGTATCTGATCCGGGGCTGGCGATGTATTCACCGCGCGCAGCCTTGCTTGCGCGATAACTGGCCCATTCCTGATCGGAAATCTGGCGGTCGCCGTCACTGTCGAGATCTGCCAGAAGCTGTTCGTAGAATTGGCTGAAATCCACATCTCCGATATCGGATGTGCTGGCATTGGCGGCACTGCGGTTGGCGGGATTATAGGGCGCACCAAGCGGCGCGGTTTCTGTCGTGTGGCTTTGGGAGACGATACTCATCACTGGGGGTCCTTCTGGATTTGACGCCAGTAATTTCGTGCATCGCTCTTACCGCGGGGTTAAACTCTGCCCGTTGATCGCGCATTTTGCGCAGGTCTTACGCTTTTGGATGGGCGCGATTGTAGACATCCATCAGATGCGCTGTGTCCACTGCCGTATAGGCCTGCGTTGTCGACAGCGAGGCATGGCCGAGTAGTTCCTGGATGGCGCGCAGATCGCCGCCTGCTTCCAGCAGATGGGTGGCAAAGCTGTGGCGCAACGCATGTGGTGTGGCACTTGCAGGCAGTCCCAGCTGGGCGCGCGCCTGTGCCATGGCGCTGCGAATAAGCCGCGCATTCAGCGCCCCGCCACGGACACCGCGAAACAACGGTGCGTCCCGCTCCTGCGGATGCGGGCAGAGCCGCAGATACCGATCCACCGCCGCGCGCGCGGTGGGCAGCACCGGCACGATCCGTTCCTTGCCGCCCTTGCCGGTGATCCGCAGCACCGCCGGCAGCGGCGCGTCTGCCCCAGTCAGCCCCAGTGCTTCGGAGATTCGCAAGCCACAGCCGTAGAGCAGAGTCACCACCGCCACATCGCGCGCTGCCACCCAATCGGTGGTGGACTGAAACTCCACCGTCTCGATCACCGCCCGCGCGGCATCCTGCGCCAGCGGGCGGGGCAGTTTTTTCTGAAACTTGGGACTGCGCGCCGACAAGACGGCCGTGGGCTCAAACCCCTGCCGTTCAGCCAGCCAGGTATAAAAACTTTTGACCGCCGATAGCTTGCGCGCCAATGACCGCGCCCCGGTGCCTGTGGCGCGGGTGGCCGCCATCCAGGCGCGCATATCACCGGTGGAAATCTCCGCCAGCGCCCCCAGCCCCTGCGGGCCGCCAAAATGCTGGGTCATAAATGCGAGAAACTCCACCACATCGCCGCGATAGGCGGTGACGGTGTTCTCAGCTGCCCCCTGAAGCGCGGCCAGACCAGCCAGCCACTGCTCCAGCGAGTCCCGGCAGGCCGGGGAGATCAGCGTTGTGGCTGGTGTCGTCACGACAACCAGTGGCGCATCGACCGCTCAAAGACGCCGGCAAAAAACGCCAGCAGATCGGTGCCATGCTGCGGGGTGAACTGATGCGGGTCCTCGGACCCCAGAACCAGCAGACCGGGCAGGCGGCCTTCGCCCAGTTCCAGTTTCAGACAGGCCTCGGACCGGATGAAATCAGCCTTAGCCCCATGGGTGCGGGCATTGCCAGACTGCATCTGGCGCAGGGTGACCTGACGATCGGGGCCACTGCGCTGTGAATTGATATATTGCTCCACAAAGCCCGGCTCGACCACCTTTAGCACCTGATCCATGCGCTGCACGGCAGCATCCTGTTCGGGCTGCGCCGATTCCAGCACCAGCGTCACCGCATCCACCCGCAAGATCTCCGCCAGCTCACCACCGAGGTTGCCGAGATAGCTCTCAAAATCCATCGGATCCAGCAGCCGCAACACAGCACGGTGGATCTGATTGGTCCCGGCAAGATTTTCATAAGCTGCGGCAATTACAGAGCGATGGGTGTCCTCCAGCCGGTCCAGCCGGGCCTCCATCCGCTCCATCGCGATGCCGCGCAGGTCCACAATATTGGACCCCATCGCGCGCTCATTGGCGCTAACCAGCGCGCTCATCACGCTTTGATCTTCCAATAGGGCGTCGGGTTTGGCCAGGATCGCCTGGCGCAAATTGTCTTCCAGTTCTGCCGTCGTGCTCATGTTCTGCTCTTTGTGACCTCTGATGGGTTTTGACGGTGTTATAACACGGGTTTCGCGCAGGGGTGGCAAAAAATTCCCCGCCACCGGCGCACCGTCGCCTGTACCGGGGAGAGGGCCTCAGTCAACGAAAAAGGGGCCGCCCGCCGGGCCGCCCCTCCTGAAACCTGTCCGGTGCCCTGCGGCTTACAGAATCTTGATGTTCGCGGCCTTGATGTCGGCGAGGAAGGCATCCAGACCCTTGTCGGTCAGCGGGTGGTTGATCATGCCTTTGATCACGGCGGGCGGCGCGGTGATCACATCAGCACCGATGCGCGCGCTTTCCAGCACGTGGTTGGCGCTGCGGATAGAGGCGGCGAGGATCTCGGTCTCAAACCCGTAGTTGTCATAGATGGTGCGGATGTCCGCGATCAGATCCATGCCATCCAGGTTTATATCGTCCAGACGGCCAATGAAGGGGGAGATGAAGGTCGCGCCAGCCTTGGCCGCCAGAAGCGCCTGATTGGCAGAGAAGCACAGGGTCACATTCACCATATGGCCATCGTCGGTCAGGGTTTTGCAGGCCTTCAGACCGTCCCAGGTCAGCGGCACTTTGACGGCGATGTTTTCGGCGATCTCAACCAGCTTGCGGCCTTCGGCGATCATGGTCTCGGCGTCGGTTGCGGTCACCTCGGCAGAGACCGGACCATCGACCAGATCACAGATTTCTTTGGTCACTTCGATGATATCACGACCGGATTTCTTGATCAGCGACGGGTTGGTGGTCACACCATCCACCATGCCCAGATCGTTCAGCTCGGCAATGGCATCGATTTCGGCGGTGTCTACAAAAAATTTCATCGGCTAGGGTCCTCTGGATGGGTTGGCCTTGATTGCGCTAGCCTTTACCTGATGGGACGGGCTTTAAAAACCCCCCGTGCGCCCGGCGTCGATTGCAGGGCATCGCTTTGGGGGTCATCATCCCCACCGGGCAAAAGAGGCAGACCGCGTGCAGGAGCAGGCATTTTTCAACGAAGGCGAACGGGTTGGCGTGCTGACAACACAGCCGCTGGACCGCGTTCTGGACTACCGCGCCCCCGAAGGCGGCTGTCATCTGGGTGCCTATGTCGAGGTGCCGCTGGGCCCGCGCCGTGTCCTCGGGGTGATCTGGGGGCCGGGGGCGGGTGACTTCGATTCGGCCAAACTGCGCCCGGTGAATCGGGTGCTGGATGTGGCCCCGATGCGCGATGAGATGCGCCAGTTCCTGAGCAAATCTGCCGACTACACGCTGACCCCTCTGCCGGCGATGCTGCGGCTGGCCACCCGCGCGCCGGGCCTGTCGGATCCCGTCTCCATGCGCAAGGTGCTGCGGCTGGGCAGTGGGCTGCCAGATCGCATGACCGATGCCCGCACCCGTGTCCTTGCCGCAGTGGAGGAATTCGGCGGCCTGGCCTTCACCGCCAAGGAACTGGCCGATCTGGCAGGCGTTACCTCTTCGGTGGTCAAAGGACTGGTGAAACAAGGCGCCCTGCGCGAGGAAGAAGCCCCCCGTGATCTGCCCTATCCCCGACTGGACCCGGATCTCCCCGGCAAGACCCTGACCGAGGATCAGGCCGCCGCGGCCAACACTCTGGGCGAGGCGGTTGCCGGTGGCCGCTATGGCACCACCCTCCTGAAAGGCGTGACGGGTTCGGGCAAGACCGAGGTCTATCTGGAGGCGGTCGCCGCCACCTTGCGTGCAGGGCGTCAGGCGCTGGTGCTGTTGCCGGAAATCGCGCTCACGGCAGAATTTCTGAAACGGGTCGAACAGCGCTTTGGTGCGACGCCCGCGGAATGGCACTCCGGCGCGACCATGACCGAACGCCGCCGGGTCTGGCGCATGGTCGGGCAAGGCAAGGCGCAGCTGGTGATCGGCGCGCGCTCGGCCCTGTTCCTGCCCTATCAGAATCTCGGCCTCATCATCGTGGATGAGGAACATGACACCTCCTACAAACAGGACGAAGGCGTCTGTTATAATGCCCGCGATATGGCGGTGCTGCGCGCAGCGATGTGTTCGGCGCAGGTGGTGTTGGCCTCAGCAACGCCCAGCTTGGAAACCTGGGCCAATGCTGAGGCGGGCAAATACAAACGGCTCAATCTCGCAGCACGATTTGGGTCGGCCGTTCTGCCAGAGATGCGCGCGATTGATATGCGTGCGGAAAAACTTCCCGCGTCGACCTGGATCTCGCCAACACTGAAGCAGGCGATGACTGCGCGGATCGAACGGGGTGAACAATCGCTGCTGTTTCTCAATCGCCGGGGCTTTGCGCCCGTCACCATCTGCCGCGCCTGCGGCGGCCATGTGACCTGCGACCACTGCGATTCCCGCATGGTCGAACACCGCTTCATGAAACGGCTGATGTGCCACCAATGCGGCGAGACCAAACCGGTACCGGACGCCTGCCCGACCTGTCAGGTCGAGGGCAAGATGGCCCCCGTCGGTCCCGGCATCGAACGGCTGGGTGAGGAAACTGCCGCGCTGTTCCCAGAGGCCCGAATTGCGGTGCTGTCGTCTGACCTCTTTGCCTCAGCCCGCGCCCTGAAACAACGGATCGAGGAGATCGCCGCAGGCGAGGCTGACATTATCCTTGGCACCCAGCTGGTGGCCAAGGGGCATAACTTCCCCCTGCTCACACTGGTTGGTGTGATCGACGCGGATCTTGGCCTGCAAGGGTCCGACCTGCGCGCGGCAGAGCGCACCTTTCAGCTGATGCGGCAGGTCGCAGGGCGGGCCGGGCGGGCCGATAAACCGGGCGAGGCGCTGATGCAGACCTTCCAGCCGGAACACCCGGTCATTCGCGCAATTCTGTCGGGGGATGAGGAAGCCTTCTGGCGCGCTGAAGCCGCCGAACGCCAGGCCGCAGGCGTGCCGCCTTATGGGCGCATGGCAGGTATCGTGCTGTCCGGGCCGGAGCTGCCTGCGGTTATGGATCTGGGGATGGCCCTTGCGCGCAACGATGGGCCGTTGCGCCAGATCGGCGCGCAGGTCTTTGGCCCGGCCCCGGCGCCAATTGCCCGCATCCGCGGTCGCCACCGGGTGCGACTGTTGATCAAGGCCAGTAAGGGCACACCCCTGCAAGACGCCATTGCCCGCTGGATCAAACCGGCGCGTCTCAAGGGGGATCTGCGTCTGTCGGTCGATATTGATCCGCAGAATTTCTTCTGAAGCCCGGTAGAAAAGACAGGACAGATAAATCACCGCAGGGGTTTGGCGCCCGACCTGTCTAAGCGGGTGCCGTCACGCCGCGCTGGTCCACCAGCAGATCTGTCAGCACCGCCCCGACCCACATCGAAAACAGCGCCAGCCAGGCGGTGCCCGCGAAGATTGATCCCCCGGTAACGCCAGCCCCGATGGCACAGCCGCCGGCCAGCATCCCGCCAAATCCCATCAGCGCCGCGCCGATCATTGCCTTGCGCATGGTTGCCGCCCCATCGAAGGCCTGAATGCGCATCTTGCCCGCCAAAGCCGCCGCCAGCATCGCGCCACCAAACACCCCGGCCACCAGCCCGATATCAAATTCCAGCACCGAGGCGCGATCCAGAAAGAACATCAACATACGCGCCGAAGGGCCAGTAAAGGTCACGCTTTCGATCTGCACCGGATCAAAGGCCACCTGTGCCAGCGCCGATGTCAGCGCCCAGCCAAGCGCCACCGCAAAGCCGACACCAGAGGCAAAGATCAGCCGCGCCGCCCCGATGCGGTTGTGCAACGCGACCCCAAGCGCGAGAGCGGCCATGCCCAGCCCCAACGCCAACCCGGACCAATCCGGCAGGCTCAGCGCTGTCAGCAGATCCAGATTGCGCCCGCCGGGGGTGATCCAGAGACCGGCCAGATAATCGCGCAGCGGTGCCAGATACCCGGCGAGGCTCATTTGTGCGACCACCGCAAAAATCAGCCCGGAGACCACGCTGCGCAGATTGCCGGTCGCCGCCAGCACCAAAAGCCGCCCCGAACAGCCCCGCGCCAGCACCATACCAACGCCAAAGATCAGCCCGCCGATGATGGCCCCCGACCAACTGCCGGGCACCGCCATCATCCGCGCCTCATCGGTGTCAATCCAGCCCAGCAGCCGCCCGGCCTGCACCCAGACCAGCGCGGTGGAAAAGGTCAGAAGCCAGACCGCCACCCGGTTTCCCAGATGGCCACGGGCAAATTCCACGGTTGCCGCCCGCAGGCAAAACCGCGACCGCTGCGCCGCGACACCAAAGATCCCCCCGGTCAGCAGGCCTAGCAACGCCGCTGTCGCCGGCTCGCCTGCCCAGTCCATGATCTCAACCAGTTCCGGCATCGCATCAGCCTCTCGTTATCATTCGGAAATCTGAATATGAGGCCGAGCTGCTCCGTGCATTGATGCAGATCAGATGTGCGGCGCGCTTTTTCTCTCGCCTGATGTGCCGGATGGGCGTATCTGCTGGAGCATGTTCAAACCTGTCCCCACCGAAGCCGCCGCTTCCCTGCCGCTCTGGCGCCGCCCCACGACGCTGTTGTTTGTGATGGCTCTGACCATGCCCATCGCCTTCAACACCTGGAGCGCGCTGCTGAACAATTTCGTCATTGAGGCTGCAAATTTCGACGGGGCAGACATTGGCCTGCTGCATACGGTGCGCGAGATTCCGGGATTTCTGGCCATTGGTGTGATTGCGGTGATCCTGTTTGTGCGCGAACAGGTGCTGGGGCTGGTCTCCTTGATGATGCTGGGCGTGGCCACGGCCGTCACCGCCTGGTTCCCCAGCCTTGGCGGGCTGCTCACGATCACGCTGCTCAGCTCCATCGGGTTTCATTACTATGAGACGGTCAACCAATCGCTGCAATTGCAATGGCTGCCAAAGCTGCGCGCGCCGCAGATCCTGGGCTGGCTGGTGGCGGCGGGATCGGCGGCAACGCTGGTGGTCTACAGCCTGATCGCGCTGCTGTGGGAACCGCTGGGCCTCACCTATAATATTGTCTTCCTGCTGGCAGGGGGCACCACCACGGTTCTGGCGATCTTCTGCCTGCTGGCCTATCCGCAATTCGATGCCCCGCATCCACAGACCAAACGCCTGATCCTGCGCCGCCGCTATTGGCTCTATTATGCGTTGCAGTTCATGGCCGGTGCGCGGCGGCAGATCTTCGTGGTCTTTGCAGGCTTCATGATGGTGGAGAAATTCGGCTTTGCGGTGCATGAGCTGACCAGTCTTTATCTGATCAACCTGATGATCAACATGATCGCCGCACCGCTGCTTGGGCGTGCTGTGGCCCGCTTTGGTGAACGCCGGACGCTAATCTTTGAATACACCGGGCTTGCGCTGGTCTTTGCTGCTTACGGCGGGCTCTATTGGTTCAGCTGGGGCGTGGTGCTGGCAGGCACGCTCTATGTGGTGGATCATATCCTGTTCGGTCTGGCACTGGCGCTGAAAACCTATTTCCAGAAAATCGCCGACCCGTCGGACATTGCGCCGACAGCTGCCGTGGCCTTCACCATCAATCATATTGCCGCCGTGGTGCTGCCGGTGACGCTGGGCTTGCTGTGGGTGGTTTCTCCGGCTGCGGTCTTTGCACTGGCGGCCTGTATGGCGCTGATCTCGCTGACGTTGTCATTGTTGATCCCGCGCCACCCCGAACCGGGCAATGAGACCATATTTTCGAAATGGCAGGGCACCGCCCCGGCAGAATAACGCGCAGGCCGCTGGCCCTGTCCCAATACGGGGCCGCGGCCACGGCTCTTGACCTGCGCCGCCGACGGGCCTAGGCGCTGTGCAACCTTTGCCCGGAGACCGCCATGCCCACCTTCACCGCCCTGACCACCCTGACCGGAAAAGCCCCCGCCGAAGCGCTTGGCGCGGCGATGGAGCGTCTGACGCCCGAGCCCACCGGCCTTGGCGTGTTTGAGGTCGAAGACGGCTCCGGCCTGTGGGAGGTTGGCGGCTATTTCACCGAGACCCCGGATGAGGCCGGTCTGGCGCTGCTGGCGACCATGTTCGATGCTCAGCCCTTTGTGATCTCCGAACTGCCGGAAACCGACTGGGTTGCCCATGTGCGCCGCGAATTGGCTCCGGTCGAAGCCGGTCGTTTCTTTGTCTATGGCAGCCATGATGCCGACAAACTGCCTGCCGACCGCATTCCTCTTCTGATTGAGGCGGCGATGGCCTTTGGCACGGGTCACCACGGCACCACCCTGGGCTGCCTGAAGGCGCTGGACAAGCTGATCGAAGATGGCTTCGTCGGCGAAAAAGTCGCCGATATCGGCTGCGGCACAGCGGTGCTGGCGATGGCGGCTGCGCGGGTCTGGGACGGGCAGCTTCTGGCCAGCGATATTGATCAGGTTGCCGTTGACGTGGCAGAGGCCAATCTGAAGGCCAACGACATGGAAGGCCGTGTGCAATGTCTGGAAGCGGCGGGCTTTGACGCCCCGGCCCTGGCCGAGGCCGCGCCCTATGACCTGATCTTCGCCAATATCCTGAAGGGCCCTCTGGTTGCATTGGCCCCGGATGTAGCGGCCCATCTGCGCAGCGATGGCTATGCGATTCTCTCCGGTCTTCTCAATGAACAGGCCGATGAAGTGCAGGGCGTTTATGCACAGAATGGCATCAATCTGGTGCAGCGCAGTGAGATTGGTGACTGGACGACGCTGCTTTTGCAGAAAACGGGCTGAATCGTTCAAGTTTGTTGAGCATTTTAACGACCCGCCCCAAAATGGTCCCATTCCCTACCTAAACATTAAGATGTGGATGGTGGGAGCCATTGCAGGGTGTTGGGTATGGGTGAACAGAGTAACAATTTCTACGCTCGGCTTGACCGATTGGAACGCAAACACGGGGCCATGTCGCGCGGTTATACTGCGAAGGTGGGCCCGGATGGGTTGATCGTCGTCGCGCCGCGACGGGTGCAATCGCGGATTTCCGGTCGGTCACTGATCTTGTTTGTCGCGGCGTTTCTGCTGTTCAAGGGGTTCTTGATGGCGGCGCTGGGATTTGGCAGCTACGACTTCCGTGTCGATCAGCTGCGGGCAGGAACCGGGCTGGAGAAAGCCGGTGCATTTGTGATGCAGCGGGATCCCGTGTCGCAGTTCCTGGCCGAGAAGATCGGGCCTGTGCTGCGGTAGGGGGGCAGGCTGGCGGGCCAGATGTCGGGCGCTGGGGGGCATCCGACATAAAACGGTCGCGCAGTCATGTCCGACGCAGCAGGGTGTCGCCTAGGCGCAGATCTGCAAACCAGACCTATAGAAAACGCCGCGCTCCGTCTGGAGGCGGCGTTTTTCATATGTCAGGTGATCTGTAGCCCCCGGCGGTGCCGGGACAGCAGCCTATCTCAGAAGACGGGCTTACCCTCGGCAATACGGTCGATGTCTGCGCGGCACAGGCCAATGTCGGCCAGTTCCCGGTCGTTCAGCTGACCCAGGGTCTGGCGGGTCGCGCGGGCATCGTTCCAGTCGACGATTGCCGCCAGCAGGCTGGCGGTCATGGCGCTAAAGCGGCCAAACAGGCTGCTGGTGCCATAGGTGGGGCGGGTGGTGTCAAAAGCAGCCATGTCCTCGTCCTTTCGGAGGTTGAATTCAGTGAACCGCGTTGCGGCGATGGACGGCACTTAGTCATGTGAATTGACCCTGACAATCGCTGAAATTGCATGTGTCATATGCGAAAAACGCATGGCTGATTGTCCATATAAACAAGGGAATTGGATGCATTTTTAGCTGTTCGAAAGGAATGTCGGTTTCGCCTCGGAAGAGGGTCGTTTTCAGAACAGGATTTGTAGGTTTTTGCGCCACAGGTGCCGCGCGGCATCCCTGCAGGGCACAGAATGCGGGCCAGCAAAGCGATTGGACATGTTCGCCTTTTGTGCTAATCCTGAGGAAAATTACACCTCCACATCGGGTAGGGATAGGGCAGACATGCGAATATTGGGCATCGATCCGGGGTTGCGGAACCTCGGTTGGGGGGTGATCGAATCACATGGCACCCGTCTCAGCCATGTCGCAAATGGCGTCTGCACCTCCGATGGCGATGATCTGGGCGAACGGCTGTTGTCGCTCCACAATCAGGTGATCGAAGTGATCGCGGCCTACCGTCCCGATCAGGCCGCCATCGAACAGACCTTCGTGAACAAAGATGGTGCGGGCACGCTGAAACTGGGTCAGGCCCGTGGCGTAGCCCTGATGACATTGGCGCAGGCCGGTCTGCCGGTGGGTGAATACGCGCCGAACCGCGTCAAGAAAACTGTGGTCGGCGTGGGTCATGCGGCCAAGGAGCAGATCCTCCACATGGTGAAACTTCAGCTGCCCGGCTGCCTGCCCAAGAACGCCGATGCGGCAGATGCTCTGGCCATTGCCATCTGTCATGCGTTTTATGGGGGCACGCAACAACGCCAGCTGAAGGAGAAGCGCGCGTGATCGGAAAACTCACCGGACGACTGGAATACCGCAGCAGCGATCATGTGCTGATCGATGTGCGCGGCGTCGGCTATATCGTCTATTGCTCCGACCGCACGATGGCCACGCTCCCCGGCACGGGAGAGGCGGTGGCACTTTATACCGATATGGTGGTGCGCGAGGATCTGATGCAGCTCTATGGCTTTCCCTCGTTGATGGAAAAGGAATGGCACCGCCTGCTGACCTCGGTGCAGGGGGTTGGGGCCAAGGTCTCACTGGCGATCCTTGGCGCGCTTGGCCCTGAAGGCGTCAGCCGCGCCATTGCTCTTGGTGACTGGGCGACCGTGAAGGCGGCCAAAGGCGTTGGTCCAAAAACGGCGCAGCGCATAGTGTTGGATCTGAAGGACAAGGCACCGGGTGTGATGGCCATGGGCGGCACCATCGCCGATGCCATGGACGGCCCCGGACTGGATGTGGTGGAACCGGCCGAGCCGGTGGAGACCGGTAAGACGCCCCGCAAGGCACCGCCAAAGGCCCCCTCCGGCGCCGCCGCCGCCTCTGCGGGGGCGCTCTCTGCGCTTGGAAATCTGGGATATGGCCCGTCGGATGCCGCCGCTGCCGTGGCAGAGGCCGCTGCAACCTACCCCGACGCCAATGAGGCAGAGCTGATCCGCGCCGCCCTGCGTCTTCTGGCGCCGAAAGGGTGATGATGACACAGAAAGGGCAGCGCCTGAGCCTGGGTGGGTGCGAAGCGCCCTCCCGTGGGGAGGGTCGGGCGCTGCCCGGCCTTCAGCCGGACAAAGCATATGCGAGAAAGCGGTACCATGATTGACGCCGATCCCACCCTGCGCCCCACGCCTCTGCCCGAAGACAGCGCCGCCGAAAACGACCGTGCCCTGCGCCCGCAGGGGCTGGGCGAATTCATCGGTCAGGCCGAGGCCCGCGCCAATCTGCGTGTGTTCATCGAGAGCGCCCGCCGTCGGGGCGAGGCGATGGACCACACGCTGTTTCATGGTCCCCCCGGTTTGGGCAAAACCACGCTGGCGCAGATCGTCGCCCGCGAACTGGGCGTGAACTTTCGCATGACCTCCGGGCCAGTTCTGGCCAAGGCCGGCGATCTGGCGGCGATCCTCACCAATCTGGAATCCCGCGACGTGCTGTTCATCGACGAAATCCACCGGCTGAACCCGGCGGTGGAGGAGGTGCTATACCCGGCGATGGAGGATTTCGAGCTGGATCTGGTGATCGGCGAAGGTCCTGCCGCGCGCACTGTGCGGATTGAATTGCAGCCCTTCACCCTTGTTGGTGCCACCACCCGCATGGGCCTGCTCACGACACCGCTGCGCGACCGCTTTGGCATCCCGACGCGGTTGCAATTCTACACCATTGATGAGCTGTTTGAGATTGTCAGCCGCAATGCCCGCAAGCTGGGGGCTCCCGCCGATGACGACGGCGCCCGCGAGATCGCGCGGCGCGCCCGCGGCACACCCAGGATCGCCGGACGGCTCCTGCGCCGCGTCGTGGACTTCGCGGTTGTCGAGGGCGATGGCACCATCACCCGGGAGCTGGCCGATGGCGCGCTGACGCGGTTGGGGGTGGATCAGTTGGGGCTGGACGGCGCCGACCGACGCTATCTGAGGATGGTGGCAGAGAACTATGGCGGCGGACCCGTGGGGATCGAAACCATGTCAGCGGCACTGAGCGAAAGCCGCGACGCGCTGGAGGAGGTGATTGAACCTTACCTGCTGCAACAGGGGCTGATCCAGCGCACACCGCGCGGCCGAATGCTGGCGCATAAGGCCTGGACCCACCTTGGACTGACGCCGCCACGCGGTCAGGGCGACCTATTGCTATAGGGCGCCATCTGATGTGGCCCCGCGTCATCATGCGTGCGGGTTGGCGTCAAAACAGCCTGAAAGCGTTAAAATGGGTTTGAAGAATTAGAGTCAATTTTAGCGTATGTTTCGCGTGCGAAACATTTGGTCAGTGGTGCTGACATTCCCTATGCGAACGAGATCAGGGCGCCGCGCGAGACGCGGCGCGGCCTCCGGCGGGGATCTTTCAGGCCAGAAGATGCACGGCGATCCCCAGTCGCAACCCTTGCCGTTGATCCCGTGAGCGGGCATTAAGCCCTTTCAAGACCACAGTCTGAGTAGAGAACCGCATGATGACCCCAGCCGAGATCGAAGCCCTGTTTAGTCGCGCGGACGGCTCTTATGCCTTTGCCCGCTGGGGGCGGCCGATTGCGCCGATCGTCTTTGGGGTTGAGGATGAGACGCTGAAAACCGTCAAGGGCGCGCTGGAGGCGGTTGTGACGCTGGCGGGACACCAGATGACGGAGACCGACCCTGAGCTGGGCGCCAATCTGATGCTGTTCTTTTTCCGTGATTGGGACGAGCTGTTGGAGGTGCCGGACCTTGGCCGGTTGATTCCGGATCTTGATCCGCTGGTGGCGCGTCTGAAACAGGCGGATGCCAGCCAGTACCGCGCCTTTCGGTTTGACGATCAGGGCGGCATCCAGGCCTGTTTTGCCTTCCTGCGCATGTCGGGTGACATGGCCAGGCTGCCCGCAGAAACCCTGGCCCTGACGCAGGCGGTGCAGGCGGTGCTGACCTGGGGCGACAGCGCCTTTGCCGAAACCTCGCCGCTGGCGGTGTTGCCGGACACCGGCGCCACCATTCTGCGGCCCGAGATTGCCGGGGTGATTGCGGCCGCTTATGATCGGATGATGCCGGTTGCTGCCGCCGACAGCTCCCATGCGCTGCGCCTGTTTGCGCGGCTTCAGGCGCCGGTGACGCCGCCCACAGATGACGCCGCCCCGACCACGCATTGAGCCGTCGCCAGAAAGGCCCAGACAAATGATCCACCGCTTTCCGGTTCGGGTATATTACGAAGACACCGACATGGGCGGGATTGTCTATCACGCCAATTATCTGCGGTTTATCGAACGGGCGCGCAGCGACTGGGTCCGCAACCTTGGCAATGATCAGAACGCAATGCGCGACGCCGGGCTGATCTGGGTGGTGCGCCGGATTGAGGCGGATTACCTCGCCCCTGCCAAATTCGACGAGGAGCTGCGGATCGAGACCGAGGTGCAGAAGGTGACACCAGCGCGGCTCACGATGTCGCAGCAGGTGTTTCGCGGCGAGACTGAGCTGTTTCGCGCCATCGTCACCGTGGTTTGCGTCAATGCAGAGAGTGGCGCGCCCATCCGCCTTCCGGCAGAGATTCGCGCATTGCTGTAACAATTGCTGCTCTCACAGCTGTTTCATTGGCTTTTGGCCTTGAACTGCGATAGCCTTTTGCCAAATGAAAGCCGGGAAACGGCTGAAAAACGACCAAAAACATAGAGCAGGTCCATGGAAGCAGAAACTCTGGCGTTGGCGCAGGAGATTGATTTCTCCATGTGGGGGCTATTCGCGCGGGCAACCCTGACGGTCAAATTGGTGATGCTGATGCTGGTCGTCGCCTCCGTTTGGTCCTGGGCGATCATCTTGCAGAAACTGATCAATTACCGCCTTGCCCGGCGTGAGGCAGCGGAGTTCGACCGTGCCTTCTGGTCAGGAGAGCCGCTGGACGGTCTGTTCGATCAGATCGGCCCGCAGCCCAAGGGGCAGTCGCAACGGATCTTTGCCGCTGGCATGACCGAATGGCGGCGCAGTCACCGCACCGACGGGGCGCTGATTGCCGGCGCGCAGGCGCGGATTGAACGGTCGATGGATGTCGCCATCGCCAAGGAAAGCGAACATGTCCAGAGCGGTCTGTCGATCCTGGCCACTGTTGGGTCCACCGCGCCGTTTGTCGGGCTGTTCGGCACCGTCTGGGGCATCATGACCGCCTTTATTGAGATTGCGGAGCAGCAGAACACCAACCTCGCTGTTGTGGCGCCGGGCATTGCCGAGGCGCTGATGGCGACCGGTCTGGGGCTTCTGGCGGCGATCCCTGCGGTGATTTTCTACAACAAGCTGAGCGCGGACAGTGACCGGATTATCGGCAGCTACGAAGCCTTTGCCGATGAGTTTTCCACCATCCTCAGCCGCCAGCTGGATTCCTGATCCATGGGCGCCTCGGTTCAACCCAATGCGGCCAACGGGCGACGCCGGGGACGGCGGCGCAGCCGTGCGCGGCCGATGGCGGAAATCAACGTCACGCCCTTTGTCGATGTGATGCTGGTGCTACTGATCATCTTTATGGTGGCCGCCCCGTTGATGACGGTTGGTGTGCCGGTGGAACTGCCAAAGACCGCCGCCGGGGCCTTGCCGGGTGATGAGGAAGAACCGCTGACCGTGACCATGACCGCCAGCGGCGAGATCCAGATCCAGACCACTGCCGTGGCCCCGGATGAGCTGATCGCCAAACTGCGCGCCATCGCGGCGGAGCGGTCTTCGGATCAGGTGTTCCTGCGTGCCGATGGGGCGATTCCTTACGAGGCGGTGATGCAGGTGATGGGGGCCTTGAACGCGGGTGGGTTTTCCAGCGTTGGACTGGTGACCGATGTAGGTGGCCCGAGCCTTGACGGGCGGGCCGTCGACGATACCGGACAATAGGCGGGGCACGGGTGTGCAAACCGGAACCAAGATCTCTGTTGCAGGTCACGCACTGCTGGCGGGCTGGGTTGTGTTCGGCGCCTGGTTTCCGTCTGAACCCTTGCCGCTTGCGGTGCAGGATGTGGCGCTGATCAGTTCGGAGGAGTTTGCCAAGCTGAGCCAGCAGCGCGCCGCGCCAGTTGTGGCGGATTCCGCAGGTGATCTGACCCAGCCCGAACCGGAGCCTCGACCAGAGGTGACGCCAACGCCCGAGCCGGATCCAGAGCCGCAGATCACCCAGCCCGAGCCTGTAAGCGTGCCTGAGCCGGATGTCGAGCTGAGCGAGCGACCCGAACCGCAGCCGGTTGAACCGACGCCACCGGTGGCCGCGCCATCGCCACCGGATGTGCCGGATAGCACCAGCGTGACACCCCAGCTGACCGAACGCCCACAGTTGCGTCCGGTTGACCGGGTTGCACCAACACCTGTTGCACCACCTGAACCGGACACCCAGATTGCTGATGTGGCGCAGCCCGAGGTGTCCGATGACGTCGGGACCGAACCCGCACAGGAATCCCAGCAGGCCACCGCCGAAGCGGCGGCCAATGACCGGATCGTGACCGAGGAGGTCGAGGCCGAGACCGATCAGGTGGCCAGTGCGGCCCCCGCGCAGTCCTTGCGTCCGAGGCGGCGACCTGATCGCCCTGAACCGGCGGCGCAGCCCGAACCGGAGCCCGCCGCGGCTGAACCTGAAATAGCCCCGACCCCAGACCGCGCGGACGCGGTGGAGGATGCTTTGGCCGCAGCTCTCGCCGGCGGCGGCGAGGTGGAAGCGCCGGAGCCCTCCGGCCCGCCGCTGACCAGCGGAGAGAAGGACGCATTGCGGGTTGCGGTGCAGCAATGCTGGAACGTCGGCTCGCTGTCATCGGAGGCGCTGCGCACCACCGTGGTGGTCTCGGTCGCACTGACACAGGATGGCCGGCCGGAAGAGGGCAGCATTCGGATGCTGTCCAGCACCGGTGGGTCAGGATCGGCGGCCAATCAGGCCTTTGGCGCGGCACGACGGGCGATTTTGCGCTGCGGGGCGCGCGGCTTCCAACTTCCGTCTGACAAATATGCCCAATGGCGTAATATCGAAATGACCTTCAATCCCGAAAGGATGCGGATCAAATGAGGACATATCTGGCAACGCTCGTGATGGGCGCGACCCTGCTGGGAGCGGCGGTGATAGCACCGGTTGTGCCTGCGCAGGCACAGGATGGCCCGCTCAGAATCGAAATCACCGACGGGGTGATCGAACCCTTGCCCTATGCGGTGCCCGGCTTTGTGCCCGAAACCCCTGCTGCGGCTGAACTGGCGCGCGATATTTCGCGGGTGATAGCCGCGGATCTGAGCGGCACCGGCCTGTTCCGTGAGGTCCCGGCCTCGGCCCATATCTCCAAAGTTACCGATTTTGACGCTGCGGTGTCCTATGCCGACTGGAAGGCTGTGAATGCGCAGGCGCTGATCACCGGCGCGCTCAGCGTTAATGGCAATCGGCTGACAGTGCGGTTCCGTGGACATGATGTCTTTGCGGAGAAGGAGCTTGGCACCGGGCTGCAATTCTCTGGAACCACCGATGGCTGGCGGCGCATGGCGCATAAGGTGGCGGATGTGATCTACAGCCGCATCACCGGTGAGAGCGGTTATTTTGACAGCCGGGTGGTGTTCGTCTCCGAAAGCGGGCCGAAGAATGATCGGCGCAAGCGCCTGGCGGTGATGGATTATGATGGTGCCAATGTGCAGTATCTGACCAATAGCGCGTCTATCGTGCTCGCGCCGCGGTTTTCGCCCAATGGCGACCGGGTGCTCTACACCAGCTATGAGAGCGGTTTCCCGCAGATCCATGTGCTGGATGTGGGCAAGGTGCAACGCCGGGTATTGTCGGCGGATGACGGCATCATGAGCTTTGCACCACGGTTTGCACCTGATGGGCGGACGGTGGTCTATTCGCAGTCGCAGGGTGGCAATACCGATATTTTCACTATGGATATTGAAACCGGCGCGCGCAGCCGTCTGACCAGCGCCCCCTCGATTGAGACGGCACCGTCCTTCTCGCCCGATGGCAGCCAGATCGTGTTTGAAAGTGACCGCTCCGGTGCGCCACAGCTCTATGTGATGGCGACCACCGGGGGCGAGGCCCGCCGGATCAGCTTTGGGGCTGGGCGCTATGGCACCCCGGTCTGGTCACCGCGCGGCGATATGGTGGCCTTTACCAAGCAAAACAAAGGCCGGTTCCACATCGGCGTAATGCGCACCGATGGCAGCGAGGAGCGCCTGCTGACGGCATCCTTTCTGGATGAGGGGCCAACCTGGTCGCCCAATGGCCGGGTGATTATGTTCACCCGCGAAACCCAGGGGGCCAGTGGCCGGGCGCTGCTCTATTCGGTAGATGTCTCGGGGCGAAACCTGAAACCGGTGCGCACCCCGGATGGGGCGTCGGATCCGGCGTGGTCCCCCTTGCAGAACTAAGGCGTGCGCGCCCGCCGGATCGGTCGGGCGCGCCTCAGGATGAGTAAGACCAAAGTGGCAACAGCACCGGGCCTGTGATAAATCTGGTGCAGGAAACGAAAACGGGACGAGGCGGATATCATGAGCGGTGTGACAAAAGCGATGCTGGTGGCAGCGGCATTGGGGCTGGCGGCCTGTACGGGCAATCCTTGGGATGATTCAGCGGGTGCCGGTGCAGGCGGTCCGGGCTCTGGCGCCGGGACTGGCACTGCGGGCCAGCTGGATCCCAGTAGTCCCGCCTACTTCCAGCAGGAGGTCGGCGACCGGGTGCTGTTCCTGGTTGACCAGTCCACTCTGTCAGATACAGCCGAGGTTGTGTTGCAGGGGCAGGCGCGCTGGCTGACCGCGAACCCTGACTATGTCGTCACGATCGAAGGCCATGCGGATGAGCAGGGCACCCGTGAGTACAACCTTGCCCTGGGTGCGCGTCGTGCCAATGCGGCACGGGAATACCTGCTGTCGCAAGGGGTGGCGGGTCACCGGCTGAAGGTTGTCAGCTTTGGCAAGGAGCGCCCGCTGGAGATCTGCTCTAATGAGGCCTGCTATGCCAAGAACCGTCGCGCGGTCACCGTGCTGGCGGGTGGCCTGACGGGGTAAGCGATCATGCAACTGCGTCCCCTTACGATTGCCGCCCTTGCGCTGACCTTGGCCCTGCCGCCTGTTGTGGCGCGGGCACAGGATCAGCAGACCCTTGCCGATATTCGTCAGGAGCTGACGGTGCTGCACGTCGAAATCCAGCGATTGAAGCGGGAGATGTCCACCACGGGCAGCCCGCAGACCCAAGTCGCGGGCGACAGCGTGCTGGACCGTGTCGGTGCCATCGAGGCGGAGTTGCAGCGCCTTACCGCCCAGACCGAACAGCTGTCTTACCGCGTGGACCGCGTGGTGCAGGATGGCACCAACCGGATTGGCGATCTGGAGTTTCGCCTGGTCGAGCTGGAAGGCGGCGATCTCTCGCAACTGGGGGAAACCAGCACGCTGGGGGGCGGTGATCTGCCCGCAGCCGGCGGCGTTGCCCTGCCAGCAACGCAGGCACCATCGGTTGATACCACATCTGAGCTGGCCGTGGGCGAACAGGCAGATTTCGACGCGGCCAAAGCGGCGTTGGACAGCGGTGCCTATCAGGAAGCGGCTGAGAAATTCGCGGCCTTTACCCAAGCCTATCCCGGCAGTCCGCTGGCGGCCGCCGTGGAATACAATCGCGGCAAGGCGCTGGACGGGTTGGGTGACACCCGCGAGGCGGCGCGGGCCTATCTGGCGTCCTTTTCGGGTAATTCGGGTGGCGACACGGCCCCCAAAGCGCTGTTTGAACTGGGGGCTGCATTGGGGCGCCTGGGGCAGACCAGTCAGGCCTGCGTGACATTGTCCGAAGTTGGCAGCCGGTTCCCTGCTGCCGCAGAAGCTGCCGCAGCCGAAGCAGAGCGCGCGAAGCTGGCCTGTAATTGACACTGCCGGGCCGGGATATCCATGCCATTGTGCAAGAGCAGTTTCGATCTGCCCTGCCGACGCGCCTGGGTGTTGCGGTGTCTGGCGGGGGCGATTCGATGGCGCTCTTGCATCTGCTGCACGAGTGTTTTGCTGATATCGGGGTCGAAATCTGTGTGGCGACGGTGGATCACGGTCTGCGCCCAACCTCCGGCGAAGAGGCCCGGATGGTGGCCGCTGAGGCGGCAAAACTGGGGCTGGCGCATGATGTCCTGCAATGGTGTGACCGTCCAATTGCCGGACAGACGGGAAACTTGCAGGAACAGGCCCGCAATGCCCGCTATACGCTACTGACCTCTTGGGCGCGCCTGAATGATGTGTCTGTACTGGTGCTGGGGCATACGGCTGACGATCAGGCAGAAACGCTGCTGATGCGGCTTGGGCGTGCCTCTGGCGTGTCTGGGCTGGCGGCAATGCCACGCAGTCGGGCGTTGGATGGCATCACATTGTTGCGCCCTCTGCTGGAGGTCACCCGCGAGGAATTGCGGAGCTATCTGCGTGCGCGCGATCTTTGCTGGGTCGAGGATCCCAGCAACGAGGATATGCGGTTTGAACGGGTGCGCGTGCGCCAAGCCATGGATGCGCTGGCACCGCTGGGATTGACAGTGGACCGTCTGGCGGCGGTGGCGCGCAATATGGGTTCGGCCCGTGAAGCCCTGGATTGGTATACGTTTCTCGCCGCGCGAGAGATGGCCGAGGTGCGCGATGGCAGCATTTTGATGGACCAACGTCAGTTTCGCACCCTGCCGGATGAAATTGCGCACCGGCTTGTGGTGCGGGCTGTGCAATGGGTCAGCGGGGCGGTGTACCCGCCCCGGCGCGAGCCGATGGCCCAGGCCAAGGACGCTGTGCGCCTTGGTGGATCCTTCACACTGGGGGGGTGCCGTATCGTCACCCGGAACCGGCGCACATGGGTTTGCCGCGAATTTAAGCCCGTGTCCGAGACAGTGACAGCGCCGGGCAAAATTTGGGATGGACGTTGGCGGGTGTTCGGCGGTGATGTCAAAGGTCATGAAATTCGCGCGCTTGGGCCGGAGGGCTTGAAACAATGCCCGGACTGGCGCAGCACAAAGACGCCGGCAGCGGTTCTGGAGGCCACGCCAGCAATCTGGAACGAGGGCACGCTGATTGCCGCGCCATTGGCGGGAAATGGCAATGGATGGTCTGCAGAACTGGTCCAGAACAGCGAAGAGTTCTTCACAGCCCTTTTATCGCATTGAACCTCACTGAAGTATCCCTATTTTAGAGGCAACGAAGGCGGCCTGCCAGGTCCGCCTCGAATATTGGGAGACTTTCCTTGGGCAACGTACGCAATATCGCCTTTTGGGTTGTTCTGTTTGTGCTCGTCTTGGCGCTGTTCAACTTGTTCAGTGGCTCCGGCAGCACGATGCAGAGCCGCGAGAGGACTTTTTCTGACTTTGTCAGCGCGGTTGAAAACGGCAATGTCAGCACCGTCACGCTGGATGGCGAACAGGTCCGTTATACGACGTCAGATGGCCAGAACTTTATGACCATCAAACCCGGCGACGCCGAGGTGACCTCGCTGTTGATCGACAACAACATTCCGGTGCGGGCTGAAAAGCAGCAACAATCCGGGTTCCAGTCATTCCTGCTGACGCTGCTGCCATTCCTGCTGCTGATCGGTGTCTGGATCTATTTCATGAACCGGATGCAGGGCGGCGGCAAAGGTGGTGCCATGGGCTTTGGCAAGTCAAAGGCCAAGATGCTGACCGAAAAGCACGGTCGCGTGACCTTTGATGATGTTGCCGGCATTGATGAGGCGAAAGAAGAGCTGGAAGAGATCGTTGAATTCCTGCGCAACCCGCAGAAATTCTCGCGTCTGGGCGGCAAGATCCCCAAGGGCGCGCTGCTGGTAGGCCCTCCGGGCACTGGTAAAACGCTGCTGGCGCGGGCCATTGCCGGTGAGGCAGGGGTGCCGTTCTTCACGATTTCCGGCTCTGATTTTGTCGAGATGTTCGTCGGCGTGGGTGCCTCCCGTGTGCGCGACATGTTTGAGCAGGCGAAGAAAAACGCGCCCTGCATTGTGTTCATCGACGAGATCGACGCCGTGGGTCGCCATCGTGGTGCCGGTTACGGCGGCGGCAATGACGAACGCGAGCAGACGCTGAACCAGCTGCTGGTCGAAATGGATGGCTTTGAGGCCAACGAAGGCGTGATCATTCTGGCGGCCACAAACCGCAAGGACGTTCTGGACCCTGCCTTGCTGCGTCCGGGCCGGTTCGACCGCAACGTCACCGTGGGCAACCCCGACATCAAAGGCCGCGAGAAGATTCTCGGCGTCCATGCCCGCAAAACCCCGCTTGGCCCCGACGTTGATCTGCGGATCATTGCCCGCGGCACGCCGGGTTTCTCTGGCGCGGATCTGGCCAATCTGGTCAATGAGGCGGCATTGATGGCCGCCCGTGTCGGCCGCCGCTTTGTCACCATGGAAGATTTCGAATCGGCCAAGGATAAGGTGATGATGGGGGCAGAGCGCCGGTCTATGGTGCTGACCCAGGACCAGAAAGAAAAAACCGCCTATCATGAATCGGGTCATGCCGTTGTGGGTATGGCGCTGCCGCTGTGCGATCCTGTCTATAAGGCGACCATCATTCCGCGTGGTGGTGCGTTGGGGATGGTTGTGTCACTGCCGGAAATGGACCGTCTCAACTATCACCGTGATGAATGTAAGCAAAAGCTGGCGATGACCATGGCGGGCAAAGCCGCCGAGGTGATCAAATACGGTGAAGATCACGTTTCGAACGGTCCGGCTGGTGATATCCAGCAGGCCAGCCAGCTGGCACGGGCGATGGTGCTGCGTTGGGGCATGTCGGATAAGGTCGGCAATATCGACTACGCCGAGGCCCATGAAGGCTATTCGGGCAACACCGGTGGTTTCTCGGTCTCTGCCAACACCAAAGAGCTGATCGAGGATGAGGTGAAACGCTTCATTCAGGAAGGCTATGAGCAGGCGTTGCAGATCCTCAAGGACAAGAACGAGGAATGGGAGCGTCTGGCGCAGGGCCTTTTGGAATATGAGACCCTGACCGGCGATGAGATCAAGCGCGTCATGAAGGGCGAACCGCCACAGGCGGGCGAAGACGAGGACGATGATGCCGATGCCGGTAACGCCTCTGTCACCGCGATCCCAAAAGCCAAGCCCAAGAAAACCCTGTCGGATGATGGCATGGAGCCAGAGCCGTCCTCCTGAAGGCCGCCTAGGCAAGATGAATGATATCAAACCCGGTTACCCAAGTGGTGACCGGGTTTTTTTGTCTTTGGCAGCAATAGTTTGACGGACAGATGACACCCCGATGCCGGACGCTCGGTGCAGGCTGGTCAGGCACTGATTTCGCTCCTATGCTGCGCGCGATCAAGGATATCATTTACCAAGGGAGAGGCCCGATGCCGGTCATGCGCGAAACGGAATTTCAGGGCGAGGTCACCTGGATGGGCTATGTTCCAGAGGTGACCGGTGGTTTGCGCTCCGAGCGTCAGGAACAGCTCAATTTCACCTTTGAAGGCATCGCCGGTGAACGTCACGAAGGCACCTTGCGCGCGTCCTGTGTGCGGGTGCGCAACTTGTATCCAGAGGGCACGGAAATTCGCAATCTGCGGCAGATCAGCATCCTGTCCGAGGAGGAACTGGCATTGATTGCGGCTGATATGGGGATGGATCACTTGGATCCGGTGCATCTGGGCGCGACCTTGGTGCTGCGCGGCATTCCTGACCTGACACATTTGCCGCCTTCCAGCCGGTTGCAGGGGCCGGATGGGGTGACCCTGACGGTGGATATCGAAAACCGGCCCTGCATATTCCCGGCGAAGGAAATCGAGAAGGATCACAAGGGCTTTGGTCCGAAATTCAAACCTGCCGCAACCCACCGGCGTGGGGTGATGGCCTGGGTGGAACGGCCCGGCGTGTTGAAAGCGGGCGAAAGCCTGCGCCTGTTTGTGCCCGATCAACCAGCCTGGGCCCCCTGAGTCGCGCGGACTTGGTTGCGGATAGACGTCAGGGCGGCACAATCGGCAACCTTTGGCTGCCCTAGCGTGAATGAACGCCGCTTCAATGCCTGATCATGTCGGAAATCACGCGCATGGAATGTCGCAGAAGAGCTAAGTCTTGCGGGAAACCGGCACCTCTGTGCCAATCCCTGCGACCTCACAATTCAGGAACCCGGCCATGAGCTACAAGAGTGACATCGAAATCGCCCGCGAGGCGCAGAAGCGTCCGATTCAGGAAATCGGTGCCAAGATCGGCATCTCCAGCGACGATCTGCTGCCCTATGGCCACGACAAGGCGAAGGTGAGCCAGGAGTTCATCAACTCGGTGCAGTCGAAGGACGACGGCAAGCTGATCCTGGTGACCGCGATCAACCCGACCCCGGCGGGCGAAGGCAAGACGACCACCACCGTGGGTCTGGGCGATGGCCTGAACCGCATCGGCAAAAACGCGATGATCTGTATCCGCGAAGCGAGCCTCGGCCCGAACTTCGGTATGAAGGGTGGCGCCGCAGGCGGTGGTTACGCACAGGTTGTTCCGATGGAGGAAATGAACCTCCACTTCACCGGCGACTTTCACGCCATCACCTCTGCCCACTCGCTGCTGTCGGCGATGATTGACAACCACATCTACTGGGGCAATGAGTGCGAAATCGACATCCGTCGCGTTGCATGGCGTCGTGTGGTCGACATGAACGACCGCGCCCTGCGTCAGATCACGGCATCTTTGGGCGGTGTGTCCAACGGCTTCCCGCGCGAAACCGGCTTTGACATCACCGTGGCGTCCGAAGTCATGGCGATCCTGTGCCTTGCCAACGACCTGAAGGATCTGGAAAAGCGTCTGGGCGACATCATCGTGGCCTACCGCCGCGACAAAACCCCGGTTTACTGCCGCGACATCAAGGCAGAAGGCGCAATGACCGTTCTGTTGAAAGACGCAATGCAGCCGAACCTGGTGCAGACCCTGGAAAACAACCCGGCGTTTGTGCACGGTGGTCCGTTCGCGAACATCGCCCACGGCTGTAACTCGGTGATTGCAACCAAAACCGCGCTGAAAGTGGCCGACTATGTCGTCACCGAAGCAGGCTTTGGTGCGGATCTTGGTGCTGAGAAGTTCATGAACATCAAATGCCGCAAGGCAGGCATCGCACCGTCCGCGGTTGTGCTGGTTGCCACCGTGCGTGCGATGAAGATGAACGGCGGTGTGGCCAAGGCGGATCTGGGCGCTGAAAACGTCGACGCCGTGAACTCCGGCTGTGCCAACCTTGGTCGCCACATCGAGAACATCAAATCCTTTGGTGTGCCGGTTGTTGTCGCAATCAACCACTTCGTGACCGACACCGATGCGGAAGTCGACGCTGTCAAAGCCTACGCCGCCACCCATGGTGTTGAAGCGGTTCTGTCGCGCCATTGGGAATTGGGGTCGGAAGGTTCTGCACCGCTGGCCGAAAAAGTCGTGGAAATCATCGAAGGTGGCTCGGCCAACTTTGCACCGATCTATCCCGACGACATGCCGCTGTTTGAGAAGATCGAAACCATTGCCAAGCGCATCTATCGTGCTGACGAGGTTCTGGCCGACAATAAGATCCGCAACCAGCTGAAAGAATGGGAAGAGGCGGGCTACGGCAACCTGCCGGTCTGTATGGCGAAAACCCAGTATTCTTTCTCTACCGATCCGTCCCTGCGTGGCGCACCAACCGGCCATTCGGTCCCGGTTCGCGAAGTGCGCTTGTCGGCGGGCGCTGGTTTCATCGTCGCAGTCTGCGGCGAGATCATGACCATGCCGGGTCTGCCACGCAAACCTGCGTCGGAAAGCATCCGCCTGAACGACGATGGCCAGATCGAAGGCTTGTTCTAAGGCCTGAAATAGGCAATCTGCGGCCCGGGGAGCCTCCCCGGGCCGCAGGAGTTTGAAGATGACTGACCGACACCCGCCACAAGACTGTGCTGATATGCCAGCACTGCGGCAGCAGATCGACAGGCTGGACCGGGATCTGATTGCGCTGCTGGCCGAACGGGCGGGCTATATCGACCGCGCGATTGCGTTGAAGACGGCCAACAACTGGCCTGCGCGCATTCCGGCCCGCGTCGAAGAGGTGGTTGCAAACGCCCGGACCACGGCCAGCGCTGCGGGGCTAGACCCTGATCTGGTCGAGAGCTTGTGGCGCCAGCTGGTAGAATGGTCGATTGCCCGTGAGGCACGGGTGATCCGCGAGGAGTAACGCGCAGCCCATGTGGCGCGCAGCAAGAGGACAAAAGCAATGGCAGCGAATATCATCGACGGGAAGGCCTTTGCCGCCACCGTGCGTGAAAAAGTGGCAGGCCACGTGGCCCGGCTGAAGGAAGAGCACGACATCACCCCCGGCCTGGCCGTGGTGCTGGTGGGCGAAGACCCTGCAAGCCAGGTCTATGTGCGCTCCAAGGGCAAGCAGACCGTCGAAGTCGGCATGAATTCCTACGAGCATAAGCTGGACGCCGATACCTCTGAGGCGAATCTGCTGGCGGTGGTTGACAAGCTGAACAACGATCCCAGCGTTCATGGCATTCTGGTTCAGCTGCCGCTGCCCGGCCATTTGAACGAAGATCTGATCATCAACTCTATCGCGCCGGAGAAAGACGTGGACGGGTTCCATATCTCCAACGTGGGTCTGCTGGGCACAGGTCAAAAGAGCATGGTGCCCTGCACGCCGCTGGGCTGCCTGATGATGCTGCGCGACTATCACGGCTCGCTGTCGGGCATGGACGCGGTTGTGATTGGCCGGTCGAACATTGTCGGTAAGCCGATGGCGCAGCTGCTCTTGGGCGATAGCTGCACCGTGACAATCGCGCATTCCCGCACCAAGGATCTGCCGGATGTTGTCCGCCGCGCGGATATCGTCGTTGCTGCTGTTGGCCGCCCTGAAATGGTGCCGGGCGATTGGATCAAGGAAGGCGCCACCGTGATCGACGTGGGCATCAACCGTATCCCCGCGCCTGAAAAGGGCGACGGCAAGATGAAGCTGGTGGGTGATGTGGATTACGCCAGCTGCGCCGAGCGCGCAGGCGCGATCACCCCGGTGCCCGGCGGCGTTGGTCCGATGACCATTGCCTGCCTGCTGGCCAACACGGTGACCGCCTGCTGCCGCGCCAATGGGCTGGCAGAGCCGGAAGGCCTGACTGCGTAGATCCCGCGCAAAACCACAACGGTAACGTTTGATACTCCCGTCGGATGCCTCCGGCGGGAGTATTTTTAGAAAGGTGAAAAGGTGACGGGTAGTGGCGCTTAGACCGTCACTGGCACCATTGTGCCCTGCAGAAGGGCGATCAGTTTCTCATCTTCGCCGGTGATGGCATGGACTTCGGCGGTGACGATGATCAGGCGGCGGCCGGGTTTGATGACCTTGCCGGTGGCGCGCAGCAGATCGCCCGCACCCGGTGCGAGGAGGTTGATCTTCATCTCTGCTGTCATGACCTCGCTATCCTGCGGCATCAGGGTCAGCGCGGCGTAGCCCGCGGCGCTGTCACCAATGGCAAAGCTGAGGGCGGCATGGGCAACGCCATGCTGCTGGCGGCTGCCCGGTAAGATCGGCGCGGTGAGGGTGACGGTGCCTTCGCCGACCTCTGCGATTTCTGCGCCCAGCGTTTGCATCATGGTCTGTCTGGCAAAACTGTTGCGGATGCGCTGTTCGATCATAGCTGTCCCTTTCCCATTTGCCCCAGCATAGACGGCGGAGGCCGTGGTGGGGATGTGACGCTGTGGCATGATGTATGCTGTGGTGGCTGTCAGCGCGGCATCGGGCAGGGCAGGGCGCGTGGCCCGGTGAGGATCGCGAGGGCGCGCGGTGACATCAGATCCCGCAGCGCGCTATGGGTGGTGCAAAGGCCGCCGGTATAGGTGCCGAAGGCGGGCAGGATCAGCCGCTGGTGATCGGCCAGAAACGCCGGTCGGGCGCTGCCGCGCAGGCGGGCCTTCGGGTGGTAATGCCCGGAGATTTCGGCGGTGGCGTCTTTGTCGGGGTGGCTGGTAAATGCCGAGTCAGCGATGTGGCGAAACAGCAGCGGGCCAAGGGTCAGGCTGTCCAGCGCGGCCCCTGCCAGCCCGGTCGGGGCGGGATCATGATTGCCGGTGATCCAGACCCAGCGGGTGGCGGTAATAAGCTGCTCAAGGCGCGCGCGATCCGTCGGCGACAGCGCGGCAGCGGCGGCGTCATCGTCGAAACTGTCGCCCAGACAGACGACCATCTCCGGCTGCGTCTGCTCGATCACCGCTGCAAGGCGGTCCAGCGTATCGCGGGTCTCATAGGGGGGCAGGGCGGTGCCGCCGCGCCTGAGCTGGCGTTCGGATTTCCCTAGATGCAAATCGGCGACGCAAAGTAGCCCGCGCGTCTGCCACCAGAGCGCGCCGGATCCAAGTGCTGTGAGGCGCTCGCCTGCGAGGGAGAAATCATAGCCGGCCATCATGGGTCTGATCGCTGGTTTTGCGGGCGGGTGCAAGTCCCGCCTACCGCTGTCAGAGGTCCGGTTCCTGCGGTGGCGTCAGCTCGGCCAGCCCGGCACTCCGCATCAGGTCCTCGGTCTCGCGTTGCAGCAGTTTTTCCTGTGCCGCGCCTTTTACCGGGACCTTGCCGACCTCAAGCAGCAGGGGGGCTGCAAGGGGGGAGATCCGCGTCAGGCGGTTGAGGGTGGTGCGGCCCTTGGTGCGCGCCAGCATCTCCTCAATGCGGCCGAAATCCACCAAACCGCCAAGCGCCTCCTGCCGCGTGATGTCCAGAAGCAGGTGATCGGGATCATATTTGCGCAGGGTGTCGTAGAGGATGTCAGAGGAGAACGTCGCCTGACGGCCGTTCTTGCGCTGGCCGGGGGTGTTGCGTTCGATGAGGCCTGCGATATTGGCCACGGCGCGAAAGCTGCGTTTCATCACCGCGTTGTCCGCCAGCCAGCCATCGAGACCGGCGCGCAGTTTGTCCGGGTCGAACAGGGGGGCGGGGTCGTCAACCGGGCTGAGACCCCAGATCAGCGTGGCATAATCGGTGGCAACAAAGCCCAGCGGGTCGAGAGACAGCTCTTCCATGCGCTTGGTCAGCAAAAGGCCCAGCGTCTGCATCGCGTTGCGCCCGGCAAAGCCATAGACGCAGAGATATTCGCGCCCCCGGAAGGGAAAGCTCTCCAACAGCAGCTGGCCCCGGCGCGGCATCTCAGAGACCTGACGCTGCAACGCCAGCCAGTTGGCGGTATGGGGCGGCAGATCCGGCCAGCTGTCGCGTTGCAGGATATCCAGAATGCGGGTGCTGAGCTGGGTTGAGGTGGCAAATTTGGTGCCGGAGAAGACCGCCACCTTGGGCGTCTTGCTGGCATTGCGACTGACCTCCACCGTCATTTCACGCAAAGATTCATAGCGTACCACCTGCCCGCCGATGAGAAAGGTATCTCCGGGTGTGAGGGTGGCGGCAAAGGCTTCCTCAATTTCCCCCAGCGGTTTGCCACCACGGCTGCGTTTGAGCCTGACCTTCAACAGATCGGCGTCCTGAATGGTGCCAATGTTCATGCGGATGCGGCGGGCGGCGCGGGGGTCGCGCAGCTGCCACAGCCCGTCGGGGCGCTGCAGCAGCCGCTGCCATTGGTCATAGACCCGAAGCGCGTAGCCACCGGTGGCACAGAAGTCGAGGCAGGCGTCGAACTCTGCGCGGGTGAGGCTGGCATAGGCGCCAGCGCCGGTAACCTCAGCAAACAGATCATCGGCAGCAAAGGGACCGGCGCACGCGCGGATCAGGATGTGCTGACACAGGACGTCGCGGGGGCCGGGGGAGCGTGGCGATCCGTCCAGCGTGCCTGCCTCAACCGCCTCAAGGGCGGCGCGGCATTCCACCACCTCAAACCGGTTGGCGGGCACCAGCAGCGCCTTGGAGGGGGCGTTGTAGCGGTGGTTGGCGCGTCCGATGCGCTGCACCAGTCGCTTGACGTTTTTTGGCGCGCCGATCTGGATCACCAGATCCACATCCCCCCAGTCGATGCCCAGATCAAGCGAGCCGGTGCAGACGACCGCGCGCAGATCGCCGCGGACCATTGCCGCCTCCACCCGGTCGCGCTGCACTCGATCAAGCGAGCCGTGGTGGATGCCAATCGGCAGGCCGTCCTCATTGGCGAGCCAGAGATTGCGAAAGAAGATTTCGGCCTGGGCGCGGGTGTTGTGAAAGATCAGCGTGGTCCTGTGCGCTTTGATCTGTTCCAGCACGGCAGGGATGGCATGGGCCGCGCCGCCGCCAGCCCAGGGCGGAGCCGCGTCCGTGTTCAGCATCCGGATGTCGGGGGCGGGGCCGGGATCGGCCAGCACGATATCACAGGGGTCCGGGTGGCGGGCCAGATATTGCGCGATGGCGGCGGGGTCATCGACGGTGGCCGAAAGGCCGACGCGGCGCATGTCGGGACAGATCGCCTGTAGTCGGGTCAGGGCGAGCATCAGTTGATCGCCGCGTTTGCTGTCGGCGAGGGCGTGGATTTCATCCAGCACCACCCGTTTCAGCCCCGCAAACATGCGCGGCGCGTCCTCGTAAGAGGTGAGCAGGGCGAGGCTTTCTGGCGTGGTGAGCAGAATGTGGGGGGGATCGGCGCGCTGGCGGCGCTTTCGGCTGGCGGGGGTGTCACCGGTGCGGTCATCAATGCGGATGGGCAGGCCGATGTCGTCAACCGGGGTGCGCAGGTTGCGTTTGATATCGGCCGCCAGTGCCTTCAGCGGTGAGACATAGAGGGTGTGCAGCCCCTGATGGTCGCCGGTGGCAAGATCGGCCAGCGTCGGCAGGAAGCCGGCCATGGTCTTGCCGCCGCCGGTGGGGGCAATCAGCAGGGTGGCCGGCTCCCCGGCACGGTCCAGCATCTCTTGCTGGTGGGGATGGATGGTCCAGCCACGGGTGCTGAACCAATCCGTGATGACATCGGGAAGCCTGCTCATCCGACTTATGTAGGCGCGGTGGCAGAAGTTTTCTAAAAGTTCTGGCCAAAGTTTTAAAAAACTTTGGGGTGGCTCATTTGACGATGTGTTCGTCCTTCACGAACATATTGGCCCAGGCGCGGTCGATGAGGTCCGGAGACATCTGGTAGGGGATGCCTTCGAAATCGCAGATCGCCTTCATCTGGTCGATCAGGAAGACCGGTTGATAATTGGCGTAGATATTGTCGATGGTCGGGTATTTGCGTTTCAAGAGGTGGACCAGCGCGGCCTCATCGAGGGGGATGCCTTTCTTCTGCGCTACCATTGCAAAGATTTTGAGGAAGTTTTCCTGATCCGGGCCGTCGATTTTGATCTTGAAGAAGATCCGACGCAGAGCGGCCTGATCGAAGATTTCATTGGGGTGGAAGTTGGTGGAGAAAATCACCAGCGTGTCAAACGGCACCTCGAATTTCTCGCCCGATTGCAGGGAGAGGATATCGCGGCCCTCTTCCAGCGGCACGATCCAGCGGTTGACCAGCGCCTGCGGTGATTCCGCCTGCCGGCCAAGGTCATCGACGATGAAGATGCCGCCGGTGGATTTCAGCTGTAGCGGTGCCTGATAGGTGCGCGCAGTGGGGTTGTAGACCAGATCCAGCATCGACAGGGACAGCTCACCCCCGGTCACGACAGTGGGGCGTTCACACATCACATAGCGGCTGTCAAAGCGGCGCGCACGGCGCAGGCTGTTGGGGTCGTCCTCTGGCAAGGGCACGGCGGTGTGCACGATGGGATCATAGACCGTGATCACCTGACCTGCATATTCGATGGCGCGGGGCACATAGACATGGTCCCCCAGCGCGTCGCGGATGCCGTTGGAGATGGAGGATTTACCGTTGCCGGGTGGGCCATACATCAGGATGGAGCGACCGGCGCTGACGGCGGGGCCAAGGTGGTCCAGCAGGCTGTCGGGCAGCACCAGATGCCCCATCGCGCCCAAAAGCTGCTGACGGGTGACCAGAATATTGCGGATCGACTGGCGTTTGACCTGCTCGCGGTAGATGTCCAGCGGCACCGGCATGGCGCCGTAGTACTCCGACTGGCTGAGAGCATCCAGCGCGCGGGCCTTGCCTGCTTCGGTCAGCTGATAGCCCATTTCGTTGCCGCTGTTGGCGTTCAGTGTACCGGTGGCCTCCAGCAGTTTCTGTTCGCGGGCAATATCCACCAGTTCCTGTGTCACCGGGATCGGCAGGCAGATTGCGGCGGCGATTTCGCTGACGTTTTCGCAGGTCTTGCGAAAGATCGTTTTCAGCAGGATATCCCGCATCATCACCATGGGGAGCTGCATTTGCTCCAGCCCGCGCGGAGAGGGGGGCGCCATTACGGCGGAGGTTTCCATATTCATGCTGCGGCCTGCCTGTCTCGGTTGCACAAGGGCACGCCGGATGGCGCGCGGGTGTTCCAGGCAAGAGTTTATTCAGCACTGTGGCACAAGCGGGGCAAAGCTGGTGCATTTCCGCGAAGCGGCAGATCACATGTCACGCATTTTAGAAAATTGTCAGGCAGATCCGATCTGGTCTGAGACGTCTCAGACGGGGGCGGTCTGGCCCAGCTGGCTGCCCAGGACCAGATAGAATACCAAGGTGCCGCCAAGGCAGAGGCCCATCGGGAATTTGCTGCCAACATCCCAGCTCTTCCAATGGGGGGCGAGACGGCGCAGGGGGGTGTATTTGGCAATACGATGCGTCAGGAACCCAGCCAGCAGCATGGCGGAGAAGATGATCACCACCACGGAAAGATCGCCAAAGACCACAAAGGGGGCTGCGGCACCGGCAAATTTGGCGTCCCCCGCCCCGACCATGCCCGCGCTGTAGCACAGGAAACCAAGGCCGATGCCGATGGGCAGATGCAGCAACTGCCAGCCATAGTCCGTCCAGCTCATCAGGAAGGGGCCGACAATCACAAAGATCGCACCGAGAAGATCCATCGTCCAGTTGGGGATTCGCATATGGCGCAGGTCATTGAGCGCGACCACACAGCAGAGGGGCACAACGAAGGGCAGAAACCACAGGGCGACATGGGCCGAGATCAACATGGACAGCAGGCTCCGGTGGTTAGCCGTTTTCCAGCGCAGCAAGCGCGCGGGCGGCGGCATCGAAATGCTGCGGATGGGTAGAGATCGCCTGACGCAGCAGGCTTTCGCCGGTCTGGACGTCGCCCTGTTTCACAGCTGATAGCGCCAGCGTGTGCAACAGCTGGGCGCGTTCGCTTTGGTCCATCGGGATCACCGGCAGGGTGTAGTTGCGCTGTGCGCCACGGGCCAGCACCAGATTGTTCTTGGCGGTGAACAGTGATTGATCCTGACGGATGGCGTCGCCGAACAGGCGCTCGGCCTCGGCATAATCGCCACGGGTCAGTTTGGAGTAACCCCAGTTGTTCATCACGCGGGCGGGCTGCGTGGTGAGGCCAACAGCGGTCTGGTAAAAGCTGTCGGAGCGTTTCCAATTCTGCTCGGAATCGGCCACCATCGCCTCCAGCCGATAGCGTTTGAAGGTCTCGTGGGTGGGCGGCACCTTGTCGAGCGTAGCCTTGGCCTCGTCCCAATTGCTGGTGCGGATCAGCGCATCGGCCAGTTCGACGCGGTCAGCATCGGTGGCCTCGGGGAGGGAGACGACCTTTTTCCAGGCGGTGACCGCCTCGGTGTTGCGCTTGGCGCGGATCAGCGAGAGCGCCAGTCCGCGGTTGAGGTCGATCCGCTCGGGGGCGGATTTTACGGTGCGCTGGAAATAGGTGACGGCCTCATTCGGGTCGGCAACCGTCAGCATCACATCGTTGAGATTACTCTCGTCGACCACGTTCACCTCCTGAAAGGCGCGGTCCACGGCTTCGGTGTCGTCCTTGGCGCAGGCCGACAGGACAAGCCCACCGACCAGACATGCGGATACGAAAATCTGCTGGCGCATTTTTTGCGTCCTCTGTGCTGCTCTGCCTCTAGGCCTTGCGTCACCGGGACGTGCGAATCAGGTAACTGCCCCCGCCGCGTTGCACCAATGCGTAGCCTTTTTGTTGCGGATCACTATGCGTGCTCTGGTCAAGTTTTGCGAGGGCAAGGCGGAAATTTTCGCGGATTGCGTCACTTTCGCCATTATCAAGCGCGAAGGCGCGGCGCAGGATCTGCTCAGCCTCGGGGTATTTCTGCCGTTCCATCAGCACCACGCCGAGGTTGTTCATCGCGGCTGGCCAGTCGGGGTCACGCTCCACCGCGCGGCGCAGATGGGTTTCGGCCTGCCCCAGACGCCCCAGTCCCAGATTGGCGGTGCCCAGCCCAGAGAGCACCTCGGCGCTCAGCCCGTCCTCTAGTGCGGCACGGGTGAAGGCATCCAGCGCCAGCTCATATTCCGCCGCGGCCATCAGCCGGTGGCCGACAATGAGGCCGCTTTCGGCGGTTCCACGGGGATCGACACCGGGCAAGGCCGGACCGCCCAGAGGATCCTTCGGATCCGGTTTGCCGCCCGACGACATGCAAGCCGCCACCAACGCAAGCGCGAGGGTGGCGGTGATCAGTCGACAGAGACGGGAGGGGAGGCCCCAACCCAATGTCATCATGTGTTATTTGCTCATATTGCCCAGATTGGCGATGCCCTGCGCCGAAGGTCCGACCAGAATGATCAGCAGCGGCGGCACCGTAAGGGTCATTGTGGCAAGGGTCATTTTGGTTGGCAACTTGTTTGCGGCCTCTTCGGCGCGCATCACCCGTTTGTCCCGCATTTCGCCAGCATAGACCCGCAGTGCCTCAGCAATCGAGGTGCCGAAGGTGGCCGATTGGATCATCACGGTGACAAAGGATGACACATCCTGCACGCCGCAACGGGTGCCCATGTCGCGCATGACCTTGTCTTTGTCCTTACCGGCTTTCATCTCCTGGGCGACAACGTCGAATTCCTCCGCCAGAGCAGGGTAGGAGGCATGGAGTTCCTTGGCGACGCGCACGATGGCCTGATCCAGCGACTGGCCTGCCTCAACACAGACCAGCATCATGTCGAGCGCATCGGGGAAACCGGAGGTGATCTCTTGTTTGCGCTCTTCGATGCGGCGGGTGATCCAGTATTTCGGCAGCATATAGGCGGCGGCACCGGGGCCGATGATGCGGATCACCATCTGCTGGCTGTCATACTCCATGTCCGCATTCAGCACGTAGACATAGAACAGGCCCAAGGCGAGACCGATCAGCCCCAGCGCGAACTGGGCAAAGTGGAAGAAGCGCACCGAATCCTTGGACTGGTAGCCGGCCTGACGCAGTTTCAGCTCCATCTTGGAGAGTTCGGCGGCGTCCTGTGGTTCCAGAAAGGAGGCGAATTTTTGCAGCTGTTCGTTGCGATCGGCCTGCCGCAGGCGTTCCTTTTTGGGTTTGGTCTGGGTGCTGGCCGACATGCTTTTTTGCAGCTTTTTCAGCGGATCCTCAGGCTGGTTCAGCAGCAGCGGGATCGCCAGCAGGATCATGAAGAGGCCGATCAGCCCAACCACCAGAAGCGGGCCGAAGGGGCCGAGGTGTGTCACTAGCAGGTCATTGATATCGCTTAGGGATGTCATGGGTTTTGCCTCACACCTTGATGTTTGTCAGCATGCGCATGACAAAGAGATTGACGGTCAGCATGGCGCCGACAACAAAGCAGGCGGGGATGAACCAGGGATGGTCTATCACGCTGTCATAATAGCCGGGATCCTTGGCCAGAATGCCGCCCAGACAGAACAGCGGAAAGCCGGAAAGGAACTTGCCGGACCACTGCGCCTCGGCGGTGATGGCCTTTACACGGCGGAACAGGCGGAAGCGGGCGCGGATCACCTTGGCCAGACCGGCCAGCACCTCGGCGAGGTTACCGCCCGATTGCTGCTGGATGGTCACCGCGACGGCGAGGAAGCGCATGTCCTGCATGTCCAGCCGTTCGGCCATTTCTTTCAGCGCCTCGCCCACATCGCGGCCATAAGCGCTTTCGTCGGCGATGACGCCAAATTCGGTGGCCAGCGGATCCTCGACCTCATTGGCGACGATCTGCACGGCGGAGGAAAACGGATGGCCGACGCGCAGGGAGCGCACCATCAGTTCGACCGCATCGGGCAGCTGTTCTTCGATCATGGCCATGCGTTTGGCGGCTTTTTTGTTGACCCAAAAGAACACGGCACCGACGCCGATGATCACCGAGGCCAGCAGGCGCAGCGGCAGTTCGGCGCTGGTGCCAACGCTGAGGCCAACGAAGGCGATGGCGGCGACGCCGCCCATGATCAGGATCAGCTGGCGCGGTGAGAAGGCGATGGCGGCCTTCTGCGCGCGTTCGGCCAGAAGAGAATAGAGCGGGATCGACTTGGTGCTCATGTGCTGGCGCATTTCCTTGCGCAGCTGTTCCAGCACCTGTTCGCGATTGCCGCCTTTGTCCATCATCTCCAGGCGGCGGTTGACGCGGCTGTTGAGGCTGATGGATTTGCCAAATGTCACCAGATAGAGACCTTCGACCAGCACCAAGACGCCGATGAAGATCAGACCATAGATGATTGGTTCTGCACTCAGTTGCATCAGCGCGCCTCCATCACGGTGGGTTCATAGATCGCGGACGGCAGATCATACCCCCAGAGGCGGAACCGCTCGGAGTAGTGGCTGCGCACGCCGGTGGCGGTGAAATGGCCGATGATCTTGTTCTCCGGCGTGAGGCCGACGCGCTGGAAGCGGAAGATTTCCTGCATGGAGATCACATCGCCTTCCATACCGGTGATTTCGGTGATGGAGGTCATGCGGCGGGAGCCGTCCTGCAGACGCGAGGCCTGCACGATGATGTTGACCGCGCTGGCGATCTGGCTGCGCACCGCCTTGATCGGCATTTCGATGCCGGCCATGGCGATCATGTTTTCCAGACGCGAGATACCGTCGCGGGCAGAGTTGGCGTGGATCGTGGTCATGGACCCGTCGTGGCCGGTGTTCATCGCCTGCAACATGTCGATGACCTCCTCGCCGCGGGTCTCGCCCACGATGATCCGGTCCGGGCGCATCCGCAGGGCGTTTTTCAGACAGTCGCGGGGGGAAACCTCACCGCGACCCTCGACGTTGGGCGGGCGGCTTTCCATCCGGCCCACATGGGTCTGTTGCAGCTGAAGTTCCGCTGTATCCTCGATGGTGAGGATGCGTTCGGCATTGTCGATGAAGGATGACAGCGCGTTGAGGGTGGTGGTTTTACCAGAGCCGGTACCACCGGAGACGATGACGTTCAGGCGGGTGGAGACAGCGGCCTGAAGATAGGCGGCCATCTCTTCGGTGAAGGCGCCGAAGTTGACCAGATCGTCAATGCCCAGCTTGTCCTTCTTGAATTTACGGATCGAGACCAGCGAGCCATCCACGGCCACCGGCGGCACCATCGCGTTAAAGCGCGAGCCGTCGGCGAGACGGGCGTCCACGTAAGGGTTGCTTTCATCGACGCGGCGGCCCACGGCGGAGACGATCTTGTCGATGATCCGCATCAGGTGCTTTTCATCCTTGAAGGTGACGTCCGACATTTGCAGCTTGCCGTCGCGCTCAACAAAGACCTGATGCGGACCGTTCACCAGAATATCGTTGACGGTGTCGTCCTGAAGCAGGGTTTCCAGTGGGCCCAGGCCGGTGACCTCGTCATAGAGTTCCTTGGTCAGGGTCTGGCGGTCCTCACGGTTGAGAACGATGCCTTTCTCCTCAAGAATTTCGGTGGCGATAGAGGAAATCTCGGCACGCAGCTCGGCCTCGCTGGCGCGTTCCAATGCCGCGAGATTCAGATTGTCCAGCAGCTCTCGGTGCAGCTGGATCTTGATCTCGCCCATCCGCTCCTTGCGCTTGCGTTCCTTGTCTCCGGGCGCGGCCTCTGCGGCCTTGCCACTTGTCGGTTTGCGCATGGATGCCGCCGGAGACGCCGCTGGGGCAGGGGCTTTTTTCGGGCCGGCCACGGGGGTCGATTGCGCGACAGCGCGCGGCGTGGCGGATTGTTTTTTGTACTTGGAGAACATGGAAAGAACGCCCCTGGTTAAATCTGGGTTCAGGCCGCAGCCGCGTCGCTTTGACCAAGGTCATGCAACGATTGGGCCAGTTTCAGAATTTCCTTGCGCAGCGGGTTCTTGGCGGTCGAATTGGCCAAGGGGGTGCCATGATCGCAGGCCTGCGCAACCTGTTTGCCGCCATCGGGCAGTTGCAGGTCTATGGAAATGCCCAAGGATTCCGCCATGCGTTTCACGCGGCTCTTGCCGCTTAGGTCCGTAAATTTCGGGGCCCGGTTCAGCGCAAACCGCAGTTTTTCAAACGGCAGGTCCTCGGATTGCAGCGCCCGTTTCAGGCGCAGCGCATTCTGCGCCGACCGCATGTCCAGCTCCACCATGGAGAAGTATACATGCGCCATATTCAGAACGGTCTCGGACCATTGCACCAGTGTGTGGGGCATGTCGATGACCACAAAATCAAAATGGCTGCGCGCCAGCGTCACCACCCGTTCGATGTCTTCGGGTGTGATGAACTCCAGCGGAATCATATCCACGGGGGCGGTCAGCACTTGTAGCTTGTCCTCATAGGTGACCAACGCCTGACCAAAGATGTCTTCGTCGAGATTTTCCGTCTCGCTCAGCATTTCCATCACCACCTCGCGGCGGGGCAGGTCAAGATAGGTCGCAACCGATCCATATTGCAGATCGAAATCGAGGAGACAGACACGGGGTGTCTCGCTGGTGGAGAGCTGTGCCAGTTCCCAGGCGAGATTTACGGCCAGCGTGGTCGAGCCGCTGCCACCGGCAAGACCATGACAGACAATGACCGCGCCATCGCGCTGGCTGCCGGTCTTGAGGGCGTGCTGGGGTTCGGCAGTGCGCTCTGCCTCGGCCAGGCGCAGCCGTTCGATGGCGGCTTGCAGCTCACCCTCGGGCAGCGGATAGGGGATGAATTCGTCTGCACCCTGACGCAGCAAGTTGTGTAGGGCTGCCGGGGTCACGTCCTCGGCGATCAAGATCACCTTAATATTGCGGGATTTTGCCTCGGTGATGATGGTGCCCATCAGCGGCAGGTTGTCCTCGTCGCCGCTGTCCAGGGCGAGGGCGACAAACTCCAGCGCCTCGGCTTCGCTTTGGTTGAAGAAGGCGAGCGCTTCGTTAAAGCCAAGGTCGCCCCAGGATTCCCCCATCACGGCTTCCATGTCTTCGATCAGAAGGTCGAAGTTCTGCACATCCCGACTGATCGTACAGGCAACAATCGCATTCACTTCTGTCTGCGGCATTCCGCTGCTCATCACCGTTATCCTTCTCTCGGGGCGTGTCGCCATGTGGCCGGTCACGCAAGTACATGCATCCGGCATTTGGACACACATTACCTCTTGAGAACAATGTCGGGGAAGATCTGGGCGAGATTGGGGCCAAGGCCGCCCATTTGTGGGGTATTCTTAATGAGGGCTAAACAGGGTTAACTGTAGTTATCCCTGTTTAGCCACGCTTATTCGAGCGTTGTTTTGATTGAGCGTTCGCTGGTCAGCGAGGTCCGCGGTACGGCGCTTTCGATGTATTCTCGGTAGATGACCTGTGCGTATTTTCCATCCAAAACAGTGGGATGACGCTTTAGGAAGCCGCTGACCTCGGTCACGGTGCGTCGGTTGCGGCGTTCGCGGTCAGACGTCGGAATCAGGGGCTGAGTCTCGCCGAAGGAGACGACAGCCTGCAGGCGGCTGCGGCTGATGCCGCGCGACACAAGATAGTTTACTGCCGCGCGGGCGCGGCGGAGGCCAAGTGATTTGTTGTAACTGGCAGAGCCGACGGCGTCGGTATGGCCAAAGACACGGAATCGCACCTCGGGGAACTGCCGGATCCAATGAGCCTGCTGATCCAGCACGGCACGGGCGTTGCCATCCAGCTGGGCGCTGTCAAAGGCAAAGGTGATGGTGGTCGGCACTTCCTCGGCAAAACGGGTCGCCAGCTGGATCGCGAAATCCCGTTCGCCCGCCATTACAGCTGCGTTGGAATTGGTGGCATTGCCAAAGACCGAGCGATCCAGCGGTTCGCCGGCTTCATATTCACAGGCGGCCGCTGTCAGGGACAGGCCAATCAGTGCTGCGTATTTGATCATCTGCCCCATATCCCTCTGCTCAATCCATCACATAGCCGTAAGAGCCGTTGAAGTCCTGCTTGGCAACTTCGCTGGCGGGGCCTTTTTGGCCCTTGGCAACCCGGCCCATCAGGAACAATTCGCTCTCGCTTGGGGGACGGATACGGTCGGTGGGCAGGCTTAGCGCCTCGCCGCGTGTCGGCGTCACCAGATGGGCGCTGACGATGATCACCAGTTCGGTCTGCGCGCGCTGGTAGTTGGCGCTGCGGAACAGCGAGCCCAGCACCGGCACATCGCCGATCCAGGGCAGCTGCGAGGAGCTGTCGCGGAATTCATCGCGGATCAGACCAGCGATTGCAAAGCTCTCACCATCTCGTAGCTCCACGGTGGTAGAGGTCTCGCGCCGCGAGAAAGCAGCGATGCTGAGGCCATTCAGTTCAATCGAATTGGTGGGGTCAATGGCCGAAACCGCAGCCTTCATTTCGAGATTGATAACATCGGCATCCACCACCCGTGGCACAAAGTTCAGTTCGATCCCGAAAGGTTTGAACTCAATTGTAATGATGCCGTCTTCCTGTGCGACGGGGATGGGATATTCGCCCCCGGCGAGGAATTTGGCCTCTTGGCCGGACAGGGCAGAGAGATTGGGTTCGGCCAGCGTGCGGACGACGCCCTTCTGTTCCAACGCCTCCAGCAGGAGGTTCACCTGAAAGGCCCCGGCGTTGAACCCAAAGACAAAGGCGCCGGTGTTGTCGTTGCCAGCAGGGATATTGCCGGACAGGCTGTTTGTCAGCGCGCCCTGGGTGTTGAGGGTGCTGGTGCCGCCATTGACGCCGACACTGTTGCCACCCTTCACCCCCAGCGAGGCGCTGAGCGATTTCGAGACGGTGCGTTGCATTTCTGCAAAGCGCACCTTGAGCATGACCTGTTGCACACCGCCCACAGACATCAGGTTGCTGACCCGTTCGGGGGCGTAGCGTTCGGCCAGGTCCAATGCACGTTGCAGACGAGAGGAGCTGGACACAACACCGGACAGCACGATGCCGTCATTGGCGGTACGCACTTCAATCTTTTCGCCGGGCAGGATCTGCCGCAGGCGTTCCTTGAACTCGCTGACATCAGCGGCGACGCGGACATCGACATTGGTGATCAAACGGCCAGAGGCATCCAGCAGGGTCAGCGTCGTCAGACCCGGCGATTTGCCCAATACGTAGATGGTGCGATCCGAAAGCGAGGAGATATCGGCGATGCTGGGGTTTGCGATGCTGAGTTCAGAGAAGGGCACGTCGCTTTCGACCACCACCGCCCGGTTCATCGGCACCTCAAGATTGGCGGCGGTGCCCTTTTTGACCACGCGCAAGCCATTCGCCCAGGCCGCATCTGCAACCGGGAAACACACCAGCGAAAGCCCCGTCAGGGCCGCCGCAACATACCGTCTAAAAGCCATGTGACCTGCCTTTCCGATCACGCCTCAATACTGGGTCTTTTTGCCCATTCTTTGCGCCACTCTGCGCGCATCGGCGAATTTTTGCAAGAATCAAAGGCTTCCGGGGTGCAGCTACACCGGTTCACCTGTGGGGTGTTGGCAACAATCACGCAAAAACACCGCCCACGGACGGGCGGTGTTTGATATGTCATCCATCTGAAAACTTTGCAGGAAACCCATGCGACGGGTCAGTTTGTGCAGGGGATCGGAATTTCGACCACCTCGGCACCACGACGGGTGCGGATGGTGCAGACTTTTTCTTGTTCGATCTGTTGCGGGGCCTCAATGGCGCCAAGGCCCAAAAGGCTCCGCTGATCGACCTCAATCACCGAGGCAACTGTGTCATCGCCCGCGCCCACCAGAGCAAGGGACAACCGGCCAGTGGTCTGGGCCTGCGCAAGGGCTGCGACCTGTTCGGGGCGCACTGCGGCGGTGACCGTCCGGGCGATGACCGCGCCGTCAAGATTTCCACCGGCGCTTTGGTCGACGGCAATCAATTCGATATTGGTTTGGATCAGACGGGTGAATTCGCCGTTGCGACCCCCGCTTTGGTCCTGCACCGAACCGGTCCAGTAGACATCCACATGGTCACCGGGACGCAGAAAGCCGGACACGCCAGAGGACACATCAACCCGGATTGCAAAGGCACGCATGCCTTTGGCCAGACGCGAAGTGATGCCTGCGTCTTCACCGGGTTTTGTAACTTTGACGGCGAGGATTGCCTCGTCTTTTTCCATACGGCGCAGCACCACGCGAAGATCATCGGGGTATTGCGGCGGAAACAGCGCATCCATGGTCAGAAACGCGCCTTCGGGAATGGCGTTTTCAGGCCAGCGCACGGACCGCACGCTGTCTCGGGTCAGACGTTCGCCATACTTCAGCTGATCGTTGGCGATAAAGACATCGACCAGCGGAATATTCTCTCCCCGCGAGGCGCGCTCACGGGCGAGTTCGTTTTGGTAAGCGGTGATATAGTTCTTGGCCATCATCACAGCCCCCCCGGCGAGGGCGACTCCGACAATGAGGACAAGTCCGAATACTGCACGCATAATGATACCTCTCATCAGTTGCAGCCGGCGTTGCGGATGCAACACCGGTGCCTGGGTCGATCAAACCGTTGCCTGAACCGGGCATTCTGACCCGTTGCTGCCATCACCGCCCATAGGGCAGGCGGCCAAGACGTCGCGGTGCGGCGTCCTGATCAGCTGAATGACCAATTGGTCATATAGGCTGCCAGCATGTCGGCCAGTCCCAATGCGCCATCCTCCATCGAGGCGGCGATGAGAACAACCAAGCCGACGATCGCAGCGGTCAGAACCACCCAGTCAACGGTGACTGCGCCGTCGTCTCTGGCAATAAAATGCTTGAACGTGTTCATAGTGGACCTCGCTAACCGAAGGTTCCTTGGGCAAAGGGCCGCGCCTTAGGCAAAAGGCGCGGCCCTCAAACTCTTCAGGTCAAAAGCGACTTAGGAGTCGGACGGACCTTTGGTGCCCATGTAGGAGCCGGTCGCGGATGTCAGGTTCGACGCGCCGGTTTCGATCGAGGTGTAAACAACACCTGCCAGAGCGGCCACAGCAGCGGTCAGAACAACCCAGTCAACGGTCACGGCGCCAGAGTCGTCTTTACGGAAGTTTTTGATGAATTTGATCATGGTTCGTCCCTCCAAAGGATCTAAAAAGTGTGTTTCGACCTTGCCGTACCTTTGTGAGCCTGCTCTCTCCTGCTCGGCTCTGTTCGACTTGGTGTGAAGCTATATAGCCAGCGGAGCGTGGCAGGATTTGGGCTGAAACACGGACTCATTTGCCCTACTTTAACTTTTCGCCAATGATTTGGGTAAGGTGCTGAATTGAAAGAGTTATTAATTTCACTTCTTATCAATATCCGTGGCTTTGGGGCGGCAGATCTTGGTAAATATGGCAAATCTGCCAGAATCTAGGCAGCAAAACTGGATTTTTGCCGCCGCTTCAGCGAGCCTCGGCGGCGAAAAACAGAGGCAGAGCAGCCCGATGAGTCTTTGGCGATCCATTTCTGGCCGTTTGGCCTGCCGTGCATTGGTGGGACAGCGGATAAAACTCCGAGTCGGCGGATGCGCTGCTGCGAGGCAGTGGTTGCGCAGTGGGGTGGCGATAATACTGGCCGTCTCAATCGCTGTCTGGGGTGGCGGTGCAGGAAAGAGCGGCGCGCAGGAAACAAGCAAGGCGGCTCCGGCGCCCTTCCCCAAATTTGAGGCAAAGCGGATACGGCCACCTAAACCAGGTGCCAAGCAGCGCATCACTATTCAAATCGAACCAACCGCGGTAGCGCCTACTGCGCCTGTGTCAGGGGAAGAGGCCCCGGCAACAGCGACACAGACGGGTCGCTATACCGGGTTCTGGCAAGACATCTCTGACAAACTGGCGGACAGCGGTCCGGGACGGCTTGCCCAAGCGCTGCGGGCGCTGGATGGGGACACCCCGGTGGCGGCGCCGCGTTTGCAGCTGTTGCAGGATATTGCCAGCGCGCGCGGTGTGCAGATCCTGACCGCCAGTGTGGGGACTGACGTCTCGCCCGCATTGGTATTGGCGGTGATCGCGGTGGAATCGGCTGGCAAGGCCGAGGCCATCAGCGGCGCGGGCGCGCAAGGATTGATGCAGCTGATGCCGGACACAGCGGCGCGGTTCGGAGTCAGTGACGCCCTGGACAGTGGCGAGAACATCGCGGGGGGCGTGAAATACCTCAACTGGCTGATGGGAGAGTTCAACCACGATCCGATTCTGGTGCTGGCAGGGTATAATGCAGGCGAGGGGTCCGTGCGCAGCCACGCGGGCGTGCCGCCCTTTGCTGAGACGCGCGATTACGTGCCCAAGGTGCTGGCGGCGTTTCAGGTGGCGCGCGGTCTGTGTATGACACCACCGGAACTGATCACCGATGGCTGTGTCTTTCGCCAGATGAAGTAGACGCAGATCTAGGGGATCTGAAACTCTCGCAGTCTTTCGGAAAATTGTCGTGACCTGACTGCCGGGATCATTTTTTCGCCCGATTTGGCTGATTTACGACGGGGGTATTCTACCTGAAGTAAATTATGGAGACAGGCATTGGATTTAGGGATTGATCCGACGGCATTGGCTGCGGGGTCACATGCGGTGACTGACAATATTGTCATGTTCGGCACCATCGCATTCGTTGGTTTTTTCGGGCGGCTGATCTTTGTGGCCTTTGGTCCGGGGCTGGCAAATGCCAATCCGCTCAGCAATTTTTCCGGCTATGGCCATATTCTGTTGGCGGTGGCGCTGTTTGCCGGTGCGCTGCATCTGTCGGGCAAGACGGTGAAGGCGCAGGTGCTGTTCAAGCGCCATCTCGTTGATCCGGTTGTTGTGACCGTGCTGGGACGCGACAGCTGCGATCTGGCCAGTGACAGCTATTGTGTGCTGGTGTTCGAAGAGAGCCGCGAGATGAGCGTCAACTGGTACGACAAACGCGTCTATATGTATGAGATCCTGAACCCGGCGGAATTGCCGTTGTGGTCTTCATTGCGGCCACGGGGGCGACCAAATTTGCCGCCACAAGATCAGCTTGCCGGCGTGTAGAATGAAAAAACGGCCCGTCAGATTGTCTGGCGGGCCGTTTCAATTGCGCGGTGTCTTACGGCAATCAGTTGATGATGGTCGCTTGTGTTGCGGCGCGCAGCTCATCCTCGCTGACGCCCTCGGCGGTCTCGACGATCTTCAGACCGCCTTCGACCACATCCAGCACGCCAAGGTTGGTGATGATGCGGTCTACGACGCCCTTGCCGGTCAGCGGCAGGGTGCAGTCTGTCAGCACCTTGCTGTCGCCGTGTTTGTTGGTGTGGTCCATGACCACAACCACACGGCCGACGCCTGCGACCAGATCCATCGCGCCGCCCATGCCTTTGACCAGCTTGCCGGGGATCATCCAGTTCGCCAGATCGCCGTTTTCGGCCACTTCCATCGCGCCGAGGATCGCCATGGCGATCTTGCCGCCGCGGATCATCGCGAAGGACTGCGCGCTGTCGAAATACGCGGTCTGGGGCAGTTCGGTGATGGTCTGCTTGCCGGCGTTGATTAGGTCGGCATCCTCTTCGCCCTCAATCGGGAAGGGCCCCATGCCCAGCATGCCGTTCTCTGATTGCAGCGTTACATTGACGCCTTCGGGGATGTGGTTGCTGACCAGCGTCGGAATGCCGATGCCAAGATTCACATACCAGCCGTCCTGCAGCTCCTGCGCCGCGCGGGCGGCCATTTGATTGCGGTCCCATGCCATGTCGCGGTCTCCTTACTGTGCTGCGGGGCGCGTGGTGCGCTGTTCGATGCGTTTCTCGTGATCGCCTTGAATGATGCGATGCACATAGATGCCGGGCAGGTGGATCGTATCCGGGTCGAGGCTGCCGACGGGGACGATTTCCTCAACCTCGGCAACGCAGATCTTGCCGCAGGTTGCGGCGGGCGCGTTAAAGTTGCGGGCGGTTTTACGGAACACCAGATTGCCGGTTTCATCCGCTTTCCAGGCCTTCACGATGGCGAGGTCAGCAAAGATGCCCTCTTCCATGATGTAGTCCTGCATGGCGCCATCAGGACCGGTGGGGAATTGCTTCTCCATCTTGCCCTCGGCAATCACGGTGCCCACGCCGGTTTTGGTGAAAAAGCCGGGAATGCCCGCACCGCCGGCGCGCATACGCTCGGCCAATGTGCCTTGCGGGTTGAATTCCAGCTCCAACTCGCCGGAGAGATATTGGCGCATGAATTCGGCGTTCTCCCCTACATAAGAGGAGATCATTTTCTTCACCTGCTTGGTTTGCAGCAGAATGCCGATGCCAAAATCATCGACGCCCGCATTGTTGGAGGCAAAGGTCAAATCCTTGGTGCCTGCGTCCTTGATCGCGTCAAGCAGCAGTTCCGGAATACCGCAGAGCCCGAACCCGCCTGCGGCGATGAACATGCCATCGTGCAGCAGACCGTCCAGCGCCTCGGCAGCGTTGGCATAAACCTTTTTCATATCCATCTCCCATGATCATCAGCAGGTTGGCAAAGTTCTGACGTCCGCCGGGGGCAGAGTCAACGATACGGAGAAAGACAGGTATTTCTACGGACGGGGGCGCAGGGCGCCGGATAGGGCGACACAGCACGCCGCGTCAGCGGCGCCATGCCCAACGGGTCGAGACCCGTCGCAAGACGGGGATGACCGGGCGGGAGTGTTTCGTTCAGGGGCGGGTTCAGGAGGCCGGGCGCGACGGTCACTGGTGTCAGACCAATGCCGTCGCGACAGATTCAAGGCAGCAAGCGGTCAGCCGTCGTCGCTGCTGGTCTCTGCCTTCTTTTTGGCAGCGGGTTTTTTCGCGGCGGTTTTCTTGGCCGGAGCCTTCTTCGCGGCTGCCTTCTTTGCCGGAGCCTTCTTTTTGGCACCGGATTTACCAGCCTTTTCGGTAATCAGCTGTACGGCCATCTCGACCGTGACATCCTTCGGCTCAACGTCCTTGGGCAGGGTGGCGTTCACCTTCTCCCATTTGACATAAGGCCCGTAACGCCCGTCCATGATGCTGATGGCGCCGCCGCTTTCGGGGTGATCGCCCAGCTCTTTCAGCGCTTTGGCCGCGGCGCGGCGTCCGCGACCGGGGTTGGCGCGTTTCTCGGCCAGCATTTCCACCGCACGGTTCATGCCAATCTCAAAGACGTCGAGCGTTTCCTTGAGGTTCACGTAAACCGGCTTTTCCTCGTCGGGTTTTTGATGCGCAATATAGGGGCCAAAGCGGCCCAGATTGGCCAGGACCACACCGCCTTCGGAATGGGCGCCAACCTCACGCGGAAGGGTGAGCAGAGTCACGGCCTGTTCCAGGCCAATCTCGTTCGGACCCCAGCCCGGCAGGAAATCCCGACCCTGCTTGGGCAGCGAGGAGCGTGGCGGTTTCTTGTTCTCTGGCGTGGCTTCGCCGCGTTGCACATAGGGACCGAAACGACCGGATTTCAGGTGAATTTCGTCACCCTCGTCTTCGCCCAGAACCTTTTCATAACCTTCGGCACCTTCGCCCGCGATGGGGCGGGTGTAGTTGCATTCGGGGTAGTTGCCGCAGCCGACAAACCCGCCTGTGCGCGATGTCTTGAGGTGCAGCTGGCCTGCACCGCATTTGGGGCAGATGCGCGGATCGGACCCATCTTCGCGTGGCGGGTAGAGCTGCGGTGCCAAGGCGTCATCCAGCACATCCAGCACTTCGGTGATGCGCAGATCGGAGGTTTCAGAGATTGCGGCAGAGAAGTCGCGCCAGAACTTGCTCAGGATATCCTTGTAGTCGCGCTGGCCGGCGCTGACGTCATCCAGCTCGCCTTCCAGATTGGCGGTGAATTCATAACCGACATAGGTGCGGAAGAAATTCAGCAGGAAGATGGTGACGATGCGGCCTTTGTCCTCGGGGAACAGGCGGTTCTTGTCCTTGCGGACATATTCGCGATCCTGAATCGTGGTGATCACAGAGGCGTAGGTCGAAGGGCGGCCAATGCCCAGCTCTTCCATGCGTTTGACCAATGTCGCCTCGGTAAAGCGGGGTGGCGGCTGGGTGTGGTGTTGCAGGCCCAGAACCGCCTTGTCATCTGACAGGATAGCGGCACCGGCATCGGCCTTGTCCGCCTGAGCGGTGAGCGACGCTGCAAATTTCAGCGCCTCACCCTGCATGATCTGCGGCAGGCGTTTGTCGTCTTCATCAACAACATCGTCGCGGCCCTCTTCATAGACCCGCAGGAAGCCGTCGAACAACATCACCTGACCGGTGGCGCGCAGCACCACCTGACCGTCATTTGATCCGATATCAACCGTGGTGCGCTCCAGCCGTGCACCCTCCATCTGACAGGCAAGGGTGCGTTTCCAGATCAGGTCATAAAGTTTGCGCTGATCATCTTCTGAGACTTTCAGGCTTTTGGCGTCGCGTCCCATTTCGGTGGGGCGGATACATTCATGCGCCTCTTGTGCGTTCTTGGCCTTGTTCTTGTAGATGCGCGGCGATCCCGGCACGTATTCGCTACCATAGCGGTTTGCGATTTCGGCGCGGGCTTCCTGGACGGCCTCTGGCGCCATGTCGATGCCGTCGGTTCGCATATAGGTGATGTAGCCGGCCTCATAGAGACGCTGTGCGGCGTTCATACACTGCTTGGCACCCATACCGAATTTACGGCTGGCTTCCTGTTGCAGGGTCGATGTCATAAACGGCGCGGAGGGGTTGCGGGAGGCGGGTTTTGCCTCAACCGATTGCACCACCATATCGCGGCTGGCGACCGCCTGAACGGCCAGTTCGGCTGCGGTGGAGTTGGCAAGGCTGTACTTGTCCAGCTTATCGCCGCCCAATACTGTCAGACGGGCTTCGAATTCCTGCCCGCGCGGCGTCGCGAGGCTGGCCTTTACGGACCAGTATTCCTGCGGATTGAAGGCTTCGATTTCCAGTTCCCGCTCAACGATCAGGCGCAGGCAAACCGATTGCACCCGCCCGGCAGAGCGGGCGCCGGGCAGCTTGCGCCACAACACCGGCGACAGGTTGAACCCGACAAGGTAGTCCAGCGCGCGACGGGCCAGATAGGCCTCGACCAGCGGCATGTCCACCTGGCGAGGGTTCTTCATCGCCTCGGCCACGGCTTCCTTGGTAATCGCGTTGAAGGTCACGCGGCTGACGGCGGTGTCCTTCTTGATCGAACGGCGCTTGGTCAGCGCCTCTTGCAGGTGCCAACTGATCGCCTCGCCTTCGCGATCAGGGTCAGTTGCGAGGATCAATGCGTTGTCGTCTTTGAGCGCGTCGGCGATGGCCTTAACGTGTTTGCGGCTGTCCGCGCCGATTTCCCAAGTCATTGCAAAATCGTCTTCGGTGTCGACAGAACCGTCTTTGGGCGGCAAATCCCGGACGTGGCCATAGGATGCCAGAACCGTGTAGTCAGAGCCGAGATATTTGTTGATTGTCTTGGCTTTAGCTGGGGATTCTACAACAACAACGGGCATAAATTCGTAAACCTCTATGGGGCGGATTGCGGGCGCTCTATGGCGGGGCAACATGTGGGGTGCAAGGGGAGATTGTCAATCCAGCTTCGATTGACTGCGCGCTGTTGCGTCAATCAGCGCAGGGTTTTGGGCGCGGGCCCAATGGTTGACGATAGGGGCGAGGCGGGCGCGAATTCCCCGCGGATCAGCAGGCCGCCCGGTTCGCGGGCCACCGCGCCGGACATCTCCAGATCGGTCAGTACAGGCGACAAATCGCGCGATGTGACCGCAAGATCTCGGATCAATTGATCTTCGGCGGTGGGCGAGGGGCCAAGCCGGTCGAGGATGCGCTGGTGCAGCGCGGCGGTGTCGCGCAGGCTGCGCCGTTCGGGCGGTGGCGGCGGCAAATCGGCAAGCGTCTGAGCAGGCGCTGTCATCAAGGCGGCTTGTTTGTCCTCTACGATGCGATCCGACAGATCCATGGGGGGCAGCGCGTCGATCACATCCTGGGCGCTGCGCACCAGCTGGGCACCATCGCGGATCAGCATGTTGCAGCCTGCGGCGCGGGCATCAAAGGGATGGCCAGGCACCGCCATCACATCACGGCCCAGGTCCAGCGCATCGCGCGCAGTGATCAGCGAGCCTGATTTCGCGGCACCTTCGACCACCACAACGGCCTGTGCAATGCCTGCAATGATGCGGTTTCGGGCGGGGAAGTGGCGCGCCTGTGGCGACAGTCCCGGCGGGTGTTCCGAAATCATCACACCCTTTTCGGCAATCTCGCCAGCCAGGCGCGTGTTTTCCGCCGGATAGATCACATCGACGCCTCCGGCCATGACCGCACAGGTGCCGGTGGGCACCGCAGCCATATGGGCGGCAGTATCTATGCCGCGCGCAAGGCCCGAGATCACGGTATAACCTGCCTCGCCCAGATCACGGGCGAGCGCACGCGCCATCCGCACCCCAAGCGAGGAGGCGTTGCGGGCCCCCACAATAGCGATGGTGGGTTGGGTCAGCCGCGCCAGATCGCCCACGGTCCACAGGATAGGCGGGGCGTCACGCAGATCAGTCAAGTATGGCGGGTAGCCTGCCTCATCAAAGCACAAAAGCCGCGCACCTGCGGCTTCTGCGGCCTTGATTTCGGCGAGTGCCGCATCGACAGAGCATATTTCATACCCTTTTACGCCAGCGGCGCGTGCCATTTCAGGCAACGCGGATAGCGCGTTCTGCGCTGATCCATATTTCGCGAGGAGACGGTGAAACGTCACCGCGCCAACACGTCTTGAGCGCAAAAGACGGAGCCAGGAAATCCGTGTATCTTCCGTGGTGGGTGGGAGTGGGGGGTGAGTGGAAGAATTTGCTTCTTCGGTCATCCTGTGCTCCGCCTTGTTGCAAGACTATGATTACGGCTTGAGTGGTTAACAGGTAATGAACATGAAGAATTAAAGGAAATATTTTAACAAACTCAACTCTAACTTATTCTACCGTAAGCGAAAAATTGTCGCTTTAAATTTTCGGGAAAAGATCATCGCAAAGGGGCGGCCGATGGCGGGTTGCTGTCAAACCGTAAAGCCAGCGAAAAACGCCGCCGAATCGGGCCTTTAGCGTTCAGGCAGCAATACGGCGGCGATTCTGATGTGCGAATCCCGCAAGCGGATTTCGCGAGGTGGCCAGGTGGCGGTGGCAGGGGATTTCAGGTTGCGGAACCACCAACCGTCAGCCCGCCCATCAGGACTGTGGGCTGTCCCACTCCGACAGGTACCCACTGGCCCTGCTTGCCACAATTGCCCATGCCGGGGTCCAGTGCCATGTCATTGCCAAGCGCGCGGATCTTGTTCAGCGCGGTGGCCCCATCGCCAATCAGCGTGGCACCTTTGACCGGCGCGCCGACCTTGCCGTCTTTCACGCGGTAGGCCTCGGTGCAGGAGAACACAAATTTGCCGTTGGTGATATCAACCTGACCGCCCCCAAAGCCTACGGCCCAGATGCCATCCTTGATGGAGGCAACCAAATCATCGGGGTTGGCATCACCGCCCAGCATATAAGTATTGGTCATCCGCGGCATCGGCGCATGCGCATAGCTTTCGCGGCGGCCATTACCGGTGCTGGCGACGCCCATCAGCCGGGCATTTTGACGGTCCTGCATAAATCCAACCAGTTTGCCGTCCTCGATCAGGGTGGTTTTCTGGCTGGGCGTGCCCTCGTCATCAATGGTGATAGAGCCGCGCCGATCCGGGATGGTGCCATCGTCCAGAACCGTGACGCCTTTGGCGGCGATCTGCTGGCCCATCAGCCCGGCAAAGGCCGAAGACCCCTTGCGGTTGAAATCGCCTTCTAACCCGTGGCCGATGGCCTCGTGCAGCAGAATGCCGGGCCAGCCGGGGCCAAGCACCACGTCCATCTCTCCGGCTGGGGCGGGCACGGCCTCGAGGTTGACGCAGGCGATGCGCAGCGCTTCGCGGACCTTGTTCTGCCAATCAGCGGGATCCACCAGACCGTCCAGCCCCACACGTCCGCCACCGCCAGCCGATCCGCCCTCGCGGCGGCCGTCCCGTTCGACGATCACCGACACATTCAGCCGGGTCATCGGGCGCACATCGCGCACGCGGGTGCCATCGGCGCGCAGGATCTCCACCTCTTGCAGAGAGGCCGCCAGCATTGCCGAGACCTGCACGACCCGCGAGTCCTGCGCACGGGCAAAGGCGTCAATCTCGCGCAGGGTTTCAACCTTGACGGCAAAGGGCATGGCGCCAATGGGGTCGTCGTCGGTATAAAGCCGGGTATTGGTGCGGATCGGGGGCGGGGCCATGGTGCCGCCGCCATCGCCGACCGCCAAACGCGCGGTTTCAGCAGCGCGTTTTAGCCCGGCGATAGAGACATCAGTGGAATGGGCGTATCCGGCGACCTCGCCGTTGACCGCACGCAGGCCAAATCCTTCGGCGGCATCATAGCTGGCATTGCGCAGCCGCCCGTCATCGAACACCAGCGCCTCCGATTTGCGCCGCTCGACAAAGATCTCTCCATCATCTGCCCCGGCCAGTGCCTGACGCAGCACCGCCAGGGCCTCGTCCTCGGGCAGGGTGGTTTCAAATGGGCGGAAGGCTGCGGTATCCATGGTTTGACCTCGGTTTTTTTGATCTAAATCAAGAAAGCGACGCTTTGACGCGAGCATTCCTCTTTAACTGCACGATGGAATATGATTTTTAGCAGCGTCAAAGACAACGGGTCCGGCGCGTTTTGTGGAATCAAAGTTTCGACATAGGACGTCGGCGCAGGAACAACTCGATCTACCGATCAACTGATCAGGACATGACATGAAGAACGCTTTGATGCTTTCAGGCCTTTTTTCGGGCCTTTCGAGCCTTCCAGCTATCGCGCAAGAAGGTCTGGAAACCATTGGTAAGCCGACCAACGGCGGCCTTGGCTTTCAGCCTGCAGCGACAGAGCTTGCCGAAGGTATCCATTCTCTGGACTGGATGATCTTGGTGATCATTACCGTCGTCTGTGTGTTCGTTGCCGGGCTGCTGCTCTATGCAATCCTGCGGTTCAACCGCCGGGCAAACCCGACTGCGGCCTCCTTTACCCACAATACGCCGATTGAAATTGCATGGACCGTGGTTCCGATTGTCATTCTGGTGTTCATCGGCTCCTTCTCGCTGCCGGAGCTGTTCCGTCAGCAGGAAATCCCCGAAGGTGACATCACCATCAAGGTGACCGGCTACCAGTGGTACTGGGGCTATGAGTATGTCGATCACGGCTTTGGATTTGACAGCTACTTGATAGGTAGTCCTGCTTCCCTAGATGAAGATGAGCGTGCAGAGGATGCTGATGTAACGCCCTTTGTTCTGGACGACGCCATGCGCAAAAAGCTGGTTGATGCCGGCTTCAATGAGGATGAATTCCTGCTTGCTACCACCACGTCAGTTGTCGTGCCCGTTGGCAAGACCGTCGTGATGCAGGTGACCGGTGCGGATGTGATCCACTCCTGGACCATCCCGGCCTTTGGCGTAAAGCAGGACGCGGTTCCTGGTCGTCTGGCGGAACTGTGGTTCAAGGCTGACAAGGAAGGCATCTACTTTGGTCAGTGTTCCGAGCTGTGCGGCAAGGACCATGCCTACATGCCGATCACTGTGAAAGTGGTCAGCCAAGAGGCCTATGACGCCTGGCTGGAAGGCGCGATCGAAGAATATGCCGGTCTGCCCCAGCCCTACCAGGTCGCCTCCAACTGAGCGATACGACCGGCGCTTGCCTTTGGGCAAGGGCCACCTAGCTATCACGTGAAAACGGATCGGGCCGCGCAGGTGATGCGGGCCCGCTTTCGCTAAAGACAGCTGATGATCAAAAGAGTGCACCATGACTGACGCAAGCATCAACGCAAGCACCGTCCAGCAGGGGGACGCGGAGTTCGGGGACTACTTTGCCCTGCTCAAACCGCGTGTGATGTCCCTTGTGGTGTTCACGGCGCTGGTTGGCCTGCTGGCCGCGCCGGTTGGTGTGCATCCGGTCATTGGTTTTAGCGCTATTTTGTTTATTGCCATCGGTGGTGGCGCTTCTGGCGCACTGAACATGTGGTGGGATGCGGATATTGACCGGGTGATGAAACGCACCAAAGGCCGTCCGATTCCCGCAGGCAAGGTCGAGGCGGGTGAGGCGCTGTCGCTGGGGCTGGCATTGTCAGGCCTGTCGGTGATCATGCTGGCGCTGGCGACCAATGTGTTTGCCGGGGCGTTCCTGGCCTTTACCATTTTCTTCTATGTGGTTGTCTATACCATGTGGCTGAAACGCGCGACGCCGCAGAACATCGTCATTGGTGGTGCTGCGGGGGCCTTTCCGCCGGTCATTGGCTGGATCGCCGCAACCGGCAGTATGGCGGTTGAACCCTGGCTGATGTTTGCCCTGACGTTCATGTGGACGCCGCCGCATTTCTGGGCACTGGCGCTGTTCATGCGCTCCGACTACGACGATGCGGGCGTGCCGATGCTGACCGTGACCCATGGTCGCCGCTCGACCCGCAAACATATCCTTGTCTACACGGGCCTTCTGGCGGTGCTGGCCGTCGGCACCGCATTTTCTGGCGTCGGTGGCCCGATCTATCTGATGGTGGCGCTGGTGCTGAACGCGCTGTTCTTGCATGGCGCGTGGAAGATTTCGCGCCGCGATGAAGACGACAGCGAGGCCGACAACTTCAAGGCTGAGCGCAGCTTCTTCAAGCTGTCGCTGCTGTATCTCTTCCTGCATTTTGGCGCGATCCTTGCTGAGGCGGTTCTGAAACCCTACGGATTGGGAGGCTGGTAATATGAGCCTGCGCAAAGAGCATGAGCTGCACCAGAGACGGAAGGGTCGCAACCTTGGCGTTGGGGTTCTGCTGGGGTCTTTTGTGGTGCTGGTTCTGGCGCTGACAATCGTCAAGGTCACATCGGCAGGGTTCAAATTCCCCAACACTGCCGCGGCTGTGGAACAGACCGAGGAACAGAACTGATGGCATTGCAGGGACCACAGAAAACCGTCGTACAGCTGGTTGGTGTTGTTGTCCTGATGGGCGGGCTCGCCTGGGCCTCGGTGCCATTCTACGACTGGTTCTGCCGGGTCACGGGCTTTGGTGGTGTGACGGGCGTTGCCGACAAGGGATCCGACACGGTTCTGGATCAAACCATCACCGTGCGCTTTGACGCCTCCAAAGAACGCGACATGCCGTGGGAGTTCACCCCGGTGGAGCGCGAGATGGAGATCAAGATCGGCGAGACGGGTCTGGCCTTCTACGAGGCCTACAACCCCACCGACCGCCCCGTTGCGGGTCAGGCGTCCTATAACGTGACGCCCTATTCTGCCGGGGCGTTCTTTGAGAAAATTGCCTGTTTCTGTTTTGAGGAGCAGGTGTTGCAACCGGGGGAGCGGGTGGAAATGCCTGTGACCTTTTTTGTCGATCCGGAAATTGTCGAGGATCGGGACGGAAAGTACGTGCATACGATCACGCTGTCGTACACATTCTACGAAATCGATCTGCCAGAAGGGTATGCCGCCCTTGAAACCGGTGATACAGCCGGGGCAGGCACAAATACGAACTAGGCCGCTTTGGTGAGGGACACTTAAATGGCGCACGCTAAAAATCACGACTATCATATTCTACCGCCGTCGATCTGGCCTCTGCTCAGCTCTGTCGGCGCATTTATCATGCTGTTTGGCGCGGTTCTGTGGATGCATGGCATCACAGCTTGGGCGTTCTGGGGCGGCCTCGTCATGGTTCTCTATGCAGCCTACGCTTGGTGGGCCGAAGTTGTGGCCGAGGCCCGTCAGGGGGACCACACAGCGGTTGTCCGCATTGGCCTGCGCTATGGGTTCATCCTGTTCGTCATGTCCGAGGTGATGTTCTTCTTCGCCTGGTTCTGGTCGTTCTTCAAACATGCGATCTACCCGATGGAGACCTATATCGGCACCGAGTACGTTGCGCCGAGCATTTATCCGGTTGATGCGTTCCACCTGCCGCTGATCAACACGCTGGTGCTGCTGTTGTCCGGCTGTGCGGTGACCTGGGCGCACCATGCGCTGGTGCACAACAACGACCGCAAGGCGCTTGTTCAGGGTCTGGCAATCGGTATCGTACTGGGTGTCTTTTTCACTGGTCTTCAGGCCTATGAATACATTCACCTACTGCACGAAGGCTGGGAATTTGGCGGCGATGAGTTCTATTCGAACTTCTTCATGGCCACCGGTTTCCACGGTTTCCACGTGGTTCTTGGCACCATCTTCCTGACGGTCTGTCTGATACGTGCGATGAAGGGCGACTTTACCCCCGAGCAGCACGTCGGTTTTGAGGCCGCTGCCTGGTACTGGCACTTTGTTGACGTGGTCTGGCTGTTCCTCTTTGTGGCGGTTTACGTCTGGGGCACCGCAGGTCTGGCGCACTAAGGCGCAGCCGAATTGTAAGGGGTACAGGTTTGTGGTTTCGAATCCCGACCTGACACCGTAAGACATGCAGCGCGCGGAGCCATGCTCCGCGCGCTTTCTCATTCGCAAGGACAGCGTGATGCGGCGGTTGATCTTTCTTTCCCTGGTTGGCGGACTGGGCCTTGCGGCGCTGTTGGCGCTGGGGATCTGGCAGATACAACGGCTGGCGTGGAAAGCGGATCTTCTACAGACCATCACAACCCGCATCGCCGCGACCCCTGTTGCCCTGCCGCAATCCCCCACCGAGGATCGGGACCGCTACCGTGCCGTCACTGTCGCAGGTGAGATCGATGAGGGCGAGCTGCATGTCTTCTGGGTCACCAAAGAGGCGGAGACCGGCTACCGTATCATCGCACCCTTTCTGACGGAAGATGGCCGCCGGGTGCTGTTGGACCGTGGATTTGTTCCCGCCGCCGGCAAGGAGCGCGCGCGTGCCACCGGCGCCACCTCAATCACCGGCAACCTCCTGTGGCCGGATGAGGGCGACTGGACCACCCCGCCGCCCGAGGTCGATACCAATATCCTCTATGCGCGCGATGTGTCTTATATGGCCGAACGGCTGGGCACCGAACCGGTGCTGATCGTGGCCCGCAGCGCCTCTGCCGACGCAGATGTGACACCGCAGCCGGTGACCACCGCAGGCATCCAGAACAATCACTTGCAATACGTGATCACGTGGTTTTCGCTGGCCTTTATCTGGGCCGCTATGACCACCTATTTCCTATGGCGCTCGCGCCCAAAATCCGAAGGCTGAAGCGATGAAATATATCTCGACCCGGGGCCAGGCGCCCGAGCTGACCTTTGAAGACGCCATGCTGACCGGGCTTGCCCGTGACGGCGGGCTTTATGTTCCGGCCGAAATTCCGACCATGTCCAAGGATGAGATCGCGGCCCTTGCCGGTCTCTCCTATGAGGAGGTCGCGTTTCGCGTGATGCGCCCGTTCCTTGGCGATTGCTTCACGGACGAGGAATTCCGCGGCATCATCGCCCGGGCCTATGACGGCTTTGGCCATGCCGCGCGCGCGCCGCTGGTGCAACTGGCGCCGAACCATTTCCTGCTGGAGCTGTTCCACGGCCCGACGCTGGCGTTCAAGGATTTTGCCATGCAGCTGATCGGCCAGCTGTTTGAAACCGCGCTGAAGCGACGCGGCGAAAGCGTGACCATCGTGGGGGCCACCTCCGGCGACACCGGCTCTGCGGCGATTCAGGCCTTTGGTGGTTTGGATGCGGTCAATGTCTTCATCCTTTATCCGCATGGGCGAGTGTCCGAGGTTCAGCGCCGCCAGATGACCACGCCGACTGATGCCAATGTACATGCGCTGGCGGTGGATGGCGATTTCGACGATTGTCAGGCCGCGCTGAAGGATATGTTCAACGACTTTGACTTCCGCGATGAGGTCCGTCTGGCCGGTGTGAACTCCATCAATTTTGCCCGCGTGCTGGCGCAGGTGGTCTATTACTTCACCTCTGCGGTGTCGCTGGGCGCGCCGGAGCGCAAGGTGAGCTTTACCGTGCCGACCGGCAACTTCGGTGACATTTTCGCAGGCTTCATCGCCAAACAGATGGGGCTGCCGATTGACCAGCTGGTGGTGGCGACCAATCAGAACGACATTCTGCACCGCTGCCTGAGCGGCCAGGGTTATCACAAGGGCGAGACCATTCCGTCGATCTCGCCGTCGATGGACATTCAGGTGTCATCGAACTTTGAACGCGCGCTGTTCTATGCCTACGGGCAGGACGGCGCCGCCGTGGCCCAGCTGATGGACGAGCTGAAGTCGGGTGGTTTCGAGGTGAGCCAAGGCGCCATGCAGGCCTTGCAGGAACACTATGTCTCTGGCCGCTGCTCGGAAGAAGAAACCTCCGCCACCATCAAATCGGAACGCGCCGCCTCGGGTGAGCTGCTCTGCCCGCATAGTGCCATCGGCGTGAAGGTTGCCAACGAACAACGTGAAACATCGGTTCCGATGGTGACGCTCGCCACTGCGCATCCGGCGAAATTCCCGGCGGCGGTAGAAGAGGCGAGCGGCATTCATCCGCCTCTTCCCCCGCGCATGGCAGATCTGTATGACAGATCGGAACGGGTGACCCGGATCGCCAATGATCTGACCACTCTTGAGACACATATCAGAAAGCACATCGCGCATTGACAGTTCAACAACACCAACTCGCCAACGGGTTCAGGATCGTCACCGAAACCATGCCAGGGCTGCAATCTGCTGCCATCGGCGTCTGGGTGACCGCAGGCGGGCGGAACGAGCGGATTGAGCAGAACGGGATCGCTCATTTTCTTGAGCATATGGCGTTCAAAGGCACCAAGCGGCGCAGCGCGCTGGAAATTGCCGAGGCGATTGAGGATGTGGGAGGCTATATCAACGCCTACACCAGCCGCGAGGTGACGGCCTATTACGCCCGCGTGTTGCAGGAAGATGTGCCGCTGGCGTTGGATGTCGTGGCTGACATCGTGCTGAACCCGGTGTTTGACCCGCGCGAGATCGAAATTGAGCGTGGTGTGATCTTGCAGGAAATCGGTCAGGCGCTGGATACGCCCGATGATGTGATTTTCGATTGGCTGCAGGAAGAAAGCTATCATGACCAACCCATCGGGCGGACCATCCTTGGTCCGGCTGAGCGGGTGCGTGCCTTTGACCGTGAGGATCTGGAGCGGTTTGTCGGTGAACACTACGGACCGGGTCAGATGATCCTTGCCGCCTCCGGTGCGGTGGACCATGACACAATCGTGAAACTGGCCGAAGAGCTGTTCGGCAGCATGGTCCCCAAGACGCTGGTTATGCCTGCGGCGGCAACCTTCACCGGTGGTGAGGCGCGGCAGGAGAAGGCGCTGGAACAGGCCCATATCGCGCTGGCATTCGAGGGACCGGGATACCGCGACGATGCGATCTATACCGCGCAGATCTACTCCAGCGCCCTGGGCGGCGGCATGTCGAGCCGCCTGTTCCAGGAGGTGCGCGAAAAACGCGGCCTGTGCTACACGATCTTTGCCCAGACCGGTGCCTATGCCGACACCGGCACGCTGACGCTTTATGCGGGCACGTCCGGCGATCAGCTGGATGAATTGGCTGGCATCACCATCGACGAGATGAAGCGTGCCGCCAGCGACATGAGCGACGCTGAGGTGGATCGTGCGCGCGCACAGATGAAGGCGGGGATGCTGATGGGGCTGGAAAGCCCGACCAACCGCGCCGAACGGCTGGCCCGTCTGGTGCAGATCTGGGACGAGGTGCCGCCACTGGAGGACACCGTGGCGCGGATTGATGCGGTGACCACCGCCGATGTGCGCGCCATGGCCGAGGATATGGCGCACCGCGCGTCTATGGCGCTGGCGCTCTATGGTCCGGTGGGCGATGCCGCCCCGCTGGCCGCTCTGCAGGAGAGGCGCGCGGCCTGATGCTGCTGACCGGACGCAAAGTGCGTATCGAGACCGAACGCCTGACGCTCAGGCCGCCGATCCATGCGGATTTTCGCGACTGGGCCGCGTTGCGCCAGCACAGCCAGGGCTATCTCACCCCGTGGGAGCCCAGCTGGGCCGCGGATCATCTGAGCCGCAAAAGCTTCACCAACCGGGTTTACTGGGCGCGCCGGGCGGTCAGCTCTGGCTCGGCGCTGCCGCTGTTTCTGATCCGGCGCAGCGATCAGCTGCTGGTCGGGGCGATCACGCTGGACAATATCCGGCGCGGGCCTGCACAGGCGGGCACGCTGGGGTATTGGACCGGTCAGCCCTTTGCCCGGCATGGGTATATGCGCGAGGCGATCGGGGCGGTGGTGCATCACGCCTTTACCAAGCTGGATCTGAGCCGGATCGAGGCGGCGTGTTTGCCGGAAAACGCCGCCTCCCGTGGGCTATTGGAGAGTGCCGGCTTCAAATATGAGGGCGTGGCTCAATCTTATTTGCAAATCAACGGGCGCTGGCGGACACATGTCCTATATGCTTCGTTGCGCCATGATCGGCGCGGCCGCACGCAGGTCGGGCAAGCCTGACGCCCAATGGGTGCGGTCGATTGCATATCACGACAATAGGAGAGACGCGCATGACCCTGAACCCTGCGGACACCGGTTTTGTCGATCATCTGCGCGCGTTGCTGCCTGCAGATACTCTGCGCCCGGCGGACCCCCGGTATCTGCAAGAACCGCGCGGCCGCTATCACGGGCAGGCGGGTGTCATTGCCCTGCCGCGCAGCACCGAAGAAGTCGCCACGCTGCTGCGCGCGGCCCATGCCGCCCGTGTGCCGGTGGTGCCCTACGGCGGCGGCACCGGGCTTGTTGGCGGGCAGATCATGGGCGCGGAGGGGCCGGCACCGCTGGTGATCTCGCTGGAGCGCATGACCGCCCTGCGCGAAGTTTACCCGCAGGAGAACGTTATCGCGGTTGAGGCGGGCATGATCTTGGCTGACGTACAACGCGCCGCTACGGAGGCGGGTCGACTGTTCCCGCTGTCACTGGCCGCAGAGGGAACCGCGCGCATCGGCGGCACGCTGGCCACCAATGCCGGTGGCGTCAATGTTCTGCGCTACGGCAACGCCCGCGATCTCTGTCTGGGGCTGGAGGCGGTGCTGCCCAATGGTGAGATCTGGCAGGGGCTGAGCCGTCTGCGCAAGGACAACACTGGGTATGATCTGCGAAACCTGCTGATCGGGGCCGAGGGCACGCTGGGCATCATCACCGCCGCCTCGTTGAAGCTTTCGCCGATCCCGGCGGAAGAGGGCACCGCGATTCTGACGGTGGCCTCCCCGGCGGCAGCGATTGACCTTTTGGCAATGGCCCGTGATCAACTGGGCGAGACAATCAGCGCCTTTGAACTGATCCACCGGCAGGGGTTGGAGTTCCTGCGCGAAACCCTGCCGGATCTGCGCCTGCCCTTTGACGATCTGCCGGACTGGTGCGTGCTGATTGATCTTGGTCTGCCCTGGGGGCGCAGCCCGGCGGAGGCGCTGGCGGCAGTGTTCGAGAGCGCACTTGAGGCCGGGCTTTGCGCCGATGGCGTTATCGCCCAGTCAGAGGCGCAGCGGCAGGCGCTGTGGTCGGTGCGCGAGCATATCCCCGAGGGCAACCGCCGCATCGGCTCGGTCTCTAGTCACGATATATCGGTCCCGATTTCACGTATTCCCGATTTCATTGTCGAGGGTGGCAAGCGTCTGGCAGCGCTGGGGGATATGCGGATCAATTGCTTTGGTCATCTGGGCGATGGTAATTTGCACTACAACGTCTTTCCCGCGCAAGGGAAGGACCGTAGAGCTTATGAGCATCTGAGAGATGACGTGAAGCGTTGCGTGCATGATCTGACCCATGAATACGACGGCTCGGTCAGTGCTGAACATGGCATCGGACGGCTGAAGGTGGCGGATCTGCAGCGCTATGGTGATCCGGTGAAACTGGCGGCGATGCAGGCGATCAAACAGGCGCTGGATCCGCACGGTATCATGAACCCCGGCGCCGTGGTGCCACTCGCCGACTAAGGACGGGTAGGACAGGTAAGGTGGCTCAGGCTGGCTGCATCCGGGGCCGCGCCGGTCGGCTGCGCATCAGCAGCAGCACCATGATCGCGATATTCAGCCCGTTCCAGAAGATGCCGTTCACAAAGGCCAGCTGATAGGATCCGCTGACGTCGTAGATCCAGCCCGACATCCATCCCCCCAGGGCCATGCCGAGGATGGTCATCATCATCACGAAACCCACGCGGGTGCCTGCCTCCTGCGGGGGCATATATTCCCGCACCACCAGTGCATAGCTGGGGACGATCCCGCCCTGTGCCAGCCCGAAGATGGCGCTGACCAGATAAAGCGAGACCATGCCGTCATAGGGCAGGTATAGAAACAGTGCGATACATTGCAGGATGGACCCCACCAGCAGTGTGCGCACGCCGCCGAACCGATCCGCGACCAGACCAGAAATCACCCGGCTGACCACGCCGCCCAGCAACATCAGCGACAGCATCTCAGCCCCCACCGTCGGGCCATAGCCAAGGCCAACGCAATAGGCGACGATATGAACTTGGGGCATCGACATAGCGACGCAGCAGCCGATGCCTGCCAACCCCAATATCCATTGCAATTGACGCGGAGAGAGCCCCACCCGTGCGGCATTGCTGGCGGAAACCGCCGCGCTGTCGCCCTGCGCGTCGAATGCGATGCGGCGTCGCAAGACCACCGACAGCGGGATCACCACCAGCAGCGTGACCCCGGCAAGGGTGGCATAGACGCTGCGCCACCCGCTTTCGGCCAGCATTCCGGCCAGCGCCGTGGGCCAGATCGCACCGGAGAGGTAATTGCCGCTGGCGACCAGTGCCACCGCTATGCCGCGCCGTCGTTGAAACCAGTGGGAGATATCGGCAATCAGCGGCCCAAATCCGGCCGCCGTGCCCAGCCCCAGAAACAGATGCGCTGCCGACAGCCAGATCATATCCGGCGCCAGCATCGCCAACCCGTAGCTGATCGCGCTGAGCAGTGCCGCTGCGCAGAGCGCCAGCGTGATGCCAAACCGGTCGACCAGCCGGCCAATCACCAGATTGCCCACGGCAAAGCCGATCATCGTCAATGTATAGGGAAGAGAGGCCGCAGCGCGATCGGCGCCGAATTCGACCTCGACCGCAGGCATCACCACAATCACCGCCCACATGCCGACATTGGCCACTGTGGCAATGGCCAGTGTCACCAGAAGCCTGGTCCAGGAATAACGGCTGTCGAGGATTGCGGATGTAGACATGTCGGCACGCTATGAGACGCGCCGACACGCTGCAACGGTTTTCACCCCTTCCAAGAGGGGAGAGGGACGGCAGGGGTGTCAATCGCCGCAGATTTTGTCGGCAGCGGTATCTCGGGCCGTCGCTGCCGACCGTGGCCACAGCCCCTGCCTTTGGTCCGAAAGGAAAAAGACCACAGGAACGGGCGCGCCACTCAGGGGTGGGGGCCGCGCGAACCGCTTCGCTGGCCACCCGCCTGAAACTTAGGGCATGATAACGGTGTCGATGACGTGGATCACGCCGTTTTCAGCCTCGATATCAGCCGTTGTGACCGTTGCCTCGTCAACCATCACGCCGCTGTCCAGATCAATGGTGACTTCGCTACCCTGAACGGTCGCGGCTTTCATATCATCGACCAGATCACCGGACATCACCTTGCCGGGAACCACGTGGTAGGTCAGGATTTCGATCAGCTTATCCTTGTTCTCCGGCTTCAGAAGCTCATCGACTGTGCCTGCGGGCAGGGCGGCAAAGGCGGCATCGGTCGGGGCAAAGACGGTAAAGGGGCCGTCGCCTTTGAGGGTCTCAACCAGACCAGCGGCCTGCACCGCAGCAACCAGTGTCGAGAAATCCCCAGCCCCCGCCGCGGTGTCGACGATGTCCTTGGCATGGCCACCCGCAAAGGCGGAGGTGGTCAGAGCGAGAGTGGCGGCAGCGGTCAGAAGTGTCTTGCGGATCATGAGTACATTCCTCTGTTTTGATTTGCATGCCCAAGCTGGCATTGAGGGGGTTACGGCGAGGATTGCGGTTTGGATCTGGCGGGTTTTCGCCGGGCGCAAGTTGACAAAAAAAGCGCGCCGCCTAAGCCGCGCGCTTGCAGAAATTCCACTCACATTTATGTGATTGAAAAGGGCGATCTTTCGATCATAAAGAGGTGACCCAGCCCCAGTTGCAGGGGCTCAGGCGCCCTCGAACTCGCAGAGCACGGTGACATCCATGCCAAGATCCTCAAGCACTTTGCGTCCGCCCAATTCCGGCAGGTCGATGATAAAGGCACAAGAGACAATTTCGCCGCCCAGTCGCTCGATCAGCTTGATGCCGGCCGCCGCAGTGCCGCCGGTGGCAAGAAGGTCATCGACAACAAGGATCTTTTCGCCGGGCTGGATGGCGTCGTCATGGATTTCCATGATCGCCTCGCCGTATTCCAGTTTGTACTCCTGGCTGATGGTGGTGCCGGGCAGCTTGCCCTTTTTGCGGATCGGTACAAAGCCAACGCTTAGCTGATGGGCAATGGCCCCACCAAGGATGAAGCCGCGCGCCTCAAGCCCCACAACCTTGTCGATCTGCTCGCCTGCGTAGGGGTGCAACATCTGGTCGATGGCCATGCGAAACCCGCGCGGGTCGGCAAAAAGCGTGGTGACATCGCGGAACATGATGCCCTCGTGAGGGAAATCTACGATGGTGCGGATGTAATCTTTGACAGCGGTCTTGCGGGCCATAGGGGGTCCCCTTTGTGGTCGTCTGGGTGTCTATCTGTGTCACCTGCGACCGGTGCGGGCAGCGGGACCTGGAATATGTCGCCGATGCCGGGGATGCAGGCAAGTCTGGGGCGCAGATGGCACGGTTACGGGGCATGGCTGTGACCTTTCGGAACCAGCCGCGCGCCCCCATCGCGGTGAGCCTAGCCCAGAACGCGACCTGCGACGGCATCCAGTTTGGCCACTAGGGCGGCGCTGCGTTTTTCCGGGGCGGTCATGATGGCATGTTCCAGCGCGGTATCGCAGCCGTGCGGGCAGGCGGCGCGGGTCTGGCCCAGCAGGGCTGGCAGGCGCTGTACCAGCGCGCGGCCCTTGGCGGAGTTGCCGGTGAGGGTGGCGATGATGTCAGTGATCTCCACCGCGCCATGTTCGGGGTGCCAGCTGTCGAAATCCGTCACCATGGCGATGGAGGCATAGCAAAGTTCAGCCTCGCGGGCCAGTTTCGCCTCGGGCATATTGGTCATGCCAATCACGTCACAGCCCCAGCTGCGGTACATTTTGCTTTCCGCCATGGAGGAGAACTGCGGCCCCTCCATACACAGATAGGTGCCGCCGCGATGCACTTTGATGCCGGCATCTCTGGCGGCGCTCTCTGCCGCATCGGACAGGCGCTCGCAGGTCGGGTGCGCCACGCTCACATGGGCCACACAGCCGGTGCCGAAGAAGCTCTTATCGCGCGCAAATGTGCGGTCGATGAACTGGTCAACAATAACAAAATCCCCCGGAGCCATGTTCTCGCGGAAGGAGCCGCAGGCGGAGATGGAGAAGACATCTGTGACGCCAAGACGTTTCAGCGCGTCGATATTGGCGCGATAGGGAACCTTGGTCGGGGAATGCACATGGCCGCGCCCGTGACGGGGCAGAAACGCCATTTTCACGCCATCGAGGTCGCCGGTCAGGATCTGATCTGAGGGCGCCCCCCAGGGCGTTTCCACTGTGACCCATTCGGCGTTTTGCAGCCCGTCGATGTCATAGAGGCCCGAGCCGCCGATAACCGCAATCATTGTATCCTGTGTCACGTGATCTGTCCCTTGTGCTGCTCACTTGGTTGTGCCTGAGCCGGAGCTGGTTTGACAAGCGTCCGGGGGGAAATTGATTGATACCGCCCAATGGGCGGCACCGCGCTGATGTGATTGATACCGCCCAATGGGCGGGATCAAGGCCTTCGGCGAGAGTATTTTGGGAAAGATGACAGGCGGCGGTCACTCGCGCCGGATGATCCCGGTCAAAGCCGCCGCGCCAAGGGCGGTAACAATCCAGCCCGCCAGCGTGAACACCCAGCGCGCCCACCAGAGATGCCAGCCCCATGGCCCGCGGGTGGTGGAGGGCGCCCAAGCATCGGTCTGGCCTAGGTCAATGATAGGGACGACAAGATCTGCCGCATAGGCATAGCGATTGAAGCTTTCCCAGTCGCGGCCAATGGTGGAGGTCAGGCTCCAGTCCTTGGCTGGGTTGGGATGAGGTGGGTGGTTATCGTCTGCGTGGTATGTCGCCCAGCCCCCTGATTGTAGCGCAACGGCCGAATTGGGGGCAAAGCTGCCTTCCTCCCAGGCGAGGTGGGCGGGGAGGGTGGCGAGACCCCACAGAAGCACCAAGGCGATCAGGCTGCGTTCTGGGCGAAAACCATGGCCCGTCAAGAGCAGGGAGAGGCTGTGCCAGATCAAAAGGGCGGGCGTTGTTGCCATGGCCCACAGGCGTTGAATGGGGTGTTTGGCGTTTGCAATGCGCTCTTTGCGGGCGTGGTGTCGCAGCTTTTTTCCGAGTGCGACCCGGACCTTGGTTGCATCCGTCTCATGCCCCATATCGTGCAGAACCTTGGCGAGTTGTTTGTAGGGCTGAGGGAAGAATTCACCACGCCAGGTGTCACCACGGGCCAGCCAGTTGAGCCGGGTACGGGCATCGGTGGGGCCGAAGATGCGGTGATAGGTGAAGCCGTCAAGGATGAGGTTTTCACCGTTTTGCGCATCGTCTGGCCAGCAGTCGGGATCATCAACAAGTTCGCCGCATCTTGCTGCGTTGAGATCTACGACGCCTTGGACAGCGGTCTGGTCTCGGAAGATGAAGCCTCTTGCAATATTGGCGTTTTGGAGGTTCAGCGCCCTTCCGTCCTTGTTCTGGAACTCGGCGGCGGTGCAGTCGAGATGGCCACCGGTTTTGAGGCCAATCAGATACGCTTCGCCGAAGATTTTTGCAGAGGAGAGGAATAGGCTCTGGCCAATATCCGCGTTTTGGAGGTTCAGCGCCTTTCCGTCCTTGTTCTTGAACTCTGTGCCGATGCAGGACAGCTGGCCACCGGTTTTGAGGCCATTCAGATCCGCTTCGCCGAAGATTTTCGCAGAGCGGAGGAATAGGTCATGGCCAATATCAGCACCCTGGAGGTCCAGTGCGATCTCGTCCTCGTTCTTGAACTCTGTGCCGATGCAGGACAGCTGGCCACCGGTTTTGAGGCCGGCAGCTTCAAGATACGGCAGTTTGCAGGAGACCAGCGCGACGTTTTTCAATGCGGTGCAGCGGGTGGCGTAGATGCCATGTTGGAATACGCAATTGTGAAACATTAAATTCCGTGCGACTTCACAGTCTATTAAAGACAGTTCGCCACTGACAAATGCCCCCGTAAGCAGAACGCCGATTTCCGTGACAGTGGCATCAGTACAGCCACCCAACAGGAAAAACCGCAGCACATCGGCGCGGATGTGCCGCGCAGATGGAAGGTTTGACCAGTCGTCTGGCTCTGGTGGTGTTTGACCATCGGGGCCGCAGCGGCAGAATTCTCCCGCTTCCACCGCCGCTTTCAGCTTTCGCTCCGCCTCGGTGGCTGTTGGCTCAATCTCTTCCCAGCTCTGAAATCGCAGCATGTCAAATCCTTTGGGTGCAATGACGCGACAGTTTCGTGAAAACACCGGCAAATCAAGGTGGGGCGAGTGGCTAAGTGTTACCAATCTCTTAAGCTTAATGTCAGCAGCGCTGCCGCAATGTTTCGCGTGCGAAACAATTGGGCAGGAGGGTTGACCCAATCAGCGGCTGAACCTCATAGGAAAGCGGCGCAAAGGGCCGTGCCCTTGCCCCAATGGCGGAATTCCGCTAGGGGCGGCGCTAACATGACCCTTTCCCGATCACAGGTGACCCCATGACACGCGGCATTATGGCGACGCTCGCCAAGCAGATTTCACCGCCCAATCTTTCCATCATGCAGGATGAGGGCTTTACCGTCTCTCGGGTGCGCACGGAGCTGTTGTCCGGCCTGACCGTCGCGCTGGCCTTGGTGCCGGAGGCGGTGGCCTTTGCCTTTGTCGCGGGTGTGCATCCGCTGGTCGGGCTATATGCGGCCTTTATGGTCGGGCTGATTACTGCGGTTTTTGGTGGACGGCCTGGCATGATCTCGGGCGCGACCGGAGCGCTGGCTGTTGTTATGGTGGCGTTGGTCGCACAGCACGGGGTTGAGTACCTCTTTGCCACCGTGGTGCTGATGGGGATTTTGCAGATCATCGCGGGAGTGATGCATTGGGGCAAGTTTATCCGCCTGGTGCCGCATCCGGTGATGCTGGGCTTTGTGAACGGTCTGGCGATTGTGATCTTTCTGGCGCAGCTGACCCAGTTCAAGGATCCGGATAACACAGACGCCTGGTTGGCCAATTCACAATTGGTGATGATGCTGGGTCTGGTGGGGCTGACCATGCTGATCATTTGGGGCACGCCCAAGATCACCGCGATCATTCCGGCGCCGCTGGCTGGTATTGGTATTGTCGCGGCGTTGGTCATTGTTTTTGGCATTAACGTGCCAACCGTTGGTGATATGGCCTCGATCAAGGGTGGTTTGCCGTCCTTCCACAATCCGTTTGGCACCGGTGAAGGGCTCTATGGCACTGCACTGGCGCCGTTCACGCTGGAGACGCTGTGGATTATCCTGCCCTATGCGGTGATCCTGGCAGCGATTGGCCTGATCGAGAGCCTGCTGACGCTGAACCTGGTGGGCGAAATCACCGGCAAGCGCGGGGGGGCCAGCCAGGAATGCATCGCGCAGGGCGCGTCGAATGTGGTGACGGGGTTCTTTGGCGGCATGGGCGGCTGTGCGATGATCGGCCAGTCGATGATCAACGTGAAATCCGGTGGCCGGACGCGGATCGCGGGCATTGCCGCGGCGCTGTTCCTGCTGGCGTTCATCGTTGTCGCCTCGCCATTGATTGAACAGATCCCGCTGGCCGCACTGGTGGGCGTGATGTTCATGGTGGTGATCGGCACCTTTGCCTGGAACAGCTTCAAGGTGATGACCAAAGTGCCCTTGATGGATGCCTTTGTCATCGTTCTGGTGACCGTGGTGACGGTGATGACCGACCTGGCGATTGCGGTGGTTGTGGGTGTGATCGTCTCAGCCCTGGCTTATGCCTGGAACAATGCGCGCCGCATTCACGCCTATACCCGCGAGTCCGAGAGCGACAAGGGCGCCAAGGTTTACGAGATCGAGGGACCGCTGTTTTTTGGCTCCACCGATGGGTTTATTGAGCTGTTCGATGTGGCGAATGACCCAGATCACGTGATCGTGGATTTTGCCCGCAGCCGGGTGGTGGATCAATCCGCGCTGCAAGCGATCGAAACACTGGCGGGTCGTTACGAGGCAGAGGGCAAGACAATTGTTCTGCGCCATCTGAGCCGTGATTGTCATCAGCTGCTGACCAAGGCGGGGCATCTGATGGTCGATAGTGACGATGACCCGGACTATGAGATCGCTGTGGATTACTCGGTCAAAACCGGGATTCTGGGCGGGCACTAAGCCGCAAAATTGATGCCTTAAAATGAATCCCGCGACCCTATCGGTGTCGCGGGATTTTTATGATGTCTTGACGGTTTTGACATATCTGGTGGGGCAGGGATCAATCCGGTGCCAGCGTTTCCAGCATATCCAGATCCCCGGCCAGCAGGGCAGGTTCGGCGCGGCTGATCAAATCGACGGGCCAGTCCCACCACTTCAACGACAGCAGCCGGGCAATCTGCGGCTTGGAGAAGCGGTAGCTGTGGACGGTGCCGGGGTTGCCGGTGACGATGGCGTAGGGTGGGATAGACCCCCGCACCACCGCACCAGCGCCGATGATGGCGCCATCACCAACGCGGGCTCCGGGCAGGATCATTGCGCCGTAGCCGATCCAGACATCATTGCCCACGATAGTATCGCGGGTATCGGGTTGAAACCCGGTCATCTGGGTGTGATCAAACACCGGAAAGGGATAACAGCTGAGGCCGTCTTGCGCGTGATTGGCTGAGGCGGTGATGAACCGCACGCCTTCGGCAATCTGGCAGAATTTGCCAATCACCACCCGTTCACGCGACCCGGCAAACAGATAGGGCGCGAGACACATGGCCCAGTCCGATGGCGGCTCAAAGGCGGAGGCATAGGTAAAGGCACCGGCGCTGAAATTCGGGTGATCAATCGCCTCGGCCAGCATCACGGTACCGGCATGGGCGCTGCCATCGGGCAGGGTGATCGGATTGCGTTTCTTTGGATCAGGTAACGGCATATCGGGGCCTCATTCATCCGGACGGGTGAGGGAAAACAGATCTCGGACAACAGAGTAGTCGCGATAGCCAAGGCGTGCCAGCGGCTGGAACCGGGTGACATCAAAACTGCCGTCGTTCAGGCAGCTGTCATCCAGATGGACGCCGACCACCTCGCCGAACACCACCTTGTTGGCAGCACCGGGCAGGGTCACGATCTGCGTCAGTTTGCATTCCAGCGCGGCGGGGGCGGCGGCGACACGGCCACAGCTGATGGTCTCGCAATCGGCCATCTCAAGTCCCGCATGTTCGAATTCATTGATGTCCTTTGGCAGCGGTGCGGAGCTGGCGTTCATCGCATCCCGCAGCGCATAGGACACCACATTGACACAGAATACGCCGGTCTCTTCAATGTTGGCGACGCTGTCCTTGGTACCGTCGCGATCCGCCTTGGCGGAGGTGGAGGCAAACATCACCTGCGGCGGTTCATAGGCGACCGCGTTGAAAAAGGAATAGGGCGCGAGATTGTTGCCGCCGTCCGCCCCGCGCGACGAGATCCAGCCGATGGGGCGCGGGGTCACAATGGCGTTGAATGGGTTGTGCGGCAGGCCGTGGCCATCTTCGGGGCGATAGAACATCTGCGGGTCTCCAATATCGTGGCGGGGGCGGTAGCGCGCTGGTTTTGCTCGCTGATCCGGTCGCCGGGGTTTGCCCAAGGCTTACGCCCGTGTTAGGCCGATGACCAGCCTGCCGGGAGAGATTGCCGCGCGCTGTGGGACAAAGCCCGCAGGTGCGGCAGTGATGATCAGTGTCAGCAGGACGGCGACGGGCGTGGAGGCAGGGCGGCGTGATTGAACTGAAGGCAGAGCAGCCCGAAGACCGCTGGGAGGTCGAGGCGCTATATGATCTGTGTTTTGCGCCGGGTCGCGAGGCGTTGTCGTCCTATCGCCTGCGAGAGGGGGTGCCCCCGGTCAGCGGGCTGAGCCAGGTGGCGCGGGATGCAGACGGTATTCTGGCCGGTGCGATCCGATTCTGGCCGGTGCAGATTGGCACGGGGCAAATGCCTGCTTTGCTGTTGGGCCCGGTTGCAGTGCACCCAACCCATCAGGGGGAGGGATTGGGCGGTGCGCTGATCCGCGACAGCCTTGCCAAGGCGGCAGAAACCGGGTGGTCGCGTGTGCTGCTGGTGGGGGACGCCCCCTATTATGCGCGGTTTGGGTTCTCGGCGCTAGTTGGCGTTGCCATGCCGCCACCGACGAACCCGGATCGGGTGTTGGGGCTGGATCTTGTGCCAGGTGGCTGGGCGGGGATAAGCGGCGCGGTTCAGCGCTGGCGGGGTGTGCACACCCCATCGTGAAATTATCGGGTGTGAAAGGCCTCGCGTGACTGGTCGGTGTCGGTGCTGGCACGGCGGCGAACCTTGAAATACGCGGCAGCAAGACAAATGTTTTTATGAACATGAGGGTATGCGATGACCGAGACTCTGACGCCTGATACTGCGCTGACAAAACCACTGGACGCGGCTGCCGTGGAGGCAGAACTGGAGACGCTGGCCAAACGCTATCGCGCGGCGGGGGGGTTGGGCATCCAGATCCTGAACCTGCTTGGCGGATCCGCAGACAGCTTGCTGGACAAGCTGCCCGCACCGGTGCGCAATGGGTTGGACAGTGCAACGCAACAGGCGCTTTTGCTGGCGATGCAGGGCGCAAACGGATCGCGGCGCGTGGTGCCGGACCAGCCTGCGGGCGTGAATCGCGCGGTCAGTGCCGCCATGGGTGCCGCTGGCGGTCTGGGTGGCTTGCCCGGGGCGTTGGTCGAGCTGCCCGCCACCACCGCATTCCTGTTGCGCAGCATTCAGGGTGTGGCTGCCGAGGAAGGCTTTGACCCTGAGGCGGAGAATGTCCGGTTTGACTGCATCCGTGTCTTTGCAGCCGCAGGACCACTGGCGTCGGATGACGGTGCTGACCTAGGCTTTTTGACGCTGCGCCTGGGGCTGACTGGCGGAGCTTTACAAAAGATGATTGCACAGATCGCCCCACGGCTGAGCGTGGTTCTGGGGCAGAAACTGGCAACACAGACGGTTCCGGTTCTGGGGGCCGTCGCCGGGGCCACGACCAATTTTGTCTATGCGGGCTACTATCAGGAAATGGCGCGGGTTCATTTCGGTCTGCGCCGTCTTGCTGTTGCGGCGGATCAACCGCATGAGGTTCTGGTGCAGCGCTTGCAGGATCGCCTGCTGGCCCCGCGGTAAGGGGTTCCATAAGGGTGATCTGGTCGGGGCGGTGCTTCTGCCCTTGAACTTATGGGGATTGCAGATTTAATCATCCCCTCCTGATAAGAGTGGTGACCATGATACAATACGCTCTGAAATGCGCAGACGGGCACAGCTTTGACAGCTGGTTCCAGTCGGCTGCCGCTTTTGATAAGCTGGCAGCGGCGGGAATGGTTGCCTGCGTGCAATGTGGGTCCAGTCTGGTAGAAAAGGCGATTATGGCACCACGGGTACGCCCGGGACGCACGGCCGTGTCATCGGTGGGGGAGGCTGATTCAACCCCGCCGAGCGCTGATAAGGCATCATCAAATCCCGCAGGTGCTGCTGTGGCGGTGAACACCACACCCCCTGCGACCAAACCGGGCGTCGGCGCGCTGAGCACTCCTTCGGGAGAGCTGGAGACAGCGATGGCAGAGATGCGTCGCAAAATTGAGAAAAATTCAGATTACGTGGGCAAGGATTTTGCCAGTGAAGCACGGGCCATGCATCTGGGCGATGCGCCAGAGCGGGCGATCCACGGCGAGGCCAAGCCAGAGGAGGCCAAGGCCCTGATCGAGGAGGGCGTACCGGTGCTGCCCTTGCCATTTCGACCCAATAGAAAAACCAATTGAAGGAAGACCGTTTATGCATGTCGTCGTGACAGGAACCAGCCGGGGCATTGGCCGTGAATTGGTGGCCAAGCTGCGGGAGGAGGGGCACGAGGTGACCGGCACCTCGCGCGATCATTCCTCTGGTGTGCGACTGGATGTGACTGATCCCGGTCAGCAGGCGCGGTTTGCCGCGCAGCTGAAGGGGCGTCCGGTGGATCTTCTGGTCTGCAATGCCGGGGTCTATCTCGATAAATCGATGGCGCTGGAGGATTATTCGGCTGAGGTTTGGGGCAAGACGCTGGCGGCCAATGTCACCGGTGTCTTCCTGACGGTGCAGGCGCTGTTGCCGAACCTGCGGTTGGCGGCGGATCCGAAGATCGCCATCATTTCCTCGCAGATGGCGAGCCACGCCCGCGCGCCCGGCGGCAGCTATGCCTATCGCGCCTCCAAGGCGGCGGCGCTGAGCATCGGGCGCAATCTGGCGACGGATCTACTGCCTGAGGGGATCGCTGTCGGCATCTATCATCCGGGCTGGGTGCGCACCGATATGGGCGGGCAGGACGGCGAGATCTCGGTCGAGGAATCGGTGGCGGGCCTGATGCATGAGTTTGATGTACTGAGCACGGAAACGACCGGCTGTTTCCACGGTTGGGATGGCCGCATCCAAGCCTATTGATCCACGCCGCATACGCCATTGCGCAGGCGTATCTGGATATACGACAAAGGCCGGAGCAGATGCTCCGGCCTTTGTTGATTTTTGGAGTGCCGTGGCAGCGGCTGATCACTCCCAGCAGCTGACCAATACGGTCATACCGCTGGCCTGACGGGTGAGGGCACCAACGGGCAGGGCCGTGGCCCCGGCGCTGGCGTCTGTGGCGGTCACCCCGGCGGTGCTCAGAGCACTGCGCAGGCTATCGGCGTTGGCGGCGAAGCTGACTCCGTCGGGCAGCTGGTTGGCACCTATGTTCTGGCTCAGCAACATGCCTTGGACGGCGCCATCAGTGGTCAGCACCGGACCGCCTGCATCACCCGGCTGGCTGGTCAGTTGCAAACGCGAGACACCTGCGTTGCCGCTGAGGTCCTTCACATCCTGCAGGCTGCCCCAGCTGAGGCTGGGAGCGCCCAGAACGCCCTCATAGGAAAAACCGGACACGGCGATATCGGACTGGAGGCGCGCAGAGGCGCTGGCGAGATTGGCAACGGCCATTGGAGCGAGCGGCTCAACCGGGCGCAACACGGCAATCCCCGCAGCGCTGTCGTTAAAGGCAACCTCGGCCTGATATTCATGATCCAGCGTCACGCGGGCGCAGCCAGCAACCACATCAGAAGTGGTCACAACGCTGCCCTTGGCATCGACATAAAAGCCCGAGCGCGACAGGCGCGGTTTGCGCACGTCGAGACCGGAGACCAGATCGACATTCTGCGGTGCATCGGCACCGGCGGCAGGGTCAAGCACACCATCAACGCGGGCAAAGCTGGCTTGCATTGCGGCCAGAACGCGGGCGCGGCGGTCATCGTCGCCCATGGGCCAGACCAGAGTGAAGCCTTTGATCTCTCCGTTGGCAAGGCGGGCCTCTGTGTAAGAGACGATGCCATTGCCGCGCCCCTCAAGAGTGAAGCTATTGCCGCTACGCTGACGGGGGCCGTCCAGCGGCACAATTTTCAGCGTCTGCATGATGTCATAGAGGCCAAACAGCGTGCGCTGATTGCCGGGTTGGCTGATCAACAGAACCTGAGCGCCAAGATCGCCGCTGCTCTTGTAAAGCGCGAAGGGAGATTCGTAGCGGTCAAACGTCACCTCAGCAGCGGGTATCTGCATCGCGATACCGGCCTTGGTGTCGGTCACGGCTGTCATCCCAACTGAGATCAGCGGCGCGTTGTATTCATCCATCAAGGCTTGACGCTGGGCGGTGGTCAATACACCGGTGGGCGCATAGCCACGCGCGGTCTGCCAGTCGGACATCGACCCGCGGGTGCCCCGGCCAAACGCACCATCAATGGATGAGGTGTAGAACCCGGCCGCCTTGAGCGCGATCTGCAGATCCTTGCGTTCATCGCGGGTCAGCCGGGATTCGCTGCGGCGTGCCTCTGCCGGAGTCTCATCGGGCAGTGCGGTTTGCACTGGTTCGGTCGGCGCTTCGGTTGCGACCGCGGGGTCAATGGGCTCCAGAACCGGGCTGTCGACGGTTGGCTGCGGTTCGGTGTTTGCAGTGGCCGCTGTTGGGTAGAACTGATTGCCCAGATTGTTGCCAAAGGCGATGAAGCTATCGCGCGGGATCTGACCTTCGGCGCGGTAGACCTGCAATACGCGGTCTGCGTCGGTGCGCGCATAGGGGCCAAGCACAATGCCGTACCAACCACCGCCAAGAGCAAAACCCGACACATCCGGCAGCTGTGCTGCGAAATTTTGCGCTTCGGCCTGGGCTTCTCGCAGCGAGGCGCGCGCGGCGACCTGGATCCAGACGGTGTCCTGCGAGGATTGCTGGGCATGAACAACGCCCGAAAAGGCGGATGCCAACGTCATCAGGGCAAGCGCCAGCGTAGCTATCAAAGTCTTCATCAAATGGCCTCTATCCGGGTGATCTGTTGTTGGCGCGCACATAACCACTTTCGCAGCGCAAAGGGAACTCCTGTTCGCAGGGGGAAAACCACGCGTTTGATGCCAAATCCGGGCTTTGGCGTGGGACTGACCGCATCGACGGGGAATGGCGCGCTGTTCTATGTTGCCATAGCGGCCTGCGCTGCGATGCGCCGTTGACCCTAGGCCGGGGCTTGCATAGGAAGAACCCCGGATTTGCTGCCCCCATAGGGAAGAAACATGACCGACACCAAAGGCGCCCCGCGCTCATTCCAAGAGATTATTCTGAGGCTCCAGAATTACTGGGCCGCCAAGGGCTGTGCGGTGATGCAGCCGTATGACATGGAAGTCGGCGCCGGCACCTTCCACCCGGCGACCACGCTGCGCTCGCTGGGGTCCAAGGCCTGGGCCGCGGCCTATGTGCAGCCCTCGCGCCGTCCGACCGATGGCCGCTATGGCGAAAACCCCAACCGGTTGCAGCACTACTACCAGTATCAGGTGCTGATCAAACCCTCGCCGCCGAACCTGCAAGAGCTGTATCTCGGCTCGCTGGAAGCGATCGGCGTTGATATGGACATGCACGATATCCGTTTCGTCGAGGACGACTGGGAAAGCCCGACGCTGGGCGCCTGGGGGCTGGGCTGGGAAGTATGGTGCGATGGTATGGAAGTTTCGCAGTTCACGTATTTCCAGCAGGTTGGCGGCCACGATTGCCATCCGGTATCGGGCGAGCTGACCTATGGTCTGGAGCGTCTGGCGATGTATATCCTCGGCGTTGATCACGTGATGGACATGCCGTTCAACGACCCGGATGCGCCAATCGCGATGACCTATGGCGATGTGTTCAAGCAGACCGAGGAAGAATACGCGCGCTGGAACTTTGACGTGGCCAACACCGAAGTCCTGCTGCGTCATTTTGAGGAGGCCGAAGCCGAATGCGCCGCCATTCTGGCGCAGGCGCACATCGACCCCAAGACCGGCAAACGCATCATCATGGCGCACCCCGCTTATGACCAATGCATCAAGGCAAGCCATGTCTTTAACCTGCTGGATGCGCGCGGCGTGATTTCGGTCACCGAACGTCAGGCCTATATCGGCCGGGTGCGGACGCTCGCCAAACAATGCGCCGATGCTTTTGTCCTGACCGAGGCCGGCGGTCACGCGGTCTGATCCGCTCCCGGTTTCCAGCCTGATTTCCAGTAGGAGTCCACTGACATGGGCAAGTTTCTCTCGCTGATCCTTATCCTCTCGGGCCTTTTGGCCGGGGGGGCAATGTATTACCTGCAAATCTACGGCTTTTACGAAGACGTGGAGCTGCAACCGGGCCGAGATGTGATGCTGGTGCCGCTGGGCGAGGAGACAGCTAAGCCGATCCGCTACAGCGGGTTTGAGGCTATTGACGCGGGCAGCTCGCCGATCCGATATCGTGCCTGTTTCCGCACGGATCTGACGCCAGAAGCGCTGGCACAGGTGTTCACCCTGTCCGAACAGAAAGAGCCACGCAATGCGCCGGGCTGGTTTGACTGCTTTGATGCCGCCGCCATCGGGGCCGCGCTTGCGAATGGGCATGCGCAGAGCTTTTTGTCGGCCAAGAACATCTCGTACGGTGTAGACCGGATCGTGGCCGTCACCGATGATGGGCGCGGCTATGTCTGGCACGAGCTGAATGATTGCGGCCAGAAAGCCTATGACGGCACCGTCGTGGGCGAGGAATGCCCGCCCCGGCCCGAGGCTGGTGAAAATAACTGAGATTGATAGGAAAGACCGCATGGCGGACGTGTGCGGTCTTTTCTGACACGACGGTTTTGTCAGCCCGCATATGCTGATGCCCACAAGACGACCGGCTGCGAAAGGCTGACCCTCACCCGATATGGATGCGCAGATCAACATACCGGACTTTATCTCGCTGACGTTGGGATTTGCTGTTTACCTGCTTGGGGCGCGGCTTAACGAACGTGTCCCGGTCTTGCGCCGGTTCAATATTCCCGAACCCGTCAGCGGTGGGCTGTTGGCGGCTGTGGTCGTGATGATCATCTATAGTGTCGGTGGTTGGGCGATTACGTTTGAAATGGCGACGCGTGACTATCTGTTGGTGCTGTTCTTTGCGGGCATTGGCTTGAATGCCCGATTGGCGGATCTGGTGGCCGGTGGTCGCCCGCTGGTGCTGCTGTTGATCCTGACCTTTCTTGCGATCCTGGCGCAGAATGTGATTGGCGCAGCTGGCGCGTTGCTATTTGGCTATCCGCTACAGGTCTCTGTGCTGTTCGGGTCCGCTGCGCTGATTGGCGGTCATGGCACTGCAATTGCTTGGGCGCCGGATGTGGCGGCGCAAACCGGTTTGACTGGCGCGGCAGAGCTGGGCGTTGCAGTGGCCACGCTGGGGCTGGTGCTGGCGGCCTTGATTGGCGGGCCGGTTGCGCGGTTCCTGATCAACCGCCACGGGCTGACCCCGGCGCGCCCGAATGAGGAGCCGACCGTGGGTCTGGCCCACGATGCCGCGGATGTTCCTGCGATTGATCATCTGTCCCTGATGCGGGTGATGCTGCATCTGAATGTAGCCATTATCATCGGCTACTTCTCCTCCTTTGCGCTGGACGCCGCTGGGCTGAAGCTGCCGCTGTTTGTGCCCTGCCTGATCGCGGGCATCGTGCTGGCCAATCTGCGCACGGTTCTGATGCCAAATGCCGCCCTGGTGGCGCGCACACCTGCGCTGGCGCTGATATCCGAGTTCTCGCTCGGGGCCTTCCTCGCCATGTCGCTGATGAGCCTGCAGTTGTGGACACTCTCCAGCCTGGGCCTGGCGATTGCAGTGATTATGCTGGCGCAGACCGTGTTCACTGTCGCCTTCGTCCTGTTCGTGCTGTTTCCGCTCTTGGGGCGGGGCTATCGCGCCGCTGTGTTGGCCGCCGGCTTTGGCGGCTTTGCGCTGGGCGCTACCCCAACGGCCATTGCCAATATGACAGCCGTGACCAAACGCTATGGGCCGTCGCCTATTGCTTTTGTTGTGCTCCCCCTTGTATCCGCCTTCTTTGTTGATATCGCCAATGCCATCGTCATCCAGGCGATTGTGAATTTCTGAGGACACCCGATGCCCGATCTGCTGATTGAACTCTTTTCCGAAGAAATCCCGGCCCGTATGCAAGCGCGTGCGGCTGAGGATCTGAAAAAGCGTATGACCGATGGTCTGGTCGAGGCGGGTCTGACCTATGCGGGCGCTCACGCGCTGTCGACGCCGCGCCGTCTGACGCTGGCCATGGAGGGGCTGCTGGAGCATTCCCCAACCGTGCGCGAAGAGCGCAAAGGGCCGAAAGTGGGCGCGCCGGACAAGGCGATCGAAGGTTTCCTGCGCGGGGCTGGCCTGACCCGTGATCAGCTGGAGGAGCGCGACACGCCGAAGGGGGCGGTCTATTTCGCCACCATCGAAAAGCCGGGCCGCCCGGCGGCAGAGATCATTGCCGAGGTGCTGGAAGATACCATCCGCAATTTCCCCTGGTCGAAATCCATGCGCTGGGGCACCGGCAGCTTGCGCTGGGTGCGTCCGTTGCAGTCGATCCTCTGTATCCTGTCCAAGGAAGACGGTGCTGAGGTTGTGCCGCTGGATATCGACGGCATTGCCTCGGGCAACACCACCTACGGCCACCGTTTCATGGCGCCCGATCAGATCACGGTCACCGGGTTTGACGATTACGCCGCCAAGCTGAAGCGCGCCCATGTGGTGCTGGACCCGGCGGAGCGGGAAGCGGCGATCTGGCAGGAGGCCACCAATCAGGCCTTTGCCAGCGGTCTGGAGGTGGTCGAGGACAAGGGGCTACTGGCGGAGGTCGCCGGTCTGGTGGAATGGCCGGTGGTGCTGATGGGTGCCATCGATGATGAGTTTCTGGCCCTGCCGCCGGAGGTTTTGCAGACCTCGATGAAGGAACACCAGAAATTCTTCTCCGTGCGCAATCCCAAGACCGGGCGGATTGAGAAATTTATCACCGTCGCCAACCGTGAGACCGCCGACAATGGCGCGACCATTCTTGCGGGCAATCAAAAGGTGCTGTCGGCGCGTCTGGCCGATGCCAAGTTCTTCTGGGAGAATGATCTGCGCACGGTCACCGAACACGGGTTTGAGCCTTGGGTGGCGAAGCTGGGCAATGTCACCTTCCACAACAAGCTGGGCACGCAGGCGGCACGGATTGACCGCATCGCCGCGCTGGCGCGCGAGATTGCGCCGGTCGTCGGCGCGGATGCCGATCTGGCAGAGCAGGCCGCACGGGTTGCCAAGGCCGACCTCAGCTCCGAAATGGTCTATGAGTTCCCTGAGTTGCAGGGCCTGATAGGCCGCTACTACGCGGAGGCGGCTGGCCTGCCACAGGACGTCGCCAATGCCTGCGAAGCGCATTACTCACCGCTTGGCCCGTCGGATGATGTGCCGACAGAGCCGGTGTCGGTTGCTGTGGCGCTGGCGGACAAGCTGGACACGCTGACTGGGTTTTGGGCGATTGATGAAAAGCCGACCGGGTCAAAAGACCCCTTCGCCTTGCGCCGCGCCGCGCTGGGGGTGATCCGGCTGGTGCTGGGGAATGAAAAGAAACTCAATATGAACGATGCGCTTCGTTGGGGGTTCGCAGCGCATATGTATGAGCAAACGACATTAAGTATTGCAGATGGTTTCGCGCATGACAAAGAAGTTGCGAAAGCACTGAGGATCAAGGAAGTCGACGTAGAACGCATTAGAGAGAAGTACTCCAAAATTCATGAAGGGGATTTGGCTGGAAGTGCTTCGAGGGAAAGAGCGTTGTATGCGGAGCTTGGATTGGATGATGATCAATCCAACGAGCTGAAGCGCGTAGTTTCTATCATGCACTTTTTCAATGAAGTGTTTGGGTTGCCTAACCTCCTCTCCTTCTTCCACGACCGCCTCAAGGTCTTCCTGCGTGATCAGGGTATCCGCCATGACGTGATCGACGCCTGCATCGCGATGGACGGCAATGATGACCTGACGCTGCTGGTGAAACGGGCGCGTGCGCTGGAGGATTTCATGGCGTCTGACGACGGCCCCAACCTGTTGCAGGGCTTCAAGCGGGCCAACAATATTCTGGCGCAGGCCGAGGAGAAGGATGGGGTCGAGTATTCCTATGGCGCGGACAAGAAATTCGCTGAGGATGACAGCGAGATTGCCCTGTTTGATGCGTTGGCGAGTAGCGAGGGGGCGATCTCTTCGGCCATCGGGGCCGAAGATTTCGCGGCTGCCATGGGCAGCATGGCCGCATTGCGCGCGCCCGTGGATGCGTTTTTTGAGGCGGTGCAGGTCAATTCTGACAATGAGGTGGTGCGCCGCAACCGTCTGAACCTGCTGAGCCAGATCCGCAAAGTCTGCGGTCAGGTCGCCGATCTGACCCGGATCGAAGGCTGATCTCCCCCACGGGGCGCGACTTAGCCGCGCAGCCCGTGGCAGCAAACATCTGGAAACCGGGGCGATCGCAGGGTCGTCCCGGTTTTCTCCTTTTTGTCCACGTGCTTTTCCTTGCGGGAACGGGCGACAGGGCTATGCTGCATAGCAAAGGAAAGGTGCCGCAGTGCAGAAACATGATCAAGACATGGGAGGCCCCACCCGCGATGAGACGCCGGATTCCGTGCTGATCACGCCGGTGGCGCCGATTGCCAACCACACCCATGGTGGACGGGCGAAATGTCTGCAGCGTTTGGTGCGACTGGATCTGCCGGTGCCGCGCACCGTGGCGCTGTCGTTTCAGGCGGTGCATGGTATTGCCCAGGGCGAGATGCCGGATATGGCAGCGATTGTTGAGGCGTTTCCGGCGGATGCGCTGTTGTGTGTGCGGCCATCGTCGCAGGATCCTGATTGGGGCGGCCCCGGCGCGATCCTGAACATCGGCATGAATGACGCGCGGTATGTTGACCTGTGCGATAGTCTGGGGCGCGATGGGGCGGCGGCGCTGTATCTGCGGTTTGTGCAATCTTATGCCGTGCATGTGGCGCGGCTGGACCCGGATGTGTTCGATGATGTCGAAGACGGTGGCCCGGATGCGCTGAGCGAGGTTCTGCACGCCTATGAGGCCGAGACCGACGAGCCGTTTCCGCAGGATCCGGCGGAACAGTTGGCGGCGGTGCTGCGTTCGATGGCGCGGGCCTGGGAAGGCACCTCGGCCCGGCTGTTGCGGCAGGCCAAGGGCGCGCCTGCGGATGCGGGGCTGGGGCTGGTGGTGCAGGAAATGGTGCCCGGCTTTGGCCAGGGCGAATGCGGCTCGGGCGTGTTGCAGCTGGTCAATACCAAGACCGGGCAGCCGCAGATCACCGGGCGCTACCTGAGCCAGAGCCAGGGGCGTGATGCGCTGGGGGCGGGTGCGGAGGCGCTTTACCTGGAGCGGGATCCGCGTGGGCCGTCACTGGAGGAATCGGCGCCGGAAGCCTTTGCCGACCTGAAATCCCATGCGCGGTTGATGCGGCAGCGTCTGCGCGAGGAAATGCAGGTGGAATTTGTGATCGAAAGCGGGGCGGTGCATCTTCTTGATGGGGTGCGCGTCACCCGCTCGGCGCAGGCAGCGGTGCGGATTGCGGTGGCGCTGGCTGAGGATGGTATCATTGCGTGCCAAGAGGCGGTAATGCGGGTGGACGCCCGTATCCTGACCGAGCTGTTACACCGGCAGGTGGCACCCGGCGCAACTCGCGACGTCATCGGCAGCGGTATCGCTGCCAGTCCTGGTGCTGCGACGGGCCGTTTGGTGTTCACCGCTGCCGAAGCACAGGCCAGCGCCGCGCGCGGCGAGCCGTGCATTCTGGTGCGGCGCGAAACCTCGCCCGAGGATGTGCGCGGTATGCATGCCGCCGCCGCGGTTCTGACGGAACGTGGCGGTATCACCAGCCATGCGGCGGTGATTGGCCGGGGGTTGGGGCTGCCCTGCATTGTGGGGGCGTCGAATTTGAAGTTTCACACCCGGCGCAAGCAGCTGGTGGCGGGCGATGGCCGCCTGTTCACCCGCGGTGATATCCTCACCATAGATGGCAGCAGCGGTCAGGTGCTGGCAGGCGAACCGGACATGATGGAAGCAGCTGAGGATGGCGCGTTTCAGACTCTTTTGACCTGGGCAGATGCGGTGCGTGACATTGATATTCGGGCCAATGCCGACACCCCCGAGGATGCCATGACCGCGCGTAAATTCAACGCGCAGGGGATCGGACTGTGCCGGACGGAGCATATGTTCTTTGATCCCGGCCGGTTAACGGTCATGCGCGAGATGATTTTTGCCGAAACTTCGGATGGCCGTGCGGCGGTGCTGGCGCGGCTGTTGCCAATACAACGCGAGGATTTTCAGGCGCTGTTCCGCATCATGGAAGGGTTGCCGGTCTGTATCCGGCTGTTTGACCCGCCGCTGCATGAATTTCTGCCGACCTCCACAACCGGGCAGCGCGAGTTGTCAGAGGCGCTGGGCATCCCGGTGAGTGATGTGACTCGGCGGGTTGAAGAGATGGAGGAATATAACCCCATGCTCGGCCTGCGCGGCGTTCGGCTGGGGGTTACTGTGCCGGAGATCTACGACATGCAGGCGCGCGCCATCTTTGAGGCGACGCTTGACGCCTCCAAGGAGGGTGCACCGGTGGTGCCGGAGATCATGATCCCGCTGGTGTCGGCCGCACGCGAGGTGGAACTGGTCAAGGCCCGTATTGATGCAGTGGCTCTGGCGGTGAAGGCCGAACGCGGCGAGGATTTCACTTATCGTCTGGGCGTCATGGTCGAAACACCGCGTGCTGCGTTGCGCGCCGGTGAGATTTCTCCCCATACCTCCTTTCTCAGCTTCGGCACCAATGACCTGACCCAGATGACCTATGGATTGTCGCGGGACGATGCGGGCCGGTTCATGTCGGCCTATGTCAACCAAGGCGTCTTTCCCGAAGATCCGTTTCATGTGCTGGATACTGACGGGGTGGGGGAGTTGCTGAAACTGGGTGTTCAGCGTGGCCGGGCGGAGAACCCGGATATCACTCTGTCGATTTGCGGAGAGCATGGCGGCAACCCCGAATCGATTGCGTTTTGTCGCGAGGCAGGGTTCGATTACGTCTCCTGTTCCCCGTTTCGGGTTCCCGTCGCACGGCTTGCTGCGGCGCAGTTGGCGATTTCCAGCCAAACCGGAGATTCACCGCACCAATCCGTAAAACCCTAAGGAAAACAAGGGGGTTTCACGGGATCGAAGAGAAGGGGCGATTTGACGCTTGTCCAGGGGTGCACAGGGTGCGCGCTCCTGTCGCTGGACGTTTTCAGGGATTTCGACTAGGAGGTGCGATCGCGTGACGTTGGGATGGCCGTGCGCGACCTTGTCTAGTGGGGATACCCTAATGAAGATTTTGACAGTAGCTGCCGTGTTTGCTGCCGTGTTCGCGGCAGCCAAAGTTGTATATGCGGATTCCGGATTGGACGCTTTGTTCAAACGTGAACAATCCACATTGAACGCCGTACCGACCGGGCGTTTGAACCATTTTTTCAATTTCAATCGTGCGGCCAAGAAGGCCAAGCCGACCGAAGTGAAATACACCCGAGGCTGGCTGGATACGATTCCGGCTGCAAAGGGAGGCGACAATTTTGCCTGTCTGGCTGAGGCGCTCTACTTTGAGGCACGTGGCGAGACGGTCAAGGGGCAGTTTGCCGTAGCCGAAGTGATCATGAACCGTGTGAAATCTGCGCAGTTTCCCAACAGTCTGTGCGGGGTGATCAATCAGGGAACCGGGCGCAAATACCAATGCCAGTTTACCTATACCTGCGATGGTCATAAGGAAGTGATCCGTGAGAAGACCGCTTTTGAACGGGTGTCGAAAGTTGCGCGCCTGGTGATGGATGGCGCCACAACTGGCATCACCGATGGGGCAACCTATTATCACACCACCGCCGTGCGCCCGCGCTGGAGCAAGAGCTTTACCAAGACTGCGCGGATCGGTGTACATCTGTTCTATCGTGATGATCGTTTCCGGACTGCGTTGAACAACTGAGGGTTGCAGGATGCGGCTGCGGCGGGCAAGGAAAGCCCGTCAGCGCCGCTTTCGGCCACTGGTATGGCGCATGGAAGCCTGTTATCCGGCCGTCGTAGATTTATGCTGGAACCTCACCGCCAAACCGCCAGTCCAGGGGCCCCACCGTTATGTCTTCAGAAATTCGTCTCGCCTTTGCGCACCCGTCAGAACGGTCGGAAGCCACCGCCACACGAGGGACGCTAGACCGAATTTCCCTGCGTGACCACATCGTCGAGGTGGAGATTGGCGCGTTTCAGGCTGAGCGTGGCACCACCCAGCGAATCTGTTTTAATGTTGTGGTCGAGATCGCTCCGTTGCCTGCGGATCTGGATGATGATGTGGATCGCATTCTCTCTTATGACCGTGTGAGCGAGGCCATCGCGCATGAGCTATCGGAAGAGCGGCTGAACCTTCTGGAAACTCTGGCTGAGCGTATCGCCGAGCGTATCCTGCTGGAACCGCAGGCCGTGCGGGCCTTTGTGCGTATCGAAAAGCTGGATCGCGGTCCGGGGGCGCTGGGCGTCGAAATCGTGCGCGCACGTGATCAGGTTGCCAGCGATGTGGACAGCGAAGAGCGCCCGCACCCACGGCTGATGTACCTCTCCAACGCGGCGATTGACGGTGACAACCTCGCGGCCTGGATCGATCAGATGCAATGCCGTCAGCGTCCGCTGATTCTTTGTGTTGGCGCACACGATATGGCAACCCCGCAGACGGGCCATAAATGGACCCAGCGGCGGATTGATCTTTTGTCCATCGAACAGAACGCATGGCGGCTGGCTGCAAAGGATGACCGCTGTGTTGTCGTGTCGACGCGAACAGAGCTGGACTGGGCCATGAAAAACGGGCAGATTTGCGTTTGGGCGCCGTCAAAAATCGTTTTGGATGCGGTAGATGGCCCCTCGGCGCCACCGTCCGAAGCCGTGGCTCTGGCGGCGTGGTTTGCTGGTACGTTTGAGGCCGGTGAGATGATTGTGATTGGTGCGGCACTGCCCGAAAATCCGGGGGTGCCTTTGCGCGCCGTGGCTGTGGAGCAGACGCAACTGTGAGTTATTACCGACCGCTTGTTCAACATGGCGATGCCCGTCCCGAGGGGGCGATGCCTCTGATCAGCGGCGCACTCTGGTTTACCGAAGTTGAAGTCCTGGAGCGGGGTGCCCCACCGCGGGTGATGCCTGCCGGTCTGCTGCCCGAACATGTGCGGCATCGCCTGACCGCCCGTCGCGCTACGATTGCAGGTCTCGACATGACCCAGCCGCAGATCATGGGTATCCTGAATGTGACGCCAGACAGTTTCTCTGATGGTGGTCAGCATAATGATGTCAGCGTTGCCTGCGATACCGCGCTTCAGATGGTGGCAGATGGGGCCAGCATCATTGATGTCGGCGGCGAATCCACCCGTCCGGGTGCCGCCCTCGTGCCGGAGGAGGAGGAGATCCGTCGCACCGCGCCGGTGATCGCCGCGATCCGGGCCAAGTCGGAGGTGCCGATTTCCATCGATACCCGCAAGGCTGTGGTGCTGGCAGAGGCGCTGGAGGCTGGTGCAAGCCTGACCAATGATGTGTCCGGCTTCACCTTTGATCCAGCGCTGGCACCGTTGACCGCGCAGGCCGGAGTGCCCGCGTGCATTATGCATGCGCAGGGCGATCCTGAAACCATGCAGGAAAACCCGCAGTACGCAGATGTACTGCTGGATATCTATGATTTTCTGAGCACGCAGATCGACCGGTTGGAAGACACTGGTGTGGTACGTGAGCAGATCGTGGTTGATCCGGGCATCGGTTTTGGCAAGACGCTGGAGCATAATCTGGTTCTATTGCGCAATCTCAGCTTATTTCACGGGCTAGGCTGTCCGATCCTTTTGGGTGTTTCGCGCAAAGGGTTCATCGGGAAAATCGGCCATGCGCCGGATGTTGCCGCCCGTGCACCGGGGTCCATTGCAGTAGGGCTTGCAGCATTGGCCCAAGGCGTGCAATTCCTGCGGGTGCATGATGTTGCCGAGACGGCGCAGGCGGTTCGCCTGTGGCAATCCGTCAGATAAGAACCCGACCGAAAGGGCCGATATGCGCAAATTTTTTGGCACCGATGGGGTGCGTGGCACTGCCAATACTCATCCCATGACCGCAGATATGGCGCTGCGTATCGGCGCGGCCGTAGGCCGGTATTTCCGCCGCGACGCATCGGGTGTGCACCGCGTGGTGATCGGCAAGGACACACGCCTATCGGGGTATATGTTTGAAAGCGCACTGACGGCGGGGCTTACCTCGACGGGTATGAACGTGCTGTTGCTTGGCCCTGTGCCGACGCCGGCGGTAGGCCTGATGACACGGTCGATGCGGGCGGACCTGGGGGTGATGATCTCTGCCAGCCACAATCCGGCGGCGGACAATGGGATCAAATTCTTTGGCCCCGATGGGTTCAAGCTGTCCGACACTGTCGAGATGGAGCTGGAGGCGCTGATTGAAGCGGGCGTTGAGCCTGCGCAAGCGCAGAACATCGGGCGTGCCAAACGGATCGACGATGCGCGGTTCCGCTATGGTGAACGTGTCAAAAGTTCGTTGCCCCGCGATATCCGCCTGGATGGGCTAAAAGTGGTGATCGACTGCGCCAATGGCGCTGCCCACCGTGCCGCGCCAGAGATCCTTTGGGAATTGGGAGCCGATGTCATTGCGGTGGGCGTCTCGCCTGATGGGACCAATATCAATCGCGATTGCGGTTCTACACAGCCGGGGACCGCTGCTGAAACAGTGGTGGCCCATGGGGCCCATGTCGGCATCTGTCTGGACGGTGATGCGGACCGGGTGATCATTATTGATGAAACTGGCAGGGTGGCCGACGGCGATCAGCTGATGGCGCTGCTGGCGACCCGCTGGGCCGAGGACGGTCTGCTGGCAGGCAATGCGCTGGTGGCAACGGTTATGTCGAACCTCGGGCTAGAGCGTCATCTTGATGCGCGCGGCATCGGTCTGGAGCGGACCGCCGTCGGTGACCGTTATGTGGTCGAGCGGATGCGCGAAGGTGGGTTCAATCTGGGCGGCGAGCAATCCGGCCATATCGTGATGTCGGATTATGCCACAACCGGCGATGGGCTGATGGCGGGGCTGCATTTTCTTGCCGAAATGATCCGCTCGGACAGGCCGGCCTCGCAGCTGTCGCAGCAATTCGCCCCGGTGCCTCAGCTTCTGAAAAATGTGCGCTTTGCGGCTGGGCAAGCACCGCTGGAGACTGATCAGGTGCAGAATGCGATCAAGGCGGCAGAGACATCTCTGGCCGGGCAGGGGCGCCTATTGATCCGAAAATCAGGCACTGAACCGCTGGTTAGGGTCATGGCGGAATGCGAAGACGCCGCCGTGCTGACCGATGCGGTGGACCGTGTGGTTGCTGCAGTTGAGGCGGCTGTCGCTGAATAACCCGGCGTCGCCCCTGGTATCTGGAGCGGTAAAACCAACCTGCGGCCTGCATCGGCGGCGGGTATGCTTTTGTCGCAGGTCTACCCGTTGCGCACGCCAGCAAACAGCCGCCGCAACGCGCCAAGCTGACTGATGCACAGGCCGCCGAGGATCAGCAGCATCGCCAGCATCATAGACGGCGGCAGGTCCTCGCCCAGGAAAATCGCCCCCAGAACAACGGCCCAGATGGGAACCTGGTAGTTGGTCAGGGTCATGAAGGTTGGCCCGGCTTCACGGACGACGATAACGCGCAGCAGATTGGCGGCAGCGGTTGGGATCAGACCCAAAACCGCTGCAATCATAAGAGTGCGGTTGTCCGGAATAACCAAGGGTCCTTCGGCGAGCCAGGCCGTGGGTATGATCACGGCAGAGCCGATTACCAGCATGATCGCGGCCAATCCCAATGGGTCTGCTGGTGGCAGGCGGCGGGTCAGGATGGAGCTGATCGAATAACAGGCCGCAGCCGCCAGGCAGGCGGCACGGCCATAGGCCTCTAATGCGGCGCCGCTGCTTTCAAATGCCTTGCTGCCGAGCAGGACCGCGACCCCGGCAAAGCCGATGACAAATCCGATAAGGCGACGCAGGGTCAATTGCTCTCCGGGGATGAAGACATGTGCCAAGGGCAGCACCATCAGCGGGATCGCCGCCATGCTGACGCCGGTGAAGCCAGACGAGACATGCTGCTGCCCCCAAGAGATCAGCATGAAGGGCAGTGACGTGCTGAGAATGCCAATGACGATCAGCGACGGCCAATTTGTCTGGCCTTTGAACAGCTTGAACCCGCGCGCGCCCCAGATTGCGCTGAGCAGCAGTGCCGCAAACCCAATGCGGCTGGCCGCCAGCCAGAAGGGTGTTGTGCCCTCTAGCGCAAGCTTGATCAGCAGGAATGTCCCACCCCAGACCAAGCCAAGGATGGCGATCATCAGCCAGTAGCGCGGTGCGATGTCGGGCATGGGGTCCTCCGCCGGTTCACCGCGCGACATGACCCCGCCGCGCGCGTTGGGTCAATGGCAATTGCTTTGTTATCTATCGAAACATTGCGGCCTTTGACGCCTAAGTGATACCCGCGGTGGATCATACCGGCATCGCGGCTATTGGGCGACCCAATCGAGCGACTGCCCATGGGGGCCGGTCCAAGCCTCGGGTACGCCATTCTGCGTCAGTAGGAATAGGTGATCTCGGGATTGTCCGGTCTGTGGCGAAAATTGTGGGAATACGCGCGCGCTCTCGTTGCTCAACCACACGGCCTGCGAGGCCTGCATCTGATCGGCAAACGCTTCGCGGTCGCGTTGGCCTGAAACATAGGTCAGTACGGCGCTGTGAAACACCACCAAAGTTGCATCGCGCGGCGCCTCTGCCATCAGGTCAGCGAGGTCGTGGCGTAAATCTCCTTTGTGGATGTGCAGATGCTTGCGCCTGGCCACGTTGATCGCGGCATTGAGATTGGCAAGACGTTCTGTTTGCTCTGGCCAGACGAGCGTCCGCAACCAGGACATGTCGCTTTCACAGCGGACATCCAGCGGGTTGCAGTCAAGGCCAGCCCGCCAGACCACCTGGGGTTGTGCCTTTGGCAGCGGTGTGCTGCCTGTCACATGACAGTGAAAAACGGGAGCCGCATCAGCATTGTTACCAAGGGGTTGCAGCGTCGCCGTGCCCCAATCATAGCCATATGCGTCGGGTTGCAGGCAGAGACCCGCGGAAGCGCCGATTTCCAGCAGGGCAATTGGCCCGTCGATCCCGGCAAAGGAGGGAAGCAAAGTCGCACATCGTCCGGGTTCGTTGGTCTGCGTCATTCGCTGCATCATCAGGCTTGCGATGGCGATACCGTGGTCTTCTAATTGCGCGTCCAGCTCTGCGGGCGAGGTCGGTAGGTTGTCGATGCTGCGAAGGGCGGCCAGAAACAGGTTAGGTTGGCGCTTGTGTGCGGGCAGTTGCACTAGAAAATCGAGACAGAGGGACGAAGAGGCAATTGTCTCTGCCAGCCAAGCATAGGTAGGGGACACGCCATGTGCTTCGATGCGAGCAAACCGCCGGTAGCGCTCGGCCAAGGCCATCATCTCAGGGTGTTGTGTGTTTACGGCACGGTGCATGCGGCAACTTTAGTGTAAGCGCTGCCATAGAGCTATATCGCAGGCTCTGTGCGGCGTTTGTTCAACGTAAAAAGACGCGCCAGAGAGGCGCGTCTTTAATCTGCTGTCGAAGGTTGGGGTGGCCGGATTAGCCGCCCCAGTCTAAGCGCCTTAGTTTTTCTCTTTGTCGACCATTTTGCCAGCCGAGATCCAAGGCATCATATCGCGCAGCTTGCCGCCGACCACTTCGATCTGGTGCTCGTCGTTGGCACGACGCGACGCTTTGATTGTGGGCTGGCCCACAGCGTTTTCCAGCATGAAGTCGCGCACGAACTTGCCCTGCTGGATGTCTGTCAGGACGTCTTTCATGGCTTTCTTGGTCTGCTCGTAGGGCAGGATGCGCGGGCCGGTGACGTACTGGCCGTATTCTGCGGTGTTGGAGATCGAGTAATCCATGTTGGCGATACCGCCTTCGTAGATCAGGTCAACGATCAGCTTGGTTTCGTGAAGGCATTCGAAATAGGCCATTTCAGGCGCGTAGCCTGCTTCGACCAGGGTCTCAAAACCGCAGCGGATCAGCTCAACAATGCCACCGCACAGAACGGCCTGCTCGCCAAAGAGATCGGTTTCGCATTCTTCGCGGAAGTTGGTCTCGATGATGCCGGAGCGGCCGCCACCGATGGCGGAGCAATAGGACAGGCCGATTTCCAGCGCTTTGCCGGTGGCGTCGGTGTTAACAGCCACGAGGCAGGGCACGCCGCCGCCTTTGGTGTATTCGCCGCGTACGGTGTGACCAGGACCTTTGGGGGCCATCATGATGACGTCAACGCCTTCTTTCGGCTCAATCAGGCCAAAGTGCACGTTCAGGCCGTGGGCGAATGCAATCGCAGCGCCCGGCTTGATGTTGTCATGGACGTATTTCTTGTAGGTTTCGGCCTGCAGTTCGTCGGGCATGGTGAACATGATCACGTCACACCAGGCTGCGGCTTCGGCGATACCCATGACCTGAAGACCTTCGCCTTCGGCTTTCTTGGCAGAGGCAGAGCCTTCGCGCAGCGCAACAACAAGGTTCTTGGCGCCGGAATCGCGCAGGTTCAGCGCGTGGGCGTGACCCTGAGAGCCGTAGCCCAGGATAGCCACTTTCTTGTCCTTGATCAGGTTAACGTCGCAGTCGCGGTCATAGTATACACGCATGATCATCGTCCTTATGTTTCGTGTTTGAGGGCATCATAGGGTGTTCTGGGGGGCGAAGTAGGCCTAGTGTGAATGAATATCTTACGAAATACGCAATAGTTATTCTCCAAAACGTTATATAGTGTAGATTTCATGCTTGATGACCTTGACCGACGCATACTTCGCCATCTTCAGGCAGATCCGGGACAATCGCTGCCTGATCTGGGGGATCGCCTTGGCCTGACCGCATCGCGGCTGTCGCGGCGGCTGGACAAGCTGCGCGAGGGGGGCGTCATTCTCGGCCAGCGGGCAGTGATTGACTGGCGCGCCCTGGGCTACGCGGTGGAAGTGTCGCTACGCATCACGCTGGACAAGACCAATTCGCGGGCTTTTGACGAGTTTATTCCCGCCGCACGCGAGATCCCTGAGGTGCTGGAGATCCAGACCTTTCTGGGGCAGGTGGATGTGCGGCTTTCGGTGATTGCGCGGGACATGCCGCATTATCAGCAAATTTACCGCGCCGCGATCCTGACACTGCCGCATATCACCGATATCGAGGCGCTGATGCATGTGGCGCGGATCAAATCGGACGAGGCGCTGCCGATATGATCCAGTTAGACGAGATAGATCACGCCTTGTTGCGCGCACTCAGCCGGGATGCCACGCAAACGGCGGGGGCTTTGGGGCGCGAGCTGGGCCTTAGCCAGCCGGCCGCGTGGCGCCGCATTCGCCGGTTGCAGGAGGCAGGCATTATCACCGGGCGTAAACTGGATCTGGATGCAGGCAAACTGGGCTTTGGCGTGACTGTATTTCTGGGCATCAAGCTGGCCACCAAAGGGCGGGTCAGCCTAGAAGATTTCGAACGCGCGGTGTCGGCCATCCCCGAGGTGCAGACGGTGGAACATATTCTGGGCATGTATGATTATCGCCTGCGGGTCACCGCCCGGGACATTGCCGATTTTGAGCGGGTGCTGCGGCGGCGGGTGATGACGCTGCCCGGCGTGGGCAGTGTCGATGCAAATGTGCTGCTGAGCGAGGAACGCAGGCCGGGGCCGCTGGGCTAGGGCAAAGGCTCCGGAATATGCGGGTTTTGCAGATAATCCTTCAATCAGCGCAGACTTGAGACGCGCGCGCGCCTCTGCCAAGACTTGTGACAACGGCGTGTCCGGCAGCGGGTCCGGCTCGCCCTTTTCTACAACAAGGAGTGTGACATGGCCCTATTGGATAGTGTTGACCCACAGGGTCTGGATGAATTCTCGGTGGTGTTTACGGACCGGTCGCTTAACCATATGTCCCAGGTGTTTCAGCAGGTGATGCTGGATATCAATGCCATGTTGAAAGAGGTCTATAATGCCGATGCTGTTGCTTTGGTGCCTGGTGGCGGTACCTTTGCAATGGAGGCCGTGGCGCGCCAATTCGCCCAGGGCGCTGATGCGCTGGTGGTTCGGAACGGCTGGTTTTCCTATCGTTGGAGCCAGATTTTTGAAACCGGCGGTATCACCGCCTCTGCGAGGGTGATGAAGGCACGCCAGACCGGCAATACTGCGCCATCCCCCTTTGCACCGACCCCGATCGAAGCGGTGGTCGCCGCCATCCATGAGCAAAAACCGGATGTGGTATTCGCCCCGCATGTGGAAACCTCCGCCGGGGTGATTCTGCCGGATGACTATATCCGCAGCCTTGCCACGGCTGCGCATGACGTGGGCGCGTTGATGGTGCTGGACTGCATTGCATCGGGCTGTGCCTGGATCGATATGGTGAAGACAGGTGTCGACGTGCTGATCTCAGCGCCACAAAAAGGCTGGAGCGCTGCGCCTTCGGCCGGGTTGGTAATGCTGTCACAGCGGGCACTGGACCGAATGGAGCACACCACCTCTGACAGTTTTGCGATCAATCTCAAACAGTGGCACATGATCATGCAGGCCTATGTGGCAGGCGGTCATGCCTATCACGCGACAATGCCAACGGATGCGCTGCGGACGTTCCGCGATACCATGCTGGAGACCAAAGAATACGGGTTCGATCGCCTGCGCGATGCGCAATGGGCGCTCGGCGATAGGGTGCGCAAGCTGCTGGCGGAGCGGGGCGTGATCTCGGTTGCGGCCGAAGGCTACGGCGCACCGGGCGTGGTGGTAAGCTATACCAGCGACCCGGATGTGCAGAACGGCAAGAAATTCCTGGCGCTGGGCACTCAGATCGCGGCGGGCGTGCCGCTGCAATGTGACGAGCCTGCCGGGTTCAGTACCTTCCGGCTGGGTCTTTTTGGTCTGGATAAGCTCTACAATGTCGAGGCGACGGTAGCGCGGCTCACCAAAGTGGTGGATCAGGTTCTCTGATCCGCTTGAGGTCAGGACGTGGGTTTAAGGCTACGCCAGCTGATATTGCTGGCGGGGCCCAGCCCGTAGCGCAGGGTGACGCAGATCATTGCAAGGCTGATCGTCAGCCAGAGACCACCCCAGAGCATTGTTGCACCGCCAAATTCTTCGGCCATCATTCGCGCGTCTGACCGCAGATAGGCGCGGGCGATTGTATCGTCGTAGATGTCGAGCGGGGCATAGATCATGCTGCTGATGCCGATCACCCGTAGGATCATGTCATTGGCCGCGAGGCTGAAATATCGCGCAGCGGCCAGCATTGCGGCACCAGTTGCCAGGGTAAACCCAAGCGCAAAGAGATCGCGGATATAGACTGCGGCAACCGCCAGCGTCACGCCCCCAAAAAGCGCCAGGACCGTGCGGTCCCAATCCGTGCGCAGCGCAATCACAAAGAGCGCCGAGCCGATGACAAGCGATCCGGTATAGCCTGCCGTCAGTGTCAGGAACCGGTTGCCACCACGCGAGATCACCATGCCGCCTTCGCTGGGATCAATGGTCAGGCTAACCACCTCGCCACCGGTCAACAGGGTTGCCGCTGCATGTGACAGCTCGTGGAGGAAAACGGTCAGGATCCGCAGCGGCAGCACCGCCTGCGTTGGCCAGAGGATGGCAATCACCACTGCCAAGCATATCAGCTGCCAATGTCCCCTGAAGATGCGGCTTAGGGTCTGCATTCTTATTTGACGCCTAGCCCCATCTGCATCAGCGTCTTGCGCACCGGTGCCAGTGAATAAAGCGCGTTCAGGCCAAAGGCGCGCAGATCACGCAATGGGCGTGGTGCCAACATGGAGGTGCGGTTCAGCAGATCGATTCCCTTGACCCGCATCAGAATGTCGCTGTGGCGGGCCTTGTGATAGGCGTCCAGCATGGTGGCGTCTCCCAACCCTTCGGAACGGGCTTGGGCCAGCTCTAGCAATATGCGCAGATCGCCAAGCGACATGTTCAGCCCTTGCGCCCCGATGGGGGGCACAACATGGGCAGCCTCAGCCATTAGCGCAAGTCGCTCGCCGTTCAGTCGCTGTGCAGATTGGCTGATGATCGGCCATATACTGCGGCGTGAGGCGAGCCGTAGCGTGCCCAGCACACCGCAGCTGCGGCTGTTCATTTCCTCTTCAAAAGCGTCGGTGTCCATCCTTTGCAACGCTTGTGCGCGCGGACCGCGTTCCATCCACACAATGGCTGAGGACGGTCGGCCGTTGTGATCGGGCAGCGGCACCAGGGTGAAGGGCCCGCCGGAGCGGTGGATTTCGGTTGAAACATTTTCGTGGGGCAGGTCGTGGGTCACGGCAAAGGCCAGTGCCTTTTGCCCGTAGCGCGTCGTGCGCACAGGGATGCCAGCCGCTCGTCGCATAGGCGAGTCGCGCCCGTCACAGGCCAGCACGAGGCGGGCGGTGATGCAGGCACCGTCGCTCAGGGTGACCTGAGCGGTGCTGGTCCGGGTGAACAGGCCAGTTGTGGCAAGGCCAGGGCGGAAATCGACGGTGTCCAGTTCGCTCAGCCGGGTCAGCAATTCGCGCCGCAGCAGCCAGTTGGGCAGGTTCCAGCCAAAAGGCTGATCAGAGATATCGGCGGAGTTGAAATCCTTGATCACACGCGGCTCAGAGAGGTCCCCGCCGGCATCAATGATCCGCATGACCCGCAGCGGTGCTGCGTGGCTGTCCAGGTGATCCCAGATTCCGGCCTCTTGCAACAGCGCGCGGCCCGGTTGCAGGATGGCTGTGGTGCGCAGATCGGCGCCTGTGTCATCGCGCCCGGTGATCGGAGGCATGGGATCAACACAGATCACCTTGAACCCGGCTGCGCCAAAGGTCGCCGCTGCGGTCAGCCCTGCAATACCGCCACCAGAAATCAGAATATCACAGCCATTTTCCATCGAACCTGCCTTTCGTCGTTGCAATTGAGATAGGCCTGTGCCGGTCTGAATGACAAGCGACATACTGTCCTTTTTCGCGGGGGGGAGTGCGCAGTTGCAGCAGCCCTAGCCGCGCGTGATCATCACCAGCAGGACAAACATGATGCCTGTTTTGGCCACGGCTGGCAGGAACAGCGCTGGCAGCCCCCAGATGGCAACGGCGAGGCCCCAGAGCAGCACGTAGAACAGGATTGCCAAGAGCGCTTTGGTTGCGTTTACCTGCGTGCTGTCTGTGCGCGGTGGCGGTGATGCCGTGGCAGCGGTAGCGGTCCGGGGCTGGTGCTCGTCAAACGTCAGGTCATTCATCAGGCGTCATCCTAAACTTGGGTGTTCAGCGCCGCGCGGGGACTGGCAAGGCCGTGCACGTGTCGCTTCATTGATGACTGCCATATATACCTTACGCTTTCTGGCAGAAGGTCGGTGCGGCGGCGCGCCACAGGGGTGCGACAGGATGCGCAGCGCAGCAGTCTCGATCCTATCCGGCCAACAATGCAGAGCCAACGTGAGGCTGTGCCGTTTCGGACTATAACAGCCCGAGAAAGCGGGTCAGATCATCTGTGTGGTGATGGATATGCGCGCCGGTGATCGCGGTTGGTGCCACATGCACGGTGCGCATTCCCAGATTATGCGGCGCCTGAAGGTTGCGCGGGTCATCCTCGAACATTGCGGCCTGTTCAGGCTCGACCCCGGCTTTGGCAAAGATGATGTCAAACGCCTGACGCTCAGGCTTGGGGCGGTAATTTGCGTGCTCGACCCCATAGACTTCATCGAAACAGCCGTCCAAACCGCGTGCCGCCAGCACCTGTTCTGCATAAGGGGCAGTGCCGTTGGTATAGATGATCCGCTTGCCAGGCAGGTTTTGGATCCGCTCGGCCAAGAGCGCGTCGGGTTCCAGATCGTCAAAGCTGATGTCATGCACAGCGACCAGAAACGGATCGGGGTCGATGTCGTGATGCGCCATTAACCCGGCCAGGGTGGTGCCATGGTCGCGCCAATAATCATCGCGCAGCTTATTTGCGAGCAGCCTGTCAACGCCAAGAGCTGTCATCACATAGTCCGTCATCTTGATCTCGATCTGATCAAAGAGCCGAGCGGACGGGTGATAGAGGGTGTTGTCGAGATCGAACACCCAATGACGGACGTGGGAAAAAGATTGGGCTACCATGACCGAGGACCTAGGCTGTCTGATGTTTGATTGCAACTGTTGCCGCCAGTTGGTGGATCTCTGCAGGCGCCGATTTCGACAGGGGCGCCGAATGTTTGTGGTGCGAGGATTTTAACCGCGCCGACGTGCCGGGGTTGATTGCACAGGGGCGAGGCTTGTACACAACGGGGATGACCAATCCAAGGATCGACATGAGCCTGACTCGTAGCACCAGCCAGACGGACGCCTATGCGCTGATCCTAGAAGCCATTGATGTCGGGGTTTATCGGCCCGGCGACCGCCTGGTGGAAAGTGACCTTGCCGAACGCTTTGGCGTGTCCCGCACCCCGATCCGTGAGGCGTTGCAGCGGCTGGAGACACAGTCGTTGCTGGAGCGGGACGGGCGGTCCCTGATCGTGGCATCGCTGGACCACAATCAGATGGCGGAATTATATGTGGTGCGGCGGGAGCTGGAAGGTCTTGCGGCCAGCCTTGCCGCACGCCACGCCACCGAAGAAGAGGTCCGTGTGTTGCAAGAGATGGTTGCCGCTGACGATGCCTTCGTCGACAATCCGACAGAGCTGGCCAAGGCCAATCGTCGTTTCCACGAGCAGATCCACCTAGCGTCGCACAACCGCTATCTGGTCCAACAGCTGAATCTGGTACATCGCACCATGGCGCTGATGGCGACGACATCACTCGCGGCTGAGGGGCGGGGCCGGATTGCACAGGCCGAACACAAAAACATCGTCAGCGCCATCGAACGCCGCGATGAAGAGGCGGCAGGGCGCGCGCTGAAGGATCATATCTCGGTTGCGTTCATGACACGTCTGAAGCAGGACGCGGGCGAACGCAGCAAGGGCTAGAGATCCGGCACTATGCGCGGTTGGGTGTCTTGCGCAGCGTCGGTATGCGGTGTGTGGCCGTGGGCCGTCTTGTCCCAGAAAAACGGTCTGAAGATCAGCTCATACAGGGCTTTGTAGACGGCGATGACCCCCATTGGGAAATACAGCAGCATGCAGGGCGCCCAAAGCGCCAGCCGCCGCCGACCACTTGCAAATGCTGCGGTGATGGCGATGACAACGCCCAAAAGTTCAAAAAACACCAGCGCCGCTGCTGCGACCATTGGCGCGCCTGCGGGCAGGACCGGCGCCGTTGGATGTGACAGACCAAAGGTGATCAGCCAGAACGACCACAGGCAAGGCGCCAGTAAAAACTGCCCAACGGTGCCCAGAAAAAACGCTTGTAATCCAAGGAATTGCCGCCAACCCAATTGCCGAGCCAGCACCGTGGGCCGCCGCATGTGGACCAGATAGGTCACCATGAATCCCTTGAGCCAGCGCGACCGTTGTTTGACCCATGGCCAGGGACGGCAGTTGGCCTCTTCATAGGTGGTGGTTGGCAGCATGTCCGTGCGATAGCCGAGACGAGAAAGCCGCACACCAAGGTCTGCGTCTTCGGTCACATTATGGGCGTCCCAACCACCCAGTTGTTCGAGAACAGCCTTGCGAATAAAAAGCGTAGTACCACCCAGCGGTACCACAAGGCCCAATCGGGCGATGCCGGGCAACACGATGCGGAACCAGCTGGCGTATTCCAATGTGAAACAGCGGGCGATCCAGTTTTGGCTGGGGTTGTAGTAATCCAGTGCCCCCTGAAGACAAGCCAAGTTATTGTCCCCCTGAGCAAAGGCCTGGGCGACCTGTTCCAGTTGATCGGGATTCGGGGCATCTTCGGCGTCCCAGACGCCAATGATCTCGCCTCGGCAGAAGTTCAATGCGTAGTTCATTGCGCGCGGTTTGGTGGTCAGCCCGCCATGTGCAGGCACTTCGATGACCCTGAACCAATCGGGTAGATCGGCGCAGCGGATGGCATTGCGGGTCACAGCGTCATCTTCTTCCAATACCAAGAGTACCTCTAGAAGGCTGCGCGGGTAGGTCAGCTTGCACAGGCGGCAGAGCAGGGCGCGGCCAATCTCGGCCTCTTTGTAGAGCGGCACCAGCATTGAAATATGTGGCAGGCGCCGGGGCGGTGTCATTTCCGGGACGTGATCGACACGGGCCCCGACGCTGGAGGCGTGTTTCTGCCGCCGTCTTAGTTCGCGCTCGGACCTTTGGGCCTGTAAATGTGACAGGAACCCTGCGCATTTGAGCACTGTAAACAGCAGCAGCGTCAATAGCGCCAATCCGCAAAGCACAGCAAATACAAGACGCGGGGCAAGGATCGCAGCGGTGATGGCTGCGACTAAAAATAACAACGGCCAACTGAACCAGGTCGGCTGCCGCAACGTGCGACAGCTGTAGGCAAGCGGGACGCGGGTGCTGGCCTCGCGGGCCAGATCCTCGCGGAAATGCGCGATCAGCAAGGCGTTGATCTGGGCCTCGCTGGCGATCACGGGTTGGATGTCGGCAAAGCTTCCTTCTAGATCACGTTTTATCCCGGCAAAGGCAGCTGGATGCGCAATCGCCACCACAACAGTTTGGCCCAGTTGCATGTATGGTAGCGCACAGCAGCGGAGCCAGAACTGAGCAGGTTTGCGCGCGAGCAGACGCGCCTGAGGACGATGACCGCCCAGATCAACCTGTTGCATCCCGTGTTGCGATGACAGCGCATCCAGAACCTGCTCCTGACTGGCCCAACCCTCGGAAACTAGGATCTGGTCAATCGGAGCCCGCTGATGCTGGCGCAGAACCAAGGCCCGCATCAGGTGATCCTTGCTGACGGCGTGCTCTTCAACCAGACGGCGTTCAAATGAGGTCTGACGGTCCCGCCGCTTAAGCGCCCGCGCGGAGTCGATCAATGTTAGGTTGTGTTGAACCATGACTACACAGTTTATGCGGTCATGGATTCGGGCAAGTGTTATTTTGCCGGTCTATTTTGGCAAGCCTTTGATCCCCATAGCAAAACCCTGCCATGGGGAGGGTATTTTTTGCGCAGGCTTATCTCGCGCGGGCGATATTACGCAGATTTGCGTGCGTCCATGGCCTCGGAAAAGCGTTCAAACAGGTAAAAGCTATCTTGTGGACCTGGGCTGGCCTCGGGGTGGTGCTGCACCGAGTAAACCGGGCGATCGGAGATGCGAATGCCGCAATTGGACCCATCGAACAGCGAAACATGGGTTTCTTCGACACCGTCCGGCAGGCTTTGACCATCAACGGCAAACCCGTGGTTCATCGAGGTGATTTCAACCTTGCCGGTGGCATTCTCCTTCACCGGGTGGTTGGCACCGTGATGGCCGTGGTTCATTTTGACGGTCTTGCCGCCAAGCGCCAGCGCCAGCATCTGGTGGCCAAGGCAGATACCGAACATGGGCAGGTCCGTGGTGTCGAGGATCTGCTTGATCATCGGCACGGCGTAGGCGCCGGTGGCCGCAGGATCGCCGGGTCCGTTGGACAGGAACACCCCATCGGGGGTATGGGCCAGCACATCTTCGGCGGTTGCGGAAGCGGGCAGCACGGTGACGTCACAGCCAGCCGACGCAAGGCAGCGCAAGATGTTGCGCTTGGCGCCATAATCTATGGCAACCACTTTGTGCTTGGGGGCATTTTGGCAGTTGTAGCCGTCGGGCCAAGCCCACCGCATCTCGTCCCAGCGATAGCTTTGGGCACAGGTAACGTCCTTTGCCAGATCCAGCCCTTCCAAGCCTGACCACTCGCGGGCCTTGGCGACCAGTGCCTCGATGTCGAAATTGCCGTCGGGATCGTGTGCCAGGGCCACATGCGGGGCACCCTGTTGGCGGATGGCGCGGGTCAGGCGACGGGTGTCGAGACCGCCGATGGCGATGCGTCCGGTGCGGGTGAGCCAGGTCTTCAGCTCTTCAGTGGCGCGCCAGTTGGAGGACTGGGTTGGGTCCCATTTCACCACCATGCCAGCGGCAACGGGATCAGCGGTTTCGTCGTCCTCGGGGGTGACACCGGTGTTGCCAATATGGGGGAAAGTGAACGTCACGATCTGTCCGGCATAAGAGGGATCAGTCATGATTTCTTGATAGCCGGTCATGGCGGTGTTGAAGCAGAGTTCGGCGACGGTCTCGCCGGTGGCGCCAAAGCCGGTTCCATAAAAGATGGTGCCATCAGCAAGCGCCAAACATGCGGTGGGCTTGGGTGGGACGGTATCGGCCATGGCGCGACTCTCCAATATGGGCAAAATTCACGGGTATGTAAGGGTAGGGGCGCAAGGCGTCAAGCCTGCGCCGGTACCATGGCTGTGCAACGGCTTGCCCCAGCGTCATTCTCAGAGCGCCAACTTGAATTGCACTACCACTTTCGGTAAAGATCTGGTTCCGACTCCGTGGGAATGGACAGAAATATGGATACGCGAACTCGGGTCAATCAGGCCCTGAAACAGGCCATGAAAGACCGCGCAGCAGCCCGACTGGCAACCCTGCGTCTGATCAATGCCGCGATCAAGGATCGCGAAATTGCTGGCCGTGTGGATGGTGAAGGCGCTGGCATCGGAGATGCTGAAATCCTTGCGATCCTTGGGAAAATGACCAAACAGCGCAACGAAAGCGCGCGTGCCTACGAAGAAGGTGGACGTCTGGACTTGGCCGAGCGCGAGCTGGGCGAGATTTCGATCATTGAAGAATTCCTCCCCAAACAGCTGAGCGACGAAGAGGTCGCAAAGGCGGTACAGGTTGCCGTTGCAGAGACCGGAGCTGAGTCGATCCGCGACATGGGCAAGGTTATGGGTGCGCTGAAGGGAAAATATACCGGTCAGATGGATTTTGGCAAAGTCGGACCATTGGTGAAGGATCAGCTTTGCCAAGGTGGCAACTGCTGATCCGGTTTTCGGCGGGCAGAGGTGAATGATGTCAGAGACCTGCCAGCATTGGCGGGTCTTTTTCTTTGGCGGGGCTCATGGTGGTGCTATTGTCGATTGCCCCCAGCTGCGCTGCGCGTCGCAGGAAATCGTCACGGACCTCGGCGGCAAAGGGATTGTCGCGCAGGATGGCGCCCAGCACGCCGGGTGAATCACCGCTGACCATACGGCTTGCTTGCTGCAACAGATCAAAACTGGCGGTGGTCATGCCCAGCTTGCCGGGGGTCATTTGGTCCAGCACTTTTGCAATCATGTGTGTCAGCCCCTGAACAATCGCCAGTTCGCGGTCATGGTCTGCCGGTGTGGTCGTGATTACCTTAAGGCCAAAGAGGTGACGTAGCAGCGCGGCGATGTGGCGATGGCTGTTCCCGCGCAGCGGGCAGAGCGCGATCTTATGTCCTGCGATGCCTGATTTGGTGCTTTGTGGGCCGAAAAGCGGATGGCTTCCCAGCAGTTCCACATCCGGGGGAAGGAGCTGCTGCATCGTCTCACACGGAGTTAGTTTGACTGAACCGACATCCATAACCACCGTGCCGGGACGCAAATCTGGGGAAATTTGGCGACAGAGCGCGGCCAGTGCGCTGACCGGGACGGCCAGGATCACCAGCGGACAGGCCGCTGCCTTGGCCAGAGAAGTGTGACGCAACGACGGAGATGGTTCAGCTGCGGCGTGTTGAGCAACAGGGTCGTGGACCCGGAGCGGTACATGTGGGGCCAGATTGTGGGCGATCAACTTGCCAAAAGCGCCAAAGCCAATAAGGCCGACACAGGAAAACTGAGCAGATAGGGACATCGAAACGGGCTCCGCCTTGGGCCGCGATACCGATGGGATGTTGGGGATGTTGCCTCTGACCGCCGGATCGCGACGGGATGAACATCAAGATATGAAAATGCGCCCGCCGTTATGTAAACAGCGGATAATATACAGTCGAAAAGAGCGCAGACGCATTGGACATCCGACCCTGATAATGGGCATCGCGATAAAAGTCAAAGCTGTTGCGGATACAGGCGTGTTCAGGTGCGGCTGAGCGCAGTCTGCAATTCATCATAGAGCGCCTTGCGCTCGTCCTCGCTGAGGAAAGCGCCGATCTCCACTTCGCGGCCACTGCCCCGCAGCGTGACATAGCTGGGGACGGGTCCATCATCTGCGTGCAGCTCAACTCTGGTCCAGAAGCGGTTGCAGCTCCAGCTTTGACGCTTGCCGGTGGGGTTGATCCGCTCCAGATGCGCCTCAGTCGGGTCCAGCGTCAGCACCTCCAGCACATGGCGATCACGGCGGCTGCGATCCAGGGCCCATTTCACCGCAAACAGCGTGGCCGTCACAAAGGGCAGCACGCCCCAAAGTGCGGCGCTGCCCAGAAGCGGGATCATCGGGATGGTGATAAGCACAGCTAGCGCGCCCAGAAAACGGACATAGCCTTCTGGTGGCAGCGACTGATGCGGCCAGAGATGCAGCTCTTGGCAGGTGTCGGACTGTGATGTGATCCAGTGATACGGCATGGCGGAAATTTAGCGTGGTGACCGCGCGTGTCTAGGGTGCTGATGCCTTGTTAGCGGCGCAAGAAAAAGGCCCCGGACGCATGCTGCTCCGGGGCCTGTCTCATGTCAGATGCAAGGCGTACCTTAGTGCGAGTGGGAACGATCCCATTCTTCCTGCTTGGGCAGGGTTTCAAAGGTATGCTCTGGTGGTGGGCAAGGCAGCGTCCACTCCAGTGTGTCCGCATATTCGTTCCAGTAGTTGTTCTGGGTGATGCGAGCGCCACGCAGCAGCGAGTAGATCACAACACCAAAGAACAGAATGAATGAAGCGAAGGACAGGAACGCGCCATAGGACGAGATCTTGTTCCAATATGCGAAACCTTCTGGATAGTCGATGTAACGACGCGGCATGCCCTGACGCCCGAGGAAGTGTTGCGGGAAGAAGGTCAGGTTGGCGCCGATGAAAAACATCCAAAAGTGGATCTGAGCGCCCAGCTCGTTGTACTGACGACCAGTCATTTTACCGAAGTAGAAATACACGCCCGAGAAGATCGCAAAGACAGCACCCAGCGACATCACGTAGTGGAAGTGCGCAACCACATAGTAGGTGTCGTGATATGCACGGTCCACGGATGCCTGTGACAGAACCACACCGGTCACACCACCAACGGTGAACAGGAACAGGAAGCCGAACGCAAACATCATTGGTGCCTTGAACTCGATCGAGCCGCCCCACATGGTGGCGATCCACGAGAACACTTTTACCCCGGTCGGAACCGCGATGACCATTGTGGCCAGCATGAAGTAGGCCTGCTGGTTCAGCGACATGCCGACGGTGTACATGTGGTGCGCCCAAACGACGAAGCCCAGAACACCAATCGCAATGATCGCCCAGACCATCGGCAGGTAGCCAAAGACTGGCTTGCGCGCGAAGGTCGCGATCACGTGAGAGATGATGCCGAAGCCCGGCAGGATCACGATGTACACTTCCGGGTGGCCAAAGAACCACAGGATGTGCTGATACAGGATCGGGTCGCCACCGCCGGCAGGATCAAAGAAGGTGAACCCAAAGTTGCGGTCCATCAGCAACATGGTGATCGCGCCTGCCAGAACCGGCAGAGACAAGAGGATCAGCCAGGAGGTGACGAAGATCGACCAGCTAAACAGCGGCACCTTGAAGAGGGTCATGCCCGGTGCACGCATGTTCAGGAAGGTGGTGATCATGTTGATCGCACCCAGGATCGAAGAGGCACCGGATACGTGGACCGCAAAGATTGCGAGATCCATCGAGAAGCCGCCTTCGTTGGTGGACAGTGGCGGGTAGAGAACCCAACCAACACCAGAGCCAAGCTGGTCATTACCGCCGGGGCTAAGTACCGACGCGACCGCCAGAGATGTGCCTGCGACATACATCCAGAACGACAGGTTGTTCATCCGCGGGAACGCCATGTCCGGCGCGCCAATTTGCAGCGGCATGAAGTAGTTGCCGAACCCGCCGAACAAGGCAGGGATGACCACGAAGAACATCATCAGGATGCCGTGACCAGTAATCAATACGTTCCAGAGGTGCCCGTTGGGGGTACATTCCGCGGACGCGTCTGCGATAAGACGTGCACCTTCAAGGCACATGTACTGAACGCCGGGATCCATCAGTTCAAGCCGCATGTAAACGGTGAACGCGACGGAGATGAAACCAACGATCGCCGAAACGATCAGGTAGAGAATGCCGATATCCTTATGGTTCGTGCTCATGAACCAGCGGGTAAAGAAACCGCGCTCGTCTTCGTGGCCGTGACCATGAATGGCTGCATCTGCCATTAAGGTGCCTCCTGTTGCATAACGATAGGCCCTGCAAATCCGTCTCCGGTGGGCCTAGACTCATCATGCGTTTTAGTTCGCCGGTAGCAGGCCTTCAATGGCGGAGTTTGATATGGATCAAGAATAATTGTCGCGGGCAGGCCCCTTTGGGGCTGCACGGTCCGCCCCTAGGTGCGGTAAGCGGGCCTATGTCTGTGCAACCACACCTGCGCAATTCACGAGGTCAGGCCACAGAGAGGTGCCAAATGTTGATCAAAATGACGCTGTACGCTTGACCCAGATGCCGGGTGGGCGCACAAAACCGTCAGATGACTTACGGAGTTCAGATAGTGGCGCGTTACGATCCAAACAATATCTTCGCAAAAATTCTTCGTGGAGAGCTGCCTGCCCACAAGGTTTATGAAAACAGCGACACGATGGTGTTCATGGATATTATGCCACGGTCTGATGGCCACATGCTGGTGATCCCCAAAACGCCTTGCCGCAACTTTCTGGATGCGTCACCAGAACAGTTGGCTGCCGTAATGGCCACAGCGCAGAAAATGAGCCACATCGCGATGCGGGCTTTTGATGCCCAGGGGGTCACGGTGCAGCAGTTCAACGAGGCTGCGGGTGGCCAAGAGGTGTTTCATCTTCATTTTCATATACTGCCCCGTCGCGACGGCGACACGGTGCGTCCGCCCGGCATCATGGCAAATCCCAGTGTGCTGAAAGCCCACGCAGACCAGATGCGCGCTGCTGTCGAAGCTGGCTGAGATGATGTGGCGGGACCAACGTCGTTGTGCCCGTCGCTGCGATTGGTAAAGCTTGGCTGCCGTCGTCGATATGATGAATATCGCGTCACTCTACCTTGGCGCGAAAAATGTGTTGATAAGTGTGACCCCTTTATTCTAGGGTCCGCGCAATGTTCTGCCGCGTTGGCTGCGGTGACAGGGGATAGGCCGGTTTCGGGGAGGAGGCGCGGTCAATAAAATGCCGCGTGTCTGTAGCAGGGCGCGTGACTGCATCATGGGTTGATCAGATCTAGGAGAACAGGTCTGCCTGCACAGGATGCACATGTTCTGCTGCGATGACCGGCAGGCGTGTTACCTGTTGTGATTTTTGCAAGTTGCGCGCGTTTTGCGTGTGTGTGTTGCTGAGGAGGGGCCGTGGGTAAAACGGCAGAGGATATCATTGGTCCAGATGGGTTGTCAGACGAAACGGTGATCGCCGCCGTCTACGTTTCTGTGTTGGGTGCGGCTAAGGCCGGAGCATGGCGGGACCGGCTTGAACGGGCTGGGTGCAATGATTTGGCTGGTGTCGCAACTGGGTCCAGCACAGATGAAATTGTGGATACCGCGTTTGACGGAGGCGCGCAGCCCATCACAGAACTGAGATTGGCCTCAGGTAAACCGGGGCTCTGGTCTGAAATTTCCCCACAAGATGCAACAGACCGGCAGGCGCTGATCACCCGTCATTTTGGCCGTGCACTCTATCTTAGAAGCCGGCTTGTTGCCGCTCAGAACCACGGATGCTGGCCGGATCTTCAGGACGTGTTGCCCTGTAGCGCTGCGGATTGGCTGTTGACTGCGCGCGAGGGGGATATCCTTGCCGCCGGAGGCAACTGGCCTGCCAGCGGGCGGGTAACTGATTCTTGGATTTCTGAAAGGTTGGCTCTGGACGCCACGGCTTTGCCACAGTGGCGAGATCTCTTTTCGCCGACAGTACTGCGCCCGGCCCTCGCTCTTCTGAGGCAAGACGACGGTAGTTTGCTGATGTGTCAATCACTTGGTGGTCGGGCGGGTTTGTCCGGCTACTGCAGTACATTCATCGACTCCGATCAGGGGAACGAGGTTACAGGGGGGAGCGCGGCTTTGCCTCCTGCGCATACGGGAGATCCAACCACACCGGCATTCCTGATAGAAAGGTTGCAGACGGCATGGTCCGATCCTGCCGCGTGCCGCGTGGCAAGACGATTTGGGTTTGAGCAGGATGAGATGTCACTGCTGCGAGGTCTGCTGACGGGCGACGGCTGGGTAGAGTTGCGTTTGGGGACAGGGGGCCAGCGTGGCCCTGAACTGGCAGTGCTGGGGCGCATGGTCGTCAAGACCTGCGCGCCAAGCTGCCCTGAGATGCTGCGATTTCTGGCGTATCTGATGAAGCAGACAGTACGGGATACAGAGATCGCGACGGGCGCAGACCTGCCGCTGCAACACAAGCTTGATTTACCGTCCGGCCTGCGGTCGCGCTACCTATGCTTTGGTGCGGAGCAGGGGCGGCCGGTGATCTTTGTACATGGTATTTTTGACGGGGTCGCCGGGGTCCAACGCTTGCAGCATAGGCTGCGCGCGCGGGGCCTGCGTCTGTTTGCACCGCTGCGCTTTGGTTATGGCGCCTCTGATCGGCTGCCACGAGAGGCCGATCCAATTGATTTGTTTGTAACCCAGCTGGAGGCGCTGATGGACGCCGAGGGGCTTGATGCACCGATCTTGCTTGGCCATCGCAGCGGTTGCTTGTTTGCGGCGGTGGCAGCGCGTCGCCTGAGGGACCGGCTGGGCGGGGTGATCTGTGTTGGTGCAACATTGCCACTGTCCGGCGTCGGCCATGCTGCGGCCCTGCGCGGCCACCAACGGGCCATGGCACTAAGCGCTGTGCACGCAAGCGCGGTGTTGCCGCTGGTGGTGCGCAGCTGGTCACGCTCGGTTCGCCAGAAAGGGCCGCAGGTTCTGGTTTCACGCCAGATTGCCCGCGACAGTGCTGATCGTAGGCTGCTGGCGGATCCAGCGCTGAGCGCAGTGCTAAACCAGAGTCATGCCATGATGATGCAACAGGGACGTGGCGGCTATGAAACCGATCTGCGGCTTGCTGTCCGTGCACGGGATATGCGCTACAGCGCCAACTCTGCTCCGACCATCTATCTGCATGGTGGCGAGGATAAGGTGACTCCGCCTGACAAGTTGCAGGCTGCGATTGGTAGCGGTGCCAATCTTCAGGTCAGGGTGAGCAAGCGCGCCGGGACCATGCTCCTGTATTCACAACCCGAACTGGTGTTTGCCGCGATTGATGACTTGCGTCAGGGCAGGACGTAAAACGCGGCTCAGCGTTTGACCGCAATCCGTTGCACATTCAATCCGTGGGACAAGTGTCCGTAGCGGCAAAGGCCACATCGAAACACTGCCGCAACGCCACATCCACATCCGTCATGGTGACCGGCAGCCCCAGGTCGACGAGGCTGGTCACGCCAAAATCCGTGATGCCGCAGGGAACGATGCCGTCAAAATGGCTAAGATCCGGTTCGACATTGATCGAGATGCCGTGAAAGCTCACCCATTTGCGCAGGCGGATGCCAATCGCGGCAATCTTGTCCTCGGTTTTGTCGCCATTGGCGAAACGCGGCTTGTCATCACGTTCGACCCACACACCGACGCGGCCGTCGCGGATATGGCCGGTGACATTGAAGCGATCCAGAGCCAAGATAACCCAGCGTTCCAGTTGGCGTACAAAACAGCGCACGTCGCGGCCACGCTTGGCCACGTCAAGCATCACGTAAACGACGCGCTGGCCGGGGCCGTGGTAGGTGTATTGGCCGCCGCGTTTGCTGCTGTGAACCGGGAAACGTTCAGGGTCGGTCAGGTCTTCGGGCCGGGCCGAGGTGCCGGCGGTATAAAGCGGGGGATGCTCGACCAGCCAGATGCATTCCTCGTGGGTGCCTGCCGCAATGCCTGCGGCGCGGTCTTCCATGAAGGCAACAGCGTCGTCATAGCCTGTCAGCCCTGAAGTGGTGATCCATTCAACCATCAGCATTGTCCTCCGTTACGACTTTTGTAACCAGTATAGGGCGAAACGCCGAATTTTCTGGCCTGCCCTGCGGGTCGTGCGCTACCGTGATTGCATGTTTTCATCAATAGGGGGGCGCGTACTATGTTCTCAAAATTACTTAAAACCACATTAGCAGCATCAGTTCTGGCAACTTCGGGGGCAGCACCTGCAGTGGCGGATAACCTTGGCGCGGCGCTTGTTGGTAGCATCATCGGCGGTGTGATCGTCAATGAAGCCCACAAAAATCGCGCGCGTAAACAACCTGTTACCCGCAAACGCACCTATTCGCCAGCGCGCGCGCAGAACCGCGAAACGCAAACCTCACTCAACTATTTTGGTTTTCCCGCCGGATCACCCGACGGTGTGATGGGACGTAAATCCCGCAATGCGGTGGCGCAGTACCAAGGGCATATGGGATTCCCGGCGACAGGCCAGCTAACCCAGTATGAACGGGATTTCCTTGTGTCCTCCTACAGCCGTGCCCAAATTGGCGGCCCTCAGGTCATCAAGGCGATGCAAGGTCCGAACGGTGTGCGTGGCTTGCTGCGCACGTGGCGGGATGAAGCAACGGGCGCGCGTAGCGCAAGCACCGGGGGCTATGGTAACTACGGTGGCCTGCCGCGCGAAGTCAGCGAAGCCGTGGACGAAATCGCTGCCAGTGCCGATCCCAGTGCCGAGCAGCTGTTGCAGCGATCAGGTTTTATGCAGCTGGCGGACCTGAATGGCGACGGCAAGAACGACTATATGATCGATACATCGGTCTCTGGAAGCTCCTTCTGGTGTGGGGCGTCGCATTGTTCGGTGATGGTTTTCGCATCCACACCGCAGGGCTATCAGCGCAATGATTTCATGGCGCGGGGTGTTACTACGGCAAATTTCTCTTGCCATCAGGGGAGCTGCCGGATGAGTGACGCACCTCTTGGTGGCACTGTTCAAGCCGGAGCAATACCCACGCCGACACAGACGCCCGCACCCGGAGGCACCGTGCTTGCCTCAGCGCCGCAGGCTGTCGCTCCGGCGCCTGCACCGGCTCCCGTACCCGTGGGGCTTGCCGGGATCCAGCTGTTCCAGCAAGCGGCACCAGCCGCCACATCCGCGTCGCTTACCAGCCATTGTAGCAAAATCAGCCTGCTGACCAGCTCCAACGGGGGGTATATGACGGTTGCGGATCTGCGCGACCCTGAACTGGCGCTGGGCGAACAGTTCTGCCTGACGCGGTCCTATGCGATCAACACAGGCGAGGCGCTGGTCGCCAAGGTGCAGGGCGTGAGCCAGGCGCAGGTCGACAGCCAATGCGATGCCTTTGGCCCGGCTGTACAGCCTTATCTGGCCAAGCTTGGCACGACGGACAGCGCGACGCTGATCTCTGAGGTGCAGAAATTCGTTCTACACTCCAATATGTCAATTGAGCAATTGTCCAACACCGCCGGAATCTGCCTGTTCTCCGGGTATCGTCGTGACAATATGGATGTTGCCCTTGGCGCGGCGTTGATCATGGTGGGTGTCGGGCAGCGCCCCTATGGCGAGCTGATCGGCCACCATCTGGCGCAGGGCTTTGGCGTGGCAAAGTCACCGGAGCAAGCGCAGTCTTGGTACCAGACCGCAGTTGCCGCTTTGGACGGCGGCGCGGACGCGGTTTTTGCCCCAGGCCAGCCGGAACGCATTGCGCTGATCAAGGCGGCCTCGGCGGGATTGACCGGGGGTTTGGTACAACCTGTTCCGGCTTCCAGCACCGCGGCTGCGTTGCCAAGCTTCTCAACCGATTGATTTTGTGAGGAGAGAGCTGATCTAGAGAGAGACCGGGTCACATCCCGGCCTCTTTGTCAGAAACGGTGTGGAAAAGGCGATGATATCGGCATTTTTCATCTTCACATCGTCGCGCAGCTCGTCTATACGCCGCTACACCAAGTCAAGACAGTGCGGTCGTGGCGGAATTGGTAGACGCGCAGCGTTGAGGTCGCTGTGGGGTAACACCCGTGGAAGTTCGAGTCTTCTCGACCGCACCATTTACTTCACACGATATTTGCTAGAAAATTTCTCGTGACGGCCTCATCCTGACTTGATGGTACCCCTCTATGCGATGTCCGGTGACACGGATGGCAGAAGGCGCTCTGAGCAATGTCCGAGCAGATTGATGTTCTGTGATGGATCAGCTCACCTGAACGCTCTTTCTTCGGGAAGTGCGATGTCGCCAGAAATGGGCCTCGATTGTTTTATGTTGAACCTGAGGCAATGTATTGCCCAAACGTACGCTCGCCCCGAGGCGTTGGCTGCTTCATCAGCTGTGTGTAGCGGCGCTGTCACCCGGAGAGTAGATCTATGTTCCCCGAGTGACGTTGCAATAGCTATGGTGTCCGGCTCTGTTTGCGAGGTTACGTTGGGGCAGTAAATGTTGTCTAGGCAGCTATGGCCGCATCAAATGTGACCGGTGTGTGACGATAGCGCCGGTTTAGAAGTCGAGGGTCACTTAGACCTGTTTTCAAGCGAGACAATCTCGACATAGGCGCCGAGCATTTCTACCGCTGACTTTACGGCATCGTAGGCATTTTCCTTGACAATATAGCCCGCGATCTTGTGTTCATATGCGACGGTAATATCAGAGGGCGCATCAGAGGTTGTCAGCACGAAAATTACCGAATTTGCCAATTCCTTATCTTCTCGTACTTCGGCCAGAAACTCGAGCCCACCCATGCGTGGCATGTTCAGGTCCAATAGAATGATATAGGGGCGCTCCAATGCTGCAGAGTTCACGCCACGCAGCAAGTCGAGAGCCTCTTGCCCGTCGCCCACCACTTCGACCGGATTAACCAAGCGGAGCTTGTTCAGTGCGCGTTTGATCGCCATCACGGCAACTTCGTCGTCGTCCACGATCAGGAATGTGACGGATTCTTTATTTTTCATGCGGCCAATCCTTGGATATCATTCTGAGTATTCGTAGCTTTTGCATTGAGAGGCAGGCGCACAGTAAACACCGTGCCGCGCGCCACGTCAGGGTTAGATACAACAGATACATTGCCGCCCAATGAACGTGCCAGCTTCTGGACAAGGGCCAAACCTAAACCCGACCCTTCGACCTCGTCGCGGGATTTTAGGGTTTGAAACAGTACAAATATCTGATCTTGATACTGTTTCTGAATGCCTGGTCCATCATCCGCTACGGTAATCTCGACATAGTTCGGGTATAGTTCGCTGCTGATGCGAACTGTTCCCGACGATTTGTCGTGATGCTTGGTTGCGTTGCTGACCAAGTTAATGAGAATCGTCTTCAACGGGGTTAGATAAGCGTCGAAGAGCCCGCAATCCTGTTCTACTTTGATCACGAAGTCAGGATTGGAGTTAAAGTAGAGCCGTAGTTCGTCCGCAAAGCCGCTCAGGCTGAAAGCGCCACGTTCACCATCGATTTGACCCGCGCGCGCGTAATCCAGCAGGGCGGACAGATGTCCGGACAATCGGTCAGTCCGATTACGGATTAAACTGATGTTCTTTTGCGCTTCGCTGGACATTTCGGTGGCGAAATCTTCTTCAGTCCACTCAATCAGGTTAGAAATTGCCCGCAAAGGGGCCCGTAGGTCATGTGCGGCCACATAGGCAAATCTCTCCAGCTCTTCGTTTGAGCGCTGAAGTGCTGCGGACGTCAGGCGGGATTTTTCTACCGCTTTGGCGATTTCTGCTATTTCATCCGATCCACTGGTGTCAATGGATTCATCTAGATGTCCGCGGGACATACGTTGAACATGGCGAGTCAAACGCTGAATGCGCGAGATCATTCGGACCTCAATCATGAACCACAATAGGGCGAGTGAAATCAGCAACATGCACATGTTGAAGGCGACATCGACAAACCGGATACGCTCTACGATGCGACTGGTTTCTGCGGCACTTTGACGGAACTCCATGGCCGCGCGCAGTGTGCCGGATCGGGTCCAGATGCCGACCTGATTCAAGATCGTTTCGGCTTCTTCATGGCGTTCAATCTGATGACGATGGAGCGCCTGTATGCGCCATGACCGCTCGATAACCCCGTTCTCACCAAGCATCGTGTGACGATAACCAACCAAAAGCCGGGCAATATCACGGCGCGCACTCAGACTTCTCAGTCGGGCCAGGCGTGACGCGAGAATGTTAACCTGCACCACCAGTCGTTGCCGCTCGATCACCTGCGTATCACTAGTAATAATCGAAAAATCTTGGGTCAGAATGGCAAGGGAGGCGATGCTGCCGGAAATTTCACCAAGAGTCTTGGCTGTATCTATAGCCTTGGAGGACAGCCCGCTTTCTTGCTGGGTGGTCGCCGTTTCACGTTGTTGGTTGCCAAATTCAATTTGGGCGACAAGAACGGATTTTTCCAAAGCCAAAATTTGATCAAGAGCTTGGGAAGCAAGTGCCTTTATGTCGTTGTTTTGGGAGACAATCTCTTGTCGACCCTCTACCACCTGTAAAAAGACATCCGCATCATCAGGAGAGAGTCCTTCGGCAATTGTTCCGTCACGATCACTGAAATTCTTACGAAACAATTGTGACAGGCTTTCAACCCGTCGGCCAAGTGCGGTGAGGCCGTCAAGACTGTCAATCAGCTGGACACTGGCCAACGTCGCCTCCAGGCCATGTTGCAGATCACCCAGATCTGCAATCTTATCCAGAAGGGGGATAGTTCGATCCGAGAGGTTTTCGGTCTTGCGCTCGATGCGACTGAGGTCGTTCCAATTGGCGTACATCGCGACGCAGATAGACGCGAGGCATATAGCGACACATGCTCTGAGACGAGAAGTTAACGACACTGCGCAGATCCCTTCGGCTGTTTGCAGCACTCAACATAAGGTTGAGAGGTTTACCACCCGTTAACTGGGCGCAGATAAGGTTGACGAACATAAGCCACAGGCGAGTATCCCAATGTTTACCAGACGAAGCTTCACGACGCATACGGTGGCCCTGGGGCTAGGAGGGGCGCTGCCTAGGATAGCTGGTGCAGCGACTGACATCAAACACCCCAGGCCACTTCGGATCCTGACACCCCGAGGGGCAGAGGCGAATTTGGCCCCGGTTGTCGAGAGCTTTGAAATCATATGCGGGTGCCGTGCGGAGCTTGTCATTGTTGGCGCTGATGAGATTAACGCCGTATTGACGCTGGAATCGATGTTGCAGGAATTTGGCGTTGATGTCGCACTGCCAGCCACTTTTGGTATTCCTGATCTGGTCGAAGCTGATGCCATCTTGCCGTTGGATGCCCTTGCGCAAGAATATGCGCCGCAGGGACTGTCAGAGGCGTTGATGTACACGAGCGGAGATATATTCGATAACCGCCTTTGGGGATATCAAACCGATGGCGATGTGTTTTTGATGTTCTATAACAAAGCGTTTGTCGAAAATCCTGAGCTGGCAGAGCGATATGCCGACCAAAATGGCCATGCGCTTAGAACACCGCAGACCTGGGCAGAGCTGGATCGCCAGATGGCGTTTTTCCATGCGCCAGACGCCGGGCGCTATGGTGGGTGTCTCTTTCGTACCGCCGACAAGGTGGCCTGGGAGTGGTGGGCCCGGTTTCATGCCAAGGGCGCTTGGCCGTTCTCGCCAAACATGGAACCACAGATCAATGGCGACAAAGGCGTGGCCGTGTTGGAGGAGATGATCGCCGCCGCTGCGCATCTGGTTGGGGCCGATCTTGATCTGTTTGGCAATTGGGCGCGCTACAAGAAGGGTGATATCTACGCCAACATCGGCTGGGGTGGTACCCAAAAGAGCCTATATGAGCCAGGGTCGGCGATGCGGGACAATCTGATCAATGCGCCATTGCCCGGTGGCGACATCAATGACACTCATGTCCCTATGGCGTATTTTAACTGGGGGTGGAGTTATGTTGTCGCCAAAAACTCACAGCAGCCTGAGATGGCGTATAATTTCTGTGTGAATGCGGTGTCACAACAGGTGGGTGCGGCCGCGATTGCCCAAAAGAATGGTTTCTTTGATCCGTTCCGGGCTGACCAGTACCAGGATCCTGCAATTGTTGATGCCTACGGTGCGCAGTTTCTGCGGATCCATGAACAGGCCATGCTTTCTTCTATGCCCGATCTTTATCTGGCGCGGCGGAGTGAGTATTTTGATGCCCTATCTTACTGGCTCCTGGCTGCGTTGAGCGGCGACGTTACACCTCAGGTCGCGCTAAACAATGTCGCACAGTCCTGGCGCGCCACCACAGATCGTGTCGGAGCCAAGGTGCAATCGCGACGTTGGAAGGCATTGCGCGATACCTATCCTTCCGAACTCCGAAAGGCTCTTGCGGATGAAACATGAGACGCCAGACAAGGCGATAAGCCAAGCAACCCGTGATCAGGCCATGATGGGGGTTGTCTATAAAATCGTTCATGACCTGCGCGGATCTGTGCGGGCAATCGCGGAATTGCCCAACTGGATTGAGGAAGATCTAAATGATGTTGGGATAGTCTTGCCCGAGGCTCCAGCGCAGTCATTTGCGCTTCTTAAGCACCATGCAGTAAAACTGAATATGATGCTTGATCAGTTGTCACAATTCTCCAAGACGGGGTACCGTGAGACCACCAGGGTTTCTATTCGGGCATGTTTGGATCATGCGATTTCGGCACTCGACTTACCTGATGGCACCCGAGTCCGCGCTCATTTTGTGCCAGCTGAGATTGAAATGAACGCGGATGCGTTAATGTCCATGTTCCTGATTTTGGTTGGAAATGCTGTCAAGCATAATGCGGGCCCGGTGCATATTGCGATGATCGGGCGGCTGCGAGATGGCACATGGGAGTTGACGGTACGGGACAACGGTATCGGTTTGCCTGCTGATAAGCGGGAGCGTGTCTTTGATCCAATGAGCAAATTTTCGACTGCAGACACTGGTGGGGCCGGGATGGGGCTGGCAATCCTGCGGCGGCTTGCCGACAGCTATGGCGGTATCGCCGAAGCCCAGCCACCCCGGACCAAACAGGACGGAGCTACGATCCGAATTTGTTTGAAACAACCCCACACGCGGCTAAGCTGAGGCCCCATGAAGTTCTTGGAACAGCGTCGTTCACGTCTTGGAAAAACATGTGAGACCACGTCTGATCTATTCAGGTTGCCCAACGCGGGGATGGAGTGTCGTGACCCCTTTTTCCCAAATTCCACGGCAAGACGCGCGTAGATGGCAAGCGTGTTCTCACCGGAGTTAACTTTTCCAATTGCGAGGGTATACCATCGCCTAGCTTGCCGGTGGTATACTGCCCACACAAGTTACTCTGCACCCGTTGGAAGCGCACGAGCGATGACGGTATCTTTGGCCAATGATGGTCGGGCTGGCTGCAGACCATGGCGCATTCGTGACGGTCCTACTCAATGTCACTCACCACAAAGCCCAACGAGCAGCATCCAGTATCGACGGGTGTAAGCAAAAGGCGCGACCGCCTGTTTGGCCGAACCACGGGTGGCATGCAGACGAAGCTACACACTCCCTGCGCCGACGACGGGCGTCGGCTAAATCACTCAGCAACTTCCGATCACGTCAACGCCAACATCGGCGTAGGGGGGGCAAGTGAGCAGCTTACCGGATGCCGATAGACGACTTGGTGATCAAGAATATGATGAGGGTTGGTTTAGAAAGGCGTTGAAAGGTAGAGAGTTACAGAGCCTGCATCCCTGGCCGAGAACGCCGCACTACAGTCACTAGATACGATAAGCATCGTTGTAAGCGCCGCAGCCACTCTGATAAGTCAAATGTCGGGGGTCACGCCTTGAACCGCTGGCCCAGGGTATTCTCTTCAGCAAGCACGCGTAACTGCCGTGATTTACCAGTGCAACGCCTGAGCCTGCTACTTAAGGGAAAGACCCGCCTTAGTGGCGGATCTCGTTAAAGTTGTTGCTGTAGCTCTCGATCTCGTCAAAGAAGCGCCAAATATTCAGGCAGTGATCCTCAATCTCGTTCAGAGCTTCTGGCGATGGGGTCAGCCCCTGAGCATGACAAGCACGGATAAATGAGATCTGGCGATACATGCGGCGCAGCTTGGGCTGCAATTCGCTGATGCAGCCTTGGGCCATGCCACGTATCACGTTGCGTGTCGCCGCCTGCACCTCTGATTTAAGTGCCGGGTTGGAAAACGTTTCGGCGATAGAGTTGTAAATGACGCCATGCAGTTTCTCGGCGGTCAAATTGCCCTTGCCTACGTAGTCGACACAGCCTGCGCGTATCGAGCTGACCACGGCTTCGGTGTCCTCACGACCAGAGATCATGACCACCGGGACCTCTTCGGACATGAGTTGTTTTTTCACAACGGCAACTGCGTCCAGACCAGAGGCATCGCGCAGATGGTGGTCGACCAGACATAGGTCAACGACGTTCTCGCCCAGTGCTTTTTCAAAGTCGTGGATGTCAGAACATGTGATCACTTCGACCGTTCGATCGGCTTGAGCAATCAGTCGCCGCATCCGAGTGCGGTCAAATTCACTGTCGTCCAGAACTAGGACGCATAGGTTGCCAGAGGGCGGTGTCGTGTGACCAGTCTCGATCGTAACCTCAGTACCATTCATAGTGACGCCCTTTCCAAAGACTATGGCCAGAGATTGCCACTTCACCCCTAACGAATGATTAATTCACCTGTCCGATGTCGTTAAGACTTTAAGGAGGCAGCTTTGAGTTGTGTTTTGTCCGGTCTGAAAATTACCTGTTCATAAGCTGTTAAGGTCTTTTTTTGGCCTTTCGCAATGCTGGCGATGGGGGTTTTCCGATTTCTGGCAAGTGTTTCGGCGGCAATAAGAGGAGATATATTATCTATAAAGTATTTTTTGCCAGAACCATAACAAGGGGAACGGATCCATCGTAAATGTAGCGTGAACTGGTTTTGGACTGTGAAACGAGGTTCAATTGCGTTGTCGGATCGGATGTTGCGGGGCAGACCAATCGTTTTCTGATCACTTGATTTTCTATGGTTCGGCTCTGCAACGTGCCCCTATCGTCCCACTCTCGCAGGCCCGTTTTATCAACAACCGGTCAAAGCAGGAGGGGCGCGCGCGGGCGTTGAGCACGGTGTCACGCAATAATGTCTGTTAGATCGGCCCATTGTGCGCGGGTCAGCGCCTCTTGTCCGGCGATGATCCAATAGGTGGCATGATGTTCCAGGCAGTCCGGCCCTAGGTGCTCCAGCCGTCCTGCTGCCAGATCGTCTTGGCACAGAGCCAGTGACCCTAGCAACACACCTGACCCTGTCCGTGCGGCACCTAGGGCAGAGAGAAAAGTATCAAACCGCAGATGAGGAACCGGGGTGGTTCCGCCGCCAAATCGCGCAACCCAGTCCGGCCAGCCGGGACGGGGCCCGGAGCATGCGATCCGGGGCCAGTCATTCCAATGGCCACCGCGGGCAGTCAGCGCAGGCGCCGCGATCGGCGCGATATTCTCTGGATAGAGGGGCAGCTTGTATGGGTGGGGCCAGTCGCCGGTCCCGTAGCGAATGCGGATCACATCGTCCTCTGGCGCGTCATGGCTGCCCAAAACCATCGTCTGCACCGCAAGTTGGCCACCTGCAATCTCGGTCAGCGCGGCGAGACGGGGGGTCAACCACAGATCAATCACAGACTGGCTGGCAGAAATTGTCAGCGGCCTACGCCCACTGCCAAACAGCGCTTGGGAACTGTCGCGCAGCGTATCGAGCGCCGATCCTACATGCGGGAGCCAGGCCTCTCCCTCTATGGTCAGGGTGATTGCGCGTGGATGACGGTGAAAGAGTGTCGTTCCCAACCGTTTTTCCAGCTGCGCGATGCGTTGAGACACGGCCGACTGGGTGATCCCGGTTTCAGCGGCCGCAGCGGTGAAGCTGCCGCAACGGGCCGCCGCCTCAAAAACGCGGATCCATTCAAGGGGGGGCAATGAATTGTTACGATCTGGCATTAGCAATACTGGGCCTTAGTGCGGTAATTCCTAATTTGAGATTATGTAGCGGAGGTGGCAGCATATACACAAGTTTCAAACCCGAAACGACCAGACCAATCTATGGGGGATTCCATGCCGTCTGTTACTGTCGCTCCTGCGGGCGATTACCTCAGCCTGTCTCTTGGCGCATCGCGATTGCGCTTCCACGCAATTTGGCTGCGTGACAATGCGCCCGATCCCGAAACCCGTGCAGAGGCCAACGGCCAGCGCCTGATCGCACTGCGCGATATCCCGGCTGAGACAATAATCGCCGAGGCGAGTTTGGGCGGCGGGGGCCTTTGGCTGCGGTTTATGCCGGAGAACAAGACCGTGACTTATGATCTGAACTGGCTTCAGAACCACGCCTACGATCGTGATATTACTGCGGATCCGGGCTGGCTGTCTGGCGGGGTAGAGACTTGGGACGCCGCCCTGATGGTGTCCGTGCCGACGGGGGATTTCGCGGCTCTTGAGGCAGGCGGCACCGCGCTGGACGATTGGTTGGGCGCGATGACACGTTACGGGTTTGGCAAGATCGTCAATGGCCCGGTTGAAGATGGCGCTTTGTTCCGCGTGGTCGATCTGTTCGGACATGTCCGCGAGACCAACTACGGGCGCCATTTTGAGGTGCGTACCGAAGTGAACCCGACCAACCTCGCCTTCACTGGTCTGGGCTTGCAGGCGCATACCGACAATCCTTATCGCGATCCGGTGCCAACCATTCAGGTGCTCTACTGCCTCGAAAGCTCCGCTGCCGGGGGTGAAAACATGGTGGTGGACGGCTTTGCCGCCGCGCTGCGCCTCAAGGCCGAGAATGAGGCCTATTTCAACGTTCTTGCAGAGCATTGCGCGCGGTTTGAATACGCGGGTGAGGCGAACGTCTGCCTGACCTCGCGCCGTCCGATGATCGAACTGGCCCCCGATGGGGAGCTGATCGGGGTGCGTTTCAACAACCGGTCACTGGCGGCGGTGCAGGATGTCCCGTTTGAAAAAATGGCGCTTTATTATGCAGCCTATCGCCGCTTGGGTGAGATTATTGACGATACTGCGATGGAAGTGACCTTCCGCTTAAACCCCGGCGAGGCCTTTGTAGTGGACAACACCCGCGTCTTGCACGCGCGTAAGGGCTACTCGGGTGAGGGGACGCGGTGGCTGCAGGGCTGTTATGCTGACAAGGATGGGCTGCGCTCTGCTTATGACGCGCGGCGACGTCAGGCGCTGGTGGAGGCGGCAGAATGACCAGCAGCCAGCCACAGCCAGCAGCCACGCACGTCCCGCCAGACACGCTGGACCGGGAAACAATTGTCGCCTTCCTCGGATCTATTTTTGATCGGCGGGGCGGAGAGGAATATCTGGGCGAGCCGGTGACGATGGGCGAACATATGCTGCAGGGCGCCACCATCGCAGAGCAGAACGGCCAGCCAGAAGAGATCATCGTGGGCGCGCTGCTGCATGATATCGGCCATTTCACGTCCGAGTTTGGCACCTACCATCCCGATGATACCGAGGATCGACATCATGAGGACGCCGGGGCCGAGGTGCTGGAGCGGTTCTTTCCCAGCGTGATCACTGATTGTTGTCGCTATCATGTCGCAGCCAAGCGGTATCTCTGCGCGACGAAACCTGAGTATTTCAAACGGCTTTCCCCGGCGTCCGTCCATACGCTGGAGCTGCAGGGCGGGCAGATGAACGCGGAGGAAGTCGCAGCGTTTGAGGCCAATCCAAACCTGAAAGAGATCATCGCAGTGCGCTATCTTGATGAGGCGGGTAAGCGTGAAGGGATGGAAACCCCTGATTTCTGGCATTTTGCCCCAATGGTGCAGCGCATGGTCGACCGTCACTGTGGCATGTGTGATTGAGGTTTGAGCCGACCATAGGATTTGAAAAAAGCGGCCCCTCTCAACTTCGAGAGGGGCCGCAGTCTTGATGTGCCCTGTGCTGCGTCAAAACCGCACCGGGTCATCTATGCGCTGCGCTTAGCCGGGGATCGGTACAAGCGCAGCCGCAGGTTCATTGCAGACATGCTCTGCGTGGATCACATGGCATCCTTGAACAGTTTGGTTAGGTTTTCTTGGTCGAGAACCACGGGATTTCCGCCGCAGGATGGGTCGATGAGGGCGCCTTTGACAAGTTCGGGAATGGCGGCTTCGGTGACACCCAACTGGGAGAGACCGCGTGGGATGCCGAGGCTGTCGTTCAGCTCCTGCACATAGGCGCAGACGCCCTCAAAGCCGCCGTCGATGCCCAGATAATCTGCTGCGGTCTTGAAGCGGTCGGCGATCTCTGGCGCGTTGAAGGCCAGCACCGCGGGCATGCAGACGGCGTTGGTTGTGCCGTGGTGGGTGTTGAAGAGCGCCCCGATCGGGTGGCTCATGGCGTGGATCGCGCCCAGCCCTTTCTGGAATGCGGTGGCCCCCATGGCGGCGGCGGACATCATCTGGGCGCGGGCCTCAATGTCGGTGCCATCGGCATAGGCGCGTGGCAGGTAATCCTTGACCAAACGCATGCCTTCCAGCGCGATGCCCTGGGACATCGGGTGATAATGCGGGCTGCTGAAGGCCTCGACGCAATGGGCAAAAGCATCCAGCCCAGTGCCTGCGGTGATGAACTTGGGCATCCCCACGGTCAGCTCAGGATCACAAATCACCACGGTGGGCAGGACCTTCGGGTGAAAGATGATCTTCTTTTGATGGGTGATGCTGTCCGTGATCACGGAAGCGCGGCCCACTTCGGAGCCGGTGCCAGCCGTGGTCGGCACAGCGATGATCGGCGCGATGGCGTCAGCGTCGGCACGTGTCCACCAGTCGCCAATGTCCTCAAAATCCCAGACTGGGCGGTTCTGCCCGCACATGAAAGCAACCATTTTGCCGAGATCAAGGCCCGAACCGCCGCCGAATGCGATCACGCCATCGTGCCCGCCAGCCTTGTAGGCCTCGACACCGGCCTCCAGATTTTTCTCATTCGGGTTGGGGTCAACGTCAGAGAAGATACCGCGGCCAAGGCCTGCGGCTTCCATGATATCGAGCGTGGATTGGGTGACAGGCAGATTGGCCAACCCTTTATCAGTGACCAGCAGCGGTTTTTTGATACCAGCCGTGGCGCAGGCCTCGGCCAGTTCCTTGATCCGACCAGCGCCGAATTTGATTGCGGTTGGATAAGACCAGTTTCCAACGAGAGTCATTTGCGTGTTCCTGTGATGATGTGGGGGAGGGGGCGCTGCCCCCGCTTGCCTGTCGGCAAGCCCCCCGGAGTATTTGGAGAAAGGTGACAGGGTTAGCCGGTCACCTTCTTCAGGTGGTAGGATTTCGGGCGGGTCAGATTGTGGTACCCAATGACCGACAGACCGCCACCGCGACCAGTGTTCTTGCAGCCAGTCCAGCACAGACCCGGATCAAGGTAATCGGCTCGGTTCATGAACACGGTGCCGGTTTCAATCTGATCACCAACAGTCTGAGCACGGTCCAGGTCGGCGGTCCAGAGAGAGGCCGTCAGACCAAATTCGCTGTCATTCATCAGGGCAATGGCCTCTTCATCCGACGAAACCTTCATGATGCCGACGACGGGGCCAAAGCTTTCGTCGCGCATGACCCGCATGTCATGTGTGACATTGGTCAGGATCTGCGGTGTCAGGTAGGCACCACCGTCATCCGCAGGCATCGGCGCGATATGTGCCACGGCGCCTGCCTCGACGGCTTCGGCGATCTGGTCGCGGACCTCCTTCGCAAAGCGGACGTTGGCCATCGGACCCATGGTTGTGTCCTGCTCAAGGGGGTTGCCCAGCTTGTAGCCTTTGACGATGGCAATCGCTTTCTCCACAAAAGCCTCATAGAGGCTTTCGTGCACGTAGATCCGCTCAATTCCGCAGCAGCACTGGCCTGCGTTGAACATCGCGCCGTCAATCAGAGTATCGACTGCTGCATCCACGTCAGCGTCTTCCATGACATAACCCGGATCCTTGCCGCCAAGTTCGGTGCCAACACCGGTAAAGGTGCCTGCGGCGGCACGCTCCATCGCCTGACCGCCACCGACGGAGCCGGTGAAGTTCACAAAATCAAACGCGTTTTTGGCGATCAGATCTGATGTCGTGTCATGGTCGAGGAACGCGTTTTGGAACACATCTGCTGGAACGCCGACAGATTGGAAGGCCTGCGCCATGCGTTCACCAACCAACAGTGTCTGGGTTGCATGTTTCAGTACCACGGTGTTGCCCGCGATCAGCGCCGGAGCCACCGTGTTGATTGCCGTCATATAGGGATAGTTCCAAGGGGCCACAACCAACACAACCCCATGAGGCACGCGCTTGATATAGCGTTTGAAACTCTCATCTTCGCCCACGGAGATATCGCGAAGAGAGTCGCTGGCGATCTTTGCCATATGGCTGGCGCGTTCGTTGAAACCGCCGAATTCACCACCGTAACGCACGGGACGGCCCATCATATGGGCCAGCTCGGGCACGATCTCGTCGTTCATCGTACCGATCGCTGCAACACCGGCCATGACGAGGTCAATCCGCTCCTGCAAGGGGCGCGCCGTCCATGCGGTTTGCGCGGTACGAGCCTTGCCTGCCGCCTCAAAGGCTGCATCGGGTGACAGTGTCTCTCGCTCTGCATAGACCGATCCGTCGATCGGCGAGATACATTTCAGGGTCTGGCCCATAATCTTCCTCACTTGGTTTGACGGGGCTTTGCCCCATCGTCATCTTTCCAAAAATACGGCTCGCCTTAGGCGCGCTCGAACCCGCGGGCGATTTCGTAGTCGGTGACCGCACGTTCGAAATCTTCGATTTCGACTTCAGCGGCGCGGGCATAGTGATCTACGACTGCATCGCCAAAGGCGTTACGCAGCAGCTTGGACTGGTGCAAGGCATCGCGTGATTCACGCAGGGTCGCTGGAATCATACCGGTGTCGCCTTTGTAAGCGTCGCCAATGGTGGGCGGGGCCAGTTCCAGCTTTTCCTCAATACCTGCGATCCCGGCAGCCAACTGCGCGGCCATCGCCAGATAGGGGTTAAGATCTGAGCCACCAACCCGGCACTCGACCCGAATGGCTTTGCTGCCTACGCCACAGAGCCGGAACCCGGCGGTGCGGTTGTCGACCGACCAAATGATCCGGGTCGGGGCAAAGCTGCCCTTCATGAACCGTTTGTAGCTGTTGATATAGGGGGCCAGAAAATAGGTGTAGTCCGGTGCGTATTTCAGCATACCCGCCATATAGTGCCTCATCAGCTCGGACATGCCCAGCTCGTCCGTCTCGTCATAAAAGGCGGGTTTGCCATCCTTCCAGAGCGACTGATGCACGTGGCTGGAAGAGCCGACCTTGTCGCGGTGCCACTTGGGCAGGAATGTTGCGGCATGGCCTTTCTGATGCGCGATCTCTTTGATCGCATGTTTGGCAATCGTATGATAATCGGCCGTATCCAGCGCTGGGGCATATTTGATGTTCAGCTCTTCCTGACCTGTTTCTGCCTCGCCTTTGGAATTTTCGATCGGCAGGCCAGCGTCATAGAGATGGTTGCGGATCGGCCGCATCACATGCTCTTCGCGGGTGGTCTGCATAATGTTGTAGTCTTCGTTGTAGCCAGAAATCGGGGCCAAATCGCGGAAGCCAGATTTACGCACCTCGTCAAAGCTCTTTTCAAAGAGAAAGAACTCCAGCTCTGTGGCCATCATCGCATCAAAGCCCATTTCGGTCAGGCGGGCGATCTGGCGCTTCAGGATGGAGCGCGGCGAATGGGGCACCTCTTTGTGGGTGTTGTGGTCCAGTACATCGCAGAGCACCATGACCGTGCCCTCCAGCCAGGGCACAGGGCGCAGCGTCTCAAGATCGGGCTTCATGACGTAATCGCCATAGCCGTTTTCCCAGCTGGTCGAGGCGTAGCCGTCCGGCGTCGCCATTTCCAGGTCGGTGGCGAGAAGGTAGTTGCAGCAATGGGTTTCTTCCCATGCGCCATTCACAAAATGCTTGGCGTGAAAGCGTTTGCCCATAAGGCGCCCCTGCATGTCCACAAGGCACACAAGAACTGTATCAACTGTGCCGTCGGCAACTTGGTCTTTGAGCGTATCGAAGGAGAGCATGAGCAGCCCTTTGTGTTCTGAGGCCACAACTTTTACACAAAGTCGGGCAAATTCCTTGGAAAGAAGTTTGGCCCACCTCTCGCGGGCCAAACTCTGTTTTTCGTCATGGCTTAGCCGTAGCGGTAGGGGCGGCCTGCTTTCTGCATGTCTGCGTTGTACTTCTTGATAATTTCGACAACACGCGCCTTGGTCGGGCTCTCGGCTGCGACCTCATCCCAGAATTTATGGGCGGCATCCTCAACGGTGGCCCATTCTTCATCGGGAATTGTGGTCAGCTCCATCTTCGGACCGTTGACGCGCAGGTCTGCCTCGCCGCCCCAATACCACCACTGACGGTAGTAGTGCGACTGGTCACAGCAGACACGGAACAGCGTTTGCAGATCTTCTGGCAGCTCGTTCCAACGGCCCTGATTGGCAAAGAAGGACCCAGCCCATGCACCCGAAATATTGTTGGTCAAGAAGTAGTTGGTCACATCAGCCCAGCCGACTGTGTAATCCTCGGTGATGCCTGACCATGCGATCCCATCAAGTTCACCGGTCTGCATGGCGACTTCGATGTCTTCCCACGGCAGGGTCACCGGCACGACGCCGAATTGGCTTAGGAAGCGACCGGCTGTCGGGAAGGTGAAGACACGCTTACCTTTCAGATCTGCCAGACTGCGGATCGGATCTTTGGTGGCAAAATGGCAGGGATCCCATGCGCCAGCAGAGATGTGTTTGACGCCGACTTTGGAATATTCTTCATCCCAGATCTCGTTCAGGCCGTATTGGTTGAACAGCACTGGCACATCGAGCGAGTAGCGCGAGGCAAAGGGGAAGTAGCCGCCAAAGACGGTGACATCGGTGGGCGAGGCCATGGAGTCATCATCGGACTGCACCGCATCAATGGTGCCACGCTGCATGGCGCGGAACAGCTCACCGGTCGGGACCAGCTGGTCGGCATAGTACAACTCGATCTGCATGCGGTCGCCTGCGATCTTGTTGAACATGTCGATGGCGGGTTTCACCACATGTTCCGCCAGCGCCGCACCGGCATAGGTCTGCATACGCCATGTGATCTTGGACTGGGCCAGAGCTGGTGTTGCCAGTGGGGCCGCAATGGCGCCGACGCCGGCGGTCTGAATAAACTTACGTCTTGTTGTCATGTCTCTTCTCCGTTGTTGGTTGTTCGGCCCCCTTGCGGGGCTCTTCTAAGGGTTATTTTCCGTAAACATATTCCGGCAGCCACAGCGCGATCTGCGGAAAGATCATCACCAGGACCAGAGCCACGACCATGACGGCGGCAAAGGGGATGATCGAAACATAGATGTCTTTCAGCCCGATTTCCGGCGGTGCCATGGCCCGCATCAGGAACAGATTGTAGCCAAAAGGCGGCGTCATATAGGCGATCTGGGTCGTGATGGTATAGAGCACGCCGTACCAGATCAGATCGAACCCCAACGCACCGACCAGCGGGACATAAAGCGGCGCCACGATGACGAGCATGGCGGTGTCATCCAAGAACGTGCCCATCACGATGAAGCTCAACTGCATCAGGATCAGAATCATCCAAGGCGACAGGCCCAGCTGTGTGGTGAACAGATCCTCGATCGCCTTCACCGCGCCCAGGCCATCAAAGATCGCGCCAAAGCCAAGTGCCGCCAGGATGATCCACATGAACATGCAGGAAATCCCAAGGGTTGAGCGGACGGAGGTTTCAAAGACCACCTTGTTCATGCGCCCCTTCAGAGCGGCGGCGACAAAGGCGGTCATCGCCCCGATGGCCGAGCTTTCGACAAGCGAGGTCCAGCCATTCACGAAGGGTATCATCATGGTGGCAAAGATCGCCAACGGCAGCACGCCAGAGAACAGCAGCCGGTATTTCTCCTTCATGAAGACGTCATGATAAAGCGCCGGTATGCCGCGCGTGACAAAGGCCAGAACAGCACCGATCAGAGCGACGCCCATCGCCGGTTTAGCCTCGATCAGCCCAAGTTTCACCGACAGCGGCACCAACACCAATAATCCTAAAACCACATAGTTCAGGCGTAGCGGATGGTCGCTAATACGGTCATATTCGGCCAGATCTTCTGGGCTCATCGCCGGGCCGAGGTGCGGCTGCATCCGGGCGCGCAGATAGATGTAGATGATGAACATCGCGGCCATCAGCAAGCCCGGCACCACACCGGCAAGCCACAGCTGCCCCACCGGCTGGCGTGCGATCATCGCATATAGCACCAGAACCACCGACGGCGGCACCAGGATACCCAGCGAAGACCCCGCCTGAATGGTGCCGGTGACCAGCGTCTTATCGTACCCGCGGCGCAGTAATTCGGGCAGGGCGATGGTGGCACCGATGGCCATACCGGCAACCGAAAGGCCGTTCATCGCAGAGACCAGGACCATCAGGCCGATTGTGCCAATTGCAAGTCCGCCTTTGACCGGGCCCATCCACACGTGAAACATCCGGTAGAGATCATCGGCGATCTTCGATTCAGACAGCACATAGCCCATGAAAATGAACATTGGCAGCGTCAGCAGCGGATACCATTTCATCAGCTTCATGGCAGCGGAGAAGGGGATTTCACTGCCGCCGGTGCCCCACAGAAGCATGCCCGCAAGGGCACCGACAAATCCGATGGCACCAAACACGCGCTGGCCGGTCATCAGCATCAGCATCATGCCGGCAAACATCACAATAGCGATGAGTTCATAGGGCATTAGAAGTCGTCTCCGCGAAGGCGTCCGAGATCACGGAACAATTCAGCAAGGCATTGCAGCAGCATCAAAAAGACGCCGAAACAGAGGATGGTTTTGATGGGCCACATGAACGGGCGCCAGGCGGTGGAACTGCGTTCCAGATAGCCAAGTTTAGTACTGGCCGCGTCAAGGCCATCAGTCACCAGGGTTTTCAGCAAGTCGCCGAAAAACTGGAACGGCTCAAGCCCGAAATAGCCCAGCGAATAGGCGGTGGAGCTGACCGCGCCGTAGAACAGCACACCGAGATAGAACATCAGGAACAGGACGGTGAAGGCATCGACCCAGGCTTTGGTCTTCAGCGACCAGGACCCGTAGAACAGATCCATGCGGACGTTGCTGCCCATCTGGATCGAGTAGGGCCCGCCAAGGATGTAGTAGGCCACCATCACAAACTGCGCGGTTTCCAGCGTCCAGAGTGACGGATTGAAAAAGGTCTTGGAGATCGAGGACCACAGAAGCACGCCCACGAGCACAAAGATCAGATACATTGCAAACCGCCCGATCAGGCGGTTCATTGCGTCAATCGCGCGGACATATCCTTTGATGACATTAGGCATGAATGCCCCCTTTCGCGGCGATGTCCTGCAATGCAGGTCGCAAGAGGCTCAACAGCTCTTCGGTCATGGCAGCCTCCTGCTCCGGGGTCTGTAACAGATCGTTGCGGACCTCGATCATCACATTGGCCAGGCGATTGTTCTGCCCATGCAGCACCAGAGAATGGGTCACCCCGTCTTGCGGGCCATAGGGTTCGTTGCGGTCGATTTGCCGGTGCGGCAGGGCTGAGGCAGCGTTCAGCATCGCGTCAGCCAACCGGCTATCATCATCGTGTAGAATACCGATTTCGACGCTGCGGGACGTGCCATAGTAGACAGGTGTAAAACTGTGAATGGTCACCAGCACCGTCTCGCGACCTGCCGCCTTGCGGTCTGAAATCACCTTTGCCACTGCGTCGCAAAACGGAAGATAGACCGATCGCACCCGTTCTTCACGCATCGCAGCATCAAGGTTGCAATTGCCAGGCACGTCGATCAGCTCGGATTTGGCAGGCATGGCGCTGGGGGCTTCAGGTGGGCGGTTACAGTCATAGACCAGTCGCGACACCCGGCTTGCCACCAATGGGGAATCAAGCGCCGCCGATAGCCCTTTGGCCACGGCCAAAGCGCCAGGATCCCAAGCTGCATGGCTGGCGCGGTCGTCAGCTGACAGGCCAAGCCCATCATACCGCGCCGGGATGTGGTTGCTGGCATGTTCGCACAGCACCAGCACATTTCCGGTCCCGTCGGCATTCCAGATCTCCACCGCCCGGTTGGGCAGGTCTGATGCGGCGGTAGATGGAGCGTTGGAATCGCTCAGTGACATTGGGTACTCCCTGATTTTGGAAAAATGTTTTCACGTACGGCTTTTTGTGTCAATATATTTTCAGAACTGATTTCATCACCTGCGGTGGGGATGGCGCAGCTTGACAAGCTGTGCTTAAATTGCAGGCAAAGCAAAGGGATAGCCGGACTGTGACAAAACCGCCCGCCACCGTGCGAGAACTCATCCGAGAGCAATATGCGAGTCTGACGCAGGCCGAACGCAAGTTTGCCAATGCATTGCTGGCGAATTATCCGGCGGCGGGTCTGGCCTCAATCACCATCGTTGCCGCCAATGCTGAGGTCTCGACACCGACGGTGGCCCGAATGGTGCAGAAACTGGGGTTCAAAGGATATCCGCAGTTTCATCAGGCGTTGCTGAAAGAACTTGAGGCGAAAGGGTCTGGACCAACCCAGCGTCGGGCGAACTGGGCGTCAGAAGCGCCAGAAGGGCATCTTCTGAACAGATTTGCACAGGCGGTAACTGACAACCTCAGTCAGACCTTTTCCAATGTGGATTCAGAACAGTTCGATGCGGCCGTACGCCAGCTGGCGAATACCGAAGGGCGGCTATACGTCGTCGGTGGGCGCATCACACGGGCATTGGCTGACTATGCGTTCACCCATTTCCAGGCGATACGGCAGCGGGTGACACATATGACGTCCTCGTCCGCGACCTGGCCGCATTATGTGTTAGACATGGTGGAAGGGGACACATTGTTGATGTTCGATGTCCGCCGATATGAAACCAATCTACAACGTCTGGCTGAACTGGCGTCGGAACGGGGGGTGAAGGTCATCCTGATCACCGATCAGTGGTCCAGCCCGATCGGCTCGGTTGCGGCACATACGTTCAATTGTTGGGTTGAAATCCCATCAGCCTGGGATTCCAATATTTCAACAATGATGCTGCTGGAGGCGATGATCTCCGCCGCGCAGGAAGAGCGATGGGACGAGACCCGCGCGCGCTACGAAAAGTTGGACACGATTTTTGACACCACACGCCTATTTCGAAAGTTTACTTGATTTATCAGCGGATTGAATGGTCGTGGGCCTCTCTTGGCTGAACATTCGATATGATGCCCGGGTAAGAAAATGGGAGGCTGCTTGGCCCCCCCATTTTCGTGATGAAGACGAATATCAGTTCTTAGTATCGGCCCCGCACGGCGAGGCCGATCAAAACACCAACGCCGAGCGCACCAGCGACAGCAAGAGCGGGGTTCTTCTTTACAAATTCCTCGCCCTGAGAAGCCATATCGGTGATCGCCTGAGAGGTATTCTTGGCGCCTTCAGTGGCGATTTCGCGGACTGCCTGCGCATTGCGGACGGCCATATCCTCGAGCTGTTCGCCAACCTCTTTTACCTTTTCGGTCACCGGTTGCTTCGCCTCGGCGGATTTGCTTTGCGCACGCTGTGTCGCAGTTGATTTCTTTGTCTCGGTCTGTGTTTGGGTCGCGGTCATAATCGGGTCTCCTTTCCACTAACCAACGTTAGCCGAGCTGCGAAAGTTCCATGGAACCATCACCTCCCGGGTCGAGTTGGGAGGGTATCACAACATAATATTCCACAAGGAGACGACTATGCTCTACTGGGCTTTGTTATTCTTTGTCGTCGCAGTCATCGCTGGCCTGTTCGGCTTTGGTGGCGTGGCGTCGGCGTCTGCCGGGATCGCGCAGATCCTGTTCTTTGTCTTCATCCTGCTGTTTGCTATCGCGATGGTCGTGCGGGTGGTCAGGGGCAGGTAACACAGATGATCCAGCTATAACGCGGGTGGAGGTATGAACTTCCACCGGTTTTTTTATACGAGTTGCCCGAAAAAATCATTTCGACGCAGGTAATGCGACCCATCTCCTAATGTTGTTTCGGGAAAGTCTTGAAAAACCGTCCACGATTATTTGGAACCTCTGACGGGGGCGTACGTTGGGTCAGCGATACCGAAACAGATATGGAGAAGATGAAATGAGTGAAGCGCTTTCTGTTGTGCCCAGCCGTGACGACGTATCCACAGGTGTTCGTGACACCTCGGTAATTGCCAGCGGTCTGGCTGATGTGCTCGCAGATACCTATCGCCTTGTGTTTAAGACCCACGCCTATCACTGGAACGTCGAGGGACCTGCGTTTTATTCGGTGCACAAGCTGACCGAAGAGCAATATGAAAACATGTTTGCCGCCACGGATGAGCTGGCAGAACGCATCCGCGCCCTTGGCCATCTGGCCCCGTCCAGCCTCGCAGATATTGTCAGTCGCTCTAAGTTGGAAGACAAATCCGGTGACCTCAGTGCGGCTGAGATGGTCGAGGATCTGGCAGCAAGCCATGAACGCGTGGCCCATCGTTTGCACGCGCTGGCCGAGGTGGCAAGCGAGCGTAAGGACATCGTGACCGAGGATCTGGCAACGGCACGGTCGGCATTCCACGAACAGGCGGCCTGGATGTTGCGCGCCATTGCCAAGGGCTGATCGCAGCGCGATTATGCGTTCACATGTAAAAAAGCCGCCTGAAACAGGCGCCGGGGGGATCGGAATTAATTGGAAGGGTGAGCACAGGGCAAATTTGAACGTGGCCTTCGGGTGTATCGTGAAAGCCCTGTGTTTACTGGCAAACCCAATTGGGCGGTTCTTTCCACCCTTCGGGCGCTGCGGCGCAAAATAGATTTTATGACTGCCGTTGATTGCCGCATGATGCCAGATGCGGAAACAAATCCTCTCACCATTCGTGCATTTAGGCCACCACCCGCCCGATGCTGGTTGGCTCCCCATTGGAAAGGTCAATCTGGATCGGGGCATGCCGAGTGTTGTCACTGCAAAGATAGCACTCGCTCATGAGTTGCAGCAGAACATGTGCACGCATTTTGTTCGGCGACAACGAATGCGAAAGAAAATCCCATTTCTTGCTCTGATTTCCTCGGCTTCCCCCTCCCATGCCTTCTTTGGGGGGAGTGATAATCCCGTGCGGAAAGCGATTGGTGATGGCCATATTGACCTGCCTCTGAGCTAGTACAAAGAGGGCGAGCCGAAGGATCGCCAGGAGCTGATTGCAGCGCAGACAGAGGGCAAGGGCCTCGTCTTTGTCTCGTCTCTGAGCCGTTGCGAGGTCCTCGCTGACCCAACCGGGGCGGATGCCGGTGCCATAGCGGGCCAGCAGGGATTTCATCTTCTGATCACAGGATAAGCGGGCACCCAAGGTGGCCGAGCGCCTCAATGGCATCAAACATGAGTATCTGGCCCAACGAGCCGAAAGCGACCTCAATTTTCTGGCCCGGATCGGCCAGGAATATGACGCCATCGTGTCGGTCAAAGAGGGCGGCTTGCTGTTCATCGGCAAGGGAGAAGGGCAAATCCGCCAGTGGCACGGTGGTCCTGCCGCAAATCTGGGTGTTCAAGTCCCAGCTGATGCCCGGCTGCCGCGTCAGCAAGGACAAGGCCACCGCATACAAAGGTGTGAAAGCCATCTGGCACGATAAGAAGCTGGGGGAGAAAAAGACGGTGACCGGGGGCGAGGGATCACCCGCCTATGAGATGACCCATCCCTATAGAACGGAAGAAGCCGCCCAGCGGGCGGCCAAATCCAAACTTGATAAACAGACCCGTGCTGGGCACTCAATTAGCCTCATTCTGGTTGGCGATCCGATCCTGCGGGCTGAGGGTCAGGCCCTGGTTGTCGGACTGCGCCCCAGTATCCCGCCGCTCTGGTCGATCACCGGAGTGACCCACCGACTGGGCAGCGGCGGTTACACCACCCAGATCCGGGGGAACTGCCAAAGCGCGAGGGATGACCTGACCGGCGCGCGTTCAAATTTTAAATGCGCCCCAGTCAAAAAATTTCGGGCCGGTCCAGAGGCTTTTCGTTCTTAGGAACTGAAGGGGTTTAGACCTTTAGCGTTTCAGTCGAGGAGAAGAACATAGCCTGGCTTACGGCCGAGCGCACCTGATCCTCGGTATAGGGTTTGGAGATTAGGAACGCAGGCTCTGGCCCTTCACCTGTCAGCAGACGCTCGGGGAAGGCTGTGATGAAGATGACCGGACATTCAAAATGATCTGTCAGAATTCTGTTTACCGCATCGATTCCACTGGAATTATCAGCCAGCTGGATGTCGGACAGAATAAGATCAGGCGTTTCCTGCTGGGCTAGTTTCAGCGCCGCATCTTCGGTGCGGGCAATTCCGGTCACGCGGTGCCCCATATCACCTACGATGCCCTCCAGATCCATTGAGATGATCGCCTCATCTTCGATGATCATGATCCGGCCAGAAGTGGATTTGGTCATTTCCTGATAAGCGATTTTGACCAGCTCACTGGCTTCTTCCGTTGGCAGATCCATGATCTGGCCGACCTCAGCTGCTGAAAAATCTTCGATTGTATGAAGCAGCAATGCCTCTCGGGTGTTTGGGGTCAGCGCGCGCAGATGTTTTTGTGCTTGATTTTCCAAACCGCTATCTGGCTGGTCCAGCTCCACTGGTGCTCCACTAGAACTCCAGATGACATGAAAGGCCCGGAACAGAGCCACCTTGGCCTTCAGATCCGCTTCGAAACGATCAGGTTCGGCCAGGATCGCTTCCAAAGTGGCAAGGGCATAGGTGTCACCGCTGGTCTGACTACCTGTCAGCGCACGGGCGTAACGGCGCAGGAAGGGCAGGTTAGACCCAATCTGATTAGCAAGAACTTCTCCCGTCGGGGCGGTCATTGATGTGTCCCTTTTTTTTTGACTACATATGGAACCATACGCTTGGTTCTGGCGTTTGGTTCCAGAGTGCGCGGAAAAAATAGTTGGATCGTATGGAAAAGCACAAAGCAACAAGAAAAAGTGGCGGCACGGTCGAGCGTGAGATCGACAGCAATCTCAGACGAGCATTCGACACGCTTGCGTCAGAGCCGATCCCTGATCGGTTCGCGGATCTGCTGGACCAGCTTAAGGCAAAAGGTGTATCGCCGACTGGACAGTCCGGTGACGATAAGGGCAACTCCTGATGAGTGATCCAAGAGACGAACTGGTCGATCACTTAGGTGCGATGCGTGCATTTGCCATCAGCCTGACCCGAAACACCGCCATGGCCGATGATCTGGTACAAGATACCTTGGTTAAGGCGTGGACCAACATAGATAAATTTGAAGAAGGCTCCAACATGCGGGCCTGGCTGTTTACCATTCTGCGCAACACGTATTATTCGCTGCGCCGAAAGCGTCGGCGCGAGGTCGAGGATGCCGATGGCGTTCTGTCAGAACAGCTGTCGCAGAAGCCTGACCATGACGGGCGTCTGAATATGCGGGATTTCAACATCGCCTTTGAACAGTTGAATGATGAACAGCGCGAGGCGCTAGTGCTGGTTGGGGCCGGTGGCTTTTCTTATGAAGAGGCGGCTGAAACCTGTGGCGTCAAAGTCGGCACCATAAAGAGCCGCGTTAATCGGGGGCGCGCACGTCTCACGGAACTGATGATGCTGGATGAAGACGACCCGATTGAACTGACCGACACCGTGACTGCGGGCATCGTGTCGCAACAAAGCGTGGCATAAAATGAGGGTGGGGCGAGCGCTGGCTGGCGGTCTGTTCATCAGGCTCGCCGCACTCATCACCTTGGCTTTGTTGCCATTGGGTATGATTGCCATCTATCAAACCCATTCTGTTATAGATGAGGCTGCTCGCCTGTCTCGCGTGGCCATTCTGGGACGTACGGAACGTGCCGCGTTGGGCGAGCGGGAGTTGCTGCAACACACCAAAGGAGCCGCTTCTGCGCTTGCAGCGGCGATCCTACCGCTGCGAGATCAGACCGCAGCCTGCGACGCAGTCATGCAGGCCTTTCTAAAAGGGCAGGCAAACTATTCCTTCGCCGGTTTTGCGACCGCCAACGGTGATCTGGTTTGCAGTTCAAAAGGTGTCAGCGGGAATATTGCAAGCGCACCGTTTTTCCAAAAAGCCTTGGCGCGGGAAACGCCGGTGTTTGGCGTCGGGCGCAGCCTGAATGGTGATGGCGGGTTCGAACTGTCCCTGACCATACCTGTCCGCGATAATGACACGTTGCTCGGGTATCTGACGCTTGCGATCCCCAATCGGTTGACCAGCGCGTTTTACACCAGCAGCTGGGAATCGGAAGGGATCCGTTTTGCGACAATCGACGGGGATGGCGTTATCCTGTCGTCATCCGAACCTATGGCGCAGGCGGGCCTGATCATGCCGCAGGTGCCAGATCGCGCTGAACTGTGGGCGCTTGCAGGGCAGACATTCTTTGCGACCTCAAAATCACAGGAAGAACGCTTCTTTGCTGTGAGCGAGATTATTCCCGGGCAAGTCGCGGTTGTTGGCAGCTGGCCTGCTGAAGCTGCCAAGATGACCACCGGTGCCGGCGGCTTGGCGTTCACGCTGGCCTTTCCGATACTGATGTGGCTTGCAGGCATGGCGGTTGGCGTATTTGGCTTGCACCGCCTGGTCATTCGCCACCTAAGCGCACTTCGGATAGCGATGCGGCGCTATGCTCTTGGGGAACGCGAACAGGCCCAGTTGGAGCTGATCAACCCGCCGCGCGAATTTGCAGAGGCCCAGCAGTCGTTTAATCGCATGGTGGCAATACTCAGCAAGGCAGAGCAACGCCGCGAGATTGATCTGCGCGAAAAGACCGTTCTGCTGCGGGAAATTCACCACCGGGTAAAGAATAATCTCCAGCTAATCGCCTCTATCATGAATATGCAGGCCCGCTCTGCCCGATCGGAAGAGGCGCGTAACGTGTTGGCCCAGCTCCAGCGTCGGGTCCGTGGTTTGGCAGCGATCCATCGCACGCTCAATACCAACCCGGATGTAACGACAGTTGATGCAGCTGAGTTGATTACAGCGCTGGCCAAAGAGATCGGCGCGATGTCTCTCGGCGCCAATCACCCGGTTGCGATCACGACACAGTTGACGTCGGTGCAGCTCAATCAGGATGATGCGGTGAACCTGTCGATGCTTGTGGCGGAGACGCTGACAAATGCGGTAAAATACGTCAGCCAATCCGGGGATGGACAATGTGTCGTGGCAGTTGTTTTGGACCGGCTCGACGATAATGACTGTCGGCTTGAAATTTCCAACGATCTTGACCCTCTTGATCAGCAGGGGCGCGAAGAGCGGAAGTTTAGCAGTGGCTTGGGTGCCCGTCTTATCAGGGCATTCGTCGCCCAACTTGAGGGCACGGACAAAACGACTGAAACAGAGACCCGATTCACCTATGAAGTTATTTTTCCGCATCGCAGCGGTTTAGTTGAAACAGCAACTGCGGAACAAAAGGATACTGAAGACCATGCGGACCTCCGTAGCACCGGGTGATGACAACGATCCTGATATCTTTGAGGTTCTTGTAACGGCGGCGCAGGCGTGGCCTGCGTTCGAGCGGGCGGTTCTGAGCGCTAAGACACATGTATTGGCCAGCTTTCGTATCTTTGATTTCTCCACGCGGCTGCTCAGTCCAGAGGCGTGCGAAATTGGCGAGACCTGGAGCGATCTGGTCGAACATGTGGTGGCGCGTGGCGTTGATTTTCATCTGACCATCAGTGATTTTGACCCGGTGATGGGGCAGGAGCTGCATCAGAAAACCAACCGGTCGGTCGCGCAGGCCGAAGAGATTGCCATCCGCCTGCAGCGCCGCGAAACCGATATTACCGTCGGAAAACTGACGGTTGAGGGCGCATTACATCCGGCGCGCGCGGGTCTGCTGCCACGGCTGGTATTTGGGCCATTTTTGCGCAAGAAGCAAAATGAAATCGCGACCTCTCGTTACAAAGCCGCGCGTGAAAAAACGGGCGAAGCGCTTCTGCCCGAGGTGCGGCCCGTGACCCACCACCAAAAGGTCGCAGTGATTGATGATCGCCTGCTGTACGTCGGCGGGTTGGATCTCAACAATCGGCGCTGTGACACCATGGAGCATGCGGTGTCCTCACCTCAAACCTGGGCGGATGTTCAGCTGCTGGTCAGCGGTCCAGAGGCCAAGGAGGCAGCCCATTATCTGCGCAATTTTCAGCGGTATGTCGCAGGTAAGGCGCCCCCGCCTGAGGGAAAGCGGATCCGCCGAACTCTGTCAGCGCCGCGCCGTTTTGGCTTCTGGGCGCTGTCGCCACGCACCGTGCTGCGTGAAATCGAAGAGGATTATCTGGCCGCCTTTGAGCGCGCAGAGCGTCTGATCTATCTGGAAACCCAGTTCCTGCGGTCCAGTGTCCTGGCCGAAGGTTTGGCGGCCGCTGCCAAACGCAACCCGGATCTGGGCCTTGTTCTGGTTCTGCCAGCGTTGCCCGATGATGTTGCCTTTGAAGGAAATCGCGATCTGGATGCACGTTATGGTATGGCATTGCAGGCGCGAGCTCTGGAGACGGTTCAGGGGGCGTTTGGCTCACGTGCTGTGATTGCCAGTCCGGTGCAACCCATTATGGCCGACCGTGAGTCGCCATCGGTTCTGGCAGGCTCTCCGGTGATATACGTTCATAGCAAGGTACTGATCACGGATGATACATTTGCGATGGTCGGGTCAGCGAACATGAACGGCCGGTCCATGCGCTGGGATACCGAAGTTGCGTTGCGCGTGACCGAGCGCGCACGGGTTCGCAAAGTCTGGCAGGCGATGTGCGGCCATTGGTGGGATGCGCAACATTTGCCTAACGAAGGTCGCCAGTTGGCGACTGCTTCGGGTTGGTGGTCGGATGAAATTGCCCGAAATGGCCTGCGCCTGCCTGAAAAACGAACAGGCTTTCTGGTGCCGCACGACCCAACCAAGATGGATGATCTGCACCAGAGCCTGCCAGGCGCTACCGAAGACGTGGTGTGATCGCAGGGCCTTGTCTAGGATGCCATCAACGGGCGAATTCACGCAACGGGCGTTTCATTCATTTTCGGCTCTGCCGAGGCGGTCCGCAGCAGCTGCCCCGCCCAGAGCAGTGCTGGCAAAGCGACAATTGCGCCAACCGGACCCCATATCCACAAGCCAAAGACAATAGCTAGAAAGACCACAAGTGGGCTGATGTGCAGATGATGCCCAACAATGCTGGGGGTCACAAATTGCGCCTCGGTGATATTGAGTGCAAGGAACAGCGCAGGGGGCATCACCGCCGCTGCACCGCCCAGCTGGGTCATACCAACAAATGTGAGCCCTGCGATCATCACCAGCGGTCCCAGGTACAGCACGAAATTCAACAGCATTGCCGCTAGGCCCCAAATCCAGGCACTTTCGATTCCGATGGCAGCCAGGCCGATCGCGGTGGCAAGGCCGAGACCTGCGTTTACCATAGTGACGGCCGCAAAATAGCGGGCGACGTCATGCTCCGCCCGGTAGAGCCGCTTGCCCAGCGGGCCGGCAGCTGCATAAATATCGTTGCGCGTCAGGACAAAGAAAAACAGGGTGCCGATAAATATAAACACCTGCGCGCCAAAATTGGGCGCGACCCACAGCGCATCCATCAATGTGGGAAAGCCGGTTGCCAGATCCTGCGCGCCAGCGCCACTGCCCACGGTCTCTTCGATCTCTTGGCTGATGGCTTCGATCCCACGCAGCAGACCTGACAGCATGTAGACCCAACTCTTGATCTCGCGTTTGATTTTCGGCAGGTCCTCTACCACGCTAGAGATCAGCGGTTCCAGTGACAGAAACAGCAGCACGATGATGGCACAGGAGAACAGCAATAGGCTGCTGGCAATGAGGACCCGCGCCACTCCAATGCGATGTAACCTGTCGGCAATGGGTGATACGACGATTCCAACCACCACGGCAAAGACCGCCGGTGCCATCACCGATTTTGAGACATAAAGTGCAAGGCAAAGCGCGAGTGTTGTCAAAATGACAAGCATGATGCGGATAGCACGGTCGGACAGCATCGAATTCAGCATAGTATAGGCCTTGCTTACAAAATGCCCCCGGCCAGGTTGGCCAGGGGCGGGATCGAGATATCAAGTCAGCGAGGCGTGCAAGGCGTCGCGGCCTTTGTTCACCTGATCATGGAGCGCGGTTTCACCTTTGTCGGCAAGCTTGCGCAGCTCCTGTTGCATGGTTTCACGCGCCTCGGCCATCAACGCGTCGCGTTTTTCTCCAAGCAGCGCATCCTCCTGTCGTGTCTGCGGCAGCAGAGCTGCGACAATCGCCCCCAGACCAAAGGCCAGCCCACCGGCGACCAGCGGCTGTGCGGCAATACCATCCTGTGATGCGCGGCTTAACCGGGCGGCACGGCGTTCCAGATCTTCCTGTATCTCGATGGCTGCAAGGCGACCTTTACGGATTTGTTTCCGTGCCTTGGGTGGCAGTTTGTCCAACCCGTGATCCAGCATCGCGCGCAGGCGTCTGGCGCTGGGGCCTGTCTCTGCCGCGGTCTGCGTATTGGGTCGGGCCGCCAGCTCTGTCGCGGTGCCATGGGCCGTCGCATTCGACTGTGCAGCCGGACCGGATGGGGCTGGGCGGCGTTGGCCAGCGCCCGACACCAACAGCGCAATACCGGTCCCCACCAGCGCCAGCGCTGCCGGATTCTGCCGCGCCGTCGACCAAAGCTGCTCGGAAATCTCCCCGCCATAGTGGGAGGTCGTCGCAGAGACCTGCGCCGCGATCCGGTCCGGTGACAGGCTGCTGGCCAGCGTATCAAGGGATTTCGACAGTGCCACACGGTCGCGGGCAACATCGGTTTCAAGTGTGTTCAGGTCGGTTTCATCAGACATGATGGGTGGTCTCCTTCAAAGTCTTGAGGTCGCGTTGCATATTGCGAAGACTGCGGTCCGGCATCAGCGCTGATGGCGACAAGCGATTGACACCCAACATCACCAGTCCGACGGCCAAGGCGACCAGTGGGCCACCAACGATCAACGCGGCGGTCCCGACACTCAGTCCAAGAGCGGCGATCATAGCCACCAGCGCTGCGGCCAATACGTGCAGGCCGACGATCGCCAGAACCGCACCAACGGCAACCATGGCGACGGCAACGCCTGCACGCGACAGGTTTTGCGAAATCTCCGCGCGTGCAAGCCGTACTTCGTCCTGAAGCAATTGCGACATCTGTTTGAGCACCGTCACAAACAGACCTGGCGCCTCTGACGGGCTGGCGGCAGTATTCTGACCATCCATCACGAGACCCTCCGCGTTGTTCCCGGCGCGGTGCCCAATGTTGTTTGTTGGGTTGTTTGCTGCGGGGTTGCATCCCGGCTGTAGTCGCTATCGGAAGCGGGGGGCCCGTTGCCTGCCTCATAAGCGTCCCAAGGATCATCGCTAAGATCCTGGGCGACGCCTGACGCCTGTCGTCTGTCTTCGGAAGAAGATTTCAGGAAGCGGGTGGCCGCAAATCCTAAAAGGGCTGCGCCGCCAAGAAACAGCATCGGATTTTTGCGCGCAAAATTGCCGGTGTCGCGCAGAACTTTTTCGAGATCAGCTGTGCGGATCGTCTCGGCAACTTGCTCTAACCCCTGCGCCAACTGTTGTGTGGCCTGCGCCTGCAATGATCCCTGCGGCAACTCGGATGCGGCTGCGTCGGCTGCACGCGCAACACTCTCTGCTTCGCCTGCGGCATGGCTTTGGACTTGCTTGGCGCGGGCACGGGCTTCGCTGCGCAGACTGTCCTGCGCCTGTTCGGTCAGTTCAGCTGCGTGATGTTTCGCCCGCTCAATGGGGCGGGTGGTATTGGCGTCGTTGGTCATTTGCCTCTCCTGTTCTGTTTGGATGGCTCAGGGTCTCAACGCGGCCTGTGGCGGATGGTTCCGCCATTTCAGGGCGCGTCTGAATGTTTCCTTTGGTTACGGTTGCGAATGTACCCAACCAGCTGCCTGGTCTGTCGCATCGGAAAGGCAAGTTCAGAATTTCGGGAACTGGGTGGGGGCGAACACGTTGGTTTGGTGACAGAGCTACAAATACAGGAGAGCGATATGAACCGGGACCAAATCGAAGGAAACTGGGCGACCCTGAAGGGTAAATTCCATGAAGCCTATGGTGAGCTGACCGATGATGAGGTTGAGGAAGCCAAAGGTGAGCGCGAGCAGCTGATTGGACTGTTGCAGACGAAGTACGGCAAGGCTCGTGAGGACGCAGAGCGAGAGCTAGACAAGTTTTTCGCCTCTGTTTGACCGCAGAGCACATGGTCACAGGCCGACTGCGCGGGCCCATCATGTGACATTGCACATTACATTGACAGCAAAGGATTTTTCTCTTGGCACGACAAACTGAAACATCACAGGAAGCCACATCACAGCTCTGGTACCAGTTGGAAAAGCGCCGCACTTGCATGCTTGCGGTGCGTGACAGTGACCAACATCCACAGCCGATGACTCATTTTGCGGACCATGAAAATGGCGCGATCTGGTTCATCAGTTCGTCCGACAGTGATTTGGTCAGAGCCACCGGCCTGGGCGCGGACGCACAGCTTACCTTCGTATCAGATGGTCAGGACTACCACGCAAGTGTGCGCGGCCCACTAGAGGTGACCAACGACCCGGAGAAACTCGACGAGCTGTGGAGCTTTGCAGTAGGGGCCTGGTTTGAGAAGGGGCGCGATGACCCAAAGGTGACATTGATGAAGATGACCCCGCGCGAGGCCGCGGTCTGGGCATCGCAAGGCAATGCAGTTCTGGTTGGACTGAAACTCTTGCGGGCCAGCATGAGTGACAGTGAAGGGCACCCGAATGTCGGCGTGCATCATGTGCTTCAGCTGAATACCTGATCCGATACGTTATAAACGTGACGCACGAAACCGATAAACCAGCCGCCCTATCCCCTGTAGGGCGGCGGTTATTTCACTGAATATGGCTGGATCAAGCGTGTCGCGATTTTGCGCGGGGGCCGAACAGGAACCAGCAGATAAAGCCTAGGATCGGCAGGACGAGAACGAAAACCACCCAAATCACCTTCTTCCCGGTGCTGGCGTTGGATCCGATAACCGAGACAATGGCCCAGATTGTCAGAGCAAGGGCGATCAGCCCCCCGATCCCTGCATATTCTACCATGTTCAATACTCCTCTTCTTTATGAGCTATCGCCGCGCTTCGCGACGATGTTCCTTATTCGTATTTGGGCCGGGTCGACGATCACTCGGCGTTCTGGCCTTCGCTTAGCAAGTCGCCACCGCCATCCGGGGCATTGCGCTCGCGCGCAGCGGCCTCTTCATTGGCATCTTCTACTCGCCCTGGATCTGAGGCCGCAGGCAGTGGTGTTTCTGCGGCGTCGGGGACACGGCGTGGTTCCGGGGCAGGGGACTGTTGACTGGGCTGATCTGACACAGGCAGCAGGGTGGCGGCGGTACTGGCATCGACACGCAGGCGATAGATTGGTTCTGGCAGCCCAAACCCGTTGCTCTCCAGCGCTGTCTTGGCAGTGCGGATCGCCTCTCCACGCGCCTTTTGAAAACTGCTGCGGGTCTGATCGACCCAGCCCGTAAAGGTCAGGATCACATTGGAATCGCCGACCTCCTCGACCCAGGCTCCTACCGAGGGGTCGCGCAGTACGAAAGGTAGGGATTGCAGCGCTTCCACTGCGATGGACAATGCGGCGGCCAGATCGGCGTCCGCATCCACGCCTAGCTGAAACTCGAACCGGCGATTGGCGTCGCGGGTATAGTTGACGATCCTTCCCTTGAACACGGTGGCATTGGGGATGCGAATATGGTTGCCCTCGCGGGAAATCAGGATGGTCGCGCGGGAGGTAAGCCGCGCCACCGTTCCCATGTCGCCGGCGATCTCAACAAAATCGTTGGGACGAAACGGTTGCCGCAGGCTGAGTAGGATGGACGCAATGAAATTTTCAACCGTGTCACGCACCGCAAAACCCACGGCCAAACCTGCCACACCTGCCGCGCCAAGCACAGCGCCCAACAGCGCTGTCGCATTCAGGATGTCCAACGCTACGACAAGGCCAAGAATGATGAAGGCGATCCGCGCAACCGCGCTGTAGACCTCTGCGATGAACGAATTGGGTGCCAGACGTTGCCAGATCCGCAACCGGGTGGTGACCAGCCAGCCAAATGCGGAGATCATCACGAAAACCAGCATCGCAACAAAGAAGATCGGCGCATTGGCGATGATATTGCGACTGCGTTCCTTCAGTCGCGAAAACGCCGAGTCGAGCCGTTCTTCCAGCCGCCCATTCACCACGGTTTGATTTTCGATCGCAACAACGCCGTCGATACGTTCGATCATAGTTGTCAGCTGAGTCTGGCGTGGATTGTCCAGAACCTCGCCAGATAGCGTCACGACCCCGCTGGACACACCGACACCAATCTTGTCAAAACCTTCGATCTCTCCCAGCAGTTCAACGATGCGGCGGCGGATCTGGGTGTCAGGAGCAGCCTTACTGTCCAGCTGAATGGCATTGTTGGTCTGCACAGGCTCGCTGGTGCTCTGTGCGATCAGGCCCTGAGGCAAGATGAGGCCCAGTGTCAGGGTCAATACAACCAGTAGGCAGCGCAATACATTATGGAGTGCCGATATGTGTTGCCCCCGGATGGGCGCCGATAGATTTTCGCGGGCAGGGCAGTGGGGCATCAGCATCCTCGGTCAAAAACTCAGTGGGCGGTCTTTGGTACATGATTGACTGTTGAATGGCATGTCAAACAGGGTGCGCCATCCGCTGCCACGGTTCCGTGCTGTGGCAACGAAGGTCAACACCGGTCATGGTTGTTCTGTTCGCCGGAACTATGCCTATTTCAGACAAAAGCACCCCGTCAGAGCGCTCTGACGGGGTGTTCATAAAGGGGTGTGTTTACTGTGCTTCTTGCGATTCTTCTGTGATCGCGTCGCCAAGGTCAGAGACATCGCGACCAAAACCTTCGGTGGTTTCGCAGGCGGCCAGACCGGCCAGGGCAAGAGCGGCAATTATCAGTCGCATTTCAGTTTCCTTTTGTTTGACGGCACGGGGCCATTTTGGTCAGGCCGAAACGGCCCCGGTTTTAGTAGGGCGCGGGCTTAAGCCCGGTCGCAGCCCTGGACGGCTCCGATCAGGTGGAGCCTGCCCCGTCTCGTTACGGGGTTTCGCTGGGACAACGTTCTATCCGGCTGATGGGTTCCCGCTAAAGCGGCTGAGGGACCAAGAAAATTATTTACTGTCGTTAAGCCGGGGTTGTGGCCCACCCGGACAATTGCCGTGCAAGCCCAGGAACCGCAGCACTGTCACAGGCGTTTGGCACGGTAGGACACAGTGTGCCGATGGCCGGACCGATAGGAGACAGACACATATGACAACGCAGGATCACCCGGTGGGAGAGATGATTGAGGCCACAACTGAGCTGTTGGAGGAGGACAGCATCAGCGTTGCCGACGTGGTTGAGGATCTCGGCCATTCTTCGATGTCAGCCACCTTGCTCTTGCCGGCCATGGCGGTTGTTTCACCGCTCAGCGGGGTGCCGTTGTTCTCTACGGTTTGCGGGATGTTGATCTTTCTGATTGCGGCGCAGATGACACTAGGCCGTGATCATCTTTGGTTGCCGGATTGGCTTCGCAGGCAGCGCGTCTCCTCTGACCGCGCGCGAAAGGTCTTGGGGCCGATGCGCCGCATGGCGCGGTTTCTGGATCGCCACACGGAGGCCCGTGTCAAAATGCTGCTCCGGCAGCCTTTTCTGACAATCCCACGGGTCATCTGCGCGCTTTGCGGGCTGGCGATGCCCTTTCTCGAGCTGGTGCCGTTCAGCTCCTCGACGCTGGGGATTGTGGTCAGCAGCCTCGCCGTTGCGATGTTGACCCGCGACGGGTTGGTGATGCTGGTAGCCCTGCTGTTACTGACGGCGGCGGGGGTTGGCCTGCCGTATCTGTTGATCTGATGTCAGGTCATCCGGGCATCTGATGGCGCCGCCGTACCTGTGCCGGGCGGCCGGGGATGGATATATCCGCATCGCCGCGCGCGCTCCGGCTGATCACCTTGCCCTTGGTCACGACGGCAAGGCGCGCAGGCCGCAGCCGCAGTGCCTCGGTCGGGGTGGCGGCATCCAGCACCACGAGAGACGCGCGATCGCCTTTCTTCAGGCCATAGCCGTCCAGCCCCATGATGGCGGCATTGCTCTCGGTTACCATGGTGAAACAATGGGCCATCTCATCCGGGTGGGTCATTTGCGCGACATGCATCCCCATGAAGGCGACATCCAGCATGTCCCCGGTGCCGAAGCTGTACCACGGATCCAGAACGCAATCCTGCCCCCAGCCCACCGTGACGCCATGGGCCAGCAATTCCTTCACCCGGGTCAGCCCGCGCCGTTTGGGAAAACTGTCATGCCGCCCCTGCAAGACGATATTAATCAGCGGATTGGGGATGGCCGCAATCCCGGCCTCGGCAATCAGCGGCAACAGCTTTGAGACGTAGTAATTGTCCATCGAGTGCATGGAGGTCAGGTGACTGCCCGCAACCCGTCCCTGCAACCCGTGGCGCTGGGTTTCCTGCGCCAGGGTTTCGATGTGGCGCGACAGCGGATCATCGGTTTCGTCACAATGGATGTCGACCTGTAGCCCCCGATCCGCCGCAATCTTGCAAAGGTCACGCAGAGAGTCCGCGCCATCCTGCATGCTGCGTTCGAAATGCGGGATGCCGCCAACCACATCGACGCCCATATCCAGTGCGCGGATCAGATTTTCACGCCCGTTTTCCGCCCGGTACAACCCGTCCTGCGGAAAGGCGACCAATTGCAGATCGATATACTCCTTCACGGCCTCGCGGACCTCCAGCATCGCGGTCACGCCCCGCAGGTGATCGGCGGTGGTATCGACATGGGTGCGGATTGCCAGCAACCCCATGCTGGCCGCCCAGTCGCAATAGGTCAGCGCGCGGCTGACCATATCGTCGACACTGGCCTCCTCGCGCAGCTCCCCCCATAGGCTGATCCCCTCCAGGAGCGTGCCAGAGGCATTGACCCGCGGCAGCCCATAGGACAGCGTCGCATCCATATGGAAATGCGGATCGACAAAGGGCGGCGCGACCAGATCACCGCTGGCCTCGATGGTCTCCCCGGCTGTCGCGTCAATGGAGGGGGCCACCTCGGTGATCGTGTCACCAGTGATGCCGATATCCGCGACCGAGCCATCGGGCAGGGTGCCGCCCTTGATCAACAGGTCCAACATCATCTTTCTCCCTTGTTGAATGGCACCATCAGCGCGGCGGGCACCTCGGCGCGGCGCGACATCAGGATCAGCGCCAGTATCGATAGAATATAGGGCAGCATCAGAAACAGCTGATAAGGCACCACCGCGCCGATCCCGGTTTGTTGCAGGCGGATTTGCAGCGCATCAAAGGCGGCAAAGAGGATGGCGCCCAGCACCGCCTTGCCCGGTCGCCACGCGCCAAAGACAACCAGCGCAATGCAGATCCAGCCGCGCCCGTTCACCATATCGAAAAAGAAACTGTCAAAGGCCGAGAGCGTCAGGAACGCGCCGCCAACCGCCATAAACCCGCTACCGACGACCACCGCGCCCATGCGGATCGCGGTCACGGACAGCCCCTGAGCGGCCACTGCCGATGGGTTCTCGCCTGCGGCCCGCACCGCCAGCCCCAGCGGCGTGCGATACAGCGTGTAGGCGCAGAGTGCTGCCAGCACAAAGGCGGCATAGGTCAGCGGTGTTTGGGAAAACAGCGCCGGGCCGAGTAGCGGCAGATCTGATAAAAACGGGATCTCATAGGGTTGGAAGGCTTCGATCTTAGGCGGCGATGACACCTCCGGCAGCACCACGCGGTAAGTGTAAAAGGTCAGCGAGGTGGCCAGCAGTGTCAGCCCGATGCCCACCACATGTTGCGACAACCCAAACGGCACGCTGAGCGTCGCATGCAGCAGACCAAAACCCATGCCGGTCAGCAGGGCCACACCAACCCCGCCCCAGAGCGGCAGCCCGGCCCAGACCGCGATCCAGCCGGAAAAGGCGCCAGCGACCATGATCCCCTCAATCCCGAGGTTCAGCACGCCGGCCCGTTCGCAGATCAGCTCTCCCAACGTGGCAAAGATCAGCGGCGAGGCGATGCGGATCGCGGCGGCCCAGAAGCTGGCAGAAAGCAGGATTTCGAGGATATCCATCTCAGTCCCTCCGCAGCCGGAATTTGCTCAGAAGGATCGCCAGCACCATCAGCAGCAGGGCAGAGGCCAACATGATATCGGCCAGATAGCTGGGAACACCTGCGGCCCGGCTCATACTGTCCGCCCCGACAAATATCGCGGCGACGAACAGCGCTGCAAAAACCACGCCAATTGGATGCAGCAGCGCCAGCATGGCCACAACGATGCCCGTGTAGCCAAAACCGGGGCTCAGATCGAGCGTCAGCGCCCCTTTCAGGCCTGATACTTCGGAATAGCCCGCCAATCCGGCCAGACCGCCAGACAACAGCGCGGTTTTCAGGATCACCTTTGTGACTGGGATGCCCGCAAATCGCGCGGCTTCGGCATTCTGGCCAACTGCGCGCATCTCATAGCCCAGCGTGGTGCGGGTGTTGATCACCCAGATCACCAAAGCCGAAATAAGCGCCAGCGCAAACCCCCAGTGCAGCCGCAGCCCGTCCACCACGCGGGGGAGCCGCGCGTCGGCGCTCAGCCGTGGTGATTTTGGCCAACCCATGCCCATCGGATCCTTCAGCGGCCCTTCCAGAAGGTAGGAGACGAACAACAGGAATATGAAGTTGAACAGCAGCGTTGTAACCACCTCATCCACCCCCAGCCGTGTCTTCAACAGCGCAGGCCCCAGCAGCAGCACCGCCCCCGCGATCAGCGCCGCCGCGCCGAGCAGAGGCAGCAACAGCGGCGCAGGCAGGTTCAGCGCGCCGGTGCCGAGAACAACGGTGATCACAGCCCCCGCATAAAGCTGCGCCTCGGCTCCGATATTCCAGAGCTTGGCACGAAAGGCGACGGCAATAGCGAGGCCGGTAAAAATCAACGGGGTGGCCCGGTTCAGCGTCTCAAGCAGCGCAAATTTCGACCCAAACGCCCCAGTCAGGATCAGGCCAAAAATCGACAGCGGCTCTCCGCCCGCGATCTGTGCCAGCAGCGCGGCAAGGGCAAAGGTCGCCAGCAGCGCCAGCGCAGGCGGCATCAGCCGCCGCTGCCAGCTCGGTGCGGCAATCGGTTCAAGCCGCATGGCCATCCTCCGTCTGTGGGGTGTCAAAGCCATGACCAGCCATCCAGGCCCCCAGTTCTTCTGGCTGTTTAGAACCTCGGGTGAACCCGGGGCTAAGGCGTCCTTCGCTGATCACATGGATCACATCAGAAAGCTGCATTATCTCGTCCAGATCCTCGGAAATCAGCAGAACCGCCGCCCCACGTGCGCAGGCTTTGGCCAGCTGTTCATGTACATAGGTGACTGCACCGATATCCAACCCGCGCACTGGCTGGTTGGCCAGGATGATCTGCGGCGATTGTTCCAGCACGCGGCCAAGGATCAGCTTTTGCATATTACCGCCGGACAGCAGTCGGATGCGGGTGTCCGGGCCGGGACAGCGCACGTCATAGCCTGCGATCACGGTCTTGGCGAAGTCACGCGCGGCCCGCCAGTCGAGCCAGCCCCGGTGGCTGAAGCGGGTGGCATAGGTTTCAAGGATCGCATTCTCCGTCAGATCAAAATCCGCGATGGTGCCTGTCTTGTGGCGATCTTCAGGAATGCGGGCGATCCCGGCGGTGATTGCCTGACGGGGCGACCAGCCGGATGGATTTGTGCCATTCAGTGTCAGACTGCCGGACTGCGGCGTGATCAGGCCCGAGACCAGATCAGACAGCGCCGCCTGACCATTGCCGGACACCCCGGCCAATCCGGTGATCTGACCCGCCGCCAGATCAAGTGAGACATGCTGCAAACCGGGGCTGGCCGCAGCGCTGGGCGTGGTGACATCGCGCAACTGCAACAGGGCAGGGCCGGGGGCGTTGGCGGCGAACTTTGCTGGCACCAAATCGGCACCAACCATCAGGGCGGCCAGCTCATCCCGGTTGGTGTCAGCGGTCTGCCGTTCGGCAACCAACTTGCCGTGGCGTAGCACCAGAACCCGGTCGGAAATTGCCATCACCTCATGTAGTTTATGCGAGATGAAGATCACGGACAACCCCCGGTTGATGGCTTCGCGCAGGGTGGCAAACAGCGCATCGGCCTCCTGCGGCGTCAGGACCGCTGTGGGTTCGTCCAGAATGAGGATCCGTGCGTCCCGGTACAGTGCCTTCAGGATCTCGACCCGCTGACGTTCGCCAACGGTGAGTCGCGACACCTTCGCGTTGGGATCGACCTTCAGGTGAAACTGTTCGGCCAGCGCCCGGATGCGGGCCTTGGCCGGTCCTGCCCGCAGGCCGAGGCCCAGCAGCGGCTCTACACCAAGGGTGATATTCTCCCAGACCGTCAGATTGTCCGCCAATGTGAAATGCTGATGCACCATGCCGACGCCACCATCCAGGGCCGCGCGCGGCGCACCGGGCGGCAGGGGGGCGCCGAACAGCTCCACGCCGCCTGAATTGGCCATATACTGACCAAACAGAATATTCATCAGCGTGGTCTTGCCCGCGCCGTTTTCCCCAAGCAAGGCAATGACTTCGCCCGGAAACAGGTCAAAGCTCACGTCATCGTTCGCGGTGACACTGCCAAAGCATTTGGTGATGTTCAGAAGGCGCAGCACCGGGGTGAGACCCGGTGCCTGTGCCATTTTATCGGACGCCATTGGCGGCCTCCCGTCAGGAGGACGCAGGCTCAGCGTCGTTGATTTCCACCTCGTAGGAGCCATCCTTGATGGCTGCGGTGCGGCTGGCGATCAGATCCAGCGCTTTCTGCGGAATCTTCCCCTCAAAGGTGCCAAAAGGTGCCAGTGATGCGCCACCTTCCTTCATGAAGGAATAGACGCCATAGTCTGCCGCAGTGAAGCTGCCATCCCGTACCTTGGCAATCGCGGCATTCAAAGTTGGCTCAAAATGCCATAGGGCCGAGGCCGCCACAGTGTCGGGGTAGTCGCCTTGTGTGTCGATCACATTGCCGATGGCCAGAACGCCCTTTTCCTTGGCAGCGTCTGATACGCCAAAGCGTTCTGCATAAAGCATATCAGCACCGTTCTCGATCATCGCAAAGGCGGTTTCCTTGGCCTTGGGCGGATCGAACCAGCTGCCGATGAAGGAGACCTGGAACGTGATATCGGGATTCATCTCCCGCGCGCCCGCCATGAAGGCATGCATCAAGCGGTTGACCTCAGGAATGGGAAAGCCACCAACCATGCCGATATTGCCACTCTCGGACATGGCACCGGCCACAATGCCAGACAGGTAGGATGCATCCTGAATATAATTGTCAAACACCGCCAGATTGGGCAGCGCCGGGTCTTCTTTGAAGGAAGAGCCCATCAAGAAGGCGACATCGGGATAATCTGCGACCACTTCGCGGGCCTCAGCCTCCACGCCGAATATCTCGCCGATGATCAGTTTGTGGCCCTGCTCGGCATATTCACGCATCACCCGCGGATAATCGGTGTTCGAAGTGTTCTCAGAGAACATATAGGTGATGTCGCCACGGTCCTTGGCGGCGAGGGCGGCAACATGGATCCGGCTGACCCATTGCTGTTCGACGGGCACGGTGTAGATGCCTGCAACCTTGATCGGATCGGCTGCGGCGGCCTGATGGGGCAGTGTCGCGCCAAGCGAAACGGTCAGCGCGCCAGCCGCGCAGCTGAGCAGAAATTGGCGGCGCGACATCCGCGCGCGGGTCTTGGTCGGTGTCATGTCATTTCCCCCTGTCGATGGCCCTGCGGTGTTGCAGGCTCTTTTGGAACGTCGCCGGTCGTGCCCGCGTGTCGTCGACGCTAGGGGCTCGGTCGTGAGCCCGGCAATACGCGCCATATGTTCCGCAGGGGAAACTATAGGGGGGCGCTTCTCTTTTCGGCAAGGATGAATTCAAATATCAAAATTTGTGCGGTATTTGAACGGCTTGTTGCCGGTGAATTGCTGGCAGCTGATGTCCGTCTCAGGGTGCATTGCCATGCCACGGCCGGACCGATATCCCTGATGCAGACCCGCCCTCCGGCGTGGCCGTCATTGCATGAGGATCATATGACACAGATCGAACGCCACCATACCGGCACCCGCATGAGCAAAATCGTCAAGCATGGCGATACCATCTACCTCTGTGGTCAGGTCGGCACCGCCGGGGCCAGCATTGCCCAGCAGACGCAGGATTGCCTCGATAAGATAGACGCCCTTCTGGCCGAGGCAGGCAGTGACAAATCCCGCATGCTCCAATGCACGATCTGGCTCTCCGATATGGCCAATTTTACGGCGATGAACGAGGTTTGGGATGCCTGGGTGCCTGAGGGTGCGGCTCCGGCGCGGGCCTGCGGCGAAGCCAAGCTGGCACGGCCCGAACTGCTGGTCGAGATGATTGTGGTGGCTGCTGCCTGACGTCCGCAACTGCAGGAGGCCCCCGATATGCTGCGGGGGCCTAAATCATCTGTTGTCGCGGCAGGCCTAGCGCCGCCGCAGCAGCCAGATGAAGAACACGCCGCCCACCAGTCCGGTGACCAAACCGATCGGCATATCCTCAGGTGCCATTAACGTACGCGCCAAGATATCAGCCGCCACCAGGAACAAACCGCCGATCAACGCCGATGCGGGCAGTACACGCCGGTGATCGCCGCCCACGATCAACCGGGCGATATGCGGCACAATCAGCCCGACAAAACCGATCATACCGGAAAAGGCGACCATCACCCCGGTGATCAAGGCACCGATGGTAAAGGTGATCAGTCTGAACCGTGCAACCGGGATCCCAAGTGTTGTTGCGGTTTCATCGCCAACGGTCATCGCATTGAAATCGCCGGCCTTTGTCCACAACCAGCCGCCGCAAAGAACCAGCACCACAAGCGGGTAGATCAGATGGCTCCATTGCGCGAGCCCAAGCCCGCCCAGCATCCAAAAGACCACAGTATGGGTAGCACGTGGATCGCCGAGGAAGATTAGCACATTGGCCCCTGCCATGACGACAAAAGACACCGCGACACCAACCAGCACCAGCCGATCTGCTGTGGTGGCCTCGGCAAAGCGCGAAACGGCCAGCACCAGCGCCGTTGCGCCCAATGCGCCTGCAAAGGCCAACAGCGGTACTGTCAAAAGGCCCAGAAACAACCCGGTATGCAAAAGCGCCAAGATCGCACCAAAGGCTCCGCCCGCTGAAATCCCCAACAGATGAGGATCGGCCAGTGGATTTCGCGTCACGGCCTGAAGGCTGGCGCCCACCATGGCTAGGCCCGCCCCAACCATCATGGCAAGAAGGGCCCGCGGAAAACGGATATCCCAGACAATCGCAGCCTGCCCCTTGCTCCAATCTGTCGTGAACCAGCTCTCTAGCCCCGGGGCCAGTTTGCTGACGATAATGCCCCAGACGGCAGTCAGGGGAATACCGACCGCTCCAACAGAGACGGCAATCGACAGGGTCAGGGCCGTCAGAACGGCCCCGCTCAGGATCCAGGCCAGCCGCCCGCGCAGGCGCCGCCGGGCGCACGCGCTGAGGCGTGGCTCAGATGCGGGATGTGCGTGAGCGGTGGACATATCAGTTGCTTACCGCATCCTTGCGCGCCGCGTCAAAGCTGGTTGCCAACGTCTTGATCGCGCGGATGTTGCGCGGGCCTGGCGTGGCTTCGACATACTCAAGGGTCACGAAACGGTCGTTCTTCACCGCGTCGATCTCTGCAAAGGCCGGGTTGTTGCGCATGAAGGCGCGTTTCTCTTCAGCAGTGACCGACCCGTAGTTCACGATCGCGATCACCTCGGGATTGCGCTCCACTACGGCTTCCCAGGTCACAGTGGCCCAGCTTTTTCCCAGATCTTCCATGATGTTGCTGCCGCCCGCCGCCTCGATCAACGCGGTGGGCATGGCGTATTTGCCTGCGGTGAAGGGCGTGTCCTCGCCGCTGTCATAGACAAAAACCCGCAACGGATCGGTGGCTTCGGGGCGGGTTTTAGCAAAGGCGGCCAGCTCGTCCTTGTAGCCGGCAACCAGCGCCTCCGCGGTGTCTTCAACGGCAAAAATGCGGCCCAAGTTCAGCAGGTCATTGTACATGTCGTCCATACTGACTTTGGGTTTTTCACCGATGTGGATGCAGCTTTCAGTCAGCTCATAGACTTTGATATCAAATGGAGAGAGGGTTTCGGGGGTGACTGCTCCGCCTACTTTCATGCCGTAGTTCCAGCCCGCAAAAAAGAAATCTGCATCGGCCCCGATCAGCACCTCTTTGGAGGGGTATTTGGCCGACAATTCCGGCAATTGGGCAACGCCTGCGCGCATCACCGGGTCCAGCGTCTTCCAGCCGGAAATGCCGGTATAGCCCACCATGCGATCCGCCAGTCCCAGGGCCAGCATCATTTCGGTCAGATTGACGTCATTGGAGACAGCGCGCTGGGGCGGCGCGTCAAAGCTGACGCTGCGGTTGCAGCTTTGCACGGTGGTTTCAGCCTGGGCCATCGAGGCCAAGGAGGTGGCCAGAACGCTGGCAGCAAACAGATGCGTCATCGCGGACATGCGGGTCGTCATAATCGCGAGTATTCCTTATTGGGTTGGTAGGTGAAAGGTCAGGTGATCCTGACCCGAAGGGGACAAAGTTTCACGTCGGGCTGCGACGCTAAAGACTGTGCTTACGGTCTCTTCGCGCAGCACCTCATCAGGCGGGCCGCAGGCCAGTGATTGGCCGTTTGACATCAGCAGCACCTGATCACAAATCTGCGCTGCAATATTAAGATCATGCAGGCTGGTGATGATGGTCACATCTAGGTCTCGGATCAGTTGTAGGACATCCAGCTGATGGCGAATGTCCAAGTGGTTTGTCGGCTCATCCAGGATCAACAGTGCAGGTTCCTGCGCCAGAGCGCGGGCCACCATGACACGCTGGCGTTCGCCGCCTGACAGGGTGCCAAAGGCGCGGTTGGCCATATGGTGCAGCTCCAGCCGGTTGAGCATGTGGTCAATGATCGCCGCGTCGCGGGCACCAGGGGTAGCAAAGCCAGAACGATGCGGCGCGCGTCCAAGGGCGACAATCTCGGCCACGGTCAAGGCAAAGTCCGTCGGTTGTTCCTGAAGCACGGCTGCGACACGGCGGGCTGCGGATTTTGGCGGCAGGCTCCAGATGTCGCTGTCACCAACCAGAACACGCCCCGTACGCGGCGCATTGTAGCGGTAGATCACCCGCAGAAGTGTGGATTTTCCGGCACCATTCGGACCTACAATACCCAGCACGCAGCCCGCCTCCAGATGAAAACTGGTCGGTTGCAGGATCAGAGGCGCGGTGCGTCCTGGCGCCCAACTGATATCCGTGACGGTGACCGATGCGGCAGTCATTCGGCAGGCTCAACAGAACGAGGGACATTTGCGGTCTCGGCCACGACCTGGGACGCCGCAGGACCGGCGGGCGCAAAGGCCGGGATGCGCGACAGCGTATTGCGCCGCAGCTTGCCCGGTCGGTCAACCGAGCTGCACCAGCCGTCGGCCAGCATCTGGTACAGGTTGGTAAATGTCAGGATGTCGGCAATATCGTCGCCGGGCGTGAGGCCACCGAAAACATAACTTGCTTTGCCCTCGGCCTGAAATCCGACTGTACAGGGATGGCGACAGCCGGCCATGCAGGCGACGCCCGCGACCTCGACAGGGGGACCATCGTGCCCTGCCAATGCCGCGCGCAAGTCGGCAATCAGCTCCGGCCCCGGACGGCGGTCCGGATCCATGCCCTTGCAGGATGTGCACACCAGAATACGGTGCTGTGTTGTCCCGTCCATAGCGCCCTCCGCGCGTGTCGACGAGGCTGCGGGGGGAGGGGAGCCGGACGTCACAGAGACGGCCATATCATCCTGCCCGCCGGAACACCCCGTCCGGTCAATAGGTTCTCAGTGGATGGCAGGTCTCCTGACTTGCGGGTTGCTGCGTGCCTCGGCCTTCCCGGCCCAAGTGGCCAGTGGTCTATCGAGGTCGCTCACCGCTCACAGTTGCGGGGGCAGTCGCGGATTTGGCGCCTTTTGGCTACACCACACCACGTTCCCTTTTCATCCCTTGGCCGTTTTCGCGCCTTGGGAACCATCTTGGGCTAGGCGTAGATTTCCCACTGGCGTTTGTAAAGGAAAAATCACCAGCGCATCCTCGGTGGCGCGACACCGCCTGATGACTGGGCGTTCAGATGTTCAGTCGGAGTTGGCCGACAACAGGTCGCCGGTTTGGGTAAGCACAGGGCGAGGCAGGTTCTGCAACAGATCTGCGACGCGGTGGCGGCAGCGCTCGCCGACCCAATCGCTGGGATGGTAGGCGGCAGGCAGATCAGGGTGGCGCAGCACGACACGGCGCCACCGGTGCACGACCAGGGTTCGCAATGTTGCAATCTGAACTGGGCCCAGCCCCGGTTTCACTGTCGCCTTTGGCAGCTGTAGGCCGTTTAATGTGCTGTCAAGCCGTGCACAGGCCAGTTTCAGGTCCTCGGGGAACAGCCGTCCACGCAGCCAGTCCGGCGCGCTAAGCTCTGGTTTTGTGACCACCAACAGATCAGAGCGGCCCCGCGGCAGAGGTCCGTGTCCCAAGACGGTAGTGCGGTTGACCGCGACATAGTTGGGCTGCTGTACCAGCGCATCAAGCGTGCCGCTGTTGCCGTCCTCTGCGATCAGCAGGTGCCAATCCTGAGGTGTAATCGTTGTGGGCGCATAGATGCGCGGCGTGACAGCCGCAGACTGGCTGCGGCCCGATGCCGTCAGGAAATGCACCGACGCCCGGCCAGAGCGGGTGCTATCGATCCAGCCATCTTTGCGCAAACGGTGCAGGGCAACGCGGATCGCCTCGGGTTTGATGCCCATCGGTGTGATGATATGGGTCAGGGCGCGACCGCTGATCTTATCGCCGTCGCGCTGCGCGAGATCCCCGAACAGGGACACAATAATCGACCAGACCCGCTGATTTTGCGGGTCGCTCAGGGCGGTTACGGCGGTATTAAACCAGGATGTCTGCGCGTCGGTCATACATAATAGATAAGTCGCCCGACCCGGTTAGGCCAGACCGGACGACCTGATCTGTAAAAATCCGATCAGAAGGCGTTCATCGTCAGCAGCTCATATTCGGCGGCAATTTCATCATCCTGATTGGTCAGGGTGACGTGCCAGCGCACCTCGCCATACTCATCATTGCGTGGTGTCTTTTTCTTCACGGTAAGGCGCACCTTTATGCTGTCGCCTGCTGAAACAGGCTTCATAAAGCGCAGGTTGTCCAGCCCGGTATTGGCGAGTACCGGGCCTTCGTCTGGCTGTACAAACAGACCGGCAGCAAAGCTGATCAGCAGATAACCATGGGCCACACGACCGGGGAAGAACGGGTTTCGCGCAGCAGCGGCATCATCCATATGGGCGTAAAATGTATCGCCCGTGAAATGGGCAAACGTTTCGATGTCGTCCAAAGTGATGGTGCGGGCGTCGCTGTATAGGGTTTCGCCCAACGCCAGGTCGCCAAACTGGCGGGTGAAGGGATGCACCTTGGCCACGATTTCCGTGCCACCGGGCACCCATTTTGCGCCAATCGCCGACAGAATATCGGGCGAACCCTGAATGGCGGTGCGTTGCATATAGTGTTTTACACCACGCACGCCGCCCAGCTCCTCGCCGCCACCAGCACGACCCGGTCCGCCATGCACCATATGGGGCAGGGGGGATCCATGGCCGGTGGATTCCTTCATCGAATCGCGGTTGTTGAAATAGAGCCGCCCGTGAAAGGCGCCGGATCCCAGCGCCACATCGCGCGCCACCTCTGCGTCATGAGTGATGACCGAGGCCACCAGTGACCCTTCGCCGCGATTGGCAAGCGTGATAGCGTGGTCCAGATCGCGGTAACCCATGATCGTGGAGACCGGGCCGAACGCTTCGGTATCATGCACCCGCATGGCTTTGTCCGGGTTGGTGCAGTGAAACAGCATCGGGGGCACAAAAGCACCCTTTTCCGCATCAGCGCCTTCAACCGCAAAATTGCTGGGGTCGCCGTAAACCCGTTCGGCCTCTTGTGCGAGGATTGCCGCCTTTTCCAAAACGTCCCGCTTTTGGCTGCCGGACACCAGCGCGCCCATGCGTGTGTTCTCCAGGCGCGGGTCGCCGATTGTGGTTTTTGCCAAGCGTTCCGACAGCGCGCTGATCACGGCGTCCACTTGCGCTTGTGGTGCAATGATGCGGCGGATGGCGGTACATTTCTGCCCCGCCTTGGTGGTCATTTCGCGGCTGACTTCCTTGACGAACAGATCAAATTCCGGCGTACCGGCTACCGCATCCGGGCCAAGGATCGAGGCATTCAGACTGTCCTGTTCTGCGACAAACCGAATGGAATTCTTCAGAATCACCGGGTTGGCGCGCAGTTTCAGCGCGGTCTGTGCAGAGCCGGTGAAACTCACCACATCCTGCATGGTCAGATGGTCCAGCATGTCGCCAATCCCACCTGACACAAGTTGCAGCGCACCCTCCGGCAGAATCCCGGACTCCAGCATCAGTCGCACCGTCAGTTCGGTGACATAGCAGGTGGCCGTGGCTGGTTTTACAATGGCCGGAACACCGGCCAGCAGGGTCGGTGCCAGTTTTTCCAGCATCCCCCAGACCGGGAAGTTGAAGGCGTTGATATGTACGGCAACCCCTTGCAATGGGGTGCAGATATGCTGCCCCAAAAAACTGCCGTCGCGGGACAGCTGTTCCAGATCGCCGTCCAGATAGACATGCGCATCGGGCATTTCGCGTCGCCCTTTGGAGGCGAAGACAAACATGGTGCCGATGCCGCCGTCGATATCGATCACATGGTCGGCCTGCGTGGCGCCAGTGTCGAACGACAGATCATAAAGCGCCTGTTTGTGTGTGTTCAGATGCCCCGCCAGGGCCTTCAGCATCCGGGCGCGATCATGGAAGGTCAGTTTGCGCAAGGAGGGGCCGCCCACTGTGCGGGCATAGTCCAGCATCCCCTGCACATCCAGCGCGTCATTGCCCGCCTGAGCAAGCGGCGCACCTGTGATTGCACTGGCGATGCTGCGTGCACCCGCACCCGGTGCAATCCATTGGCCAGCGGCAAAGCTGGAAACATCAAGAAGGCTCATGGGCGGGTTCCTTTGCGTCTGGACCGGGGACTGCACGGTCTGAATATGAGAAGTCGCAAATATATTGACCAACCGGTCGGTTTATGCAAGGTCTTTGTTAACAGATGCACGAGGGGAGGCGCGGCGATGTCAGAGACGCTGTTGGTGGAGGATCACGGGACATGGGTGGAAATCACCCTGAACCGTCCGGACCGGTTGAACAGTTTCACCGAGGAGATGCACCACGCGCTGCGCGCAGCCCTTGAAGCGGCCCGCGATGGTGGCGCGCGTGCAGTGCTGCTGACCGGGGCCGGTCGCGGCTTCTGCGCCGGGCAGGATCTGGGCGACCGCGATCCGCGTGAGATGGACGGCCCACCGGACCTTGGTCATACCGTCCGCACCTTATACGCGCCGCTTGTAAACCTCATCCGCTCGCTGAATTTTCCGGTGATCTGCGCGGTGAACGGTGTCGCGGCCGGGGCCGGGGCCAATCTGGCGCTGGCCTGCGATGTGGTCCTCGCAGCGGAGAGCGCCAAGTTCATCCAGTCGTTTTCCAAGGTCGGCCTGATCCCGGACACCGGCGGCAGCTGGCATCTGCCGCGGCTGCTGGGCGAGGCCCGCGCCAAAGGGCTGGCGCTGACAGCCGAGCCGCTGCCCGCGAAGAAGGCCGAGGACTGGGGCCTGATCTGGAAGGCATTGCCGGATGAGGGTCTGATGACAGAGGCGCGCGCCATGGCCGAGAAACTCGCAAACGGACCAACTCTGGGCCTTGGCCTGACCAAACAGACGATTCAGGCCGCCGCCGTCAACACGCTCGCCGAGCAACTGGAGGTCGAGGCGGGCGCCATGAAAACCTGTGGAGAGAGCGCGGATTACGCCGAGGGCGTTGCCAGCTTCCTCGAAAAACGCGCCCCTGCGTTCAAGGGCAAATGACCATGACTCCAAAAGACCGCGCAGAAAAATCCGCTGCCGCCATGTGGGCGGACGACCACGCCTCCAAATGGGCGGGCATGGAGGTCACCCATGTGGCCGAAGGGGAGGCCACGCTGGAGCTGACCGTGGCCCAGCATCATTGCAACGGCCATGGCATCTGCCATGGCGGCGTGACCTTCATGCTGGCCGACAGCGCCTTTGCCTTTGCCTGCAACAGCCGTAATCAGGCGACCGTGGCGCAGCACAACGTGATCAGCTTTACCGCACCGGGGCGGCTGGGGGATCGGTTGATTGCCACGGCGCATGAGGTCTCACTGACCGGACGCAGCGGTATTTATGACGTGACAGTGACCAATCAGGACGGTCAGCGGATCGCTGAATTCCGGGGCTTCTCCCGCGCGATAAAGGGCCAGTTGTTTGATGAATAAGCTGTTTTGCAAAGGCAAGATGTGGAGGACGCCATGAAAGACCTGACCCCAAACAAGGCGGATCTCGATCCGATTGAGATTGCCTCCATCGACGAAATCCGCGCCCTGCAGCTGGATCGACTTAAATGGTCGCTGCGCCACGCCTATGACAACGTGCCGATGTACAAGCAGCGCTTCGACGACGTCGGCGTGCACCCGGACGACCTGCAACAGCTGTCCGATCTGGCCAAGTTTCCCTTCACCTATAAAAATGACCTGCGTGACAACTACCCCTTTGGCCTGTTCGCGGTGCCACGCAGTGAGATCATGCGCCTGCATGCGTCCTCCGGCACCACCGGCAAGCCGACCGTTGTCGGTTACACCGCCAATGATATCAGCAATTGGGCGGATCTGGTGGCGCGGTCTTTGCGCGCCTCGGGCCTGCGCAAGGGCGACATGGTGCATAACGCCTATGGCTACGGGCTGTTCACCGGGGGGCTGGGTGCGCATTACGGGATTGAGCGCCTTGGTGCGACGGTGGTGCCTATGTCTGGCGGCCAAACCGAGAAGCAGGTGGGCCTGATCACCGACTTCCAACCCGACGGCATCATGGTGACGCCCTCTTACATGCTCAACATCCTGGAGCAGTACCACAAGGTTGGCATGGACCCGCGCGACTGTTCGCTGAAGGTTGGCGTATTCGGCGCCGAACCCTGGACAGATGCGATGCGCAAAGAGGTCGAGGCGGCCTTTGACATGCATGCGGTTGATATCTACGGCCTGTCCGAGATCATGGGGCCGGGTGTGGCCAATGAATGCGTGGAGACCAAGGATGGCCCGGTGATCTGGGAGGACCACTTCCTGCCCGAAATCATCGACCCGCAGACTGGCGAGGTGCTGCCGGATGGCGAGCTGGGCGAGCTGGTGTTCACCACGCTCACCAAGGAAGGCCTGCCAATGGTGCGCTACCGCACCCGCGACCTGACCCGACTGTTGCCGGGCACCGCGCGCTCGATGCGGCGGATGGAGAAGATCACCGGCCGCAGCGATGACATGATCATCCTGCGCGGCGTAAACGTCTTCCCCAGCCAGGTGGAGGAGCAGCTGCTGGCCACCGGTGGCCTCGCGCCGTACTACCAGATCGAGCTTTATAAATCCGGTCGTATGGATGCGATGCGGGTCTTTGTGGAGGCCAATCCGGACGCCACGGATGAACTGAGCAAAACCGCCGCGGCCCGGATGCTAACCAAGCGGATCAAGGATATGGTTGGCGTCTCGACCGAGATCATAGTCGGCGAGCCGGGATCGGTGGAGCGCAGCCAGGGCAAGGCCAAGCGCGTTGTCGACAACCGCAGCAAGGAGTAACCCGCTTGGCCCGCACCATTGCAAAAGACCACGATGAGAAACGCGCCCAGATCCTGAAGTCTGCGGCCAAAGTCTTTGCCGAACAGGGGTTTGACCGCGCGTCGATGACCCAGCTGGCGCGGGAATGCGGGATCTCCAAGGCCAATATCTACCACTATTACGACAGCAAGGATGCCGTATTGTTCGGCGTCCTTGATACCTATCTGAGCGATCTGCGCGATCGGGTCTGCAGTGTGGACGTCAGCGCGCTTTCCCCTGACCAGCGGCTGCGCCGCATCGTCTCGGAAATCCTGCTGGCCTATCAGGGTGCCGACCACGAGCATCAGGTTCAGATCAGCGCCATGGGAGCCCTGCCGGAAGAGCAGCAAAAACTGCTGCGCGCCTATCAACGCGAACTGGTGCAACTGGTCAGTGGCGCGCTTGCCGGGGTCGCGGACGAGGGCATCGCCAAGGATCCGGCGAAGCTGCGCGCCGCCACGATGTCGGTCTTCGGTATGCTGAACTGGTATTACATGTGGAATTCCGGCGCCGGATCTGAGGCGCGTGAAGATTACGCGCAGATGGTGGCGGATCTGACCATGAACGGCATCCGATCGCTGTAGTTGGCCGACCGGGTCACTCCGGTTGCAGCGGTCTCTGGCACCGGCAAAAGAATTTACCCCAGACATGCAAAAGGCCGCCTGAAACGGGCGGCCTTAGGGTGATTCTACCCACAGAAAGCTGTGGTCAGAATGTCTTTAGTAGAATGGGCGCGGAAAACCCGCGCCGCGATCCTTACAGCAGTTCCAGCGCGCCTGCGGACTGCTTGCCGTCACGACCAGTTTCCAGCTCGTAGGAAACTTTTTGGTTGTCGTTCAAACCATTAAGGCCCGATCGTTCAACCGCAGAGATGTGTACAAACACGTCTTTGCCGCCAGACTCGGGCTCGATAAAGCCGTAGCCTTTTGTTGCGTTGAACCATTTCACGGTGCCATTGGCCATCCGAATTCTCCAGTATCTATCTACCCGCAGGGTGCGGGCTCGTACCGCTTGATATCATAAAGCGGCTGGAGCCACCATGCCCACAATATCATAAGTCTTGCGAAGAATGGGGGCTGTGATTTCTCGGGCACGCTCTGAACCGCGTGCAAGAATCTTGTCGATTTCGTCCTGATGCTGCATCAAACGGGCCATTTCCGTGGTGATCGGTGCCATTTTTGAAACCGACAGGTCGGCCAGCATCGGTTTGAATTCGGAAAACGCCTTACCACCGACATCGGCGAGCACCTGATCCACCGTTTTTTCTGACATCGCAGCATAGATGTTGACCAAATTGCGTGCCTCGGGCCGCCCCTCGAGCCCTTCAGCTTCTGAGGGCAGGGCGTCAGGGTCGGTCTTGGCCTTGCGGATTTTCTTGGCGATGGTGTCGGCATCATCCGTCAGATTGATGCGGCTGGCATCAGACGCATCCGATTTCGACATTTTCTTCGACCCGTCCCGCAGCGACATGACGCGTGTGGCCGCGCCTTCGATCACCGGTTCGGTCACCGGAAAGAAATCGACGCCGTAGTCGTGATTGAACTTCATCGCGATGTCGCGGGTGAGTTCAAGATGCTGCTTTTGATCTTCGCCCACGGGCACATGGGTGGCGTGGTAGACCAGAATGTCCGCCGCCATCAGCGCCGGATACGCAAACAGACCAAGCGAGGCGTTCTGCGCATTCTTCCCGGCCTTGTCCTTCCACTGGGTCATCCGTTGCATCCAGCCCATGCGGGCAACGCAGTTGAAGATCCAAGCCAGCTGTGCATGCTCGGGCACCTGGCTCTGGTTGATCAGGATCGACTGTTCCGGATCCAGGCCGGCAGCGATGAACCCGGCACAAAGCTCGCGGGTGGATTTTTTAAGATCCGCAGGATCTTGCCAGACGGTGATCGCGTGCATGTCTACCATGCAGTAGATGCTCTCCACGTCCTTGGCCTGCCAGTCCACGAACCGCTTCAGCGCGCCAAGATAGTTGCCAAGGTGCAGATTGCCCGATGGCTGGATGCCGGAAAACACGCGTGGCGTGAATGTGGTCTCGGTCATCAAGAAACTCCCGTCTGGAATTAGGATCCTCGCTGGCTTAACCATGGCGGGAACCATCGTCAACCGCGCGCGGATCAACCGGGCAGGGCGGCAGAGCAGGCAAGCAGGAGCAAGATCACAATGGACTACCAAAAAGAACCATCTCCGGTGAACCCGCTGCCGCCGGTTGTGGTGGCGCTTGTACTGATCATCATGGGGATTGAAGCCGGGTTTTCGCTTGGCGCGCGCGGGATCTTTGGCGGGCCTGAGGCGGTGGGCTGGCGGCTGGAGGCGATCCAGACCTATTCGTTCTCTTCCGATATCTTTTGGTGGATGTGGGAGACCGGGCAATGGCCGCCAGAGCATCTGATCCGCTTTGTCTCCTATCCCTTTGTGCATATCGCCTTCACCCAGACGCTGTTTGTCTGTGTTTTCGTCCTCGCCATGGGCAAGATGGTGGCCGAAATCTTTGGTGATCTGGCCATGGTGCTGGTGTTTCTGGTCTCCGGCGTTGGCGGTGCTGTGGGCTATGCGCTGCTGACCCAGTCATCGGTGCCACTGATCGGTGGCTTTCCTGCGGTCTATGGGCTGATCGGGGCCTTTACCTATATCCTGTGGCGGCAATTATCGCTGGTCGGCGCCCAGCAAAGCCGTGCCTTCACGCTGATTGCTTTTCTGATGGGGATCCAGCTGCTGTTTGGCCTGCTGTTCGGCGGCACCCTTGACTGGGTCGCTGACCTTTGCGGTTTTGCCACCGGCTTTGGCCTGTCCTTCTTCCTCGCCCCCGGCGGCTGGGCCCGCATCCGCAACCGCATACGCCGGGAGTGAGGGGGAGGTGAACAGTCAAAAAGATATTCCACTGATAACTGCCGAGGTCACAGCGTCATGTTCAAGTCTAGAATGGTTCGGATGATAACGTCAGCCGTTTGTCTGACCGGGTGCTCGGCAATACCTCAAATGACATCAACGGATGGTGCGACTTTCTCGCTTCAAAGGGGAATAATAACGTATGTCGCGCCCCAAAGTTCTGCAACCAAGTGCGAATTCTCTGTCGTTTCATAGCTCTGGGTTTGCGAGGATGGAACTCGATCAGAGTTGGTCACGGCAAGGTTGCCTTGGTCATTCGACGGAGTTGTGTTGGTCAAATTCGACAGCAGAACCTTCGTATCATCACGTTTCTGACTCAATAGTCTTGGAGTTCGAATAGCTGTGAAAATCCGTCCCTTCAAAAGTCGATTTTGAACCCTACTGAGGTACCACTCGTTTGAGACTAGATACGGAAATGCAGTGCCTAACTACAGGCGTTTGGCTTCGTTAGTTAGATCGGCTCACGGCATGGACGTCCACATTGGCACCACGTTCAGCCATGGCCACTCCCCCAACCCCTCACCCCATGCCAGCACCGCCCCGACGTACAGAACGTCTCAGATCCGCCAGGCGCACCGCGCCGATGATCTGGCCGACGCCGAAATAGACCACCGCGCCCAGCACGATCAGCCCTAACAGCGCCAGATAGCGCCAGCTGGGCAGGTAGAACAGCCAGCCAAACTGCTGCACCACACCAAAGAGCACAGCGCCCATGATGGCGGAGGCGGTGAGAATGCGCAGGCTCCGGTCGTAGAACCGCTGGTCGAACCGCGCGACCTCTCCCATGCGGCGTGCGCCCAGCCACAGGCAGGCGACCATGGTCCAGCCCGCCACAGTCGCTGCGATGGCAGGGGCGATCCAGCCCAGATAGGGTTTCAGGCCAAAAGCCAGCACCGCATTGATCACCATCGCCACCACTGCGTAGCGAAACGGTGAGCGCGTATCCTCGCGGGCAAAGAACAGCGGCTGCAGCACCTTTTGCAGCACAAATGCGGGCAGGCCAGCGCCATAGATGGCAACTGCCAAGGCAATGGCGGCCACGTCATCGGCACCAGTCGCGCCGCGTTCATATAGGACTGACACAAGAACCAACGGAACGGCAAGAAAAGCCGCAGTTGAGGGCAGCGTGAGCAGCAGTGAGAATTCGCCGGCACGGGAGAACGCATCGCGTGCGCCCGCGTCATCTCCCGCCCGCAGGCGGCGCGACAGATCCGGCAACAGCACGATGCCGATTGCAATGCCAACGACCCCCAGCGGCAGCTGATACAGGCGATCCGCCACAAACAACCAGCTCACCGCGTTTTCAATGTCAGAGGCCACCTGCTGCCCGACCACCAGATTGATCTGCGTGACCCCCATAGCCAGTGCCGCCGGCAGCGCCACACGGACGAGGTTTTTCATCTGCGGCGTCCAACGGGGCAGGCCGGGGCGCAGGCGTATACCGGTCCGGCTGGCGGCGATCCACACCAGCGCCAACTGCGCGACACCGGCCACCGGGATGGTCCAGACCAGCCAACTTATGACCTCGCCGCCCAAAACAGCGCCTGCCACCATGGCGGCGCAGGCAAAGATGTTGAGCAAGACAGGCGCCGCCGCCGCCGCCGCAAACCGCCCGGTGGCATTCAGCACACCGGAAAACAGCGCCGCCAGCGACATGCATAGAATATAGGGAAAGACGATCTGCCCGTAGCCCACCGCCAGATCAAACCGCGCATCGCCCACAAAACCGCCCGCCGTGGCCCAGACCAGTGCGGGCATGAACACCATGCCAAGCCCGACCAGCAGCAGAACCGTGATGGCCAGCAGGTTGAACGCTTCCTGTGCAAAGCCCTGCGGATCCTCGCCGCTCTCCAGCCGCTTGGCAAACATCGGCACAAAGGCTGCGTTGAACGCCCCCTCGGCAAAGAAACGGCGGAACATGTTGGGCAGCCGGAACGCCGCCACAAAGGCATCCATCAGCGGACCGGGGCCAATATAGGCGGTGATCAGGATTTCGCGCAGAAACCCCAGAATGCGGCTCGCCAGCGTCCAGAAACCGACGGTGAGAAAGCCTGACAGCAGTTTGATCGGCTTCATGTTCCGGCCCGCTTTGCCCCTTCTGCGATGGCACTGCGCAGCTTGGCCTCCAGTGATTTCTGCTTGGCCTCGGAATAGTATTTCAACCCGAACATATCCTTCACATAGAACGCATCGACCACCTGCTCGCCATAGGTGGCGATGACCGCATTGGCGATATAGATATTGGCCCCCGCTAGCGTGCGCGCCAGATCATACAGCAGGCCCGGCCGATCGCGCGTATCCACTTCGATGATTGTGTAGATTTCCGAGCCGTCGTTATCAAACGTGATATGTGTTGGCACATTAAAGGCGCGCTCGCGCTTCTTGATCTTGTCGCGCGATTTCAGCGCATCGCCGGTGATCACCTCACCCTTAAGGGTCTTGTGGATCATCTCGCGCAGGCGGGGCAGGCGCTCGGCCTCATAGGGGTGACCTTCGGAATCCTGAATCCAGAAGGCATCCGTGACGTACCCGTCCTTGGTCGTATATGACCGCGCATCAACAACATTCGCGCCCACCAAGGCCAGCGCGCCGGCAATGCGGGCAAAGATGCCGGGGTGATCCGCCATGGAAAAACAGGCGCGTGTGGCGTCGCGGTCCTCATCCGGGTGCAGGCGAATGATCACCTTACCGGGGTCGTCACGGTCCGTCAGCTCGCGCAACATCTCGGCAAAATCTATATGCGCGGTGACATGAAGACCCTGCCAATAAGGATCGTAATGTCGTCCGGTTTCCACCTTCAGGTCGGCCTTGGACCAATCAGGCAGGGCGGCGCGCAGGGCCTTCTTGGCCTCGGTGCCACGGTGGGCGCGGTTCAGCGCCTCCATGCCGTTTTCTAACGCCTCGCGGGTCTGGTTATAAAGCGCGCGCAGCAGCGCCGCCTTCCAGTTGTTCCAGGTATCCGGGCCAACACCGCGAATGTCGCAGACCGTCAGCAGCAACAGCAGGTCCAGGCGCTTGATCGTCTTCACCGCCTTGGCGAAACCGCGCACTGTGCGCGGGTCGGCAATGTCGCGTTTCTGTGCCATATCCGACATCAACAAGTGATAGCGCACCAGCCATTCGACAGTCTCGCATTCGCTCTTGTTCAGGCCCAGCCGGGGCGCCACACGGCGAACAATCTGGGCGCCAAGGATCGAATGATCCTGCTCGCGCCCCTTGCCGATGTCATGCAGCAGCATCGCCACCATCAGAACCTTGCGATTGACTCCTTTGCGGATCACAGTGGATGACAATGGCAGCTCATCCTCCAGCTCGCCACGTTCGATGGCAGCATAGTTGGAGATCACCTGAATGGTGTGCTCATCCACCGTGTAAGAGTGATACATGTTGAACTGCATCATCGCCACGATCGGCTCGAACTCTGGCACAAAGGCGCTGAGCACCCCCAGTTCGTTCATCCGTCGCAAGGCGCGTTCGGGGTTGCCATGTTTCAGCAGCAGATCAAGGAAAATGCGCCGTGCTTCTTTGTCGTTGCGCATCTCATCATCCACCAGATGCAGGCTGGCCGTCACCAGCCGCATGGCATCGGGATGGATCAGCATCCCCGTCCGCAGCGCTTCCTCAAAGATCCGCAACAGGTTCAGCTTATCCGCGCAGAAGGCTTCGGGATCGGCGACATCCAGTCGATTGTGGATCACGGCGTAGCCGGGTTTCACCCGTGGGCGACGGCGAAAGATCCGCTCCAGCAGAGGTTCGCTTTTCTGGTGCGTGGCCTCCAGCTTGGTCAGGAAAATCCGCGTCACATCGCCCACTTTGGTGGCATGACGGAAATACTCCTGCATGAAAACTTCAACCGCCCGGCGCCCGGCGCGGTCCTCGTAGCCCATACGATCTGCCACCTCGACCTGCAGGTCAAAGTTCAGCTGTTCGGTGGCGCGGTTGGTCAGCAGATGCAGATGCGCCCGTACGGCCCAAAGGAAGTTCTCTGCCTTGGCAAAGGAATCCAACTCTTCCGGGCTGAACAGCCCCATAGGCACCAGTTCGGCGACGTCTTGCACCTGGTAGAGATATTTGGCGATCCAATAAAGCGATTGCAGATCGCGCAGGCCGCCCTTGCCCTCTTTGACGTTCGGCTCCACGACATAACGCTCGCCCTGTTTCAGGTGTCGTGCGTCGCGTTCGGCCAGTTTTGCCTCAACAAAATCGCGGGCGTCTTTGCTGAACAGCTCCGCATTCAGGCGGCGATCCAGATCAGCGGCCAGCCCGGCGTCGCCGACCAAAAAACGTTGTTCCAGCATGGCGGTGCGGATGGTAAAATCTTCGCCGCCCAAGCGGATGCAATCGCGGATGGTGCGGCTGGAATGACCGACTTTCAGACGTAGATCCCACAGAATATAGAGCATCGATTCAATCGCGCTCTCGGCCCAGGCGGTGATCTTGTAGGGCGTCAGGAACAACAGATCCACGTCGGAATGCGGAGCCATTTCGCCCCGGCCATAGCCACCGACCGCGATCAATGCGATCCGTTCGCCCTGGGTCGGGTTTGACAGCGGGTGCAACAGGCTTGTGGCGGTGTAATGCGCGGCTGTGACCAGACCATCGGTTAAATAGACATAAGAACGGGTCAGCGCGCGCGCCGCAAAAGGCTCCTCGGCAAAGGCCTCGGCGATGGTTGCACGCCCGGCTTTGTTGGCCGCACGCAGGATTTTGACGACGCCAGAGCGAAGCTCTCCGGCCTGGCAGGTTTGCGACAGGGCCGTGATTTCGGCCCGCACCGCAGTGGCATCAAAAATTTTGCCGGGGTCGCAGATCAGCGGCCCCAGCAATGGTGGTAGATGAACGGTGTCCGGTAGTGCCGGATCAGAATCCGGCACCGGCGAAGCTACTGGGAGCTGGGTCAATAACCACAACCTTCTGTTCTTGGATTGTCGCAACCGCGAGGCCGCGTTCATTGGTGCCATCAGGGCGCAGGCGGAAAATACCGCCGGTGCCTTGGAAGCCGTTGCCACGGGTCAATGCCGCGCCGGTCAGCGCGTCGGATTTCCCTGCACTGACCAATGCGCCAATCGCGGCGATCCCGTCATAGGCAAGCCCACCGATGGGGTGCGGCGCGGCCCCATAGCTGGCCTGATAGCGGCTGCGGAATTGCTGCGAGCGATTGGTGTCGGGCAGCGCAAACCAGCCGCCCTGTACACCCGGCAGTGACAGTGTTTGTGCGGGGATATCCCAGCGCGTCAGACCGATGTATTGAGTTGTTTCGGGGTTCACACCGGCCTCTGGCATCAGCTGTGTCAGCAAGGGCAGCGCACCGGCGGTGGTTGCTGTCATGAACACGGCATCGACACCATTGCTGGCCACAGCAGAGCGAATGGTTGGAATCGCATTGATCACACCTTGCTGCGACAACTCGTAGCTGACAGCCCCGCTGATGCGGGCACCGCTCTGACCGGCGGCGCGTTCAATGGCGACACGGCCCGCCTGACCGGCAGGGTCGCTGCCGCTGACCACTAGGATGTCATCCTTGCCTTGGCGCGCGGCATATTGGGTCAGTCGGCGCGCGGTATTGTCAAAGGTCGGGCCTAGGATGAACACGTTCCCGCCGGCAATCGCGGTGTTGTTGGAAAACGCCATGACGTTCACATTGCGCTTTGCGGCGGCCAGACCTGCGGCGTTGGCGGCTTCGGCATAGACCGGCCCAAGGATAATGCGCGCGCCATCATTGATCGCCGTTGTCGCGGCGGTTGCGGCCTGTTGCGGGCTACCGGCAGTGTCATAGACACGCAAATCGATTTTGACCCCGTTCAGGTCGGCGATGGCCATCCGGGCGGCGTTCTCAAGGCTCTTGGCCAGCACGGCATCGCCATGCTGGGCCGACCCGCGCGGGACCAAAAGGGCAACCGGCACCGGCTTTGATGTGTTGATCGATGGGCCGCTGCTGGTCGGCAAGGTGTCACAGGCGGCCAATGCCAGCGTCGAAACCACGGTAGCAGCGGTCATTGCCGCCTTGCGGGCGTGTTGAAAAACAGCAAACATATTGGACTTGAAACTCCCTTGTCCGGCGGCGTACGCCGTGTTGGTACCTCAGGGATCATAAACGACCAACAAGGCGGGTCCAGCGTGAATCACAAGATCGTCCATTTGCCAAGCGGCCTCTACTTTGTCGCAACACCCATCGGCACAGCCCGAGACATTACTCTGCGGGCGCTTGACGTGCTGGCCTCTGCTGACTTGATCGCCGCCGAGGACACGAGGTCGTTGCGTAAGCTGATGGAAATTCACGGTGTTCCGCTCAATGGGCGGCAGATTGTGGCCTATCACGATCACAGTGGCGCAGGCGCGCGCGGCCGTTTGCTGGATGCGCTGCAAGATGGGCAGTCGGTCGCCTACGCCTCTGAGGCAGGAATGCCGCTTATTGCCGATCCAGGCTATGACCTCAGCCGCGCCGCCGCCGAGGCCGGGCATCTTGTTACCGTCGCGCCGGGGGCCTCTGCGGCCTTGGCGGCGCTGACATTGGCTGGCTTGCCGACGGATGCGTTTTTCTTTGCAGGCTTTCTTCCCAACGCCAGCGGCGCGCGCCGCAAACGGCTGGAGGAGCTGGCAGCGGTGCCGGGCACGCTGGTGTTCTACGAATCCCCAAAACGGATCGCAGCATCGCTGCGGGACATGGCGGATGTTCTGGGGGAACGTTCTGCCGCCCTGTGCCGGGAGCTGACCAAGAAATTCGAGGAAGTGCGCCGGGACAGCCTTGCGGTTTTGGCGGATGGCCTGGAGCATGCGCCCGTGAAGGGAGAGATCGTTGTATTGGTTGATCGCAACCGCGGCACCACCGTAAGCGATGGCGATCTGGACAGCGATCTGCGCGCCGCGCTCAAGGGCAACTCGGTCAAAGACGCCGCCGCCATGGTGGCTGAAGCGCACAATCTGCCCCGGCGCAAGATCTATCAACTGGCGCTGGATATTGCCAAGGATGAAGATTGATCGTGTCTGGGTCGCAGGATAACCAATCCAAGCAACCCACTGCCCGCGCGTTGCGGGGCTCAAAATCCTATCATGCAGGTCTCGCCGCCGAGGATCTGGTGGCACAGTATTACGAACGTGCGGGGTACTGCGTCGCCGCCCGTCGCTGGCGTGGCGGCGGCGCCGAGATCGATCTTATCCTGCGGCAAGGGGCAATGGTTGTTTTTGTCGAAGTTAAACACAGCGCCAGCCGTGATCAGGCTCTGGCCCGGATCAGCGCGGCCCAAATGCAGCGGATGATGGCCAGCGCTGCGCAGTTCCTGGCAGGTGAACCGGCTGGGCAATTGACCGAGTCGCGGCTGGATATCGCTTTGGTGGATGGGATCGGTAAAGTTGAGGTGATCGAAAACGCATATGGCCAAGGTTGATCAGTTCGGCCATTGAACCCGCCGCCAAGCTGGGCCATGTATTCGGCGTGGGCGGTTTGCCCATGTCATTTTGCCCATGTCATGAGGGACTGACATAATGAAAATCGCCTTTCAAATGGATCCGATCACCGACGTTGACATCAACGCCGACAGCAGCTTCCGCCTCGCGGAGGAAGCGCAGGCACGCGGGCATGAGCTGTTTTTCTACAGCCCCGACCAGCTCGCCTATCAGGAGGGGCGCATTACCGCGCGCGGCCATGATATGACAGTCCAGCGCGTTGCTGGCAGCCCGGCGGAACTCGGCCCGCGCCGCGAAGTGGATCTGAGCGACTTTGACGTGGTCTGGCTGCGTCAGGATCCGCCCTTTGACATGCATTACATCACCTCCACACATTTGCTGGACCGCCTGAAGGGCCAGGCGCTGGTGGTCAATGATCCGTTTTGGGTCCGCAACTACCCGGAAAAACTGCTAGTTCTGGATTTCCCCGAACTGACACCGCCAACCACCGTCGCCCGCGATCTGGAGACCATCAAGGCGTTCAAGGAGAAACACGGCGACATCATCCTGAAGCCGCTCTATGGCAATGGCGGGGCCGGTGTGTTCAGGCTCGACGCCAATGACCGGAACTTGACCTCGCTGCATGAGCTGTTCACCGGTTTCAGCCGCGAGCCGCTGATCGTGCAGAAATTTCTGCCTGACGTGTCGAATGGTGACAAACGGGTGATCCTGGTCGATGGCGAGCCGGTCGGCGCGATCAACCGCGTGCCAGCAGCGGGCGAAACCCGCTCCAACATGCACGTCGGTGGCCGACCCGAGAAAATCAGCCTTAGCGACCGGGATCGCGAGATTTGCGGCGCCATCGGGCCCTTGCTGCGTGAAAAGGGCCAGGTCTTCGTCGGGATCGATGTGATCGGCGACTACCTGACCGAGATCAACGTGACCTCACCCACCGGCATTCAGGAGCTGGAGCGCTTTGATGGGGTGAATATCGCCGAAAAGATCTGGCAGGCGATCGAATCCAAGCTCTGAGCTATCAGCTGAGAAAACCCGCTCAGGCGGCAATACGAAAGCTGAGCGCCTCTGCAAAATGGGGGCGGCGGACCTCTTCCGCCCCCTCTAGGTCCGCAATGGTGCGGGCCACACGCAATACTCGGTGATAGCCGCGCGCGGTCAGTCCAAACCGCTCTGCCGCTTGTAACAACAGCGTGCGGCTCTCGGTATCGGGGGGCGCTATATCTTCCAGCAGCTGCCCCTCGGCATCAGCGTTCTGGCGCAGCCCCGGATGATCACGGTAGCGGCTGGCCTGAACCTCGCGGGCGATGGCCACCCTTAGGGCGATCTGATCAGATGTTTCGCCCGCACTGGGCAGATCCAGATCGGCGAACCCAACAGGCGGCACATCGACTCGCAGATCAAACCGGTCGATCAACGGGCCGGAAATGCGTCCCAGATAATCCGCCGAACATTGCGGCGCGCGGGCACAGGCGCGGCTGGGATCGCTCAAGGCACCGCATTTGCAGGGGTTGGCAGCGGCCACCAGCATGAAACGGCTGGGGTAGCTGACATGGGCATTTGCACGCGCCACATTCACATGGCCGGTTTCCAGCGGTTGGCGCAGGGTTTCCAGCACAGCACGGCTGAACTCTGGTAACTCATCCAGAAACAAGACCCCGTTATGGGCCAGGCTGATCTCGCCGGGTTGTGCTCGCCTGCCACCGCCAACGATGGCTGCCATCGACGCGGTGTGATGGGGTTCCCGGTATGGCCGATTGCGACAAATGCCCCCTTCGTCGATCAATCCGCACAGGGACTGGATCATTGAGGTTTCCAGCGCCTCGGCTGGCGTTAGAACCGGCAGAATCGACGGCAGTCGCGCAGCCAGCATGGATTTGCCCGATCCCGGTGCCCCCACCATAAACAGATGGTGTCGCCCGGCGGCAGCAATCTCAAGCGCGCGTTTGGCCCGCTCCTGTCCTTTCACATCGCGCAAGTCCTTTGTAGCGGGGATGTCGATGACCTCACCGGGTTCGGCAGGCGTGATCACCATTTGCCCCGTGAAATGCCGCACGACGTCTGACAGCCCGCTGGCGCCAATCACGGTTGCATCACTGACCCAGGCGGCCTCGGCGCCCGAGGCTCTGGGGCAGAGCAGCCTCCGCCCCTCGCTGGCAGCGGCCATGGCTGCGGGCAGGGCGCCCACCACCGGCACAAGGCTGCCGTCAAGGGACAGTTCGCCAAGGGCAATGGTCTCTGATGCTGCTTCTGCCGGAATAATCTCAATCGCTGCCAGCAGCGCCAGCGCAATGGGCAGGTCAAAATGGCTACCCTCCTTGGGCAGATCCGCAGGCGACAGGTTGACCGTGATCCGGCGCGAGGGCAGGGCGATCGACATGATCGCAAGGGCGGAGCGCACCCGTTCACGCGCCTCGCTGACTGCCTTGTCCGGTAGACCTACGATGGAAAAGGCAGGCAAGCCGGGTGCGACAGCGCATTGCACCTCAACCGGGCGGGCCTCAATGCCTTGAAAGGCAACGGTATACGCGCGCGAAATCATCTCTCCCCTTTCCGCTATGGGTGGGGAGAGATGCTTGGTGAACGTGGTTTCGGAGTCGTTAACGGCCACGGGTTTTTACGTTTTATTCACCTAAAGCCCGAGGCATTCACCGGATTCGCTCAGGCCAGTTGCCAAGGCTTGTGTGGCAGGTCGATGGGATAGGGATCCGCTGCATAGGCGACTTCGTCGATCTGCGCCTGCCAGCGGCGTAGCACCGGATCGGACAGCGTCAAATGGCAATAGGCGCGCATCTCGTCCGATATCGGCAGGTCAAACCCGACAATGCGCGCGGCAACCGGCGCATAGAACGCATCCGCAATGGAATAGCTGCCAAAGAGCCAGCCATCCTTGCTGCCGGACACATCGCGTGCGTGGGCAAACAGCGTTTCAATCCGCTTCAGATCTGCCAGAACAGCGTTTGATGGTTCAAACCCTTGATAGATATGCGCCAATTGCATTGGGCAAGCACTGCGCAAGGCGCCAAAGCCTGACGCCATCTCGGCCATCAACCACCGCGCGGTAGCGCGCTGGCGCGAATCCTCGGGCCACATGCCTGCCTCGGGGTGGCGCTCTGCCAGTGTCTCCGCAATGGCGACGGTCTCGCCAATCACTGTCCCATCGGGGAGTTGCAGCGTGGGCAGCAGCCGCGCAGGCGCCAGCGCCGCCATTCTGTCCTTCATGGTGCCCGAAAACATCTCAATCAAGGAGACCTCATGGGGCAGGTTGAATTTTTCCAGCATCAGCCAGCCGCGCAACGACCAGCTGGAATACTTGCGATCACCGATATAGAGTTGATATGTCATGACGCGAGGCTAGCGCGTCACGGGTCATTCCCAAAGGTAATATTTGTGAGGTAATAAATCACGAAATGTGATTGATTTTACCGCAGCCCCACCCCTGTTCCCAATCAGTCCCCTGATGGGTGAGTTCCGTGACCGACAGATTGTCGATCCGGTGCGAGAAGGCCTCCTCAGCAGTCAGCCGCTCGGCCCGCTGGATCTGTGTCAGGATCTGGCCAAAATGGCCCACCACAATCAGATTGCGCCCGCGATGGGTGTCGATCAGCCCATTGATGGCGCCATTTACCCGCGCGCAGACCTGGTTCCAGCTTTCGCCGCCGGGCGGGGTCACATCGCCGGGGGTTTCCCAATAGGCGCGGATGCGGTCGGGGTCTTCGGCGTCGATCTCGCTCCAGCTGCGCAACTCCCAAGCGCCAAAATGGATCTCGCGCAGGTCAGGATGGTCCTTAAGCCGCTGCCGATCGCGGCCAATGGCTGTGGCAGTGTCACGTGCCCGGCTGAGATCTGATGACACCACCAGCGCCTCAGGGGGCAGATATCCATGCAGCCGGTCCAGCGCGGCGGTGTCGGACAGATCTGCGGGCAGATCAGACCAGCCCACCATTGATTTGGCATGGGTCGGACCGTGGCGGACCAGAAACAGGCGGGTGATTGCATCTGCGGTCATAGCTGTCCTTTCAGCGCGCGCGGCAGCCCTGCGGTCACCTGGATCACTGTGGGGGCGATCTGTGCCAGGGCGATGTTCAATCGCCCCTGCGCCTCTCGAAATTGGCGCGCCAGCGCATTGTCCGGCACGATGCCATGACCAACCTCGTTGGACACGACGACCACGTCAGCCGTGCAACGCTCCAGCGCCGCCAACAGCACGTCCTGTGCGGTGTTAAGATCGGCCTCGGCCAGCATCTGATTGCTGAGCCACATGGTTGCGCAGTCCAGGAGACAGATTTGGGTCTCGTTCAGCGAGTCGAGCACTGACGCGAGCTCCATCGGGGCCTCATATGTGGTCCAACCGGGGCCACGCTGGACCAGGTGGCGGTCAATCTTGGCGCGCATCTCGGTATCAAACACTTGTGAAGTGGCCAGATATATTCTGTCTTTACGAGAGTTTACGCAGAGTTTCTCGGCATAGGCCGATTTGCCCGACGCGGCACCGCCCAGAATGAATGTGACTTTAGACGGCACTTTTATTATCCTGATCCTATCGACGGTTGCGTATGTGGGTAGCCACGGGTGCAGCGCAACACAAGATGTGTTCACGTTAAGAGCGCGTCAACCGCCACGCGGTTGCGCCAATTTCAAAGACCTGATGGCACCCCGATAAGCCGGTCACAGCCATATTTTGGCGCACGTTCTTACCAGACAGGCTGGCCCCCAATAGTCCCGAATACAATAATTTGGGATTTTTGCCACGGCGGAATGATCCAAACGCGCATGCAGCGCGTAAATAGATTAAAATCATCTACGGGGAAGAAAAATGGCACTTGATACCATGATCGAAAACCCGTTGCCCAAGCGGGCAATGAAGGCGGAATTACTGGATGCAGAGACGGAGCTGCAACTGGCTTATGCCTGGCGGGATGAACGTGACGTGCAGGCGCTGCACCGGTTGATCAACGCCTATATGCGCCTTGCGATCTCTATGGCGTCAAAGTTCCGGCGCTATGGTGCGCCGATGAATGATCTCATCCAGGAGGCCGGTTTGGGCCTGATGAAGGCTGCTGATAAATTCGATCCGGACCGGGGGGTGCGCTTTTCCACCTACGCGGTTTGGTGGATCAAAGCCTCCATTCAGGATTATGTGATGCGCAATTGGTCGATGGTGCGGACCGGATCGACCTCCTCTCAGAAATCTTTGTTCTTTAATATGCGTCGGGTGCAGGCGCAGCTGGAGCGCCAGGCACAATCTGACGGTGCGCGGCTGGACAAGCATCAGCTGCATCAGCAGATCGCCACCGAAATCGGGGTACCGCTGCGGGATGTGCAGATGATGGATGGGCGATTGGCCGGGTCGGATTTCTCGCTGAATGCCGTGCAATCTTCCGAAGACGAGGGGCGGGAGTGGATTGAAGCGTTGGAAGATGACAGCGCACAGGCTGCTGAATTGGTCGAGGAAAGCCACGACACTCGGCAACTGCGGGATTGGCTGGTCGAGGCGATGCAGGCCCTGAACGAGCGTGAGCGTTTTATCATCACCGAACGCAAGCTACGGGAAAAACCACGCACATTGGAAAGCCTTGGCAATGAGCTGGATTTGTCCAAGGAGCGGGTGCGCCAGCTTGAGGCCGGGGCGTTTCAGAAAATGCGCAAATCGCTTGAAACATGCTCACGGGAAGTTCAAAACTTTCTCTTATGACAAACCATAGTAATTTTATCAGCAAAGGCGCGCCCAATACCGGACGCGCCTTTTTCATCTGCGCGGCGGCGCTACGCCTCACGGCCCTCGTCGGCCTTGTCTCTGCCGCCGCAATCATCGGTACCGCCCGCGCAGATCAACCGGTCAGCCAGACCGCCCAGACAGCGACGGCAGCGACCTCCGTTTTAGACTTGGTGCCACGGCTCACGGACGCGGATGTGGTGTTTCTGGGAGAGGCGCATGACAATCCGGCCCATCATCAGGTTCAGGCGGAGTTGATCGCCGCGCTAGCGCCGGCTGCCGTAGTTTGGGAAATGATCACCCCGGCGCAGGCTGCCGGACTGACCCCGGATCTGTTGCGGGATGGTCCTGCATTGGCGGAGGCGCTGGACTGGGCGCAGTCCGGCTGGCCGGATTTCGCACTCTACCAGCCGGTTTTTGCGGCGGGCCACGGGGCCGCGCACGTCGGGGCCTTGGTGCCCCGCGCGGACACCCGCCGCGCGATGGAGATTGGGGTGGCTGCCTTTTTCGGCCCGGACGCGGCGCAATATGGCCTGACGGATCCGCTGCCAGAGGCGCAGCAATCCCAGCGGGAGGCGGATCAGCTGGCCAATCATTGCAACGCCATGCCACCTGAAATGCTGCCGGTGCTGGTCAATTTGCAGCGACTGCGGGACGCGGCGCTGGCTCGGGCCGTTGTGATTGCACTGCAGCAGCCAGATTATGACAGATCCAAGGGTCCTGTTGTTGTCATCACAGGCAATGGGCACGCACGGCTGGATCGTGGCGCTCCGGTGGCGCTGCGCCAGGTGCGTCCTGATCTGCGTATTGCGGCCCTTGGCCAGTCCGAAGACAGCCAGATCGCGGGTGAGTTCAATGTGGTTCTGGACACGGTTGCCATCAGCCGCCCGGATCCCTGTCTGACGTTCCAATAGCAACCGTGTTCCGGCGGCAGACAACGGGACGCCGAAAACCGTTTCACACTGGCGGCGTGGCGCAGTAGAGTTTTCCGGGACCTGCGGCAAGGATGGGCAAATGCTGGCGAACAAACGTATTCTCCTTATCATCGGCGGCGGGATTGCCGCCTATAAATCGCTGGAGCTGATCCGCCGTCTACAGGATCAGGGCGCCGAAGTGGTGCCGGTACTGACCAAGGCTGGCGAGGAATTTGTGACCCCTTTGTCAGTCTCGGCGCTGGCCGGGCAGGCGGTGCATCGGGATCTGTTTGATCTGACAGCTGAGGCTGAAATGGGCCATATCCAGCTGTCCCGCAGCGCCGATCTCTTGGTGGTTGCCCCGGCGACCGCAGACCTGATGGCCAAGATGGCCAATGGTCACGCCAATGATCTGGCCTCAACCCTGCTGCTGGCAACCGATACGCCAGTTTTGCTGGCGCCTGCGATGAACGTGCGTATGTGGCAGCACCCCGCGACCCAGCGCAATCTTGAGATACTGCTGGAGGATGGCATCACATGCGTCGGCCCCGATGAGGGCGGCATGGCCTGTGGCGAGTTTGGCCCCGGTCGCCTGGCAGAGCCTGTGGCGATTGTGGCCGCTATCACGGCGCGTCTGACGGTTGGTCCGCTGTCCGGTCGCCGCATCGTTGTGACCTCTGGTCCGACACATGAGCCCATCGACCCGGTGCGCTACATCGCCAACCGTTCGTCCGGGGCGCAGGGCACAGCGCTGGCCCGTGCTCTGCGCGATCTGGGCGCTGAGGTGGTCTTCATCACAGGCCCTGCCAGCGTCGCGCCGCCCGACGGGGTTGAGGTGGTGGCAGTGGAGACCGCGCAGGAGATGGCCGACGCGGTGAACGCCGCCCTGCCTGCGGATGCCGGAGTCTTTGCCGCTGCTGTGGCCGATTGGCGGGTCACCAGCGCCTCTGATCGCAAGCTGAAGAAATCGAAGGATGGCCTGCCGGAGATGGAATTTGCCGAAAATTCGGACATCCTCAAAACCGTGTCGCATCTGGATGAGGGGCGGCCGAGACTTGTTGTGGGGTTTGCGGCAGAAACCAATGATGTGGTGGAAAACGCGACCGCCAAGCGGCTGCGCAAGGGCTGTGACTGGATCGTGGCCAATGATGTCTCCCCGGCGACGGGTATCATGGGGGGCAGCGAAAACGCGGTTGTGCTGATCTCCGATCAAGGCGCAGAGAGCTGGCCCCGCATGGGGAAGGATACTGTGGCCCGCCAATTGGCCGACCGTATTGCGGCAGCCTTGACTGACTAGACAAAGGCATCGGAGAAAACAATGACAAGGACCAAGGGGTCACGTGCAGATGGTTGATATTCAAGTGATATATGACGATGGCGCCGATCATGATGTCCCATTGCCCGCCTACCAGACTGCTGAGGCCGCAGGCGCGGATTTGCGCGCCAACCTGCCAGATCGCGGCAGTCTCACCTTGCAGCCGGGGGCGCGGGTGCTGGTGGCGACAGGGCTGCGGTTGGAGATCCCACAGGGTTACGAGGTGCAGATCCGCCCCCGCTCGGGCCTGGCGCTGAAACATGGCATCACATTGCCCAATGCGCCCGGCACGATCGACAGCGATTATCGCGGCCCTTTGGGGGTGATTATGATGAACGCAGGCGATGCGCCCTATACCATCGCGCATGGTGACCGTATTGCCCAGATGGTTGTGGCCCCGGTGGTGCAGGCCAGGTTCCGGCGTGTCGATGCGCTGTCCGACAGCGCGCGTGGCACTGGTGGCTTCGGCTCGACGGGGCAAAGCTGATGATTGCGGTGGTCTTTCTAGCAGCCGTGATCTGGTGGGGCGGCGGTTTTGTCGGCTTTGACCGTCGGCTGCGGCGCGTGCTGCTGGCCGTTCTCTATCTGGCGCTGCTGGCGATCCATCTGACCCTGCCAGAGGGGGCCAACCTGCGTCAGGCCACGGGCGGGTCTGTTGCGCCCTGGCTGATGCTGGCCGGTGCTGTGGTGTTGGTGCTGGTCTATCGGCAGGGCCTCAGGTCGCTGCGCCGTCGTGCCCAGCCAGCGGCAGATGCAACGCCTGCGGCCAAGGCAAAATCTGATAAATTCTCCGAAACCGAACTGGAACGTTACGCCCGCCATATTGTCTTGCGGGAGCTGGGTGGACCGGGGCAGAAAAAACTGCGCAGGGCGCGGGTTCTTGTGATCGGCGCCGGCGGGCTTGGTGCGCCTGCGTTGCAATATCTGGCGGCGGCGGGTGTTGGCACCATCGGGGTGATTGACGATGACGCGGTTGAGAATGCCAATCTTCAGCGCCAGGTCATTCACCGGGATGACGATATCGGGCGGCCCAAGGTGTTTTCGGCCAAATCGGCTATGGAGGCGCAAAATCCCTATGTCACGGTACGGCCCTATCATCGTCGCCTGACCGACGACATCGCTGCGGATCTCTTTGCTGAGTATGACTTAATTCTGGATGGCAGCGACAATTTCGACACCCGCTATCTGGCCAACCGCATTGCTGTGGCCTTGGGCAAGCCTTTGATATCAGGCGCTTTATCGCAATGGGAGGGGCAGATTTCCCTGTTTCATCCGGCTGTTGATGGTCCCTGCTATCAATGTATATTTCCCGAGGTGCCAGCGCCCGGACTGGCGCCCAGTTGTTCCGAGGCAGGCGTTGTTGGTCCATTGCCCGGCGTGATTGGCGCTATGATGGCGCTAGAGGCGGTCAAGGAAATCAGTGGCGCTGGGGCAGTTCTGCGCGGCGAGATGTTGATCTACGACGGGTTATATTCAGACAGCCGCAAGATCAGCCTGCGCGCGCAACCGGATTGCCCGGTCTGCGCAGGCGGTGCGGCGGTAACGCAGCCTAAGAAGGTAGGGTAAGCGGGCAGCTGACGACAGGGAATGAGAACAACGCAATCACCAAGGGGGAGAATGAAGATGACACAGAAAGCTCAGAAACAGGCGGTTCAACTGGCAACGGCGGCGACCATCGGGCTGTCGGTATTTGCAACCGGCGCGCTGGCTGCGGATCTGCCGGACCTGGAGGCGCGCGAAGTCGTGGTTTCGGTGGAGAACGCCTATCCACCACTGCAATTTGTCGAACCGTCCAGCGGTAATGCAATCGGCTGGGAATATGATGCAATGGCCGAGATCGCCGCGCGGATCAACATCACCGTCGTCTATGAAACCACCAGCTGGGACGCGATGATCCCCGCGGTCAGCGACGGTCAGTACGATATGGGCATGACCGGCATAACCATCCGCGATGACCGCAAGGAAAAGGTGGACTTCTCCGACAGCTATCTGACCTCGCAGATGCGGATGATCGTGGCGGGTGACGAAACGCGATTTGATGACGCCAAGGGATTTGCCGCTGATACTGATCTGCTGGCGGGTGCGCAGCCCGGCACCACGCCATTTTATGTGACGGTTTACGATATTCTGGATGGTGACGAGGCCAATCCGAGGATCAAGCTGTTTGAAACCTTTGGCGCGGCTATTCAGGCCTTGCGCACGGGGGATGTCGATCTGGCGCTGTCTGACAGCACCGCCGCCAACGGCTATGTGCAGGCCTCTGATGGAGCGCTGAAAATCGTGGGTGAGCCGCTGGGGACCGAGGATTTTGGGTTCATCTTCCCAAAGGACAGCGAACTGGTGGCACCTATCAATGCGGCCATTGCATCCATGGCGGCAGATGGCACGCTAGAGGCGCTAAACACCAAGTGGTTCCTTGAGTATAAACTTGGCGGCTGATCCCAGACGATGACGCAAGACCTGTCCCCGGCTTCACCAGCCGGGGATTTCTGTATCAAGGGGCAGTGATGAGCGAACAGGCACCAAGACCAAGACCGGGGTCCGGCAACAAACAGGATTTTCCCTGGTGGCTGGCCGCTGTGCTGCTGATCGGGGGGTATCTTGGCTGGCGGGTTGTGGCCGATGATCTTTATTTCAACATCCTCAGCACGCTGATGCGGGGGGTGCAGCTGACGGTGGTTGTTACTCTGGTCAGCTTTTTTCTGGCCTCGGCACTGGGGCTTGGTCTGGCGATGGCGGCAGGGTCGCGCTGGATCGTGGTCCGCCAGACCGCGCGGTTCTACATCGAGGTGGTGCGCGGCATCCCCATCATTGTGTTGCTGCTGTATGTGGCCTTTGTGTTGGCCCCGGCATTGGTGGAACTGCGCAATTGGCTGGGGGACCACATCGGGCTTGATCCAATCCGCACACGCAACTTTCCACTGTTGTGGCGTGCCATTATTGCGCTGATGATTGCTTATTCCGCCTTCATCTCCGAGGTGTTTCGCGCTGGTCTGCAATCAGTGGATCCCGGCCAGATCGAGGCGGCCAAGGCGCTGGGACTCAGCCGGTGGCAGCGGTTTCGCTTGGTGGTTTTTCCACAGGCGATCCGCACGATCCTGCCGCCACTGGGCAATGATTTTGTTGCTTTGGTCAAGGACAGTTCATTGGTGTCGGTACTGGGCGTTGCTGATGTCACGCAGCTGGGCAAGCTGACGGCGGTGGGCAATTTCCGCTATTTCGAGACCTACAATGTGGTGGCGTTGATCTATCTGACCCTGACCATTGGCCTGTCTCTGGCATTGAGACGGCTGGAAAAACACCTGCGCCGCCGCGAGGAACGGCGTTAACGGGCAGGCCCCGGCCGCAATCGTTGAAATTCTCTTGAGTGTGGCTCTGGACGGCGGGCAGGGGCGGGCATAGCTTCCTCATAAAGGAGATTTGCCATGACCAATCCGCTGTTGTCTCATTGGGACACACAATTTGAAATCGCGCCGTTTGATCAGATCAAAGATCGTGATTTTGCCCCGGCTTTGGACGCCGCCTTGGCTGCGCATAACGTGCAGATTGATGCCATGGCCACCTCGGAGGAGGCACCGACTTTTCACAATGTGATCGAAGCGCTGGAAACTCCATGCCCCGAGTTGGAACAGGTGTTGTCGGTATTTTATACAGTCGCCGGTGCTGACAGTAATGCCGAGCGTGAAGCGCTTCAGCGCGATTTCTCACCTAAACTTGCGGCACATTTCTCTGCCATTACAGCAAATAAGGCACTGTATGCCCGCGTCAAATCTGTGTGGGATCAGCGTGACACGCTTGATTTGAGCGAGGAGCAACAGCGCGTTCTGATGTTGACCCATCGCGGCTTTGTTCGCGGAGGTGCCGCGCTGGAAGGCGATGAGGATGCGCGCATGCAGGCAATCAAATCGCAGCTTGCCACACTTGGAACAAACTTTACCCAGAATCTGCTGGCGGATGAGCGTGAGTGGTACATGGAACTGGGCGAAGACGACCTGACCGGACTGCCGCAGTTTGTGGTCGATGCTGCCCACGCCGCAGGCAAGGAGAAGGGCCTTGAGGGGCCGGTTGTGACGCTTTCGCGGTCGCTCATCACACCGTTTTTGCAGTTTTCCCCCCGCCGCGACCTGCGCAAGACGGCATTCGAGGCCTGGGCTGCACGTGGGGCCAATGAGGGCGACAGTGATAATCGCGAAATCGCTGCCGAAATTCTGGCCCTGCGCGAAGAGCGCGCCAAACTGCTCGGCTATGAAAATTTCGCAGCCTACAAATTGGAAACCGAGATGGCCAAGACTCCGGCTGCGGTGCGCGATCTGCTGATGCAGGTGTGGGAGCCGGCCAAGGCGCAGGCGGAGGCGGATGCCTGGGTGCTGACCAAGATGATGCAGACCGATGGCGTCAATGGCGATCTGGAACCCTGGGACTGGCGCTACTACGCGGAGAAACGGCGCAAGGCAGAGCATGATCTCGATGAGGCGGAGCTGAAGCCCTATTTCCAGCTGGACCGCATGATCGAGGCGTCGTTTGACTGCGCAACCCGGCTGTTCGGGCTGGAGTTTACCCCGCTGGATGTGCCGCTTTACCATGCGGATTGCCGCGCCTGGGAGGTGACCCGGAATGGCGCGCATGTGGCGGTTTTCATTGGTGACTACTTTGCGCGTGGCTCCAAACGATCAGGTGCCTGGTGTTCGGCCATGCGCAGTCAGGCAAAATTCCCCGAGGTCCAGACCCCGATTGTGATCAACGTGTGCAACTTTGCCAAGGGCGATCCGGCACTGCTGTCATATGATGATGCGCGCACGTTGTTCCATGAATTTGGCCATGCGCTGCACCAGATGCTGTCGAATGTAACGTATGAGAGCATCTCCGGTACCTCCGTAGCGCGCGACTTTGTGGAGCTGCCCTCGCAACTGTACGAGCACTGGCTGGATGTGCCGGAAGTTCTGGGCACATTCGCAACCCATGCCGACACCGGCAAGCCGATGCCGGTGGAGATGCGCGACCGGGTGCTGGCGGCCTCGACCTTTGATATGGGGTTCCAGACAGTTGAATATGTCGCTTCCGCACTGGTGGATCTGGCCTTTCATGACGGGCCTGCGCCCAAGGATCCGATGGCGAAACAGCGCGAAGTGCTGGACCAGCTCGGCATGCCGAAGGCAATCACCATGCGCCACGCCACCCCGCATTTTGCCCATGTGTTCTCCGGTGACGGCTATTCATCGGGCTACTACAGCTACATGTGGTCCGAGGTGATGGATGCTGATGCCTTTGAGGCCTTTGAAGAGGCAAATGGTGCGTTTGATCCTGAGCGCGCAGCGGCGTTGGAAGCGCATATCCTCTCTACCGGCGGGTCCCGCGATCCGGCTGAGTTGTATACCGCGTTCCGGGGTCGCCTGCCGGGTGTCGATGCCCTGCTGAAAGGGCGCGGATTGGCCGCAAAGTAATCCGCGTCTGTTTGATCAGGCATTAGCAAGGGCAGGCGTCAGGCGTCTGCCCTTGCTTGTTTGAGGTGGATGCAGCTCTTTCGACCGTTGCCGAGAGGGTTGCAGACGCGCGCTAGAACAGTTGCAAATCCTTTTCACCGCTCTGGATTTCGTTGTGGCTTGGCATGTTCTGGATGGCCCAGTGCACCTGCGGGGCATCGGGCATTGGGACCGTTGGTTTTACTGCTGCCGCCATGCCAAAGCTCTTTTGGCCCAACTCTCCGCGGATGTCGCGCAACAACGTTTTGTGATCCGGCATCGTATTGAGAATCCTAGTAAGATCCACTTTTGCACCCTTCCACCATTGGAACCAGATCGGTTTCTTCAGAGGGCGCAGGCGGTCCCGGATGCCGGAACCATAGCCCGTATCATAGACTTGTTTGCCCAGAAGCACGGTCTGATAGACGCGGTAGTCAAACAGGGTCGCGAACTCAATATCATGGGGCATCGGCAGCCGGTGCTGCCAGAGTTCAAGGTTTTCGGCCAGGCGATCTGGGATCTTCATCTCGGTGCGGGCGTCGATCCAATACTGGTCGTCGGTGCGGTTGCCCAGCCGGTAGTGCAGGCAGATGAACTCCAGAACCTCGTCATAGAGTTTGTCCATCTGCCGGTTGTAGCGGGTGCGCAGGGATGGGGCGATGTCGCGCGTCGGCATATGTTCGGTGAGCCAGCGCACCGCGTGATCAATCATATGGATTGCGGTACTTTCCAGCGGCTCGATAAACCCGCCGGACAGACCGATGGCCACACAGTTCTTTACCCAGGCATTGCGCACCCGCCCGATCCGCATGGGGATGATGCGCGGGGTCGCCCCTTTGCCGCTGTCCCCAAGCCATTCAAGGTATTCATCTGCGGCCTGATCATCGGTGCGATGGGCGGAGGAGAACACATAGCCGGTGCCGACCCGGTTATAAAGCGGCACCCGCCAGGTCCAACCGGCGCCAAGGGCGGTGGAGCGCGTGAGGCTTTCGATCTTTTCCGGGTCGGGATGTTCGATCTGCAACGCCATAGCGCGGTCATTGGGCAGGTAGTCGGAGTAATCCATAAACGGCTCACCCAGCGCCTGATTGATGATCAGTCCGCGGAAGCCGGTGCAGTCGATGACCATCTCTATATCGTGGCGACCGCGCTGCTCCAGCATCAGATGGCTGACATTGCCCTGCTCATCCAGTTCAACCGATGTCACCTCATCCTGGATATGCTCCACGCCGTGCTTGGTACAAACCTTGGTGAGCATGCCTGCAAATTTCACCGCGTCCAGATGGTAGGCATAGCCAAAGCGCTGTTCAAATTCCGGTTGGCCCAAGGGACGCGCCCCTTTGCACAGACGGCCCAGATCATCATGGGGGGCGATGGACTGAGTGTAGTCGCGATCCCCATTGCCAAAGCGCAGGAAGTATTCGGCAGGCTCCAGCCCGTCCAGAAGTTGACCATGGGCAAAGGGATTCACGTAGTCGATGCGATTGCCCTCGGCATCCTTGTTCCAGTTGCAGAACTTTACCCCCAGCTTGAACGAGGCGTTGGTCTCACGGAAAAAGGCGCGCTCTGAGATGCCGGCCTGACGGAGGGTTTTGGGCATCCGCGGCACGGTTGCCTCGCCCACTCCGACGGTGGCGATATTCGGGCTTTCGATCAGGCAGATCTTTGGCCGGTCCTTGGGCGCTGACGTACGGGAGAGTTCTGTCTCCAGGATCAGCGCCGTCATCCACCCCGCCGTGCCGCCACCGACGATGGTGATCTTCCTTAAGCGATTGTTCATGTGTTCCGTCCCTGTTTTATAGTTTTTTCAAGGACCGTAGCGCAGCTATCTGGCATCTGGCTAGCAGCAATTCCGCAAAATGCCGTGTCGATGCTGTTATCATCCGGTCCGGGGCACGAAGGGCTGTATTCTGAGAGAGGGCAAGCTGGGCGCGCCAGTCTTCAAGTTTTGAAAACTACCGCTCTGCAACAGGGTTTACTGGGCTGTCGGGCGGATTGGGATGGGGCGGTCCGATCTGTAAGACGCGCGGATTTACCGGTGCAGCCTGTGGCTGTCCGGGGTGGCTCTGGGGCTGGATTAATCTATCATAAGTTGATTTGGATCTTGGTCTGCAACCGCATGGTTGCGACACATAGTGGACGGCGCCGCCACGGGGGGGCGGAGGAGGACGGGTTGATGGCCCGCGTGCTCAAATTCTCTGCACGACCCCAGAGGTTGGGGCCCGGTTCCTGGTCGGAGCCGGGGTGCCAGACCCGGATCCTGCAATCGCGATTGGGGCCAGTCTGACACAGCGGTCTGAACCAATCCTGAGCGCGGCGTGCGCAGTGGTTGCAGATCGTTAAGTCCTATCCGCCGCATATCTGGGGCTAGTACCCGAGGGTGCGATCCACCTGATGCAGGAAGGCGTCATCAGCCTCACCCCGGCGGATATTCTCAGCAATGACGCGGGCGGCGGTGAGGGGGCGTGTTTCTGCCGCGATATGCGGTGTCACGGTCACATTGGGGTGGGTCCAGTAGCGGTGCTCCATCGGCAGTGGCTCAACGCGGAAGACATCGAGCGTTGCATGGTCGATCTGACCCCTGTCGAGCGCGGCCAGAAGGGCGTCATCGTCGATCAGGGGACCGCGACCGGGGTTGATGATGCACGCCCATTTGGGCAGCAGGGAGAGGGTGTCGCTGTTGAGCGTATTCTCGGTCGCGGGGGTGTCTGGCAGCAGCAAAACGACGATTTCTGCCATCGCCAGCGCGTCGCGCAGGCCTGCATCGCCATGGCGGCAGGTGATGCCGTCGATTGATTTCTCAGATCGCGACCAGCCGGTGACCGGAAAGCCCAGTGTTGCCAGCATGCTGGCACAGGCCTGCCCCAGCGCGCCAAGACCTAGAACCGTCACCGGGCGTTCTTCGGCAAGCGGGGGGACTACCGGGGCCCAGCGGTCCTGTGTGTGGATCGTGCGGTCGATATCGAGGTGATAGCGCAGCACATGACCGGTGACCCATTCCACCATGCCTGCGGTCAGACCGGGGTCGACCATCCGGCAGAGCGGCATGGTCAGGGTTCGGTTGCCGACGATTTTCTCCACCCCGGCCCAGAGGCTGAGCACCGCCTTGCAGCGGGTGTAGGGGGTGAAATCCTGCAGATCGGAATTGGGGGCATAGACCACATAGTCCACCTCATCCGGGGTGTGATCAAGACGCAGATCGACCTCTAGCCCGGCATCCGCAAAGGCAGCGCGCAAAGGCGCCTCATAGGCGGCCCAGCGTTCAGGCAGGGCGGCAAACTGAACATTAATCATGTCGCAAACACTCCGGCCATATCCGCGAAGCCCTTGATTTCGATCGGGTTGCCGGCAGGGTCATGGAAGAACATCGTGCTCTGCTCGCCCGGCTCGCCTGCAAACCGGGTGGTGGGGGCGATGGTGAACTCTAGCTCTGCGCGTTCAAGCCGATCCGCCAACGCGCGCCATTCGTCCTGTGCCAGGATCACACCCAGATGGGGCATCGGAACCATGTGGTCGCCGACCTTGCCGGTATTCGCGGTGGCAAAGACCGGCCCGAGGTGCAGCGAAATCTGGTGGCCGAAGAAGTTGAAATCGACCCATGTATCGGTGCTGCGCCCTTCCTGACAGCCCAGCAGGCCACCATAAAAGCCGCGTGCCCTGTCGAGATCATCGACGTGATAGGCGAGGTGAAAGATGCTCATCGGTCTGCTCCCTGTGATCTGTTGCCCTAGGGATAGGCGGCAAAGCAGGCAAAGGGTAGCTTGTTTTTCTTGTTTCAGACATAAGGATATCTATGGATACAAGATTTCTCTCCAGCCTTGTCGCGGTGGTCGAAGAAGGCTCCCTTGCGGCGGCTGCCCGCCGCGAGGGAGTCACCGCATCAGCGGTGGCGCAGCGGATTGCTGCATTGCAGGCTGATGTGGGGGTTGACCTGTTGCGCCGGGCCGGGCGCGTTATGCAGCCCACCGCTGAATGTCGCCGCCTGTTGCCCAAGATGCGCGACATACTGCGGAGCGAGGCCGATATGCGGGGCGAACTACGCGGGGCCTCTTTGACCGGGCGGTTACGCCTGGGGGCAGTATCGACGGCAATGGGCGACTATGCCGGCCATATCCTGCGGCATCTGCAACAGGCCGCACCCGAGGTGGCGCTGCATCTGGTTCCAGGCACGTCGGATGCGCTGTACGGAGCTATGGAACACGGACAGATTGACGCCGCGATTCTGGTCGAGCCGCCGTTTGCCGTTCCCAAATCCTATGTATTCAGAGAGATCGCCCGCCAGCCCATCGGCCTATTGCAAGCAAAGAGCCACAGCGCGGCGGCGTCACCGTATCTGGTCTATAGCCGCGATGCCTGGGGTGGTGCGCAATGTTGGCAGGTGCTGTGTGCAGAGGTCCCTGCGCCGGAAATCCTGGCGGAACTGGACGCGCTAGAACTGATCGCGCAGATGGTGGAGGAAGGCACTGGCCAGGCGGTGTTGCCGCGTTGGGAGGGGCTTAGCCGTTTTCGAGGTCTGCGGTTCACCCCGTTCAATGGCGAGGTCCGACGGTTGGGCGTAATTCTGCATCAGCGCGACGCAGAAAGCGCGCTGACACGGTTGCTGATGGGCGCGTTGCTACCGGGTGGCTAGCGCGGTCGATGAATATTGGCGCTTTGCACCAGACCAAAGGCGGCCATCAGCACCAGCATCGCCGATCCCCCGTAGGACACCATCGGCAAGGGCACGCCCACAACGGGGGCGAGTCCCATCACCATCGACATATTTACGGCAAAGAACAGAAAAAAGGTGATCGCCACGCCCAGGGTAACAAGCGATGAAAACCGATCCTTTGCCGCGAGTGCCGCGACAACGCAGAAGATGATGATCAGCATATAGATTCCCAACAGGGAGACGCCGCCGATAAAGCCAAACTCCTCGGCCAGGGTGGTGAAGATGAAATCGGTGTGTTTTTCGGGCAGGAAGTTCAGCCGCGACTGGGTGCCCTGCATGAAACCGCGTCCGGTCCAACCGCCGGATCCCAACGCGATTTTGGACTGGGTGATGTGATAGCCAGCGCCAAGCGGGTCCTGCGAGGGGTCTAGAAAGGTGTCAATGCGGCGGTATTGGTAATCCTTGAGCAACTGCCAATCGGTGCCCCGGCTTTTGAAGACAGCGGTGACCAGCCCGACAGCGGCCCCGATCACGGCGGCAAAATAGGCCCAGTGAACGCCCGCCAGAAACATCACGCCGCCGCCTGCCGCCATGAGCAGGATGGAGGTGCCAAGATCCGGCTGGCGCAATACCAGAAATGTGGGAAACAGGATCATGATCACCGGCAGGATCACCCATTGCAGCCGCGAGGATCGTTCGGGCGGCAGCCAGTCGTAATAGGCCGCGAGCAGCATCACCAGCGTGATTTTCATCAGTTCGGAGGGTTGCAACCGCATGAAACCAATATCAATCCAGCGCTGCGCGCCCATGCCGACCGTACCAAAAAATTCGACCGCGATCAGCAGCATCACTGACACAAGATAAGCCACCACCGAAACATTGCGCCAGAACCAGATTGGGATCATGGCAACCACCAGCATCACCGACAAGCCCAGTACAAAGCGTTTGACCTGCGGTTCAACCCAAGGCGTGAAACTGCCGCCAGCTACCGAGTAGAGCATCAAAAACCCGACGCTGGCGACGCTGGCCAACAGCAGAGTCAGCGGCCAGTTGAGATAGAGAATCTTGCGCAGGCCAGTCGGCACCGACTGCGCATTATTTGCAAGATAGCTCATCGCGGTAGCCTTGTATCAATGACGCTCATGCCTGACCGCTATCTGTATTGCGGGCGCGCTGGCTGCGTTCCCGCTCCATCCGTTCCTGCTGGGCCTGGATGCGGCTGCGGTCCTTCTTGGGGTAGGCATCCAATGGCGGTGCCCCATCATAGAGCGCCTGCAACAGAACATCGCGCGCGATAGGGGCGGCGGCCTTAGAGCCGCCGCCACCATGTTCCACGACGACTGCCACGGCGAATTTCGGGTCCTCAACCGGTGCATAGGCCACAAACAGCGCATGGTCGCGGCGTTCCCACGGCAGATCCTCGTTGCGGATCACCCCGGCGGCCCGTTCGGCGGCGGTGATGTTGCGGACCTGACTGGTGCCGCTTTTGCCCGCCATACGCATGCCGTCCGCGATGATCCGGGAGCGGTAGCCGGTGCCGCGTCGTTCGTTGCTGACGGAATACATGCCTCGGCGGATGGTGCGCAGATTGTTTTCATTGATCCCCAGAGGTTCACCTGCGCCGCTGGGCTGTTCCACGCCGTCGATGGATTTCAGCAGGCGCGGCGTAATGGAACGCCCGCTTGCCAGCCGTGCGGTCATCACGGCCAATTGCATCGGTGATGCCAGCAGATACCCCTGCCCAATCGACGAGTTCACAGTGTCGCCGACCAGCCAATCCTGGCCATAAGTTTTGGATTTCCATTCTTTATTCGGGGCAATTCCGCGTGCCACGGCGGACATCGGCAGATCGTGACGCACCCCAAGGCCAAAGCGTTTTGCCATTGCAGATATCTTGTCGATCCCAACCTTGATGGCGAGATCGTAATAATAGACATCGCACGAACTCTTGAGCGAGGTGTTGAGATCGACATGCCCGTGGCCGGCCCGCTTCCAGCAGTGAAAGCGACGGCCCGAGACCTCCAGATGGCCGGGGCACCAGACGGTTTCCTCGGTGCCGATCAGCCCTTCTTCCAGCGCTGCCAGCGCGGTGATCATCTTGAAGGTCGATCCCGGCGGATAGGTGCCCTGCACAGACTTATTGGCGAGCGGGCGATAGGGATCTTCCGTCAATGTCCGGTAGTCCGCCACAGAAATACCGCGCACAAACAGGTTGGGATCAAAGCTGGGCGACGACACAATGGCCCGTACATCGCCGCTTTCGCAGTCGATGACGACGGCGCTGGCACTTTCATTGCCCAACCGGGCCTGCGTGTAATATTGCAGATCTGCATCTACGGTCAGCTGCATATCGGCACCGGCTTCGCCCTCGCGGCGGTCCAGTTCACGCATGACGCGGCCGGTGGCGTTGACCTCCACCCGCTTGGCGCCGGCCTTGCCGCGCAGATCTTGTTCAACCTTTGCCTCAAACCCGACCTTGCCGATCTGAAACCGGGGGATGCGCAGAATGGGTTCCGGGTCTGTCAGCTTGCTGAGGTCATAGTCCGAAACCGGCCCGACATAGCCCACGACATGGGCAAAGTCCTCTCTCTGGGGGTAGACGCGGGTCAATCCAACCTCGGGTGTGATACCGGGCAGGGCCGGGGCATTCACCGCCACCTTGGAAATATCGTCCCAGCTGATCTGATCTGCCAGAGTGATGGGCAGAAATGGCGGCGAACGGCGCATCTCTGCCAGGGCGCGTTCGATGTCTTCGGGGTCGAGAGAGAGCAGCCGCGACAGCTTGTCGATAACCTCACCCACGTCGCCTGCATCCTCGGGCACAATGGTGATCCGGTAGGACTGTGAGTTTTGCGCCAATATTGTGCCATTGCGGTCATAGATCTGGCCGCGGGCGGGGGGGATCAGACGGATATTGATCCGGTTTTCTTCCGCCAGCAGGCGAAACTGATCGGCTTGATCGACCTGGAGGTGACGCATCCGCATGGCCAGAGCACCGGCAAAGGTCAATTGCAAACCACCCAGCAGCAGCGCACGGCGGCTGAGCTTTCGGTGTGAGGCTTCGACGTCTTTGACGTTGCGTTTCATCAGCGGCTTCCCAGGGCTTCTGCCTCGGCGGGGGAGAGCTTGCGCACCCCAAGCAGGCTTTGGCTGGTAACAGCGACCAGCGGATATATCAGCAATGTTGCCACCATCTGGATCAGAATCAACCCCAGTGATGGCTGTACAACCCCCAGCACCGCAAGGATCAGCCGGTTGAGCAGGGTGACAGCAGTCACCGCTACGGCCACCGTGATCCATTCGCCGACGAATGCGGTTTCGCGATGGGGCTGCACCTGCGATTTGAGAAAGCTACAGGCCAGCACCACCAAGAATGCCATCAGCCCCGGAGGGCGTTGAAACAGCAGGTCGGCCATCAAGAAGGTCAACGCGATGGACAGGGTTGGCACGTAGTCGGGGCGTCGTACGGCCCAGGCCATCACCAGCGCCAACAGCAGGTCCGGCGGTGCCCAGCGGGGCGGCAACGTGTCGAGCGGCAGCAGGTGGAAAAACATGATCACCAAGGCAAGACCGGGAAAGGCTGCCCGCATAACCCAGATCCGCGCCGGGGAGATATCAGCCATCGTCAGTCTCCGCCGCGGCATTCTCTCCCAGCCCTTCTGGACGGGGCTGCGGAATAGTGACTCCAGGAGCAGGGACCACCAGACCACCCGGATCTTTGATCACCTCTGAACCGTGGTGGCGCAGTACACGCAAGAATTCCAGCCGCTCGTAGTCCGCCGACAGGCGCACCCGTAGGCGGCCAAAGCGGTCTTGTGTGACTTGCCCGATCAGCAGACCTGCGGGAAACACATTGCCATCGCCTGAGGTCACTACCCGGTCGCCCGGGCGCACCAGATCCGGGTTTTCAAGGAAGTCGATCACCGGCGCCGGGCTGTTGTCACCTGCAATCAACGTGCTTTGGCCTGAGGGTTGGATCAGAGCCGGCACGGCGCTTGCGGCATCGGTCAGCAGGATCACCCGCGAGGTATCCTGACCTGTGCCGGAAATACGCCCGACAAGGCCAATGCCATCCATCGCGGCCCAGCCATCCCGGACCCCGTCGCGGGCGCCAACGTTCAGGATGACTGATTGACGAAACGGTGATCCGCTGTCTGCCATCACCACACCGGTCACATAGGTAAGACGGGGGTCTAGCCGCACATTGTTCAGATCCAGCAGTCGGGCGTTTTCCTGCTCCAGCTGCAACGCAGCTTCTTTCCAGGCGCTCATCTGGCGCAGTTCGGACCGGAGTTCGCGGTTCTGATCGGCAAGACGCTGATAGCTCTGGAAATCGCGAACCAGGTTGATTGCACCTTCGACAGGGACCATGGCCCAGCCCATGCTGGGGACCACCGCGTCAATAACCTGGGCGCGAAACCGTTCGACGCGCGGGCTGTCGATACGCCAGATCAGAAAGATGGCCAGCAAGCACAGGCAGACCACCCCGGTCAGCAGGCGGCGCAGCGGGGCGGCGTAATCATCACGCTGGGACCGATCTTTGGCCAAGGGACTCCTTCCCGGCGCCGGGCGCTGGCCACCTTAGCGATGGCCGAGCGGCTCAGCTGTCGTAGTCGATGGCGTGTGCCAGCTGCTTTTCGTATTCTAGGGCCTTGCCGGTGCCAAGCGCCACACAGTTCAGGCTCTCATCAGCGATAGAGACAGCCAGTCCGGTCTGTTCGCGCAGCGCCAAATCCAGATCCCCAAGCAGCGCACCGCCACCTGTCAGCATGACGCCACGATCCACGATGTCGGCGGCCAGATCCGGGGGCGTTGTTTCCAGCGCGGTCATCACGGCTTCACAGATCTGCTGCACCGGCTCGGCGAGCGCCTCTGCGATCTGCGCCTGGCTCACTTCGATTTCCTTGGGAACACCATTCAAAAGGTCACGGCCACGGATCTGCATCGACTGGCCACGGCCGTCGTCAGGCATCCGGGCGGTGCCGATAGAGGTCTTGATACGTTCTGCCGTGGCTTCACCCACCAGGAGGTTCTGCTGACGGCGCAGGTAGTTGATGATCGCTTCGTCCATCCGGTCGCCACCAACGCGGACCGAGCGCGCGTAGACGATATCGCCCAGCGACAGAACCGCAACCTCAGTCGTGCCGCCGCCGATGTCGACAACCATGTTGCCGGTGGGGTCGGTGATCGGCATGCCAGCCCCGATGGCGGCGGCAATCGGCTCGGCAATAAGGCCGGCGCGGCGCGCCCCTGCGGATAGAACCGACTGACGGATCGCGCGTTTTTCAACTGGGGTGGCCCCATGCGGTACACAGACGATGATCTTGGGTTTTGAGAAGGTGGAGCGTTTGTGAACCTTGCGGATGAAATGCTTGATCATTTCTTCGGCGGTATCAAAGTCGGCAATAACACCTTCGCGCATCGGTCGGATGGCTTCGATGGAGCCGGGGGTCCGACCCAGCATCAGCTTGGCATCTTCGCCAACGGCCAGAACTTTTTTCACACCATCCTTGACGTGATAGGCGACAACCGACGGTTCCGAGAGGATGACACCACGACCCTTGACATACACCAGCGTGTTCGCCGTGCCGAGGTCGATTGCCATATCAGACGAGAACAACCCGCCAAGATTTCCGAAGATTGACATATATATGACCCTGTAAAACTGCCACCTGCCCCGCGACTCTACTGAAAGCGGGCTTTATGTCTTATAAGCAGCGCTGAGAGGTGGCGAAAGGGCGGATTCGGATCAAAAGGCGCCTTTTCGCCACCTACGTCGGGTGCCCTTTGGAAAACTGCGCCGCGTACCTGATCGTGACGTCTTGGCGTGGGGGCTTTTGTCCAGGCGCGTTTGACGCTAGAGGGCTGGGATGCTGTCCTATCAACACATCTATCACGCTGGCAATCTGGCCGATGTCCAGAAACACGCGCTTCTTGCGCGGATGCTGGAATACCTGACCCGCAAAGATAAGCCGCTCAGCTATATCGAGACCCACGCCGGACGCGGGCTCTATCAGCTGGACGCCGCAGAGGCGGTGAAAACCGGTGAGGCCAAGGCCGGAATCAGCCGCCTGTTGGGCAAGTCGCTGCTGTCCGAGGATCATCCGCTGGCCACGGCGATTGCCAAAACACGTGAGGCCAATGGCGATATGGCTTATCCAGGCTCTCCGCTGGTGGCGGCGCATTTGCTGCGTGGCACTGATGCCTTGCATTTTGCCGAACTGCACCCGCAGGAAAACGCCGCCCTGCGTCAGGCGCTGCGGCCGCATGGGCTGGGTCGGGGCGTAAATGTGCATCAGCAGGATGGGTTTGAGTTGGCGCAGTCATTGCTGCCACCGACCCCGCGTCGTGGCCTGATGCTGATTGACCCCAGCTATGAGGTGAAGCGCGACTATGCGCAGATTCCCGGTCATATTGCCAAGATGCACCGCAAGTGGAATGTCGGTGTGATTGCGCTGTGGTACCCGATTCTGACCGATGGCCCGCACAAAACCATGCTCTCGGCGCTGGAGGCGCAAGATCTGCCCGGCGCGCTGCGCCATGAGGTTCGCTTTCCGCCCGCACGCGAGGGGCACCGGATGGTCGGCTCAGGTATGTTTATCGTGAATGCGCCCTATGGCACCGAAGAAGAGGCCGCGCGGCTGACCAGGCTGTTTGCAAAGTTGGGCTAAGAACCCGCGCCAGCTGACGCTTGGAATGAATAAGGCCACCCCGAAGGGTGGCCATTGGTGGGTCTAAGGCGTTAGTCCCTGACCGGGGATCAGGTGATATCCTTGTAGGAAATCTCGCGCGCATCGGCACCTTCGCCGAATTTACCGCGCCGCACGATCAGGCGGTTCAACGCGTTCACATAAGCCTTGGCCGAGGCAACAACCGTATCGGTGTTGGAGGATTCACCGGTTGCGATAATCCCGTCCTCTTCCAAACGCACAGAGACAGTCGCTTGCGCGTCAGTGCCCTCGGTCACGGCATGCACCTGATAGAGCTGCAAATGCGCCTCGGTTGGGTAGAGCGCGCGGATGGCGCAGAACGCGGCATCCACAGGACCATCACCAGACATGGTTGCGCTATTGTCGGTGCCGTCAATTTCCATTTCAACCGTGGCCTCTGCCGGGCCGCCGGTGCCGCAAACGACTTTCATCGAGACGATTTGCAGGAAATCGTTTTCCGCGTCCTCGCCCGACCGCATCAGCGCGATGATGTCGTCATCGAACACTTCTTTCTTGCGATCAGCCAGCTCCTTGAAGCGGACAAACAGGTCCTTCAGCTGGTTGTCACCGACCTCAAACCCAAGCTGACCCAGCTTGTCACGCAAGGCCGCGCGGCCGGAATGCTTGCCAAGGGGCAGGGAGGTGCCAGAGAGACCGACGTCCTCTGGGCGCATGATCTCAAAGGTTTCTTTATTCTTCAGCATGCCATCCTGATGGATGCCGCTTTCATGGGCAAAAGCGTTCTTGCCGACGATGGCCTTATTGAACTGCACATTGAAGCCCGAGACCGTCGCGACCCGTCGCGAGATATGCATGATTTTCCGGGTGTCGATGCCCGTTTTCCAAGGCATGATGTCATTGCGCACTTTCAGCGCCATGACGACCTCTTCCAACGCGGTGTTGCCTGCGCGTTCGCCGAGCCCGTTTATGGTGCATTCAATCTGCCGCGCGCCACCTGCAACCGCCGCCAGAGAGTTCGCCGTCGCCATGCCAAGGTCATTGTGACAATGGGTGGCAAAGATCACATCATCGGCGCCGGGTACGGTTTCGATCAGGCGCTTGATCAAATCCGCGCTCTCCATCGGGGCGGTATAGCCGACGGTGTCGGGGATATTGATGGTGCTGGCACCTGCCTTGATGGCGATCTCGATCACCCGGCAGAGGTAATCCCATTCGGTACGTGTGGCATCCATTGGCGACCACTGCACGTTGTCGACCAGATTGCGGGCATGTGTGACCGTCTCGTGGATCTTCTCGGCCATCTCATCCTTGGTGAGGTTGGGGATGGCGCGGTGCAATTCTGAGGTGCCTATAAAGGTATGGATTCGCGGCTGGGCGGCGTTCTTCACCGCTTCGGCGCAGCGGTCGATATCTTTGAAATTGGCCCGAGCGAGGCCACAGATGACCGAGTTGCGGGACCGTTCGGCGATTTCGCTGACCGCTTTGAAATCGCCCTCGGAGGCAATCGGAAACCCGGCTTCGATGATATCGACGCCCATATCGTCCAGCAGCTCGGCAATCTCGAGCTTTTCGTCATGGGTCATGGTTGCGCCGGGGCTCTGCTCGCCGTCACGCAAAGTGGTGTCGAAGATCCAGACGCGATCTTTGTCAGGTGCAGTTGTCATGGTGGTATCTTTCTTGTCTGTCCTAAAATCCAATCCTTGGCGCGCAAGCCTCCTCCTCTGAGCGGGCGCGCCGGATGGCACGCTCAGAGGCGGACTAGGATCAGTAGGGCGCGCAGGTCTGCACCGCGCGGGGCGGTAGCAAAGCAAGGGATATCAGCGCGCAAAGTCATGATGCAGAGTTATACAGAGCCTAAGACGAATGGGAAGACAGAAATTGGCGGGGCAGGGCCAAAGTTGGGGAGAGGCAGGCAATTGCAACAGACCGGCCCGCCATCATGTGCAGTCTGTCAGGTGCCTTGGGTCAGAAACCCTGCCAATTCATTTCGAGGCGCAAAGGAACCCATCACATCAGGCGTGATCAGTTGCTGGCGTTGCCGTCAGTATCGCCCTCGGCGGACGGTGTGTCAGCCGCAGCGCCATCGGTGCTGTCTGGTGCCGCGGCGCCGGTGTTTTTCAGCGCGCCGTTTTCCCAGGTGCCTTCGGCCTCTTGTCCGCTGGCATAGCGCATCACGCCGGGGCCCTGACGTTTGGAATTGAGGAAGCTGCCCTCGTAGATATCGCCATTTGCATAGGTGGCAACACCGGTGCCGCTGATTTTGCCCTCGGTCCAGTCGCCCTCATAACTGAAGCCATCTGTCATCACAATTTTTCCAGTGCCATGACGCTGGCTATTGGCAAAACTGCCCGTGTAGACCGAACCATCGGGATAGGTCACAACCGCATCACCATCACGCTGACCGTCTTTCCAGCCGCCTTCGTAGCGATAGCCGTCCGGATAGGTCATGATGCCCTGACCGTGGTTTTTGGCGTTCTTGAACTCACCGGTATAGACCAGCCCATTGGGGTAGCTGGTTGTGCCGCTGCCTTCGATCACGCCGGCCACCCAGTCGCCTTCGTAGGTGGAGCCATCGGGATAGGTGATTTTCCCGACCCCATCCGCGAGATCATCGCGGAACTGCCCCTCGTAGACCGAACCGTCGGGGTAGGTAACGCGGCCTTTGCCCTCGATCTGACCTGCCAGCCATTCGCCGGTGTAGACGTAGCCATCGGTCTTGGTGAAGGTGCCTTCGCCGTGGCGCAAGTCATCCTCGAAATTGCCGATGTAAACATCGCCATTGGCATGGATCTGTTTGCCTTCGCCCTGACGGCGGCCGGCTGCCAGCGGGCCCTCGTAGATGTCGCCATTTGGCTGGGTCAGCACGCCGGTACCATCCATCTGGTTCGCGGCCCAGTCGCCCTCGTAGACCAGCCCGTCGGGCATGATCAGCTTTCCGATGCCGTCGAGCTGCCCATTGCGGATCTCGCCCTCATAGGTGGCGCCGTCGGGATAGGTGATCTTGCCCGCGCCTTCCTTGCGGCCATCAACCCAGTCGCCGTCGTACTCGTAACCGCCTGGATTTCGCATGACGCCCTTGCCGTGGTGCTTGGCATCGCGAAACCCACCCTCGTAGCGCGCGCCGTTTGCATAGACCGCGACGCCTTGACCGCTGATGATCCCGTCGGACCATTCACCATCGTAGGTGCCGCCATCGGCAAAGGTGATCTTGCCTGCGCCTTCGGGTTTGCCTTTGACGAACTCGCCCTCATAGATAGATCCGTTGGGGAACCGCGCCACGCCGCGGCCGCGCACCTCACCATCAACCCAGTCGCCAGTGTATTCATAGCCGTTCGGCAGCTTGTAGGTGCCAGTGCCATGTTGCAGCCCGCCGCGAAAAGTGCCCTCGTAGATGCCGCCGATTTCGTCCTGCGTGGTCAGGACTTTGCCATCCTGGGCCAGGACCGGACTGCCAATCCCGGCAACGCCAAGCGCCAGGGCAGAGGTCAAAAGAGCGGCGGTCGTGAAACGGGTCATGAAAAATCTGCTTGCCATAGGGAGAGCCGGGATGCGGGCCTGATGATCGGTTTGACAGGAAACTATGCCACAGCTGCCGCCGTCGCAATGTCTTTTGCCGCAGTGGTCTTTCCCTTCGCGCGCTATCTGTTTAATGGCAGAAGACAGGATTATCGAAGGGCGCAAGCAGGATGGCTGATCGTTTCCGCGTAACACTGGCGCAGTTGAACCCCACTGTCGGGGATCTGTCAGGCAATGCAAACAAGGCCCGCGAGGCCTGGGGGGCAGGTCGTGAGGCAGGGGCCGATCTGGTCGCTTTGCCAGAAATGTTCATCACCGGCTACAATACTCAGGATCTGGTGCAAAAGCCGATTTTCCATCAATCCGCTATTGCCGAAGTTGAGCGGTTGGCCGCCGATTGCGCCGATGGTCCGGCACTGGCCATTGGCAGCCCCTGGGTCGCAGATGGCAAATTGTTCAACGCCTATCTGATCCTGAAGGGCGGTAAGATCACCACGCAGGTGCTGAAGCACCATTTGCCCAATGCCACCGTGTTTGATGAGGTGCGAATCTTTGATGCCGGCCCCCTGGGCGGGCCATATGCGGTTGGCAACACCCGGATCGGTAGCCCCATCTGCGAGGATGGCTGGTTTGAGGACGTTGCTGAAACACTGGCGGAAACCGGGGCAGAGTTTCTGCTGATCCCCAATGGATCACCTTACTACCGCAACAAGATGGATGTGCGGTTCAATCACATGGTGGCGCGTTCGGTTGAGACGGATCTGCCGGTGATCTACCTCAATATGGTGGGCGGTCAGGATGATCAGGTCTTTGATGGTGGTTCGTTTGTGCTGAACCCGGGTGGTGCGCTGGCGGTTCAAATGCCGGTCTTTGACGAGGCGATACAGCACCTTGATCTGGAACGCACCGCACAGGGCTGGCGCGCGGTGGAGGGTGCCAAGGCTTCGCTGCCGGATGAATGGGAGCAGGACTACCACGTCATGACGCTGGCTCTGCGGGATTACATGCGCAAGACCGGCTTCAAGAAGGTGCTACTGGGTCTCTCAGGCGGGGTTGATTCCGCCATTGTCGCCGCCATCGCGGTGGATGCGCTGGGGGCAGAGAATGTGCGCTGCGTAATGCTGCCGTCCGAATATACCTCGCAAGAGTCCCTAGACGATGCCGAAGCCGTGGCCAAGGCGCTGGGTGTGCATTACGATTATGTTCCGATTGCCGAGGGGCGCGCTGCAATCACCAACACGTTGGCGCCGCTGTTTGCAGGTCTGGACGAGGGGCTGACCGAGGAAAACATCCAGTCTCGCCTGCGGGGGCTCCTGCTGATGGCAATGTCCAACAAATTTGGCGAGATGCTGCTGACCACCGGCAATAAATCCGAGGTCGCGGTCGGCTATGCGACGATCTATGGCGATATGGCGGGCGGCTACAACCCAATCAAGGATCTCTACAAAACCCGCGTGTTTGAGACCTGTCGCTGGCGCAACGCCAATCACCGCGACTGGATGATGGGACCGGAGGGCGAGGTGATCCGCCCCAATGTGATCGACAAGCCGCCCAGTGCCGAGCTACGCGATGATCAAAAGGACAGTGACAGCCTGCCGGATTATCCGGAACTGGATGCGCTGCTGGAGATTCTGGTCGATCAGGAGGGGTCTATTGCTGATTGCATCGCGGCAGGGTTCTCGCGGGAGAATGCCAAACGTGTAGAGCACTTGATTTATATCAGCGAATACAAACGCTTCCAGTCGGCCCCCGGCGCTCGGCTGACGCCACGGGCGTTCTGGCTGGACCGGCGCTATCCCATTGTGAACCGCTGGCGCGATCCTGGCTGAGGCCGAAATAGCCTTTTTATGCTCCCAATCGAATGTGTTACCTCAAATGTTGTAGCACGTTCGAAACCTGGTACGGTGCTCGGGGTATGTCTCAGGTGTCGGAAAATGGTCCGCCAGTGGGATCGGTGTCCTGGCTGTCCATCACACAGTTGCGTCCGGCATGTTTCGCCGCATACAGCGCCCGGTCGGCTGCAAGCATCAGATCCTGCGGCAGCACCCCATCTTCTGGAAAGCTGGCAACCCCGATCGAGACGGTGACCCGTGGCAGGTTGCCCGAGCCGTAACGCAGGGTAATGTCCTCCATCGCGCAGCGCAGGGCCTCGCCGATATGAAGCGCCTGTTCCTTGTCGGTGTCGGGCAGGAATACGGCAAATTCCTCACCGCCCATGCGGCAGCAGACCTCGTCCTTGCAGAACAGATCCTTCAATGTGTCACCGATGGCGCGCAGCACCATATCGCCGGCGTCATGCCCGTGCGTGTCGTTAAAGGTCTTGAACCGATCCGCATCAAAGCTGAGCAACCCCACCTGGCTGGCGCGCCGGTCGGCCAGCGCCACCGCATTGCGCAGCTCACCTAAGAAATAGCGCCGGTTGTAGACCCCGGTAAGTGGATCACGGGTCGATTGGTCATGCAATTCGTCGCGCAGCCGCACATTGGCCACAGCGAGCGAGATATGTTCGCCGCAGCGCAGAGCCAACCGGTGCAGGGCGATCTTGCGTTTTGGGTCGCTTTCCGGGGCGAATTTGATATGCAAAAGGCCAACAGTATTGCCATGGGCAACCACCGGGAAGCAGACATAATCCTCGTGGCTGCTGTTGGGCGACTGTTCCTCAACATGGGTACAGGTGAAGACGATCTTATCGGCCGAGTAGAGATATTGCCGTCCGCGTCGCAGCGCCCAGCAGGCATCGGGAAATATATGATCATGTAGGTCGCCGCCACCCCAATGGCATTTGCCATCCAGCACATCGCGCGAGTTTGAATAGATGTACAGCTCCCCCTGCGACTGTGGAAACAGTCGCGCCATAAAGGTGCTGACAATGCGAAACAGCTCTTCCTGGGATTTGCAGGAGTGCAGCCATTCATCCAGTTCGGACAGCAGGCGCGCCTCTTCTCGCCAGGATTTCTCTGCGGCGAGTGTTTTGAGCGCGGTCAGCTCGGCCTCTTCGGCAGCTTGGCGGGCCTTGGTCAAATCGCGCGCCGTCCGCTCGATCAAGGTGACATCGGTATAGCAAGAGACAAAGCCGCCGGTCGACAGGCGCCGCGTGTCGATCTGCAAGCGCCGCCCGGATGGCATGACACGCGTGGCCGAGAACCGCTCCTTGTCAGAGGCGAAATCCAATCTGGCCTGATCGGCACTATCTTCGGTGACATGGCCGAGCCGCACGGCGGTGGCAAAAAACGCCTCGCGTGAGTAACCGGGATAGATGTCACCGTTCTGAACCTCCAGCAGCGTGAGCAGACGTTCATTGAAGACCTGGCAAAGCCCGTCCTCTGTCCAGACCATGACACCCTGGTCCAGCTTGTTCAGCACATCCATGAGCCGAGCATGCGAGGGTTCCGGCAGGCCGCCTGCCTGCATCACCTGGCTCGGGACCACTTTGTTCACGGGAGACCCCATTGTTTCGTACCAACTTATTCTTGCGCTGCGACAGGCTGACACAGGAAGTCTGAAGGAACCCTAATCCGGTCGGCGAAAAACATGAACAGTTTGAAATGACTTTGGATTGATGGTCGCGCCCGTGCCGCAACTGGACAAAACGGCCCCCATGTGACATGGGGCAGGGCAACAGGAGACTTGTGATGACAACCACCCGATTTGCCCCATCGCCCACGGGTTATATCCATGTAGGCAACCTGCGCACTGCGCTGATGAATTACCTGATCGCCCGCAAGGCCGGCGGCAGCTTTATCCTGCGCATTGATGACACCGACCCAGAGCGGTCGAAAGAAGAATATGTCGATGCCATCAAGCAGGATCTGGAATGGCTGGGCCTGACCTGGGACCGGGTAGAGCGCCAATCCGAGCGCCTCGACCGCTATGTCGCCGCCGCGGAAAAACTGCGCGAAATCGGCCGTTTCTACGAGGCGTTTGAGACCCCGGTCGAGCTGGACCTGAAGCGCAAGAAACAGCTGAACATGGGCAAGCCACCGGTCTATGACCGCGCGGGGCTGTCCCTGACTGAAGACGAAAAAGCCGCACTGCGCGCTGAGCGCGGCGATGGTGTCTGGCGTTTCAAGCTGGACCATCAGCGGATCGAATGGGCCGACGGTATTCTTGGCGAGATCTCCATTGATGCGGCGTCGGTGTCGGATCCGGTGTTGATCCGTGGCGACGGCCAGTTTCTTTACACGCTGGCCTCGGTTGTTGATGACACCGAAATGGGGGTGACAAATGTTGTGCGTGGTTCTGATCACGTGACCAACACGGCGACCCAGATCCAGATTATTCAGGCGCTGGGCGGCGCGGTGCCGTCATTTGCCCACCACTCGCTGTTGACTGGCCCACAGGGCGAGGCGCTCTCCAAGCGTCTTGGCACGCTTGCTCTGCGTGACCTGCGCGAGGCAGGGGTAGAGCCGATGGCGCTGCTGAGCCTGATGGCGCGGCTTGGCTCTTCCGACCCGATAGAGCTGCGCACCGAGATGGCTGAGCTGATTGATGGCTTTGACATCAACCGCTTTGGCGCGGCTCCGACCAAATTCGACGTGCAGGATGTCTATCCGCTGACGGCCCGCTATTTGCAGATGCTGCCGCTGTCCTCCGTGCAGGCGCATGTGGATGTGTTGGGTGTCCCGGCTGAAAAACAGGCGGCGTTCTGGGATGTGGCCAAGGAAAATGTCACCACGCTCAAGGATCTGGCTGGCTGGTGGGAATTGTGCCGCGATGGTGCTGAGCCGCTGATCGCGGACGAAGACAAAGAGTTCATCGCTGAGGCAATGGCGTTGCTGCCCGAAGGTCCCTACAACAGCGAAAGCTGGGGTAAATGGACCGCCGAGGTCAAGGAAAAGACCGGTCGCAAGGGTAAGGGGCTGTTCATGCCGCTGCGCAAGGCTGTCACCGGAATGGAGCGCGGACCGGATATGTCAGCGCTGCTCGCGTTGATGCAAACTGTACGCGCGCGGAGCTAATGCGCCCGCTTGCAGATGCAAGGCATGTGATTGATTAAAAAAGGGGCGGCTCCGCGGGAGGCCGCCCTTTTTTAACCGTCGCCGCTAACCATCGCTTGCTTGGAGTTGATTACGCATTTCCTGTGCTGCCGTGGCCATCTCTGGGTTTGGATGCTGACCAAGCGCGGCCAGAGCGTTGTCCATCCAGCCCATGACGCTTGGATCATCGGCGCCCGATTGGGCGATTGGCGGGAAGGCGCAATTCAGCAGCTGGCTGGCTGTGACGGGGGGGAGAAATATGCGATCAAACGATGCATCTGCACGCGGGCTGTCCCGGTCGCTGGGGGTGTTCTCCCATAGCAGACGTTCCAGCCGTCCCATCACCTCCAGCGCGGTGCCTGGATCGTTTACACCGGGGGACAATGCTCTTTGTGCGGTTTCTGCCAGCAGCGTGAGACCAAAGGATGGATCCTGATCGAAGCTGCGCACATCCCCGATTTCGATCGCGTCACTGGCCGCCTTACAGACGTCATTATCCACATTCACGGCATAGGCAACGGGACGGCCGCGTAGCACAAATTTTCCCGGTGTGCGCGTGATGACAATTTTGGTATCAGCCTCCTTCGCGAGGGTCTGAAGCTGCGCCACATCGACAAAGCGGACAAACCCGCTGGCCTGTGCGGGGATGGGCACTGTACCGTCGCCAAGATCATGACTCTCCTCGGCCAGGCAAGCCCCAAGACAAGGCGCCTCGGCGCGTTGGCACAGGCTGATGCGGCTGCGCTCTTCAATGAGGCGCAGGGTGTGGTCCATGCTGCCTAGGCCTGACAGATGGTCGATCCAGCGCAAGATCGCCCCGACGATCAGCGCCACCACCCCAACCGTGATGGCAAAGACAACGATGGCTGCATCTTCAGAGTAAAACCCGGCGCGAAACAGGATCACCGCGCTCAGGCTAAAGACAAACCCGCCCACAAATGTGGCCAGCACGCTTTGGGTGATCGTGTCCTCTAGCAACAGCCGATAGACGCGGGGTGTGGCGGTGCCCGCAGCGGTCCGATAGGCCGAGACCATGACGTTAAGAGAAAAGGTGGTCACCGCCAACATACCAGAGGCAAGGATGGTCAGCACTGGCAACGCGGCCTGCCGCCCAAAACGTTCGCCCAGGTCTTCGGGAATGAATGGCGTCAGCCAGGGTGCAATGGCCAGTGCTAGCAGCGAACAGGCTGACAGCAGGACCACCCGGAACCACAGCTGCCGGGTGATCCGCTGGACATATAGAAGCGTTCTCGAAATCATGCTGGGGCCGCAATCAAGTCGACACCCAGCGCGCGCAGATGCTGGTCGACCAGATCGCGTTCGTCCGCCCGCAGGATCTGGTGGCGCGGATACCGGGGTGCATCTCGGTCATTCAGGATCGGCGCATCCCAGCCATCGGTGCTGGTGACAAACGTCTCAACACCGTCAGGGCCAAACACATCCAGATACCCCTGGATCACCACATCAAGATAGCTGAGCAGGATCGGGTGGCGCTGGCTGGCCTGCCGCTGGCTGGTCGCAGGAACCGCATAGACGGCAATATCGGTATCACTGGCCAGGTCGTGACGCACCGCCCCATTGGCAGGCAGTCGGTCATAGGCAAATTCGCGATCATCCAGTGCAGCCCAATCGGCATCGGGCACCGCAGCGATCAGCCCGTCAATCTGACTGTCAGGGCAGGGCACTGCGCTGAGAAAGGCAACCGGACGCAGATCGGTGTGCACCCAGGCACGCCGCCAGCCAGACAGCTGCGCGGCGCGCGCCTCGCCGTAGTCATGGGTGCGCGTGTTGACCAGACTGCCATAGCCAAAAAAGAAAGGGGCGGGCATGTGTTTCTCCTGTCAGGGATCTTGAGTGCGATCCTGTTGGCGGCCGCGGCATTTTCATGCCTGACCTATTGTGGTTTTGATACATGTCAAAGAGCCCTTTGCGCCCTTATGTCATCTTGTCTTGCACAGAGGGCGTTTCGGAGGGCCAGCCATGCGGATTACAAAACGGACAAATATAGCGGTACGGCTGTTGATGTATTGTGCGGCCAATGCGGATCGCCTGGTCACCAAATCTGAAATCGCTGTGCGCTGCAATATCTCGGAGAACCATTTGGCCCAAGTGATCAACCAATTGGCGCAGCTTGGATATCTGCACACGCAACGTGGCCGCAACGGCGGCATGTCACTGGGCAGATCCGCCGATAAGATTGGTGTTGGAGACGTGTTTCGCGCGGTTGAAGGCACGGTCCCGATGGTCGAGTGTTTTGCCGATGCAGACAACACCTGTCCGCTGGTCTCTGCCTGCCGGTTGCGGGTGGCGCTGACGGATGCGGCGCAGGCGTTTTACGCCTCGCTGGACGGAATCACGCTAGAGGCACTGGTGTGTGACAATGATGCGCTGTTTGCATTGTTTGAGGCACCGCCCTCAGCCGGATGTATGCAGCGCGCGAGCTGACGAACTTCTGGCGGATGACCGATCGGGGCAGACGCGGGGATCAGTCCCGCGCCCTCAGGATGCGGGCGGGGCGCACTTGTAGGGGGCGCCAGGCAAACACCAGCCCGGCCAGCAGCGTTGTCAGGATACCACCGCTGATGATCGCCAGTGCATTGCTCCAGATCACCTGATAATCGCTCTCAAACACATAAGTGTTGATGGCCCAGGCGCCTGTCATTCCAGCAATCAATGCGACCAACCCTGCCCCGGCTCCCAGAAACACGGATCGCAGGGCAAAGCTAACAAGGATCTGCCTGCGCGGTGCACCCAGCGTTTTCAGAACGGCGGCTTCATAGCGACGGGCCGGTTCGCCAGCAGCAGCGGTTCCGATCAGCACCATAAAGCCGGTCAGCAATGTCGCAGCGGCACCATATGCGGTGGCAGAGGCCAGCTGCCGCAGGAGATCAGACACCCGGTCCAATGCGTCGCGGACACGGATTGCGGTGATATTGGGCATTGCACGGGCCAGGTCCCGCAGGATCTGCGCTTCGGCCTCCTGTTCTGCATAGACAGTGGCAATGAAACTATGGGGTGCCCCGGCAAGCGCGCTTTCGTTCAGCACCATGACAAAGCCCATGCCCGCGGTAGAGAAATCAACTTCGCGCAGGCTGGTGATTGTTGCGGTGATATCGCGGCCCAACACATTGATGGTCAGCGTGTCACCGATACCAATCCCCAGTTCTTCCGCCTCTTCGCGGGCAAAACTGACCTGGGGCGATCCGGTATAATCCTCGGGCCACCACTCTCCGGCGACAATGCGCGTCGTTTCAGGTTGAGCCGCAGCATAGGTGATGCCGCGATCTCCGCGCACGACCCAGTGATCCCCTGCAACCTCGGTCGCGGGCCTGTCGTTGATGGTGGTGAGGATCGCGCGCAGCATCGGCGCACTGTCCACCCGCTCCACAGCCGGGTCTTCCTGTACGCGGGCCAAGAAGTCGGGCATCTGGTCGCGCTGTATGTCGACAAAGAAATAGGAGGGCGCAAGATCCGGCAGATTACCTACAATCGCACGCCGCATGTTGCCATCAACCTGCCCAATGGCGGCCAGCACCGTTAGACCCAGTCCAAGTGCCAACACGGTTGGTACCGCCCCATCCCGCGATGTCCCTATCGCGGACAATGCCCAGCGGAGGGCTGGATACCCACGCGTGAGCGGTGCTGCACGCCGGGCAATCCAGCCAAGCACAAGCGCGGCCACCAGCAGAACAGCCAGTGCGCCGATCAAACCGCCCGCAGTCCAGAGCGTCAGTGTAACAGCGCCGCTGAACACGGCTGCCGCTGCGATAAGCAGGGCAACAGATACGGCGGTTGCAACGACATAGCGGGGCGCGGGCCAACGGCTGCGGCTGTCCAATGCGTCGCGAAACAACGCGGCGGCGCGGATTCTCTCGGCGCGGGCCAGCGGCCACAGGGCAAAGATAAAGGCGGTCAAAAGACCATAGAGCGCGGCCTCGCTGAGGGCGGGAATAGAAAGGCCGAAGACGGCCGGAAACGGCAGCTGCGCCGCGATCAACGGGCCAAGCAAGACAGGGGCCAGCCCGCCAATTAGCAGGCCAATTGCAACGCCAAGGATAGCCAGCGCGCCGATTTGGATGAAATAAGTCAGAAAAATCGTGGCACGGTCCGCTCCCAATGTACGCAGGGTGGCAATTGTAGTGGTCTTGCCGACCAAATAGGCGCGCACCGCAGCAGATACGCCGATTCCGCCAACCGCCAAGCCGGACAGGCCAACCAACACCAGAAACCCGGCCAGACGGTCAACAAACCTGGCAATTCCTGGTGCCCCATTGCGTGCGTCGGCCCAGCGCATGCCGCTGGCATCAAAATTTGCTTCGGCACGGGCTTGCAACTGATCCAGATCGGTGTCCGCAGGCAACGTCAGCCGGTATTTGCTGGAAAACAAGGTGCCGGGTTGCAAAAGACCCGACTGGGCCAGAGCCTTGGTCCGTACAATGGTGCGCGGGCCAAGGGTGAAGCCCGCACTGGCAGCGTCGGGCTCGTTCTCCAGTATTGCAGTCAGGGCAAAGCTCTGCGTGCCAAGGGTGAATTGATCCCCGATAGTGAGGCCCAGCCTGTCTGCAAGCACCCGCTGCATCACGCCGCCGGGCACCCCATCTGCGCCGTCGAGCGCCTGACCAAGGGGGATATCTGGTGCCAGTCGCACGGTGCCGACCAACGGGTAGGCGTTGTCGATGGCCTTCACCTGCGTCAGGGCGCGTTCCTCGCCAACCACTGCCATAGAGCGAAAATCGATGACCTCTGATTGCGTGATGGCGTGTTCGGCCATCCAGCGCCGTTCATCGTCATTGGCGCGGCGGTAGGTAAAGCCCAGTTGTGCGTCACCACCCAGCAGAACGGCACCTTCGTCACTGAGACCCGTTTCAATGGCCGAGCGCAGTGACCCGATGCCGGCAATGACTGCCACGCCAAGGGCCAGGCAAATGAGGAAGACACGAAACCCCCGTAAACCGCCACGCAACTCACGGGCGGCGAAGCGGCTTGCCAGCGACCACGCGCTGATGTTCATTCTGCGGCCTCACGTGTGGTGGTTTGGTCCAGGCGACCGTCACGCAGATGGATCACCCGGTCGCAGCGTGCTGCCAATTCGGGCGCATGGGTGACCATAATCAACGTCGCACCATAGCGATCACGCAGATCAAACAGCAGTTCCATGATCGCGTCCCCGTTTGTGGCATCTAGGTTTCCGGTCGGCTCATCTGCCAACAGAATGCGAGGGCGGGTGACCAGGGCGCGCGCCAATGCGACGCGCTGCTGCTCGCCGCCCGACATCTGCGCCGGGAAATGTCCGGCCCGGTGACCCAGGCCGACGGCCTCCAACTCTGCCTGAGCGCGTTCAAAGGCATGCTTGTGCCCGGCGAGTTCCAGCGGAGTGGCGATGTTTTCCAGTGCCGTCATCGTCGGGATCAGATGAAAGCTCTGGAAGACGACACCCATATTGTCGCGACGAAACCTGGCCAGCGCGTCCTCATCCATGGCGGTGAGGTCTTGACCAAGCGCCGATACCGTACCGCCTGTGGCCTGCTCCAGCCCGCCCATGACCATCAGTAGCGAGGATTTCCCGGATCCGGAGGGGCCGATCAAGCCCAGTGTCTCGCCCGTTCGCACCTCTAGCGAAATATCATGCAGGATTTCCACCGGCCCGGTATTGCCAACCAGCGACAAAGACGCATGTTGGAGGTTCAAGATGGGATCGGAATGTGAGATCGTGCTGGACTGCATAATGAACCGCGCCTTCTTTGGGACATCTCTCGATATGGAGCCTTTACGCCAATGCGCAAGATGATGGCAGGATTGATTTTTATATTAACTGCGGCGATTGCGCAGGCCGAACCAGTGCGGATCGCCGCCCTTGGTGACAGTCTGGTGCAGGGCTATGGTCTGCCGCAGGGGCAGGGCTGGGTGCCACAGTTGCAGGACTGGCTGGATATCAACGACGCCGATGCGCAACTTATCAACGCCGGTGTGTCGGGTGATACCACCGCAGGCGGCGCGGCACGCATTCAATGGACGCTTGCCGATGGGCCGGATGCGCTGGTCGTTGCATTGGGCGGCAACGATCTGTTGCGCGGTGTCGCCCCGGCAGAGAGCCGCGCCAATCTGACCCGTATTTTGGAGGTTGCCAAGGAAACATCCGTGCCGGTTCTGCTGGTCGGGATACAGGCACCCGGCAACTATGGCGCTGACTACAAAGCAGAGTTCGACGCGATCTTTCCAGAACTTGCAGCGGAATTCGGCGTGCTTTTGCATGCGGACAGCCTTGCGGGGATGCGAGCGAAAACCGGCAATGACCCGCAGGCGGCAGGCGTGTATTTGCAGGATGATGGCATCCATCCCAATGCAAAAGGGGTGGCGCTGAATATCGCTGCTATCGGACCCAAAATACTGGAACTGATCGCACAGGCGCGTCCCTAGGTCACAGTAATATGGCGGGTCATTGTGCCCACGCGAGTCTTCTGAACCAAACAGAGGTGTGGAAGTTGCGTGTGTTAGAACGAAAGACGGCCCCGAAAGGGGGCCGACAGCTGATCTTGTTAATTTCTGGCGGTTAGGCCAGTTGGATATCAACGGCAGACTCGCGACCGTCACGGCCGGGCTGCAGTTCGTAGGTCACTTTCTGATTGTCAGCAAGACCGGTGAGTCCGGACCGCTCAACAGCGGAAATGTGTACAAACACATCGCTGCCGCCCGAGTCGGGTGCAATAAAACCGAAACCTTTAGTGGTGTTGAACCATTTGACGGTGCCTGTGGCCATCGTCTTATTCTCCTAGTCTTTACTCAATTCTCTGTCCGCGACATGCGACAGCCCGGCAATGCCATTGCGTATTCATGACCGAGCCTCCGGGGACAGCAATGAGTTCTGCATAACGTTGCGGTGACAATCTTGTCGCCAATATCCCTTGGGTGCAAGTGTTATAGTGACGGTTGTCTGCGAGTTGTGCAGGCTGAGCATCGCATTGGCAATGCTCGGCTCTGCTTTGGCGGCCTTATGCCGTATCTGGCCCCGGTGCGGCTATGCGCCGCTCAGAGCACCGTCACCACGGTGCCCACTGGCACCCGCTCGTACAGATCGACAACATGTTCGTTCAGCATACGGATGCACCCGTTGGAAACGGAATGGCCAATCGTTTGCGGCTGATTGGTGCCGTGGATGCGGAAATACGTGTCCACGCCGTTCTGAAACAGATAAAGCGCGCGTGCGCCAAGCGGATTATCAGCGCCACCCGGTTGCACATATTTATTGTCAACAAAGCGTGCATATGCGCGCGGGTCACGCTCGATCATCTCATTGGTGGGACGCCAGGTCGGCCATTCCTTTTTAACTTGGATCAGCGCCGTGCCAGTGAACTCTAGCCCTGCGCGCCCGACGCCAACCCCGTAGCGGCGCGCCCGTCGCGGCTCGGTTACGTAATAAAGGTAGTAGGATCGCGGCAGCACAAGGATCTGCCCGGGGGCGAATTCCTTCTTGATGCGGACCTCTTGCGGCGTGGGGTCAAAGACCGTTTCGGCTGACCCGATCTGGGGCCAGAGCGAGGCTGCGGTAGAGCTGGCCAGAAAGGCGCGGCGTGACAACATGCGAGGCTCTTTCGGTTTTGGAACAGATGCAGTCAGTCTGCGGTGGAGTGCCGATCCGGTCAATAGGTGGCCCGGTGCGGATCCGTTGCAACGCCGCCTGCGCGACGTCAGCGCAACAGGTGCCCGCAGTCAGGACGCTGTCTCCTTAGCAGATCAGGCTTCGTCAGATCACGAAGCTGTGATACTCTGTGATTGGATCGCGTTTCTGATCCACCGCCAGTTTCGGCGGATTTCAGCGATTGGCGACGGTATTTCCGGCACAGCTGCGGGGGCAGTTCCACCGGCAAGGTCGCACGGGGGTACGCGTTATTTTCTAGCGGTTTGGTGTTGGGCCTGTTTGGCCTGCAACCGGATTGACCCTGTCTGAGATCGGCCGGGTGTTGTGCGCAGCACGGCTGGTGGTCTGTCGGGGGTCATATACTGGAGTAACGATTGTGACTGTTTCATTTGGGGGGCGCGCGGTATTGGCCGCGCTGACGATGGCTGTGGGCATGACCGCAGCCCACACGGGCGAGGCACAGGAGGGCGTCGGTTTTCTCGCAACCTCACTGCGGTATTCGGAACGGATGTTGGACCGGCAGGAGGATGTGACCAACAAGGTCGCCATCGCCTTGCGGGCGCGGCAGTCCGGGCAGCTGGGGATCAACAAAATCACCTTTGGCGGGCGCTTCTTAGGCACGGTGATCTATGAGAACACCAATACGCCCGGCAAGTTTCCGATCCTGTCGCGGTTGCCGCCCACCCACACCAGCGGCACCTCTGACACCTATGGGGTCATCAATGATATCTCGCTCATCGCCACCGCCACGACACCTTTGCTGACAGCGGTGGTGCAGGGCGAATATACCGAGGTCGAATATCCCGGCCAGAATGATATCCAACTGCGCAAGGCCTGGCTGGCAATCGGCGACCTGGACCGCTCTCCCTTCTATGTGGCGGTGGGGCGCAAGACCGTGAACTTCGGCAATTTCGCCAGCTACGCGCCCTTCACACACACCCATAGCAGCCACTATTTTTGGGCCCAGACCAAGGATCCGCTGATTGAGATCGGCTATATTACGGATCGCACCGAGCTGGCGTTGTCGATCATCCGCAACCATCGCGGCAATCGGGTGATCAGCAGCCCGAAGAACGATGACCACTACACCAATTATGCGCTGAACGCGGCCCATCGTATTCCGCTGGCCAATGGGATGGGGCTGAAACTGGGGGCCGGTTTTCTACGCGGGACGATCTACGACAGCGCCATCGCCCATCATCCGCCCGGCAGCGGCATTGATCGCGGCTGGAACGGTGCATGGGATGTCCACGCCACCCTCAGCGGAGAGCGTTTTGACGTCATGGCCGAATTCACCCAAACTACCGACCGCTGGCCTGCCACCGACCATAAGGTCAGCGCGCTGACGCTTCAGGGGCGCTACCGGAGTGAGTTTCTGGGACGTCCTGCGGTCTATTCGCTGTCTGCCAGTCACGGGCGGCAGGGGGCATCGGGCACCGAATGGGAATCGATGTCGCAGGTCATTCTGGGGATGGAGGTTGCGGTGGCCCCCAATGTCACATTGGGCGCAGAATACCTGTTCAACGATGGGTTTGTGCCGCTGATCCTGCCCCGGCGTACGGGCGATGCCGGCGTGCAGTCCCATAGTATCATTCTGGGCGCGAAGCTCACCTTCTAGGGCCGTGTGCTCTGGGCGCAGGTCTCTCACAGCCGCTGCATGGCTCTTGTCCCGCGCGCAATGTCACGTATATCGGGGGCAGGTCGCAACGGCGACCTTCTGCAAGGAGAGACCACGATATGGGCGCAAAGACCCTGACCTGCCTTAGTTGTGCGCAGCTGAACCGCGTGCCGGAGGACCGCCTGGCCGCGGGTCCCAAATGCGGCACCTGTGGTGCGGCGCTGATTCCGGCCGGGCCGATTGATGTTGAACCCGCCACCCTGCAAAAGGCTGCGGCACAGGATGATCTGCCGCTGGTGGTGGATTTCTGGGCGCCTTGGTGTGGCCCCTGCAAGATGATGGCGCCGGATTTTGCCAAGGCGGCAAAATCACTGAAGGGGCAGGTGCGGCTGGTCAAGCTGAATACTCAGACCCATCAGTCCACCGGCGCGCGTTACCGCATCAAGGGGATCCCGACGCTGGTGCGCTTTGCCCGTGGCAAAGAGCAGAAACGACAAGCCGGCGCTATGCGGGCAGGGCAGATCGTCAGCTGGGCCAAAGGGTAAAGATAGGGCCGTCCCGGTCAAGGCAGAAACTTGCTGAGGGGGTCGCCTCAGGCGGTGCGGCGAAGCTCATCCCGGTGCGGCTGCGCCATTGGGCCTAATCCGGGCGGCAGGTGGATCATAACCAAAATCGTCAAAACCGCGCTTGTTGTCCCGACGGTGGGATAGAGCATCAGGCTGTACCAAAGGGGTAGGGCAAAGAGGGTATAGGCGGCCACGGCAGAGAAGATCCCTGCAAAGGTTCCGACAATAATCCCTAACCAAGCCATTCGCTTCCCCTCTGAGTTGAGCTGAATTTAATCTACAATATTTAGGGCGGATCGCAACTCTTTCGTCACGCGCAGAATAGATCAAATTTTCCTTATTTTTGGTTAACCCGACACGACCTATCTGCCGTGTCTTATTGATGTCATGCTCATAAGGGTTTGATATAAAGTCAATATATCAGATTTATCCGGGTACAGCGCCTGGGTCGCGAAACCTAAAATTTGTCTAATCCTGTGAATTTTCAGTCGGATCACTGCGCGAAAACCCGCCGTTTTTCAGCATGAGCGCAACTGTCAGCGTCAGACCAAGCGCGCCACCCAGGGATGAATAAAGCAGCAATAACCCCCAAATGGGGAGGGCGTACACCACATGACCTATCACAGCTGCAAGCATCATCACGCCCGCACTTGTTAACATCGCCAACCAAGCCATCGCACCCTCACTACACATGTTAGGGAGCTGACCAAAAGTAGGCCGTGCAATCAATACCTCTAATGGTCAGTTGGGTGACAATATCGGTGTCTGAGCTGTTTTTTGATGCAGCCGTACATCAGAATGGCAGGAACCGCACCGCAGTGCAGCGTGTTGACAATGCAGAGACCTAAGGTGTCGGGCCTCAATACTGGCCCGTATCAGGCCCGCGCTGGTTTATGCGAAACCCCTTGATGCGGATGATGGCCGTAATCCTCCTGCGGATCCTGCGCCATTGCTTCACGGGCAGTTTTCTGCATCCATAGCAAAACAATCGCGACCAAAGCCGACGGCACACCAATCAGCGGATAGAGCAGCAGGCTCATCCCGAAGGACAATCCAATCAGCGTATAACCCAGAATGGCCGCATTCAGCCCGCCAATGACGCCTACCAGAATACCAATCCCTGCCATGCTCTGCCCTTTCTCTGGCCCGTCCCCCACGCGGTTCTCGCAGGGGGCATCGTTAGAGTATGGTTAAAGACTAGCGATGATTTTGTTCAAATTATGCCGATTGGGTGGCAAAGGGGGAAGAGGGGCAGCAGGTTTTCCATAGAAGCTCGCGACGACGCAGCTCTGATGTCTCGAGTCGCTCCATTCGTCCATCTGACAAGTGAAGGCTATACCTGATTTCTTTCATGCTTTGAACACATGCGGCGGCAATGACATCGACCTCATTTGCATCGTGCGCTCATATTTAGTCCCTGAGAAAGTTAGTTATTGAAACGGGTGTAGGTATAGGTTGAGATGTGCAACTGTATGACGAGCAATATTTGAGAGAAATATGTCAAAAAAAGCAATTTCAGAGAATGGCAAGGCTACGAGTGGCGCTGAAGAATCTCCACGGCCAATTTGCGGCATTGTTATGCCAATTTCTGATATCGACGGGTGTACTTCGGCTCACTGGACGGATGTCTTAGGGGTAATTTCCGAAGCGGCGGACAAGGCAGGCTATGAAGCGAAGTTAGTCAGTCAGCCCGACGACGTAGGGGTCATCCAGCAGAGGATTGTACAGAACCTATACGATTGCGAAATCGTTGTGTGCGACGTGAGTGCTAAAAATGCGAATGTCATGTTTGAACTCGGACTTCGTTTGGCTTTTGACAAGCCTGCAATCGTGCTAAAAGACGATAAAACCTCTTATAGCTTCGACACCTCACCAATTGAACATTTGGAATACCCTAGAGATCTTCGTTACTCTGTTATTCAACAGTTCAAAATCGATTTGTCGAAGAAAATTGTGGCTACTGTCAAAGCCTCTGCAGCGGCAGATTATACAACATTTCTGAAACATTTTGGAAAGTTCGAAGTCGCAGGGATCGAAACTAGAGAAGTCTCAGAAACCGAGTTTATTCGAGAGGAAATGAGAGAAACTAGACGTACCCTCAACTCTCTAGCCTCATATGTTCACGAAATGGCGATGGAAAGCGGAGCCAACCTGAACCGAAGCCGAGGTAGTTCACCTTTGAAAGACAGTATTTCTGGATTGCTCTTGAGAGGTGAGATCGATTCGACAGATGTTCACCCAGGAAATCATGCTTTGTATGAACGGCTTGCACCCAATCATTACGAGCGTTTTTCATCCCATAAAAGGTACGAGCAAGCCGTCGATCTGGCGGCGAGAGTAATTATGGAAAGCTAAATTAGCCGCTACCTCAAGACACAAGGTGGCGACGTTCAAGCCGCCACCTTGAAGCCCCTCAAATCACCGCACAAACTTCTTGTGCTTCAACCGCTTGGGTTCCAGCGCGTCGGCTCCCAGACGGCGCTTTTTGTCTTCCTCGTAGTCCTCAAAATTGCCCTCGAACCACTCCACATGGGCATCGCCTTCAAACGCCAGCATATGGGTGCAAATCCGGTCGAGGAAGAAACGGTCGTGCGAGATCACCACGGCGCAGCCGGCAAAGTCGACCAGCGCATCTTCTAGCGCCCGCAGGGTTTCGACGTCCAGATCGTTGGTCGGTTCGTCGAGCAGGAGCACGTTGCCGCCCTCTTTCAGCAACCGCGCCATATGGACCCGGTTACGTTCACCGCCCGACAGCAGGTTCAGCGGTTTCTGCTGATCGCCACCTTTGAAGTTGAACGAGGAGCAATAGGCGCGGGAATTGACCTGCGCATCGCCGAGCTCGATGATCTCGGCACCACCGGAAATGGCCTCCCAGACGGTTTCATTGTCTTTCAGATCATCGCGCGACTGATCGACATAAGACAGCTTCACGGTGTCGCCATAGGTGACGGTGCCTGCGTCGGGCTGTTCCTGGCCGGTCAGCATGCGGAACAGGGTGGATTTACCGGCGCCGTTAGGGCCGATCACGCCGACAATGCCGCCAGGGGGCAGATCAAAGGACAGGCGTTCAACCAGCTGCTTGTCGCCGTAGTGTTTGGAGATGCCTTCGACGTCGATCACCTTGGACCCCAGACGCGGGCCGTTGGGGATGACGATCTGGGCGCGGGTCAGTTTCTCGCGCTCGGATTGGCTGGCCAGATCATTATAGGCGTTGATCCGGGCCTTGGATTTGGCCTGCCGCGCCTTGGCACCTTGACGCATCCATTCCAACTCGCGTTCCAGCGTCTTCTGCTTGGATTTGTCTTCGCGCGCTTCCTGCTCAAGGCGCTTGGCCTTTTGCTCCAGCCAGGCAGAGTAGTTGCCTTCGTATGGGATGCCCTTGCCGCGATCCAGTTCAAGGATCCAGCTGGTGATATCGTCCAGGAAATAGCGGTCGTGAGTGACGCAGAGGATGGTGCCCTTGTAGTCAATCAGGTGCTGCTGCAGCCAGGCGATGGTCTCGGCATCAAGGTGGTTGGTCGGTTCGTCAAGCAGTAGCATTTCCGGCGCTTCCAGCAACAGCTTGCACAGGGCTACTCGGCGGCGTTCACCGCCCGACAGGTTGGCGATTTCAGCATCATCCGGCGGGCAGCGCAGCGCCTCCATCGAGATGTCGATCTGGCTGTCCAGATCCCAGAGGTTTTCCGCATCGATGCTGTCTTGCAGCGCGGTCATCTCTTCCATCAGCTCATCGGTGTAGTTCTCGGCCATCTCGACCGCGATCTGGTTGAAACGATCGACCTTGTCTTTCTTGGCTTTGACACCCAGCATGACGTTTTCACGCACAGTCAGGCTTTCGTCCAGCTTCGGCTCCTGCGGCAGATAGCCGACTTTGGCTCCCTCAGCCGCCCAGGCCTCACCGGTGAAATCTGTATCCAGCCCGGCCATGATCTTCATCAGGGTGGATTTACCGGCGCCGTTGACGCCGACGACACCGATTTTCACACCGGGGAGAAAGGACAGGTGGATGTTTTCAAAGCATTTCTTGCCACCGGGATAGGTCTTGGAGACCCCCTGCATGTGGTAGACGTATTGATAGGCAGCCATGAGACAGCTCCGTTAAGGGGGGAATTTGCTGGCTGGTGTGATAGCGGATGGGGGAGGCGGGGGCAATGCGGGATGCGGGGCGGGGGCTTTTTGAGGGTCTGCCCATCGCGGCCTGACGCACGTGACGTCCCTGAGGGACGGCCTGTCGGATCTTTAATCGCCGGGGCTTTGCCCCGGACCCCAGAGTATTTTGGGAAAGATGACAGGCGGTGCAACCCGTCACCTTTCTTCAAATACTCCGGGGTGAGGCCATATGGCCGAGGGGCAGCGCCCCTAGTTGCCTGGGCGGCAGCGCGCTACCCCGTCAGACAGAAAAGGAAGCTGTGTCGGCCCATGCGCGCATGTCCCCGATGCGCGCGCGGCAGGCCTTCAGGTTGGAAAGCCGCGAGGTGCCGATGCAAGCAGGGCGGGCAGGCGGGATGATCTCAAACTGTTCTTCGTCGGTCCACAACACCTGATTGATCTCACCTGCAACTCTGTGCATCAAGGCGGTTATGATGCATCGCTTGTCACATATTCCGCCTGGAACCACTGTTGGTCTGCTGGGGGGGTCCTTTGATCCACCGCACGAGGGGCACCGGGCGATTTCGCTTGCGGCGTTAAAGCGGTTCGGGCTGGATCAGCTGGTCTGGTTGGTCTCGCCGGGTAATCCGCTGAAGGCGCATCCGCCAGCCCTCTTGGAGCGGCGGATCGCGGCGGCGCAGGACCTAATGGATCACCCCCGCGTGCAGATCAGCGGGATCGAGGCCCAGCTTGGCACGCGCTACACCGCAGAAACCCTGTGCATCCTGCGCAAGCAGCATCCGGGTGTGCGGTTTGTATGGCTGATGGGGGCGGACAATCTGGCTGAGTTTCATCGCTGGAAAGACTGGCAGCAGATCCTTGAGACGGTGCCCGTGGGGGTGTTGGCGCGGCCCGGTGACCGGATCTCGGCGCGGCTGTCCCCTGCGGCGCGGCTATATGCACCATACCGGCTGAAGGGCGGGCAGAGCCGTCTTTTGGCCCGCGCTACGACTCCGGCGTGGTGTTTCGTAAATGTGCCGATGGTCAATGCCAGCTCAACCGAGATCCGGGCGCGGGGCGATTGGTCAGCGGCGCAGCCGCGCTGATAGAAGGCCCGCGCTGACCACAATGCCTAGACCGATCCAGGTCAGCGCGTCGGGCCATTGATCAAAGGCCCACCATCCCAGTGATACGGCCGCAATCAACTGGAAATACACCAGCGGTGCCAGCCGTGAGGCCGGTGCCTGCGCATAGGCAAAGAGCAGCAGCAGATTGCCCAGCATTGAAAACCCGGCACTGCCAAAGGTCAGTGCTGCGGTACTGAGGCTGGGGGCGGGCAGCGCGGTAAGACCAAGTGGCAGTGTCAGCAGGGCGCTGATTAACAGCTGGGTTAGGCTCAGCTGCAAGGGTGTGCCCAGATGCGATAGCCAGCGCGACGTCGTCAGGAACCCGCCATAGAACACGCCTGCCAGCACCGCCCAGACCAGATTGGCCGAGCCGCCAAGACCGGGGCGCACCACCAGCAATACGCCACAGAACCCCAGCGCCATCAATAAGCTACGCAGGGTGGTGGCGGGTTCACGTAGCAGCAGCATCGACAGTACATAGCTGACAATCGGCCCGACAAAGAAAGCAGCAAAGACATTGGCGAGGGGTTCGGTTTGCAGGGCGATTTGGATAGACAGGATGCCACCGCTGAGCAGGGCGGCCCGCAGCCATAGCCGCCAGTCGGCAAACAGCGGCCACGCCCCGCGCCAGGCAAAGGGCAGCACCAATACTGTGCCGATTGCAAACCGCGACCACGCCACAAATCCCGGTGTCGCCAGACCGCCCGATGTGAGCAGTTTCCCGCAAAGGTCCCCGGCAGGGATCATTGACATGGCGACAAACATGATCATGACTGCCCGTACCATTGCGCCAGCGGTAGCAGGCAGCCATGGAGAAGAAAAGCGGCCATATGTCCGCCAGCATGCGTCACAAAAACCTGTGGCACGTTTGCAGAATTGTAGGGGTTTTGGGTAGACTATTGCTAATATGATTTCGCGACGATTTTTTCTGACCACCAGCCTTGCCTCTGTGGCGGCGAATACCGCTTTGGCCAATGCGCCAGCCATATCGCTGCGCCCACTGGCGCGCGATCCGGCGAGCCTGATCAGCGCTGGTGGCGGGCTGAAGGGTCTGCTGTCCCGTGCGGGTCTGTCTGGTAAGGTTGCCTGCGCCGTGGCCGATGTGAAAACCGGTTTGCGGCTGGAAGCTGAAGGCGCCAGCGCTGGCCTGCCGCCTGCCAGTGTTGCTAAGGCTCTGACTGCGCTTTATGCGCTGGATGCGCTGGGGCCGGACCATCGCTTTACCACGCAGATTGTCGCGACCGGCGGAATTAGCGGCGGTGTGCTGTCTGGCGATCTGGTGTTGGTGGGCGGTGGCGACCCGATGCTGAACACTGATAATCTGGCAAAATTGGCAAAGGCGTTGAAAACTTCGGGTATCCGCGAGGTGCGCGGGGCTTACCGGGTTTGGGACGGGGCTTTGCCGCAGATCAAGACGATTGATCCGGGCCAACCTGATCATGTCGGCTATAGCCCGGCGATTTCGGGGCTCGCGCTCAACTACAATCGGGTGCATTTTGAGTGGAAACGCGCGGGGCAGAGCTGGGCGGTGACGATGGACGCCCGCACCAAGAAATACCGCCCAGAAGTGGCGGTGGCCACCATGAAGATCGCGCAGCGCAGCCTGCCGGTCTATAGCTACGCCGAGCGGAACGATGTCGACAACTGGACAGTGGCCAGCAAGGCGCTGGGCAAAGGGGGGGCGCGTTGGTTGCCGGTGCGCCATCCGGGGGCCTATGCGGCGGATGTCTTTCGCACCATGGCACGCGCCAATGGTATCAAGCTTGGCAAACCAAAGATGGCCAAGTCGCGCCCTTCGGGTCAGGTCGTGGCCCATCACAACAGCCCGCCGTTGGACCTGATGTTGAAAGCAACGCTGAAATATTCCAACAACCTTATGGCCGAAATGATTGGACTGGCCGCGACGCAGGCACGCGGCGGGCGGCCCCGCAGTCTGCGCGACTCTGCCGCCGAGATGAACCGCTGGGCGGCCGGCACCTATGGGATGAAGAACACCCGATTGGTGGATCACTCCGGCCTGGGAGAGGACTCTCGGGTAACACCGGATGATATGGTTAGCGCGCTGATTGCATCCTATCGCGACGGGCGGTTGAAACCGCTGCTCAAGGCCTTTCCGATGCGTGACAGCAAGGGGCGTGTTTTGAAAACTCATCCGATCAAGGTTGCGGCAAAAACGGGTACGCTGAACTTTGTCTCGGGCCTTGGGGGGTTTATGACGGCGGCGGACGGCACAGTGCTGGCGTTTGCGATCTTCAGCGCCGACCAGAACGCACGATCACGAATTTCGCGTGCCGACCGGGAGCGGCCAAAAGGCGCGAAGTCCTGGAACCGCCGGGCCAAACAGGTGCAACAAAAACTGATCGAGCGTTGGGGGCAGGTGTACGGCAGCTGACAGGCAACAGCGATGGCGTAGCAAACCCGGGATCACGCCTCAGACGATAGCGTCCAGAGATATAGGCCTAGGTCAGGCGGCAACCTGCTTTGTACTTGGTCGAATGATGACTTTGATTAGGTCTGAAGTCCGGTGATCATGGCGATAATTTCGTTTTTGTCGGTTTTTGCCGTCTCACGTACGCCGATCTGCTGGCCCCGGCGCAGCACACAGACGCGGTCGGACAGGCGGAACACCTGATCCAGGCTGTGACTGACGATGAGAATGGCAATGTTGCGCGCGCGAAGTGACAGCACCAGCTCTTCGACTCGCGCGGTTTCGGCAACGCCAAGCGCGGCCGTTGGTTCATCCAGAAGGATCAATTTGCTGGCCCAATGCGTCGCACGCGCAATCGCAATGCCCTGCCTCTGGCCACCAGAGAGGTCGCGAATGGTCGCACGCGCTGAGGGGATGCGGACGTCAAGCTCATCGACCAAGGTTTGTGTGTCTTCCATCATCTTGCGCTTGTCCAATAGGCCGAGTGGCCCCTTGGTCAGCTCGCGCCCCAAAAACATGTTCATGTAAACCGGTTGTTGGTCCGCAAGGGCAAGATCTTGATAAACAACTTCGATCCCGGCTTCGCGTGCGCCGGATGCATCTGCGAAACTGGTTTCGCGGCCATCCAGCCGGATTGACCCGGATGTTGGTCTGTGAACGCCTGAAACGATCTTGATCAGGGTCGATTTTCCAGCCCCGTTATCCCCGACAAGGGCGACGATTTCGCCGGGGTATAGGTCGAGCGAAAAATTCTCGATCGCGACCACTCCGCCGAACACTTTGTGGATGCCTTTCAGGGCAAGGGTGGCGTTTGTCATGCGGGTCACCTTAGGTCGGGCCAGGCTTCGCGCTGGCCGAATATGTTCTCGATTGTTGTGACGGTTGGCGCGCCGCTGGCGATGCCCGAGATGCCCGCGACATAGGCACGGGTCACAAAGGCCTGCCCCCGAAAGCCAAAGACAACGCTATCGCCGGCCTGCGGGGCGGATGGGCCAGCGCTGTCAATCATGCCGTAGTAGTCGATGGACTGGCTGTCGGGAATTTCGACAGACCGCCGAGTTGTCTGAGATGGGTCACGACCGACAATTGCCTGCACGTCATACTCAGGAAAAACCGGGTCAATATAAAGCCCGCCCCCGAAGCAATACGCCCTGTCGGCATGGGAATGCGACACTTCGGTCAGATAGGCGACGGCTGGCCGTTCCGGCAGGTCCTCAACCGCGTGCAGCGGGGTTGTGCCATGCAGGCCATTTCCGGGTTCGCACTGGGTGGCACCTGCCTCTGCCAGAGCGGGCAGCACTGCTGATGACGTTGTACCGGGGGCGTTGATTTCAATGCCGCTGCGCCCGGCCTTGGCAAGGGCTTCGGCGGCGCGGTTCAGTGTGGACAGGTTTGGGGTCGGCCTCACCTTGCGGGTGTCCTGATCGAATAAGAGCGCAGGGAAGGTCGTGATGCCTGCAAAATGCGCACCATCGCGGGCATCCATCCGGTCGGCGACGTCAAGGATGGCGGCGGCATCAAACCCGCCCTCGTGCCCCCGGTAGAAGATGTCATCGGTGGTCTGGATCCGCGCCATTAGGGCTTGGTCGCGACCTGCCCTATGTGCGGCTGTTGCGGCCTCATCTGCCTTGTCATCGTTGAACACGGTCCAGTAGTCGGGAGCAATGTGAGTGGCAGCAAGATCGGCCTCATTGCGCGGAATTTGCACCAGGTGGCCAAGGTGCCCGACCTTCAGACCTGCCCGTTCGCAGGCCACGGCACAGGCCATGTCTACGGCGACAGCACGGGGGATCCCGCCGCGCATGACCGCCTGACAGAACCCTGAATGCCGACCGACCTGCTTTGTCATGGCAAACGTCTTCAGGCCCAGTGCATTGGCGTTTTCAGCGAACACACGGGCATTGTCCTCTACGGTGTCCAGATCAAGGACATAGCAGTTGGTGGGTAGCTTTCCGTTTTGATGAAGCAGGATTGCTGCTTCTATTAGCGCGGGATTGCGGCGGGTGAGGAGATCAAGAAACATGGGTGGCCTCCGTTAGTGTGAGGTGTCGCGCAGCGATGCGGCGACAGCGATGAGGATGATAAGACCGCGCACGATCATCTGGTCGGACACTTGCAGCCCCATCAGGATCAACCCATTGCTGAGCATGCCCATCAATAGCGCGCCGATGAGCGCGCCGATGACTGACCCTTTGCCGCCGTTCAGGGCGGTGCCACCGACGATGACAGCCGCGATAACGATCATGAGATCAGTTTCCCCAAGCGTATATTTTGCGGCCTGCAAGCGTCCTGCATAAAGCAGACCTGCAAGGCCGGCGCATCCACCGCAGATCGTCAGCACAAGAAAGCGCACGCGCGCTACCTTGATGCCGGACACCTGTGCAGCACGGGCGTTGTCCCCGGTGGCCAGGACATGTGCCCCAAACCGGGTATGGCAGTAAATCACATGGCCGACAGCGACGCCGATGATTGTCCACCACACCAGTGATGGCACACCGAATAACTTGCCGGAGCCGAAGATCCCGGTGAACGTGTCATTTGTTACCGGGATCGAACGCAGGTCGGTCATGGTTCTTGCAACACCAGCAAAGAGCCCTAGCGTTGCCAATGTCACCAGGAAGGACGGCAGCCGTAGCCAGGCGACAAGCACGCCGTTGACTGCACCGATGGCCAATCCCGCGCCCAGACCTGCCAGGACTGCCAGCGGCATCGGCATGACCTGCATGACAACAGCGGCCGACAGCGCCGAAACCGCAACGGCAGACCCAAATGACAGATCAATCTCGCCTGCGGAAAGTGCAAAGACCAGACCGATGGCCATGATGGTTGCCGGCGCGGTTTGCAGGATGATGTTGGTCAGGTTGCGGGTGGATGTGAACCCTGCATCGCGAAGCGTCACGGCGAAAAACAGAAAGATAGCGATGAAACCGAGATAGACGATGTAGTTCTGCAAGTCGTACTTGCGGACAATTGAGGCAAGCGACATCCGGCCCTCCTGTTGCGCGATAAGTATCTTTCTGGCCGCAGTGACCAAGGATGTTAAGCGTCCGGCGGGACGAGATCGGCCCCGCCGATGCGGGCTTTAGTTCCCGGTCACGCTGGTCGGCGCGTTGATGTTCAAAGACTGCATCCAGCCTTCGGAAACATTGTTGGCGGTCACGGTCACGGCGGGGGCAACAACAAACGGTGGGGTTTCCTCACCGGCTAGCTGGCGTGCGCCGGCAGCGGCCATGGCACGGCCAAGCTCATAGGCTTCATCCGCCACGATTGCGGCAACGTTGCCACCCTTGACCATGTCGAGCGCAATCGGCTCGCTCAGGTCAAGGGTGACGATCTTGGTGTCGGTGTTTCCATTGGCGCGCAGGGCTGCAAGAACGCCCTCGGCAGGGCCAGCCCAGGTAACAAAGATGCCTGACAAGTCAGGGTTGCGCAGCAGCATGGCGTTGGCGATTTCCTCGGCGCGTGCGGGATCGCTGATGCCTGCCTCAGCCACGATTTCAATATTCGGATAGTTCGTTTCGATCGTGGTCTTAAAGGCGTTGTCGCGCTGATTGGTAACGTAGTATTGCGCGTCATGGAAAATCCAGCCGACCGTGCCTTTGTCATCAATCGCCGCGGCCAGGGCGTCTGCGGCTTGCTTGCCCATCTGAAACAGATCGTCGGTAACAATTGCTGCATAATCGGTGGGATGCTCGAAGCCCGCTGGCAAGTTTGACAGGAAGACCAGCGCCACATTTTCTGCGCGGGCTTCCTGAAATGCGGCTGCGGAGGTTACCGGATCCAAGGGGAGCGACAGAATGATGTCGGGCGAACGCGCCAGCGCGGTTTCAATGTCACTGCGTTGCTTGGCAGCGTCAAATGCCGCAGATGTTGTTGTCACAACTTCGATACCAAGGCGGGTAAATTCGTCGGTGGCGCCAGCCGTCACGGCATTCACAAAATCCGATTGATCGTGCCAGAGCAGTGCGGCGGTATGCCCCTGGCCTTGAAGCCTGGCCGCAAGCGCGTCTGAGACCGTAACCTGCGAAGTCGGTGTCGCTGTTTCACCTTGCGGCCCGATGGTCTGGGCAAATGTTGCCACGGATGAGAGCGCTAGAACGGCAGCACCGGTGGTAAGTAACTTGGTTAGTTTCATTGTTTCTCTCCCAGTTGTTCTTCAGGTTTCTGACGTTCCGCAATAGGCCACCATGAAACGGGCATACGCGCGGATCGCGGTGAAGTATTCCTCAAGTGAAAGATGCTCTTGCGGCGTGTGGCAGCAGGCGATATCGCCCGGCGCGCAATAGACTGTTGGCACACCCAGCTTGTTGATCAGAAATGAACTTTCTGACCAGAACGGTGCACCGCTGATGTGCCCCAGTTTGGGTTTTGCGCTGGATATCGTGCTGATCAGCAGATCAATTTCGGGCAGAGTGGTGGAAATTTCTGCGGCTGTTCCGCCGCGGGGGTGGTCGCGTCCGGCAGGATAGCGAATGTCAATTTCGATGCCGTCCTCATTTGGCGCGGCCCGTACCGCAGCTTCAAACTCCGCAACTGCTTGGTCGATTGTATCACCTGGCCGAAGCGAGCCAATGACCGAGAAACGGCACTCGCCCGGCACAGCGATGTATCCGCCGCCCTGCAAGCCGGTCACCAGAACAGAGGATTGCCCGGTCAGAGGGTGGGGTGTCAGCGATTGCCGGGTTTCGGCATGTTGCCAAACTTTTGCAAGGATCGAATGTGTTGCTTTCAACGCGTCCAGTCCCAGGTCAGGACGCCCGAAATAGGCAGACCGCCCGGACACGGTCACGTCTGCGATGAAAAACCCGATTTGCGCCGCATAGACCGACAGGTTGGTTGGTTCGACATAGATTGCAAAGTCCGGGCGGGCGATCTCACCGCTTTGCACCTTGCGCGTCCAGTGATCTATCCCGGCACTGACGCCGCTTCCATCCTCGCCGCTTTCCTCATCGCCAACAAATGCAAATGCCACATCGCCAGTCAAAGAAATGCCAGCAGTGTCCAACAGGTCTAGCGCAGACAAGGCTGCGCAGATACCGCCTTTCAAATCGGTGACACCTCGCCCCCACATCGCATCGTCAACGATGGCACCGCCAAACGGGTCCTCACGAGAGGTGCCCGCCCAATGCGCGCTCCAGCCCTCGACGTGAACAGTGTCGGTGTGGCCAATGAATTGGAGGCGTTTGCCCTTGCCAGTGCCAGTCCCGGTCCGTGCGCCCCAGATATTTGGCCGACCCGGTAAAAACTCTTCCGTTTGTGGGGAACAGCCCCGCTTAAGCATCTCATCATTTAGGAACGCGGTAAAATTAGCTTCGTTGCCGGTGATGCTATTGCGCGCAACCGCGCCTTTCAAAAGTGCAATGGCTTTTGCCTTGTCCAGTGCGGCATCCAGTTTTTCTGCCCATTCATTCGCTATGATCATGCCACGCCCTCCCAATTGGGCGCGCAGAGTTGCGGCAAATCGAACGCGATGGCCCCTAGGCCAGCCGCAAAAACGGATTGATGAAGGTGTGAAAGCCCGACCGCTGCGCCCCCAACAAGTGCCGCATGTTCACCAAGCTCCGACTGACGAATGGCAATCGGGTTGGGAAAGCAGGCGGCAAGCGCGACTTCAATGCGTGTAAGAAACTCGGGGCGATGGCCGATTGACCCGCCGATGACAACCATTGACGGGTCCACCATTGCACCAACGGTCGCGATCAGGCGGGCAACCAGGCGGGCGGTTTCGTCAAGAACGGTTTCGGCCTTGGCGTCGCCCACCTGCGCCAGTTCAAAAAGCTGTCGAACATCAACTTTTGTTCCCGAGAGCTCGGCATACCGGTTGATCATCCCGAACGATCCGGCTTGTCGCTCGAAGGCGCCGGTTCGCAGCGATGCTGGATCGAATGGGTCAGCGCCAAAGGGCAGGAAGCCCAGTTCGCCCGCGGCCCCCGTTGCACCGTGGACGATGTGACCCCTTACAATTATGCCCGCACCGATGCCTGTCCCAAGCGAGATAAAGGCCATATTGTCGACCTCCGAGGCGCAACCGCTCCAATGCTCTCCGATAGCGGCGAGGTTTACATCATTTTCAACCTGAACCTCGAACCCAAGCTCGCTCTCTAGCTCGGCGACAAAATCGATCTCTCCGATGGCGCTGATGTTTGGGGCCATTTTGACTGATCCGGTGTTTTGATCGGGCACACCGGGAACACCAACGGCTGCAAACATGACCCGCGACCATTCGATGTTAGCGACCTTGGCCGCACGCTTGCAGAGATTCCCAATCTGGCGCGCGACGTCAGCGCCGCCGCGGGGATCGGTCATTTCGGTCAGTTCGGACACCACGCGACACGACAGATCAATGATCGCCGCCCGCACCTTGGTGCCCCCTAGATCAACGCCGCAAACGAAGGCCGCGTCCGGTACAAGTTGATAGGTCGTGGCCGTGCGCCCGACGTGTCCCGAGGTCCGACCGGTTTCGGTGATCCAGCCTTCGGATTGAAGGTCATAAACAATTTCGGAAACTGTCTGCTTTGACAGGCCGACTTCTTTGGCGAGGCTGGCACGCGAGATCGGCGCAGAAGCCACGATTGCCTGCATGATCGCGCTTCTTGAGAACTGGCGAGAGAGTTTTTTTGATCCGATCACGCATTCAACTCCTTTAGTTCGGTAATGGAACGAACTAAAATGACCTGTGTCAAGTGAGTTGTGGTCGTGATGCGTAAGCTTCTGAAATAATGAAACTTTTATGATAAATGTGCCGTAGATACGCAAGAGGGGCCTCAGACAGAGACCCCTCTTTCAAAGGCAACCTATGGAATCGTCCCAATGCCGCTCAATCAGATATGGCGGATATTCATCCTTGAGACAGCATTGGAAACGTTGGCGTCAGACCATATGCCGGGCGCGAGCCCCGCGTTCGATGGCGGCAGCGTGCAGCCGGTCGATGTTCAGCTCGTAACGGATCTCTTCCAAAAGCCGCAGTTCAGACTCCGCGAGGCTGCCATCGGCGGCAGCCACATCGCAGGCCAGCGCATAAGCGGTCTCAAACAGGCGCTCCGGCAGATCCTCACGGATCAGCCCAAACAGCGCGTCCAGCCCGTCTTCTTGTTCGAACAGGTCAAACACCGTCTGCGAGGTGCGATTGACCCGGTCAATATCGTAATCGGCAAACACGGGCAGCATGTTCACCGCCGACTGGATCTTCACCAGTTCTGCGGTGCGGATATTCTCATCCGAGGCCGACACCGCCACCATCAGCGCAACAAGGCAATCCTGCGGGGTAAAGGGATGGGCGGTTTGGGTGTTCATTATGAAATCCAGTAAATTGGCATGTGTTCTGCATAGAAGAATAGGCATCGTGTCGACCCCGATCAACGGGACAATACGTCATCGTGCATATTCCGCCGCAGGCACCGGCACGGAAGGGGTGTCAGGGCTGCTGTTTCTTGACTCATTTCGCCTGCCGCCATAGGTGAGGCCGACCGGGTGCATGGGGTGCCCGGCAGTGGTTTGCCGCCCGTAATATTGCCGCCCATAGCGGCACCACCCGTGGCGGCAGGCAGCCCGACCGGAGCAGTGCCCGGTTGCCGATGGAGAAAACAATGTCTGATCTGCGCGAAGAAGCTCTGAAGAGCAAAGCCTGGCCGTTTGAAGAAGCCCGCCGGGTTCTCAAACGTTATGCCAAGGGCGCGCCGGAGAAGGGCTATGTTCTGTTTGAAACCGGCTACGGCCCCTCGGGTCTGCCGCATATCGGCACCTTCGGCGAGGTCGCCCGCACCACGATGATCAAGACCGCCTTTGAGGTGATTTCCGACATCCCGACGAAGCTGATCTGCTTCTCGGACGATCTGGACGGGATGCGCAAGGTGCCGGGCAATGTCCCCAACGCCGAAAGCCTGCAGGACTATCTGCAAAAGCCGCTGACCAGCGTTCCCGATCCTTTTGGCACGCACGAAAGCTTTGGCCACCACAACAACGCCATGCTGCGCCGGTTCCTCGATACCTTTGGCTTTGAGTATGAATTCTACTCGGCCCAGGAGTTCTACCAATCCGGCCAGTTCGACGAGGTGCTGAAACGCGCCGTTGACAAATACGACGACGTCATGGCGATCATGCTGAAGTCCCTACGCGAAGAACGCCGCCAGACCTATTCGATCTTCCTGCCGATCCACCCGGAAACCGGCCGTGTTCTGTACGTGCCGATGAAGAAGGTCTGCGCCGAGACCTATACCGTCACCTTTGACGACGAAGACGGCCGCGAATGGACCCTGCCGGTGACCGGCGGCAATGTGAAGCTGCAGTGGAAGCCGGATTTTGGCGCCCGCTGGGCCGCGCTGGGCGTCGATTTTGAGATGTACGGCAAGGACCATTCCACCAATACGCCGATCTATGACGGCATCTGCCGGGTGCTGGGCCACCGCCCGCCGGAGCATTTCACCTATGAGCTGTTTCTGGACGCCAACGGTCAGAAGATCTCGAAAACCTCCGGCAACGGCATCTCGATCGACGAATGGCTGACCTATGCCTCGACCGAGAGTCTGGCCTATTTCATGTACCAGAAGCCCAAAACCGCCAAGCGGATGCATTTCGATGTGATCCCCAAGGCGGTGGACGAATACCACCAGCAGCTGCGCGCCTATCATGGCCAGGACCTGAAGGCACAGCTCAATAACCCGGTCTGGCACATCCACGGTGGTGACGTGCCGCAGTCGGATATGGTGGTGCCGTTCGCGATGCTGTTGAATATTGCCAGCGTATCCAACGCAGAAGACAAGGAAACGCTCTGGGGGTTCATCAATAAATACGCCCCTGCTGCGACGCCCGAAAGCAATCCGACAATGGATCAGGCGGCAGGCTTTGCTGTGGCCTATTTCAATGACTTCGTGAAACCGGAGAAGACCTATCGCCTGCCCACCGATCAGGAGCGCGGGGCGCTTCAGGATCTGGCAGATGCGCTGAAATCTTCGGATGCGGCCCTCGCGGCCATTGCCAAGAAGAACGAAATCGCAGGCAACACTGATCCGCTGCCCGAGGCGGATTTCACGGATGAGGAATTCCTGCAATCCGTCGTCTTTGCCATCGGCAAGATCCACGGGTTTGAACCGCTGCGGGCCTGGTTCTCGGCGATCTACGAGGTGCTTCTGGGCGCCTCCCAAGGTCCGCGGTTTGGCGGGTTCATCGCCCTGTATGGGGTTGAGGACACCATCAAGCTGATTGATCAGGCGCTGGCAGGTGAGCTGGTCTGACCGACCGCTGCACGACAGGAAAACATGTGAAAAGGGCGCCCCGACGGGTGCCCTTTTCCGTTGCGGGGGAGGCTCCGTTTGCTCCACGTGAATTGACGGGTGCAGGCGGCGGCCTAGCTGATCTCTCATCAAGGGAGATCTTTTATGCGCAAGTTTATGTTGATGAGTATCTGCGTCGCCATGATGGCGCTGCCTGTTTCCGCCTCTGCCGAGGGGCGGGATACGGCCATTACCGGGGTGATCCACGATCAGATCGCCGCCTTCCTGCGCGGCGATGCGGAGGCTGCCTTTGCCCATGCGTCCCCGATGATCCAAGGGCTGTTTGGCAGCTCTGAGCGGTTTGCGGCCATGGTGCAGTCCGGCTACCCCATGGTCTGGCAACCGGATGAGGTGCGCTATCTGGACCTGCGCACTGTTGCGGGCGGCCTGTGGCAGCGGGTGATGATCACCGACCCAGAGGGGCGCGTACATCTCCTTGATTATCAGATGGTTGAGACCGGGGCGGGCTGGAAAATCAATGCCGTCCAGCTGCTGACCGCAGAGGCCCCCACCGCCTGACCTGACCACTTGTCCCGACTATCCGGCGGGCGGCTCTGAGAGGCCGGGTGGTGCACACCCGGCGAACGCCCCTCTGACAGCGCGTTAAATCCCGCCCGGTATAACCCTTTCCCTGATTGAACCGGGCTGCGGCCTGATCAGCCGGAAACGGCGGTTTTGGAAAGGGTGACTGATGAACATAGCGATCACTGACGGCGTAGAGCTGATGCCCCCGGCCTTTGCTGAGGGGCTGAACAACTGGTCCAGCGGCAATGGCACACCGGGGTCGGACACCTATCAGGGGGCGGCCAATGCGGCCTTTGTCGCGGCGGACGCCGATTTCGGCGGCTGTCTGGAGCTGCAAAAAAACACCTCGGTGCAGAAGCTGCGCAATATGACGCGCACCATGCTGACGCCCGGATGCTATCTGCAGATCACCGCAAAGGTGAAGGCGGTCAGCGGTGCCCTGCCCACCGTGCGCATCGCGGCCTGGGCTGGGCAGTCCGGCGGCGGCCATCTGGGCGGCGTGGTGGAAACCGGGCCGGGCACCAGCCTCTCCACCTACGGCGAGGTGGTCGAGGTCTCGGCCATTGTCGGCACCGGCAGCCGCAATGGCGTCGATATGCCCTGGGGCCGCGCCGCGCGCTTTGCCCATGTGGGGCTGGATCTGATCGGGGCAAACGGCGGCGTGGTGCGGATCGAGGATATCGAGGTGCGCGATGTAACTGGCGTGTTCCTGCGCGACATGATCAGCCTGGTGGATGTGACGGATTATGGCGCCGTCGGCGATGGCAGCACCGACAATACTGCCGCGTTTGAGGCCGCAGATGCCGCCGCCGCTGGCCGCCGTGTGCTGGTTCCTGCAGGGGAGTTCTTCCTTGCCAGCACGGTCTCCATGAACCACGAGGTCCGGTTTGAGGGCACCGTCCGTATGCCTACGAACCGAATGCTGCTGCTGACCCGCAATTTCGATTTCCCCAGCTATGCTGCCGCCTTCGGGGATGAGGAACTGGGGTTCAAGAAGGCGTTTCAGGCGCTTCTGAACAACGCCGACCATGAATCGCTTGATCTGTGCGGGCGCAAGGTGACCCTGCGCGGGTCGGTCGATATGCAGGCGGCGGTGCCCAACAAAACCAGCTATGCCACCCGCCGGGTGATCCGCAACGGCCAGCTGGAGGCTGCCGCCAATGCCGCCTGGGACACCGATACCATCACTGCTCAGGCAACCTATAGCACCAGCGACTCGCGCAAGCTGACCAATGTCGCCAATATCGCCAATATCCCCGTTGGCGCGCTGGTCGAAGGCAGCGGCGTCGGGCGCGAGATCTACGTTCGGGCCAAAAACGTAGGCGCACGGGAACTGACTCTGACCGCGCCGCTTTATGATGCGGTTGGCACCCAGCAATTCACCTTTCGTGACTTCAAATACATGCTGGATTTCAGTGGTTTCAGTGCGCTCAGCAAGTTCGGCATGACCGAGGTGGATATCCAATGCGCGGGCCGTTGTAGCGGGATCCGTCTTGCGCCTGCGGGCACGGTGTTCAGCCTTGATCACTGTTTCATCTCGCGTCCCCTCAATCGCGGCCTCACCTCCATCGGGTCGGGCTGTCAGGGCATTCTGGTGGACAATTGCCAGTTCCTCTCCGATGAGGAGCCGCTGAATGTCTCCGCGCGCCAGTCCATCGCGCTGAATGTGAATGCCAATGACGCCAAGCTGCGCAACAACCGTGCGACCAAGTTCCGCCATTTCGCCCTTCTGGGCGGGCAAAACCAGACGGTGACCGGCAACCACTTCTTTCAGGGCGATACCGTCGCTGATGGCAGCCGCACCGCCGGGCTGATCCTGACCAGCACCAATTGCGCCTCCACCGTGTCGGACAATTACATCGACAACTGCTTTTTCGAATGGACCAATGAACGCGATGCGCGGCCCGATTTCAGCAGTGGCTTTTCCTTCAGCGCGCTGTCGATCACCGACAATGTGTTCCTCTCTGGTGATGTGGCGCGCTGGTTCAGCTACATCGTGGTCAAACCCTATGGCAGCGGCCATTTCCTCAATGGGATGACGGTGTCGGGGAATAAATTCCGCTCCATCAATGGCTCGATCGACCGGGCCGAACGGGTCGACACTAGTTTTGCGGATCTCGATTTCAGCCGCTCCAAGAGCATCTTTTACGAGGGCAACACCTATCACAATGTCTCAGCCGCCGTCGCCAATCCGCTGAGGATTGAACATGTGCAGGGCAGTACGGCCAAGACCTGGACCGTCGACACCGATGATGCGCTGCCGTTCCGCGGGCAGGCGCGGGGGGTCGACAGCGTCATCGCGATTGGCCCGGTGGAGGTCAGCGGCGGTGCTGATCGCCACGCCATGCCGCACACCAAACTGCGGGTTGGCAGCCGTCGCGATCAGGTGCAGCTGGTCTGGCCCGACGCGGTGCGCGGCACTGTACAGGTTACGGTGCGGGTGGACAAATAACCCTCGCTTAGACACGCGCAGGCGGGGGTCAGAACCGGTGCCAGATCGCCAGTTTGATCCCCAGCGACCGGGTCTCGGTCTGCTTGTGTTGTAGGCCGATCACCAGCTCTGGCGCGTCCTTTCCAAAGTGACGCGCCAGTGGCACCCGCAGACTGGGGGTGACCGCAACGGAGAGCGAGGCCCCAGCCGTTTTACTGGTTTCCACCTGCAACAGCGGCGCCAATTTGCCGGGGCGGTTCAGCCCGAATGTGGCATCCAGTTTCCAGGTCTGCTCCAGCCCCTTGCTGCGCCATTCATGGCCCAGATCCAACGCCACCCATCCCGAAAGCGGCCGGTCGCGCCACCAGGTGTCAAAGCCGCGCCCGTATGACAGCGTCAGCCGCTGCATTGGCGCCCAGACCGCGCTGCTCTGGTTCAGCCCCAACGCCAGTTCCACCGCCGTATTGGCAGGCCCCAGTCGGGGCAGGGGATGGCGCACGAACAGCAGCGCATGGGCGGAGCTGCCCCGGCTCAGGTTCAGATCTACTCCAACGGTCCAACGCCGATGTAACCCGTATTCACCGTAATAGCCGAACTCCGCCGGGATGCGTTGCTCTGCGTCCAGCCCCTTTATCGCGGCCAGATCCCGCCGCAGGGTCAGGCTGGTTGCACTGAACCCCTGTCCCTTTTGCTGTAACCACGCCCCGGCAAAGACCGGCGCCAAAGGCATCAGACAGGCCAGGATCAGAGCCAGAAGACGGGCGAAGTGATGAGACATATAAACACCTTAAAGTTGTTTATATTTTTGACCACTCTTTTTATGGAACAGCAGGCTGGCCGCCCAGTGTGGCAAAAATCTCTGCCGGATTTCGCCAAACCGGCGTAGGCTGGACCCGGACAACGGAGGAAGCCATGCCGACGATCGCGACCAACACCGAAACCCAAACTGTCATCACCACATTCGAGATGACACCGGGCACCTGCCAGGATCTTCTGGACGCCCTGACAGAGGCCTATGCCGAGTTTATCTCTCATCAGCCGGGGTTCATTTCCGCCGGGCTGCATGTGAACGACGCTCAGACGCGGATTGCCAATTATTCCCAGTGGCGTCGGCGCGAGGATTTTATGGCCATGTTGCGCAGTGCCGAGATGCGCAACCGCAATCGCAAGATCAATGAGCTCTGCCGCAGCTTTGAACCGGTGATGTATGAGGTCGCCGCAACCTTTTGATCTGTGGCGCGTTTCCCATCTGTGGGTGGCTGATCTTGATCAAGGCGGACACATAGGGACTGTCGCAAGATGCGTGCGCTGCAGATAGAGGAGAGAAAAATGTACAATAACATTCTCGTGCCGATTTCATTTGATCCGGATCGTGACATCAGCGCACCGATCAAACTGGCCGGATTGCTGGGCACGCCCGAGGCGCAGGTCACCCTGTTGCATGTGGTGGAACAGGTCCCGGTTTATGCGATCTCTTACATGCCGGTCGATTACCTTGATGCTACGCGTATCGCGCTTCAGACCGAACTGGACGAGCTGGCAAAATCCTTGCCCAATGCCAAGGGCGTGCTGGTCGATGGGCATTCTGGTCGCGGGATTCTGGACTGGGCCGAGGCCCATTCGCCCGATCTGATCATCATCGCCTCGCATCGACCGGGCATGCAGGATCTGCTGCTTGGCTCGACTGCGACACAGGTCGTGCGTCATGCCGATTGCGCGGTGCATGTGGTGCGCTGAGGTTTCGGCTTTTTGACGCAGGGTGGGCAAATCTGCGCCTGCGGACTTGTGTGCGGCAAAGGTCGCCCCCAGATAAATCGCAACAGCGTTCTGTGAGGAGAAAGATATGCAATGTCCGATTGATGGTGCCCAGCTGGTTATGACCGACCGCGCCGGTGTAGAGATTGATTACTGCCCGCAATGCCGGGGCGTCTGGCTGGACCGGGGCGAATTGGACAAGATTATCGAACGCTCAGCGCAACCCGTGCAGGCGTCACCAGCACAGCAAGCGCGCCGGGATGACTATCGGCCAGAAAAATACAAGTCTGACAAATATGAATCCGAGAAACGCTACAAGAAAAAACGGGGCGGTTTTCTCGAGGACCTGTTTGATTTCTAAGATTGAAAGAAAGGCCTTGTGTTGCTGATCTGAATTGCGGTCGGCAACGTGGGGCACTTCATCGCAAAAAGACCTCCGAGCCAAGGATGTGGCCCGGAGGTCTTTTGTTGTCAGTTGGTAGCTAAAGTGTTGTTAGATATGAGCTTTGCCGCCGCGAGGGCCGGCAATCAACCATGCGATCAGGCCGATGACCGGCAGGACAAGAATAACAAGGGTCCAGATCACTTTCGCAGCGGTCGATGCGCTGGATGTCAGCACTTGATAAATCGCATAGATGTCAGCGACTAGAATAAGTAGACCAAGAAGACTGTAACCCATTTTTTCTCTCCAATTATTGTTTTCTGGTGGATTAACCACTTAACGCCGCAAAAGGTTCCCTGAAAATTTGTTGGAACCTTTTCCCGATACGAGTCGTTTCCATCTCGACGCACCAACGAGGTGCACAACAATTGGAAAGGAACACGTCATGAAAGCCACTTCTGGGATTATTCTTGGTGTTGTCGCAGTTCTCGCCATCGTTGCGGGTATTTACATGATCGACGTTGATCAGACCGAAGAGGCAAGCCTGCCTGACGTCGACGTCAGCGTAGAGGGCGGCAACCTGCCAAAGTTCGATGCTGAGGTTGGCTCCATTTCCATCACCGAAGAGACCGCAACCGTGAAGGTTCCTGAGGTTGACGTGAGCATGGAAGAAACTGAAATCTCAGTTCCTGGCCTTAAGGTGACCCCGCCGGAAGACGCTGCCGACGAAGTCGCTTCGGAATCCAACTAAACTGTTTCGCGACCTGCTCCAGGGCGCATCAGCCTCCCGCGGTACGCGGGGGGCTGATTTGTGTTTAGATGTTGTTTGCCTGACCTAGGCTGCCGAAAAATGTGCAAAAGGCATCTATGAAAACTTCTTCTGCGATTTGCCGCGATAGGCCCGTGTCCCGGCCTTGCCTGCGCTGGAGCGGCCCCGCGATTTCACGGCGGCATCTGACGCCGCTTCGATAGCAGACTGGCGTGCCAACGGGTCGTCGGAGATAGCCAGATCAACGGCTTCCAACCGCTTGACTTCGTCACGCAGGCGGGCAGCTTCCTCAAACTCAAGGTTCTCGGCAGCTTTGCGCATCTGTTCGCGCAGACCCGTCAGGTGGGCTTCCAGATTGGCACCATGCATCGGCTTGTCGATGTTGGCTGTGACGCGATTCATGTCCACATCGCCCTTATAAAGGCCGGCCAGAACATCCTCGACGTTCTTCTTCACCGTCGAGGGGGTGATACCGTGTTCTTCGTTGTAGGCGATCTGCTTGTCACGGCGGCGGTTGGTTTCGCCAAGCGCGCGTTCCATAGAACCGGTGATCCGGTCGGCATACATGATGACGCGGCCGTCGGCATTACGCGCGGCGCGGCCGATGGTCTGGATCAGCGAGGTTTCAGAACGCAGGAAACCCTCCTTGTCGGCATCCAGAATGGCGACCAACCCGCATTCCGGGATGTCGAGGCCCTCACGCAGCAAGTTGATGCCGATCAGCACGTCAAAGGCGCCGAGGCGCAGGTCGCGCAGGATTTCGATCCGCTCTAGCGTGTCGATGTCGGAGTGCATGTAGCGGACCTTGATCCCCTGTTCATGCATGTATTCGGTCAGATCCTCGGCCATGCGTTTGGTCAATGTGGTGACCAGCGTGCGAAAGCCTTCAGCCGACACTTTGCGCACCTCGTCCAGAAGATCGTCGACCTGCATTTCCACCGGGCGGATTTCGACCTGCGGGTCCAACAGGCCAGTGGGGCGGATCACCTGTTCAGCAAAGACGCCGCCGGATTGTTCGATCTCCCACTTTGATGGGGTCGCTGAGACAAACACCGATTGCGGGCGCATTGCATCCCATTCCTCGAACTTAAGAGGGCGGTTGTCCATGCACGATGGCAGGCGGAAACCATGTTCGGCCAGCGTGAATTTGCGCCGATGGTCGCCTTTGTACATACCGCCGATCTGGGGCACCGAAACATGGGATTCATCTGCAAAAACAATGGCATTGTCAGGGATGAATTCAAACAGGGTGGGGGGCGGTTCGCCGGGCGCGCGGCCGGTCAGATAGCGCGAATAGTTCTCAATCCCGTTGCAATGACCGGTGGCCTCCAGCATTTCGATGTCGAAATTGGTGCGCTGTTCCAATCGCTGGGCCTCAAGCAGTTTGCCCTCACCGACCAATTGGTCGAGCCGCATTTTCAGCTCTTCCTTGATCGAAATGACCGCCTGTTTCAGCGTCGGCTTCGGCGTCACATAGTGGGAATTCGCATAGACGCGGATCTGGTCGAAGGTGCCGGTTTTCTCGCCGGTGAGCGGGTCGAATTCGGTGATGCCTTCCAGCTCTTCGCCAAAAAAGGACAGCCGCCAGGCGCGGTCCTCCAGGTGGGCGGGGAAGATCTCCAGCGAATCGCCCCGCACCCGGAAGCTGCCGCGCTGAAAGGCCTGATCATTGCGCTTGTACTGTTGAGCGACCAGATCCGCCATCACCTGGCGTTGATCATATTCATCGCCCACCTTCAGGTCCTGGGTCATCGCTGAATAAGTCTCGACTGAGCCGATACCGTAGATGCAGCTTACAGAGGCGATGATGATCACATCATCCCGTTCCAGCAGCGATCGGGTGGCAGAGTGGCGCATCCGGTCGATCTGCTCGTTGATCTGGCTTTCCTTCTCGATATAGGTATCGGAGCGCGCGACATAGGCCTCTGGCTGGTAATAGTCGTAGAAGGAGACGAAGTATTCGACCGAGTTGTCGGGGAAGAAGCCTTTGAATTCGCCGTACAATTGCGCGGCCAGCGTCTTGTTCGGTGCCAGAATGATGGCCGGGCGCTGGGTTTCCTCGATCACCTTGGCCATGGTGAATGTCTTGCCCGTTCCGGTCGCCCCCAGCAGCACCTGATTGCGTTCGCCGTCCAAAACACCTGCGGACAATTCTTTGATCGCAGTGGGCTGATCTCCTGCCGGGTCAAATTCTGTGTGCATGGTGAATTCCCGACCGCCTTCCAGTTTGGGCCGGTGCTGAGGGGCGCGGTCGGCCATCATGGGCATGGACTTGTCGGAATGGGCGTATGGCATTGTGGCTCTCTCCTGCTAGGGGCAGAGATTGGTCCGTTTTTGTTCTTATTCAAGAGGGATTTTGTGGCAAAGCCCTGTTGCACGCATAAAGCCGGAGGCAAACTGGGGAAAAGACGCGGTTTTCCGGGCAGGTCTGAGCAATCTGCCGCATTTGCCACCTTGCCCGTGCGCAGGGTTCGGCGCATATAGGGAGCAGAGATTTTCGAGGAGACTGCGATGCGAGCGCGGATTTATCGGCCAGCCAAAAACGCCATGACCTCTGGTATGGCAAAGACCCGAAAGTGGGTTCTGGATTTCGTTTCCACCAGCGCGCGGGAAGTTGACCCGTTGATGGGCTGGACTTCCTCGCAGGATACCCAAAGCCAGGTGCGCCTGCGGTTCGACACCAAAGAAGCGGCACTGGAATACGCCGAGGCCCACGGGATTGACGCCACTGTGACCGAACCCAAATCGCGCAAGGCAAACCTGCGCGCTGGTGGTTACGGCGAGAATTTCGCGACCAACCGGCGTGCCCCTTGGACCCATTGAGGGTGTGATGCGGGTGTGATGTTGCGGAGAGGTGTTTCGGGAAGCGGTGCTAAGATTTCGCGGTACCAAGATTTCTTCTATATGTAAGGCGCCCACTGGGCGCCTTTACTGTATCTGGAGCATCCCATGAATTTTCTACTGAACGGGGATGAACCCGGTCGCACCACTATCCTTTTGGCGCATGGGGCTGGTGCCGCCATGGATACGCCATGGATGACCACTACTGCCGACGCGCTGGCGAACCGGGGGTTTCGCGTCGCCCGCTTTGAGTTCAGTTACATGGCCGCCCGCCGTATCGGCGGTTCCAGGCGTCCCCCGGCGCGTGCCGAGACCTATACGCCAGAGTATCTCGCGGCCATTGACGCCCTCGCCAGCGACGCACCGCTACTCATCGGTGGCAAAAGCATGGGCGGCCGTGTCGCCAGCTTGATCGCGCAGGATCTCTACGACGCAGGACGGATCACGGGGTTGGTCTGCCTTGGCTTTCCTTTCCACGTACCTAAAAAACCGGGAACGACGCGCTTCGATCATCTTGCCAAACTCAATTGCCCGACGCTGATCTGCCAAGGCACCCGAGATCCGTTCGGGACGCGAGAGGAGGTCGCAAACTATCCCCTTTCACCCTCAGTCGAGATGTTCTGGCTGGAGGATGGCGACCACGACCTGAAACCGCGCAAACGCCTGACGGGGAAGGGGCTCGATGACCATCTCTTGACCGTGGCAGAGCAGATATCTTGCTGGAACGCAGCACAGGAATGAGAGTGCCTTCAGGAGAATGTGATCGTCGACCGGCCTGCCGGTCGCCCGATGCCAATTAGCGGTCCTGCGTCGCATCAACGGTATTGGGGTGCAGGTCTGGCGCTTTGGCGAATGGTGCAGCATGTTCCTGCTGGCCCTGTCTGGCTCTTGGTCCAAAATACGCTTTCGCGACGCTTGCGTCTTATGTCACGCGGCATGTTGGACCGTTCGGCGGCCTTGTCTTTCAGCAGGATCGTTATGCCGGTCGTTCCGGTCGCCTATAAAGTCATGGGTCGACAGATAGGACGCGATAGTTGAGCACGCGCCATATCTTTCTGGTTTCGTTCAGGGGCTGTCTTGGTGGCCCCAGCCGCACTAATGATAAGGGTTTCTCTGAGGCTCAACCGTTTGAACCTCTGGCGGGTTCCAAAGTGGGCGGTCCGTGACGGGAATAGCGGTGCCTTCGTAATACGGCCGGTTCGGTGTCCACGCGGGGTTCATCCACAGGGCTGCGACATTGGCCTCTTCCGTGTCGGCTGGGCACTCGTGGATCGACACACTCAGGTTTGACGCATCATGTTGTGCGGTGATTGTCAGATGGTCGCCCGGCCTGGCGTGCATAGGATCGTTTAGCAGAATCGCAGTACGCCCCCAATGGCCGTCAGAGTAGAGCCCATTTGTCAGCTGGATACCGGGCGCAAGATCCATTTCGAAGCTGACAAAAACTGCATGTACGGTGCCGGCTCCGGTACAAATCAGGTTCTCAGTTGTGCGGGCCGGATGTGTGTTTGGTCTGGTGAAATCAAACTGAAACAGATCCGTTGTCGGCCCCAATGGCCGAAGCCCGCAGGTGGCGAAATCGCTGGGCGTGATCTGTGCGACATTTGCAAGATGATGGAAGGCGCACAGATCAAACCCCTCTGCCTGTTGTGGCTGCCAAAGGTTCATCAGTTTTTCGCTTTCGACCAGCTGGGCCATCAGCGTGCCGCGTTCTGGGATCGCCCGCGCATCAGGTTTTGCAAGCACCGCCATCGCGTGGCTGAGCGTATCAAGCGCGCCTTCGCCAAGCAAAACGGTATCAACGATTTCAGAAATCACTACATCTGCTGGTTCCGGCATGTCCACGCCGACGACGATATTGTGCGACCATTTTGGGAGAACGGTGATGCGATCGCTCAGGCCGTTTTGTTCAATCACACGCTGTGCCGCCTGGGCGATCAGCGGTTGCTGCTCGCAGGTGTAGACGTGTTGTGCACCCGCGCGCGCAGCCAGCATGGCTGTCAGGCCCGCGCCGCACCCGATATCCAGCACCACATCACCCGGCTTGACCTTGGCTGCGATGGCCATGGCATAAGCGCTGTTGCGGGCCTTGTCTGCCAGCATAGGGAAATGCCAGCGAGGGACAAAAGTCTGGTGCAATCGTTCCTGTAGGACCTGTGCTTCGTGGTGGTGCGGATCAAGGACAAGAGCTTCGCAGAGAAGCTGTGATGTGCGCAGGCCGCCATCGCCCAGAGATTCCGATTTTGCGCGCTGAACCAGCTTTTCAGCGCCTTGATAATGAAGCTCATGAACTGGATTGGGCGATTGTTTTTCCGGCAATTTTTATTTTTCCCTATTTGAAGCAAATGCGATTGACCGGACTATCCCTCAGACGCATCTAACAAACCGTAAAGCCGGTTGCGAAAGCCATGGTGAAGGGGGCAGCAGGCTAATTATCGGTGTCAGCTTTTCGTAAACTGTGTCTGATACGGGGCGCGCACGGCTTGAACCCTTGCCGATTTTCCGCAAGGGTGCGGACTGGATCTGGCGTTCGGGTGATTTGGGTGCCGCATGACAAAGAGGATACGGCTGTTCCATGACCCTCGGTTTCGTGATTTCGCGTGCCAGTGCAACAGAACCAGAGGCTGCAGCCCTGATCAAACGCCACCTGGAGCAGATGGCGTCACAGTCCCCGGAAGAAAGCTGTCATGCGTTGGATGGTGGTGGGTTGGATGGGGATGATGTGGCGTTTTTCCTGCTCCGCCAGGAGGGGACAGCGATTGCCATGGGCGCGCTGAAACAGTTGCGCGACGGCGCGCGGGAATTGAAGTCGATGCATACCCTATCTGAGGCCCGCGGCAGCGGGGCAGGGCGTATGATGCTGGAGTTCCTGCTCAGTTACGCGACCGAGCATGGCGCCACTGCGATCTGTCTCGAAACCGGCTCTACCAGCGATTTCGAACCGGCCCGCAAGCTCTATGAGCACTACGGGTTTGTCGAATGCCCACCCTTTGAAGGCTACGCAAAAGACCCCTGGTCGATTTTTATGCGCCTGGACCTGTCTGCCGCGGCTTGACCCTTTGGGGTGTCCTGTCATAACTGGCCTCAGCGGTCCCTTAGCTCAACTGGATAGAGCAGCTGACTTCTAATCAGCAGGTTGAGGGTTCGAGTCCTTCAGGGATCGCCAGCACTCCATTATTTCACCTTGTTTTCAGTATCTTGAGCAGTTGATTTGTCCAACCATTCGGAAATGGTTGGACATATTTTCAGTACGTGCAAGGGCCAGTGCGTCGGACGCTAACTTTTTTCTCTGAGCCGCACGAACATAGCGCGACCTATACGAGGCGCTGGACACGGCCATGGGTGCGCGGGACAACCCGTTGCTTTGCGTGATCAGCACACAGGCGGCAAGTGACCATGCGGTCCTGTCTGAGCTGGTGGATTCCTTCCTTTTTCGTGATGCGGCTGCGCGCCGCTTACGGGTTTTGGAGTTGCAAAAATGAGCTTCCTTTCCCGCATCCTTGGCCGTGAAACACGCGACGCCGTTGCCACCTCTGGTCCCAGCTTGGCGGAATTTCTGGGGCAGCGGACCAATGGCACCGGAATTGTTGATCCTAACCGGGCCTCTGGTCTGGCGGTAGCGCAGGCCTGCATTTCCGTCATCAGTCAGAACTTGGCTGCCGTGCCGATGCACCTTTCGCAGTGCAAACGCCGGGCGTGATCGGGCGGCTAACCATCCTTTCCACAGTGTTTTGCATGACCGTTTCAACGATCAAATGGCTGCCTTTGAGGGGTGTGAATTTCTGATGGCCTCGCTGCTGACCAACGGCCACGCTTTTGCCCGGATCGAGACGAATGCCCGTGGCCAAGTGATCGCCCTCTATCCGTTACATCCCTCCAATGTCGCCGTTGAGCGGCTGGAGAATGGCCGCCTGCGCTACCGCCTCGGCAAAGACGGTGCCATGGACGTGTCGCCTATCCAGCTTGCGCGCGAAAGCTTCTCACTGGCGTTGACACAACAGGATCAAGCCACTCGGCAGGCCAGTCGTGCATTCCGGGCCGAAGGAGCGTTGGTTTTTCCTCAGTCAATCGGGGGCGATAAAAAGGCTGACGCATTGCAGATCCTGCGCGACCGCGTGGAAGGCCAAGTCGAAACCTCCGGCATTTTGGTTCTGGATGGTGGGGTGGATTGGAAAAGCCTGTCTATCACGGCAAAGGACGCTGAGTTTCTGGACAGTCGCAAACTGTCCAATATCGACGTGGCCCGCACTTTCAGTGTGCCGCCGACTGTTGTCGGCATCACTGACAACGCCGCCTATTCGAATGTTGATGGCGAAAGCCGCGCCCTCGTGGTTCGCTGCCTTGCCCCAATGGCGCGTCACATCGAGCAGGCCATGGATGCAGCCTTGCTGACCGTTGAGGGCCGCAAACGGTTCTTCGTCGAACACGATCTGGCAGGCCTCATGCGTGGCGATATCAAGGCCCGCTACGAAGCATATCGCATTGACCGAGAATGGGGCTGGCTTAGCCCAAATGAGATCCGCGCATGGGAAAACATGAGCGAGATTGAGGGAGGCAATGAATATCTGTCGCCGTTGAACATGACTGTGCTGGGTGAGCGGGAGGTCGAAAATAATGGCGAATAGCGTTGGAGTTGATGCTAGCTGGACCTGTCGCGGTTTGATGCCGGCCCTTTGATAGCATTTACTGCACCAAAGGAGACGAAGTATGGGCACGAACCGGACGGACGAATTCCGAGCTGATGCGGTTGCGAATAGCGCTGACCAGCGGGCTTAACCGCAAGCAGTTTGCTGATGATCCTGGTGTTGGCCTGTCAACGCTTAACAAATGGATCACGGCACCCCGGGACACGGATGTGGTGTCGCACGAGGATTTGAGCCTGGTCCAAGAGAATGACCGGCTTCGGCGCGAGAACCGCATTTTCAAGGAGGAGAGGGAGATCTTAAACTGAAGAGGACCAGAAAACAGTCCGGGGGACTGTTTTCCCGATGAAGGCAACGCAGTTCTTCGCGGGCCAAAGGCCATGAGGTTCAGGTTCATCCACTGCCCGGCAGGGCATTGCGTAGCAATGTCCCGGAAGGGGAGGAACACCGCGACAGCTTTCCCGCCCACCGGCTGTGTGATGTCATGGATGTTGGTCCGCGCGGTTTGCGGGCCTTCCGCAGCCGTCCGACCAGCTGCAGACAGCGCAGTGCTTTGGTGGCACTGGCGCATATCAAGGAACAGTTGCGCCTCAGCTTGGGCAGCTGTGGCAGGCCACGGATGACGGAGGAGCTGAAAGAGATAGGTCTGGATATCGGGCACCGTCGCCCCTCTCGGCAGAATGCTTTGCAATCGCCTGCCGGGCAGTGGTGGGCCGCCTAATGCGCCAGAACGGCATATCTGTTGTCAGAACGCGCAAACACAAGGTGACGACCATTGCCCAGAAGGCGATTGCAAAGCAATCTGCCGAGAGGGGATAGTGATCATAAATTCAATATCGCGCCCAACCTGCTGGATCGGGACGTCACGGCTGATCAGCCGAACCAGAAATGGGCCGGTGACATCAGCTATATCTGGCCCCGTGAAGGCTGGCTGTATCTCGCAGTGATTCTGGACCTGCATTCCAGGCAAGTCATCGGCTGGGCGGTGAGTAATCGAATGAAACGGGATCTGGCGATCCGGGCGCTGATCCCTCTCATGGTTTGCAGGCAAACCACTGCCGGGCGGTGGATGGCCATCGCATTCCGGTCACCGCCAAAAGGCTGCATTCACCACACGGATCGTGGATCGCAATACTGTTCTCACGACGATCAGAAGATCCTGCGCCAAAACGGGTTCAAGGTATCGATGAGCGGGACAGGAAACTGCTACGATAATGCGGCCCCTCTCGGCAGATTTGCACTGCAAATCGCCTGCCGAGCAGTGGTCGAGACGTTCTTCAAAACCATCAAGGCAGAATTGATCTGGCGAAGATCATGGGACACCCGCAGGCAAGCCGAGATGGCGATCTTTGAATACATCAACGGCTTCTACAATCCGCGACGCCGCCACTCAGCACTGGGCCGGAAAAGCCCGGTCGCATTCGAACAAAAGGTGGCTTAAACGAGCACCCGGGCCGGCATCAAACCGCGACAGGTCCAAGCGACAGGCGCAGCTCGGCAAGATGCTTGCGGAATGGGGCGACACAACATCAAAGGTGATGTGATCTACTATCGCCGAGGCAAGACAGGTCAAGATACCGAAATGCCCTTGGCGTATATGCCAAATCTCGTTGCTGAGATCGTCCAGGTCCCACCTGATGCAAGTGTTTTTCTCACACATAGCAACGGCAAAACCTACACTGTTGAGAGCTTCTGAAACTGGTTTCGTGATCAATGCGTTGCGGCCGGTTTGCCAGATAAGTGCCGTGCCCACGGGCTGCGCAAACATGGTGCTACTGAGTTGGCGGAGGCCGGTGCCAATGAGTTCCAGATTAGGCCTTTCTCGCTCACAAGAGCACTCATGATGCACTGCGCTTGGGGGCGGTGCCGAGTTCGTCATAAATGGTGAAGCTGGGGGAAAGCCCCTGTTTGGTGCTGGCGTCGGCAGAGAGGGCTTGGAAGATGGACCCTTTGCCATGACCGCTCAGAACCTCAATCCGTTTGCTGAATTTGATCACGTTGACGCGGGCGTCCAGTTCGGGGTGCTCGTCTAGGATCGCGACCATTTCTGAAAATGTCTTGCCCGCCTGTGCCTTGTCATTCGCCGCGGCGTAGACCTCGCCCCGCCCTTCGGCTTCAGGGCCTAGAAGGTGGCAGAGACCCAGACCGGCGACCAGCTGCGTTTTGCCGTTCTTGCGCGCCATCGACGTAACAGCGGTACGAACCGGGCGGCGTCCGGTTTCGTCTTCAGCATAGATGGCTTCCAGAAAATCGCGCTGCCAATCGCGGATCTGCAATTTTGTTCCGGCAAGGGAACCTTGGGTAATCGGCAGATCCTCAAGGAAGGCGACGACACGCTCCACACGGCTCAACCCCGGTGCCTCCCATGGCAAAGTGCTGCGCAGGGCGGAAACTTCACTTTGGGCAAAGCCAAAGCTGCCTTGGGGCCCGTTGCGGATTATCCAACAGGACGGCGAAGAAATCAGTTGCCAGCGGCAGACCAGCCGTGCTCCAACTGCTGTACGACCCTGGCAATAAAGGCATTGCGCGCTGCTGTCCGGGTGAGCGGAGCCTTTTCTGCTCAAAAACGGACCACCTCTTGGTCTGTCGCGTGCAACTGGCTCCCTTCATTTGACCTCAGGCGGCGCGCCGCCACAGCCAAGGAGTGAGCACATATGCTACGTAACGACCAACTCGACCAGTGGGATCGCGACTGTTTTTTCCACCCTTCAACGCATCTCGCGGAATTCGCTCGCGGAAATTTGCCACAGCGCGTGATGACCGGCGGCAGCGGCTGCCACATTGAGGACCGCGACGGCAATCGGCTGCTGGATGCCTTTGCCGGGCTTTACTGCGTGAACGTCGGCTATGGCCGTCCTGAAATCGCCGAGGCCATTGCCGATCAGGCCCGCGAGCTGGCCTATTATCATTCTTACGTCGGGCATGGCACCGAGGCCTCAATCACCCTGGCAAAGATGATCCTCGACCGCGCCCCCGACCATATGTCGAAGGTCTACTTCGGTCTCTCGGGGTCGGATGCCAATGAAACCAACATCAAGCTGATCTGGTATTACAACAACATCCTCGGCCGCCCGGAAAAGAAAAAGATCATCTCGCGCTGGCGGGGCTATCACGGGTCGGGGTTGATGACCGGGTCGCTGACCGGGTTGGAGCTGTTCCATAACAAGTTCGATCTGCCCTTGGCGCAGGTGGTCCATACCGAGGCCCCGTATTATTTCCGCCGTGAAGACCTCAGCCAGAGCGAGGCAGACTTCGTTGCCCATTGCGTGGCCGAGCTGGAGGCGCTGATTGCGCGCGAAGGGGCTGATACCATCGCAGCCTTTATAGGTGAGCCTGTTCTGGGCACTGGGGGCATCGTCCCGCCGCCCGCAGGATACTGGCCCGCCATTCAGGCGGTGCTTGAACGGCATGATATCCTGCTGGTCGCAGATGAGGTGGTGACCGGTTTTGGTCGGTTGGGCACGATGTTCGGCTCTGATCACTACGGCATGCGACCCGATCTTATCACCATCGCCAAGGGGCTGACCTCGGCCTATGCACCGCTGTCCGGTTCTATCGTGTCGGAAAAGATGTGGCAGGTGCTGGAACGCGGCACGGATGAGAACGGCCCGATTGGCCATGGCTGGACCTATTCGGCGCATCCTATCGGGGCCGCTGCCGGGGTGGCCAACCTCAAACTGATTGACCAGCTTGGTCTTGTGGAAAACGCGGCGACCGTTGGCAGTTATCTCAATGGTGAGATGCGCAAGGCCCTCGGCGATCACCCGAATGTCGGGGATGTACGGGGCGAGGGGATGCTCTGCGCGGTGGAATTCGTGGCGGATCGGGACAACCACCGCCTGTTTGACGCCAGTGATAAGATCGGCCCGCAGATCGCAGCCAAATTGCTGGAGCAGGACAGCGTGATCGCGCGGGCCATGCCTCAGGGGGATATCCTGGGCTTTGCGCCCCCCTTCTGCCTGACACAGGATGAGGCCGACCGGGTGGTCTCCGCCACCCATCGGGCGGTCACCGCGGTTCTTGGTTGACGAAGGATGCAACAATGACAAATCCAAACATCCCGTTTGAACGATCCGAGTACCAGCAGCGCTTGGCCAAAACGCGCGCGGCCATGGCCGATGCCGGGCTGGACGCGCTCTTTGTCACCGATCCGTCCAATCAGGCCTGGCTTGCCGGCTACGATGGCTGGTCGTTCTACGTGCATCAGGGGGTGATCATCCCGAGGGACGGCGATCCGATCTGGTGGGGGCGGCATATGGATATGATGGGCGCCCGCCGCACCTGCTGGATGCCGCAGGACAGGCTGCTGGGCTATGGCGACCACTATGTCCAATCAACCGACCGACATCCGATGCAGGATCTTGCCGGGCATCTGCGCGCTCTCGGGCTGGAACGCGCCCGGATCGGGGTCGAGATGGAGAATTACTACTACTCGGCAAAGGCCCATGCGGTGCTGACGGCCGCCCTCCCGGAGGCGACACTGGCGGAGGCAACGGCCTTGGTCAACTGGCAGCGGTTGACCAAATCCGATGCAGAGCTGGGCTTTATGCGCAAGGCCGCGCGGATCACCGATAAGGTGATCCAGACCGCCATCGAACGGGCCGCGCCCGGTGTGCGCAAAAACGATCTGGTGGCCGATATCCTGCATGCCGGTGTGACCGGTGTGGAGGGCGATTGGGGCGATTACCCGGCCATTGTGCCGCTGACCCCGTCCGGGCTAGATGCGACAGCGGCGCATCTGACCTGGGACGGCACCCCGATGCGGCAGGGCGAGGCAACCTTTTTCGAACTCTCCGGCTGCTATCGCCGCTACCACGCGCCGCTGTCACGGACTGTGTTTCTAGGCACCCCGTCAGAAGAGATGTTGCGGATTGAGGCGGCGCAGATCGAAGGCATCGCCGCCGGGATCGAGGCGGCCCGCGCGGGCAATCGCACCTGCGATATTGCCAATGCCTTCATGGCGGTGATGGCCAAACACGGTATCGAGCGTTCGGGCCGCATGGGCTACCCGGTTGGCCTGTCCTATCCGCCGGATTGGGGGGAGCGCACGGCGTCGATCCGCAGCGAGGATACAACTGTGCTGCAACCCGGCATGGTGTTCCATTTCATGCCGGCCCTCTGGATGGATACATGGGGGCTGGAGACCACCGAAACCCTGCTGATCCGCGACACAGGCGCTGCTGAGCCGCTCTGCTCTATTGAGCGCAAACTCTTCGTGAAGGGGTGACGGGATGATGGAGCAGACCACCGGCATTCTATCGGATCTCATCGCCTATCCCACGGTCTCTGCCGACAGCAATCTGGAGATGATCGCCTATCTGGCCAACCGGCTTGAGGACTGCGGCGCGCGGGTCGATGTGATGTTTGATGCCAGCGGGCAGAAGGCAAATCTCTTCGCCACGCTTGGCCCGGACGCTGATGGCGGGATTGTGTTGTCGGGCCACAGTGACGTGGTGCCGGTGACCGATCAGGACTGGACCAGCGATCCTTTTGCAATGGTGGAACGGGATGGGCGGCTCTACGGCCGGGGCACCTGCGACATGAAGGGGTTTATTGCCGCGACACTTGCCATGGCGCCAGAGTTCGCCGCGCAAATTAGCCGCCGCCCGATCCATTTCGCCTTCACCTATGATGAAGAGGTGGGCTGCATTGGTGCCGGTCATCTGGTGCAGGCCCTGCGCGAGCGCGAGCTGAAACCACGACTGGCACTTATCGGCGAACCCACCAGCATGCGCGTCGTCGAAGGGCACAAAGGCTGCCACGAATACAGCACAAGGTTTCAGGGGCTTGAGGGGCACGGCTCCGATCCGGGGCGGGGCGTCAATGCGGTGGAATATGCCGCGCGTTATGTGAGCCGCCTGCTGGATCTGCGTGGCGATCTGCAACAGCGTACCCCACCGGACAGCCGCTTTGACCCGCCCTGGACGACGCTGAACATCGGCGCCCTCAACGGCGGCAGCGCCCATAATGTTATCGCGTCAAAGGCGCAGGTGGATTGGGAGATGCGACCGGTGCAGCCCTCGGACGCGGATCATGTCAAGGACACGATGGCGCGCTATTGCCGCGACACTCTCTTGCCCGCGATGCAGGCGATCTACCCGGAGGCCAGCATTGAGACTGAGGTGGTGGGCGAGGTGGCCGGTCTCACTCCTACCAGCCAAAATGAGGCCCGTAACCTCATGGCGGATCTGCTTGGCACCAACGCTGCTGAGCTGGTGCCCTTCTGCACCGAGGCCGGGTTGTTTCAGGAGCTTGGCATGGATGTGGTCGTCTGCGGCCCCGGATCCATTGCGCAGGCGCATAAGGCGGATGAATACCTGACGCTCGATCAGCTCTCACAATGCCTCACCGTGCTGAACCGATTGGCAGGGCGGCTGGCGGACTGACGCCAGTGCTCCTGCACCGCTCTTATTTAGATGCGCTCGTAAGCGCAGATCGCAACGCATGATAAGACGCCTTGGGTGTGCGTTTCAGCGTTTCAAAATCCACATGCACCAGGCCAAAGCGTTTTTCATATCCCAGCGCCCATTCGTAGTTGTCCAGCAGCGACCATAGGAAATAACCCTGTACGGGCACGCCATCGGCAATCGCGCGACGTACGGCGTCGAGGTGGTCATCGACAAAGGTGATGCGCGCCATATCCTCCACCCCGCCCTCAGACACAACATCCGCATTGGCCATGCCGTTTTCCGTCACAATCAGCGGCAAATCACCCGTATAATCGCGCGCTGTCCGTGTCAGGAAATCATACAGCCCCTGCGGATAGATTTCCCAGCCCATCTGCGTTTTGGGCAGCGGGCCATCCACCTCGGCATACTGCGGCCATGGGCCTGCGTCAGGGGCAATCTGTTTGCGCGTATAGTAGTTCAGCCCGCACCAGTCGACGGGCGCGGTGATGGTGGCAAAATCATCCTGCCAGCCCTGTGGCAGATGCGGCTCCAACCCTTCCAGCGCCAGATCCGGGTAGCGTCCGTGAAAGGCACCGCCAAGGAAAAAGCCGTTGTAGATCGCATCATAGCGCGCGGCGGCCTGCTGCGCGGCTGCGCTGTCATCAACGGGCGTGGCCCATTCCAGATTGAACACGCCACCCAGATTGCCCATGCCGAGGGCGCGCATCGCCTGAATGGCAGTGCCATGGGCCAGCATCACATGGTGCATCGCTCGCGCGGTGGCGCGAATATCCCGCAGACCCGGCGCGTGATGGCCAAGGAAATGTGACAGCCAGCCTACGCACCACGGCTCATTGATCGGGGCAGCAGAATACATCCGGTCACCGATCCGGCTCATGATGATCTCGGTATAATCGCCAAACCACTTGGCAATCTCGCCGTTGCGCCAGCCGCCCAGATCCGCCAGGGCCTGTGGCAGTTCCCAGTGGTACAGCGTCACGCAGGGCTTCAGCCCGCGTTCCAGCATCGCGTCTGTTAGCCGGTCATAGAAATCAAGCCCCTCAGGGTTCGGCGCGCCGCGCCCCTCTGGCATGACCCGCGCCCAGCTGGTCGAAAATCGATAGCAATCGAACCCGGCAGCCGCCGCCAGATCAAGATCCTTGGCGTAACGGTGGTAGTGGTCGCAGGCCCGCCCGCCATGTTCGGCGCGCACGACGTTGCCGGGGGTGGCGGCGAAACTGTCCCAATGGGTGAGCCCAGCACCGCCAAATCCGTGACCTTCGATCTGATAGGCAGAGGTGGCAGTGCCAAAAAGAAACTCTTTGGGAAAATCAGCGCGGCTGTTGCGGAACATGGCCAGGGGCTCCTGTCGGGGGGATCAATCAGCGAGGAGAGGGCGCAGGACCGGTCGAGCGGCCAACGGTCAGCTGCGCTTCAAGCAGACGGGTCGGAAGCGGCAGGCCGGGATTGCGGATCTGGTCCAACAGCAGATTGGCCAGTTGGCGGCCTGCCTCCTGTACGGAGGACACAGTGGCGGTGAATTGCGGCACCTCATCGCCGTTGCGCAGATAGGACAGGTCATCGTCATGGGTGATCACCGAAATCTCGCGCCCCATCTGACGCCCTGAATCCTCAATCGCGCGGCGCACCCCCATGGCGGGGATGATCGACGACACCAGATAGGCGGTGGGCGGATCTATCATCGCCTGGGTTTTCACAACAGTGCGATAGCCATAGCTCTCGGTCATTTCCTCCGCATACATTAGCGCGGGATCCAGCGGCAGGCCTGCCGCCTTTAACGCGTATTCATAGCCCGCCCGACGGCGCCAGGCGAAATCCATGCTCTCCAACCCGTTCACCAGACAGATCCGCCGGTGCCCAAGGTCGATAAGAAACCGCGTCGCCCGGTCAAAAGCGCTTTTGTTGTTCACATCCAGCCAGCAATAATCGCCTTCTACGTCAGAGGCGCGTCCATGCACTGCAAAGGGCAGGCCGATTTCACGCAACAGTCCGATCCGGGGATCCGACATGCGCGGCGCATGCAGAACGATGCCGTCAACATTCCGTTTGGAGGCCATCTCGCGATAGGCTTTCTCCTGCTTCTTATCCTCAACCAGCGACAACACCATGTCATAGCCGGCCGCGGCGTAGCTCTCGCCGGCACCTGCGATGAAGTCGCCGAAGATTGGGTTCACCATCTCATGCTGCGACGACAACGGGATCACGTGACCAATCGCCATTGCGCGCCCTGTGGCCAGCGCTTTGGCGCGGGTGTTGGGGCGGTAGTTGTGTTGCTCTGCGGCGGCTGCGACGCGCTTACGGGTTGCTTCGCTCACCTCGGGAAAGCCGTTGAGCGCACGGCTCACTGTCGTTTGCGACAGGTTCAGATAGGCGGCCAGTTCCTTCAGGTTCATTCGCAGAAAACTCCAAAGCGCTTTGATTTCAATGTCTACACCCCGGGCAACCACGGGCCATCTGCGCAGTTATGGCAGGGCAGGGGACAGGCTGGCAAGTCCCGTGTTTTTTATAGTTGTTTGGTGTTCGGACGGGAAATTGTTGACAGTTCCATCCGAATCCGGGATTTTGCTGAAATCCAAAGCGCTTTGAAAACTTTGAAACCGTGACAAACGGCAGGCGCGTTGAACACTCGGGAGGAAACATCATGAAACGCAGTCTTTTGGCAGCAGCCGGCGTCTTGGCCCTGTCTGCTGGTCTTGCGCAGGCCGAAGGCGCGCTGACCTTTCCGGTCGGCGAGGGAGAGTTTAACTGGGAGAGCTTCGAGGCGCTGAAGGCAACTGATCTTTCGGGGGAGCAGGTTACGGTTTTCGGCCCCTGGCTTGGCCCGGATCAGGAGCTTGTGGAAAAGGTCCTGGCATATTTCGCCGAAGCCACCGGCGCGGATGTGCGTTACACTGGCTCTGACAGTTTTGAGCAGCAGATCGTCGTCGATGCAGAGGCAGGCTCCGCGCCCAACGTCGCCGTCTTCCCGCAGCCGGGTCTTGTGTCGGACATGGCAGCACGCGGCTTTATCGCGCCGCTGGGCAGCGAGACCGCCGATTGGGTCCGTGAAAACTATGCCGCCGGTGACTCCTGGGTTGATCTCAGCACCTTCACGGGGCCGGATGGCAATGACGATGTCTTTGGCCTGTTCTACAAGGTGGATGTCAAATCCCTTGTCTGGTACGTACCTGAAACATTTGAAGATTTCGGCTATGACATCCCCCAGTCGATGGAGGAGCTGAAGGCATTGACCGATCAGATGGTCGCCGATGGCAACACGCCTTGGTGCATCGGCCTGGGGTCTGGTGGTGCCACTGGCTGGCCTGCAACCGACTGGGTTGAGGACATGATTCTGCGCACCCAGGATCCGGGCGTTTATGATCAATGGGTCAGCAATGAAATCCCCTTCACCGATCCGCGTGTTGTGAATGCCATCGAGGAGTTCGGATATTTCGCCCGCAATGACGATTACGTCTCGGGTGGTGCGGGCGCCGTGGCCTCCACCGATTTCCGCGATAGCCCCAAAGGCCTGTTCGCCAGCCCGCCGCAATGTCTGATGCACCGTCAGGCGTCGTTTATCCCGGCGTTCTTCCCAGAAGGAACCGAAGTGGGTCTGGACGCAGATTTCTTCTACTTCCCGGCCTACGCGGAAAAGGATCTGGGCAGCCCGGTTCTGGGCGCTGGTACCCTGTGGTCAATCACCAACGACAGCAAGGGCGCGCGCGCATTGATGGAGTTCCTGAAATCCCCCATCGGACATGAGGTCTGGATGGCGCAACAGGGCTTCCTGACCCCGCATAAGGGCGTGAACACCGATGTCTATGCCACCGACACGCTGAAGAAGATGGGGGAGATCCTGCTCTCTGCCGATACCTTCCGCTTTGACGCATCTGACCTGATGCCGGGTGGAGTAGGCGCGGGATCCTTCTGGACCGGTATGGTCGGCTATGCTGGCGGCACCCCGGCTGAAGAGGTCGCAGCAGAGATCCAGTCCTCCTGGGATGCTCTGAAGTAAGTCATCGATAGGGGTGGGTCGGCCCCGATGGGCCGACCCGCATCATCGCTCCCGTGTCATCGCTGTTTTCGCCCCCCGTGACACGCCCATCTGCGCGACCCCGTGACCTGCCGGACGCCTGTCCGGCGCCACGCTCCACCACCAAGGGAGATATACCATGCATCCAGCCATTCAGGGACTGCTCACAATCGCCTTTGGCGTCGGAGGGTGTGTCGGCTATTTCTATTTTTCCAATCTCGTGCTGGACCGGGTGATCTTTCCAGCGCGCGGCGCGCATATCGCCCGCAACATCCGTCGCGCCAATATGATCCGGCCCTGGCTGTTCCTCTTTCCCGCATTGCTCGCGCTGGGGCTTTATCTGGCCTATCCGGTGGTTGAAACACTGCGCCTGTCGGTCACCGAACGGGTTCCCGGTGGCGGGTCGGAATTTGTCGGTCTTGCCAACTATCAGCAGATGCTGGCGGAGGCGAAATTTTGGGAGGCGCTTCAGAACAACTTCCTGTGGCTCCTTGTCGTGCCTGCGGCCTCAACCGCCTTTGGTCTGCTGGCCGCACAGCTGACGGACAGGCTGGCCTGGGGCAATATCGCTAAATCGCTGATCTTCATGCCGATGGCGATTTCATTCGTCGGCGCTGCGGTGATCTGGAAACTGGTCTATGACGCGCGACCCGAAGGCACCGACCAGATCGGCGTTCTGAACGCGCTCTACATCTATTTCGGCGGCGACGGGCCGATGCAGTGGCTGACAATTCCGTTTTGGAACAGCTTCTTTCTGATGATGGTGCTGATCTGGATCCAGACCGGCTTTGCCATGGTGATCCTGTCGGCAGCCCTGCGCGGCATCCCGGAAGAAACCGTGGAGGCCGCCATCGTGGATGGGGCCGGGCCGTTTCAGATCTTCTTCAAGATCAAGGTACCGCAGATCATGGACACCATCGTCGTGGTCTGGACCACCATAACCATCGTCGTGCTCAAGGTCTTTGACATCGTCTTTGCCATGACCAACGGCCAGTGGGAGACGCAGGTCCTGGCCAACTACATGTACGACAAACTGTTCCGCGCCAATGACTGGGGCGTCGGCTCTGCCAGCGCCATGGTCATCATGCTGCTGGTGCTGCCGATACTGGTCTGGAACGTCTATAACGCCCGCCGCGAAATGCGCTGAGGAGACCGCGATGACTGTTATTGCCGGAGAAAAACCCGCGCTGATCTGGGCCTTGCGCCTGTCTGTGGTGCTGCTTGTGGGGCTGTGGCTGTTCCCGACGCTGGGCCTCTTGGTGTCGTCCTTCCGCACCTCGGACCAGATCGCGACCAGCGGTTGGTGGCGTGCGATGTTCCCAAGCGAGCAGAACCTGACCCTGCGCACCGATCCACCCAGCGCACAGGTGCAGGAGGGCGACCTCTATGTGATTGAGGGGCGTCTTTTTGCCGAAGGCACCAGCAGCGAGATTTCTGCTTGGGGCACCTCTGCGCGCGACCCTGCGGCCTATGAACCCGGCATCAGCGCAGAGCTGCGCCGTGGCGGCACCCTGATGGTTGCGGCAGATGGCGCCTACAGGTTGGAAAGCACAGAGGAAATCAGTGGTAAACGCGGCCCCCGTGTGTTCGTCACCGCAACCGTGCCGCCGGAATTCACGCTGGAGAACTATGAAACCGTGCTGGTGTCCGGCAATGCGACAGACAATATGGCAAAGGCGTTTTTCAACACGCTGACCGTCACCATCCCGGCCACCATCATCCCGATCCTCGTCGCGGCCTTTGCCGCCTATGCGCTGGCGTGGATGGAGTTTCCGGGCCGCGCCCTTCTGGTGGCGGCTATCGTCGGCCTGCTGGTGGTCCCCTTACAACTGGCCCTGATCCCGCTGCTGAAGTTCCACAATGAAATCGGCATCGGCAAGGGCTACATCGGTGTCTGGATGGCGCACACCGGTTTTGGCCTGCCGCTCGCGATCTACCTTTTGCGCAACTACATGGTCGGCATTCCCCGCGACATCATTGAAAACGCCCGCGTCGATGGCGCCACCGATTTCATGATTTTTGTGCGCATCATCCTGCCCTTGTCGTTCCCGGCGCTGGCCTCCTTTGCGATTTTCCAGTTCCTGTGGACCTGGAATGACCTTCTGGTGGCGATGGTGTTCCTGATCGACGCAACCGGAGAAACCACGGTGATGACCAAGCAGATTGTTGAACTGCTGGGCACCCGTGGCGGCAATTGGGAGATCCTCGCCACCTCCGCTTTCGTCTCGATTGCGGTGCCGCTCGCCGTCTTCTTTGCGATGCAAAAATACCTCGTCCGTGGCCTCCTTGCAGGCTCGATCAAGTGATCTGATCCGCAGGCCGGATCACACCGGCGCTGCCCTTATTCTAAGACTATGGAAAAACTGCCATGAACGCTCAAGCTCAACTCGACCCGGCACAGCTTCTCGCCGCTGACCCCGATTGGTGGCGTGGTGCGGTGATCTATCAGATCTACCCACGCAGCTATCAGGACAGCAACGGCGACGGCATCGGTGACCTTCGGGGCATCACCGAGCGCCTGCCGCATATCGCATCGCTTGGGGTGGACGCGATCTGGATTTCGCCGTTCTTCACCTCCCCGATGAAGGATTTTGGCTATGACGTTTCGGATTATTGCGACGTCGACCCGATGTTTGGCAGCCTGTCCGACTTTGACCAGCTGGTCGCCGCCGCCCACCGTTTGGGCCTGCGGGTGATGATTGATCTGGTGCTGTCGCATACCTCTGACCAGCACGCATGGTTTGGTGAAAGCCGTCAGAGCCGCGACAATGCCCGCGCCGATTGGTACGTCTGGGCCGACCCGCAACCCGATGGCACGCCGCCCAACAACTGGCTGTCGATATTTGGCGGCTCTGCCTGGCAGTGGGATCCCCGGCGTGAGCAGTATTACCTGCACAACTTCCTTGTCTCGCAACCGGATCTGAACTTCCACTGCCCCGCCGTGCAGGACGCGCTGCTGGATGTGACCCGCTTCTGGCTGGAGCGCGGCGTTGATGGCTTTCGCCTTGATACGATCAACTTCTACTACCACGATGCAGAGCTGCGCTCGAACCCGGCCCTGCCGCCGGAGCAACGCAACGCTACCATCGCCCCCTCGGTGAACCCCTATAATCACCAGGAACATCTCTATTCCAAGAACCAGTCGGAAAACCTCGCCTTCCTGGGCCGGTTCCGCGCGCTTCTGGATGAATACCCGGCCAAGGCAGCCGTGGGCGAGGTGGGCGATGCGCAGCGCGGCCTTGAGATCATGGGCAGCTACACGGCGGCCAACACCGGTGTTCATATGTGCTATGCCTTCGAACTTCTGGCCAAGGATGTGCTGACGGCCTCCCGGCTGGCCGAGGTTTTTGCCGAGGTGGATCGCGTTGCCGCAAATGGCTGGGCCTGCTGGGCGTTTTCCAACCACGATGTGATCCGCCACAGCAGCCGCTGGGGTCTCAACCCGGCGGCACAGCGCCTGTTCAACACGATGATGATGTGCCTGCGCGGCACCACCTGCATCTATCAGGGTGAGGAACTGGGCCTGCCGGAGGCAGATATTGCCTTTGAAGACCTACAGGATCCTTATGGCATTGAGTTCTGGCCCGAATTCAAAGGGCGCGATGGCTGCCGTACGCCCATGGTCTGGGAGCCGTCGAATGGCGCGGGCGGCTTCAGCGAGGGCAAGCCATGGCTGCCCGTCTCGCCCGAACATCTGAATCTGAGCGTGGCCAGTCAGGAGGCCGACCCGGACGCCATGCTGCACCACTACCGCCGCGCCATCGCCCTGCGCAAGGCGCATCCGGCGCTGGCGGTGGGCACCCATGATCAGCTGCGGGCAGAGGGCAATGTCGCCTTCTTCACCCGTCAGGACCGCGATGAGGTGATCTTCTGTGCCTTCAATCTGGGGGACATCCCGGCAGAGATCACCCTGCCGCAGGGCACATGGCAGAAGCCCGACACCGACATCGCCTTGGCCGATCTACCACCGAATGGCGGGCGCGTTGCGCTGGCACCGTGGCAGGCCTGCCTTGCGGTGCGGGGCTGACAGAAACGACGAGCAGGGGAGGGACCAGTAGATGGCAAACCTGAAATTGACCAATGTGGCCAAAACCTACGGGGGCGGCGTCGAGGTTCTGAGAGACATCAACCTCGATATCAAACAGGGGGAGCTGATCGTCTTTGTCGGCCCTTCCGGCTGCGGCAAATCCACCTTGCTGCGGATGATCGCGGGGCTGGAACGGATCAGCGGCGGCACGCTGGAAATCGACGATGCGGTGATGAATGACATTCCGCCCGCCCAGCGGGGCATCGCGATGGTGTTTCAATCCTACGCGCTCTATCCGCATATGACCGTCCGCGACAACATGGCCTTTGCGCTGAAGATCGCGAAGAAAAGCAAGGACGAGATCGACGCCGCCATCGACCGTGCCGCCAAGATCCTGCAGCTGGAGCCTTATCTCGACCGCCTGCCCAAGGCGCTGTCGGGCGGGCAGCGGCAGCGGGTTGCCATCGGCCGCTCTATCGTGCGCGATCCGAAGGTCTATCTCTTTGATGAACCACTCTCAAATCTGGACGCGGCGCTGCGGGTCGCCACCCGCATCGAAATCGCCCAGCTGAAAGAGGCGATGCCGGACAGCACCATGATCTATGTGACACATGATCAGGTGGAGGCGATGACGCTGGCCAGCCGTATTGTGGTTCTGGCCGACAAAGGCATCGCACAGGTGGGCACCCCGCTGGACCTGTATCAGCGACCCGAAAATGAATTTGTCGCCCAGTTCATCGGCTCACCTGCCATGAACCTGATCCCCGGCAGCGTGATTGCCACCGGCCCACGCACCACCGTGCGGCTCAACAGCGGCGAGGAGGTCATGGCCGATATCCCCACGACCGACGCCGATCAGGGCCTCGCCGTGAATGTCGGCGTGCGGCCAGAGGATCTGGTGGAAACAGGCACAGGCGGCGCGCTGATTGACAGCCGTGTCGATATTGTGGAGGCCCTGGGCGAGGTCACCGTGCTCTACATCGCGGCGGGCGAGGGGAAGGACCCGCTGATTGCCAAGCTGCCCGGCATTCACAAGGGGCTGCGCGGCTCCTCTGTGCGGCTCTACGCTGACCCGGCCAAGCTGCATCTCTTTCACAACGGCCAGTCGCTGCTCTATCGCTAAGCGCTCGCGCTACTTCTGCAAGACGGTGCTGCGCCATTCCTCAAGGAACCGCGCCCGTTTCAGCCGGTCGAGAAACACCAACAGCCCCGGTCCCATCTGGATCGGGCGCAAGGCGGCGGTGGGGTTGGTCTCGGCGGTGGCGTAGCGCGGGAAAGGGTAGTCCGGATCGCGCCCGTTGCCCCAAGCGGCCCGCAAAAGGTGGTCGATGAATGCCCCCGCCAGATCCGGGCGCTCCGCCCCTCTCAACACGACAGCCGTGCGCAGCATCATATTGGTATAGTCCTGCGGATCGACGATCTCGATCCGCTCCGCCAGATCGTCCCGCGCACGGGCATAGCTGCCCAGCACGTTGTAGGCGATGGCCAGTTCCCCGCGCGACACCGCCTCGATCATCTCGCCGGAGCAGCAATAGAGCCGCAAATCAAGGCTGCCGAAAATTTCCATCATCCGCCAGAAACTCTCTGAGGTGCGCAGATCCTGGGTGGCAAACAAATAGCCAAGCCCGCTTTTCTCAACATCATATGTGCCGATGCGCCCCCGAAACCGGTTGGGGTAGCGGCGCAAGAGCGACATCAGCGCCTGACGGCTGCGCGGCATCTCCAGCCCGTCAAAGGCGGCGGGCGACAACACGATCGACGCAGGCTCCTGCGAGAAGGCAAAGACATGATCGCGCCAGACCGCCCAATCCGGGATTTTCAGCCGCCCAGCGGGGGAATGCGCGCGGGTGTACCCATCATTGGCAAGCTTGGTCTGCAGATCCAGCGCCGAGGATACAGCAAGATCAAAAGCCGGGCCTTCCTCCACCACCGCGCGCATCAGCTCTGAACTGCTGACCGACACATAGTCCACCACCACCGTGGGTCGGGTGCGCAGAAAGCTCTCGACCAGCGGGGCCAACAGATCGGTGTCCGTGGTGGACAGAACCCGTAGGATTTCCGCGCTCGCCTCACCGGCGGCGGGGCCGAACCGGCGCCGATCCTCCACCTCAAACGCCTGCGCTGCGAACGCTGGCAGAACAAGGGTCAGGGCCACCAGACAGGCTGCGCGGATCAGGCCTGTCAAAGCACTGGAAAGCATAAGGAAACGCATGATCCCTCCCGTCTTGGAGATGCAGCCGGTGGCCCGCTGGTGGCCTGGCTCGGCGCGATGGTCAGGCGCCCGCCATGGGCCTCCACAACTTCACGCGCAATCGTAAGCCCAAGGCCCGAGCCAATCGTCCCTTCGGCATTGGCACCCCGCGCAAACCGCGCCGTCAGGGCCTCGGTATCGCCGCTGGGAAACCCGCCCGCCTCATCAATGATGCTGAGCCGCAGCTCTGCGCCCTCCTTGCGCAGGATCACCTGAATGTCGCTCTCGGCAGGGGCATATTTGATCGCATTGTCCAAAAGGTTGCGCACCGCGTTCTGGATCAGGATCGGATCGCCGGACAGGGGCGGCGTCTGCGGCAGGTCGGAATGCAGCGCAATATCTTTCAGCTCCGCAATAGGGCGCAGCCGGTTCAGCAGATCGCGCGATAGCGCACCCAGATCCACCTCCTCACGCAGCAGGCTGTCGGTGCGAAATGTCACCATCGCGTGATCCAGCAACTGCCCCGCCGCGCGGGAGCTTTCGTCAATCGCGCGGATCATCTCGCGCAGCGAGGCGCGGTTTTCGTCCCGCTCAACCCGCCTCAATGTGATCTCCGCCTGCGCGCGCACCGTGGCCAGCGGTGTGCGCACCCGGTGGGCCGCCTCGGCGATGAAATCTTCGGACCGAGAGAGGGAAATCCGCAACCGCTCAATAAACCGGTTGAGCGATGTCACCAGCGGGATCATCTCCGACGGCACTGGGCGGCGCACCGGGCGCAGATCCTTCGGTCCACGGCGCGACACAGCCTCGGCCAGTTCGGCAAGCGGTCGAATACTGGACTGTGCTGCCCAGATTGCCAAAAACGCTGCAATCATGAAAAACCCCAGACCAAGCTGTAGCGCGGTGCGCGTCAGCTCCGCCAATTGCGCCGACTGCCCTTCGCGGGTCTGCGCCACGGAAATCACCACATCGGAGACCTGACCGTTCAGCGACACCCGCCGCGCCAGCGTCACCATGCGGATACTATCGCCTTTGTAGGGCGCAGTATCAAATCGCGGCTGCCCTCGCTGGGGCAGCAGATCAGGCAGCGGCAGGTCGCCGTAGCCAGTGAGCAGGCGGTCATTTTGTGCGACCCGATAAAACACCCGATCATCGCTGACATTGCCCAGCATCGACAGCGCCGAGTAGGGGATATCGACCGTTACGTCGCCCGACCGTACAGACACCGAGTCCATAATCGACGTGGCCGAGGCCTGAAGAATGCTGTCATGGGTGCGCTGCGACACATCCCGGGTGAAGACCAACACGATGAAGAACAACAGCGAGGCGAGAAAGGCGGCGCTGCCCACCAGTTGCAACGTCAACCGCCGCCGGATTGACCCGCTGGTCGGCAGCGCGCGGCTCATGCAAGCGACATCCGGTAGCCCAGCCCGCGCACCGTGGTGATTTCCACATCCGCCCCGGCCAGATGTTTGCGCAGCCGTGCCACATAGACCTCAATCGCATTTTCCGAGACGTCTTCCTCATAGGAAAACAGCCGGTCCACCAGTTTCGATTTGGAAAAAATCCTGTCCGGCGCATTGATGAAAATTTCCAGCAGCCGCAGCTCCTTGTTGCGCAGGGAGACGGTTTTGTCGCCCACCACCAGCGTGCCCGCCAAGGGATCAAACACCAGCGCGCCGAATCGTTTCTGGTTGGAACTGCCGCCACCATGGCGCCGCAACACGGCCCGGCAGCGCGCTTCCAGTTCGGAAAAATCAAAGGGTTTGGTGATGTAATCATCCGCGCCCAGATCCAGCACGCCCACCCGGTCCGACACCTCGGATCGCGCAGTCAGCACGATCACCGGCGTTGTGCCCTCACGGTTGCGATGAGACTTAAGAAAGCTGCGGCCGTCCCCGTCGGGCAGCATAATATCCAACAAAATCAAATCGTAATCCGCCGTCGCCGCATAGTCATCCGCGACCGCCAGATCCGGGGCATGATCCACCACATGGCCATCCATCCGCAGCCGGTCCTCGACAGCAGAGGCCAGGCTCAGGTTGTCTTCGACCAGCAGGAAACGCATCGGGATCTATCCATAAATAGGGCGGGTGGGCGACTGTGAAATTGAGTGTGACAGGTTTGTGTCAGCTTGACGTGTTCCCCTTCAGTCATGAGCGGCCAAGCCGCCATTTGTCAAATGGGAGGACAAACAGATGAAAACGACTTTGACCCGGCGCGCCCTGATGGCGGTGACCGCTGCGACACTGGCCTTTGCTGCGCCGGTTTCTGCGGATGAGATGGTGGACAGCATCCACTTTCTGATCCCCGGCGGCGCAGGCGGCGGCTGGGACGGCACCGCGCGCGGCACCGGTGAGGCGCTGACCAAGGCGGGCCTTGTGGGCAATGCCTCCTTTGAAAACATGTCCGGCGGTGGCGGTGGCAAGGCGATCGGCTATCTGATCGAAAACGCCGAGAGCAATCACGGCACCCTGATGGTGAACTCCACCCCGATTGTGATCCGCTCGCTGACCGGTGTCTTCCCGCATAACTTCCGTGACCTCACCATGGTCGCAGGCACCATTGGCGATTACGCGGCCATCGTGGTGGGCAAGGACAGCCCGATCAACTCCATGTCCGATCTGATCGCGGCCTATCAGGCCGATCCGCGCAAGACCGCCATCGGCGGTGGCTCGGTTCCCGGTGGCATGGATCATCTGGTCGCCGCAATGGTGATGAAGGCCGCAGGCGAAGAGCCAACAGCGGTGAAATACATCCCCTATGATGCAGGCGGGGTTGCCATGGCCGCCCTTCTCTCCGGTGAAATCGCAGCACTCTCCACCGGCTTCTCCGAGGCGATTGATTTGGCCAACGCAGGCGAGGTGAAAATCATTGGCGTCACCGCCGAGGACCGCGTGCCCGCCTATGCAGACGCCCCCACGATGAAAGAACAGGGGATCGACGCAACCTTCGTCAACTGGCGCGGTTTCTTTGGCGCACCCGGCCTGCCAGAGGAAAAGGTCAACGCCTACCGCGCCGCTCTGGCCAAGATGTATGACACCCCCGAATGGGAAGAGGTCCGCGCCCGCAACGGGTGGGTCAACATCCACAACAGCGGTGATGATTTCGTCAGCTTCCTGGAAGGTCAGGAAGAGGTCATCAAAAGCCTGATGCAGGAACTCGGCTTCCTCTAAGTCTGGCAGAGCAGACAGGCGTCCGGTCCGAGAGGTGCCGGGCGCCATGCCTCTGACGACAGAAACCGCTGGCGCGCATCTTCGGGAGGAGGTCGCGCCGCCGCTCAGGTTTCACTCTGAACATATCTCACCAAAGGGGGGAGAGCCCAATGGCGCTCGACCGATGGATCGCGCTGGTCATTCTCATGATCAGCCTCGCCTATGGCTACACGGCCTTTTTCACTATGGACGAAGGGCTACCGCCGTTCATGAAATTCAATGCCATCTGGCCCAGCACCTTTCCCAAGGGATTGTCTGTCATGGCGGTGATCTGCGCGCTGATCATCCTGTTGTCGCCGCAGAAAGCCGATGCGGGCCCAAAGGCCGGCGACATCGATTACCGCCGCCTGCTGGACTACAAGCTGGGTCAGGCCACCGCACTTTTGGCGATGATGGTGATCTACGCGCTGGCGCTTCGTCCGGTTGGCTTCCTGATTTCTACCGTCGCATTTCTGGTGATCAGCGCCATGATCCTTGGCGAACGCAAGCTGCATATCCTGATCCCTATCGCTGTTCTGGCGGCGGGTGTGGTCTGGTATCTGGTGCAGCAGGTGCTGGGTATCTACCTGCGCCCGCTGCCCTTCTTCATGGGGACTGGGGGCTGATATGCTGGACGGTATTCTGATTGGCCTCAGCACGGCCTTTTCCTTTAGTAACCTCCTGATGGTGATCGGCGGCTGCCTCATCGGCACCTTCATCGGCATGTTGCCGGGTCTTGGCCCGATGAGCATCATTTCCATCATGATCCCGGTGGCGATTTCCATCGGTGATCCTTCTGCTGCGCTGATCCTGCTGGCGGGGGTCTATTATGGCGCCATCTTTGGCGGCTCCACCTCCTCCATCCTGATCAATGCGCCGGGCGTGGCCTCAACCGTGGCGACGTCCTTCGATGGCTATCCGCTGGCGCGACAGGGCAAGGCGGGTAAGGCGCTGACCGTGGCGGCGATTTCGTCCTTCTGCGGTGGCAGCATTGGCGCGATCCTGCTGATGATCTTCGCCCCCGCGCTGGCCAGTGTCGCCCTGCTGTTTCACTCCGCCGAATATTTCGCGCTGATGGTGGTGGGGCTTTCTGCCATCGCCGCCTTTGCAGGCACCGGTCAGGTGGTGAAGGCCCTGCTGATGACCGTGCTTGGCCTGATCATGGCCACGGTAGGTGAGGGTGCGCTGTTCAATATGCCTCGCTTCACCATGGGCATCATGGACCTGCAATCTGGGTTTGGCTTCATCACCTTGGCCATGGCGATGTTTGCCCTGCCAGAGGCGCTGTATCTGGTGCTGGATCCTGGCCGCTCCAAGACCGAAGGTGGCAGCAATGAGATCAAGGATCTGCGCATCACCAGGGCGGAGGCGAAATCCATCGCGCCGGTGATTGGCCGCCAGTCGATTCAGGGCTTCCTGATCGGCGTGCTGCCGGGTGCCGGGGCCACCATCGCCTCCTTCCTTGGTTATGCGGTGGAGCGCAATATCGCCCCGAAGGAGGAGCAGAAAGAATTCGGCAAGGGTGCCATCAAAGGCCTCGCCGCGCCGGAAAGCGCCAATAATGCCGCCTGCACAGGCTCCTTTGTGCCGTTGCTGACGCTGGGCATTCCCGGCTCCGGCACCACGGCGATCCTGCTGGGCGCGCTGATCGCGCTCAATGTCTCGCCCGGGCCGCGCCTGATGGTGGATGAGCCGGAGATCTTCTGGGCCGTGATCATCTCCATGTATGTCGGCAATCTGATCCTTCTGGTTCTGAACCTGCCGCTGATCCCCTATATCGCCAAGGTGCTGGCGGTGCCGCGCAACTATCTGATCCCCTTCATATTCTTCTTCACGTTGATGGGGGCCTATATCGGGCAGAACAATGCGACCGAACTGCTGATCCTTGTGGGTCTGGGGATTTGTGCCACGGTGCTGCGCTTTGCCGACTATCCGCTCGCGCCCCTGCTGATCGGCTTCATTTTGGGCTCAATGCTGGAGGATAACTTCTCCCGCTCGATGCAGCTCTATGATGGGCTGGGCTTTCTGATGGAGCGCCCGATGACCATCGGCCTGCTGGGGCTGGCGGCCCTTCTGGTGATCCTGCCCAGCTACCGTGCCCGCCGTGCGCGGCTGCGCCAGCGCGGGGTGGCAGACGGCGATTGATCGTCGCCATGGAAACAGATCACGGGGGCGCTGCGGCGCCCCTTTTTCGTGGCTCAGCCCAGGATCAAGAGCCAGAGCCAGACCGTCAGGATACAGGATCCCGTGGCAATCAGCACCGAGGACGCCGCCACCCGTTTCGCGCGCCCATACATGTTTGCAAAGATATAGGCGTTGAACCCTGGCGCCATCGCGGCATTCAGCACCGCAGAGCGGAACAGATCCGGCTGCACCTTCAAGGCGCTGCCCATGCTCCAGACCAGCGCCGGATGCACCATCAATGAGATTGCGCAGACAAAGCCGATGGTGCGCAGGTCGCCTTCCGGGCGGTATTGCACCAGCACGCCCCCCAGCGCAAACAGCGCCGTTGGCAGCGCCGCGCGAATGACCAGCGACAGCGCCTCATCCACCGCCTGCGGGATCCACAGGCCCGAGAAGTTCACCACAAACCCCAGAGCGATGCCAAGGATCAGCACATTCTTGAACATGGCGCTGAACACCGATTTCACCGTAGCGATACCGCCCGCACCCTTGTTGCGCACGATCTCCATCACAGTGATCCCCAGCCCGTAGCAAAACGGCGAGTGAAAGGCGATGATCGCGTAGTTGCCGGTCAGATTGTCGGCCCCATAGGCGCGTTCCGTGATCGGCAGGCCCAGCAGCACCGAATTGGAGAACAGGCAGCAAAAGCCTATGGCCACGCAATCCTCCCAGTCGCGTTTGAAAATCAGCCGCGCACCGGCCATCCCCAGACAGAAACAGATCGCGGCACCGGTGTAGAAACTGATCAGCAGGCGCGGATCAAAACTCGCCGACAGGTCCAGCGTCGCAATCGCGCGAAACAATAGGCAGGGGATGGCAAAGCTCTGGGTGAATTTCATCAGCCCATCGACATGGCTGGCCTGAAAATACCCGCGACGGGTGGCGACATAGCCCGCACCGATGACCAGAAACACCGGCAGGATGACATCAATCAAGCTCTGAAACATGATGTGCCTTCCTGTGGGCGGGGTCGCGGGCGCCTTATGTGGCGGCTCAGATCGGGTATTCGATCACCATCCCGTCATAGGCGGGATCAATGTGATCAGGGGTCTCAGCGGCGACCTGCGCATAATCCAGATCAATGTGCATATTGGTCAGCACCGCGCGCTTTGGGGCCATCCGTTCGATCCACTCCAGCGCCTCGTCCAGCGATAGATGGGTGGGATGCGGCTTGCGGCGCAGCGCATCAAGGATCCAGCAGTTCAGATCCTGCAATTCCGCCAGCGCGCTGTCAGGGATCTTGGCCACATCCGGCAGATAGGCCAGATCGCCAATTCGGAACCCCAGCGCATCCATGGAGCCGTGGTTGACCTCAAACGGGCGCAGGATGATATCGCCACCGGGGCCAGAAATCGTCAGCGGACCGTCAATACTGCGCAGGTCGAGAATGGGCGGATAGGGGGAGCCTGCGGGCTGCACAAAGGCATAGCCGAACCGCGACAGCAGCGCGTTTTGGGTATCACCATCCGCATAGACCGGAATGCGGTCGCGCATGTTGAAGACGATCATCCGCAAATCATCAATGCCATGCACATGATCGGCGTGGGAATGGGTATAGACCACCCCGTCCAGCCGCCCGGTGCCGGTGTCCAGCAACTGACTGCGCATATCGGGGGAGGTGTCAATCAGCACCGTCGTGGTGCCCTCGGGACCGTCCCGCTCTACCAGCAGCGAGCAGCGGCGGCGGCGGTTGCGGGGATTGTCCGGGTCGCAATCGCCCCAATGCCCGCCCAGTCGCGGCACCCCACCGGAGGAACCGCAGCCCAGAATGGTAAAGCGCAGCACGCCCATCAGGCGGCGGCCTCATATTTGGCAGCCTTCCAGAACAGCCGGTCAAAATTGGCCTGTGTCTGGGCGGCGAAATCGGCGTAACCCACATCAAACACCTCTGCGCCCACGCGGGCGGTGTGCGCGGTATAGGCCGGCTCATTGCGTTTGCCACGATAGGGCGGCGGTGCCAAATAGGGCGCGTCAGTTTCCACCAGAATCCGCTCCATCGGGGCGGTGGCAAAGATATCGCGCAGTTCCTGGCTCTTGGGAAAGGCGGCGATGCCCGACATCGACAGGTAGAACCCCAGATCCAGCGCCGCCCGTGCCAGTTCAGGCGAGGAGGAGAAACAGTGCATCACACAGGAATAGGCGCCCTTGGCCATTTCATCGCGCAGGATCATCGCCATATCGTCATCCGCCGCGCGGGCGTGGATGATCAGCGGCAGGCCGGTTTCCCGCGCCGCCGTAATATGGGTTCTGAGCGAGGTCTTCTGCACCTCTGCACTGTCGGCGGTATAGTGATAATCCAGTCCGGTCTCGCCAATGCCGACAAATTTCGGATGCTGCGCCAGCGCCACCAGCTCGTCCACTGAGACCAGCGGTTCGTCTGCGGCACTCATCGGGTGGGTGCCCGCCGCATAGAAGATCGGCGCATGCGCCTCGGCGATGGCACGCACGGTGGGTTCATTGCGCAGTTTGGTGCAGATGGTGACCATGCGGGTCACACCGGCCTCAGCTGCCCGCGCAATCAGCGCGTCCAGCTCACCCTCGAAATCGGGAAAATCCAGATGGCAATGGCTGTCCGTAATGGACGGGGGCATGGGGGAAAGGCTCTCGGTCATAACTGCTCTCTGTCGCGTCCTGCGAAGCGGTCCGGTGGCCCGGATCAGCGCGCCGCAGTGTCCTGCATCTTGAAAACCGTATCTAGGACAAGTGCTGCGGGGTCAAGGTTCACCGCCTGACCGTGGCGCATCCGGGCTGTCACCTGCGCTGCCAGATCCGCCCAGGCACGCGCCTTTTGCGGCGTCGGTGAAAGCCGCGACAGCACCGCTGCCTCCTGCGGGGCAGCTTCGGGCTGCGGCGGCATTCCGGTGGCCCCGGTGCGTGCCAGCCGCGCCAGCGCAGTATCAATCAGGGTGAGCAGCAGCTCAAATTTATCGGCACCTCCTCGCGCTGCGGCCTGTTCCGCCAGCGTCATGGCGCGCTGTCGATCCAGCCGGGGCATACTGTCCAACAGCCGCACCACATCGCTATAGGCCTGCAAACCACCAAGGTTCAGCAGCCGCAACGCCGCCCCGACAGAGCCATTGGCCAGTGCGGCCAGATGATCGGCTTGCTTGGGCAGCTCAGCCCCTGCCTGCGTCAGGGCCGCCTGCATATCCTCAGGGCTCAGCGGCGCGAACCGCAACAGCCGACAGCGCGAACGGATCGTCGGCAACAGTCGCGAGGGCTGATGTGACACCAACAGCAGGGTGGTGCGGGCAGGCGGCTCTTCCAGCATCTTCAGCAGCGCATTGGCCGCACTGGTGTTCATCTCGTCTGCGGCATCAACAATCACCACCCGACGTCCGCCGTCGGTGGCTGACAGGCCAAAGAATTTGTTCAGCGCGCGAATGTCATCAACCACGATCTGATCGCGCAGCTTGCCCTTGTCGTTAATGCTGCGGGTAATCGACGCCAGCCCCGGCTCCGCCAACGCCTGAATGCGGTGCATCACCGGATGATCCATCCCGATATCAAGCGAGGTGGCAGGCGGGGGCGCGCCAAACAGCCCCGCATCCTCCGCAGGCGGTTGCGACAGCAGAAACGCCGCAATGCGCCAGGCCAGCGTTGCCTTGCCCACGCCCTGCGGGCCGGTCAGCAGCCAGCCGTGATGCAGGCGGTCCGAGTTGAAGGCGGTCAGGAAATCCTGCTCTGCCTGCGCTTGTCCGAACAGTTGCAGCGTCTCGCGCGGATGGGGCGCGCCTGCTGTCTGATCTGCGCGCAGAGGGGCGTCATCCTTGCTCATGCGCCGAGGCCCCCATCGGACGCGGGCAGGGCGGTGGAGACAACCTCTAACACATCGCGTGCGACGCTATCCATCTGGCGATCCCCGTCGATCACACGAAACCGGTCGGAAAACTCCGCAGCCAGCTCCAGAAAGCCTGCGCGCATCCGCTGTTGCAGATCCAGACCAAAATCCTCGAACCGCTCTTCGCTGCCCTGACGGCCCTTGGCCCGCGCCAGCCCCTTGGCCGGGTCCATGTCGATCAGGATGGTCAGGTCCGGTTCATGGCCAATCATCAGGCGATGCAGCTGATCGACGCTGGCGCGCAGATCCCCGCGCGACAGCCCCTGATACATCCGGGTGCTATCGGCAAAGCGATCACAGACCACCACCTTGCCCGCGGCCAGCGCAGGCAGGATCCGCCGTTCCATATGGTCGCGCCGCGCGGCGGTGAACAGCAGCAGCTCGGTCTCCGCAGACCAGCGGTCGGGGTCTCCCTCCAGCACCAGACGGCGGATTTCCTCCGCGCCATCTGATCCGCCCGGTTCACGGGTCAGGACAACCTCAATCCCCTGCGCCTGTAGCGATTCGGCCAGCAGTCGGCATTGCGTCGATTTGCCGGAGCCGTCGATGCCCTCAAAGGTGACGAACAGGCCAGGATAGGGGGTTGCGCCGTCCGCAGCGGCGCCGGTATTGGCCGGTGTCACTGGCTGGCCTCAGGCCCGCTGATGAAACGTTTCACCAGCACCTGCGCTGCGGTTTTCACCCGCACTGGAAAGCCGCCGGTCGGAATGTCCTTTTCCGCCACCAGCGGCAGGCGCACCTCCGGCAGCTCATCCGGTTGCAGCACCAGTTCGGCCAGTTTCTGGCCCTTCTCAATGGGCGCATCAATTGGCCCGGTATAGACCACCTCACCGGTGATTTCGCGACCGGCAAGCGCGGGCAACAACACGTTCAGATCTTCGGCAGGCACCAGCCCTACGGTTGCCTCTGCCCCGCGCCAGACCTCGGCTTCTGCGACCGGAACACCCGCTTTAGCCACCGTTTTTTTGGCAAATTGGCGAAACGACCAGTTAACCAGGGCCTCAGCCTCCTCTGCGCGGGCGGTGGTGCTGTCCAAACCGGTGATCACAAAAATCACCCGCCGGTCACCCTGTGCGGCAGATCCCACCAGACCATAGCCCGCCTCGGATGTGTGACCGGTCTTCAGACCATCCGCGCCGATGCCCAGACCCAGCAGTGGGTTGCGGTTGCGCACATTGGAGGGCGCGCGGCCATCAAATTCAAACTCCCGCTCGGCAAACAGCGGGTAATACTGCGGGAAATCCTCGATCAGCTTCTCCGCAAGGATCGCCAGATCCTCCACCGACATACGGTGTCCGGCGGCGGGCCAGCCGTTGGAATTGGCAAAGGTGGAGTTCTCCATCCCCATTTCCTGCGCTCGTTTGGTCATGTAGCGGGCAAACCCCGCCTCGGTGCCATCCGGGCTCAACGCTTCGGCCAGCACCACGCAGGCGTCATTGCCCGACAGCACGATAATCCCGCGCAAGAGATCTTCCACCCGGACCCGGTCCTGGGTGTTGAGGAACATGGTCGAGCCTTTATAGCTCATGGCGTGTTCGCTGACCGGCAACCGCTCATCCAGCGTCAGGCGGCCATCTCGGATCGCCTCAAACGCCACATAAAGCGTCATCAGCTTCGACATCGACGCAGGCGGCAGCGCCAGATCGGCGTTCTTGGCCAGCAGCACCGTATCGGTCTCCTGATCCAGCACATAGGCGGCGCGCGCGCGGGTATCAAAGGCCACAGCCGACAGCGCCGAGAGGCTGACCAACAGGCCAGCCGCACATGTCAGTTTCAAAGCAGAGCGAAGCGGAGAGGGGAGAAAGGTCATGGCAGAAGCGTCTTTCCGGTTGGTCACGTCAGGCAGAGCCGCACAAGCGAGGTCAATTGGTGACCGCATAGGCATCGGAGAAGCCGACGGCCTTGACGCTCTTCAGCAGCTGACTGCGTTCGGATTTCGATTGAGCCGGCCCGACCAGCACCCGCCAGAACGGTTTGCCGTTGCTGGACTGGGACAGGACTGAGGGCACAAGCCCGGCATTGCGCATCTGATCGGCGGTGCGTTTGGCATTGGCCTCAACACTGAAAATGCCGATCTGGATATAGGGTTTGCTCAGCGAGGAGCTGGCTACCGCTGCCTTGGTTGCCGTGGTGGTCACTGCGGGCGCGGCTGCCTGCGCAGGCGCAACAGCGGTCGGGGCCGCAGCGTCAATGGCCGCCGCTGCACCTGCAATCGGGTCCAAGGGCTGCGTGTCGATATTGCCGCCATCGGCAAGGGCGACATCGGTCTCCTCAAGGATGACGTCCGCAGGTTGTTCCGGGTCGGCGACTTTTTCGCGGCGCAGCGCGGTTACATTCAGTTCAACCGGTGCGCCCGCCAACATGCCCAGAGCCTCGGACGCATCGGAGGACACCTGCAGCCGGGGACCGGGAATTTCCCGCTCACGCCGGAACAGCGCACCGATCACAAATTTGCCATTGGCCTGATTGCGGATGATCACCTGTTCTGGATCTTCGGCATCCGGATGCGCCACCCAGACCCCGCCCAGCGAGGGGCGCCCATCCCACAGGCCTGCTTCGGTCACCTGAAACACCTCCGGTGCCTCTACTTCGCGTTCGACCAGGCGGGTGCTGCTGGAGGGGGTAACGGCGCCGTCTTCCTGTGGCTTTGGTTTGAGGAAGGCCAATCCAGGGCCCTCTTCGCAGGCGCCGAGGATCATCAGCCCGGTCAGCGCCGCCGCAAGCCGTAGGCCCCGGCGCGATGACTGCTGGCCTCTGGCGCGGTGTTTCCCTGTCGACATAGCGTGAACCATGTGTGCTTCCTTGCCCGTATTTGACGGCGCTTTGCGCCTTCTTATGCGCGCCGTCCTGCGCTCCGTGCCGTTTGGTCCGGCGTCAGCTGTTTCTGTACCGGTTGTTCCGGCGCGCTTATGATGGGCGCAGCATAGCCGCCACGCCAACGCAAGGAAACCCTGCCACCGCCCGCTCGGCAAGTTTTCGGATATCGCAGATCCGCGTGACAGCCCGTCGCGTTCAGCACGCGGCGCATGGCATCAGGGATAGGCGATGGGCACTGTGAAACGGAATGGGGTGCAATTCCCTCTTGCCAGACGGGCAACCAGCGCCTAAACCCGGCGCCGACCGGGGAGGTGGCAGAGTGGTCGAATGCGGCGGTCTTGAAAACCGTTGAACGTGAGAGCGTTCCCAGGGTTCGAATCCCTGTCTCCCCGCCATTATCTTCTTTTGGTAAGAAATTCCCTCTAACACCTTGAATGGCAAGGTGGTTTTTGGTGTTCGAAGCCCTTCATTTTGCGCAAAGGTAATTTGCTCTGCAAAGACCAACCTCAGGACAGTTCTTTAGGCAATCAAATTGCTACTTTTCCAAAGTTCCAAAGGGTTTGACAGGAATTGTAGGGCGTGTTCGAACATTTTGTCGAACGTGTGCATCGGCTTTCCATTGTTTTGCAGTTTTTCGTCCAAGATCAGCTTCTCACGCTCCATCTTTTCGATCCGCTTCTCGTAGGCTTTGATCAGGGTTGGGGTGTCGGCGTCCACAACACGGTCCAATAGGCTGTGAATCGGCATGCGAAATTGACCCACTTAGGTGGGTTATGAGCGAGTAAAATTGACCCACCTGTTTCGTTAACATCCGCGCTTCAAGTGCGGAGGAAAGAGCAGGTGTTATTGATGGAAAGTGTATCGAAGATCCGTCTGTGGGTGCTGGTTGAAGGGCGCAGTATCCGGTCTGTTGCGCGGGCGACGGGATTATCGCGCAACACGATCAAGAAGTATTTGAAGGATGAGAGCCCGCCGAGCTACCAGCGCCAGGCTCCACCGGTTCGGCACAAACTGTGCAACGGGTTTGATCTCCGGCTTCAGGAACTGTTCGATCAGGACCAGAAGCGACCACGTCGGGAGCGGCGAACGGCCCAGAAGCTTTATGAGCAGCTCGTGGTGGAAGGCTACACCGGGTCCTATTCTCCAGTTCAGCGATTTGTCCGCGATCTGAAGCGGGCTGGCGCCGGTTCTGGCGATGCTTTTATCCCCCTGCATTTTGCTGCTGGTGACGCCCTTCAGTTTGACTGGAGCGAAGAACGGGTTGTCCTGGGCGGCGTTGAACAAAAGATCTAGGTTGCCCATTTCCGCCTGTGCCACAGCCGCAAGCCTTTGGTGATCGCCTATCCCGGCGAAGCCCAGGAGATGGTTCTGGATGCTTTTGTGCAGGCACTGTCTTTCTATGGCGGGGTTCCACGACGGGTGATCATTGATAACCCCAAGACCATGGTGACCTATGTGTCCCGCTCGAAGGACCGGATATTCCATCCCCGGTTCCTGGCTCTGATGAACCACTATGTGATGGAACCTGTTGCCTGCACGCCCGCAGCGGGTTGGGAGAAGGGGCAGGTCGAGAACCAGGTCCAGTTTTTGCGCGGCCGGTTGTTTGTGCCCAAGCCTGCCTTTGAAGATCTTGATGCGCTGAACACCTGGTTGCGCCTGCGCTGTGAAGAACTGGCCAATCGTCCCCATCCCGAACAGCAGGATCGCACGATTGCCGAGGTGTTCGAAGACGAACGCGCCGAGCTGCGCCCCTTGGGTCGGCCTTTTGACGGCTATGTTGAGAAGACGGTTCGTGTCCGATCCACTTGCCTGGTTCAATATGCCAGCAACCGCTACAGCGTCCCGTCCCACTTTGCCGGTCAACATGTGTCGCTGCGCGCTTATGCGGGCCGGATTATGCTGGTGTCGGGCCAGGATATCATCGCCGAGCATAAGCGCCGCTTCACCCGCAACGTCAGCTACTTTGAACCCTGGCACTATGTTCCTCTGCTGGATCGCAAGCCCGGCGCCCTACGCAATGGCGCACCCTTCGTGGACTGGCAACTGCCTGAGGCCATGCACCAGATCAGGGAACATTACATGGCAGACAAGGGCGGGGATCGGGAGTTCGTTGATCTGCTTCTGCTCGTCCAGGATCACGGGATCGAGGTTGTCGAGATGGCTTGTGAACTGGCCGTGGCACAAAACACCCTCCGCCTGCCCGCCATCATCAACCTGATTAACCAGTTGGTGGAGCCGGTCATCACGCCGCTCAGCGAAGCCTATGCCTATCCGCAACTGACCCTGCGACCCGAGGCCGACTGCAAGCGCTATGAGATCCTGTGCTCGACTGAGGAGGTTGCCGCATGAACGCCCTGATCGACCAACTGACCGCCCTGAGGTTGCACGGAATGGCAGCTTGCGCACATGATTTGCTGTCCGCGCGCAAGCCACCAAGTCTGACCACAGCGATAAAGCAACTGATCGACGCGGAGACTGTAGAGCGGCGGGCGCGCTCTATCCAGTATCAAATGAGGATCGCGAAGTTCCCCCATCATAAGGACTTCGCCACCTTCGATTATGGTGCTGCCGCCATCACCCAGACCCAGATCGAACCGTTCTGCACAGGGCAGTTCACCCAAGAGGCGCACAACCTCATCCTGGTGGGCGGAACCGGCACCGGCAAAACCCATATCGCCATCGCTTTGGGCACCACCCTGATCACCAACGGCAAGAAGGCACGCTTCTTCAACGCCGTCGATCTGATCAACGCCCTGATCAAGGAACAGGCCGAGGGCAATGCCGGGAAGATCATCCGGCAACTCTCGGCTCTGGATTGCGTCATCATCGACGAGCTGGGCTACATCCCGTTCCCCAAGTCTGGCGGAGCATTGCTGTTCCATCTGATCAGCAAGCTCTACGAGAAAACCAGCGTCATCATCACCACCAACCTGGAGTTCGGAGAGTGGGTCTCGGTCTTTGGCGATGCCAAGATGACCACCGCGCTGCTGGATCGCGTCACCCACCATTGCGCAATCATCGAAACCGGCAACACGTCCTATCGCTTTGCTCAGAGCAAAAGCCGCAGAGAAAAGTAACCGTCCCGAAAGCAAAGCCCCCAGACGGACTCGCTATATGAGGGCGGCCCGCCTGGGGGCTTTGCGCCACATGGGGTGGGTCAATTTTAAATGCTGAAACCGGGTCAACTTTGAACGCTCATTGACACAATAGGCCTTCGATTTTCTTTGCCAGTTGGTTGCGCTCCGTTCGGATCAAACGCTTGTCAGCCTCCATTTACCCCGCACGTTGCCCCCAAGCGTTCTTGAACATCTTTGTGGTCACTGCAAGCATGCCCTCAGATGACTTGAGGCTTCGCATCAAAGTATCAAACTCACCTTCCAGCACATCACGACGGATCTACCTGCGATAGCTTGGGCAGCCTTTGGCGTGACAGAGATAATACGGATGTTTCTTGCCCGACTTACTGGTGACCTTCTGTTCCGCAGAGTACTGTTTGCGCGTCGCGCGACGAATGTCTTTTACGACTTTCTCGCCCTGGCTCTGCTTGGTTCCGGGTTTCTGTCTCATCTCCACTTCTTGGTGGCCACAATGTACCAGCAGCGCTATCGCCATTCGTCAACTCAGCTAGACAGGAGAAAGGCCCCGGAAGAAATCCGAGGCCGTTTTCTTATATCACCGGCCAAAAATGACCTATTGAAACGGTTAGGTCATGTCGCGTGAAACGCCACACTGTAAAATGACCCATAGTTTGCCCATTTGGTAAATACTTTTGACTTGCAAATCATAGCCTTAACCGAGACCCACCCTTGAATGTTACTCTTTGGTGTCCATAAAATACACATAGCATGTACATTGAACCTATGTACGGTTTCTCTTGAATTTTGAGCCCTCAGTTTGAGCTGATGGTTGTGTTGAGGCCTTACGGCCCACGAGGGCGCCCTCTCGCATCACTGAAAATCAAAGACCAACTGCTGTGAGGCATTCAGTAGCCTAATTTTTTGCCCCATTGATGCTTCAGCCTTCAATGTAACTTCAGCCGCAGCACGTGCATCTTCCCCAGCATCATGGTGTTTGAATTGAAGCCCTAACACCTCTTTGAGATTGGCCAGTCCATGCCCACCATTGCCCCGCAACTCCGGCCACGCTTGGCGAGCGATGGCAACGCTGTCTGACCATACCGACTTCAACACTTGAAATCCCGCTAATCGGCATGCCGCGTCAAAGGCTTTCTCATCGTATCGACTATGTTGAACAAGCGGATATGCTTCTAGAACCGGACGCAGGTCTGGCAATACTTCTGCAAATTTGGGGGCGTTTTTGACAGTTGCAGCATCAATGCCATGCAATCGGGTATTGCCTGCAGCGAATGGCGTGCAGGGATCGATGTATGCACTATAAGTTACAATCGAGCAGTCAAACCCAACAAAAGCGAGGCCGATTTGACAGATGCTCGCGATATCGTAACCGGCAGTCTCGACGTCCACAGCGATGAACCTAAGATTGTCGCTCAGTGGGTCGACCTGATTGAAACAGGTTGGTAAAGACAAAGATGCAGCATTGGCCATGATAACGACTTTCACACGCTTACTGACTGATGCAAAGCCCGACCAGCAGCTGAGCAAAGCAGCCAGGCTTCTATTCCAGACCACGCAGCACATGATAGCAGTCATTGGTACAGATTGTAGCGAACAGAGGAAGAGAGCCCATATTTTCCCCTGCGGCAGGAGAAACGAACGTCGGCTTCAGGGAATACGGCGTGGTCGCAGCATGGTGCCCCGTGCGCCCTAGCCTTGCAAGACCAAGAGCTCCAAACGCAAAGAAAGGCGCTACTGTACCGGTTGACCCACCACGTCAACATCCTCGAGGTGAACGGCGACAGCTATCGGCTCGGTCAAAGCCGCGCTCGCAAGACAGACGCCACCATCTGATCACCTGTCACGGAATTGTCCCCGTCGGCCAATGGGCCATGGCGCGTGGCGCGCCGCCACTGGTCTGGTTTTGCGCCGCCACGTGGCCGGATTTTACTCCGCCGTTGACGCATCAGGTTAAAACCGAAACGCTTTAGCGGATTTGATCACGACGGATCATCCAAGGGGCTTCCGGCAGATATGCGACGGGCACCAGTATGCCCGTCGCGATAATTTTCTAATCAAATCCGGCTGAAGTTTTTCAACACCCGCTCATTGGTCACAACGTTTGCCCCACATGTCTCAAGAAAACCGCGCGCGCGCTCTGCAAGCTGGCTGTTCGTTGTTGGAACAACATTTCTCGCGCGGTCCACCATATAGGGAGTGTCCTCCATACCAACCCTTAGGATGTCTACTCCGCTGTCAGGCATCGCTGCATAGCCGGTAAGCCTATCCACGGGCTGCAAGAGCTGTCCCTTCATTGGGCCAACATCCATCGTGCAGACCTGCTCCAAGGCGTGTTGTGGTAAGACTGCAGCCCCAACTGACACTGACACCTTTAGACGTACGCGATCTTGACCGTTCCGAGCTAACGAGACGCTACGGGCCGCATCAACAACTCGTTTGAAATCAGCATAGCGCTTTGGGAATGGCAATCGTGGCGAGAACCCAAAGAGAATTGTGATATTCAATCGACCGACAGAACCAAGTCCATCTTCCAAGCCATGAATAAGAAACCAAGTCAGAAGCGAGCTGCGTCCATGTTGTACCCACTCAACTTCGAATGGCAAACCCAACTCTCGACGTCGTGCAATACTCCAATGGAGAGTGTCCATTTGGACCGATGCTGATGATGCACCGTAATTGCCACCGCCAGTCGTTGAATGAACTTCCAGCTTTGCGCCCTCAATACTACCGCTTGGAACGTATTCCTTGAAATCACGGAGCAATTTCCAGTCACCGGAAGCATGGTCTATCTGAACAAATCCCTGGCGCTCAAGATCGGTTACAATCTGGAGTTCGATCGCAGCTTGAGAGGTCACAAATTCTGCACCACCATCGGCTATGGAAAGCCCTGCGTGTCGCGTTCGGGCAAGTTCTCCTCCATCCTTGATCACTGCTGAAATCTCGGTACCGTTTCGGCTTGCGCCGAAGCTCAGCATGGCGCTTGGATCGACGGATCTCGCGAGCTTTGAGAAGCTTTGATAGAGACTCGTGTCAGCGCTCTGCTCGTGGGTAACAGGATTACGGGCGTGTTCATGGATGTATTTTACATCGAGAGACTTGAGTGCTTTGAGTTCGGCCTTGATCCGCTCCCGTTCCACGTCGATCAAATCACCAGAATTGATTGCATCGAAAACGCGGTCTCCGGTGTCCTTGTGGTTCTTCGGGGTGAACTTGGCCCCTGTTCTTGAAACTCCCAAAATTAGCTTCTTTTTGCCAAAGAGTTGCTCTCTACCTTTTTCTTGGAGCTCGTGACTTTGAGCAAAGGTATCGGTATTGTTGGTACGCATGATTTGCCTTTCCGGTTAAGGCCAAGCAGCATTGCCTGACGGAAAGACAGATCGGATTTTTTATTTATTTCAGGGCTTTACAAGAATTGACAGAAACTGACAGGAAGGCAAAAAAGTGGGGAGACCAGCAAAAAACACCCTCAAAATTGACTGGAAAGCACGTTTGGAACTCTTTTGGGATCGGTGTCCTTCTTATCGGATGACCCCCGGAGAATTGTGCGTCGAAATGCGAGCAATTGATCCGGTTGAAACACCGGAAATCGATGATTTTCGTTTGAAGTTCGATGGGCGACGGCCATCCAACGAACGGTTCGCGATAGCACTTTTTCAGGCAAGCCGAGCAGGTCAGGTTGGCTTGTCACAACCAGCCTTTTTGGCGGATGCGAACGTGTGGGAAAGCGAGATTGATGGCCTGGAAGGGTCAGATCTGAAAGCTTTGCTCGAGGCAAATCTGACTGGCGATAGCTTCAGAGCAGAAATTAGAAGACGTCCGACGACCGATCGTCCGGGTTTACGCCGGATTTCAAAGGAAACCGTCGAGAACCAGCTCTCCATCGGTTCACATATGCAGATTGTCTGTACTTACCTGGCTGAAGAAGTCTTGTTGAAAGGCTATCTGATGGCATTGGAATTCGACCGGCGCGCGGGGGACTGGCAAGTATTTGGGGCTCTGGAGGGAAGTGGTGTTGATCATCAAGTCCCGATCAAATTGGGCCTTGAACAGACAGAACGTGTCGCTTCTGTTGACATAGAGTATGCGGTTTCGGGACCCGCCAACACGTTTGATATGTACGTTGTCTTGTCTCGGAAACCTTTCGATCATCGACTTTTGGCGCTTCTCAAAACAGGGAGCCTACCAGAGGACGGGCTTCTTTCGGCTAAACAAACCACAGATTTGTGTGATCTTATTTCTTCGGAACTAGATTCTGTTTTGGTCGCTACATGTGCCTATCAAGTGGTTTAACGGCCCCAAAGTGTCCAGCCTGACCAATGATGCGGATGGGCGAATGGTTTCTCCTCCAATGAGGACGGTGCCCCACTTTCCGCAGGCGTCAAGGTTTTGTCGATACGTCGAAGCCGAGGTGCTGATGAACTATACATGGAGGCCTCCAAATAATGGTCTTCGGTGAGCGTCTTCCAAGTCGCGTCACGTAAGAACTGTTTTGCTCCTGACAGGGCTTGCACCGGCGACATCGCTGTTGCGCCAGTAGGACCGAACAAGCATCGATAGAAATGATCTGAAAAGACGAGGGCTGCATCGTCGTGAACAGGCCAAAGCGGTGCCACAACTCCGGTGACGCCAAGCTCCAGCAACGTCCCCGGCAACCCAACATACTCATCTCGATCCGATGTTAATCCGACAAGTCCAGCTTCGCAGGCCGAAAGCACCACTAAACTGGTCTGGAGTTGTTGGTGACCCACAGCGACCATTCGTCGAAGAGACAGAAATTCACCATCCGCCAAAAAGATGCCGGTATCGTTGTGCCCGCCATATCGGGAATGGCAGGCGAGATGGACAATTTGTTGGGACTTGAAGGCTTCCAGAACGGCGGTTGGGGTCGCTGAGGAACCATCGATTATCCTTGCTTGGGGATTTGTACGCGCCAAAGCTTTGGATTCGTGCCCGGCAAACGGCAAATCTGGGAGATTGGTGTCTCTTTTCAAATTTGGCGAAACACATGCAAAACCGCGTTGGTAGTTGTCAGGCACAGACCCAAGTGTCGCCAGCGACGGCGCAATGGAAAACGCCCATGCTCCATCCATCGTCAGGTCTTCGTCAAGTTTTGCGGAGGCAAATGGGAGCTTGGCGAACTCGCCCGGAACACTCATAATCAGTCTTCCTCCAGGTTTGATACCATTCGCAATCAGACCCTGATGAATCGGGCCCAGAACATGATGACCTATTTCGGCTCTGGCTCGTTCAACAACACGGTTCCAGCATTCGAAAGGCTCCCCTTGTGTGTCTGGGTTCTCAAGCAGAGCGCCATAGGCTGCTTGCCAGCTGAGGGAATCATCGCTGGAGGTCAATAGACTATTGATGGTTGGGAGTGCGGATTTCGGAAGTGGGATTGTTATCCACTCAGATTGTGAAAGTGGCCGTATGAGGGCATGCGAACCGAAAATCGAAAAGGTCAGATGAACAAAGGTTCCATCATCTGTATTTGCGGGAGCTTCGAAGAATTCCCGAAGTTCTCGATCAACTAAATCAAATCTGAGCTCGCGGCGCTTGGTTAGATAATCCTCCCAAGCAATGCGACACTCTCTGTCGTCTCCGTCCTTTATTGCCAAATCTAGTTTCGTCCGAAGTTTGATCAGTTCCGGGTCTTCGTCTCCTGTCGATTGGCGTCTGAGTTTCGACAGAGCGATGCGGCGTCCGCGGAGCTTATCCAGTTGGAATGCCGCTTCACTCGGCCTGTCGGAAAGGATCAGGCAGGCTGCGAGCTTGTCGCCAAAACCACTTAGAGCGCGCGGGCCGAAGTCGTTGATGCCAGATGTCAGACGCGGATTGCTTTGTATTCGCTCAAAAGCATCCAGAATCTCAAAGCCAACATTTGTGGCGTGTTCCCAGTGCTTCATGCGGTAATGAAGTTCAAAGAGACCGAGACTGACCCTAGCATACAGATAGGGCGCTTTCTCGAGACCGATCATCACTCGGGCGGCCTGATAGTGATCGGCGGCTTCCTTCGCCAAGGCCCCGTCGCCAATCGTCCAAGCGAGCGCAAGAGTGTATGCTCCGAGGTCCGCCTTCAACCGGGCAAGACGAGCATCGTCCAGTGTTGTTTCACCCAATAGCTCCACAGCGTCGGTAAGACTGCCGACCGCATCCTTGAAGCTCTGCGGCTCCTTTGACAGTTTGCCGGTCAAAAAATGGGTTTGACCCAGTGAGTGGAGAATTTGGGATCGGTCTTTAGCAGACAAGGCGCTGGATGACAGGGCCGAATTGAAATGCTCAATTGCTTCTCCAAGCGTTTTTCTGTCACCTGTCAGTTGCGCAAGTTCGAGTTTGGCTGTGCCGATCGTGACTTGAGATTTCCGAAGGTGAGAGTTGGGCCGTGTGAGCACATCAACTAACTCCCTGAAAACGCGCTCAGAACGGTTATGCCTCGCATTTTCAAGCAACAAGATGGAGGTGTTCTGGATAGTTTGAGACCTTGCCTGGTCGTCAAGCTTTGGGTCCTTCAACAATGCCTGCAACTCTCGACAGGCCCGTTCCACAATTTGACTATCTCCAGACACGGAACCCAGCCAAAGACTTGCCACGGCCTTTGCGTTGGCGATGGTCGCGGTAGTTGCATCAAAGGGTTCAAATGCACTGCTGAGATCAACAACCTCCTGCAACAGATTGGCATCGGAGGTCTGCTCGCCAAATCGAGACAAGGCGACAATCAGGTCGCGCAGGTATTGCTGTTCCTGCGGATCATCTGTCGCCATTGCATACTGGTAGGCCCGCCGAAGGTCGGCACAGGCATCCCTCAAAGAAGACAGACTTGGTATAAACTCATAAAGCCGCGCCTGGGTCTGTCCTCTCAAATGTATGAGAGCATGGGGTAGAGGCTCTTTCGTCGCTATGGCAACATCTACGATCTTCGAGTGAAGCACCTTCAATGACGCTTCATCGCCTTGTCCAATCCGATGCCACTCTTGTCGCAACTCATTGATCGTTGATCGTTGCTTCAATTCTTCGTTCTCCCAAGCCCCCACACGCTGTTAAATTCACCCCGGATGAAATTCTCGAACAATACCCTGAAACGAAGTGAGCTATTAGTGAATCTGGTATTCAGGCGGTTTGAATGACGGCGGTGCATCTGGTTGGTCTGTTGTTGCGACACGAACCACCAACCCAAGGAGCACCACTATCACGAGTGAGGCTACCATCATTGATTTCACCGGTCGAGACGCGGCCACAGAGCCGCTGACAGATCTCTTGCGCAAAAGCGCTCGGGACTCCCTGCAGACTGCCGTCGAAGCCGAACGCGACGCCTTTCTCGCTGAGTTTGCCTTCCGACGCACAGCCAATGGCCGCGCCGCAGTTGTAGGCCGAGGATACCACCAGGAACGCGTCGTGCAGACCGGGATCGGGTCGATCGCGGTGAAGGTTCCGAAGGTCCGAGCCAGGGATGCAAGCCGGTAACATTCACCTTCACAAAGCACCAAGTGTAGAACGTTGCTGGTTCCTGTTCCTGCCAGCCTGTAGCATATACATTGAACCTACGTACGAAGCCCATTGAAAATTAAACACAGTGCCCCCGTTGCAATAGAGTTTTCTTCCTCGCAACACAGGCAGATATTCTCTACCACCCTAAAATTGATCTAAAGGCCTAGCAGTTATCAAAGATCCAGTCTGAAACACTTCGCCTCGAGATTGAGCGAAAGAAAATCGCTGCCCAAGAATTTGGGCCTGTCTCAGCAGATTTCCCATCACTAAGCTCAATCAAGTATGAGTGAAATTCGTCGCGGCTAGCCCGGTAGTCCCTATGCTTAGGAAGAATCGCATCGGGTTGAGCCTTCAAGCGTCCCCATCTCTTTCCAATATGCGTTAAGAAGTTGGTCCTAAGAACTATGTTGTCTACATGAAATTTGACGTTGTTGTAATTTGGATTGGAGGCTGAAATCGTATAGTTGATCGTAAAAAGCGGTGGAGTGTCGTTCGGGTTAAATTTTAGATCGATCAAAGGCTCTACCATGCAATCATCGTAGTAGGGATGAAGAACCCTTGCATGAGTTACTTGATCAAATAATCTCTCACCGCGCATTCGATTGCAGGAGCAAGCTGGTACAAGATTATATGAAACGCATGCGTACTCTGGGTACTTTTTTTTCGTTAAATAGTGGTCAAGTTCGGTTGGATTGTATCCCCCGCACATTGGGCACGTTTCCCCAGCCAGTGAATCCCGAAGCTCTCCAATGTAGCCCATTCCTTTAGGAGGCGATTCATACAGGTCAAGAACGGCCTGTTTCTCTTTAGCAGAAATGCGATTAGACCTTACAATGTTCGGGTCTCCGCCCGCAGCATCGTAGTGCTGAGCCAGGCGCTCCGTACGCAATCCGAGCCTGAGAAGATTTGGGTACGTTTTTCTTAGTTTCTTGTTTCTACTGGCTGCACATAGACTGGCCGAGCCGCTGTCATGCGGCTTATCAATCTTCTTCATTTTTGTTTACAATCTTAGAAATCAAATCTTCTGATACGAGCGACTTAAGAGATGAGACGCCCTGACCGGTTCTTGAAATGTGACTGAGAGCACGGTTTTCGGTAGTTTCCATTTCGTCTTCGCCAAAAACAAAAAGAGAAATTAAGCCGACATCGGCTCCGAATGTCTTCATCCTTGTTTTTTGGACGCCCACTCTACCGTCAACAACACTTTCTGCGCCGTTCCTAATGATATGAACCATCTCTTCTTGCACACAACGGACAACATAGGCCGAGTGGGTGGCAACTACGGCAACTGATCCCGTCAATTCTAAGACTCTGTGCAGAGAACCCATCAATGCATCGATAAATTGAGGGTGCAAAAACACTTCTGGCTCATCCAGCAAAATTAAAGATCCATTTTCGGTATAAGCGGAGGAAAAGATGCAAAACCGTATATAGGCTTCTTCACCGGAACTTAGATCGTCTGGTTCCCTACCGAACACGCCCTTCGAACGATCTATTGATTCCTTAAAATCAGAGATATCTTCTTGGACTTGACCATCGGTTCGCGTGACGAAAACAACGTTACCATCACCCATGTGTGCTGGACGAATTTTCGACACATCAATCGGGCCATGTATTTCATGGAAAATGGAGATAGGGCGTTTCTTTCGAGCTTGGTCCAGACTATCAAGTAATATTTCAAACCGAGTTGTGTCAGCTACCCTAGCGTCCGAACCAATCATTTCCAATAAAGTATCAATTAGGCTGGCTGACGACCGCCCGGCCTCGTCAGCCATATTGTATATCTTATACCCAGATATCATTCGCTTTAGTGTCTGCGGTGGGAAAACCTTTGAGACCCTATGACCTGAGTAAAAACCAATAATTCTGCTTGGTATAAAATTGCCGCGCCAGTCGTCCGAAAGAGCACCTAGCGCCATTTTGGCGATATGCCGTAAAGTTTGAGTTTTCCCTGAACCATTCTCCCCGATTAGAACTGCAATCCGCTGCCCCAAATCCGTAGTCAAACCGAATCTAAAATCGAATGAATATTCCCTACCGTCCCGTAACCGGAATCCACACCTAAACTCGGGGCGTGCAGCGTCAATCGACGCACGCTCGTTTTCCTTTAGTATTTCGATACCATTTTCTAAAAGAAACGATTGTTCAGTCCGCCTAATCAGGGACTTTAGCACTCTCTTCCTAAGGCGGTGATTTTTGATTTCTGGGTTATTTGGCCGATATTCTTTCAATGAAATGATGTCGTTAACTGTGAGTAAAGCCTCCAAAGCATGGTGACTGCCAAGATGGTCAACCAGCGCACGATAATCCATGGCCGAAAGTCCCATCGTGACGAATGAAACTCCTAGATCATTTGAGCTTACGTCAACAAAGGCTGTTTTTTTGGTGCTTTCATCAATAATATGGATAGCTTCGCCTGCATCAAGAATCCTTTGGCCCGTTTGATTTGATAAGAAGCAAATACTTACCGGCCCGTAGGTATACCATTTGGGTCCCAAAGCACTCTTCGGCACCCAAAAGTGAACCCTACAACTGTCATCCGGAGCGACTTCAATGACCGCAAGCCTAGAGCGATAGTACTCTTTTAGCTCGGCCTCAGCTAAGCGTATTGGATCCTTACCCGTAAAGAAAAAAGCTGAACTTGCCATCAATGCCAACCATGATTGTTTTTAACTTAGCGTACTGTTCTAAATCTAAAATTTCACCCCCTAGACGCCCCCTATCTGTATAGGACCTAGCGACCTAGTGCTTCAACACTCACCAGCCTGAAAAGTTCGCAGCAGCCGCGAAAATCTGAAGCGGCATTTGGCCGCCAGCAATGTACGCGAGAGTTTTGGTGCGGCTAGCGTGTGAATCGGCATGCGAAATTGACCCACTTAGGTGGGTTATGAGCGAGTAAAATTGACCCACCTGTTTCGTTAACATCCGCGCTTCAAGTGCGGAGGAAAGAGCAGGTGTTATTGATGGAAAGTGTATCGAAGATCCGTCTGTGGGTGCTGGTTGAAGGGCGCAGTATCCGGTCTGTTGCGCGGGCGACGGGATTATCGCGCAACACGATCAAGAAGTATTTGAAGGATGAGAGCCCGCCGAGCTACCAGCGCCAGGCTCCACCGGTTCGGCACAAACTGTGCAACGGGTTTGATCTCCGGCTTCAGGAACTGTTCGATCAGGACCAGAAGCGACCACGTCGGGAGCGGCGAACGGCCCAGAAGCTTTATGAGCAGCTCGTGGTGGAAGGCTACACCGGGTCCTATTCTCCAGTTCAGCGATTTGTCCGCGATCTGAAGCGGGCTGGCGCCGGTTCTGGCGATGCTTTTATCCCCCTGCATTTTGCTGCTGGTGACGCCCTTCAGTTTGACTGGAGCGAAGAACGGGTTGTCCTGGGCGGCGTTGAACAAAAGATCTAGGTTGCCCATTTCCGCCTGTGCCACAGCCGCAAGCCTTTGGTGATCGCCTATCCCGGCGAAGCCCAGGAGATGGTTCTGGATGCTTTTGTGCAGGCACTGTCTTTCTATGGCGGGGTTCCACGACGGGTGATCATTGATAACCCCAAGACCATGGTGACCTATGTGTCCCGCTCGAAGGACCGGATATTCCATCCCCGGTTCCTGGCTCTGATGAACCACTATGTGATGGAACCTGTTGCCTGCACGCCCGCAGCGGGTTGGGAGAAGGGGCAGGTCGAGAACCAGGTCCAGTTTTTGCGCGGCCGGTTGTTTGTGCCCAAGCCTGCCTTTGAAGATCTTGATGCGCTGAACAACTGGTTGCGCCTGCGCTGTGAAGAACTGGCCAATCGTCCCCATCCCGAACAGCAGGATCGCACGATTGCCGAGGTGTTCGAAGACGAACGCGCCGAGCTGCGCCCCTTGGGTCGGCCTTTTGACGGCTATGTTGAGAAGACGGTTCGTGTCCGATCCACTTGCCTGGTTCAATATGCCAGCAACCGCTACAGCGTCCCGTCCCACTTTGCCGGTCAACATGTGTCGCTGCGCGCTTATGCGGGCCGGATTATGCTGGTGTCGGGCCAGGATATCATCGCCGAGCATAAGCGCCGCTTCACCCGCAACGTCAGCTACTTTGAACCCTGGCACTATGTTCCTCTGCTGGATCGCAAGCCCGGCGCCCTACGCAATGGCGCACCCTTCGTGGACTGGCAACTGCCTGAGGCCATGCACCAGATCAGGGAACATTACATGGCAGACAAGGGCGGGGATCGGGAGTTCGTTGATCTGCTTCTGCTCGTCCAGGATCACGGGATCGAGGTTGTCGAGATGGCTTGTGAACTGGCCGTGGCACAAAACACCCTCCGCCTGCCCGCCATCATCAACCTGATTAACCAGTTGGTGGAGCCGGTCATCACGCCGCTCAGCGAAGCCTATGCCTATCCGCAACTGACCCTGCGACCCGAGGCCGACTGCAAGCGCTATGAGATCCTGTGCTCGACTGAGGAGGTTGCCGCATGAACGCCCTGATCGACCAACTGACCGCCCTGAGGTTGCACGGAATGGCAGCTTGCGCACATGATTTGCTGTCCGCGCGCAAGCCACCAAGTCTGACCACAGCGATAAAGCAACTGATCGACGCGGAGACTGTAGAGCGGCGGGCGCGCTCTATCCAGTATCAAATGAGGATCGCGAAGTTCCCCCATCATAAGGACTTCGCCACCTTCGATTATGGTGCTGCCGCCATCACCCAGACCCAGATCGAACCGTTCTGCACAGGGCAGTTCACCCAAGAGGCGCACAACCTCATCCTGGTGGGCGGAACCGGCACCGGCAAAACCCATATCGCCATCGCTTTGGGCACCACCCTGATCACCAACGGCAAGAAGGCACGCTTCTTCAACGCCGTCGATCTGATCAACGCCCTGATCAAGGAACAGGCCGAGGGCAATGCCGGGAAGATCATCCGGCAACTCTCGGCTCTGGATTGCGTCATCATCGACGAGCTGGGCTACATCCCGTTCCCCAAGTCTGGCGGAGCATTGCTGTTCCATCTGATCAGCAAGCTCTACGAGAAAACCAGCGTCATCATCACCACCAACCTGGAGTTCGGAGAGTGGGTCTCGGTCTTTGGCGATGCCAAGATGACCACCGCGCTGCTGGATCGCGTCACCCACCATTGCGCAATCATCGAAACCGGCAACACGTCCTATCGCTTTGCTCAGAGCAAAAGCCGCAGAGAAAAGTAACCGTCCCGAAAGCAAAGCCCCCAGACGGACTCGCTATATGAGGGCGGCCCGCCTGGGGGCTTTGCGCCACATGGGGTGGGTCAATTTTAAATGCTGAAACCGGGTCAACTTTGAACGCTCATTGACAACCGGAGTTTCCGGATCTTCGCGGCCTCACAAGAGGGCCCGCGCAAGATCTGGAAATCAGGAGGGAAGGCAGCGGTCAGAGTATATGAGGCATTTACGCGACAAAAACTTGCAGCCATTTACCCCAGTCACTGCTGTTTACGGTACACTGACACGGCCATCTACTCGATGCCCACTGCCTCTTGCCCTGCCAATTCACGCTTTTTAGGTCTGTTTTGGCCAAATTATCCATTCGGCCAAAACCATTTCGATTCAGTGCGTTAGGCACCTACGGCAAAACTAACCCCGCTTCGTGGCAAACAAAATCGGGGGTTTTGGCATAACTATGGCCGCATCGACAACAACAGCTCCTACCCAGAAATTACCCGCATTTGCTGTGGCCGCAGCTGCGGCAAGTCATGCAGCCTTCGATCATTTGCAGATCATACTGGCCGCAGCTTGGGCAGGGCTTGCTGCGCGGGGCGTTGAGGGAGACCACCTCGGCCTTGGGATCGGATTTCAGGCCCATGCCTTCGCCCTCCAGGAACCCGGTGGCGATCATATGGGTTTCGATCACGCCGCCGATCGCTGCGAGGATGGAGGGGATGTACTTTCCTTGCACCCAAGCGCCGCCGCGGGGATCGAAGACCGCTTTCAGCTCTTCCACGACAAAGGACACATCGCCACCGCGACGGAACACGGCTGAGATCATGCGGGTCAGGGCCAGCGTCCAGGCGTAGTGCTCCATATTCTTGGAGTTGATGAAGACCTCGAACGGGCGGCGGTGGCCGTTGATGATGATGTCGTTGATGGTGAGGTAGATCGCGTGCTCGGAATCGGGCCACTTCAGCTTGTAGGTGTGACCTTCGAGGCTTTGTGGACGATCCAGCGGCTCGGACATATAGACCACTTCTGCCCCGTTCTCATCCATATCACTTTCGTGTGGTGCATCCGCTGTTTCACCGGGGGCCTTGTCAGAGCTTTCGCTTACCGTCAGGACCGAACCGGTCACGTCGTTGGGCCGGTAGGTGGTGCAGCCTTTGCAGCCCAGATCCCATGCCTGCATGTAGACGTCTTTGAAGCTGTCAAAGGAGATGTCTTCGGGGCAGTTGATGGTCTTGGAGATGGAGGAGTCGATCCATTTCTGGGCCGCGGCCTGCATCTTTACGTGGTCGGAGGGGGGCAGGGTCTGGGCGTTGACGAAATAGTCGGGTAGTTCCTTGTCGCCAAACTTGTCGCGCCACATTTGCACTGCGTAATCCACCACTTCCTCTTCTGTACGCGATCCGTCTTTTTGCAGAACCTTGCGCGTATAGGCGTAGGCAAAGACCGGTTCGATGCCTGAGGACACATTGCCAGCATAGAGCGAAATGGTGCCGGTGGGTGCGATGGAGGTCAGCAGCGCGTTGCGGATGCCATGCTCGCGGATTGCGTCACGGACATCTGCGTCCATGTCCATCATGGTGCCGGATGCCAGATAGGCTTCGGCGTCGAACACCGGGAACGCGCCTTTTTCCTTGGCCAGATCCACCGAGGCCAAATAGGCCGCGCGGGCGATCGCGTGCAGCCAGTGTTCGGTCTGTCGCGCGGCTTCGTCCGAGCCGTAGCGCAGACCAAGCATCAAGAGCGCATCGGCAAGGCCGGTCACGCCAAGGCCAATACGGCGCTTATTCTGGGCTTCTTGAGCCTGAGCCTCCAGCGGGAATTTTGACACGTCCACAACGTTGTCCATCATCCGAACCGCGGTCGCGACCAAGTCCTTTAGGGCCTGTGGGTCCAGCTCAGAGTCTTTCTCGAACGGGTTCTTGACCAGACGTGCCAGGTTGATGGAGCCGAGAAGGCAGGCGCCATAGGGGGGTAGGGGCTGTTCGCCGCAGGGGTTGGTGGCCGCGATCTGTTCCACGTAAGACAGGTTGTTGGCCTTGTTGATGCGGTCGATAAAGATCACGCCGGGTTCTGCGTAATCATAGGTCGCCTGCATGATCTTATTCCACAGATCCCGCGCCTGCACGGTTTGGTAGACCTTGTTATCGAACACTAGTTCCCAAGATCCATCGGCCTTCACCGCTTCCATAAACGGATCGGTGACCAGCACGGACATGTTGAACATGCGCAGGCGGGCCGGGTCGGATTTCGCGGTGATAAAGGCCTCGATGTCGGGGTGATCGCAGCGCATGGTCGCCATCATCGCGCCGCGACGAGAGCCTGCCGACATGATGGTGCGGCACATGGCGTCCCACACGTCCATGAAGGACAGCGGGCCAGAGGCGTCTGCAGCGACGCCTTTCACATCGGCGCCACGCGGACGAATGGTAGAGAAATCATACCCGATGCCGCCGCCCTGCTGCATTGTCAGCGCGGCCTCTTTCAGCATGTCAAAGATGCCCGCCATGCTGTCGGGCACAGTGCCCATGACAAAGCAGTTGAACAGGGTCACCTGGCGCGCGGTACCAGCACCTGCGGTGATGCGACCTGCGGGCAGATACTGAAAATCCTCCAGCGCGCTGTAGAATTTGTCTTCCCAGGTTTTGGGGTCTGTTTCGGCCCGCGCCAGATCGCGCGCAATGCGCCGCCAGCTGTCTTCAACAGTCTGGTCGATGGGGGTGCCATCGGCCTGTTTAAAGCGATATTTCATATCCCAGATTTGTTCGGCAATCGGGGCGGCAAAGCGGGTCATATGGCGAATCCCTGTGGTCGGTCGTGGCTAAGGTGGCGGCCTGACTACACCAGCCGCGCGGATATCCTCAACGATGAATCCGCGTTGAAGACGAAAATTATCACTATCGTAACACAACACCTTGTCGATCTGCCAGTCGGACCTACAATATGGTGTTCAACATCTGGACGACTCTGTGGGCATCTTGTGGATAACTATATCAACCTTGTGAAACTTTCTGTTGGAACGGAAACCGTTGACGGGCTTGAGGCCTGGCAGACGGAGTATCGTAAGCAATTGCCGGAAGGCTTGCCGCGCCATGTGACACGCATGTGGCCCAAGCGCGAGCCAGAGGTCGTCAATGGTGGGTCGATCTATTGGGTAATCAAAGGACAAATCCAATGTCGTCAACGCATTCTGCGTCTTGACGAGGTGATGGGCGGCGACGGTATCCGCCGCTGTGCCATCGTGCTAGAGCCTGAGATTCATCGTACCCAGATCGCAATTCGGCGAGCTTTTCAGGGCTGGCGCTATCTAAAGCCTGAAGACACGCCGCCGGATCTGTCAAAGGGACGTGCGGCCGAAAAGCCGCTACCGCCCGAGCTTTCACAGGCCCTTGCCGAAATCGGTGTGATCTAACGCAGTCGCGCGGCCTTTAAGATCTCGCAGTCAATATGCACACAAAATGAACGCCCCGTGTAGGAGGCGTTCATGGGGCTGATGCTGTGCCAGCTATGCCGTTACGGTTACTCAGGTTTCCTGCCGACGTTTTCCTCAAAAGCCGTTTTGAATGCGGCCTGTTTCTCGGTAGAGGCGTCGCTCTGGTACTTGGCTTTCCATTCGTCCATGGTCATGCCGTAGAAGCTCTCGCGCGCCTCAGATTTGCCCATCTCGATGCCGCGCTCATTGGCGGCTTCCTGATACCAGCGTGACAGGCAATTGCGGCAGAACCCGGTTAGGTTCATCATGTCGATATTCTGAACGTCGGTGCGGTCTTCCATCAGATGCTGACGTAGCCGACGAAAGGCGGCTGCTTCGAGTTCGATCTGGGTCTGCTTATCCATGTCGGGCTCCATCTGTGAAAACACGTGTGTGATTACCAGTTGCACCGGGGCTGGGCAACTCAGCCTGTCGCGCCATAAACTTTGGCCGCAGGCCCAGGTCACCTCCGTTTACAAAAGGTCGCAGGATATCGGAGGCGTGATCGCAACTGATCAATCAGCGAGCAGGGCGATCAGTCCCGTGCTGAAAGAATGGTGTATATGTCATCTGGCTGTCGCCATTTGATGATGAAGCGTTAGGGGAGTTGCGGCAAAATGGGAATTAGGCGATAAGCGCCGCAGCAATGTTTGCGATAACAAAGTTTCAGACGATGAAGAGGATGACCCCATGAGAAGATCGCGCAATGTAAAGATTGTTGCCACCCTTGGGCCGGCGTCCGAGACCTACGAGACCATTCGTGCGCTGCATGAGGCGGGTGCCGATGTCTTTCGCTTGAACATGTCGCATGGCAGCCACGAAGAGATCGCGTCCAAACACGCCATCATCCGTAAGGTGGAGGCTGATCTTGATAGCTCTATCGCGATCCTTGCCGATCTTCAGGGACCGAAACTACGCGTCGGCGTTTTTGCCAAGGGGTCGGAAGAACTGGTCGAAGGCGCGTCCTTCCGTCTGGACTTGGACAAGGCCGAGGGTGACCTGAACCGCGTCTGCCTGCCGCATCCCGAGATTTTTGAGGCCCTGGAGCCCGGCGCCCATCTGTTGGTCAACGATGGCAAGATCCGTCTCAAGGTTGAGACGTGCGGTAATGATTTTGCTAATTGTACTGTGACCACCGGCGGAACCATCTCCAACCGCAAGGGCGTGAATGTCCCTGATGTTGTGCTGCCGCTTGCTGCGCTGTCCGAAAAGGATCGCGGGGACCTGGAATTTGTCTGCGCTCTTGGCGTGGATTGGCTGGCGCTGTCTTTTGTCCAACGCGCCAAGGACGTGTTCGAAGCACGCGGTCTGGCAGATGGCCGCGCCGCTGTGCTGTCGAAAATCGAAAAACCCGCAGCCGTCGACAATTTCGATGAAATTTTGGATGCCTCTGACGGGATCATGGTGGCGCGTGGGGATCTGGGTGTGGAACTGCCTGTGTCCGCAGTGCCGCCAATCCAAAAGCGTTTGGTTCGCCGCTGCCGTGCTGCGGCCAAACCGGTGATTGTGGCGACACAGATGCTGGAGAGCATGATCGAAAGCCCGATGCCGACCCGCGCCGAGGTTTCTGATGTGGCGACCGCCATCTATGAAGGCACTGACGCGATCATGCTGAGCGCGGAATCTGCAGCTGGCCAGTATCCCATCGAAGCGGTGCAGACGATGGACAATGTCGCCACTGAGGTAGAGATGGATCCCACCTATCGTCAGATCATCACCGCGTCTCGAACGGCCAAGGGTGACACCGTTGCCGATGCTATCGTGGCGGCTGCGCGCGAGATTGCAGAGAAAACCGAAATCAAGGCAATCTGCTGCTACACCCAGAGTGGCACAACCGCGCTGCTAACCGCACGTGAACGACCAGGCGTGCCGATTATCGCGCTGACGCCGCTGCATCGAACCGCGCGTCGTTTGGCGCTGAGCTGGGGCTGTAACTGTGTGGTGACGCCGGATCAGGAACGGTTCAAGGGCGCTGTGGTCGGTGCGGCACGTGCCGCGCGGGCCGGTGGTTTCGCAGGGGAGACGGATCAGATCGTTGTGACGGCTGGTGTGCCCTTCAATGTTCCGGGTACGACCAACATCCTGCGTGTTGCACCCTGTGATGAACGTTTGATCTACAGCACCGACCCGGAGTAACCTAATCGCGTCTCTTCTCAAAAGGACGCGCGTGATGGATACGGATCTGGCACTGGTGCTTGGGCTCTTGCTCGCCTTTCTGGCAATCCCTGCTCTTTTGTCTGCCGCAAGCGACCGCCGCGCCCCTCGGGTGTCGGCGGTTTTTCTTGTCTTTGCGGTTGGCTTGCTTCTCTATGCTTTTAGCACCAAATCCGGGGGCTATCAGATTGAGGATATTCCCAAGGCAATTTTCCGGGTAATTGGTCGGTTTACTTGACCGTATCTGTTGGTTGGTTGCCGCATCCGGCCTTGTCAGACCTGAATGCGGGATCTTGGTGTCTCAGGTGAAGAATCTGCTTGCCCTTATAGCCGGGCTTGCGTAAACGGCAGCCCTGTTCGCGTGGCCGGCCCAGAGTGGCATGCCGAGTCGCGCATAGACCGAACCCGCATTGAAGGAGACGGAAATGCCCAAAATGAAGACAAAATCGAGCGCCAAAAAGCGCTTCAAAGTGACCGCGACCGGCAAGGTTCTTGCAGGTCAGGCCGGCAAGCGCCACGGCATGATCAAACGGACCCGCAAGTTCATCCGCGACGCCCGCGGCACTACAACCCTGTCGGCACCCGACGCAAAGATCGTCAAGGGCTTCATGCCCTACGACCGCTAAGAGGAGATTGAGATATGTCCCGCGTTAAAGGTGGTACCGTCACTCACGCCCGTCACAAGAAGGTTATCAAGGCAGCCAAAGGTTATTACGGCCGCCGCAAGAATACCTTCAAGGTTGCCCGCCAGGCCGTCGATAAGGCGAACCAGTATGCAACCCGCGACCGTAAGAACCGCAAGCGGAATTTCCGCGCGCTGTGGATCCAGCGGATCAACGCAGCTGTGCGTAGCCACGACGAGGCTCTGACCTATTCCCGCTTCATCAACGGCCTGACCCTGGCCGGTATCGAAGTGGACCGCAAAGTGCTGGCCGATCTGGCCGTCCACGAACCCGAAGCCTTCGGTGCTATCGTGAAGCAAGCACAAAGCGCTCTGGCTGCCTAAGTTTAGGCACAGGAAGATCACAAGCGGGCCGCTCTGGAAAGAGCGGCCCGTTTTGCATGTCGCACCATGTTTGCCCCTTTCGTCCCGTCAGTGGCGTCGGGTGTGCGTTGGGGCTGCCGGATTGTCGCGATTGTGTTCTGATTGGCTGAGAGCCGGTGCAAATGCTTGCTTTCAGCCTCTGCTGTGATAGCAGAGCGGCAGCATTATTCAGGGGACCGTCATGGACGATCTTAAAGCAAAATATCTCGGGCAGATCGCCGATGCTGCCGATGAGAACGCGCTGGAGGCCATCCGGGTCGCAGCTGTTGGTAAAAAAGGCGAAGTCAGCCTCAAGATGCGCGAACTGGGTAAGATGACGCCCGAAGAGCGCCAGGTCGCGGGGCCGGCTCTCAATGCGCTGAAGGACGAGATTAACGCAGCACTGTCTGCGAAAAAAGCAGGGCTTGCAGATGCCGCGCTGGACGCACGTCTGCGGACCGAATGGCTGGATGTCACGCTGCCGACCCGCCCGACCCGCAACGGCACGCTGCATCCGATCAGCCAGGCCAGCGAAGAGCTGACGGCGATTTTTGCCGAGCTGGGGTTTTCCGTTGCCGAAGGCCCGCGCATTGATACCGACTGGTACAATTTCGATGCGCTGAACATTCCGGGTCATCACCCAGCGCGGGCTGAGATGGACACGTTCTATATGCACCGCGCTGAGGGGGATGACCGCCCGCCACATGTGCTGCGCACCCATACGTCGCCGGTGCAGATCCGGTCGATGGAGAAGATGGGCGCGCCGCTGCGTATCATCTGTCCGGGCGGTGTCTATCGCGCTGATTATGACCAGACCCACACCCCGATGTTCCACCAGGTCGAAGGCCTCGCCCTCGATAAGGACATCTCGATGGCGAACCTGAAATGGGTGCTGGAAGAGTTCGTGAAATCCTACTTCGAGGTGGACAGCGTCGACCTGCGGTTCCGGGCCTCGCATTTCCCCTTTACCGAGCCGTCGGCAGAGGTTGATATTCGCTGCTCTTGGAAAGACGGCACGCTGAAAATCGGTGAGGGCGACGACTGGCTGGAGATCCTCGGTTCCGGCATGGTGCACCCCAAGGTGATCGCCGCCGGTGGGATTGACCCTGATGTTTATCAGGGCTTTGCCTTCGGTGTCGGGATCGACCGGATTGCAATGCTGAAATACGGCATCCCCGATCTGCGGGCCTTCTTTGACAGCGACCTGCGCTGGTTGCGCCATTATGGGTTCCAATGCCTGGATGTGCCGACACTGCACGGTGGTCTGAGTAGGTAAGATTGGATGAGAAGAAATTTCTCCGCATAATGGAGTTTATTGAGGCTTCGGATTTGTCCGGAGCCTCTTTTGATGATGGCTTAAAAAAATTAGATGCGCGTTACTCAACTATGGAGCCAAGTAGGGACACTACAGAAGAGAAGTTGAGCATTACGATTGCAGAGCGTGATTTCCTACTCGGGCTCATGCGCGACGAAGAGTTGGTAAATGGCGATTTTACGAAAGACGGTGTTTCGAATCTGCAGTTGACTTATCGAGGCCATATGTGGCTGCAAGAATATAGAAACAACACGTTTTACAAACAGGCTTTCCGGTGGTTGGCGCGCCAGTTTGACAAGGTGTTTTCATCCATTTTCCTACCAGTTTTTACTGCTATTTTGACCGTGCTGGTGATGCAATACTTGGCCCTTTCTCCCCAATAGGCGGGATCCAAAATTTTTTTGGCCACAGAGTGTATTGGCCGCCCCACAAACATGTGACGTGACAGGGGGGCGGTGTCGGCTAGTCTCCCGTTTATGACACGTTCTCTTCTCCTGCTTTCAACCGCTTACCTTGCCGCTACTGCGGCCGCTGCCATGGGGCCATGGCAGGCAAATGAAGATCCCTGTGGTGCGGAGGTCGCCTGTACGCTGGGTGAGCGTAGCTATCACGTGATGGAGCCCGATGGCTGGAACGGCGTCTCGCCTTTACCGGTTTTGCTGCACTTTCACGGGTGGTCGCGGACGGGAAAACATGCGCAGCGCTCTGATCGGGTAGGGGCCTCGGCCAAACGGCGCGGCGTCTTGTTGGTGACTCCAAACGGTCGTGGCAAGAGTTGGAACTTCTGGGCCGCAAGCACCGAGGACGTGCCCTTTGCCGATGCGGTGCTGGAGGATGTGGCCAGACGCTACCCTGTCGATGCTGCGCGTATCTTTGTTTCTGGCTATTCCTACGGCTCTGCGATGGCGTGGCGTTATGTCTGTCACAGTGGTGACGGGATTGCGGCGCTCTTGGCAGTGGCAGGCAGTATTGATCAATCCGAGACCTGTCCTGAGGCCCCCGCAGAAGTGCGCCACGTACACGGATTGGCGGACACCGTCATGGATTTCCCGATGGGACAAGGAGGGGACAGGACCTATCCCGTTGCCCTATGGCGCAGGCAGTTGGGCTGCCCCAGGAATGGCGCGGTGCGGGGCGACTGGCAGGCGCGCAGTTTTCTGACGCTTTCGCGCACTGACTGGGGATGTGATCGAGGAACTGTGGTGCTGGACCTGCACCCAGGCGGCCATTTCATTCCACATGGTTGGATCGGACGGCAATTGGACGAGCTTTTGGGTCTCACCCCTAGCTATCCTTAGGGTCTCTCTGGTCCCAAGGCTTGCACATACGGGAAATCTTTGTCATTGCCTGCTGAAACATGCGTGGCTTGCCATAGGAAACCGGACCGATGAAATTCACTCTTTCTTGGCTGAAAGACCACCTCGACACTGATGCGTCTGTCGAGGACATCACCGAAACATTGACCGATCTCGGGCTTGAGGTCGAAGGTATTTCGAACCCTGCGGACCGGCTGAAGTCGTTTACCCTTGGCTATGTGAAACACGCCGAGAAACACCCGGACGCAGACAAGCTGCGGGTGTGCAAAGTCGACACCGACGAAGGTGAGATGCAGATCATCTGCGGTGCGCCCAATGCCCGCGAAGGCATCACCGTTGTGGTCTGTAAACCGGGTATGTACATCCCTGGTCTCGACATCACCATTGGCGTGGGCAAGATCCGCGGTGTTGAAAGCTATGGCATGATGGCCTCCGAACGGGAGCTGGAGCTGTCGGATGAACATGACGGCATTATCGAACTGCCCTCGGGCAATGTGGGGGACCGTTTTGTTGATTGGCTTGCGGTAAACGACCCTGCCAAGGTCGACACCGTAATTGAAATCGCAATCACCCCGAACCGCCCGGATGCGCTTGGCGTGCGGGGTATCGCGCGCGACCTGGCCGCACGTGGCCTTGGCAGGCTGAAACCGCTTGAAATCGAAGCCGTCGATGGCGGCTACGAGAGCCCGATCAAGGTCGAGATCGCGCAGGACACGCTGGATGGCTGTCCGCTGTTCACGGGTCGCCTGATCCGTGGTGTCAAGAATGGCCCCAGCCCACAGTGGTTGCAGGACCGTCTGACTGCGATTGGCCTGCGCCCGATCTCAACCCTGGTGGATATCACCAACTATTACACCTTTGATCAGAACCGCCCGCTGCATGTGTTTGATGCCGCCAAAGTCTCTGGCAATTTGCGCGTTCACCGCGCAGCAGGCGGCGAAATGCTGACCGCGCTGGATGAGAAAGAATACACGCTCGCCGCCGGGCATATGGTGATCTCGGATGACAATGGCGCCGAGAGCATTGCTGGCATCATGGGTGGTGCAGATACAGGCTGTACCGAGGCAACCACGGATGTGTTTCTGGAGAGCGCATTTTGGGATCATGTGCAAATCGCAACTACGGGCCGCGCGCTGAAAATCAATTCTGATGCGCGTTACCGGTTTGAACGCGGTGTTGACCCGGAATACACCCGTGCAGGGCTTGATCATGCAACCCGCATGATCCTTGACCTCTGTGGCGGTGAACCCTCTAACGTGGTTGTTGCGGGTGCGGTGCCGGATTATGCACGGTCGTATAAGTTGAACCCCGAGCGGGTAAAGTCGTTGGTGGGCATGGATATCCCCGAATCCGAGCAGCGTCAGACCCTGACCCGCCTTGGCTTTCGTCTGGAGGGCAATCTGGCCCATGTTCCCAGCTGGCGCCCTGATGTATTGGGCGAAGCAGATCTGGTCGAGGAAGTGGCCCGCATTGCATCTTTGACCAAGTTGGAAGGCAAACCGCTACCACGGCTGACACAGGGCATCCCGGCACCCGTGATGACTCCGCAACAGCGTCGCCAGCAGATTGCGCGGCGCACCTGTGCCAGCCTCGGTTACAATGAAATCGTCAGCTATAGCTTCATTGATCAGGCCTCAGCGGCGCTGTTTGGTGGCGGCGACGATGCCACCATGCTGGCCAATCCGATTTCTTCGGAAATGTCCCATATGCGCCCGGCGCTGTTGCCCGGATTGTTGCAGGCGGCTGCGCGCAATCAGGCGCGTGGCTTCATGGATCTGGCCCTGTTTGAGGTTGGCCCGGCCTTCCACGGGGGAGAGCCAGGTGAACAGCACAATCTGATCTCCGGCCTGCTGGTGGGTCGTACCGGTCCCAAGGATGTCCATGGCGCCAGCCGCGCGGTTGATACCTTTGATGCCAAAGCCGACATCGAGGCGGTTCTGGCTGCAATCGGCGCCCCTGCCAAAGTGCAGATCCTACGTGGTGCGCAATCCTGGTGGCACCCCGGTCGTCATGGCAAGATCTGCCTTGGCCCGAAAAAGGTGCTTGGTGTCTTTGGTGAACTGCATCCAAAAGTTCTGTCTGAAATGGGGATCAAGGGATCTGCTGTTGGCTTTACGATCTGGCCGGATGAGGTTCCGATGCCACGTAAATCCGGGGCCAATCGGGGCGCATTGGCTCAAAGCGATCTGCAAGCGGTAGAGCGTGACTTTGCCTTTGTTGTGGCGGATGATGTCGAGGCGTTGACGCTGGTCAATGCAGCAGCAGGGGCCGACAAGGCGTTGATCAATGACGTACGTGTCTTTGACGAGTTCATCGGCGGCAGCCTGGGCGAGGGGAATAAATCCTTGGCCATTACTGTTCGTCTTCAGCCCACCGAAAAAACCCTGACCGAAAAGGACATCGAAGGGGTGAGCGACAAGATCATTGCCAAGGTTACTAAGGCGACAGGTGGCACCTTGCGGGGCTGATCTTGCCATCCGAGGGCTGCTAATTTGCCTCGGTCAGGATTTTGATAAACGCGTCCGGCTCGGGCGCGTTTTCATTTTTGGGCAAAGAATTCGGCCAAAAGATCAAAGACAATCCGAATGCGTCGGCTTGTGTGCAGTTCGCGGTGTGTGGTTAGCCAGATGGGAAAGGTGATTGGGGCCAGCTTGGGTAGAATTCGTTCAATCCCCGGTGTGACGCGCGCGACATCTTCCATCATGGGACTGACACCAAATCCCTGTTTGACCAGTTCCCAGGACACCAGTCCGCTGCTGGATTTTATCTGAAAATTATCCGCCGTCAGATGGATGCCAAGTGGTGCTACAAACTCGATAGAGCGGCCTACATCGGCGAACCCGACAAAATCATGCCGCGATAGATCCCGTACCGATGACGGGCGACCTTGACGTTCCAGATAGCTGGTGGCGGCATAGAAATACGCGTGTCCTTCTTGCACCAGTCTGGCGATCAGCTCTGGCTGCTCAGGGCGGACATGGCGGATAGCAATATCCGCCTCACGTCGCATTAGGTCACGGATGTCATCGGCGGCTACCACATCAATGGTCAGCCGGGGTGCGCGCTGTCGCAATTGGTACAGCACCGGTGGCAGAACATAAGCCGACATCACGTCGCTGGCAGTGATCCGCACCGTGCCCTCGATCGACTGGGCCTGTCCGGTGGCAGCAAGGGCCAGAGCCTCAGCAGCCTCTCCCATCTTTCGGCCATGGTTGCACAAATCGTGGCCAGCTTCGGTCAGCACAAGGGACCTGCCCAGTCGTTCAAACAGCAGCACGCCCAGCTTCGCCTCAAGCGCGGCCACCTGCCGGGATAACGTGGGTTGTGTCAGGCCTAACCTGCGGGCCCCCGCCGAGAGAGAGCCGGTCTCAGCCGTCGCGAGAAAGGCGCGAATATGATTCCAATCAGCGTTATTCATGCAGATATGTATAACGAGCTTGCGAATTTCAGCAATTTATCTGTGGTTCTTGCATGGGTATTCTTTGGTCAACCAAGGAGCTGTACGATGACCAGTGATATCCGTTTTTGGAACAAAATTGCCCCGAAATACGCCAAATCGGCAATCCGGGATAAAGAGGCCTATCGCTACACATTAGAGCGCACGAGATCATATCTGGGGTCACATGACCGGGTACTGGAAATGGGCTGTGGGACTGGCTCAACCGCCATCACATTAGCCGAAGCCGTGGCGGATATCACCGCAACAGATTTTTCTGAGGGAATGCTCGGGATTGGGCGGCAGCGGGCTGAGCAGGCGAGCGTGCACAACGTTTTCTTTCAGTGCTGTAGCAGCGAAACGGTGCCCAAGGGCCCATTTGATGTAGTGATGGCCTTTAATCTGTTGCATTTGGTGCCTGATATGGACGCGACATTTGCCGCCGTGGCAGAACGGCTGCCACATGGTAAGCTGTTTATTTCCAAGACACCCTGTCTGGGAGAGGCACGGGGCAGTTTCAAATATTGGATGTTCTCGGTGATTATCCCACTGATGCGCCTGGTCGGAATGGCACCGAACTGCGTGAATTTCCTGAGCGTGGCAGAGCTAGAGGCGGCCGTGGAACGGGCTGGATTCGAGATTATTGAAACCGGCAATTATCCAGCCTCCACCCCCGGTCGCTATCTGGTCGCCCGACGAGACTAAGCGAAGCGGTGGACGAACTGCGCCTGCTGGTGAATACTCTGCCTGTTTGCTGACCCGGCGGTTTTTGCTGGAGCTGCAGCAGGGGCGTATATTGAGAGCAGCAACCGCGAGGAGGTGGCCAAAATTGGTCCAATCCAGTTGGTAGGCGCAGAAAAGGACATATCGTGACGTTGAACGTTTATCTCTCGGGCGAAATTCATACGGATTGGCGCGAACAGATCATTGAGGGTGCCGCCGGTTTGGATGTACGTTTTTCCAGTCCTGTCACCGACCACGGTGCCAGCGATGACTGTGGTGCGGCAATTCTGGGAGCGGAGACGAACAAGTATTGGCACGATCACAAGGGAGCCAAGATCAATGCAATCCGTACCCGCAAAGGTCTGGCCGATGCTGATGTCGTCGTGGTTCGCTTTGGCGAGAAGTACAAACAGTGGAACGCTGCCTTTGATGCAGGTTACGCAGCGGCGCTTGGTAAATCACTGATCGTCTTGTCGCAGGATGATCACCAGCACGCGTTGAAAGAGGTGCACGCCGCCGCCCTAGCAGTGGCATCAGAGCCGCGTCAGGTGGTCGAAATCCTGCGCTATGTGTTGACTGGGGGCCTCCCTGAGTGACGGGACCAACGCTTGCCACGGAACGTCTGGTCTTGCGTCCGCATGAGGTGGGGGACTTCGACGCGCTGTTCAATCTTTGGATAGATCCGGTGGTGATCAAACACACAACTGGCAAACCCGCCAGTCGCGAGGAAACCTGGACCCGTCTGCTGCGCTACATCGGACATTGGGAAGCGCTGAGGTTTGGCTATTGGGCGGTCACTGCGCGCGACGATGGTCGCTATGTGGGGGCCATCGGTTTTGCCGATTATCAGCGAGATATCGACCCGCCGCTGGGATCTGTGCCTGAGGCCGGGTGGGGGTTGATGCCTGCCGAGCATGGGAAAGGACTGGCAACAGAAGCGGTTCAGCGTATTCATCAATGGGCAGAAGAGGAAACCAACTGGACGCGGACTATGTGCCTATTGGATCCGGATAATGCTGCGTCGTTGCGGATTGCGGCTAAATTCGGGTATCTGCCAAGCTATGAGGCGCGCTATAAAGGTGACCCGACCCTGGTAATGGCGCGGGAGATTGCCCGCTGACAGCTAGCAGCTATCCATCTGTAAATGCAGCCCCACCCAATCTGGTGGGGCTGCGTCAGTAGCTTAGGCCTCTTTCTTGATTTCCACACTATGCGGATAGGGGATAGAGATACCTTCGTTGTCGAAGGCTTCCTTGACTGCTTGTGTCATTGCAAACTTCAGCTCCCAATAGTCAGCGGCCTTGCACCACAGTCGGGTGGTCAAATCGACGGAGCTGTCACCAAGATTTGTCACCCGAACCCACGGTGCAGGATCTGACATAACGCGGGAATCTGCCTCGGCCAGACGCAGGATGATAGCCTTGGCCGCATCTGCGCTGTCACCATAGTCAATGCCGAACACCATATCGACCCGACGGGTGGCATGCGCCGAATAGTTGGTGATGATCGCCCCCCAGGCTTGCCCGTTGGGTACGATGATTTGAACGTTATCAGGTGTCACCAACTCGGTGATAAACAAGTTCAGGTCCACCACGGTGCCCGACGTGCCGCCGATATCAACATATTGGCCCAGCTTATAGGGGCGGAACAGCACCAACATGACACCCGCGGCAAGATCGCTTAATGTGCCTTGCAGGGCGAGACCGATTGCCAGCGTAGCCGCGCCAAGCATGGCCACTAGGCTGGTGGCCTCGATGCCGAAAATCCCCAGAATGGCCACCAGCACAATCGCCAGCAAAACCCAGCGGATGACGCTGGCGGCGAAATTGCCCAATGTCTGATCCAGATGGGGCATCGCGTTGATGCGACGGCGCACCGCACTGCTGATAAGGCCAGCTGCGATCCAGCCGAGCACCAGAACGATCAGCGCTTTGGCGGCGCTGATGAGCAAAGGCCAAAGGGCGCCCGCCTGTTCGATCAATTGTTCCATGATCTCGATTAATCCTTGTAAGTGTCACGCATCATTGATGACGCCCCAGTGACAAGGTGTCGCTGGGGCTGGCTACGGGGCTTAATCCAGCTGCGTGATGAGTGGAACCCGAGACCTTTTTGAAGTCAGATCAGCGCTTGAGAGAGTCGCGGATTTCCAACAAGACATCCAGCTCGCTTGGTCCCGCGGGTGCCTCCTCGGCCGGGGCGGTTTCTTCCTGCTGGAAGGCCGCGTCTTTGAGGCGGTTGACATAGCGCACGAGCATGAACACCACGAAAGCGATGATCAGGAAATTGATGACGGCCATCAAAAAGGCACCGTGGGCAAAAACGGCAGCTCCGGCTTCTCGTGCCGCCTCGAGGCTGGCGCCTTCAGGGACAGTGCCCGCCAGTACGAGATAAGAATTGGTGAAATCGACGCCGCCGGTAAAGACACCGATGATCGGATTGATCAGGTCGCTGACCATGCTTTTGACGATTGCCGTAAAGGCTGCGCCGATGATGATGCCGACGGCCATGTCCATCACATTGCCCTTGGCAATGAAGTCTTTGAATTCCTGAAGCATGCTACTTGTCCCTGTTAACGAACCACTTTGTTATTGAGCAGCAAACGCGGGCACCCGCGCGCTGCCTGGTGGCAGTTTAGTCCGGTTTTTGCGGCTAGGGCTATTGATTTTGCGTTGTAAATTCGAGGGGTAGGTCCGTCGAGCCACCTTTGAGGCTGCTGCTGGTTGCGTCCTTCGCCACATTCTCAACGCAAAATGGACTTGCGTCGACCCCAGAGTGGTCCCGCGTCGGGCGTCTTTGCGGGTTAATCGTTCCGTAAGGGATGTGTTGTGACCTATGCGCCAAGCGGCTGATTGCGTCGTGGAACGACACAACATGTCAGACGGCTCCTTTGGAAGGGGCGGCGGTGAGGTGTCCGCAGGCTTTGTCACTGCGGGGGTGAGTGTTAGGTACAAGGTAGACATGAGACATGGCCACTCTTGACAATGCGATCTGGTTGACCGGCGCCAACGGTGCTGCGCAGAACGGTTCAACAACGCTGAGCGAAGGCGGTAACTCCACCATCGTGACCGGGGTCTTCACACCGGGCAGCTGGGACAGCTCCCAGAGCGGCTACCAAGTGTCCGATTTCGGTGCCTTTGGTGTCAGCGAGCCGATTACAGCAAGCTATGGTTTCTCCAATCCGGTGAGCGATCTTCGGTTCGACCTGCAGCATGTGAATTCTAACGGCAGCTCCCATGACGACAAATTCACCCTGCGGGTTCTGGATGCCAGCGGCGTTCTGATCCCTGCGGCACAGGTCATTGCGGGACTGACCGGGGTGACCCACCATCAGGTGACGATCAATGCTGACGGGACGGTCTCCATCGAAGGGGAGGGCAGCACAGCTGCCAATATCGGCGTCGCGATTGACGGGCCGATTTCGCAGCTGGATGTGACTTTTGACAATGGCAGCGATGCGTCGATCTCCGGTGGTGCCGGGCTTTCGGACTTCACCTTCTCAATTCCGCCCGCACTCGACTATGTCGTGGAAGGCACGGATGCAGGCGAGCGGATCGATATCGATTATCTGGGCGACCCCGAAGGGGATCGTGTCGACAGCGGGGATGCAGCTGACGGCTCTCAGGATGATGTGATCGTGGCCGGGGGCGGCAACGATACGGTTCTCGCCGGTGAGGGGGACGACTTCGTTGATGCTGGTACAGGCGATGATTCCGTCGAAGGTGGCGCGGGCAACGACACGCTCTCCGGCGGTGGCGGGCGTGATCTGCTGCAAGGCGGGGCTGGCAATGACCTGCTGCAAGGCGGAATTGACGGCGACACGCTTGAGGGCGGCGCAGGACGCGACACGCTGGAAGGTGGCGCAGGTAATGACTCACTAAGCAGTGGCGACGATAACGACCTTCTCTTGGGTGGCGATGGCGACGATACCATTACCGCAGGCTACGGCGACGACACGCTCTATGGAGGCGACGGCAATGATCGGCTCGAAGGGCTATATGGCAATGACCTGATTTATGCCGGTGAGGGGGACGATCATGTCTTCGGCCGTGATCAGGATGACCTGATCTATGGCGAAGGCGGCAACGATACGCTGATCGGCAGCATGGGAACGGATACCGTCTGGGGCGGCGCCGGGAACGATATTCTGGCGGGCAGCCAGGGCAATGATGAGATCCACGGCGGCGACGGTGACGATCTGGCCTTCATCGGCGTCTATGAGGATTCCGATCGCATTTTCCTCGACGATGGCAATGATTTTCTGGACGGGAGCTCCGCCGGATCATCCTTCTACGGGGAAGGCGGTCGCGGCGACGATGTGATGAACAGCGGCGTTGGAAATGACACGCTGCTGGGGGGCGAGGGATATGACCGGCTGAGTGGGGGCGCGGGTGATGACTCGCTTGATGGCGGCAGCGAAGATGATGTCATCGAAGGTGGGAGCGGGGCTGATACGCTGATCGGCGGAACCGGCGCTGACAGCCTCTACGGTGACGACGATCGGGATTTGTTTGTTGGTGGGGCCGGAGACGTCGTTGATGGCGGCGAAGGTGGCGATGACTATGATCGCCTAGATATCAGTGAGCTGCGCGCGCTGGGCGGCACGCGTGTGATCTACACCAGCGCCGACCGGGAAGACGGACGGGTTGAGGTCCGAAATGACCAGGGGGACTTTGTCAGCAGGCTGACGTTCTCCGATATCGAAGAAGTCATTCCCTGTTTTACACCGGGCAGCCTTGTTTTGACTCCCGGCGGTGCGGTGCCGGTGGAAGCGCTTGAAGTGGGCGACCGGGTGGTGACGCGCGATGGCGGACCGCAGACCTTGCGCTGGACCGCGCGCCGGATTGTAACCAATGCTGATCTGGCACGGCGCCCGCAGTTCCAGCCCATCCTCATCGAAGCAGGCGCACTGGGTTCTGATGGTGGCGAACTTGTGCCGAACCGGGATCTTATGGTGTCACCGCAGCACCGGATGATGCTGACCGGAAGCCGCGCCGAATTGCTGTTCGGGTCAAACGAGGTGTTGGTGGCGGCGGTGCATCTGCTCAATGATCGCGATATCCGCCGCGCACGGACGATGGATGTAACTTACATCCATCTGCTGTTTGATCAGCATGAAATTGTCTGTGTGGACGGGGCCTGGAGCGAGAGCTTTCAGCCTGGCGATTTGACGCTGTCGGGTATGGATGCGGCCCAGAGGTCCGAGTTGTGCCATCTGTTCCCGGAGCTGGAGAGCATGGGGCGCGCCTTCCCAACGGCGCGGCGATCCCTGCGCAGCCACGAGGCACGTGTGCTGTTGTCCTCAGGACGTGGCAATATCAGGTAAGACCCCAACAGGGGAGGAGGACCCGGCCACTATTCGCAGCCGGGTCGATTTCGTTACTGGTATTTTTTGATTTCGCCGGTTTTCAGGCGCGCCATGTAGCTGTTTAGCTCGCCTTTGACGATGGGCATCAGGAAGTAGAGTGCCACGATATTGACCACTGCCATGGCAAAGATCGCTGCGTCGGAGAAGTCGATGACCGGACCCAGGCTGGCTGCGGCACCGATGATGACAAACAGGCAGAAGATCACTTTGAACACCAGTTCAGTGGTCTTGCCTTCACCAAACAGGAAGGTCCAGGCCTTGAGGCCATAATAGGACCAGCTGATCATCGTCGAGAAAGCAAACAGGATCACCGCAATGGCCAGGATGTATTTGAACCAGCCAAATGAGGAGGAGAACGCCGCAGAGGTCAGCGCCACGCCGGAGTTTCCATCGACGGTCTGGATGGCGCTGCCCGCTTCGTTCAGCACATAGAGACCGGTTTCAGGATCGCTGACCAGCTGACCTGTGATGATGATCACCAGCGCTGTCATCGTACAGATAACCACGGTATCGATGAAAGGTTCCAGCAGTGACACGAAACCTTCGGTGATCGGCTCTTTCGTCCGCACCGCTGAGTGTGCGATTGCGGCCGAGCCAACGCCCGCCTCGTTGGAGAAGGCCGCGCGCTTGAAGCCTTGAATCAGGGCCCCGACCATGCCGCCTGCAACGCCGAGACCGGTAAAGGCCCCGTCGAAGATCTGGCCAAAGGCCCAGCCGATTTTGTCAAAGTTCAGCAAGATGATCACAAGTGCGGTCAGCACATAGAGGACACCCATGAACGGCACCACCTTTTCGGTGACACTGGCGATGGATTTCAGGCCACCGATGATCACGGCAAAAACCACACCGGCAAAGATGACGCCGGTGATCCAACCGGGATAATCGCCGAGAACATTTGTCAGCTGCGCATGTGCCTGATTGGCCTGGAACATGTTGCCGCCGCCAAAGGCGCCGAGGATACAGAAAATCGAGAACAGGACCGCCATGAATTTACCGCCCGGCAGACCGCGTTCGGTAAACCCTTTGGTCATGTAGTACATCGGACCACCCGAGACGGTGCCATCAGCATATTCGTTGCGGTATTTCACCCCCAGCGTACATTCTGTGAATTTCGAGGCCATGCCCATCAGACCAGCGAGGATCATCCAGAAAGTTGCACCCGGACCACCAATGCCGACTGCAACTGCAACACCTGCAATATTACCAAGGCCAACGGTGCCAGACAGGGCGGTCGCAAGTGCCTGAAAATGGCTGACCTCGCCCGCATCATTCGGGTCGGAATAGTCACCCTTGACCAACGAGATCGAGTGCGGGAAGGCCCGGAATTGTATCAGTCCGAAATAGACGGTGAAAATTGTCGCGGCGACCACCAGCCAGGCGACGATCCAGGGAAAGCTGGTGCCGGGAAACGGACTAAAGATGAAATTGACGAACCAGCCTGTCGAGCTGGCAAACAGATCATTGACCTGCTGGTCGATGGTCTGCGCCATGAGCGGACCCGACAGCCCTAGGACGCCGGGGACGGCCAGCGCTGCCGCTTTGGAAAAAATGTTCATGATGACCCCTGTTGATCAGTTATGGGACAATGGTGACCGGAACCGGCGCAGCCTGCGCAAGGTTGCCCGCAACCGAGCCAAACAACCGCGACGACAGCGCGGAATGGCCGGTGCGACCTATGACGATGTGATTGGCACCTTCGGACTTTGCAATTGCCACCAACACCTCGGCGATATTGCCGTATTTTACCGAAGCCGTGACGCTGACGCCGCTGGTTTCAAGAGCCTTAAGCAGAGGCTGGATCAGGGCTGTTTCGGCGCGCTCCAGCTCTTCCGTGCGGCGCTTGTGGCGCTCTGCCAGCTCCGCTGCGGATAGAAAAGAATACGGAGACCATTCCAAGACATGCGCGACAACAATGCTGCCGCCCTGTGCCTTCGCCACGTCCAGCGCAAAGTTGAGCGCGGTCCGTGCGCTCGTGCTGCCGTCGTAGCCAACTACGATTTTTGAGGCCATCTGCCCCTCCCTTGTTTACGTCATCCCTGTGACGAAGTGTCTCAATTTTATGACGTTGTTGATAGGAAAGGTTCTCGATTTCCTTGTGTTTTGGGAAAATTTCGGAAAAATGTGCGTATTGCGAATATCAACTAGGAAAATTTCCGATGGACGTTCTGGATTCTCGAATTCTTTCCGCCCTCCAACAGAACGGCCAGATATCAATGGCCCGCCTATCAGAAAAAGTAGGTCTGTCTTTGTCTGCCTGTCATCGGCGTGTCAAGATGATGGAGGCCAACGGTATGATTGAAGGATATGCCGCACGGCTTAATCGCAAGAAGGTGGGGCTCGAGCTACAAATCTTTATCGAGATTAAGTTGGTCAGCCAGCAAAGAGAGAGCATTCATGCCTTTGAAACTGCGATCGCTCATATGCCCGAAGTGCTGGAATGTCATCTGATTTCGGGAGAGTTCGACTACCTGATGCGGGTGGCCGCCAGCAACACCGAAACCTATGAGAACCTCTATCGCAACCGGCTGTCGGAAATCCCGTCGGTTGCGCAGATGAAAACGCTGTTGGCAGTGTCCACGGTCAAAGAGTTTCGCGGCTACCACCTGGAGTGAGGCGGTCAGCTGCGTGGCCTGCGACGAAAGCTACCGGGCGCGGATCCTGGTGCCCGCTTGGAGGCCCGACTAAAGGCGTTGGTGTCACCATAGCCAGCGTGTTCGGCAATTTGATCCAGCGACCGTCACTGTCGGCAAGCAGACGGCGTGCCATCTCAATCCGCCAGCGCGACACATAGGCGATCGGGCTTAGTCCGGTTGCCGCCTTGAAGTGCGTGGCAAAGGCGGTGCGGGATTGACCGCTGACACGGGCCTGCTCTGCAACCGTCCAGGCCGCGACAGGATCAGCATGGAACGCAATCAGCGCCGTTTGCAGCTTGGTATCGGCCAGCGCATGTAGTGCTTCACCTGGGGCCATAGCACTGCGCAGCCAGTGCCGCATGGCACAAAAACTCAGGGTTTCGGTAAGCCGATCAAGGATGGCAAGCGTAAATGGCTTGGCGAGATTCAGTTCTTGGGTGAGCATCTCAATGGTCAGCCTTGTGCGTGCGGCTTCGGTGTCGCTGCCGCGCCGCATGATCAGCAAATCTCGCAGGCGGTCTGTCAGGGCAGGAGGGGCGCTCTGTGTGATCTGAAAGTACCCACAGAGCAGTTGAGTTTGGTGCTGACCCGTTGCTGCGCTTTCAAATGATGGTGGAATGTTGAGCGCGAGGATCGCATGCCGGGTCGGGGGCGTGCCGCTGGGCCGGTCAGTCAGCAAATGCGCGCGACCGTTCAGAACCAACACGAAATCCCCAGCCTGCAACTGGGCGCGGGTCTGGGTATCGGTCAGCTCAATCCAGGTGGAGCCTGAGAGGATCAGGTGAGAGCGGCTGAGATTGCCAGCCTGATCCACCTGCATCCCCCAAGGCGGTCTGATGTTTTTGCAGATATTGGCGGTGCCACGCACGCGCATCATGTTCAGAAGATCAGAGATGACATCGCTCATCGGGACAGATTACCCAAGCCTTGGTCTTGCATCGATGCCCGCGTGACACAGATGGCGGATCTGTGTTCTCATTTGTCCCGCTGGTATGCTTATCTGAATCTCGGCATGGGTCCCTATTGCCGCGCTTCCGCAACAAGGCACCCAAGTTCTGATGAGGTCAGCGACATCAGAAATGCAACAAGATCGGTCTTCTCTGCTGTTGAAAGATACAAGGGACGGATGCGCGCATCTTGTCCGGGCAGTTCCGGTCCGCCGTGATTGTAGAAGTCGACCACCTCGTCCAACGTTCCAAAGCTCCCGTCGTGCATATAGGGTGGTGTCACAGCAAGGTTGCGCAGGGTTGGGGTGCGAAACCGCCAGCGGTCGGCCGTGTCTTCTGTGACCTCATAGCGCCCAAGATCGGCTTCTCGCGGGGCACTGACCGTGCGAACGAGCGCGAAATCGACCTGATGAACAACGCCGGGCGCTACCTGAACAGGTAGTGTTTCTGGCGGAGACTGTCGGGCCATCTCGCGCATCTGGCCATAACCTGTGTCGTGAAACTCCTCGTCAGTGAACAGCGCGTGATCCGCACCAAATGTGTGACAGGAGGCACAGCCAGCCTTGGTGCGGAACAGATCGAAGCCGCGCTTGGCGCTCTCATTAATCGCCGTCTTGTCGTCGCCATAGTACCAGCGATCAAATGGGCTGTTGCCCAGTGTTAACGAGCGTTGATAGGCGCCAAGGGCCATGCCGATACGATCAAGCGATGCACCGGCATTGAACGCTGTCTCAAAGGCGATTACGTAATCCGGGTGTTGGTTGAGGTAGGCGACCACACGCCCGGCAGAGGGATTGGCCATCTCATTTCGAGCGGTCAGTGGGCCGATGAATTGCGTCTCAAGTGCTGTGTCGCGACCATCATGAAACAGCGGCTTAAGCAGGCCTACGTTAATTAGGCTGGGGGCATTGCGTTTGACGCTGCGCCCCTCCACCCCAACCGAAGTCGCCAGTTCCCAATTGGCAAATCCTTGTTCCGGCACGTGACACATGGCGCAAGACATAGTGTTGTTGATCGACAGCGCGCGGTCAAAAAAGATCTGCCGCCCTAAGGCGATCCGGGCGGCGGATGGCGGGTTGTCTTTGGGATGCCTTAGCGGTGGCAGACCCAGTTGCGGCATCAGACTGCGGCGCGCTGCTATTTCAGCCCAATCCAGCCCCGTTGATGGCTGCGAGCATGTCGCGGGTGAGATCTGTATCGGCGCGGCCCCCGCACTCTGGGCGCGGGCTTGCGGGGGATGCATCACAAACAGCCCAAGCAGAAGCGCCAACGCGCAGCCTTGCTGGAACCACGGGACAAGGGGCAACCACGTCCGGATCACGCGCCCTGTTCCTCTAGCAGAAGCGTTTCGACATCGCCCATCAGCAGGCGCGGATCAATCAGGCCCAGCCCATAGACGTTGCGGATCATGCCGCTGCGATCCACCAGATACATTCGCAGCAGGTGGCTGATCTGATCGTCCGCACCACCACGATCTACGACCTGGCCAAATCCATCGAGCAGAGGTTGCAGGCTGGCCGTATCGGCGGTGGTCAGCACTTGCCAGTCCAGTTTCAATGCGCTGGCAGGATCGCTGGTGACCGGATGGCTGAAGGCTGCAATTGCCTCGATGGTGTCGCGTTCCGGGTCAAAGCTGATGGTCATCAGTTGAACATCGTCGCGCAGGCCCGGCAGCTGTGCACTGGCGTCATGAATGTCATAAAGGGTGGAAAACGCCAGCGGACATCCGTTCACATCGCCACAGGTCAGGTAGACAAAACTGACCAATGTGATCTTGCCATCAAACAGGTCGTGCAATTGGAAAGATGACCCATCAGTGGTCAATACCGCGCCGTTTGGGGCCGGTTTGAACCGGTTCAACGCGTAGGATCCCGGTTCGGGTGGGGTGAACTGAAATGCGGGGTCCGTGGGGAAGACTGCAGAGAACGGTGCTAGGGGGGATCGCATGGCGGCAGGGGTGAGCCGCGCCAGCAGATCCGCCGGATGCCATGTTCCCGCTAAGGCCATGACGCCGCTCAACAGTGCTGCGGCGCAGGTCACGGAAACAGCCATTGGTATTTTGCGCATGTTCAGTCTCCAGTGATTGGCAGGTGCCAAGCCCCAGCCCGGACGCGTGACATCTAGACCGGAAAGTTTGGCAAACCCGAAACGGGAGGGCTGGGTCCGACTGCCATTTTGGCCGGTCGGACCCTTGCGAAGAGCTCACGCCGAGTAGAGCGCCGAGCTGCCAAAACGCATGATATGCGCCCGTCCTAGGCCCGCGGCATAGAAGTCGATGTTGAAATCCTCGACTAACTCTTTGCCGTCCCAGTTGTAGGCCCTCAGATACTGCACATCGTCGTCGCCTTTTTTGTCCCAATTGGCGAGCAGCGAAGACGAGAAATAGACACGTTTCCCATCCCAGCTTTGACTGACCATATTAACCTGCCGGTCGATGGTCTTTTCGTAGATCTGCGAGGGGTGGTGGGGGTCTGAGATATCAAACAGCCGGGTTTTGCCATCCATGAAAGAATTGACCCAAAGCGTCTGATCGTCGGCCGCGATCGAGATATCGACCGGCAGCGGGATATCCTCTGGGTTGCCGATGTCTGCCACCGATTTGGCCTGCCACTCACCATGGTCATCTTCATAGATGAGCCAAAGCTGCGAGGTGAGTGCTGTGGTCGAGAAAGCATAATTGGCATTTGGCCCCCAGGGGAAGCGCACTTCGAGCGGCGCGCCGGGGACGTTGAACACCTTGCGCGGCTGCCGGGTGTGCAGATCCCAGAGCACCATGCTGTTGCCAAAACGTTTCATCGCCTCGGCGTCCTGCAACATCTGACCGAAATCCATCATGTAGTTGGACCAGCCGGTAAAGGATGAGGTGAGCATGATATTCTTGCGGATCAGCGCGCGAATATCATAGCCGTAGCCATCCGCCACGGCACCATCAACAGCGACCGCGCCCTGCATGTCATCAGCTGTGGGCATCCAGTAGGTGGCGACATAATCTCCGTCATCATTATATTCGACCAGCGCCGTGCGGCCACCGTGGTCGTCTTGATTGCTGAGTCCGGTGATCATCATGCTGCCGGGCAGGGCAAAGAACGTGTGCGGACCAACAACGCCGCCAGAATCTGTGACGAAGGTCTCAATCACCTTGTGCAGCTTGGGGGCGGCAGGATCGCTGTGAATGTCGAAGATAAAGATGCGGTTGGTATCAAGTCCGCCGGTCCAGAAATAGCGCCGATCTGCGGAGAACCCGCCGTGATGGGCTTCGTTCCGACCACCAACCGAGAGACTGTGTATGACCTCTCCGCGGGTTGGGGAACCGGGGCGCAGGTCAACCGTCACCATTTTGTCTTGCTCGTCTCCCATCCCCTCAACCCCGAGGGTCCAGACGTAGACGAATTCTTCTTGGCCGGTAATCTTGGGCATATAGGGTGATTGGCAGGTCTCATCAGCAAAGGCGCGAAACGGACCAGCCATGGCCAGTGCAGTAGCAGCGGTCAATCCGCCGAATTCTCTTCTGTTCATGTTCTCTCTCCCTTTAACGTGTTTAGTGCGTTTGGCTGGCCCTTTCATTTGCAGCCGCCAGTGAATTGGCATTGGTTGTTTCTGCGTCAACGACCGAACAATGCTGAATGGCCGCCGCAGCGTGAATGGCTTCTTGTGTCAAAGATGGCAGTATACGGTTATGAATAGCCGGGGTGATGCGGCCGGATGGTCCGACCACCCCCATGGAAAAAATAGCGCCGAGACGATCCACAATGATCGGCACGGCGATGCTGGTGACACCGACATCAATTTCGCCGTCGCAGGTGGCATATCCATCGCGACGGACCCGCTGCAACTCGCGGGCAATCTGATCGGGATCGGTTTGGGTCTGCGGCGTAAAACGCATGGGCAGTGCATCAATGATTTCGCCCTGCAATTCTGGCGCGAGAAAGGCGGCAATTGCCTTGGCAGATGAGCAGGCATGCACCGGGCGCGCACCCAAACCGGGATAGATATAGGGCACAGACGGATCAGACGGGATTTGCGTGTGAATCAGATCCACGCGCCCGCCGCGATACCGGGCCAGAAACGCGGTTTCATCAAGCTCTTTCACGATGCGTTGCAACACGGCGGAGACGGCATTGATGACATGGGTGTCGGATTTCCCGGTCAGTGCGATCTTGATGAACCGCATCCCCAGCACGTAGCGGTTGCCGGTCTCGGTCTCCTCCAGAAACCCGCAGTCCAGCAGTGCCGCAATATGGCGATAGAGGCTGGCACGAGGGGTTGCCGTCATCTTGGCCAGTTCGCTTGCGCTTACTGGATTGGCTGCCGCTGCAACCGCTTCAAGAAGGAGGATTTGACGGTCCTGCATGTGATTCCCATAATTCGGACATTTGTATCGTAATTCGGGAAAATTAGATCTGGCAAGGGTTTTGACTGCGCGCCCCATCTCAGTGACCTGTCAGAGGAGGGCAGATTGGGTAGTTGCGGACCGTGTGATGCGCGACGACGATTGGACACCGCCGCCGCGTTTGGCAAAGAAACCAGCTCCGCTTAGTTGAATGCGGTTTCGCGACCCGTTGGCACGACTTCGTAACCGGGTTCTTCAGGCTCGTCATCGGTCATTTCAGGTGGGAAACCGGGTGCCGTAATATCCAGACCCGTGGCCTCCTCCAAGCGTTTGATAATGTTTGGCGACAGTTCACGGCTGCCAAAGCGCTCTTCGCCATCTTTGAAGATCTTGATCATCAATGGGTTGATCTCCAACGGAACATTATGGCGATCGGCGACGGCTTGGAACAGGCCGATATCCTTTGAGACCAGATCCATGGTGAAAGAAATATCGCGGGATCCGTTCAGGATCACCTGGCTTTCGGTTTCATGCACAAAGGAGGTGCCGGAGGAAATCTTGATCGCCTCATAGGCGGTGTTGAGATCCATTCCGGCGGCCTTTGCGGTCACCAAAGCCTCGCAGCAGGTCAGAAGATTGGCGGTTGCCAGATAGTTGGTGATCACCTTCAGGACCGAGGCTGAGCCGATTGGCCCTGTGTGCAGGATACGTCGCCCCATGGTTTTCAGCAGCGGCGCGATCCGGTCAAAGGTCTCACGGTCGCAGCCGGCAAAAATCGAGATATTGCCGGTGTCCGCCCGGTGGCAGCCACCGGATACGGGGCTGTCTACAGCGGTTCCACCTGCCTGTTCGACCATGGCGCCAAGGCGTTTGACCTCGGCCTCATCTGTGGTGGACATCTCCATCCAGATTTTGCCGGGCCCAATCTCTGGTAGCATCTGTTGCATGACCTGATCGGAGGACGCAGGTGACGGCAGGCAAGTGATTACCACGTCGCAGGTTTCCATCAGCTGCGCAGGGCCCTCCGCCGCTGTCGCGCCCCGTTTTGCGACTTGCGCCACTAGCGCCTCGTTCAGGTCATAGACGCTGAGGTTAATACCGTTGCGCAAGAGGCTGCCGCTCAGCTTGCCGCCCACGTTCCCCAGACCGATAAATCCTACTTTCATGCCGCTCTCCCTGTTGGCTGATTGGAGGAGCATTCCAAGAACGACGGCAAAGAGGAACAAAAATTGCAGTTCTTGAAGTGAAAAACAGCTGTTCGGCGCGCAGCTCTGACAGGTCCCCAGTTGGAGTGAGTATTCAAAAGGTCATATGCGGCTTAGCGCCACCGAAACCCGCCAGATGGCGATTTTATTTCTGAGGGGTGATCCGCGCAGAAACAGCGTGCCCCGATCAGTTTTCAGCACAATCAAAGGGCGTGACCATGGACATGCGGCTCTGAGTCGCGACGGGCGGTGCTTTCAGGATCTGGTTGGCGTAGAGCAAGCTGAGGAAGGCATTGCGCATGTCGCTGGCAATGTCGTGCTGCAAGGCAACGGTGATATATCCCTGCCGCAAAAGTGTTCGGTTCTCGCTATCCAGATCATGGGCGACATAGGCGCGGGGGAAGTGGTCATAACTCTTCAGAAGTTCCAATATGGCGCGATTGGCCCCGCCCATGGAATAGACGCCCAGTATCGGTCCAAGGCCCGGAGCGGACAGCTTCTCCTGCAGCACCGCTCGGGTCTCAAGCGCAAGCCCGGCCCCGGCTGCAACTGTCATCAGCCGCAGATCAGGGCGGCGCTCTGACATCAACCTGAGGAAGCCGCGTCGCCTTTGAGCCTCGCCGTGAAAGGCCAATTGGCTGAGTGTGGTCAAGATGGTTGCCCCGGGCGGTGAACTTCCCGGCAGACATTTGTCGATCATATAGGCTGCCGACTGGCCGGCCGCGTAGTTGTCCGGGCCGCAATAGGCGCGGCGAGCACTTCTTGGCAGATCGGTAAAGGCGCAGACAACCGGAATGCCCCTACTGTCCAATTCAGCGACCATTGCGGTGATCTCAGGCAGATCCCGCACCTTCAGCACCACCCCGTGACTGCCACGTTTGACGATCTGCCGAAGCAGAGCAACGCAGTCAGGCGCGGACATGATCTGGCGAAAACTATAGCGCGCGTGGATCACCGCCGGGCCAATGGTGGGCAGGACCGCCTCAGTCGCGTGTCGAATTTCTCGGCTGAACCGTTCGGGCGCTTCCACCAGGACGTCGAAATAAAGCCGCCGCCCACGTGCTGAGAGTTGTTGTTCCTGCCCCTCCAGTTCGGCGATGGCTGCGCTTACACGGGCCCGGCTGCGGGGGCTGACATTGGCGCGTTCGTTCAGGACACGGTCCACAGTTGCCGTGCTCAGCCCGGATTGCCGGGCGATATCCTTGATCGGAAAAGGATGACTCATTGATGTATTTTTGATGGATTTGCGCGCTGACCACAAGCGCCCGCCCTGGCAATCTCTCCTCATAGCAAAATGCACGGCAGAGAGGAGACCACGATGACAGTTGCTGTTACACCGATGGAGCAGGCCTATTTTGACCCCGAAGGATGCGAGCTGAGTGATTTCGCTGCGCTGGTTGAACGGGAACTGACGCCCGACCAAGTTCCGCTGGCCAGCAAGATTAAGAAGAATATCCCGATCTATGACATGGCCGCGCTGGGCGAGACGCTGAGCGATGTCCGCGCGCGCCAACGGTTGATGGCAGAATGGGCGTATGGGCTGCGATATGGGGCAGGTGTTCTGGTCTTACGGCAGGCCTTTCAGGATCTCGCGCCGATTGATGCCGCCAGCGTCATCTATAATCGTATCATCGCAGACGAGAAAGCCGCAACCGGCGGGGGCGCAGATCACTTTGCTACCACAGGGGCAAATGACCGGATTTGGAATGCGTTGCAAAAGCTCTGCGAGGCGGCACCAGATGTGTTCGCCCGCTATTTTTGTAACGCATCTATCGCAGCTGTTTGCGAGGCTTGGCTGGGGCCGAACTACCAGATGACAGCGCAGATCAATCTGGTGCGGCCGGGCGGTGCCGCGCAGCAGGCGCATCGTGACTATCATCTGGGCTTTCAATCAGCGGAAACCTCCGCGCAGTATCCGGCCCATGTGCATGACCTATCGCCGGTCCTGACGCTGCAGGGGGCGGTGGCCCATACCGATATGCCGGTGGAGAGCGGCCCCACCAAGCTGTTGCCGTTTTCGCAACAATACCGTGCGGGCTACGCAGCGTGGCGGCGCGCGGACTTCCGAGCCTATTTCGAGGAACGTTGCGTGCAGTTGCCTCTGGCCAAGGGGGACGTGGTGTTTTTCAATCCGGCCTTGTTTCATGCCGCTGGTGAGAACCGCTCGGAGGAAATTCAGCGTATGGCGAACCTGTTGCAGGTCTCGTCTGCCTTTGGGCGCGCTATGGAGACCGTGGATCGGCGCGGCATGTCAGAACGGCTTTTCCCGGCACTGGTCAAACTGAAGCGTGAAGCAGTCATGAGTGAGCCTGATCAGGCCGCAGCAATTGCAGCCTGCGCAGAGGGGTATTCTTTTCCAACCAATCTGGACCGGGACCCGCCGGTGGGCGGTTTGGCCCCACAAACACAGGCCGGGCTGTTTCATCAGGCCCTTACCGAGGGTTGGACATCCGAGCGTTTCAACAAGGCACTGGCGGCACAGGACTTGCGCCGCCAGGCATAAGGATCTGATCGCTTACAACGCGACCGGTGCCCCCGTCTCAAGCGATTTGGCGGCGGCATCGGCCAACATCTGGGCGCGCAGCCCGTCGTCGATGCTGGGGGAGGGGGTGTTGCCTGTTTGTACGGCTTCGACAAATCGCGCCATCTCGTTGCGATAGGCTGCTTCATAGCGCTCAAGAAAGAAGTGCTGCGCAGGGGCTGTCTGAAAACCGGTGGTTCCGGCTACTTCTACTGTGTTTTCCAGCATGTTCGCCGCACGGAGCATCCCCTTGGAGCCATGTACCTCCACCCGTTGGTCGTAGCCGTATGTGGCCCGCCGAGAGTTGGAGATCTGGCAAATCTTTCCGCTGGCCGTGGTGAGCGTAACGGCGGCTGTGTCCACATCGCCTGCTTCGCCAATGGCGGGATCGACCAGCGCTGAGCCAACCGCGAAGACCTGTACGGGTTCCTCGGCCAATAGGAAGCGCGCCATGTCGAAATCATGGATCATCATGTCCCGGAACAGTCCGCCTGAAGTTTTAATATAGCTGATCGGCGGTGGAGAGGGATCGCGTGACAGGATCGAGACGATCTCCACATCACCGATCTCGCCTGCCCGCAGGCGCTGTTGCAGATTGGCAAAATTGGGATCGAAGCGACGGTTGAACGCTGTGAGGAAGGCAACACCAGCCTCTGTCACTGCCGTTTGGCAATCGCGAATGCGGTCAGCGGACATATCGACGGGCTTCTCGCAGAATATTGCCTTACCTGCGGCAGCGGCCTGATGGATCAGGTCGTAATGCGTATCAGTCGGAGTGCCGATCACCACCGCGTCGACGTCCGCGCTGGTGATCAGGGCAGAGGCTTCGCGCACATCCGCGCCGATCTTGCTGGCCAGCGCATTCGCGGCATCCGGCATCGCGTCGGCAACCGCAGTGACGCGCACCCCGTCCAATTGCCCCACAGATCGCGCATGGACCTGCCCGATGCGTCCGCAGCCCAGAAGGCCGATATTCAACATTGTGTCTCTCCCTTGAAGGCGCGAAGAACGCTGCGCGCCGCAGCAACGACTGGATCATGGGTCTCGGACAGGATGCTTACCCTGTCGAAGCGGTCCGGATCACTATTCACCGCATCGCGCATCGCTGCTCCAAAGACCATGCGCAACTCGGTGCCGATATTGAATTTGCAGATACGCGACTCGCGGGCCAGCATCCTGCGCTGCGGCACCGGCACGCCGGAGCCGCCGTGGATCACCAGCGGCACCTCGGTGATAGCTTCAATGGCGCGGATGCGGTCGATATCGAGGCCGCCTTCCTTGTCCTGTTGCAGATGCACATTGCCGACCGAGATCGCCATGGCATCAACGCCTGTTTCCTGTGCGAATTTCCGTGCCTCCTCCGGGTCGGTACCTGCGGATCCTTCGCCGCCTGAGTAGCCGACAAAGCCGATCTCTCCCTCGCAAGACACGCCTGCGGCATGTGCCATACCGACGATAGCGGCGGTTTCAGCGATGTTGTCGTCTAAAGCATTGCGCGAGCCATCGAACATTACAGAGGTAAAGCCGCTGTCGATGGCAATGCGGCAGTCCTCAGCCGTGTAGCCATGGTCGAGATGGGCGACCACTGGGACCGATGCGCTTTCGGCCAGATGGCGGAACATCTTGCCCAGGATCGGTAGCGGCGTATGGGCGCGGCAGGACGGGCCGGCCTGCAGGATGACCGGCACGCCTTCGGCTTCAGCAGCAGCCACATAGGCGCGCATATCTTCCCATCCCAGTGTGACCAGTCCCGCGACGGCGTACCTATCGCGCAGGGCCGGTTGTAGGACCTCAGCCAGAGTTGCAATGGTCATTTAAACTTGGCCACCATGTCTTTGATGCCGGGGATCGTTTCGACCTGATAGGCATGGGTCGGCTGGAAATACTGGATCAGGCTGCGCTGGCTCAGACCGCCAAGGATGGTGAAATAATACATCTCATATCCTGGCATCACGGCGCAGGGGTGATAGCCCTTGTCGATCATGATCGTGGAGCCATCCATCAACTGGTACGCGTCCCCCGGCTTGCCCTCTTCGCGTTGCAGGATCTGCACGCCAGAGCCGTGGTTGGGACGGAAGCGGAAGTTATAGGTTTCGTCGTGGCGCGTTTCAATGATGTTGCCATCCGCATCCTTGCGATCGGTGTCGTGCTTGTGCGCCGGAAAGCCGGACCAGCCACCCTGGCCCACGGTAAACAGTTCAGACACCAGCAAACGACCGACCTTGTCATGTTGTTTCTGGCCAAGGATGTGTTTGATTTTGCGGTGGGTCTTGGTGTCGTCAGAACCGTATTGGACCTTGTCGATGCCGCCTGCGCGCACGTCAAAAGGTTCCAGCACCTTGTCGTATTTGGCCCCGGCGATGAAGGTCTCGGTCGCATCTGTTGTGCAGGTGATGGTCACCTTGGCCCCGACGGGAATATAGACGCCTTCCGGCTCACCATCCCAGACGTCGGCGGTTCGGTTGCCGACGCCCGCGTAGCTCAGGCCTTCGATCTCAATATCTACAGTGCCAGTCGCGGGAACGATGCAGGTCTCATAGCCGGGCACCTGATATTCAAAGGTCTGGCCCTTGGTCAGTTTGACGATGTTGAAATAGTTCAGCGGAACAAGCGCGTTGTCAGCATCGACAATGGCTTTGTTCTGGTTGTCATGAGGGGCGATATGCATTTGCGGGTCCTTTCAAATTTCGGTGGCGCCGGGGTGCCTTGCAAGAAACGCCTCCAGCGCGGCAAGGTCGGGCATGGCGGGGGCGCAGCCGGGTTTGGCCACCACGACGGAGGCACAGGCTGAGCCGCGCAGAATGGCATCCTTCATCGGACGCCCTTCGGAGAGTGAGGCGAGAAAACCGGCCATGAAACTGTCGCCGGCGCCGGTTGGTTTTAGTGCGTTAACGGGATAGATGCCGGTGCGGATTTCCTGCCCATCGGCAAAGGTGACGGCGCCCTTGGGGCCCATCTTGTAGACCACGACAGAGGCGCTGGTTTCCGCCAGTGTGCGAGCTTTGGCGAGGCCTTTGTCGATGCCACCGGCCATAAAGCCGAATTCCTCATCATTGCCGACAATGATATCGGACATGGCGCCGGCGCGAGACAGGACATCCGCCGCAACCTCAGGCGAGGGCCAGCTGTAAGGGCGGTAGTCCACATCAAAGATGATCGGCAGCCCGGCCGCGCGCGCCAGTTCAAAGGCGCGGAAGGTGGCGCTGCGTGATGGCTCGGCTGCAAAAACCGTCCCGGCTGTGATCAGCGCGCTGTATTGGCTGTAGTCCACCGCCTCCACATCTGCGACGGTCATCTGGAAATCGGCGGCATTGTTGCGATAGATGACGCTCTGGTGATCCTCCACCCGGCTTTCATAGACCGCAAGCGAGGTTCGATATTCACCGGTGATGCGTTTCACGTGAGTCCGGTCAACACCGTAGTTATCCAGCTGGTTGAGGCAGTACCACCCCACCGCATCATCAGAAACGCTGGTGACCAATGCGGCACTGCACCCCATTTTGACCAAACCTGCCGCGATATTGGCGCCGCTGCCGCCCATGGCGACCATCATGTCCTGTGCATCAGCGGTGGCAGTGCCAGCAGGGGTCGGGCACAGGTCCATGCCGACCCGACCTATGACTAAAAAATTGCGGCCGGCCAGGTCTGAGCGGGCCTTGCTTGGCTGACCCATCATACGCCCCGCCGCTGCTTACTACGGCTGGATTCCCAATCGACATGGGCTTCCTTCACTTTGGGGTCGTTGGTGATATGTGGCGTGCCAACCTCCCACCAAGCGTGGCCTTCGGTGGTCCAGCCTTCATAGGCGTCAACCTTCATCACGATGACGGTTGTCCGATCGTTGCTTTGCGCGCGTTTGAACGCCTCGCCTAGCTCTGCGGGATTTGCGACAGTTTCGGTGAGTGCCCCCATTGAGGACGCATGGGCGACAAAATCAACGCCGAAGGCCTCGGGAATGGTGGGGCAATCCTCGAGCAGGTTGTTGAAACTCGTGTTGCCGGTGTTGTTCTGCAGCTTGTTGATGACGGCAAAGCCGCCGTTGTCCAGGACCAGAATGATCAGCTTTTTGCGGCTGAGAACACTGGAGTAGATATCCGAATTCAGCATCATGTAGGAGCCGTCGCCGACAAAGACGATGGTGTCGCGCTCAGGCTCGCGTTCGGCCTGGGCGATGCGTGCTCCCCAGGCGCCGGCAATTTCGTAGCCCATGCAGGAGAAGCCGAACTCCACATCGACGGTGCCGGGCTCCAATGTGCGCCAATTGGCGGTGACTTCCGCCGGAAGCCCGCCAGCCGCCGCGACCACACGGTCTTTCGGATTGCAGAGCGCGTTCACAACACCGATGGCCTGTGCATAGGAATTGGGCCGGTTGTCCCCGTAAGAGACGTTGTCTGCGACATAGGCCACCCAGTTACGGCGGCTCTCCTGAGCACGGGCGACCCAACTGTCAGGGGCCTTGTAGTCACCGCTTGCGGCGCCAAGTTCCAGAAGCCCGCGCTGGGCGTCGCCGACAACCGGCAACGCGCGGTGTTTGCCTGCGTCGTGGCGGGCCGCATTGATCGAGATGAACTGGGCATCCTGCGCAAAGGCGGTCCAGGATCCGGTGGTAAAATCCTGCAACCGTGTGCCAACCGCAAGGATCACATCTGCCTCAGCGGCGATCGCATTGGCGCTGTCCGATCCGGTGACTCCGATGGGACCGATATTGAGTGGATGGGTGTCACGCAGGTTGGCGCGACCGGCGATGGTTTCAACAACCGGGATCTGATGTGTTTCGGCAAAGCTGGTCAGCTCGACCACGGCGCGGCTGTATTGCACACCGCCGCCTGCGATGATCATCGGCCGTTTGGCGCCACGCAGCGCGGCAGCAGCTTCTGCAATCTCGGAAGCATCTGGAGTAAGGCGGCGAATGCGATGGATTTTCTTCTCAAAGAAAACCTCGGGGTAGTCATAGGTCCACCCCTGCACGTCCTGCGGCAGGCCAAGGAAGGCGGGGCCGCAATCGCCGGGATCCAGCATGGTGGCAATCGCGGCGGGCAGCGATTGAATAATCTGCGCCGGATGGGTGATGCGATCCCAGTAGCGCGACACGGGCTTGAAGGCATCGTTCACGCCAAAGGTCGGATCGTTGAAATTCTCCATCTGCTGCAAGACCGGATCCGGCAGACGGGTAAGAAAGGTATCGCCACAGAGCATCAACATCGGCAAGCGGTTGGCATGGGCCAGCGCCGCAGAGGTGAGGAGGTTTGATGTGCCCGGGCCGGCACTGGCTGTGCAGAACATGAATCGCTGGCGCAGCCACTGCTTGGCATATCCGGCTGCGGCAAAGCCCATGCTTTGTTCGTTTTGCCCCCGATACAGCGGCAGCGCATCACGTGCCTCATAGAGCGCTTCGCCAAGGCAGGTCACATTGCCGTGGCCAAAGATGCCGAAGCCACCTCCGCACAGGCGTAACTCCTCGCCGTCAATCTCAATGAACTGATTTGACAGCCATCGGATGATGGCCTGGGCGGTGGTCAGTTTTATCGTTTTCGGCGGCGTCGTCATAAGCAGGGATCCCTGGGATGGTCTGTGGTCGGGTCGATTTGATCTTGCGAGATGTCGAATCCCAAGATACAAGTTTTGCAACCGGTTGCAAATTGAATTTGATAGGTTGGGAGGCCAGAATGACCGAAATCGGCATCGGAATTCTCGGCGGGGGCTACATGGGCAAAGCGCATGCCGTCGCCATGGCCGCAGTGGGCGCTGTGTTCGACACCGCTTTGCGCCCGCGTCTGGAAATGGTCTGCGCCACGACCCCCGCCAGTGCAGAGCGGTACCGGCGGGCCTATGGGTTTCAACGCGCAACAGACGACTGGCAGCTGCTGGTCAACGACCCCAAGGTTGAGGCGATCGTCATCGCATCTCCACAGCAGACTCATCGCGTCGTGGCCGAGGCGGCCTTTGCGCTTGGCAAACCCGTTTTTTGCGAAAAGCCGCTGGGCGCATCACTGGCTGACAGTCGTGCCATGGTGGCAGCGGCGGAGGCGTCGGGATGCCCCAATATGGTCGGGTTCAACTACATTCGAACCCCTGCCAGCCAATATGCGCGTCAGCTGATTGCAGATGGCCTGATCGGAGAGGTGACCTGGTTTCGTGGCGAGCATACCGAAGATTTCTATGCCGACCCGGATGCCCCCGCGACATGGCGCACGGAGGGCGAAGCCAATGGGACCATGGGCGATCTGGCGCCGCATATGATCAATGGTGCGATGGCGCTGATCGGGCCGATCGCGGAACTCATCGCAGAGGTTGAGACCGTTCATATGGACCGCCCCGGTGGCCGTGTCACCAATGACGACCAGGGGCAGATGATGTGCCGTTTTGCCAATGGGGCGATGGGGCAGATGTTCTTTAGCCGCATCGCGACAGGTCGCAAGATGGGCTATGCCTATGAAATTACGGGAACAAAAGGTGCGATCCGGTTCGATCAAGAGGATCAGAACGCGCTTTGGCTCTATCTCAGCGAGGGCGACGAGGCCACGCGCGGTTTTCGTAAGATCCTGACTGGCCCTGCGCATCCCGACTATCTGCCATTTTGCCAGGGGCCGGGGCACGGCACCGGTTATCAGGATCAGATCCTGATCGAGGCGCGCGATTTCCTGCGCGCAATTGAAACACAGACACCGGTCTGGCCGACATTTGAGGATGGTATGGTCGTAAACCAGGTGATTGCTGCTGCCATGGCCGCCTCTGAAGCGCGGGCCTGGCAAACCGTATCCACGTTCTAAGCATTTAAGAAAGCACTGAAAAATGACGATCAGAATTGGCAATGCCCCATGTTCCTGGGGGGTAGAGTTTGCACAGGATCCCCGTAACCCGGACTGGCGCAGCGTTCTGAAGGATTGCGCCGAAGCTGGCTACAAGGGGATTGAGTTGGGCCCTGTGGGCTACATGCCCGAAGATCCCGCAATTCTGCGGGATGCGCTGGCCGAGCATGATCTGGAGTTGATCGGCGGCGTGGTGTTCCGGGCGTTCCATGATCCTGATCAATGGGACGACGTCCTGGACGGGGCACATCGTACCTGCAAGGCGCTGAAGGCGCATGGAGCAGAGCATTTGGTTCTGATCGACTCCATCTCGCCCCGCCGTGCGCCGACCGCTGGTCGCGCATCGGAAGCTGAACAGATGAGCCAAGCAGAATGGTCGGCATTCCGCGACCGGCTGGCCACAGTAGCCCAGATCGGGACCGAGGAATACGGTCTGACTGTCGGCATCCATGCCCATGCTGCGGGGTTCATGGATTTTGAGCCGGAGCTGGAGCGTTTGCTGGATGAAGTTGACGACAAGATCCTGAAGATTTGTTTCGATACAGGCCACCATTCCTATGCCGGATTTGACCCGGTTGCCTTTGTGAAACGGCATATGGACCGTATCAGCTATATGCACTTCAAGGATATTGATCCCAAGGTGAAGGCAGATGTGATCGCCAAGCGGACAAATTTCTACGATGCCTGTGGGCAGGGGATTTTCTGCAATCTCGGCGAGGGGGATGTGGATTTCCCAGCCGTTCGGCAACTGCTTGTTGATGCTGAATTTTCCGGCTGGTGCACGGTGGAGCAGGATTGCGATCCGACGCTGGATCCTGACCCCATTGGTGATGCGCGGGCCAATCGCGAATACCTCGAATCTATCGGTTTCAACTAGGGAACAACACCATGACAAAACTGAAATGGGGTATGATCGGCGGCGGCGAAGGCAGCCAGATCGGACCAGCTCATCGTCTGGGCGCAGGACTGGATGGTGCATTTGAATTCGTGGCAGCGGCCTTGGACCACCGTCCAGAAGAGGGGCGCGCTTATGGTCAGCGGCTGGGGCTTGCGGCGGATCGCGCCTATGGTGACTGGCAGGAGATGCTGGAGGGGGAGCGCAACCGCGACGACCGGGTTGATCTGGTGACTGTGGCTACGCCCAATGCCACGCACTTTGAGATCACCAAGAGGTTTCTGGAAGCTGGCTTTCATGTGCTCTGCGAAAAGCCGATGACAATGACCGTGGAAGAAGGCGAGGAAATCGTCAATATCGCCAAGGCGCAGGGAAAGATCTGCGCCGTGAACTATGGCTATTCCGGCTATTCGCTTGTCCGTCATATGAAGGCGATGGTCGCGCGTGGCGACCTTGGCAAAATCCGGCTTGTGAAGGCTGAATTCGCCCACGGCCACCATGCGGACGCGGCTGATGCAGACAATCCGCGGGTGCGTTGGCGCTACGATCCCGCGCAGGCCGGAGTCTCTGCCCAATTCGCTGATTGTGGTATTCACGCGCTGCATATGGCGAGTTTTGTCATTGGTCAGGAGCTGGAACGCCTGTCAGCAGATACAGTCAGCTGTATCGACAGCCGGGTTCTGGAAGACGACGCCATGGTCAATATGCGCTTTGATGGCGGCACCGTCGGGCGGCTCTGGACCTCGTCGGTGGCGATCGGACGCCAGCACGGGCTGACCTTGCAGGTGTTTGGTGAGACAGGTGGTCTTCGTTGGTCTCAGGAGCAGCCAAACCAGCTTTATTGGATGCCCCTTGGTGAGCGGTTGCAGGTGATCGAACGTGGCGAGGGCAACCTCAGCCCAGAGGCCGATCGCACCAGTCGTGTCACAGTTGGCCACGCCGAAGGGATGCCTTTGGCATTTGCAAATATTTATAGCGACTTGGCTGAGGCGATCAGGGCCGACAAAGTGGGACGCTCGATGGATCCCGCCGCCGACCTATACCCGCGGGCCGAGGACGGGTTGCGGTCAATGGCGGCGGTTTTTGCGGTCGCTGAAAGCGGGGCCACAGACGGTGCGTGGGTTGATGCCCGCCCGCCGATGTTTCGCTGATTGAGGCGTTGGCCTGAAGCAGGGGCGTCGGCATCTGGCGCCCTTCTTCTTTGCCGGTGGTTCAAGGTTTTTACGGCCGCAGCGTTCCGCGCTCCACCACATGGCATGGAAAAATACGCGCCTCGGGATAACGTTCGGGGTCGTCCAGCATGGCGACAACCAACTCGATTGAGGAATTGACGATCTGTTCGATTGGTTGATGAATCGTGGTGAGATCGATGCTCTCCCAGCCGGCCATTTCCATGTCGTTGAGACCAATAACGCCAATGTCGTTTGGTACTTGTAAACCTTGCTCGCGGATAGCGCTAAGGGCGCCGATCGACAAAACGTCATCGCCGCAGAAATAGGCTTCGGCGGGCGCGCTCTGCAACAGGCGCAACATTTCTCGACGGCCGGCATCGAATGAATAATCCTCTGCAAAACTTGCAGAAATTACGATCTCTGGGTGGGCGTCCATCTCACTTGTGAACCCTTTGTAGCGATCCTGGGTCGAGGTGGCTGTTTGGGGGCCGCCCATGAAGGCCAGTCTGCGATAGCCGCGCGCGACAAGGGTGCGTGCGGCTATCCGGCCACATTCGACGTTGTCGATCCCCACAACATGTACCTGCGGGGTGGAGGACGAGCGGCCAAAACTGTGGACCACAGGCACGCCAGCATCGCGAAACGCCTTGGCAAATCCCGGCGGGAGAGTGGATGAGGCTACAACGACACCATCCACGGAATACTGTCGCAGCATCCGCACCGAGTTTTCCGGATCCGTTTCATCGGAGAGGTTCACCAGCAGTGGCCGCAGGCCGCGATCCTGCAGGCGGCGGGTGAACCGGTCAAAGACCTCAAGGAAGATCGGGTTGTGAAAGTTGTTGGAGACCAAGCCTATCAGTTTGGTGCGCCCGGTTGTTAGCGACGAGGCCAGCGCATTGGGACTATAGCCAAGCTCTTGTGCAGCTTTTTCGACTTTGCGCCGCATCTTTTCCGAGACCGACGCCCCATCGGTGAAGGTCCGTGATACCGCAGATCGCGATACTTGGGCTCGTTCTGCCACATCTTTCAGCGTTACAGCCATGTCAGGTCTTCCCTTTGTCGGGGCCGATATCGGGCCCGTCCGCTCATATCGCAACCGGCTGCGTGCCGGGTCAGACTACCTATCGCGGATTTCGTCAGAGTTCAGCAGAAAAAATGGTGTCACATTTTGCAACCGGTTGCAAAATTATTCGATTCGTGATTACCTCTTGTTCGACGCAGAGGGGAGCGCCCGGACGCGGTCACGACGAAAAACTTTGGGAGGAAAGAATGACGTCAATTTTCAAGACATTCATGCTGGCGACAACAGTTGCTGCAGCACCGCTGATGGTAGCAACGACTGCCTCTGCCGAAGGCGAGAAATACATCCTGGTTAGCCACGCGCCTGACAGTGACAGCTGGTGGAACACCATCAAAAATGGCATTGCCCTGGCTGGTGAGCAGATGAACGTCGAGGTGGAGTACCGCAACCCGCCGACCGGTGACCTGGCAGATATGGCCCGCATCATCGAACAGGCCGCGGCATCAGGTCCCAACGGCATCATCACCACCCTGTCCGACTATGAGGTGCTGTCCGGCCCGATCCGCGCAGCGGTCGACAGCGGTGTTGACGTTATCATCATGAACTCCGGCACCCCGGATCAGGCCCGCGAAGTTGGGGCGCTGATGTATGTTGGTCAGCCGGAGTATGACGCAGGCCATGCGGCGGGTATGCGTGCCAAGGCCGATGGCGTAGGCAGCTTTCTCTGTGTGAATCACTACATCAGCTCGCCGTCTTCGACAGAACGCTGCCAAGGTTTCGCCGACGGGCTTGGCGTTGAGCTGGGTGACCAAATGATCGACAGTGGTCAGGATCCAGCCGAGATCAAGAACCGTGTTCTGGCATATCTGAATACCAACCCCGAAACCGACGCGATCCTGACCCTTGGGCCGACCTCAGCAGATCCGACCATGCTGGCGTTGGATGAAAATGGGATGGCTGGTGATATCTACTTTGGTACCTTCGATCTGGGCGAGGAGATCGTCAAAGGTCTGAAATCCGGTGTCATTAACTGGGGTATCGATCAGCAGCCTTTCCTGCAAGCATATCTGCCGGTTGTGGTTCTGACCAACTACCACCGCTATGGCGTGCTGCCTGGCAACAATATCAACTCTGGCCCTGGTTTTGTAACCAAGGACGGCCTGGAAAAGGTCGAACAGTTCGCGGGCGAGTACCGGTAATCATCTCCCCCATGGGTGGGCGGTCGGTGTAAATTGGCCGCCCTTTTTTCAGAGAGAGCACTATGTCTGACGCACAAACCCAATTTGCGGACGATGAGCGGATCAAGAACCGTTCGAAGTTCCGCGAGGCGATGATCCGACCAGAATTGGGCGGGATCATCGGAACTATCGCCGTCTTTGCCATGTTCCTGATCTTTGCCGGTGATAGTGGCATGTTCAACAGTCAGGGTGTGATGAACTGGAGCCAGATTTCGGCGCAATTCATGATCATCGCGGTTGGAGCCTGCCTGCTGATGATTGCTGGCGAATTCGACCTATCTGTCGGCTCTATGATTGGCTTTGCGGGAATGTTGATCGCCATTTTCAGCGTAACGCTGGGCTGGCCGGTCTGGTTGGCTATTCTGGTAACCTTTGCGATCGCGACAGCCATCGGTGCGCTGAACGGATTTATTGTGGTGCGCACGGGTCTGCCCAGTTTTATCGTGACGCTTGCGTTTCTCTTCATCCTGCGTGGCTTTGCTATCTATCTGCCACAAACCATTGAACGTAAAACTATTATCGGTGGTGTGGCTGACGCTGCCGAAGGTGATTGGCTGGCTTCATTGTTTGGAGGTAAGATCCTGACAGGCCTGTTCCAGTGGTTTGGCGACAATGGTTGGATTGCTGTTTTTGAACGCGGCACCCGCAAGGGGCAGCCGGTGGTCGATGGGTTGCCAATGCTGATTGTCTGGGCAATCCTGTTGGTCATCGTCGGCCATGTGATCCTGACCAAGACACGGTTTGGCAACTGGATTTTTGCAGCTGGCGGCGATGCTGAGGCCGCGCGCAATTCCGGCGTGCCGGTGAACCGCGTCAAGATTCTGATGTTTATGTTCACGGCCTTCTGCGCGACCGTTTTTGCCACTTGTCAGGTCATGGAATTTGGTGGTGCCGGTTCGGACCGCGGCTTGCTGAAAGAATTCGAGGCCATCATTGCCGTGGTGATCGGCGGTGCCTTGCTAACCGGTGGCTATGGGTCAGTTGTGGGGGCAGCACTGGGCGCGTTGATTTTTGGCGTGGTTCAGCAAGGGCTGTTCTTTGCTGGGGTCGAAAGCTCGCTCTTTCGTGTGTTCCTGGGTCTGATCCTGCTGTTCGCGGTGATCCTCAATACCTACATCCGCCGTGTTATCACAGGGGAGCGTTGATATGATTGCTACACAAACTCCGCTGGTTCGGATGCAGGGCATCGAGAAGCACTTTGGCAGTGTGATAGCTTTGGCTGGCGTCTCTGTTGATGTGTTTCCGGGCGAGTGCCATTGCCTGCTGGGCGATAATGGCGCTGGAAAATCCACTTTCATCAAGACAATGTCAGGGGTGCATAAACCCACCAAAGGCGAGATCCTGTTCGAAGGTCAGCCGATGCATTTTGCGGATCCGCGCGATGCGATCACTGCGGGGATTGCTACGGTTCACCAACATCTTGCGATGATCCCTTTAATGTCAGTCAGTCGTAACTTCTTCATGGGCAACGAGCCGATCCGCAAGATCGGGCCCTTGAAACTGTTCGATCACGACTATGCCAATCGGATTACCATGACTGAGATGCGTAAAATGGGCATCAATCTGCGGGGGCCGGATCAGGCCGTCGGCACCCTGTCTGGTGGTGAACGGCAGACCGTCGCGATCGCTCGTGCTGTCCACTTCGGTGCCAAGGTGTTGATTCTGGACGAGCCGACATCGGCTTTGGGCGTGCGCCAAACCGCAAATGTTCTGGCCACCATCGACAAGGTCCGCAAGCAGGGCGTCGCGGTGGTCTTTATCACCCACAACGTGCGCCACGCGATGGCGGTGGGGGATCGATTTACCGTACTGAACCGGGGTCAAACCCTCGGCACTGCGCGGCGCGGTGAAATCACCCCGGAAGAGCTGCAAGATCTAATGGCCGGCGGGCAAGAACTGGCCACATTGGAGGGAAGCCTGGGCGGCACTGTTTGACTGAAGAATGAGTGAGAGAGACAGATAAGGCAACCGCCCAGATCGTTTGGTTCGGGCGGTTGTCTGTTTTCCCCATTGCCCTAAACCGTCTTTGAGCGGCGCGAGACACTTCAAAGTTTTGCTGAGCAGATCTCGATCATCCTGATATTGCTGAACGCGTAATGATCAATAATGTCAGAGGCGACGCTGGTGATAACGCTAGGACCTAACGTGTAAGCCGCCGCCGCAAGACACATGCGGCTGGCAGCGTACCAACCTCGGTTTTGATTGGTGTTGCGTTGTGGTTAAACCAGAACTCCTCGGTTTCGGTCTGTCGTATTCGCACGCCTTCAGGCAGCGATCTGGTGGCCAAGCCCGCCTGTGCGCATAGCAACGCGATCAGATGATCCAATCCCGTCGCGTCCAGCCACCCGCCACAATAAATTTGACGACCGGAGGTGACGGCAACTTTTTTTCCGGAAGTGTCACGCAATAGGGCCTTGGCCGAGCCTTCCAAGGTTTCAACATAACCTTTGATGTTACCCTGTGTCGGGGGGGCAAGCGGTACCGACATATCGGGTCGCAGGCTTTCGGTTGCGATGACGCGTAAATCCAGTCCAGTCAGGCCTGGCGGGAGCGGCACAGGAATGGAAAATTCCTCGTTGCGGACACCCGTACGTGGACCATAGAGAATGATCGCAGAGGTCTGGGTGAGCGCGTCACGCAGGGGTTGGGCCAGATGCATGAGTCCGGGTGCAAGGATCAGATTGTAGCCCGCAAAATCACGCCGAGTAGGCGCGGCAATATCCACAGATAGACCGGCCCGCCTCAGGGCGCGGTAGTGGTCAAGCACCAGGTTGAAGTAACTCAGCCCCGCGCCATGGGGCTGGGTCTGCCAAGCCCATTCGGCGTCATAGTCAAAGATCAGTGCCACAGGCGCCTGTGTGTGCTGCACGTCTGGTGTTGTTGCCAGTTCTTCAGAGACTTGCTGTGCCTCTGCGAATGCTTGGGCGGGCACACTGTCAGGACGCAGCATCCCAGCGTGCATTTGTTCCTGTGCAAAGGGAGCCTGTCGCCAACGGAAATAGCAAACGGCCTCGGCCCCATGAGCAAAGGCTTCCCAAGTCCAGAACCGCACCATTCCAGGCAGGGGGGCCGGGTTGTAGGGTGCCCAGTTTACTGGTCCGGGTTGCTGTTCCATAACCCACCAACGCCCTCGCCCCACAGCGCGATAAAGATCGTGATGAAAAGCTTGGAAATCGGGATCGCCTTGGCGGGCATAGCGCCGTTGATCTTCAGCGCTGGCGCCAACGCGGTCTTCAAGAAATCCTAGTGGATAACTGTCCCAACTGGCGATATCGAGGTCGTCACCGGTCTTGTAGTGATCAAAATCGGTGACACGACCCATGTAGTTATGGGCAATTGGTGCGCGGGAATGCGTCCGCAAAATGCGGGCCTGATCGCGATTGAAGGCCACTACCTGATCGGAAGAAAACCGCCGGAACGCCTGAACGTGAGCAGGATTGGGTTCTGTTACGGTCAGATTTGGCAATGCAATCTGGTCAAAGCGGTTATAGTCCATGGACCAGAACACATTCCCCCACGCGATATTCAGCGCAGATATATCGCCGTCATAGCGTTGCTCCAGCCATTTGCAAAAGGCCAGCTGCGCGGCAGGCGAATAGCTGATCGTGGTGTCATGGCAGCCATATTCATTGTCCGTCTGCCAGGCTGCGATACGGTCACCAGGGCCGTAACGTTCGGCAATCAGGGTTACAATTCGACGGCATTCAGCGCGGTAACCCTCGTGACTGAAACAATAATGTCGGCGCGAGCCGAACCCGCGCGGTCGGCCCTCGGCATCCAGCGCCAACATGTCCGGGTGTCTATCCAATATCCAGCGTGGCGGTGTTGCGGTTGGTGTGCCTAGAATAACTTTCAGTCCCGCAGAAACCAGCGTATCAATAGCGCGGTCCAGCCAGTCCCAACGCAGGTCGCCTGAGGTGGGTTCGATACGGGACCAAGCGAATTCACCAATCCGCACCCATGTAAGCCCGACCTCGACCATGCGTGCGGCGTCCTCTTGCCAGATTTCTTCCGGCCAATGTTCGGGGTAATAGCAGGTGCCAAGCGTGCGCTGCATAAGGTCCTCACAAAATGACGCGATGCTCGCGCTGGCCCTTGGCCGTGGTTTGGATGTGATACGTTCTGCCTGCATCGGGATCGTCCAACCCCTCTGCAGCGGTGGTGATGAACAAGCGGGAGAAATCTGCGCCGCCTAAAGCTGGGCAGGATGCTTGGGATGTCGGGACCGGGTAGATCTCTTCCAGCGTTCCGTCTGCGCCGTAGACGGCCACGCGGCTTGCCCCCCATTGCGCGTTCCAGAACCGTCCGATTGTGTCCACGATCGCACCATCGGGGCCAAAATCTTTCCCGCTCAGGTCAAGAAATACATCGGCTGTCCCAATGGGCCAGCCATCACCCGCAGCCAGCGGCTGGCGCATGATTTTACCGGTCGTTGTGTCGGTGAAATAGGCACAGGATCGGTTAGGCGCGAAACAGATCGCGTTGGTGATCGTCTGATCCGCCACGATGCGGCGCAGCTCACCGTGATAGTAGCGATAGATCGCACCCAGCCCCGGTTCAGCATTGTAACCCATGGTGCCGATCCAGAACCCGCCCCACGGATCGGCGCGCCCGTCGTTGGAACGAGTCAGAGTTTGGTCAGCCTCCAGATCCACGATGTGCGCCCGCGCGCCGGTTGCGATGTCAAACTGCCAGAGCGCTGATGCGCTGGCGATGATCAGCGTCATCTCATCGACCCAGCCTGCGGCGGAGACGCATTCGTCGAATTGCCAGCTTTGTTCTGCTCCGTCTTGTACGGTCAACAGGCGCTTCTCAATGATATCGAACCAGAACAGTTGATTGCGGGTCGGATGCCAGAGCGGCCCCTCGCCGAGGGTGCAGCAGGTCTCGCTAAAGATCTCTGCCGCTTGAGGGTGGCAGAATGGATCACTGGTCATCAAAGGCCTCATCGTAGGCCGCGACGATTTCGGCTGCGAGACGCGCCACATCCAGCGTTGAGCGGCCCGGTGCATAAAGCGATGCGCCAAGACCAAAGCCGGTGATCCCAGCCCGCTGCCAGGCTGCAAAATCATCCGGGCCAACACCGCCGACCGCGTAGGTTTCGGCGTCTGTTGGCAGGACAGCTTTTAGGGCCGAAAACCCATCAAGCCCCAGTTTGAAGGCCGGGAAGAACTTCAGCCCATCCGCGCCCGCACGCAATGCTGCGAAACATTCGCTCGCAGTGAATACGCCTGGGTAGGACAATATTCCTGCAGCCTTGGTTGCGCGGATCACATCCGGATTGCAGTCAGGTGAGACCACCATCTGCGCGCCCATGCCTGCCAGCCGCGCAACTGCATCCGTGTCCAGCACCGTACCAGCGCCAATTGTGGCGCGGCCTTCGGCCTGCTCCAGCATGGCGGCAATGCTGTCAAACGGATCGGGAGAGTTCAGCGGTACTTCAATCCGGGTGATGCCTGCGTCGATCAACGTATCGGTTATGGGGCGTGCCTCTTCGGGATGCAGGCCTCGGAGGATGGCAATAATATTTCGGTTCATGGCGAGAGGTTCTTTCGCAGATGGGCGCGCGCGGCGCAGAGCCCCGCGAGTGTCAGTGTTTCAGCATCAACGCGTCGGGGCTTACAGCCTTGCAGCAGGAGGGCCTGTTCATAGCGGCGCGCCAATTGCTCGGTGCCCAAAATGGTCATGGGGTGAGTTGTCCAGTCGTGACGGGTGGCCGCCAGCTCAGCCCCGATCAACAGTCCGGATAGACGCGCGCGTGCGGTCTCCTCGCTTTGATCTGACAGTAAGGCATCAGCCCGGATTCGAAACAGCGACGCGACGGTTTGGGCCGGGTTGGAAAGCGCCTCGCTTAGGGCTGTGGCAAAGGCATCGTCGTCCCAGCCCGTATCAGCCACGCAGTGCCGCAGCACCGAATGGCCTTGTAGCAGGGCAAAAACCTCCCCTGTCATGAAGGTGGTAAAACGGGTGACTTGCCCGTCCTGAAGGCGGGCCCATTTGCTGTGGGTGCCGGGCAGGCATATCAGCTGGGTATGGTCGCTACCACTAACCGCCTCTTGCGCGAGGAAGCCGGCAATTTGTGTTTCCTCGCCACGCATGACGTCTGCTGGGGTGAGGGTCTTGATGCCCGGTAGCAGATACACCGTCAGGCGCGGATCCCGTATCGGGGCGAGGGTTGCCTGATCAATTCCAGGTGGTGGGCAGGGGGCCGTAGAATAAGGGGCCTCCGCCCAGCCTTGACGCGAGCCGACCATTCCGCAGCAAATCACAGAAATCGCGTCCTGTTTATCGTTTCCCAGAGAGGGCAGGTGAGTTGCCAGCAACTCTAGCAGGGTCGGCTCATAGGTGTCTGGCGTCAGCTGGGACATGCCTTTGTCCGACTTGATACGATGCAACACCCGATTTTGATCGTCCAGCAACCACAGCCGCAGCTGGGTTGTGCCCCAGTCGGCAGCGATCCAAGCTAGCGGCCCTGCTGGGCCACCTGTACCGGTTTCGGGACCTATCTGCCGAGTCATCCCGTCACCACAACGCCGCCGTCCACGACCAGAGTCTGGCCGGTGATCATTCGGCTGCTGGCAGAGGCAAGGAACAGCGCGGACGCCACGATGTCCTGTGGAGAAAGGTGATCCTTCAGACATTGTCGCTCAAGATGTGCGGCGAGCGCGTCGGGCGTTGCCCATTTATCAAGCTGCTTTTCGGTTAGCACCCATCCGGGTGCCAGTGCATTCACGCGCACACGGTCGGGACCAAATTCCCTTGCGAGACTGCGGGTTAAGCCGTTCAACCCGGCATTGGCAGTAGTGTAGGCGGGGTAGCCGCTGTTGCCCATCATGTAGCTGATCGACGTGAAGTTCACGATGGCACCGCCGCCTGCCGCCTGCATCCCTGGCAATACCGCCTGACAGGCAAAGAAATAGGCTTTGAGGTTGATTGCCTGCGCCCAGTCCCAGAACTCCTCTTCCACCTCCAGTGTTGCGTGACGCTGATCATTGGCGGCGTTGTTGACCAGAGCAGTAATCGGCCCATGCGTCTGCGCCGCCTGATCAATCGCCGTCCTCAACGCAGAAACGTTGGTGATGTCGCAGCGAATGAACAGCGGGCGGTTTCCGGTCTGTGTCTCCATCTGATCCACAAATGCGGACGCATCAGAGCGGCCGACAAATGCGACCTTGGCCCCTTGACGCAAAAATCCTTCTGTCAGGGCGGCGCCAATGCCGGATCCGCCACCGGTGATAAAAACGGAGGCCCCGTTGAGATCGGGGAAGGTTGCCGTATCGGTCATCAATGGCTCTCTCGTGTGACGGGGCGGGTGTCTTTGCCCACAAGAAAATCGAGATCCGCGCCCTGTTCGGCCTGAAGCACGCTGTCGACATAGAGTTTGGCATAGCCGCGCGTGTAATGTGGCGGTTCAGGCAGCCAGGCGCGGCGGCGCGCTTGCAGCTCTTCTTCTGCAACCAGCAGGTCAAGGCTGCCAGCACTGGCGCTGACGCGGATCCGGTCGCCAGTCTGCACCAGCCCCAATGGGCCACCTGCCTGAGATTCTGGCGAGACATGCAGGATGACGGTGCCAAAGGCGGTACCCGACATGCGCCCGTCAGAAATACGGATCATATCACGCACCCCGTCGCGGACCAGCTTGCGAGGGATCGGCATATTGCCGACCTCGGGCATGCCGGGATAGCCTTTGGGGCCAACACCTTTCAGCACCAGAATGCTGTCCTTGGTGACCGGCAGATCGTCGCGGTCAATGTTGGCTTTCATGTCTTCGATGGTGTCAAAGACATAAGCCTCGCCTTCATGTTCCAAGAGATGATCGGTCGCCGCCGAGGGTTTGACGATCGCCCCGTTCGGGGCCAGATTTCCGCGTAGCACCCGCAACCCGGCCGCCGGTTTGACCGGATCGGCAAAGCTCTTGATGACATCACCGTTGAAACATTCGGCACCGTCGGTATAGGCCCTGATATCGCCGCCGAGCACGGTTGTGTTTGGTCGTAAATGTCCTGTTTCCGCCAATTGTCGCAGCACAACAGGCATTCCGCCCGCATAACAGAAATCTTCCATCAGGTATTTACCTGAGGGCATGCAATTCACCAGCAGCGGGATGTCGCTACCCAGATTAAAATCATCCAGCGTCAGTTCAACCCCCACACGGCCTGCCAACGCCAGCAGATGCACAACCGCATTGGTTGATCCACCGACAGCGGCATTTGCCATAATGGCGTTGATGAAAGCGTCGCGTGTCAGGATGTCCGATGGTTTCAGCTCTTCTTCGACCATCTCGACGATCCGTTTTCCCGTCAGATGCGCCAGAGCCATGCGACGGGCGTCAACGGCGGGCAGGGCGGCATTTGTCGGCAGGCTCATGCCCATGGCCTCAACCAGAGAAGCCATGGTGGAGGCGGTCCCCATTGTCATGCACACCCCCTTGGAACGGCTCATACCAGATTCTGCTGCCATGAAATCCTGTAACGTCATCTCGCCCGCGCGCACCGCTTCGGAGAATTTCCAAACATCGGTTCCAGAGCCGATGTCCTTGCCCTGCCATTTGCCGTTCAGCATTGGGCCTGAGCTGACAACAATTGCCGGTAAATCAACAGACGCTGCTCCCATCAACTGACCCGGTGTCGTCTTGTCACAGCCCCCCAGCAGGACAACGCCGTCGATGCCATAGGCGCGGATCGACTCTTCGACATCCATGGCAAGCAGGTTGCGAAACAGCATGGCGGTCGGTTTCATCTGCGTCTCGCCCAGGGACATCACCGGGAATTCCACGGGAAACCCGCCCGCTTCCCAAACGCCGCGCTTCACGCCTTCGGCCAAATCTCGCAAGCCGCTGTTGCACGGCGTGAGTTCAGACCACGTGTTGCAGATACCGATGATCGGTCGGCCGTCAAAGGCATGATCTGGAAAGCCCTGGTTTTTCATCCAGCTGCGATGAATAAAGCCGTCTTTATCGAGTTTGCCGTACCAGGCGCGGTTTCGTCTGTCTTTGGTCATTGGCGTGTTCCTTCGATCACCCAGATCGACTGTGGAAAACTCCACGGGAGGGTGATCCCATAATGCATCAAATACTGACCGCTGAGAGTTACGGCCTCGGTTTTCAGAAGCGGCGTTCCACGTGAAAGCGCAGGTGTATCGTCTCGATTATGAAGCGTAATCAAATAGCTGGCGTCAGGCTCCAATCCGGTTAAACGCAGGGGTCGTGGCAGAATCTGGGTGCTTGGGGCAACTAGCCCTGCAAAGACCACGAATTGGCGGCCCCCTTCGGCACGTTGCAGTTCCGCAATCACTGCCGGATCGTCACTGTCCAGCCGCAGGATATCGGCGCGGGCCATCCAATTGCGGTTATCCTTCCACCAGCTTGTGACGTGCTGCAGGACCTTAGTCTCTTCCTCGGTCAGTTCGCGCGGGTCCATCTCAAACCCCATATGGCGCTGTGCTGCGACCCAGGCGCGCAAACGGATGTCAGTGGCGCGACCAGACGTATGGCATTGGCGTGGGCCAACATGGCTACCGGTGACGACCATTGGCAAAAACAGCGCAGCCTCATGCTGGATACGCAGCCGTTCAATCGGATCGTTGCTATCAGACAGCCAGACGCGATGCGTGCGTGACAGGATACCAAAATCAATCCGCCCTCCACCGGAAGAGCAACTTTCAAACTCTACCTCAGGAAAACCGGCGCGCAGCCTGTCAAAGAGCGCATAGGCCGCCTTTGCCTGGGCGCAGTCGGGTTCTGGCAGGACGCGATTATGGTCCCATTTGACATAGTCGATCGGATGATGCGCCAGCATTGCCGCGATACGCTCGTAAAGGTAGTCCCGCACCTCCGGCATTGCGATATTCAGCACCAACTGTTGGCGGCCCAAAATCTGATCCCTGTCGCCCAGCATCCAATCCGGGTGGGCACGGAACAGATCACTCTCCGGGTTAACCATCTCTGGCTCAAACCAAATACCGAATGTCATACCCTCTGCGTGGACATGTTCGATTAGGGGCATCAGGCCATCGGGATACTTACGTTCGTCGATTGTCCAGTCGCCAAGGGACGTGGTGTCATCGTCGCGTTTGCCAAACCAGCCGTCATCCAGCACGAAGCGTTCAGCGCCGAGATCCGCGGCGCGGCTGGCAATATCGCATAGGGTATCGTGTTCGTGGCCGAAATAAACGGCCTCCCAGCAATTGTAGTGCACAGGCCGCGGGCGGTCCGGACGCGGGGCCTCAAGGATTTCGTCCCGCAGGTGACGTTGGAACGCGACAGCGCAGCCGTTCATACCCTGATCGGAGAACGCGACATATAACGGCGCGGTCTCAAAGCAGGTACCAAGGGCTCTGCGACTGCCACTGGCATGGCCAAATTGGATTTGGCGACGTCCATCTGGCAGTTCTTCGGCCAGCATCCGATGGCCACCGGACCAGCCATAGTGAAAGGCATAGGCCACCCCTTGAGTATTTGTGGCACCATTGCAGGGCACGATCAGGCCGGGGAAATGTTCGTGGCTGGTGCGCCCCGTAGGATTGTCCCGCAACCGTGCGCCAGCGCTCCAGGGGGTGCGGGAAATCTGGAATTCACCAATCCAGCGACCGTGAAAGTCGATGATATCATCGCTGTTCTGCGGCGCAGGCAGCACCGGAGCCGATAGCCACGGAAGGTGGATAGGATTGTCTGACTGTAATGAGGCCTGCATGCGGATTATGCCGGTGCTAGGTGTCAGTTCAAACGTTGCACCGTAGCTTATCCCAATGTCTTCATCACGGTAGCGCAGAGTGATGGCATTGTTGCCCTCCTCGGCCCGTAGAAAGGCAAAGCGCGGCAGAATCGGAGCGCCATCTGTATCGACAATTGAAAGTCCGGGCTGACCGGGGAAGGTGCGACGTGCCTCGGGGCAGATGGACAGGGGCGGGACTGCGTCCAGCATGCCACCGGTTACATCCATACAAGTGGCAGCGGCGAGGGCGGTCAGATCAGTCCCGTCTGGCAATCGGGGCCCCCAATAGATCACCTCTGCCAGCTGGTTGCCGCGGGCGGCAAGGATCAGGCTTTGTCGTTGATCCTGAAGCGCCCAGCTGCGGATATCGTCTTGCTTTCGGCTGGTCACTTCACCGCTCCTAGCGTTAGCCCTGCGATGAAATGGCGCTGCATCAGGAAGAACATCGCAACGGGCGGAAGGGCGGCGACGATACTGCCTGCGCTCATCAAATGGTAGGCGGCCCGATATTGCGCGTTGAAGCTGGTGATCCCGGCGGTCACCGGCTGGCTCTCGGCACCTTGCGTCAGTACCACGGCCCAAAAGTAGTCATTCCAGATGAAAGTGAAGATCAGCACCGCGAGAGCGGCAATCGCTGGCTTCATCAGGGGCAGAACCACATACCAGAAGATCCGCCACTCCGCGACGCCCTCGACCCGTGCGGCCTCGATGAGCTCAAACGGCAGAGCGCGGATAAAGTTTCGCATGAACAGTGTGCAGAACCCTGTTTGAAAGGCGATGTGGAACAGCACAAGGCCGGTCTTGGTGTTGTAAAGCCCCAGGTCCAGTGTCAGATCCCGCACCGGAACCATCAAAATCTGGAACGGAACGAAATTCCCAGCGACAAACATGAAGAACAGCAACAGATTGCCGCGAAACTTATAAACCCCTAGGGCGAAGCCGGTCATGCAGGACAGGGCTACCGCGCCAATGACGGTCGGAACCGTGATCAGGACCGAGTTCATGAGATATCGCGGCATGTCGGACCCGAAGAAGACTTTGCCATAGTTGCTGGCGCCCTCAAACGAGCTGGGCATTCCCCAGTAGTTTCCGGTGGTGAAATCCACGTCTGGCTTGACGGAAAAAATCGCCACCGCAATCAACGGCAACAACCATAGGATCAATGCGGCGGGCACCAGCGCTTGATATGTGGCCTGCCACCCGCGAGAGCTGTTTTGAATAGGTTTAGGAAACATCAGCGCGCACCTTTATCATCTTGGTACATGGACCACAGGAAGTAAGCGATGAAGCAGAGCATGATCAAAAACAGCACCACCGCGATGGCGGCGCCATATCCCATGCGAAAGCCATATTCTGACAGAGCTTTTTCAAACATATAGAAAGACAACACCCGGCTGGAACCGAAGGGCCCGCCGTTGGTCATGATGGAAATCAGATCAAAACTGCGCAGCGCGCCAATAATGGTCACAACAAAGGCCACAAAAGTTGCCGGTCTCAGTTGCGGAATGATGACATACCAGAGCATTTTGGCGCCTTTTGCGCCGTCCAGCCGCGCCGCTTCTACCTGTTCTGGATCAACGGCATTCAGGCCGGTCAGATACAGGATCATGCAATAAGCCGTTTGCGGCCACAGCCCTGCGGCAATGATGCCATAAGTCACCAGTGTCGGATCCCCAAGGACGTTCAAGGGGCCCAGCCCAACCCAGCCCAACACCTGATTTAACAAACCAAAGGTGGGGTCGTAGAACCAGCTGAACACCAGGCCAACAACAACCTGACTGATCACAAAAGGAAAGAAAAACAAAGATTTATAAAGGCGAATACCTGTCACTGTCTGATTTAGGAACAGTGCGATGAATAGCCCCGCTGGGATGGCCAATAGATAGAGAAGCAGCCACTTGAGGTTGTTCCACATAGAGACTTCGAAGGCGCGATCGTCCATCAGCTCGCGGTAGTTGTCCATGCCGATGAACTGTGGATCACCCAGACCGTCCCAGCGGTAGAACGAGAGGTTGAAGCTCTGAAGAATTGGGAAGATCACGTAGAACAGAAAGAAGATCACGCCGGGCGCAAGGAACAGCCACGGTGCGAGGGTTTGGCGATTGCGCCGCAGCCAGCTATCGCTGGAACCGCGCGATCTGGCAGTCGGTCCGATTTCTGGGGCGAGGTTGGTCTTAGCCACAGGAGATCTCCCTTGTTGGTCTTGCCGCGGGGGGCTGCGGGCTGTGCAGCGGGTACCGATACCCGCAATGCTACGCGATCTGGCATCGAAGCATTGCAAGGCCGATAAGATGAACCGGCCTTGCTGTCAAAATGGCGAAGCGGGGGTTAGTAAACCCGCTCGCGTGCTTTCTCCAAACGGCTTAGGATGTCGTCCAGATTGTCCGGGAACACCATGAATTCCTGAAAGCCTTCCATCGCGATGGAGGCCATTTCTGCCGGAGCGTCGCGGTCAAAGAACTGCGCGATGCCACCGGGTGAGTTGGACGAGAGCATCTCAAAGCCCTGGTTCAGCATCTCGTCGTCATCTACCGAAGAGCCAGAATTCACCGGCAATTGACCAAGTGCGTTACCGCCATTGATCTTGGTCTGGTTGTCGGCCGAGACGACAAACCGCAAAAATTCTCGCGCGGCTTCTTTGTTCTGCGCGCCCGCTGGGATGTGGAACGTGTCCGTAGGGGCGTCTTCGGCCCGTTCTACGTCGGGGTTGATAGTCGGGAACTGATAGAAATCCAGCTGGTCATTGCTAAGGCCGGCCTCGCGCAGCGGGGCGACGGCAAAGTTGCCCATCAGATAGGCTGCGGCCTCGCCTTTTACCATAAACGGCAGGGCTTCTTGCCAGCTATACGACTGGTGGTTGTCGATGAACGCACCCATGTCGATCAGTTCGCGCCAGTTGGCAAAAGTCTGTTTGACGCGGTCGTCAGTCCAAGCAACTTCGCCATTGGTCAGCGCCATGTGGAAGTCATAGCCGTTGGTCCGCATGTTCAGATAGTCAAACCAGCCGCCTGCAGTCCATAGGAACTTTGACCCGATGGTGAAGCATTTTCGACCGGAATCCAAGATCTTCTGGCAGTTGGACTTAAAGCTCTCCCAGTCGGTGGGCTCTTCCAGGCCCAATTCGTTGTAGATGTCTTCGCGGTAGTAAACGCCCCACTGATAGTAGGTATAGGGCACGCCCCATTGTTTGCCATCCAGCGTCATTGCGCCCTTGGTCGAGGCCAGCGCATCCGCGATCGCAGGTTCGGCCCATAAATCGCTGACATCCTCAAACAGGCCCGCAGATACATAGGGCCGCATACGGTTCGCCGCGTACCAGTTGGCCACATCCGGTGCATTTGCAGTCAGGAAGTTGCGGATCTGGGTCTTGTAGGCTTCGCGGTCGATGACGGTCAGCTCAACCGACAGGTTAGGGTGCATGGCGTCAAAATCTTCTGCCATCTGTTCCATCACTGCGCGGGGCGCAGGATTGGACATGTCCGAAAAAATCTTGAGCGTGCCGCTGAGTTCGGCCTGTGCTGAGGTCACAAGGCCAAGGCCCAATGCCAGCCCCGCGACCGTTCCTTTCAGTTTAGTCATGACGTCCTCCCGATTGACGCTTATAGTTTTGTTTCATATATTGGAACCAAATTCCAACTATTGAAACTATGAGCGGCCTCGGCTAAGGATGTCAACAGTTACGTCCATCCCGGCATGGACGAGAAAGGATAGCGATGGCAAAGATGGCGCCCAACGCGCGAGAGGCAGATGGTACAGTCGGCAAGGCGCTGGCGGTGCTGGATCAAATTGCCGAGGCGGGCCGTCCCATGCGGTTTGGCGAGGTACTGGCGATATCGGATCATCCCAAGGCGACCCTGTATCGGCTGGTCCAGACACTGACAAATCAAGGCATGCTGTCCTATGATGATACCCAGCAGACCTATGCACCGGGCCTGCGGTTGGTGCGGCTGGCCCATGCCGCATGGCGGCAAAGCGCGCTGGCCCCGGTCGCGCGGCCTTGTCTTGACCAGCTATCAGCAGACGTCGGAGAGACCATCCATCTGGCGCAGCTGGATCGCGGCCAGGTGCTCTATGTTGATAAACGCAACGCCGAAACACCAATCGAAATGTTCAGTCAGGCGGGCAAGATCGGACCTGGCTACTGTACTGGTGTCGGTAAGGCGATGATCGCGTATCTGTCAGCGGAGGCGCAGGCCGATGCGATCCGCCGACAGGCGTTTTTTGCTCATACGCCCCAGACGCTGTCCACCCCCGAAGCACTGATGGCTGAGCTGGCAGAGATCCGCCGCGACGGCGTCGCCTTTGACCGCGAAGAGCACGAGCCCGGCATCATCTGCATCGCAGTCCCGATCCTGTCGGCGGCGGGCAAGGTGATGGGCGGTTTGTCGATCACATCCTCGCGCCAGCGGCAGTCGCTGGATGCGCTAAGCAATCTGCGTCCGGCACTGGTAAAGGCCGCGCAAGAAATCGCAACCGCAGCCGAGACCTGGCAATTTCCGAGTTAATCTTAGGGAGAAGACGAATGACAGGGGTCACATTGGCCAAGGCCGTCAAAAAATATGGCGATGTTCAAGTGATCCATGATGTGGATCTATCCATCAGGGATGGCGAATTCTGCGTCTTTGTCGGTCCCTCGGGCTGTGGAAAATCCACATTGTTGCGGATGATCGCTGGGCTGGAGGAGACCAGCAGCGGACAGATTCACATTGGCGACCGCGACGTGACGGGGCTGGATGCCGCGGATCGTGGTGTCGCGATGGTGTTTCAGTCCTATGCGCTCTACCCCCATATGACTGTTGAGGAAAACATGGGGTTCGGGCTCAAGATGAACGGCCACCCTAAGGCCGCGATTAAGGCAAAGGTCGATGAAGCGAGCCGGATCCTGAAGCTGGATGATTACCTCAAGCGCAAGCCGAAAGCCCTGTCTGGCGGTCAGCGTCAGCGGGTTGCCATAGGGCGGGCGATAGTGCGCGGCCCGGAGGTGTTTTTGTTCGACGAGCCGCTCTCCAATCTTGATGCTGAGCTGCGCGTTGACATGCGGGTCGAGATCGCGCGCCTGCACAAGGAAATCGGTGCCACCATGATCTATGTGACCCATGATCAGGTCGAGGCGATGACGCTGGCGGATAAAATTGTTGTGCTGCGGGCCGGTCGGGTCGAGCAGGTCGGCAGCCCGATGGATCTGTACGCTGACCCCGACAACCGTTTTGTTGCCGGTTTTATCGGCTCTCCCAGTATGAATTTTTTGAAAGGTCAGGTTGCGGGTGGCGTGATCGTCGTCCCTGCGCTGGAAAACCGGCGGGTACGGACATCCGTCGTGTTGCCGAAGGAAGGGGCGACTGTGTTGGTTGGGATCCGTCCACAGCATCTGACGGTTGAGGCCGGTGATAGCAGCCTGATCCTAGAGCTGCGGGAACGGCTGGGTGGGGTGTCCTATGACTATCTACGCAGCAGCACCGGAGAGAAAATAATTGTTGAAACCCGTGGGGATGAGGCGCTGCCAGAAGGCACCGCAGTGACGTTAGACTTTGATGACACAAAGGCCTACTTCTTTGATGGGCAGAGCGAACAGCGTCTGCGCTGAGGTCGGTCACGTGGTGAGTTGTCGGGATGTTTCCTCTCAACAGCAGCGCCAAATGATAAGCTCAGGCGTGAACCACGCCGGAGCTTACCTGGTCGGCCAGAACCCTAGAGCGACTGCATCAGTTGTGCTTTGCCGCTCCAATTGGGGTTGCAGACTGCATCGGCCAAAGCTGCGGCGACATCACCGCGCGCGGCCACTGCGTCAGGGTGGACATTTTCGCCGAACTGAACCTTGCCGGTGCCATCGCCTTCGGTCAGGCGGACCGGGCGTAGGATTGCATAATCAAGCCCCGAGCGTTTAAGATGCTCATCCGCCTCATGCTTGGCCTGAAGATAATGCGCCAGCTCGCTCTCTGGGTCGGGATCCCCTGCGCCCACAGTGCTAAGCATTACAAAACGTGAAACCCCGGATTGTTTGGCGAGATCCACCAGTCGTTTGGCTCCATCACGGTCGATTTTGTCGGTCATTTCGGCGCTGGTATCGCCACCTGACCCGGCGGCGAAGATAACGCTGTCACAATCCTTGCAGACGTCCTGCGGCAAATCGGTAAGATCACCGTGTCGCGTGAGCGTTCCACGTGACAATGTGCTGGTGTCAGAGCTTTCGCGAACCAGAGCGATGGGTTGATGGCCAAGGCGATGCAGTTTTTCGACCAGACGACGGCCAGTTTTGCCGGTGGCACCGGCGACAAGAATTTTCATATTAGGCTCCTGAAATGGTCACGTGGAAGAGGCGCGTTGAGAGGTCTAAAACGATGGCGCCATCGGTCCTGCCTTGGCCACAGCCGCCTGACATCCAGGCTGTTTTTGAATATCGTCCCAGTACCTGGCAACGCGCGGCGCTTCTTTTAGGGCACCAATGGCGGATAGATTAGCGAGGATGTAGGAAAACTGGATGTCAGCCAGCGTCGGGCTATCCGAAAACAGCAAGCCCTCTTCAGGCAGCTGGCGTGTCAGATAGCTAAGATGTGCAGTCATGGCCTGTTCGGCATTATCATCTGCCTGCTTTCCACGCAGCGCAGGCAGTAACACGCCCATCGCCACCTCTGCAAAGGAGCTTTCGACATAATCGAGCAGTTCCTCATGGCGCAGCGCCTCGGCGGTGTCGGCGGGTGGGACGTGGGTGTTGTCGTCAAAGCGTTTCGTCAGATACCGCAGGCAGGTTGCGGATTCTGCAATCTTGATATGCCCGTCTTCGATCACGGGTGATTTGCCCAGAGGATGGACTTTGGCCAAGCTATCCGGTGCTCGAAAATTGTCGGTGCGCTCGTAAAAAACCATATCGTAGGGCTGCCCCAGGTCTTCCATCAGCCAGATGAGGCGGATGGCACGAGAGTGGCCAAGGCAATGAATTGTCAGCATGAATGGCTCCTTAGAATCATAGGTTCTGCAAGTACGGCGCGCTAGACATCAACTGGCAGCGAAGAACCGCCGTTGCATACTCAATGAATGGCCTGCGACTTTTGTTCCCACGCCCCATGGGCTGATCGGCATATCGCGGCGCACGAGGCAAGGTCGGAACCCGGTCGGGGAGGTCTGCGTTGTCTTCTGACAACGTGGGGCAAATATGCTACCTTGCTTCGACCAAAGGGAGAAATGTCATGGCTGGAGGATGGGCCCGCGACGGCGCCGTGAGTGAGCAAATCGAAGCCTCGATCAGCGACGAGTTGGCACGATTGAAAGCGCGCCGTGGCCCGATGGGCGAGAGCCTGACCCATTGCGCCGATTGCGAAGAGCCAATCCCAGAGCCACGTCGCAGGGCTATCCCCGGCGTAAAGCTCTGTATTGAGTGTCAGCAGGATCGCGACAGCGCCTACAATGCGCGCGGCGGCATTAACCGTCGCGGCAGCAAGGACAGTCAGCTGAAGTAATCGCTTTGAAAAAGGGCGTAGTAGACACGGAGAAGGGCGCAACCTGCCGGTCACGCCCCTTTAATTGGTTTGCCACGTACTAATTTAGGATCAGTCCTCCATCGACTCCAACTCGTCGATCATACTGGAAATCATGCTGAGCCCCTTATCCCAGAAAGTCGGATCACTTGCATCCAGACCAAATGGTGCCAACAGTTCCTTATGGTGCTTGGAGCCCCCGGCCTTTAACATGTCGAAGTACTTATCCTCGAACCCTTCGGCCCCTTCTGCGTAGACCGAGTAGAGCGCGTTCACCAGCCCGTCCCCAAATGCGTAAGCGTAGACGTAGAAAGGGGAGTGCACAAAATGCGGTACATAGGTCCAGAAGGTCTCGTATCCTTCCATGAAATCAAAGGCCTCGCCCAGGCTTTCGGCTTGTACTGACATCCATAGGGCGTTGATGTCATCGGGGGTCAGCTCACCCTCGGCGCGGGCGGCGTGCAGTTTGCACTCAAAATCATAAAACGCGATCTGGCGCACGACGGTGTTGATCATGTCCTCGACCTTGCCCGCCAGCAGAATTTTGCGCTCGTTCTTGTCCTTGGCGTTTTCCAGCATCTTACGGAAGGTCAACATCTCGCCAAAGACCGAGGCTGTCTCAGCCAGTGTCAGCGGTGTCGACGACAGCATCTCGCCCTGATCTGCCGCCAGTACCTGATGCACGCCGTGGCCCAGCTCGTGCGCCAGGGTCATCACATCGCGCGGTTTGCCGAGGTAGTTCAGCATCACATAGGGATGCACATCGGTGACGGTAGGGTGGGCGAAGGCACCGGGTGCCTTGCCCGGTTTCACTGCCGCGTCGATCCAGCCCTTGTCAAAAAACGGCTCGGCCAGATCGCCCATGCGCGGGTCAAAGGCGCTATAGGCGTCCATTACCATCTTGCGCGCTTCATCCCAGTTGACGGTGCGGGTGGTCTCCATCGGCAACGGCGCGTTTCGGTCCCAGACCTGCATCCGGTCCAGCCCCAGCCATCTGCGCTTCAGTTCATAGTAACGATGCGACAGTTTGGGGTAGGCCGCAACAACCGCTTCTCGCAGGGCCTCGACCACTTCGGGTTCAACGTGGTTGGACAGGTGGCGACCCATCTGCGGTGACGGCATCCCCCGCCAGCGGTCAAGGATTTCCTTTTCCTTGGCTTGGGTATTATGGACGCGGGCAAAGATCTTGATGTTGTCAGAAAAGACCCGGGCCAGCTCGCGCGCCGCCGCCTCGCGTTTGCTGCGATCCTGTTCCGTCAGCAGGTTCAGCGTGCCCTCAATGTTCAACTCTTCTCCATTCACGGTGAAGATGAGGCCCGCGATGGTTTCGTCAAACAGCCGTTCCCAGGCATCGCCCACCACGCCCAGATCATGGAGGAATTTCTCCAGCTCATCCGACAGCTGATAAGGCTTCATCGCGCGGATGCGATCAAAGATAGGCTTGTAGCGCGCCAGATCTGTATTGGCTGCGAAATGCGCCTCTAGCGTGGCGTCGTCAATCCGGTTGATTTCCAGCGTGAAGAACACCAGCGGCGTGGTGAAGATGGTGATCTTCTCCTGCATGTCGGACATGAATTTGGCCCGTTCCGCATCCGTGGTCAGCTGGTAGTAGCGCAGGCCCGCATACGACATGATGCGCCCGGCGATGCTGTTGATTTTCTCATTGCGCAGAACGCAGGCTAGCAAGCTTTCGGCATCCAGATTAGCGAGCTTGTTTTCGTAGTCGGCGGCAAAGCTAGCGCATTCGCTTTCTAGCCAGGCCAGATCACGATCAAGTTCGGCGGCGTTTTCAGACGTGTAGAGATCGCTGAGGTCCCATTCGGGCAGATTGCCCAGCCCATCCGGCCCGGAGCCGCCTGCGGCATTGGCATTGACGTCTCGCAGTAGGTCGCGGTCAAGGAAGGGGACTGTGAACATCAGGGTACCTCAGGCTGTTATGTGTCTAGCCGACATCTAAGCGTGAGGGGGGCAGATCACAAGCAACGTGCCAAGGCGGGGCGCCAATTTCTGTCCCGCTGTTTTGCGGGCGCGCTGAGGGGCATGCAGGGGTATGTCGTCAGTGCTTAGTTGCAGTATTGGTCAAACAGCCGTGCGACTTTGTCAAACACCATGCGCCGGGTCTCTGGTCCCTCCATCAGGACCTCATGCTGGGCGCACTCGACCATTTCCAATTCGCCACCGGGCCACCGGGCCATACGATCATGAATAGCGGCGGTATTGACGATCTGCTCTTGTGTGCCGAGGAAGGTGATGCAGGGCAGGGCCGGGGATGGCATGGCGGCCAGCGCGGCGCATTCTCGCAGGCTTTCGCCGAGCCATTGCACGGTTGGCCCGCCAAGCGAGAGATCGGGCTGTGCCTCTAGCTGGTCCTGCATCAGTCGATACATCTGCGCATCATTTGTAAGTGAATTACCCTCAAAAGGGCTGGCCTGCACATAGGGGGCCAATGTGGTGGTGGGGGTGCGCATCGCACTGATACCAAACCGGCTACCCATGGAGCTGAGCACCCGTGCAAGCGGACGCAGGGCGCGGGGAATCTGAATGCCCCACATAGGTGCGGTAAATACGCAGGCCTTGACCGAAAGCCCCGCCATTACGGCGCGTAACCCGATGGCGCCACCCATAGAATGCCCGAGAACAAACCAAGGTTTTGGCAGCGCCAGCCGTTCGGCCAAATCCACGGTGGCCTCAACATCCTTTTGGAAATCGCGAAAGGCAACCACATGACCCAATAGACGTTCCGGCAGCATCCGATCTGCCAACCCCTGACCGCGCCAGTCCACGGCCAGCGTGGCATAGCCCCGCTTGGCCATATCCTTGGCGGCGGCGCCGTATTTTTCGATATATTCGGTGCGTCCGGGGAACAGCAGCAGTGTTCCCTTGCTAACGCCCTCCGGTCGCCAATGGCCCACGCGGATGCGCAGGCCATCGCTGGTGGTCACCCAATGAGCCTGGCCGCCATCTGGTCCCTGCGCGATATCGGCAAAGAAGGGGGCAGGGGTCAGATCCATCAGGTGCGCATCCATCAGGCCATTGCCGATGCCAGTTTCATCGCGGTACCCATGTCACCGTCGATGGTCAGTTTGCCGCTCATAAAGGCTGTAGTTGGGTTCATCTCACCTTCGATGATGGACTGAAACGTTTCCGCATCGGCGGTCATAGTGACCTCTGCTTCTTCGTCTGCGACGCGGGCGCCGCTCTGGTCCAGCATGATGGTGCCCATGCCTGTGATGTCGAATTTGGCGGAGCCGTCAAAGCCGCCGTCCATTTTTGCGTTCAGCGTTTCTGCCGCTTGAGTCAGCGTTTCGCTCATGTTGAGTCCTCATATTTGGGCCGCAGCCAGCACTTTTATGTGAGGGAAAGCCTCACCGCTCTGGAAAACGCAGGCTGCGCGGTTACACTCAACGCATCATGGTTGCAAAATTCTCCAAGCTCAAAGCTATCGTGGCGGCAACGTCTTTGACAGTCCTGTTTTCCGTGCCTTTGCAGGTTCAAGCGGAAATGCCGCAGGATGAGGCGGGGTTGCTGACTGCGCTCTCCATAGCTGATCCAAGTGACGCGATCGGGCTGGACCGCGCGCTTCAGGCGCTTTGGGGCAAAAGCGGCTCTGCCGCGATGGATCTATTGATGAAAAGGGGCGTTGACGCGCTAGACCGAGGAGATACCCAGATTGCCATCGAGCATCTTACGGCGCTGACGGATCATGCGCCGGATTTCGCAATGGGCTGGTATGAGCGCGCACGAGCCTATTTCACTGCCGGGCTGTTTGGACCCGCGGTTGCAGATCTAGAGCGGACGCTGATGCTGAACCCCAATGATTACAATGCGATTTATGCGCTGGGGGCGATGTTTGAACAGTTCAATGATCCGCAAAACGCCTATGAGGCCTACCAGAGGGCGGAGGCTATACATCCGCACCACGAGGGGATAACCAACGCGCTGGATCGACTGAAGAGTCAGGTCGAAGGCAAAGAGCTTTAGGACGGAACACAAGGCTCGGTTCGGGCGTGGGGACAATATCATGACAGGCACGCAGATTTCCGGGGGCTCCCGGATCGTGGCCGTTCTGGGGCCAACGAATACCGGTAAAACCCACTACGCAATCGAGCGGATGCTGGGACACCGCACCGGTGTCATGGGGTTTCCGCTGCGTCTGCTCGCACGCGAGGTCTATGACAAGGTGGTGGCGGTACGTGGGCCTTCGGTGGTGGCGCTGGTCACTGGCGAGGAACGCATTGTTCCGCCCCGTGCGAAATATTGGATCTGCACGGTTGAGGCGATGCCCGAAGGAATGGGGTGCGATTTCCTCGCTGTGGATGAGATCCAGCTCTGCGCCGATCCAGAGCGAGGTCATGTTTTTACCGATCGGTTGCTGCGTGCGCGTGGAACGCAGGAGACGCTGTTTCTGGGGGCTGACACCATGCGCGGACCTATCGCTGAGCTGGTCCCCGGTGTCCAGTTCGTGCGCCGCGAGCGACTGTCGGATCTGGTCTATGCGGGTTCCAAAAAAATCAGCCGGATGCCTGCCCGTACTGCCATCGTCGGGTTCTCTATCGACAACGTCTATGCCATTGCAGAGTTGATCCGCCGCCAGAAGGGGGGCGCCGCCGTTGTCATGGGGGCGCTCAGCCCACGCACACGCAACGCGCAGGTCGAACTCTATCAGAACGGTGAAGTTGATTATCTGGTGGCAACCGACGCCATTGGCATGGGGCTGAACCTTGATATTGATCACGTCGCATTCTCGTCGTTGGCCAAATTCGATGGCCGACGTATGCGACAGCTGGCCCCGAATGAGCTGGCCCAGATTGCCGGACGGGCAGGCCGGGGCATGAGCCACGGCAGCTTTGGCGTCACAGGCGATGCGCCACCGCTGGACGACGGCGTGGCGCAGGCCATTATGGAGCATCGTTTCACGCCGTTGAAAAAGCTGAACTGGCGATCCTCGGCGCTGCAATTCGGCACGGTAGAGGCGTTGATCCGCTCGCTCGAATCAGCGTCGCAGAATCCAAATCTTATCCGGGCCCGCGAGGCCGACGATCTGATCGCGCTGAAATCGCTTTCTCAGCAGGGGGAGGTTCTGGCGCGCACGACGAATGCCCCGTCGGTACGTTTGCTATGGGATATCTGCCGGGTTCCCGACTTTCGGGGGATCTCGCAGTCGGAACATTCTGGGCTTTTGGGCGTATTGTTCCAGTATCTGCATGGTCCTGGGGTGGTGCCGGACGATTGGCTGGCGCGGCAGATAAAAAGGATCGATAGGGTTGATGGCGACATTGACGCATTGTCGAAACGTTTGTCCTTTATCCGGACTTGGACCTATGTCGCGCAAAGGAACGGCTGGGTTCGTGATGAAAGTCATTGGCGCGGGGAGACGCGCGCTGTAGAAGACAGATTGTCGGACGCCTTGCACGAACGTCTGACTCAGCGATTTGTGGACCGGCGCACGTCCGTGCTTTTGCGCCGGCTCAAACAGAAGGAGGCCCTTTTGGCCGAAGTGAATGACAAGGGTGAAGTGACCGTCGAAGGAGAATTCGTTGGTCGTCTTGAAGGGTTCCGGTTCTCGCCGGACAAAGGCGCTCAGGGCGCCGAGGCAAAGGCGTTGAAATCTGCGTCCCTGCAAGCACTCGCACCGCATTTCCATCTCCGGGCTGACCGTTTCTACAACGCGCCGGATACTGAAATTGATTTTACCGATCAGGGCGGCCTGATGTGGGGCGAACATGCTGTCGGCAAATTGGTGGCCGGCGCAGATCCGCTGAATCCACGCATCGAGGTTTTTGTGGATGACGCTGCTGGGGCAGACGTTGCTCAGAAAGTCGAACGCCGCCTGCAGCATTTCATCTCTCGCAAGGTCAATGCGCTGTTTGAGCCGCTGCTCAATCTGCAGCGCGACGAAGAGCTGACCGGCCTTGCCCGTGGTTTTGCGTTCCGTATGGTCGAGGGACTTGGCCTTTTGCCGCGCGGAGCTGTCGCACAAGAGGTGAAAGATCTCGATCAGGATGCCCGCGGTGCGCTGCGCAAGCATGGCATCCGCTTTGGTCAGTTCACCATCTTTATGCCGCTGCTGCTGAAGCCAGCACCAACCCGTTTGCGTCTGGTACTCTGGGCTCTGTACGGTGGCCTGAGCGAATTCCCCGACGCGCCGCCTGCCGGTCTGGTGACTGTGCCGGTGATCAAGGATGCACCACAGGGTTACGATACCATGTGTGGCTATCGTGATGCAGGCGAGCGGATGATTCGCATTGATATGCTCGAACGGTTGGCCGATATGCTGCGCGCCGAAGACAGCCGCGGCGGGTTTGAAGCCAAGGCCGATATGCTGTCGATCACCGGCATGACGCTAGAGCAGTTTGCAGATCTGATGCAGGGGCTCGGCTATCAGGCTGACAAGGCTGAGCGCGCAAAGGCCAAACCGGTCGATGCAGTGGTCACCGAGACCAGTGCACCCGACGCGGATGTGCCTGTGATGGACGCCGCCGCGCAGATTGAGAACACACCTGCTGCCGCACCCGATGAAGCTGATACGGCTGCAACAACTGAAGCTGATGCCGCTGATACTGGGGCACCTGTGGAGGTGCCAGCAGAGGTTGCAGATATCGAGGATGCAGGCGTAGCGCCTGTAGCTGAGACGCTGGCCGACGCGGTTGCTGTGGACCCCATCCCCGAAACCGCCGAGATCGAGACGCCGGTGGGTGAACCCGCTGACGCCAAGGTCGAAGAGCTGGAGATGGAGGTGTTCTATACCTTCACTTGGGGCCGTGCGCGCAAGACTGGCGGCAACCGCAATGGTGGGCGCCGTGGTCAGGATGCTGGCACTGAGGGTGAACGTTCCGGCGCCAAACGGGGTGGCGACGCCCCGCGCGGCAAGGGCAAACCCCGTGGTGGCAAGCCAGGCGGTCGTGACGGCAAACCCGGTAAAAAGGGTGGGCCCCGTCAGGATCAGGGTGGCAAGACTTATTCCGCCCGACCGCCGAAGAAGGAAAAGCAGATCGATCCAGACAATCCCTTTGCCGCAGCACTTATGGGGCTGAAGCAGGGCGATTAACCGATCCTAGATGCCAATGGACGAGAAGATCAGAATTGACAAATGGTTGTGGCAGGCGCGGTTCTTCAAGACCCGCAGCCTGTCTGCCAAACTTGTCAGCGGCGGTCATCTTCGCCTGAATGGCAGCAAGATCTCAAAACCGGCTCAGAACGTCACTTTGGGTGATGTTCTGACCTTTCCCCAAGGTCGTATTGTTCGAATGGTGCGGATTGAGGCCTTGGGCACGCGGCGTGGACCAGCACCCGAAGCTCAGGCCCTGTACTTTGATATGACCGAAAAGCAGGACCCTGTACCGCGTAATCCGCGCTATGAGGGAAAAGGTCGCCCGGACAAGAAAGAGCGCAGGGCGCTTGATCTTAGTCGTCGGGATGGCGCGTTTTGACATCTTGAAGCCGACGGCGCGGTGAATTAGCTAGTTGTCAAACAGCTACGGGACTCGGCTATCATGACTTATGTCGTTACGGACAACTGCATTGCCTGCAAATACACCGACTGCGTCGAAGTCTGCCCGGTCGATTGCTTCTACGAGGGCGAAAACACCCTTGTGATCCATCCGGATGAATGCATTGATTGCGGCGTCTGCGAGCCGGAATGCCCGGCCGATGCGATCCGTCCTGATACCGAGCCAGATATGGACAAATGGGTCGAGTTCAATCGCAAGTATTCCGAGATGTGGCCAGTCATTGTATCCAAGAAAGATCCGCTTCCTGATGCCGAAGAGCGTGACGGTGAAGAGGGCAAGCTGGAGAAATATTTCTCCGAGGCACCTGGCGAAGGCGGCTGATAGGCCTGTAACAGTCTGACTGGTGTGGTGAATAGGCTATCTCTGTCCTCGGGGTGCGACTCAGGCTTGACCTGCATCGCATGACCATCAAGCAAACACAGAAAATGATGTGTTTTTGCAGTTCTGTGCGATGTCGGAGCTTTTCGTGCTCAGGTTTGCCGGGTGCTTGCCTTTTTGTAGGGCAAAAAATGTGATATGCTGAATCAGCAAATGACCAATCAACGGATGTCCGCCTTGATCGTGCGCCTTGCGTCGCACGGTTCTTTTGGCGGTTTTTCTGCGACATGTCTGCCGGTGCGGATCACTTGATCATTGCGCGGATGGACTTTGAAGCAGCCTTGTCGGCGGAGGCGTCGGCACATAGCGAGGAAAGACCTGTATGACCAAATCGAAGAAGCCTGAATTCCGCCCCGATGACTATGTTGTGTATCCGGCCCATGGTGTGGGGCAGATCCTCTCGATCGAGGAGCAGGAAGTGGCCGGCTTCACGCTGGAACTGTTTGTGATCACCTTTGAAAAGGACAAGATGACCCTGCGGGTGCCGACCAATAAAGCAACCGAAATCGGTATGCGTTCGCTGAGTTCTCCGGATGTGATCGCCAAGGCGATGACCACCCTTAAGGGCAAGGCTAAGGTTAAGCGCGCCATGTGGTCGCGTCGCGCCCAGGAATATGAGCAAAAGATCAACTCCGGTGATCTCATCTCTATCGCTGAGGTGGTCCGCGACCTGCATCGTACGGATGATCAGCGCGAGCAAAGCTATTCTGAACGTCAGCTCTACGAGGCTGCATTGGAACGTCTGACACGCGAAGTGGCAGCCGTTTCCGGTGGCGATGAGATCTCTGCTGCCAAGCAGGTGGATGAGGTCCTGACCTCTCGTGCTGCCTGACAGCGGTTAATTACACAAATCTACAAAGAGGCTGTTCCGTATGGTGCAGCCTCTTTTTTGTTTTGAATGGCCCCTGTCAAGTGACGGGTCACTGATGGTTGCGAAGACCTGGGATTAGGGTACATCGTCAAAACGATCACAGACAGCAGAGAACCACATATGCCTGAGTTGAAAACCCGCCTGAAGGATCTTTATCGCGGGAGCGACAGCGCCTCTATTTGGTTTCGATATGGTCTGACCGCGTTTGATGCAGTCAGCATTCTGTTTTTTATGTCCACGGCCCATATTCCTCATGGGCCAGAGCTGATTGCCATTAGCTGGTTTATCGGGCTTGTGATCGCTTTGGATCTGGCCGCTCGTTTCTGGATCAGCAGCAACCGGCGCAAGCTATTCTGGCGCATCTATACGCTGGCAGATTTTGTCGTGCTTCTGTCCCTGCTGCTGGAGACGATCCTGCCCGGTGGTCTGGCCTTCTTACGGATCCTGCGGGGATTGCGCCTAATCCATTCCTACCATTTGTTACAGGATCTGCGGCGAGATAGTCGGTTCTTCCGGCGGCACGAGGATGCAATCATTGCAGGAATAAATCTGTTCATCTTTGTCTTCGCGACCTCGATAACAGTGTTGGTGTTTTTCATGGACAGTTCGGGCAGCGAATATCCCTATATTGACGCGCTCTACTTTACCGTAGCGACGCTGACCACCACAGGCTTTGGCGACATCACCATGGCCACGCCTGCGGGTAAGACATTCTCTGTCTTTGTGATGGTGGTTGGGGTGACGTTGTTTGTGCGTTTGGCACAGGCGATCTTTAATCCGCAGAGGGTACGCTATACCTGCGGGCAATGTGGTCTGACCCGGCACGATGTTGACGCGGTGCATTGCAAGCACTGTGGCGGGCCTCTGAAGATCCGGACCAGCGGTGTGGAATAGGCGTGTCGATAGTCACGCAATCAGTGCAGCAACCATCAGCAGTCCGGCCAGTTCGCTAAGCTGCTGTGTCGCTCCCAGGACGTCGCCTGTTTGCCCACCAATCTTGACCCGCGCCGCCACGGCGAGCGAAACCGTAGCACCTGCCATTGCCAGTATCACACCAAACGATACCCAACCTAAGATCAACACAGCACCTGCTGCCGCAAGCCCCAAGCCAAGCGCGCAGTTGCGAGGTGTCGGGCGACCGACAGATTGTGACAGGCCGCTTCCACGTGCATTGGGCAAGACGGTCATGATGACAGGCATCATGGCGCGACTTAGCATCGCAAGTGGCACCAGAGCCCAAGGTCCTGCAGTTGTTATGATACTGGCATAGGTCACCCAGCGCAGACCGACCGTAACGATCAGCGCAAGCACGCCATAGGTGCCGATATGGCTATCCTTCATGATGTCGAGCCGCCGGGCGCGGTCGAACCCGCCCCAAAAACCATCTGCCGTATCTGCAAGCCCGTCTTCATGCATCGCGCCGGTCAGCAGAATCTGCACACCAATTGCAAGCCCGGCTGTTGTCAGTGATTCCAAACCAGTCCACAAAGAGACCTGCGCAATGAGGCAAGCCGGGACCGCAACAGCCAAACCGGCAATTGGAAAGGCCCAAACCGCGTGCGCATGCCGCGCGAATTGTCGTGTATCCAGTCGTGGAAGTGGCAATCGTGTCAGTAAGATCAACACAAGCAAGAAATCTACACCAGATATGTCGTTTTTTCGCATTTGTGGACCTCTCGGAGGGCTTGCGGTGTCAAGATGAACCGGTACATACGGATGATCCGCTTTACCTGCGACGACCCCTTCGATGCAATGAGGCTTTGCAATGCTGTCACCGCTCTTCTCACTTGATCACTTCCGCGCGCAGATGGCGCAGGCACCGGGTGTGGACGAGCAGGCTGAAACTGCCGCCGCGCAGCGCAATAGCCAATTGACCAAACCGCCGGGCTCCCTCGGGCGGTTAGAAGATCTAGCGATTTGGTACAGCAGTTGGCGGGGAAGCGATCGCCCGGTTATCCGCGCGCCACAGGTGATCGTCTTTGCCGGCAACCATGGGATCGTCCAGCAGGGGGTCTCTGCTTTTCCCAGTGAAGTGACGGCGCAGATGGTCGCCAATTTCAAACATGGCGGTGCGGCGATCAATCAGCTGTCTAAGCTGGCTGGCGCCCGGCTGGACGTTCACAGCCTTGATTTCGAACACCCAACCAAGGACTTTACCCAGGAAGCGGCGATGAGCAATGCAGAGCTGCTGAGCGCGTTGCAAACTGGCTGGAAATCCGTAGATCCATCATCAGACCTATTGGTTGTCGGTGAAATGGGCATCGGTAACACAACGCCCGCAGCTGCACTTGCCTGTGCGCTATTTGGTGGTGAGGCTGGCGACTGGACTGGGCGGGGTACCGGGGTTGATGATACTGGTCTTGCCAACAAGACACGCGTTGTTGCCGAAGGCATTGCGTTGCATGGATCTGTGATCACCGACGGTCTTGAGGCATTGCGCCGACTTGGCGGGCGCGAGATCGCGGCGATGGCGGGGGCAATGACCGCAGCACGCATGATGCGCATTCCGGTCATTTTGGACGGGTTCATCTGCTGTGCTGCAGCGGCCTGTCTGATGCGGACACATCCCTCCGCACTGGATCATGTCGTGGCAGGGCACCAAAGCGCTGAGAGCGCCCATGCTGCCTTGCTGACACATCTTGGCAAGCCGCCCTTCTTGTCGCTGGACCTGCGCTTGGGCGAAGGCTCTGGTGCCGCATTGGCGATCCAGATATTGCGTGCTGCTATTGCCTGCCACAGTGGGATGGCAACCTTTGAAGAGGCAGGCGTTACCGGTAGCTAGAGCTGCGGAAACAGGCGGTGAGAGACGGTCTGGCGTGTTTGAGGCCTACCAGCCAATTTTCCTGTCGGCCATAGATGGCGCTAGGCTGATTTCTGGTCAGAAGCTTTCTTGGCCTCGGCTAAATCTAGAAGCGCAGTTTCCAGATCCTTCTCCAGTTCGCGGGCACGTGCGATATACGCCGGGTTTTCGCTGGCAGGGGTCCCAGGTATCCAAAGGCTGGCCAATTCGCGAACGGTGTGACGGTCATGTGCGTAAAAGGTCTGTTCGGCCTGGGCCGCTTCGTATTCGCTGAGGCCGATCTGCTCCAATACATACCGTCCAGCCCGAAGTGAGCTGTCGAACATTTCGCGGACGATGTCATTTGCGCCAGCCTTGTAAAGTTCGAACACATGGTTGCGGTCAAAGGCACGGGCAATGATGTGCAGGTCGGGATGGTTCCTGCGCGCATGGGCCACCAGTCTTAGCGCGGCCTCGCGATCATCGAGCGCGACGACAAGCACTTTGGCCTTGGCGATTCCGGCGGCCTTAAGAAGCTCTGGTCGGGTGGGGTCGCCAAGAAAGCTCTTTACTCCGAAACGCCGCATCAACTGCACCGACGCCATATTGCTGTCGAGAACCACGGTGTTGAAGCCGCTTGCCCGCACCAGACGATTGACGATCTGCCCAAAGCGGCCAATGCCTGCAATAATCACCGGCCCCTCTTCGTCAATCTCGTCGGCGACATGCTCTTTGGGACTGTCTTTTGCGTATTTCGATAGGAGATCATAGAGTATGAACAGAAGTGGGGTGATCAGCATCGACAGGGCGATCACCAGCAGCAGCTTTTCTGACAGCTCAGGCGGCACGACATTCAGCTGGCGCGAAAAAGCCAGCAGCACAAAGCCAAACTCACCAGCTTGGGCCAGGCCCAGCGTGAACAGCCAGTGGTCGCGTTTCTTGAGGCCAAATGCCTTGCCCACGAAGTAAAGAACTGTCCCTTTGGCCAGAATAACAAGAAGGGCGAGGCCGATCAGATCACCGGGTTCAGCTAGGAAAAGACGGTAGTTGATGCCTGCGCCGACGGTGATGAAAAACAACCCCAGCAGCAACCCTTTGAAGGGATTGAGGTCGCTTTCCAGCTCGTGCCGGAATTCGCTGTTTGCCAGCACCACGCCGGCCAGAAAGGCACCAAGGGCCGGTGACAGGCCGACCAGTGTCATCAGGAATGAAATACCAACGACGATCATCAAGGCAAGGGCCGTATACATCTCGCGCAGATTCGAGGCATGGATGAAACGGAACACTGGTCGTGCCAAGTAGACGCCGGCCAATACGATGGAGGCGATGGCCGCAAGGGTGACCAGCGTGACCGCCCAGCCCGGCAACCCTTCGACGAGCGACAGGGTCGCATGGCTGGTGGTCGCGTGGGCCTCTTCTGCGGTGCGCACGATTGAGCCATCACCAATGATCTGAGCGCCATGCTGAACGGCCAGCAGGGGCAAGAGAGCCAAGATAGGAATGACAGCGATGTCCTGTGTAAGTAGGACCGAGAAGGTTGCCCGTCCGCCACCGGTCCGCATCAACCCTTTTTCTGAAAGGGTCTGCAACACGATTGCTGTTGACGAGAGTGAGAGTGCAAGGCCAACAGCCAGACCCACTTGCCAGGTCTCACCAGCCAGCATCGCCGCGCCCATCAAGGCCAATGTGCTGACAAGAATTTGTAATCCGCCAAGACCCAGCAACTTGTGGCGCATCGCCCAGAGCGCGCGTGGTTCCAATTCCAGCCCGATCAAAAACAGCATCATAACCACGCCGAATTCGGCAAAGTGCCTGAGATCTTCGGCTTCACTTCCGACCAATCCCAAAACGGGTCCAATGATGATTCCAGCTGCGAGATAACCCAGAACGGATCCAAGACCCAAACGTGCGGCTATAGGCACTGCGATCACTGCTGCGGCAAGGTAGATCGTTGCTTGATAAAGAAATGCGTCCATATGTTTTGGTATCGCAAGCGGCGCGCGGGTTGGCAACGAGTAACATGCTGAAGGAGCCAAGGACGTTCAGATGTCGCCTAGTGGACTTCGGATGTGACGTCCTCAGGATTACGTCTGCGACTCACAAAGACCCATGATTTCAGGTCGGCTGGAAAATCCAAACACAGACGTCATGCGTGAGCGAAGAGAGGACACGCCTCCCTTCGGGTGTTTAACTTGGACACTTAGTGTTCGAGAGAGCGAATCTCGTTGCTGAGTTTAGCAATTCGCTCCAGACGTTGCGAAATGCGTTCCTGAAAGACGCCCAACTGATCAATGATGTCGGACAGTGTTTCGCCGGATTCTGGTAGACGTGCGCTTTCGATCTTACACAGAACGCGGGTCGAGCTGAGGCCGAGGAAATGCCGATGCATCACTTGGCAGGCGTGCATGATACGCGAGGCTTCTCGCTCCACCTGGTCTAGCCCCTTACCTGCGCGTTCGAGCTGTTCTGCCACCAACTGTGCCAGCACATCGCGTTCACCTTGCATGTCAACTTCGCCAAGACTGCGGCGTTCTTTTTGCAGCTGGATATCGCATTCCTTCAAGACGCGAACCATACACTCGACAAAGAGTGAGTCGTCGACAGCGGTTTCGATCACCGCAAAGTTGCTATCCTTTCCCATGACGTGTGCGGCAAACCAATCGGACATCTCGCGAGACATCGCGCCGTAGTTCTGCGACAACACTGTGACCGGACCGCCCGAAGGCTCGATCCTGGAGGCAATGACCCGCAGATTGTGTGGAATGGTGTGCATGGCGTCAAAGTCTTTGATCAGACCTTCGGTCTCGCCCACCAGCGTCTTGGCGTTGCCTAGCATCTTACACAGATCGACGATCATCTGATCGGGTTCGTTTTCCAGTCCGACATCCCGCGCGATCAACTCTTCGCTCATCGCTTTAGTGGCGAATTGGCGATAATTGTCATAGCCATGCTCGGTGATCCAGCGCTTTAACCGTTCGGCGCTTTCGGCAGGTGTTAGTCCCTCGTCCTGTTCTGCGGTGAGCAGTTTGGCATAGAGCGCACGCACATCATCGAACATCTTGCTGCTAGGTTTTATACGGGCGGACAGATAGCCCTCACCGCAGGGAATAACGACAGCATAGACCCAATAGTACAACCCGTCCTTTGACTTGTTCTTTACGTAGGCGCCCATGGTTTGGCCGCTTTTGATGGTGTCCCAGAACAATTGGAAAACGCCCTTGGGCATATCTGGATGACGAATGGTGCGATGTGGCGCGCCAAGCAGTTCCGCCCAGTCATAGTTGGAAACCCGGCGGAACACATAGTTGCCGGCCATAATCACACCGCGACTGTCGGTGCGCGAGAAGAACACTTCATTCAGCGCAAAAGGAGCCTCGCCGCGGGAGGGGCGGCTTTCAATACGACGATCTACAAAGGACACGGTTTCTATCCACTCTCTTAATCTGTGCCCAGTTTGTATAACGCACGAGTGTTCACGGAACCTTAAGTCGGGAGTGGCCCATCGCTTTTTAATTGTGCCATCACAATCTGACTTTGAACACGCGACACAGTCGGATGAGGCAGCAGAATTTCATGCAAAAGCCTGTTTAAAGCAGGGAGATCGGCACAGAAAACCCTAAGTAAATAGTCGGCTTCACCAGTCATTGTCCAAGCCGAGGTGATCTCAGGGCGTGTGCGTACGAGGCGGGCGAATCGCTCAGATTGCTCAGGTCCGTGACTTTCCAGATGCACCTGCACAAATCCCTGAACACTCAACCCCAACTTGTCAGGATCGAGGCGTGCTTCGTAACTGCGAATATACCCTTCGGCCTCCAAACGTTGCCTGCGCCGCCCCGCCTGACTGGCCGAGAGGTTGAGAATCTCGCCAAGCTGCTGTGCGGTCAAATGCGCATCTTTCTGGAGTGCGGAGAGCAATTTCTGGTCAACGATATCAAGCATGTGCGGGGCTTTCATGGTAATGCTCACAATTGCGCGAATGTCACGCATCTAGGCGAGGGTATACGCCCAACTATGCGCGAAACAAGCATTTCAGATGCGGTATTCTACATGCAGCCACACTGTTCCCTATCAGGAGAAAGCCACATGGGTCCGTTTCCGCACAATGCCCCGAAGTCCGTTATCAGCGCCGAGAACCCCGCTGGCACTGATGGGTTTGAATTCGTCGAATTCGCCCATCCAGAACCGCAGGAACTTCGCGATCTGTTCACCAGAATGGGGTATGAACTGGTGGCGCGTCATAAGACCAAGCCCGGGATCGAGCTTTGGCAGCAGGGAGATATCACCTATATCCTGAACGCCGAAAAAGGCAGCTTTGCCGAGAAATTCGTGGCCGATCACGGACCTTGCGCGCCATCTATGGGCTGGCGTGTGGTAGATGCTCAGAAGGCATTTGAACATGCTGTTTCAAAAGGGGCCGAACCCTATGACGCCGATGACAAAACCATGGATGTGCCTGCGATCAAGGGGATTGGGGGGTCGATTCTGTACTTCATCGACCAATATTTTGACACATCGCCCTACAATACTGAGTTCGAGTGGCTCAAGCAGTCAAAACCGCGCGGCGTGGGCTTTTACTATCTCGATCACCTGACCCACAATGTGTTCAAGGGCAACATGGACAAATGGTTCCGTTTCTACGGCGATCTCTTCAATTTCAAGGAAATCCGTTTCTTTGACATTGAGGGCAAGTTCACAGGTTTGCTAAGCCGCGCATTGACTTCGCCTTGTGGGCGGATCCGCATTCCAATCAACGAGGATCGTGGCGAGACAGGACAGATCGTATCCTATCTCAAGAAGTATAACGGCGAGGGCATCCAGCACATCGCAGTTGGCTCAGAAGATATATATGGTGCCACGGATGAGATTTCGGAACGGGGCATCAAATTCATGCCCGCCCCGCCTGCCAGCTATTATGAGATGAGCCACAATCGCGTTGTTGGCCATGATGAGCCTTTGGACCGGATGCAGAAGCATGGCATCCTGATTGATGGTGAAGGCGTTGTTGATGGCGGCGAGACCAAAATTCTCTTGCAGATTTTCTCCAAAACCGTGATCGGACCAATTTTCTTTGAGTTCATCCAGCGTAAAGGCGACGACGGCTTTGGCGAAGGTAACTTCAAGGCGCTGTTTGAGTCTATCGAGCGTGAACAGATCGCCAATGGTGAAATTGAGGCCGCTGAATAAACTCCAGTCACAACATTTGAAGAACAAGAAACCGGACCTGTGATGGGCCCGGTTTTTTTCCGTTAAGCTGGAATTGTCGAGACGACCGCCAAATGTGCCGGGTAATTTTATCCGCTGGGAATTTTGAGAGTGAGGTTGCGATTGCCCTTTTGATATTGCAATTGGCTGTCACCGATTGCAACCACACGACCGCCATCAATCCTGTCACCGACCTTTACCTTTTTGTAGCGCCCATTTGGCATCAGGATCAGCGCGCGGCGGTTTGACGGTGTGCCATAGACACCGATTAGATTGACGCGCCGCAGGTTTATGGCATTGTCGACAGTGGCTTGCCGGGCAACCGAGGCGCTGGATGGTATGCGCGGTGTTACGCTGCGTGGTGGTGCGGCGCTGGCAACGGCCTCGGCGATGCTTGGTTCTGCGTTGCGCTGCCGATTGCGTTGCGCACGATCCACCAGATTGGCGAAATTGGCCGGGCGTGCCCGTGGTATAACCGATTGTGCAATGGCCTGTGCAGTTGCCGGAAGGCTGTTTTCCTCTGGAGGCTTCAAGCCTGCTGGGCGTGGTCGTGGACGCAAGGCACCCAGTTCTGCCCGGCTCAATCCGCCAAGCTGGGCGCGCTCGTTCTGCTCTACCAAGTTCTCCGGTCGTCGCTTCGGACGCAATTCGGACAGGATGGCCTGGCGGGCGTCTTCCTCGGCTGCGGCGGCAACCTGGGGGTCTGGACGGGCTGGCGTAGGCGGTGGAACCTTTTCCGGGCGACCTAGGAACACCATGATCCCATCAGGGTTCAGTGTCCCTTCGGGCGTGGCCTCAACCAATCCCCGCGCGTCGAGCTGAAACTGTTGTCCAGCGGCTGTTGGCGTGCTGACAGCCCCCAATTCAAGATCAGTCGCAAACCTGTCCTGCGCTGGCAATGCGATTGCATCTTCGGAGATATCGGTCGGATCTATTGATGCCACATAAAGTGTGTCCAGACTGTCCGCACTTGGCGTGGCAGGAGTATCAGGGGCATGCTGCCATATGCCTGTGGCAGCATATTGCGCCGCGCGGGTCAGCGGGGTGTCCTGCTCCGCTTGCTGTTGGCCAACGTCTGTTTCAGGGTCAATTTCGGGTACCAGTTCCGCAGCATCGAGGTCCTCGCTGAGAGGTTGCCCCGTCGCAGGGCTTATTCCTTCGTCAATGCGCAGCGCATCCAGCACTGCGGTGTCCGTGCTTGACAGGGCGTCCTCGACGGTTTCTGGCGGAAGCAGCGTGCCGTCATCGGGCTGATCAGGAATAGCACTGACCTGAGGGGCAATCTCGCCCGGTTCGATTATGACCTCTGCGCCCACGGGGGCCGTCGCATCCTCACTGACGGCGTTGCGCGTCTGCTGCCCGGCAAGTATCGCCCAAGCCGCAACAATCGCCATAAAAATGAGCAGACCCGCCATCAATGCGAGACCTAGAAAACGCGGTTTGCCGCCAACGTTTTGTTTCGCGACTCCAGCCAGTAGGGCAGCCTTGCCTGCCTCATGCAGGGATTTCTTGTCAGAGGGCGTGTCGGGCAGGGAAATTTCTTCCAGTCCGTCACGCGGTAGAACTGGAGTTGCTCCAGAGTGTTTCGGCGCAGGAGGGATCATTCCCTTTGGCGCGCCAAGTGACTTCGCAGATAGTTTAGGGGGCCGAGCTTTGGCTGCGTTAGCACCTATGGCGGGCGCAGTATCGGAGAGTGAAATTGCACCCAGAGCCGCGTGGGGGACCACACGTCGACTGTCAGAAGCTGTCGGCTTGCCATCCGGCGCTGGGGCAGCGGTAACGGTATGTTTGCCGTCTTCGGAGGTGTTGGAGGAGATTGCCACAGATGCCGTGGCCGTGACGATCGGTTTTGGATCTGCTTGGGCACTTACGGGTGCCACAAGTGGGGCTGGACCTTCTTTACGCCGCCGGGTGGAAAATCCGGTAGGCGTTGATGTCGTTAATGCGGAGGCAGTCTTTTGCTCATCCTTTTGTAGCGATGAGGCAGCGGCGCGCGGCTGGGCATATCCGTCTGGATCGGCGCTGACGTCAGCAAGAGTGTCGTCAGCTGCGACCTGCGCGTGCGTAGGATCCTCCTGATCGTCCGCCAAATCCAATAAGCTGTCTTTGGGTTCGTCTGCTTGACCGCCATCCGTTGTGCTGATGGTGACGGCTTCGACGCTGAGTTTGGGTGTGTCACTTGTCGCGTCAGGGGGAGCAATGTCGCCGACGTCTGCGGGCTCTTCGATCTCTGCAGGTGGATCTGCGGGTCCGATATCTACCACGGCAACCCCATCGGGTTCTACCGGCGTTTCTCCGGATTGCAGCAGGGTCTGTGACGATCCAAAGAACGGCTCGCCAAGAAAATCCATATTTCCAGGTGTGGCTACAAAGCTGACAGGAAGAAACCCATGCAGTAATGCAAAGTCTTCAGCCTCTTGCAGCGTTTCATGAGCGACAGCTGCGACATGGGTCTGCGCGCCGTCTTCGCTCAGGTCAAAGGACAGCTCGTCGACCCGGTAGGGGGTGGCGCCGTCGAGGCCTCGTTCAGCAGCAGCGCGACGGCCTGCGGCATCACTCGTGCCAGTATCTAGGCTCAGGTAACGGATCTGGTCATTGGGAATGATCAGTTTGCAGGCGATGGGGCCGTTCGCATAGGTTTCGCCCAATTGGCGCAGATCCGCCAAGGCGGCGCCAAGATCCTCGACATCCAGCGATACGGTGCCAATCTGGCGCCATCCCCCGGCGGCACGCTGCAATAGGCTGACGCCGTGGGAGGAAAATGAGAGTGCAAACCCCGGTTTCATGATGCCAACACGCCTTCAACTCAATTGTGCCTATACCACGCGGGGCGAGGCGATCTTGTCGCAGACCATAGGGCAGACCGATCGCGAGGGAAAGGAAAAGACACTAATTCCCCCTTGCAAGCGGTCCTTTGCCATCCCCATGTAAGACCTCAGAAAAAGGAGCAGTTTCATGAGAGCCAGACATATTTTTGCGTCAGTGCTTACCGTTATACTGACAACGGGGCTGAGCTATGCAGATGAAATTCGTATGGACCGTCAGATTTCAGTAACCGGTGAGGCGCAGATCGCGGTGACCCCAACACTTGCGACAATCACACTTGGTGTTACCGAAGAGGCGAACGAGGCCGCATTGGCGATGTCAGCGGTGTCGACCAAGATGGTGGCCGTGGTGGACGAATTGCGCGCTGCTGGCATTGCAGCAGAAGATATGCAGACACGGCAGATTTCGCTCAATCCTGTGTGGTCACAGGATCGCAGTTATGAGAACGGCAGACGCAAGATTACCGGCTTTTCGGCCTCCAATACGCTTGCTCTGCGGATCCATGATCTGGAACGGCTGGGCGAGGTGTTGGACCAAGTCCTGAAAGTTGGCGCAAATGATTTCCGTGGGCTTAGCTTTGGCGTGGCCGATCCGGCCCAGGTACAGGATCAGATCCGAGGGGCGGCGGTAAAGGATGCGTTGCGAAAAGCGACCCAGCTGGCCGAAGCGGCTGGGGTGACCTTGGGACCCGTACGCTCGATCCATGATCGTGACGCAGGTGGTGGCCAGCCGATGATGGCGATGGAAATGGCCCGAAGTGCGCCTATGCCGATTGAGGCAGGCGAGCTGACTTTTGGTCATAGCGTGTCGGTAGTCTACGAAATCGCGCCGTCTGAAGGCGATTGAACCTCAAACCGTCGAAGCCCGCCTTTAGGGGGCGTGGCCGACATTCGGCTTGGATAAAAGGCCGGGTTCTTCCCGGCCTTTTTTATATTTCAACGGTTGAGGCGTTTAATCAACGGTCTTCGCCAGACCCTGATCCAGGTCGGCGATCAGATCATCTGCGTTCTCGATACCAATTGATATACGAACAACGTTCGCACCCGCGCCTGCGGCCTCTTGCTGTTCCGGCGTTAGCTGACGGTGTGTCGTCGAGGCCGAATGGATGATCAGAGACCGGGTGTCACCAAGGTTGGCCACATGGCTGAAGATTTCCAGTGAATTCACCAGTTTGACGCAGGCATCGTAGCCACCCTTCACTGCAAAGGTGAACAGCCCACCGGTGCCTTTGGGATAATGTTTCTCAGCGCGCTGATGATAAGGTGAGGAGGGCAGGCCTGCATAGGTCACATAGTCAACACGCGGATCCTGCTCGAGCCAAGCCGCGACGGTTTTTGCGTTCTCGCAGTGACGCTCCATGCGTAGGCTGAGCGTCTCAATCCCCATCAGCGTATAATGCGCTGCCTGCGGGTTCATGGTCATCCCTAGATCGCGCAGGCCAATGGCGATGCCGTGGAAGGTGAATGCCAGCCCACCAAAGGTCTCGTGAAACTTCAGTCCGTGATAGGCGGGCTCGGGCTGCGACAGCGACGGGAATTTGTCATTTGCGGACCAGTCGAACTGGCCTGAATCCACGATCACGCCACCTGTCACAGTGCCATTTCCGGTCAGGTATTTTGTGGTGGAATGCACAACCAATGTCGCGCCATGCGCAATTGGATTGCAGAGATATGGTGTGGCCGAGGTGTTGTCGATGATCAGCGGGATACCGGCAGCATCGGTCACATCAGCAATCGAGCGGATATCGGTTACGTAGCCACCGGGGTTCGCAACGGATTCCCCGAATACTGCGCGCGTATCGTCGTCAATGGCGGCTGCGACCGCTTCGGGGTCGTCAAAATCTACAAATTTCGCTGACCAGCCAAAGCGTTTGATGGTCTGGCTGAATTGGGTGACTGTGCCACCATAGAGCCGGGTTGATGCGACGACATTTCGGCCGGGTTCCATTAGCGGGAACAGCGCCATGATCTGTGCCGCGTGACCGGACGAGCAGCAGACAGCGCCTACACCGCCCTCAAGCGTCGCAATGCGTTCCTGCAGAACTGCAACCGTTGGATTGGTCAGACGCGAATAGATAAATCCAACCTCTTGCAGGTTGAACAGGGCGGCGGCGTGATCGGCATCTCGGAACACATACGCCGTGGTTTGATAAATTGGCGTTTGTCGTGCGCCAGTTGCCGGATCGGGCCTAGCGCCCGCGTGGATTTGAAGTGTGTCGAACCCGTAGTTTGCCGCTTCAGACATTGGAGATGCTCCTCTTGGTAGTCGAATTGTTGTTGCCGGGTAGAACACTCTGCTGCGCGACGTAAGGCAAGGCGCAATTTGGCACCGGAGCTATGGCTGCGGTGAATCTCGACGATCAGGCCTGCGAAGGACCAAAGCATGGTCTCAGCTATCACGGCAGATTACCGCAGCCAGTACCCAGCAGATTTGATGCGATTGCGTAGCGCCTGCTCTTTGCGGGGCAGATTATTGCGATCAAACATCGCACGTACCTTGGCACCGCGACCCTGATAGATCATGCGCTTCATAGGCTCATAGAGCTTTAGCACCTTTTTGATCTTGTTGGGGCGGGCAACTGTTTCTAGCGCTGTAACGACTGCGTCACTCTCGCGGGCATAGAGCAATGGGAAATTGCGGTAATGGCAGCTTGTAACCCCATCCAGATATCCGTGAGGCAGGGTATTGCGCCCGCCGCCCAGACTGTGAACAACCAGCGGGAGGGCAATCTGGTCGAGCCAGGGATCCAACGATTGCCCGACCAATGCGCGAGGGAGATCGTCGCGGATCGACGTGGCGTAGCTCAGAAATCGCGTGCCAAAGACATGCGGGCACGTCCCGTAAAAATACCCTGCATTGAAATAGAGGTATCGCTGCCAGTAGTTTTTCGGCTGATTGAGGTCGAGACTGCTGTCGAAATTCAAACCGAACCGATCATATAATGCGCGCCAGATTTCCGTCATGTCAGGGCCGTATAATGTCGGTTTAGGCCATGTCCCTTCGCGACGCAGCGACGCGGAAGGGCGCGCAAAATCAAACGGAACCTGGTCGATCGGACCGGTGATCAGTGTATCGGTATCGAAAAAAACAAAGGGTTCCCCCGCCGGCATGGCCAGCAGTGCCTCGATTTTATTGCCATAGGGATAGCTCTGACCAAAGGCGTGTGACTGAAACGGCAAGATCTCTGCCTTCAGGTCCCGCAGCGTCTCAAGGACCGCCTTGTTGTGAATGCTTGGGTCTTTCTCCCAATTGGCCCCAGGCTGAGGTTCCGCGACATACAAGCGTCCGGTGAAACTGGGCGCGTAGTGGCGCAGAGACGCCGCAAACAATACCGCCTCAAATTGTAGCCTACCGGCCTGTCCGACAATCATGATGTTGAATGGGGTGTTGGCCATGCAGCGGCTTTCGATCTGTGGCAAGTAGGGGCGGGGGTGATCATCGTCACTACGCCCGGTCTCGAAATGTGTGTGAGCTTCTTGATGACATATCTCGGTCGCCGTCGCCAGAATAGCTTTGACCCGCCTGGTGACGTCGGCCTCTTGGCTCGTTTCATCGCCTGACGTGGTTTTGTCAAGAAAAGCTATAAAAAACAGATGTTTGAAAGATTTTTTAGCCTGGCCGGGGTCGACCCAAGGGGCGTCTGACCTGTTGGCGTGGATCTTCCGATCTGCTTGGCGCAGGGATCAGCACAATGCGCGATACAAAACTTCGTGCCTACCTGCATTTTTCGTCTTGCACCCCTATGCGTGAATCGTTATTCCGCTGCGCAAGGCCCCTATAGCTCAGCTGGTAGAGCAACTGATTTGTAATCAGTAGGTCCGCGGTTCGAGTCCGTGTGGGGGCACCATCTACTTTCCAGCGTATTGATATCCCTGTGAAAATACGGATTGTGGACCATGTTGAAATGGTCCTTGGTCCACATTGCCATTCGAATACATTGATGGTCCGCATTGGCCTTGTTGCACAAATCGGCTGAGGTCCGGACTTCCCCTTTCCCCGGACGGATTTAACCTGCGGCCACTGTGGCGGGTATGCCAAGCGCGGTGTAGCCGTTCAGCACGGCGATACGGACTTGCAGCTCCGCGACCTGGCGATCGAAGTCTCGAGCCATCAATGACTGATCAAGCAGCTTGATGCAGTTCATCTTGGACTCGACACGGCTCCGGCAGTGATGATCGCTCCATCGTCGCCAGATAGCGCGGCCTAAGTACTTTGAGGCCCGCAGAGCTTCGTTGCGTGCGACGGCGCCCGGGCTCGTCGGCTTCCATGGCTTGGCGTTTTTGCGGGGCGGGATGACGGCGGCGGCGTTTCGAGCAGCAATTGCGTCGTGGCACTTTCGGGTGTCATAGGCGCCGTCGGCGATGACCCTGCCGATCTCCTGATCAGGCGGGATCTGGTCCCGCAGTTCTGGCAATACGGGCGCGTCACCAATGTTGCTGCCCGTGATCTCGACTTCCAGTGATCTCGACCGCCCGGACCTCAAGCGTTTCCTCGTCGACCCCGGTATGTACCTGGCGCCAGATCCGCCGTTTCGCACCGCCGTGCGTGCGGGCATTCCATTCGCCTTCACTTTCGGCCTTGATACCAGTGCTGTCGATTAGAAGGTTCAGCGGACCCGCACCGCCACGATGGGGGATGCTCACGTTCAGCGTTCGTTGACGGCGGCACAGGGTACTGAAGCCAGGCACCGTCCAGTCCAAGCCGACTAGCTTCAGCAGGCTTTGTACAAACCCCGTCGTTTGCCGCAACGGCAGGCCAAACAACACCTTCATAGTCAGACAGGTCTGGATCGCCGCGTCGCTGAAACTCAGTTGTCGGCCACGCTTGCCCGTTTGACGGCACACGAGCAGCGCGACCGTCTGGGCGTTCGACGTGATCGCCTCCGGGACTTCTTCGACGACCTCATTCAGGATACGGCGCAGCGTGACCCGCTCTTTCGATTCCGCGAGGGACACGTGGACGGTCAGGTTGGTCGCGAACTTGGCCTTGGGTATGACAGATTTCTCTGTCGGCAAGACAGTGATTCTGACCGCGCCCAGCCTGAGATAATCAACTGAGTTGTTCCGGCGCATTCTGGAATTCAAAAACACTGATCCATTCTGCCCGCCCATCGTGCGGCAGACGCAAACAGAGCTTGAGGCACACCCATCGCATGGCTGGCGGATCATCGTTGTCCCGGCAACCGATCAAGCGCGCGTCATGACCGCAGACACGATCATTGCGGACGAGACATGTTTCTTGGACGACGATGCGCTGACGGCATTCTTCCCAATGCGGCGCGAGACTGGCCGCATCTTTTTGTTGTCCAAGCCAAACATGCGACAGGGGTATTCGGTAAGTTTCTTCTGGTTGCGTTTGAGCGTGTGAGGCTGTTCTCCGAACCAACCCCCTAAATCCGCAAATACCTCGGCATCTGTCTTAGTGGCCTTTTGACGTTGCCGTCCTGCTTTGCCCATCGGCATCACCCTGAAACACGCAGGAGTCAAAGCCGCCAGCCGCCGTGGCCGCGACCTGCGTGGTGTCATACCCCGCGAACGGGGTGTTTAGGCGCGGTGTAAGGCGGCGACCACAATGTCGCTCGACCAGTTATATCATCTGACTGAGCGCCCCTGGAAACGGCACACCTGTGAGTGCGCCGTTTCCATCAGGATTTCTGGTCTTTGTTAGAAATCTTCCCAACCGACGACGGCCTGTGTTGGACTGGCCTCAAGGAAACCATCGTTGTCGCCATGTGCCGACGGTACGGGGGGGGCGTTGACAGGGCGCGGTGCAGCAGAGGACAGGGAGCCAGATGCCATTGGAACGACATTGCCAGCTGACTTTCGGGTCTTGAAGACCGATACCTGACGTGACAGCTCGTTGGCGTCGTTTCGCAAGATCTGACTCGCTGCTGTGGATTCTTCAACCATCGCCGCATTGTGCTGAGTTACCTGGTCTAGCTGCGTAACCCCGGTATTGATTTCAGCCAATGTCGTGGATTGTTCCTGTGCGCCTGTTGCGATCCCACTCACATGGCCGGAAATCGTGGCGACCCGTTCAATGATCTGTTTCAGCTCCTCGCCGGCGCGGCCAACAAGATCAACGCCGTCTCCCACATGACCGGTGCTTTCGCTGATCAAGGCCTTGATTTCCTGAGCGGCCTGCGAAGACCGCTGCGCCAGGGCGCGTACTTCCGAGGCAACAACCGCGAAACCGCGTCCTGCTTCGCCGGCGCGGGCAGCTTCGACACCGGCATTCAGGGCGAGGAGGTTGGTCTGGAACGAAATGTCATCAATCACCGAAATGATCTGTGAGATTTTTTCGGATGACTGTTCAATCTTTGACATTGCGTCGACGGCCCGTGTCACCACTTTGCCGCTGCTGACTGCGGTTTCCTTGGCTTCGGATACGATACCTTCGACCTCACGCGCACCGTCGGCGGCCGACTTCACACTCACTGTAAGCTCTTCCATGGCGGCGGCGGTCTCTTCCAGAGTTGCTGCCTGAGATTCGGTGCGCTGCGATAGATCGCCTGAGGACTGGCTTATTTCTTCGGCGCTGGCACGAATGCGAGAGGAGTTCTCGATTACGGCGTCGATAATACCAACCATCTTATTGACAGTATTGTTAAAATTCTGGCGCAGGCTTTCGTAGTTTTCGGAGAATTCGTCATCAATGGTTTGGGATAGATCGCCCTCCGAGAGGGCCCGAAGCCCATCGTTCAGACGCTCTACCACGACTTTTTGAGCAGCCTGGGCAGTGTGTCGCTGTTTTTCCACGGCACGGGCGACTGATAGCTGAGATTTTAGCGCCTCGATGTGGCGGGCGATCAGGCCGATTTCATCGCCACGTGACTGGTGCTCTGTGTCATGTTCATAGTTGCCATCGGCGAGCCTGTTGATTGCGGTCGCAACATTGCCCAATGGCCGGGACATCATCGAGCGCAGGGCCAAGACAGACAGCCCCAGCATGACGACAAAGGCTGCGCCGGCGGCCAGGAACGACAAAAGCTGATTGGGCGCGACCTCCGCAAATGCCACATCCGGCGACCAGACCATCCCCACCGCGCCGACAATGACGGTACCGGCAGCACCCGCGGAAGCCGGCGCGGCAACCAGATAGCCGTTTTCACTGTATTCCATTTTTCCGGTTTCCATCGCTTTCTGCGCGACGAGTGTCAGCTCGGCGATTTCTGCTTCGCTTGCGGTGCCGGTGGAGGCCACTGTTTTACCCTTGGAGCTGATTGCTATCCCGTGGGTCGAACGGCCGTTGGAGAGCTCGATGAGTGACGTCAGATCGTCTTCCAATCGTTCGGTGTCGCCAAATCGAATAGCGCCGCCACTACGCGCGGCAACTGTTACGGTGACACCTTCTGCCAAGGTCCTCACGCCGCTGTCGACGGCCTCGCCAAGGATCTTTTGGTTTTCCCAAGTTAGGAACATTGTCACCACCAACGTAGAGGTGGCGATGAGCAAGCTGCATTTTGCAAAGACTGAAAGCCGGTTTAGGACTTTGCTTGCGGGATTACGGAATTTCATTTCAGCACCTTTCAATCACCGTCACGCTGGATGGGCGCGCGGTCAGTATTTGTGTCGGATCAATGCCGACAGCCCCCACTTGGCAACCGGGAAATGTGGCTGCACTTCTTCAGAGTTTGACCCGCCAGATATTCCCATGCCCCCCCCATCGGCCCGCTGCGCGCGGGGCGATGGGGGGGCACAACAACCAGAATTGGCAGATTATCGAAACCATGCCCGATTGGGGGCGGTGACATGGCGTACACACTGTGGCGCAGGGCTGACGAGTGTCGGGCGCCGTGTTCAAGAAAACGCGGTAATGCGTTGCCCCAATTGAGAAAATCAATAACATTATTTGCCCGCAAAACGAGCGGTCGCGGCGATCTGGATATTCTACCCAGCATATCATGATGCATCTCAGATTTCTGAAATGCCGGAGGTAGGCTCGCGTTCGCTGCGAATGACATGACGGATGCCCAAATAGTTTGTACACCTCGCAGGCGCACAGCCGCCGTGCGAATGATCTTTACCGCCACTGCTGGTGTCCGCGTGATGACCACGCTGATCTTCATCCGTCGTTCCAAACTATGCCCCCGCTTCATGACATGTGTGGCTGCACACATTCGCGGAGGAGAATAAGCAGTTGGGCTTACCGCTAAATTAATGGCGTTCAGGAGCTAGGATAAATGATGATAATAGGTTTGATCCTGAATTTGGTGATAGGGATCACGGATTTTCTGTAGTGTAAGCTTATGATTTGCCAGCGGTTTCTCGGTGGGCTCCGTTGGGAAATGTGCGAACAAGGCTCGGTTCGTTACATTTTCGTATTGGGTTCGTTGACGCGTAAAGATGCCACAATACTACTTTAAGGCGATTTTTTATCTATTTAATATTTTGGATGCAGAATGGTGAATTTGATTGAAATTTTATTTTCCATTGATTCTCCAGTCTCTTGGCGGAATTCGCGGCAAGGAAACCGTCGCCGCATCGCACGGACGGGTTGAAACCTATCACAGGATATTTACTAAGGGGCGTGGTGGCGAAATGGGGAACGAATGCACACGAAACACCTTGACAGCCTGTTTCGTCGCCAGCGGAGGCGTATTTCGCCGCTGAATGAAGGAGACGATTATTGGATACTTTTTCTAGATCAATAGAGACAGCCCGCGCAGGAGAGGCTGACCACAGCGGCCACGTTGGGGTTGAAGAAGACCTCAGCGATTTCGAGTTTGCACTGATGCGCACCTTTGAGGGGTTCGCGAGATGGCAGTCTGAATGCCTTGGGCTGGTGTCCAGCCTGTCGGCCTCTGGCCCTGAGATCACCTTGTTGAATGTGATCCGCATGAACGACCGGCCCAAGACCATCAAAGAGCTGGCGCGGGTGACCAACCGCGATGATGTCCCAAATATCCAATACTCCCTGCGCAAGCTTGCGTCGTCTGGCTTGATCCGCAAAACAGGATCTGGCCGTGGCGGGGTGACATATTCCGCCACCGACGAAGGCTTGCAGGTGACTGCGGCTTTTGATGCGGAGCGCCGCAAGCTGCTGTTGCAGGCTTTGGAACAGGTGCCGGGTGTGGAAAAACGCGTCGGCGAAGCCACTCGTGTGCTGAACATCTTGACTGGGATCTATGACGGTATTGCGCGTTCCGCGACGGCGCAGCGACAGACCTAAATCAACAATCGGCTTAGGTGCCGGTTACGAACCCTATTTATGCGCATCTCCGGTCGTGTGGGCTGTTCGTTGCGGGGTATCTTGTACATCGGATTATGCCGGACTGCGGTCCACCAAATGGTGATGTTGATGCGCACGGTGTACGGTGCTTGACGGTGCCCTTACAGCGACAAGGACGAATAGCGGTGATCGAACTCAAAGATCTTAGATTGATGAGCGCTTTGGCGCGTCACCGCCATTTTGCCAAGGCCGCGCAGGACTGTGGGATGTCTCAGCCTGCGTTTTCCATGCGGATCCGCAATCTAGAAGACCGCTTGGGTGTGTCCATCGTGCGCCGTGGAAACCGGTTTCAAGGGCTGACAGAGGAGGGGTTGATGATCGTGCGCCGGGCTCGGTCGATCCTAGATGATGCCAAGGCGCTGGAGCAAGAGGTTGCTGCCGCAAGGGGCGAGGTAACGGGAATGCTGGTTCTTGGAGTGGTGCCGACGGCCACTGCCTATGCCGCTCAGATTGTCGATCAGCTGCATTTGAAACATCATCGCGTCCTTGCCCGGATTGAGGTCCTCAGCTCGCTTGCGATCCAGCAACGGCTGTTTGATGGTACTATTGATGCCGGCGTGACTTATCAGGACAGTCTGGGCTCGGATCAGGTGAGCATTCAGCCGCTTTATGAAGAGACATATGTTCTGGTCGCGCCAGCGGCTATGGTGGCGGAGCGTCCCGCGGGCGCTGAGGGCATCACCTGGGCGGAGGCGGCGGATCTGCCGCTGAGCCTGTTGGAGCCGCAAATGCAGAACCGGCGTATTCTGGATCGGATCTTTGCCGATCAGGGGCTGCGGCCTGAGGTGCGTTCTGAATCCAGCGGGTTCATGGCGGCGATGGTGATGGCGCGAGCGGGATCAGTTGCAACAATCCTGCCGCAGGCGCTTGTCGAGGCGCTTGGTACGCTGGACGGGACAACGGTGCTGCCGCTGACAGACCCGGCCCCAACCAAACCGATTGCAATGGTGACGCTGGACCGGCAGCCTGCTTTGACCACGGTGCAGGCCCTGCGGGCGGTGGTTGACGATTTCGTGCAATAAGCGTTCGTTATCGTACCTTCGAAATTTCCGATTTGACGATAGGCTTCTTCAATGGAATGCCGCCTTAACTGGCGACGCGAAGTGGAGGTCATTGTGGCACCTTTGGACAATAGCAAGGGCGTGTGGAAATCTGGCAAAGGCAAGGGGCGCAAAACCCCCAAGGGCCGACAGCTGGAGGATCAGGCGCATAACGAGGTTCTGGACCTGATTGGTGACCAGCCCCGCAATCGGGATTTGCTGATCGAATTCCTGCATCTCATTCAGGATAAATACGGCTGCCTCAGCGCGGCCCATATTCGCGCCCTCGCTGAGGAGCTGCGCACCGGGCAGGCGGAGATCTATGAGGTTGCGAGTTTCTACGCCCATTTCGATGTGGTGCGCGAAGGCGAGACACCGCCACCGGCGCTGACCATCCGGGTTTGCGACTCGCTGTCCTGCGAGCTGGCGGGGGCCGAAGCGCTGCAAAAGGCGTTGGAAGACGGTTTGGATGCAAGTCAGGTCCGCGTGCTGCGCGCGCCCTGCATGGGCCGCTGCGACACGGCGCCGGTGCTGGAAATTGGCCACAACCACATCGACCACGCGACACCCGAGAAGGTGCAGGCGGCGATTGCGGCAGATGACACCCACGCGCATATCCCCGCGTATGAAACCTTTGCCGCCTATGAGGCGGACGGCGGCTATGCGACGTTGAAAGACCTGCGTGCGAATGGCGACTGGGAAGCGGTTCAGGCCAAGGTCAAAGAAGCCGGTCTGCGCGGTCTGGGCGGCGCTGGTTTTCCGTCCGGCACCAAATGGGGCTTTGTGCGCGCCAATGAAGGCCCGCGTTATCTTGCCGTGAATGGCGACGAAGGCGAGCCGGGCACCTTCAAGGATCGCTACTATCTGGAGCGCACGCCGCATGTCTTCCTTGAGGGGATGTTGATTGCCGCCTGGGCGGTCGAGGCCGAGAAAGCCTTTATCTATATGCGCGACGAATACCCGGCAGTTCTGGAAATCCTGCGCCGCGAGATCAGCGCGCTGGAAGAGGTGGGCATCGTTGAGGCGGGCTACATTGACCTGCGCCGTGGGGCAGGGGCCTATATCTGCGGTGAAGAAAGCGCGATGATCGAGTCGATCGAAGGCAAACGCGGCGAGCCGCGCCATCGTCCGCCCTTTGTGGCGCAGGTGGGTGTTTTCGGCCGTCCGACCCTCGTGCATAACGTCGAAACCCTCTACTGGGTCTGCAAGATCAACCGCGAAGGGCCGGAATGCCTGAACTCGGTTGAGAAAAACGGCCGCAAAGGGCTGCGCAGCTATTCAGTGTCGGGCCGGGTGAAGAACCCGGGCGTGCACCTGCTGCCCGCCGGCTCCACCATCACCGACGTTATCGAGGCCAGCGGCGGCATGCTGGATGGCCACGCCTTCAAAGCCTATCAGCCGGGCGGCCCGTCCTCGGGCCTGCTGCCTGCGTCGATGCATGACATCCCGCTCGACTTTGACACGCTGCAGCCGCATGGCACCTTCATCGGGTCTGCCGCGGTTGTGGTTCTGTCCGACAAGGACTCGGCCCGCGACGCCGCGCTGAACATGCTGCGCTTTTTCGAGGATGAGAGCTGCGGACAGTGCACCCCCTGCCGGGTGGGCTGCGAAAAAGCCGTGAAGCTGATGGGCGAAAAGACGTGGGATCAGGGTCTGCTGGAAGAGTTGAGCACAGCGATGGTTGATACCTCGATCTGCGGTCTGGGGCAGGCAGCGCCCAATCCGATCCGTCTGACCATCAAACACTTCCCCGAGGAGGTATAAGCCATGAGCGATAAAATCACTTTCACACTCGATGGCGAACAGGTCACGGCAGACGCAGGCCTGACCATCTGGGAAGTTGCCAACGGCCGCGGACTAAAGATCCCGCATCTTTGCCACAAGCCGCAACCGGGTTACCGTCCGGACGGCAATTGCCGGGCTTGTATGGTCGAGATCGAGGGCGAGCGCACGCTGGCGGCCTCCTGTATCCGGGAACCCGCTGAAGGCATGGTTGTCACCACCAATAACGCGCGCGCGGAAAGTGCCCGCAAGATGGTGATGGAACTCTTGGTTGCGGACCAGCCGAAGCAGGAAGAGGCGCGCGATAAGTCTTCCCATCTGTGGGATATGGCGGAGCTGAACGGGGTTTCAGAGTCGCGCTTTCCGAAGTTGGAAAAGGACCGTATCCCGCTGCTGGATGACAGCCATGTGGCGATGAAGGTCAATCTGGACGCCTGTATTTCCTGTAACCTTTGCGTGCGGGCCTGCCGCGAAGTGCAGGTGAATGACGTGATCGGCATGGCTGGTCGCGGCCATGATGCCTATCCGGTGTTTGACATTGCTGACCCGATGGGCGCGTCCTCCTGTGTGGCCTGCGGTGAATGCGTGCAGGCCTGCCCGACCGGGGCGCTGATGCCCGCGACCGTGATGGACGACAATCAGGTTGGTGACAGCAAGGATTATGATTCCGAGACCGAAAGTGTCTGCCCGTTCTGCGGTGTCGGCTGCAAAGTGTCACTGAAGGTCAAGGACGGCAAGGTCAAGCACGTTGAGGGCATCAATGGCCCGGCCAACGAGGGCCGCCTGTGTGTGAAGGGGCGCTTTGGCTTTGACTACATCCATCACCCGCACCGGCTGACCAAACCGCTGATCCGCCGCGATGATGCGCCCGCAAAAGGCCTGAATGTCGATCCGGGCAACCTCTCGACCCATTTCCGCGAAGCAACCTGGGAAGAGGCGATGGATCTGGCGGGCAAGGAGCTGATGCGCTTGCGGGACGAAGACCCGAAATCGGTTGCCGGTTTCGGCTCGGCGAAATGCACCAATGAAGAGGCCTACCTCTTCCAGAAGTTCATCCGTCAGGGCTTCAAGCACAACAACGTCGACCACTGCACCCGTTTGTGCCACGCATCGTCTGTTGCGGCGCTGATTGAAAACGTCGGCTCCGGTGCGGTGACCGCGACCTTCAACGAGATTGAGAACGCGGATGTGGCGATCATCATCGGCTCCAACCCGATCGAAAACCACCCGGTGGCTGCGACCTACTTCAAGCAGTTCACCAAACGCGGCGGCAAGCTGATTGTGATGGACCCGCGCGGTGTCGGCATGCGTCGCTTTGCGACCGAGATGCTGCAGTTCCGCCCGGGCGCGGATGTGTCGATGCTCAACGCGATCATGCATGTGATCGTCGAGGAAGAGCTCTATGACAGCCAGTACATCCACCGCTGGACCGAGAACTGGGAAGCTGAAAAAGAGCATCTGAAGCAGTTCACACCCGAGAAGATGTCGGAGATCTGCGGCATCGAACCAGACCAGCTGCGCCGTGTTGCCCGGATCTTTGCCAATGCCAATGCAGGGCTGATCTTCTGGGGCATGGGCATCTCCCAGCACATCCACGGCACGGATAATTCACGCTGCCTGATTTCGCTGGCGCTGATGACCGGCAACGTGGGCAAGCCGGGTGCAGGCCTGCACCCGCTGCGCGGCCAGAACAACGTGCAGGGCGCATCCGACGCGGGCCTGATCCCGATGTTCCTGCCGGATTATCAGACCGTGACATCGGATGATGTCCGCAAGAGCTTCACCGATGTCTGGGGCGGCGGCGACTTCTCGAATGAGAAGGGCCTGACCGTGACGGAGATCGTCGACCAGGCCTATGCTGGCAACATCAAGGGCATGTACATCCAAGGTGAAAACCCGGCGATGTCCGATCCGAATGCCGATCACGCGCGCGATGCCTTTGCCAAGCTGGAGCTGATGATCGTGCAGGACATCTTCCTGACCGAAACGGCGAACTATGCCGACATCATCCTGCCGGCTTCGGCGCTGTATGAAAAGAACGGCACTGTGTCGAACACCAACCGCCAGGTACAGCGGGTGCGTCCTGCTGTGGCCCCTCCGGGTGAGGCGCGCGAGGACTGGAAGGTGACGGTTGAGCTGGCGCGGCGCATTGGTCTGCCGTGGGATTACAAGGATGTCAGCGAAGTCTTTAACGAGATGAAGCTGAATATGAAGTCCCTGAACAACATCACCTGGGAGCGTCTGGAGACCGAGACCATCACCTATCCGTCGCTGCATGAGACCGACCCCGGTCAGGCGATTGTGTTCGGCGATGGCTTCCCGCGTCCCGAGGGCCGCGCCCGTTTCACCCCGGCATCGGTGATCCCGCCGGATGAGGCGCCGGATGCGGACTACCCGATGATCATGACCACGGGCCGCCAGCTGGAGCATTGGCACACCGGCTCGATGACCCGCCGGTCATTGGTTCTGGATGCGGTGGAGCCGGAGGCGAACTGCTCGCTCAACCCGCGCACGCTGAAACTGATGGGCGTTGAGCCGGGTGAAATGGTGCGCCTGTCAACACGCCGTGGCTCGATCGAGATCATGGCGCGGGCCGACCGGGCCATCGCCGAGGATATGGTGTTTGTGCCCTTCGCCTATGTGGAGGCTGCTGCCAATATCCTGACCAATCCGGCGCTGGACCCCTATGGCAAGATCCCCGAGTTCAAATTCTCGGCGGTGAAGGTTGAAAAGATCGAAGGACAGATCGCAGCCGAGTGAACCAGCATAGCTGACAGAGGTAACAAAACGGGCGCGGAACCAGGGGTTCCGCGCCCGTTTTGTTTCGTAGCGCCGGGCTGGCGCCCGGCGCGGGCGTGGCCATTGCAGTGTTGGAAACAAGAGCGGGTCGGGCAGGGCGCATTTCCAGTCTTTTCTGTTTTTGGTCTGACTTGTTGGTGAGGCAAGTGGGGTGTGTTGGTTTTTTGGTGTGATTCCTGAGGTGTTTGGTGATGATTTGGGGTGTTGGGTTGTGGATATGTCAGGGTTGCCTGTGGGTAAGTGGTTTTCTGGTTGGGTTGTTGGGGGGATTGTCCGGGGTTTGGGTGGAATACGGGTCAGTTTTGTTGACTTTGTTGTCGTGTAAGTATCTGTATTTGTTGTGTTTCATGTTTTTGTTTTCGAAAACTTCGCTTTTCCATCATTTTGGTATTGCGGCTTTGTGTAACTCGCCTTAGAACCCCCTTCACCGGCGGCGCTGAGGCGCTACGGGGACACACTGGACGGGACGGCGGCGACGCTGGATTGGACGGGAAACGCGGCGGAGAGACGCTGGGACGGGCTGGAGAGACGGTCGGACACATCGGAGAGACGGTGGACATTTTGGAGATTTGGTTGGCGGGCGCGTCATGAGAGTGGCGCATCTGTTGGTTATTGTCTCTTGGTGTATGCTCTTTGACATTGATGAAATCTGAAGAGATATGTGGGCGGTTTGGTTCATTCGATGGATCAACCTCTTCATATCAACGCTTTTAGCAAGGCCTTTCGCTCTAGTAGCGATGTGGTTGCGCGATAATAAAGTGTCAGCTTCACTGTTTGTCGGCTTTCTGTACCTTTGGTACTGAAGCACGAGAAACAGAGAATGTTGGATGTTCGTTTCGAGTTCCTAGCCGGGTTCGAAGCCGTGCTGTTTGAGGCCCGTCCTCAAGTAGCGTTAGCGGTAGGACATTCAAAGATGTGCAGAGGTTCGAACGTCAAGGATACGCATGTAAGTGCGTTTCAACTTGAGAGTTTGATCCTGGCTCAGAACGAACGCTGGCGGCAGGCCTAACACATGCAAGTCGAGCGCACTCTTCGGAGTGAGCGGCGGACGGGTTAGTAACGCGTGGGAACGTGCCCTTCTCTAAGGAATAGCCACTGGAAACGGTGAGTAATACCTTATACGCCCTTCGGGGGAAAGATTTATCGGAGAAGGATCGGCCCGCGTTAGATTAGATAGTTGGTGGGGTAACGGCCTACCAAGTCTACGATCTATAGCTGGTTTTAGAGGATGATCAGCAACACTGGGACTGAGACACGGCCCAGACTCCTACGGGAGGCAGCAGTGGGGAATCTTGGACAATGGGCGCAAGCCTGATCCAGCCATGCCGCGTGAGTGATGAAGGCCTTAGGGTCGTAAAGCTCTTTCGCCAGAGATGATAATGACAGTATCTGGTAAAGAAACCCCGGCTAACTCCGTGCCAGCAGCCGCGGTAATACGGAGGGGGTTAGCGTTGTTCGGAATTACTGGGCGTAAAGCGCACGTAGGCGGATCAGAAAGTATAGGGTGAAATCCCAGGGCTCAACCCTGGAACTGCCTTGTAAACTCCTGGTCTTGAGTTCGAGAGAGGTGAGTGGAATTCCGAGTGTAGAGGTGAAATTCGTAGATATTCGGAGGAACACCAGTGGCGAAGGCGGCTCACTGGCTCGATACTGACGCTGAGGTGCGAAAGTGTGGGGAGCAAACAGGATTAGATACCCTGGTAGTCCACACCGTAAACGATGAATGCCAGTCGTCGGCAAGCATGCTTGTCGGTGACACACCTAACGGATTAAGCATTCCGCCTGGGGAGTACGGTCGCAAGATTAAAACTCAAAGGAATTGACGGGGGCCCGCACAAGCGGTGGAGCATGTGGTTTAATTCGAAGCAACGCGCAGAACCTTACCAACCCTTGACATCCTAGGACCGCCAGAGAGATTTGGCTTTCACTTCGGTGACCTAGTGACAGGTGCTGCATGGCTGTCGTCAGCTCGTGTCGTGAGATGTTCGGTTAAGTCCGGCAACGAGCGCAACCCACATCCTTAGTTGCCAGCAGTTCGGCTGGGCACTCTAGGGAAACTGCCCGTGATAAGCGGGAGGAAGGTGTGGATGACGTCAAGTCCTCATGGCCCTTACGGGTTGGGCTACACACGTGCTACAATGGCAGTGACAATGGGTTAATCCCAAAAAACTGTCTCAGTTCGGATTGGGGTCTGCAACTCGACCCCATGAAGTCGGAATCGCTAGTAATCGCGTAACAGCATGACGCGGTGAATACGTTCCCGGGCCTTGTACACACCGCCCGTCACACCATGGGAGTTGGGTTTACCCGAAGGCCGTGCGCCAACCTTTTCGGAGGGGGCAGCGGACCACGGTGAGCTCAGCGACTGGGGTGAAGTCGTAACAAGGTAGCCGTAGGGGAACCTGCGGCTGGATCACCTCCTTTCTAAGGATGTATCTAGCTAGATCAGAGCTTGCTCTGTCTCGTGATACACTTAGCATAAGATCAGTAATCAAAACTGATCACATCCGGACCAGGCCGTCCTCATATCTCTTCAGAACTGTCATGATTTTGCCCTTTGGCAGGATCAGCAAGGGGCCTTAGCTCAGCTGGGAGAGCGCCTGATTTGCATTCAGGAGGTCAGGAGTTCGATCCTCCTAGGCTCCACCACTCATGCGAAGGCCCTACATAGAATGGGTCGGTAGCTCAGGTGGTTAGAGCGCACGCCTGATAAGCGTGAGGTCGGAGGTTCAAGTCCTCCTCGACCCACCATTCTTCAGTATACGATTTGATCGTTAAGCATCCTGTGATGTTTAACCGTCCAATCGGACCGGATCGATGTTCCTTCGGGAAGGTTGATCACATTGACATCGTTTAGAGAGATACAATCAACAACACTGTTGGTCACCCGCGTAAGGGATCGACCTCAGTTTGGTGCTGATGACTGCTTCGGTGGTCTGATGCGAGCCTTTGCATTCCGCCCTTTTCCTCGGGCGCGCGAAGGTCTGCCGGATTGAAACCACAGTGTTGTCCAAGTCAAGTACACTAACCCGGTTCATATTCCGCAAGGTTTATGAGCCATTGTTCACTTCTTATGAAGTGAGCGGGAAAGTAATGCTTTTGGTTCAGAATAAAGCCGTAGTTTCTTACCAGCTTCTGCGGCGTGGCAGGTCACTGTCTTTTTCTGGACCAGATCAAGCGCGAGAAGGGCGTTTGGTGGATGCCTTGGCAGTAAGAGGCGATGAAGGACGTGATACTCTGCGATAAGTCATGGGGAGCTGAGAATAAGCTTTGATCCATGAATTTCCGAATGGGGGAACCCACCTGACAGTTTGTTATTGTGACTCTGCAGTTTGCTATGAGAGGCCTGTCCTCAAGTAGCGAAGCGGTAGGACATCAATAATGAGCTTAATCAGGTACTTAAGACCTGAATACATAGGGTTTTAAGAGCAAACCCGGGGAACTGAAACATCTAAGTACCCGGAGGAAAGGAAATCAATATGATACTCCCCTAGTAGCGGCGAGCGAACGGGGACCAGCCGAGCCTTGAGTGTGAATAGAATGTGTTGGGAAGCACAGCCATAGTGGGTGATAGCCCCGTATATGAAGCATGATAGGACGTATTAAGTAGGGCGGGACACGTGAAATCCTGTCTGAAGATCGGAGGACCACCTTCGAAGGCTAAGTACTCCTTACTGACCGATAGCGAACCAGTACCGTGAGGGAAAGGTGAAAAGCACCCCGACGAGGGGAGTGAAACAGTACCTGAAACCGAACGCCTACAATCAGTTGGAGGCCCCTTGAGGGCTGACAGCGTACCTTTTGTATAATGGGTCATCGACTTGGTCTCACAAGCAAGCTTAAGCCGTTAGGTGTAGGCGCAGCGAAAGCGAGTCTTAATAGGGCGAATGAGTTTGTGGGATCAGACCCGAAACCGAGTGATCTAGGCATGGCCAGGTTGAAGGTGCAGTAACATGCACTGGAGGACCGAACCCACATCTGTTGAAAAAGATCGGGATGAGCTGTGCCTAGGGGTGAAAGGCCAATCAAACTCGGAGATAGCTGGTTCTCTGCGAAATCTATTTAGGTAGAGCGTCATCCGAATACCCCGGGGGGTAGAGCACTGGATGGGTAATGGGGCCCCACAGGCTTACTGATCCTAACCAAACTCCGAATACCCGGGAGTACTAGATGGCAGACACACTGCGGATGCTAACGTCCGTAGTGGAGAGGGAAACAACCCTGACCTACAGCTAAGGCCCCTAATTCATGGCTAAGTGGGAAAGCAGGTGGGATGTCCAAAACAACCAGGAGGTTGGCTTAGAAGCAGCCATCCTTTAAAGATAGCGTAACAGCTCACTGGTCTAATTAAGACGTCCTGCGGCGAAGATGTAACGGGGCTCAAGCCATGAGCCGAAGCTTAGGATGCACATAGTGCATGGTAGCAGAGCGTAGTGTGACATAGTCTCATGTCTCCTTAGTGTCCTCGGGCACATTGGAGACGCGAGGCTTTCGATGAAGCGGGCGCGTGAGCGATCCCGTGGAGAGATCACTAGCGAGAATGATGACATGAGTAGCGACAAAGAGTGTGAGAGACACTCTCGCCGAAAGTCCAAGGGTTCCTGCTTAAAGCTAATCTGAGCAGGGTAAGCCGGCCCCTAAGTCGAGGCAGAAATGCGTAGACGATGGGAACTAGGTTAATATTCCTAGGCCAGGAGGATGTGACGGATTGTGAAGGTAGTTCATCCTTATCGGATTGAATGGGCTGCTGATCAGTTCCTGGAAATAGCCCTCCATGAGACCGTACCCTAAACCGACACAGGTGGACTGGTAGAGAATACCAAGGCGCTTGAGAGAACGATGTTGAAGGAACTCGGCAAAATACCTCCGTAAGTTCGCGAGAAGGAGGCCCAGTTCCAAGGCAACTTGGAGCTGGGGGCACAAACCAGGGGGTGGCGACTGTTTATTAAAAACACAGGGCTCTGCGAAGTCGCAAGACGACGTATAGGGTCTGACGCCTGCCCGGTGCCTGAAGGTTAAAAGGAGGGGTGAGAGCTCCGAATTGAAGCCCAGGTAAACGGCGGCCGTAACTATAACGGTCCTAAGGTAGCGAAATTCCTTGTCGGGTAAGTTCCGACCTGCACGAATGGCGTAACGACTTCCCCGCTGTCTCCAACATCGACTCAGCGAAATTGAATTGCCTGTCAAGATGCAGGCTTCCCGCGGTTAGACGGAAAGACCCCGTGCACCTTTACTACAGCTTCGCACTGGTATCAGGATTGTGACGTGCAGGATAGGTGGTAGGCATCGATATCGGAACGCTAGTTCCGGTGGAGCCTCCCTTGAGATACCACCCTTCGCACTCTTGATATCTAACCGCGGTCCGTTATCCGGATCCGGGACCCTGCGTGGCGGGTAGTTTGACTGGGGCGGTCGCCTCCTAAAGCGTAACGGAGGCGCGCGAAGGTTGGCTCAGAGCGGTCGGAAATCGCTCGTTGAGTGCAATGGCAGAAGCCAGCCTGACTGCGAGACTGACAAGTCGAGCAGAGACGAAAGTCGGCCATAGTGATCCGGTGGTCCCAAGTGGGAGGGCCATCGCTCAACGGATAAAAGGTACGCCGGGGATAACAGGCTGATACTGCCCAAGAGTCCATATCGACGGCAGTGTTTGGCACCTCGATGTCGGCTCATCTCATCCTGGGGCTGGAGCAGGTCCCAAGGGTACGGCTGTTCGCCGTTTAAAGAGGTACGTGAGCTGGGTTTAGAACGTCGTGAGACAGTTCGGTCCCTATCTGCCGTGGGTGTAGGATACTTGAGAGGAGTTGCCCCTAGTACGAGAGGACCGGGGTGAACGATCCACTGGTGGACCAGTTGTTATGCCAATAGCAGTGCTGGGTAGCTATGATCGGACAGGATAACCGCTGAAGGCATCTAAGCGGGAAGCCCCCCTCAAAACAAGGTATCCCTGAGGGCCGAGGTAGACCACCTCGTCAATAGGCCGGAGATGTAAGTGCAGCAATGCATTCAGTTGACCGGTACTAATCGCCCGATAGGCTTGATCTGTTCCAGTAACAGACAGTGACACAAGAACCAAAAGCAAAACACAAAACTTGGACTTCATGTCGATTGTATCTCGACGATCTCATAATAGATCGTCGAAAAATGGATTTTTCTCGGTTTGGTGGTCATAGCGCAAGTGAAACACCCGGTCCCATCCCGAACCCGGAAGTTAAGCACTGTTGCGCCGATGGTACTGCGTCTTAAGGCGTGGGAGAGTAGGTCACCGCCAAACCTAGTAAAATCCATAACTCTAAAACGATACTACTAAAGAATACCCTTCAGACCAAATAACCCTGAAGGGGAAACGCAGTAGTGCTACCCGCAATACTGCAATAGTCCTCAACCGCAACGATCAGCGATAGGACAAACAAATGGGCTCAAATAGCGTAAGCAATAGCCCAACCAAACTGTCGCGGGATGGAGCAGCCCGGTAGCTCGTCAGGCTCATAACCTGAAGGTCGTAGGTTCAAATCCTACTCCCGCAACCAAATAACACAAGTAATATCAAGCCACTAGCGCCCCATCGGGCGCTTCTTGCGTTTCCGCCTCGAGATCCGTGGAAGCACTGTGGAAACAAACGGAGCGGATTGAGGGTGTCGCCAAAAGGCAACACGGACATGTGCCGCGCGAATGACATCGAAACACTGCAGCTCTGCGATGAATTCGCTCAAAACTAAGCCGCGCGGTAGAAACGGCCCAAAGCCGACTTTCGCGCCATGGCCGAGCGCTGCGGTGCAGCTCCACCAGACCGGCCATTCGTCCCTCGTGCAGCATTTTCGGAGGATGAAGGTCGGCAGTACGGGACTTTACAGACATTCTCTTAGCCTCACATGGATTGCGAATTTGCCCTCGATCAAGGCGCAACAAGGTCCATGGCAACCTTACGATCTCAGCTCATGGACGAATCGCCAGAAGGGAACTTACGGTTTCGATAGACGCGACCCAATTGCGTGAAGTGGAATTGCGCCATTCGATACAGCGCATTATTCGTTCCAAATCCTCATGAAGATTACGAGAGAAAACCGGCTCGTGGTGAGCGATCCGGTTTCGTAGCTTGCGCACCTCTTCGACGTCAGATCGCAGCTCAGATCTTCGCTGCGATGCCCCACCGCCGCGAGGCGCATCAGGAAAAGAGGTGAAAAAAAGATGCTGCCAAATCCTGCCGTGGTGGCGTTTTGTTAACATCTTCTCCCAAAAGGCAAGCTTGAGTTCTGCGATGACTTTTCCAGTGGTTGGCTCAGCATGAGCACATCGGTTAAGATCTTTCTTCGGGCTATAAGATGGTGGAGAAGGATTGGTCAGAGAGATTATGAAACCATTCGTCCATGGCCACATGCCTCCATGCACACCCTCAATGCCTGCAGAAACCCCATTGCGAAGGGAGACCTCCATCACATGCAATGGCACCATGAAGGCTGCTGAAACCTGCAGGTTCCAGTGATAGAGGTCTAGGGCTGCCCTGCGGTCATTGGCTTTTTCCTGTAAATACGTTGCAAACCTAGGAGCGGAAAGAACGTTAGGAAGGTGGTGCAGTTCATCGGCCGTGAACGGTGGATGCATTGACAAAAGTTCTCTCAAGTAATATACAGAGTACGAGCTTTGAGTTCGCGGGCTTCTTGCCTCCCCTCATAGCACGAAGAACATAGGAAAGCCCGGCGCATAAAGCGACGGGTTTTTTCTTTTGGACGTGTAGCTTGCCAACTGCCCGCTTTTGCTGCGACGAGAATGCACGTCCGCTTTTTTGTGGACAGTTGTGGTTCGGGTATGACGAGACATCGGAAAGTCTGGGCTCAAACCGAACTTGCGGCGGCGCGGCTCGCAATACTTGACCTTTGCAGGCTACGGCGCGACCAACCGGAAGACCGGTTCCAGCCCAAAGCATACATCAGGGGTCGAGTTAGCCAAAATACGACGCCCCGAGAGAAATGGCGGCAACGGCTCGTTCACCGCAGGTATAATCACCTTCGCAGTCGGCATACAAAGCGTTATCGATGGAAACTGGGGATAGTGCGGTTGAGACAATGTACTACGGTCGGGATCCGGTGTCGGCTCATGCTGCGTTGACATCCGCTTTTCAAAGACCCAACCTCATACTTGCTATGGCTGAAAAGCCGCTTCGAGAAGACAAATCAAAGCAAGGAAGTCATCCTTGGGTGCTCCATTTCGATGAAGGTATTTTAAAATTGGCCAAAATAAACAATCTAATACGCTTGTCAGACGAGTATGGAATTGACCCCAAGAAGCTTGAAAATTTAGGGGTTCTAAACCCAACATTAGCAGCGGACATTCTTGTTTTCGTTGATCCTTTGTTGCTTCGAAAGTCGAAGATCGCGATTTTTTCGAAAGATGCTGCGGACGCCTTTGATAAATATTTTGAGCAAGTTATCAAGCTGGTTTCCGTAATAAAAAGCGAAGGTGACAAACCTTGGAAGGCGGCGTTCAAGAAGTTGTCCTTCCCTGAATATGGATGGACCAAGCTCGGATATGGTGGGGACCGGGGCGCAGGTTCTGGCGAGAAAACTACTAAAGCTCTTCTCGCCTCCGCAATAGAAGTCATTGGCATTGGAGTGCAAGACCCAGACCTCTTTACCGCACTTTCAGTTTTTGAAGAGGGCATAGGGCCAGACCGAATTAGCGATATGACATGCCACATCATTTCTGGGCAGATTGTTAAATTCAACGAGGAGTTGGCCAATGATTTGGGGGTCACTGCCAAGAGATATGACATCAAACTAAAGAACGGCGGAAACATTTCTGGCACATTGATACCAAATCCTTACCTCACAGAAGACGGCCCTATTTTGCTAGTTCCAAAGGACATTCTAAGGGACCTTCCTCTTGCGGCAGACTGGGCGGACGTAAGCAAGGCCATCAAGGACAACGACGAACACCGAGAAATACTGAGTTACCACATCGCAAACCTTTGGCAACAAAAGTCAAAACAGCAAAAAGCCGAAACCAAAGAGTTCTATACTCATGACAAAGAACGCTTCCAAGAATTCTTAAGGCTTCTTCGTCTTGCTGCAGATGCGCCGTATGACTTTGGAACCGATCCCAAAGGAGAGTTGTTTTGGCGTCAACTGGCACACCAACTGATTGAGTTGAAACCATTCGAGGAATGGGCGCCGAAGAAGACCGGTCCGGAAAAACTGCGAGAATGTGCTGACACGTGCATCGAAAACGTTCGTTTCTTGTTTGAGAAGAGACGCTACGCCTCAGAACTGTACGCAAAAGGGAAGCTCAGGGGTGAAAAAGCCGCACAGAAGCTGTTCTTCTGCGTGGCTTATGCATTCTGCAAGGCGCAAAAGATCGACATTATCCCAGAGGCCGAGACAGACTACGGCCCCGTTGACTTCAAGTTTTCAACTGGATTTAGCGAAAGGCTTCTGGTTGAGATCAAACTGTCGAACAACGACCTCAAGAAAGGCTATGAGAAGCAGTTGCGCCTTTATGCCGAGGCGGAAGAAACTGCGGCTGCAATTTTCTTGGTCTTCGACTTAGGCGGTCACGATGAAAAACTTAACGATCTTCTGGCTTTAAAGAACAAGCGAAAGGCAGAAGGTCTTTTTGCGCCAGATATTGAGATTATCGATGCGCGGCTACAAAATTCTGCAAGCGTATGACCCCTCCGATTTGCACGCCCCACAAATGTGCACCTGATGTTGGCAATGCGGGTCACCTCTATTTTTCTGGCTTTAGCGGCTGCCACGAGTAACCAGTTGACCGGGTGCATCGAAACACCTTGCAGATGGAGCCGATGGCGAGTTTGGTCCGCTGGCTAAATCTTGCAAAGTCCGCTTGCTGCGCATTGCTGCCCTTGGTGGACGGCGCAGCACGGGAGACTGGGGCATTCGGTCTTTGAATTGCCGCTTTCGCGGTTCCGAGGCGCAGACCGAGCACTTGCAGCGAATGTCCGCAATCCGCCCGATATTACTTAAACCGATACCGCGCCGCCGCCTTGCCGATGCGCTCTGCCAGCGGCGTGGGGTGTTCGTCGGACATACGCCGGATCGCCTCAATATGCCCGTCCAGAAACTCCGCAAACTCGTGCGGCTGGACCTCTGAGGCCGCCGCGCGGGACACCAGAAGACCGAGGATTTGCCGGTCCAGCATCCGCATGTGTTCGGCGCGGTTGGTCTCGATCACGTCGCTGGGCAGGACGCCAGAGCAGTTCTCTTGCAGGTCATTGGCGATGACGCTGGCGACCTCGCGCCAGAGGTCGTGCGTGGGCCAGCGGGCGCGGTTACTGTCGGTGGTGGGGCAGGTGTAGCGGATCTTTTCGCAGAACTCGGCGTAAGCATCCCCGACCATATCGCGCAGGTCTTGCCAGCTTCGCATTTCCCAACGGTTGCGGAGTTGCTTGGACCCCATACGTAATTCGAACCGCCAGACTTGGCTGGCCAGCCGGTCGGCGAGATCCAAGGGCGGGCGGTTCAATTGGGCGCGGGCGTCGTTCCAGATCGTCAGCCAGCCCAGCTTGCCCTTCTGAATGACCTCTTGGCGTTTGTCGTAGATCACCAATTGCCGGTTGGCGACTGCCCCGGCGCGCAGGCCGGTGACGCGCGCGCCTGTCGCATGGGTTTCTGTTTCATCAATGCCGGTGTGTTCCTGAATACGGGTGCCGGGTGGCACCACCAAAGCCTCTCTGTCAGGTTCACACCACGGGGCCAGAAAGTCGATGGCATAATCCACGCGGGTCACGCGCAGCAGGTGATCGGCATAACGAATGCCGAAGGCACCCATGCAAGTGCGAAAGTGTTTCTCTGCGGCGTCCAGCCCGCCAGTGGCCAGCAGGAAGGCGCGAAAGTCCACGGTGATGCCGGGATTGTTTGCAGGGCGGTTTTCCGGGTCGAGAAAGTACCACTCGGCCCCATACTCTCCGGTATGGGCAGAAAAGGCCGAACCGCCTGTGCGGCGCACTGAGAGGGCCACAGAGCCGAATTCTAGAACGGTTTCAGCGTTGGTTTGAATTGCCTGCGCTTTGGCCTCTGCCAGCGCGTTGCGTAGCTCGGGCGGGATATCGGTCTCGACAGTGAATTTAAGCCCATCAAAACCCGAATGCAGGATATCCGCTTCCATTTGCGCTGGCCTTCGCTTTCGTATTCGTGGAGGGGGGTGTTACAAGACCCCCCTCCCGCGCGGCCCATCTTGCCGCCGTGTCTGTCGAGATGTTGGGAAAAGGGTCGGGGGTCTTTGACCCCCTTACTGCCTCCGGCGGGGCAGCATTTGTTTTGGGGCCGGGCATGGCCCGGCGCTGGATCACTTTGAAGTTATTTGACGGCCAATCCAGATCTCGGCGCGTTCCGCGCATTTGGCCAGATTGAGAAGGTCGGAATGGTGGAAACTGCCTGTATTGCGCCACTCGCCGGTGTCGGTCTTGTAGCTGCGCGACATGTCAACGGAATAGAACCCGTCATTTTGCCAAACGGTGGCCGTAACAAGGCCGATCTTGAATTTCTGTGCTGGCTGATTTGCCATGGTGGTTTGTCCTGTATCTGAATGAAGAAAGGGCGCGAGACTGTTTCGCCCGCGCCCTGTTGGAAGCCGTCCGGCCCCAAAATCCCGCGTGGCGCTGCCAACCCCGACGCGGGCAAAACTCATACGGCGCTGTAGCTGCTGGTGCTGTCGTGGCGGCGGCCTTCTGCCCATTCCAGCAGGTCGCGGCGGCGATAGCGCACGGAGCGGCCCGACTTGTAGAACTTCGGGCCGTATCCGGTGACGCGCCATTTTTGGATGGTGCGCACGCTCTGGCAGAGGAAGTCCGCCGCTGTGCGTTCGTCGATAAACCCGTCCAGATAATCCAGTGTTGGGGCATTGGTCGGGGTGGGCGTAGTCGTGTTGAGCATCGTAAACTCCTGTGTGTTGTTTTGATGCTCCTGTCTTCGCCCAGATCGAAATCTCTAAATAGTTCTATAAATTCGATGAGGATTTATAGATTAGAGACTTTCTCTCAACTCTTTGAAAAGAGGGGAAAAGTGCTTGTGAATGGTCTTGCCTGCAATCTCACTCGGAGGCACGCTGAGGTTCGTGGCATTCTGTTCCAGCCATCTTCGTACCTTTGGATAATGGGATTGCTGGGAGGCGTTGATGTCGATTTCTCCTGCCTCTTGAAGGGATTTGAATGCGGCCTTGATGGCTGGTCCAACCGTGGGGCGGCCAGCCGCTTGTGGTCCGGTCTGGTCTTCATTGGCTACGTTGAGAATACTGTCGCGAAGTTGGCGAGAAACAACGCATATCTCAATAAGTTCAAGTCCTTGCGATGACAGGCTGGCCTTGTCCCACTGGACACGCCCGTTCCAATAGGATGCGGGGATCTCGACGGGCTGGCTGTCCATTTTGCGGGGCGGTTCGAACCCATAGGCAAATAGGTTACCATGCGTCAGGTGATGCAGGATGAACTTGCGCATCCGATCATCCCATTCAGCCCGCGCGGAAAGGATCTTTTGCGGTCCCGCCATCGCTTCTTGAAACACACTCGGGCCAGTCCGGCCCTGCGCTTTTAAATTCTCTACGGATGCCGCCATCGCTTCGATGGCAGACTCTTTGTGCAAACGCTGGTGTTCTTCTTTTTCGGCTTTTGGAGCGAAGGAATAGGGTGCGTGGTTCAGGCGCACGCCGCGTTCCCAAAGGGGCAGGAGAGAAATGGTCATGTGGAACTCTTATGTCTTTGTCTGAATTTCAGTCTGGGCGTTTTAGTAATAGGTTACATAGGAAAAAGGTGGTCGTTAGAGGCTGCAACCTTCCTACGTAATGTAACGTAACGCACATCAGCCGGGTCAATGCCTACGTATACATAACATAGCCCTACGTAACGTAGGGGGCCGGGCGCGGGCCAAGCTCCGTACGTATCGTTACGTGCCGTTACACGGCCCGCAACCTCGGACGCCGGATATCACCGACCATAGACCCCAAACGCGCGGCGTTTTCTTCTGCGGCTTGTCGGACGGGATCATCTGCCAGATGGGCGTAGCGCATTGTGGTTTGGATCTGGGTATGGCCCAGCAAGCGCCCGACCATCTGGATCGGCATTCCGGCAGAGACCGCATTCGATGCATAGGTATGGCGCAGGTCATGAATGCGCACGCCAGAGAGGCCCGCCCGGTCGCGGATGCGCCGCCATGGGTGTTGCAGGTCGGTGGCATATTGGCCGGGGAGTTTCCCTTCGATTACGTAAGGGTTGCCGGGGGTGCGCGGCAGGCGCGCCAGCACATCCCGCGCCGGTTGAGGCAGGGGGATGCGCCGCGCCCCGGTCTTGCTGTCCGGTAGCTCCATGCCGTTGATGGTGATGTAGTCCCATTTCAAAGTTTGGATCTCGCCCAACCGGCAACCGGTCAGGATCAACAGCCGGAATGCCGCGACCATATGCGGCGTCTCGCTGCCTTCGCGCTCCACTTCGGTCAGAACCTGCCCCAACCGTTGCAGCTCCGATTGGCTCAAGAAGCGTTCCCGCTTCACTTCGCGGTACTTCGGGACATGGCGGCAGGGATTAGAGCCGTCCGGGCGCAGGCCCCAGATCTCGGCCAGATTGAACATCTTCGACAGAACGCCCAGCGTCCGATTTGCCTGATAGGGTTTGTCGCGGAGTTTATGGTGTAACTCGGCAATGTCCCGGCGCTCGACGTCTACGACCTTAAAGCTCCCCAGTGCGGGTACGATAAACAGATCGATGGCGCGTCGATATTCCTTTTGGGTGGAAGGCTTGCATCGTTCTTTGGCGTGGGCCTCAAAAAAGCGCTCACAGAGCGCAGCCACGGTGGGGGCTTTGCGGTGCTGTGAGATCTCTTCGGCGGGGTTCTCGCCCTTGGCAACCTGCCCCATGATCTCCTTGGCCAGCTTTCGGGCTTCATCAACGGTGATTTTGCCATGCCGCCCAACCGATACGCGCCGGGTTCTGCCCCCCTTGCGATATTGGGCCTGATAGGTCTTCGCGCCGGAGGGCATGACCCGGACGCCGAAACCCGCAATCTGGCTGTCCCAGAGGAAGTAATCCTTAGCCTCTGGCATGAGGGCTTCGACGGTTCGTTTCGTCAGTTTTGGCATTTTGGTCTCCTCTCTGCTCCGCTTCCGTGGAAGCACTGTGGAAGCAAATGAACGCATGTCTTGGCGTAAGAGGTAGAAGCCGGTGAAGTTTGACGTCAACGAAAAATGAGCGAAATCAATAAGATAGGGTAGGCAGGCGCAAGTCGGGGCAGAGGGTGCGAGACGCCCTAAGCGCTCTCATAACCTGAAGGTCGTAGGTTCAAATCCTACTCCCGCAACCAAATCTACACAGAAATAACAGATGCTTATGGCCACCTCAGGGTGGCTCTCTGCGTTTGGAATATGCCGTGATGCAAGCACCACGGATGCAAACAGGGATACGTTTGGCACCGTGACCGAAACGCAACGCCTGGAAGGGCGCGAAGCCCGCTCGCCACACGAAAAATTACAGAAGCACAGATGCAGCAGCCAATATGGCGGAAGTTAACGGCCCTTTGCTGACCTCAAGCATGGGCTCCAAATGCTAAGCTCGCACTCCCCTTACCGGACATTCCTTGCCGTCGAGGTTCGATTCTCGATGATTTAATCTGGTGACTAGTGAGCGGCCCCACTTGAGTGGTCCAATTTGAAAGTTAGTGCATGGTTGGCCTCTGGTCCATCGGGATGACGGCCTCGGGCGCAGGTGGGCGGTAGCCCAGGGCACTGTGTGGTCGCTTGGTGTTGTAGTGCCTTCTCCAGCCTTCGATGATGATTTGAGCCTCTCGCAGGGAATAGAAAACGTCCCCGTTCAGCAGTTCGTCGCGCATGCGCCCGTTGAAGCTCTCGCAAAATCCGTTCTCCCAAGGCGAACCTGGCTCGATATACGCGGTCTTTGCTCCCACAGCTTTGATCCAGTCTCTGACGGCCTCGGCGATAAATTCTGGGCCGTTGTCCGAGCGAATGTAAACAGGCACGCCACGCAGGATAAACAGGTCGGTCAGCGCATCGATGACCTCTGTAGAGTTCAGTTTCCGCTTCACCCGGATCGCCAGACACTCCCGACTGTGTTCGTCCAGAATGTTCAATGTCCTGAAAGCCCTGCCATCATCGGTTCGGTGATGTACGAAGTCGTACGACCAGGCATGATTACGATACTCGGGACGCAGCCGGACACATGATCCGTCGTTCAGCCACAGTCGCCCTTTCTTCGGTTGTTTCATAGGCACTTAGAGCCCCTCACGTCGCCACAGGCGTTCGACACGTTTGTCATTCACTTGCCAGCCTGCATCTCTCAGCAGGGCAGCAACCCGTCGATAGCCATATCGGCCGTACTGGCGGGTCAGCTCGATCATGTTCGCGACCAAGCGCTCCTCGTCAGCACGTCCCTGCGGCACTCGCCGCTGTGTGGATCGATGTTGGCCCAAAACACGACAAACGCGACGCTCCGAAACCTTCATCTTGCTGCGAACCAATTCGATGCAGGCGCGACGACGCGAAGGGCTCAGAAGTTTCCCCGAGCGGCTTCCGACAGGATCAATTGGTCCAATGTCAGATCCGAGACGGCCCGGCGAAGACGCTCGTTCTCTTTCTGGAGCCGCTTCAGCTCCTTGAGTTGTTCTGTGCCCATTCCGCCGTACTTCTTCTTCCAGCGATAGTAGGTCTGTTCCGTAACGCCGATCTGCCGGATCGCATCTATGCGGGGCATGCCTTGCCCCATCAGAACTTCAACCTGCCGTAACTTCACGACAATCTCTTCAGGCTTGGGTCTCTTCGTCGCCATCTATGGTCCTCCGTTTTCTAATCATAGGGGCGGACCACTTCTTTGGGGGAGGCTCAGTCGTTAGAACAGTATTGCGATCCACGATCCGTGTGGTGAATGCAGCCTTTTGGCGGTGACCGGAATGCGATGGCCATCCACCGCCCGGCAGTGGTTTGCCTGCAAACCATGAGAGGGATCAGCGCCCGGATCGCCAGATCCCGTTTCATTCGATTACTCACCGCCCAGCCGATGACTTGCCTGGAATGCAGGTCCAGAATCACTGCGAGATACAGCCAGCCTTCACGGGGCCAGATATAGCTGATGTCACCTTGTGCTTGCGCGTTCTGACAACAGATATGCCGTTCTGGCGCATTAGGCGGCCCACCACTGCCCGGCAGGCGATTGCAAAGCATTCTGCCGAGAGGGGCGACGGTGCCCGATATCCAGACCAATCTCTTTCAGCTCCTCCGTCATCCGTGGCCTGCCATAGCTGCCCAAGCTGAGGCGCAACTGTTCCTTGATATGCGCCAGTGCCACCAGATCACTGCGCTGTCTGCAGCTGGCCGGACGGCTGCGGAAGGCCCGCAGACCGCGCGGACCAACATCCATGACATCACACAGCCGGTGGGTGGGAAAGCTGTCGCGGTGTTCCTCCCCTTCCGGGACATTGCTACGCAATGCCCTGCCGGGCAGTGGATGAACCTGAACCTCATGGCCTTTGGCCCGCGAAGAACTGCGTTGCCTTCATCGGGAAAACAGTCCCCCGGACTGTTTTCTGGTCCTCTTCAGTTTAAGATCTCCCTCTCCTCCTTGAGAATGCGGTTCTCACGTCGAAGCCGGTCATTCTCTTGGACCAGGCTCAAATCCTCGTGCGACACTACATCCGTGTCCCGGTGTGCCGTGATCCATTTGTTAAGCGTTGACAGGCCAACACCAGGATCATCAGCAAACTGCTTGCGTGTAAGCCCGCTGGTCAGCGCTATTCGCAACCGCATCAGCTCGGAATTCGTCCGTCCGGTTCGTGCCCATACTTCGTCTCCTTTGGTGCAGTAAATGCTATCAAAGGGCCGACATCAAACCGCGACAGGTCCAGGGACGCCGATCCAAAACGAGGAGGGCGAACTAATAAGCGCGGGCTCCAAGGGGAGCACGTCGTGCGAGGGTTTTGACCGCCAAGGTTCTACGAAGACTATTCCATTCTGAACTGATTGACTTGCGGTGAGCTCAGAAACATTCTTGATGGAAACAAATGTGGAAATTTCATCTGAAGATTTGCTACTCTTGCGCCGTGGTTTTCACTTGTTTGCTTAGGCCGGGTGGGTTTTGCGTTGGCGTTGGTTCTGCTAACGTTGGCTTAACAACAAAACCGCCACAGACAGGCAGTCGAGCAAATGCAAACAGGCTTTCGAGGCACCTATGTTATTTCGTGGGGGCAGACAGAGGTGGACGGTCTACCTGGCGCGCTCGTCGCGGCATTGGCCACCGGTGCCAGTTGGCGATGGTCCGGTGCACCATTGCGTGTCGATGGTCCTGGCAATCTCTTGCAGCTTGATCAAAGTGACGGGGAGCGCGATTTGCGGCGCAGCGCGGCGCGCAGCGTTCGCCGGTTGGTCGGGCTTGCCGTTGATCCGGGGGCGCAGGACACGAACGGCCCCGCGATGCGGACGGAGCACGGTGGCGTTGAAACCGTGCTGAGGGATCGTCATTTTGTCGTCACCGATGGGCTGCGCAACTACACTGTAACCTTGATCGAGGTGGGGGCGGGGCAGCGTCCCCTGTTGATGTTTGTGGATTGCCGACCGCCGAGCGATACGGATCTTTGGGTTGTGGATGTGCGGTTGGGCGGCTGCGATAGGGGGGGCATGACGTCGAACAGCGGCGTGATCTGTTTTACCCCCGGCACAATGTTGCGGACACCGGCGGGAGGGGTGCCTGTAGAACAGCTGCAAGAAGGTGACTGGATCCAGACCCGCGACAGCGGTGCACAGCAGATCCAGTGGATTGGCGCACGGCGCATGACGGGCGCGCGCCTGTTTGTGACTCCTGAGCTGCGTCCGGTGCGGATCAGGGGCGGCGCGCTTGGCATGCAGCGGCCGGATGCTGATTTGCTGGTGTCCCCGAGCCATAGAATGTTGCTGAAGGGTGCGCATGTGCAAAACCTGTTCAACACGTCCGAGGTGCTGGTTGCGGCGCGTGATCTGATCAACGGGCGCGGTATTGCCGTCGATACCCAGTTGCGCGAGGTCACCTATATCCATCTGTTACTCTCGCATCATCAGGTGCTTTGGGCGAATGGGGTGGAGACGGAGAGTTTTCATCCGGCCCAGGCCGCGCTGAGTGCGCTGCGCTGTGAAGACCGGACGCGCCTGTTGCAGGTGCTGCCGGATCTGGAGGTGGATCCGATGCGATATGGCGATTTTGCACGGCGCAATCTCAGCCAGCCGGAGGCCGCAATCCTGCGTCACGCAGCCGCCTAATCCGTTGCGGATCCAAGGGTGTGGAACCTTGGATATTGCCCTGTTTTTCGGAGCAGGACATAGCACAGGAAAAGCTGGTTGACTCTCTCCAGCCCTCGTCTATACACGCGGCTTCATTGGTGTTGGCGGCTCCCGCAAGGGACAGCCTGTCATGCCCGACGAGCGAACAGATCAGCAGATCCATCGCGATGCGGAGCAAGAGGACAACGCCCTTCGATGCAGCCATTTGGTTGCGATATTAACTGAAGGAGATCAGCCGTGACCAAACGCACGTCTGCCAAGTACAAAATTGACCGCCGTATGGGCGAAAACATCTGGGGCCGTCCGAAGTCCCCGGTGAACCGTCGTGAATACGGCCCCGGCCAGCACGGTCAGCGTCGCAAGGGCAAACTGTCCGATTTCGGTATCCAGCTGCGTGCCAAGCAGAAGCTCAAAGGCTACTATGGCGACCTGACCGAAAAGCAGTTCCGCCGCATCTACGCCGAAGCTGAGCGTGTAAAAGGCGACACCGGTGAAAACCTCATTGGTCTGCTGGAGCGCCGCCTGGACGCGGTTGTGTACCGCGCCAAGTTCGTCGCAACCGTCTTTGCTGCCCGTCAGTTCGTGAACCACGGTCACGTTCTGGTCAACGGCAAGCGCGTCAACATCCCTTCCTACCGCGTTAAGGAAGGCGACGTGATCGAGGTTCGCGAGAAGTCCAAGCAGATGACTGCGCTGCTGGAAGCTGTCCAGCTGGCTGAGCGTGATGTTCCTGACTACGTCGAAGCCGACCACTCCAAAATGACCGCGACCTTCGTGCGCGCACCGGGCCTGTCCGACGTGCCGTACCCGGTTGTTATGGAACCGAATCTGGTCGTCGAATTCTACGCCAAGAACTAATTTCCATCCTATCAGGACGGAAACAAAGGGGCTGTCATTGGGCGGCCCCTTTTTTGTTTTGTAGATGCCGTGCTGCCGGTGCCGCCAACGCGCGAATCTCGTTTGCCGGATTAAGGATTGTCAGGACATCGCTCGTACACCTATCCTGCCATCAGGCGCCCGTTCAGAGGCGATGAACAGGAAGGTAGACATATGAACTTCACCCGTATTCTGGGGTTGGCCGCAATGGCGACCCTGACCGCGACGCTCAGTTGGGCGGCGCCCCTTCGTCTGACACCGGCAGATCCACAGCCAAAAGGCCTGAAATCCGGCTTGTCAGTGCGTTATGCCTATCCGGATGACGTCAAAACGTTGCGAGGTGCCGCCAAGGCGTTGGAGGCCGGGGCCGAGGTCGGGCCCCCTCTCAAGGGGCTTGATTATCGTGACACCAGCATTGGACAGAATGCGCTGACTTCTAAACGGTCGGAAAATGTGGCGGCTAGTATCCGCGGCTATGTCAAATTTGATGCGCCGGGGATTTACACCATCGATTTTCTGACGAATGACGGTATGCGTGCTGTGATCGGAGGCAGGGTTGTCGGCAAATTCGACGGTCGCCAAACCTGTCAGGAGACCTTTGCCCAGAAGGTCGAAGTGCCAAAGGCTGGCTGGTACCCGATCCAGGTGCTCTATTTTCAGCGCCTGAATACATCCTGCCTGCACATGCGGATGGGGCCGAAGGGCAGCCGCGTTACCTGGATGCCGAACAAGGCGTTTGGTCGGTAAGCGTTCTTGTCTAAGCGGCAAAGGGCATGGAAAAGATAGAGGCGTTCGCGGCTATAGTGGCAGCGGACGACCCTCCGCTATGGTTTCCATTGCGAAATATGAGGTCACGCTGTCCAGTTCAACCCCTTCGATCAGGCGCTGGTAGACCTTATCGTAGCTCGCCATATCTTCGGTCACTACCTTTAACTGGTAGTCGTAGTCACCGCCAATACGGTGAAAATCCATAACTTCGGGGATGGTCAGCACATGCCTGCGAAAGGTCTGCAACCAGTCCGCCGAATGGTGCCGCGTGCGCAGCATCACAAACACCACCAGATCCAACCCCAGTTGTTTGCGGTCCAGCCGCGCGGTGGTGCCTTGCATCAGCCCACTCTCGTTTAGCATCTTCAGCCGCCGCCAGCAGGCGTTTTGCGACAGGCCAACCTGTTCCGCCAGATCGCGTTGAGACAGGCTCGCATCGCGCTGCAAGGCGCGCAGGAGCGCAAGGTCGATGTGGTCTAGCTTATGCGTCATGGCGCCATCATAGGCAGGGGACAAACGGGAGTTCAATCACTCTCTGTTGCACCGGCGCATGCGCAAAGATGGATGTGTTGAGGGGCGGGACGTCTTGCCGCTTTCCCATTGCCGCAGAGGTGGTTATTACGAAGCGGCATCAAGGAGCATCTATCATGACCCACATCGCGCCGCAGCCTGGCATTATGGACATCGCTCTCTATGAGGGCGGGGCTGCCCATGTGAAGGGGATGAGCAATGTGACCAAGCTCTCCTCCAATGAAAATCCGCTGGGGCCAAGCCCAAAGGCCGTTGAGGCGATGCAGGCGGCGGTCTCTCAGATGCATCGATATCCCAGTTCTGACCATAGCTTCCTGAGACAGGCGATTGCCGACGTCTACGGCCTGCCAATGGAGCAGATCATCTGCGGTGCCGGCAGCGACGAGATCATCACATTCCTTTGTCAGGCTTATGCCGGACCGGGCGATGAGGTTTTGTTCACCGAACATGGTTTTGCCATGTATCGGATCAGCGCATTGGCCGCCGGGGCAACCCCGGTTGAGGTGGCAGAACGCGAACGCGTCACCGATGTGGATGCGCTGCTTGCAGGATGCACGGATCGCACGCGCCTGCTGTTTATCGCCAACCCCAACAATCCCACCGGCACCATGATCGGTATGGCCGACCTGGCCCGACTGGCAGATGGTCTGCCCAGGGGGGCGCTGCTGGTGCTGGATGGGGCCTATGCTGAGTATGTCGAAGGCTACGACGCCGGTGCCGCGTTGGTGGCCAGCCGCGACAACGTGGTGATGACGCGCACGTTCTCTAAGATCTACGGGTTGGGCGGCGCGCGGGTCGGCTGGGGCTATGCTGCCAAGCCCATCATTGATGTGCTGAACCGTGTCCGTGGCCCATTCAATCTGTCTTCGACCGCCTTGGCGGGCGCAGAAGCCGCTGTGCGCGACACCGCATATGTCGAGCATTGTCGCCACGAAAACGCCAAATGGCGTGGCTGGATGTCAGAGGCACTGGCTGAGCTGGGCGTACCATCCGACACATCCTGCGCCAATTTCATCCTTGCTCGGTTTGCCAGCGATAAAGAGGCCGGGGCCTGTGATGCGTTCTTGCAATCACGCGGGCTGATCGTACGTCGGGTGACCGGATATAAGTTGCCTTCAGCCCTTAGGATCACCGTGGGTGACGAAACCAGCTGCAAGCAGTTGGTTTCAGCCGTGAAAGCGTTCAAGGATGGTCAGGCATGAGCGCGCCGGTCTACAACCGCATTGCGCTGATTGGCCTTGGCCTGATTGCATCCTCTATGGCACATGCGATCCGTCGAGGCGGGCTGGCGACTGAGATCACTGGTTATGCGCGCAGCGCCGAAACCCGCGAAACGGCACGCAGCATCAACCTCTGTGACCGAGTCTGCGATACGGCGGCAGATGCCGCGAGGGATGCGGACCTTGTCGTGCTCTGTGTGCCTGTTGGTGCCATGGGGGCTGTGATGGCCGAGATCACGCCGGTTCTGAAACCCGGCGCCACTGTATCTGACGTCGGATCGGTTAAACGCCATGTGATTGATACGGTGTTACCTCAGATCCCTGAAGGTGTTCATTTCGTCCCGGCCCACCCGCTGGCGGGGACCGAACATTCGGGGCCAGAGGCAGGCTTTGCGGAACTGTACGACAATCGCTGGTGTCTGCTGGTTCCCGTCGAGGGCAGCGCCCGTGCCCCGGTCGATCGTCTGCGTAAGCTGTGGGAAGGCATGGGTGCAAATGTCGATGAGATGGACGCCGATCATCACGATTTGGTCTTGGCTGTAACCTCGCATGCGCCGCATCTGATCGCCTACACAATGGTTGGCGTCGCGGACGATTTGCGGCGGGTCACCGATAGCGAGGTGATCAAATATTCTGCGGCCGGTTTTCGGGATTTTACCCGCATCGCGGCATCGGATCCGACAATGTGGCGTGATGTGTTCCTGACAAATAAGGATGCAACACTAGAGATCCTGGGCCGCTTTACCGAGGAGTTGTTTGCGCTACAACGGGCGATCCGAACCGGCGATGGTGAGCACCTGCACCAGTATTTCACACGCACCCGCGCCATCCGCCGGGGCATTATTGAGGCGGGCCAGGACACGGCGGCACCGAACTTTGGCCGCGAGACAAAACCATGAAGCACCGCCGCCAATCACCGCTGATTGCTATCGCTACTGCCGGCGTATTGTTCGGTCTGATTGCTGTCAGCGCGGGGGCATCTGCCACCAGTGCGCCTGACCGATCTTTGCGTCCCAATGCACGTCCAGACGCAACTCTCACAACGCCGCTGACACCTGCCACTGCCCCGCTTGTCGCGACAGTAGATCTGCGCCCGCAGCTGCGTCCTGTATCACAACAGGCCATTGCAGTGGCAACCCTGTCACTGCCGTATATGACGGCTGGTCCTCAAGATTCGTTGCGCCCTCTTCTGCGCCCGGATGATCTGGCCGAAAAGATCCTGTTCGGTAAACGCAAGCGCCGCAAGACATCGGTTTGCGGCGACATCGACATTCAGGGCAGCAAAGTCGGAACCGTGCCAGGTCGGCTGAATGGATGTGGTGCCAAAAATGCGGTCAAGGTTCGCTCGGTTTCCGGGATAACGCTCAGCCAGCGGTCGGTGATGACATGTGAAACCGCGCGCGCGCTCAAAAAATGGGTCGACCGCGATGTGGTCAAAGCCTTTGGCCGCCGCGATCCTGTGGTGGCTCTGCGCGTTGCAGCACATTATTCCTGCCGGACACGTAACAACCGCCCAGGTGCCAAGATTTCTGAACACGGACGCGGCAAGGCAATTGATATCTCGGCCTTTGTGTTGGAGAGCGGCAAGGTTGTCACCGTTTTAAAAGGCTGGACTGCACGCGCGACACGCAAAGAGCTCCGCAAAATATGGAAGGGAGCTTGCGGGCCATTTGGCACTGTTTTGGGTCCGCTCTCAGATCGTTATCATCTGGATCATTTCCATCTGGATGTTGCGCGCCATCGGGGTGGACCCTACTGCCGTTAACGCAGAATGATCCGGGGCGCAGGGCCCAACGGCAACGGACCAAGCGCGATATAGCCAGATGACAGCGTCAGCGTCAGATCCAGATCCCGGTGGTTGCCGCCAAGCCCGGCTAAAACCCGCAACACCCGTTCGATGCCCGCGCGTGCCTTGGACGGCAGCGCACCGGTGGTCTCTGCCATTCGCAAAATGTCCTGCCAGTTCTCGACCTGCAAGGCTAGCTCGCCCTCTGGAAGGCCGGTTTCGTCAACGTTCAGCGTGCCGGTTGCTTTGATCCGCATTGGCCCCCAACGTGCCTCGGCGAGTTGGAGCGTTATCTGGCGCGGCTGCGGGCGTCGCAGCTCAATCGCATTGCGATCCCAGCTCGCGTCAAAGCGTACAGTCATATCAACCGCAACCGTCTCTAGTCGCTCAGGTAACCCATCTGCCGCCGCCAAACGCTGCCGCAGCAGCGCGCTGGGCGACACGCCTATGGCTTTGCCGGTGATCTGGTAGAGTTCTGGTTGATCCGTCTGGACCATCCCTAGTGATAGCTGCTGACCGCCCAGCTCGGTGAGGGTCTCGCTTTGAATGCTCCAAGCCTCTGCCACCAGTTGCAGTCGTTCAACCTCAAGCGCCAGCCCCGGTGCAAGTTGCAGATCTACCTCGAATCCGTCTGCCTGAACAACGGCAGTATCGTCGAAATAGGACACCCGTTGCGGTGTATCCGGTAGGTGCACGGTCAGATGACCTGGCCAAATTGCCGGGCTGCTCAGCTCAAGCCAGCCCGCCCGCCACGCAGTTCCGGTGCCAGGATCAGCGAGGACAGGGGCGGTGATCCGGTGGGTATGGCGCAGCGGAAAGCCAGAGATGTTGACGCCAGCGTGTTCGGCCTGCCAGCCCTGTCTTTGCTGCTCGGCAAACCAGCTGTCGACCCCCCTATGCAGCCCCCATGCGGCTACGCCCCAATAGATACTCCATAGGCAAGCCACGATAAGTAGCAGTTTTGTCCATCGGATCATCATTCGGCCTCTTTTCTGGACGTTGGAATTGATGTTTATAGGCCGCGATCAAAAAAGGGCCAGCGTCATGACCATGTGGGTATTTGGATACGGATCGTTGTTGTGGAACCCGGGTTTCCCGGTGGCCCAGCGAGAGGTTGCGACATTGCCGGGCTATGCCCGGTCCTTTTGCATGAAGTCCATCCATCATCGCGGGAGCGAAGAGAAACCCGGGCTTGTGCTGGCATTGGATGCCATCGAAGGCGCTGCCTGTACTGGTATCGCGCTGGCTGTGGAGACTGGCCATGAGGAACAAACGCTACAAGAATTGCGCGCGCGGGAACTGATCTCCTCGGCTTATGTAGAACGGGATCTGATTGTACAGCTGGCCAATGGTACCGAGGTGACAGCCGTTACCTATGTGATCGACCCGCATCATGACCAATATTGCGGTGGCATCAGCCTGGAGACACAGGCGCGGATCATCGCCGAGGCGGTTGGCGGACGGGGACCGAACACTGAGTATCTCTTCAATACTGCCGAACATCTGGCCGAGATTGGCCTGCGCGATGCAGATCTGGATTGGCTGTCGGCACGGGTGCGAGATCTCGCGTCATAAAGCCTTGGCTCTTTTGAGGTTTTGGCTATAGGCTCTGGTTCTGGAAGAACACCAATAAAGTGTCAGGAGCCACAGACCATGGCGCAGCCAGACCGCGAAAGCAGGCCGCAGTTTTCTCAACCGGTACGCCAGATCATCATGATGTTGATCGCGCTTGGGCTGTCAGCGTTCGGAGCGTTTGTCGCACTTCCACGTGTGCTGCCGGTGTTCGAGGCTAATCCATGGCTCAACGGCTTCATCTTTCTGGTTTTTGTTTTCGGTGTGCTGGCCTGTTTCTGGCAGGTTCTGCAGCTCATCGGATCGGTACGCTGGATCGAAGGGTTTGCGGCAGGCGTCACTAAAGAAGATGATCGCCCCCCTTCGATGCTGGCGCCGCTCGCCTCGTTGCTGCGGTCGCGGGGCGCGCGGATGCAGCTTGGCTCGTCTTCTACACGCTCTATTCTGGACTCCGTCGCCACCCGGATCGACGAAGAGCGTGAAATTACACGCTATATTGTCAACCTTCTAATTTTCCTTGGCCTCTTGGGCACATTCTATGGGCTTGCCACAACTGTTCCTGCCGTCGTCGACACCATCCGCAGCCTTGCGCCGCAAGAGGGCGAGGAAGGCATTGCAGTGTTTAATCGCCTGATGACAGGGCTTGAGGCGCAGTTGGGCGGCATGGGGGTTGCCTTTGCTTCCTCGCTTCTGGGGTTGGCCGGATCATTGATCGTTGGTCTGCTGGAGCTGTTCGCAGGTCATGGGCAGAACCGGTTCTACCGCGAGCTGGAGGAATGGCTGTCATCCTTTACCCGCGTAAGCTTCTCGTCAGGAGAAGAGGGCGGTAGTGGTGAACACAGTGCATTCACCGGCGTCTTGGATACGATGACCGAGCAAATGGATGGCTTGCAGGCAATGTTCTTGCAATCCTCTGAAGCGCGGGCAGAGGTCGATCAAAAGCTGTCGGCATTGGTCGATGCAATCACTGACATGAACCGCCGCCAGGACCAAACCGAAGGCACTACGCGTGCGCTTGAGCGGGTGGCCATCGGCCAAGAGGCGCTGACCGAATTGATGCGCGCACATGGCGACAGCGGGTTGGATGCCGAGAGCAGGATGCGCTTGCGGTCCATTGATGTACAGATGCTGCGTATCCTGGAGGAAATCTCTGCCGGCCGTCAGGAAAGCCTCTCCGAGCTGCGCAAGGATATTGACCTACTGGTCAGAGCTTTTGCGAGGCCGCAGGGGTTGGGACGCTCCCCGCGCGGCCACGAGGAGTAAGCCATGGCCCTTTCACGTCGCACAGGACAGCGCTTCCAGGCCTCTATCTGGCCGGGATTTGTTGATGCGATGACGGGGCTGTTGTTGGTCCTGATGTTCCTATTGACCATCTTCATGGTCGTCCAGTTTGTTCTGCGCGAGACGATTTCGGGCCAGGAAAGCCAGCTGGATGACCTGGCAAATGAGGTAGGGGCTCTGGCCGATGCGTTGGGCCTTGAGGAACGCGCCAACAGTCAGTTGCAGGCGCGATTGGGCGCGCTGTCTGCAACATTGGGCACGACACAGGGCGCATTGGATGCAGCAGAGGCCGAGTTGACCGCCGCCAGAGGCGAGATAAGCGATTTTGAAGCGCAGCTGGCGCAATTGCTGCTTCAGCAGCAGCAAGCCGAAGCGACCATTGGCGAACTTACGGCAGAGCGCGAGACGTTGCAGGCTACACAGGCAGAGTTGGAAGGACAGCGTGATACGCTGTCGCAGGCGCTTGCGGCCAGCCGTGAAGAGATCGATGCCCAGACCGAAGCGGCGCGTCTTGCTGCGGCCAAACGCACAGCTCTTGAGGCGTTGGTGGCCGATCTGGAAACGCAGAATGCTGATGCAACGGCGATTGTTTCTGACCTGCAACAGGACCTGACCACCGTCGAGGCTGATCGCCTTGCCGAAGCGGCGGCTGCCGAGGCGCTGCGCAACAGGCTGCAAGATGCTGATGCAGAGCTGACGGCGATGACCCTTGCACTAGAGGAACAACGGCAGGCCGCCGAGGACACGCTGACATTGCTTGCCGCTGCGGAAACCGCAAAAACGCAATTGGACGCGCGCCTTGTAGAGGTGCTTGATGCGCTGGATGTGGCCAAGGCCGCAAGTCTGGAACGGGATGCTCTTGCAGAACGATTGACCCGTGTCTTGGCACAGATGGAGGAAACGCAGACCGGTGCAGATGCGCAGATTGCAGCGTTGCGGGCTGAATTGGAAAGCCTGCGCAGCAGCAGTGCCACGACACAAGGTGAATTGCAGCGTGCAGCCACCGTGCAGGCCGATACAGAGCAGAGATTACTCGAGGCATTGAACAAGCTGGAGCAGGCCAATGCCGCAGCCGCAGACCGCGAGGTTTTGCAGCAAAGACTGCTTGCCGCCCTGAGTGCTGGTGAAAACCGCGAGACAGAAGCCGCAGAACTGGCCAGTCTGGCGGAACAACGCGCAGCGCTATTGGCGCAGGCCCGCGAGAGCCTGAGCAGCGAAAAAGCGATTTCAGAAGAGGCGCAGCGCCAGACCGCGCTCTTGAATCAGCAGGTCGCGGCCCTGCGCGAACAGCTTGGCGGTCTGCAGGCCCTTCTGGATGACTACAAGGCGCGTGATGTGGCGCAATCAGTACAGATGCAGAATCTGGGACAGGATCTGAATGCTGCTTTGGCACGTGCCGCCGCCGAAGAACGTCGCCGCCGTCTCCTGGAGGAAGCCGAGCGCAAACGTTTGCAGGCGGAGACCGAACAATTGAGCACAAAGGCGCAGGATCTGGAGCAATATCGTTCTGAATTTTTTGGCCGACTGCGGGATGTGCTTGGCGCTCAAGACGGCGTTCGGATCGAAGGGGACCGCTTTGTTTTTGCATCAGAGGTACTGTTCGCCCCGGCCAGTGCCCGGCTTTCGCCCGCTGGGCGTGCCGAAATCGCCAAGGTTGCCACGATCCTGCAAACCGTCGCAGCAGCCATACCACCTGAGATAAATTGGGTCATTCGCGTTGATGGACACACAGATGACACCGAACTGCTGGGGCATCCAAAGTTTGCCGATAACTGGGAGTTGAGCCAGGGACGTGCACTATCCGTCGTTCGGTATATGGTGCAGGCCTTGAGCATACCACCCGAACGGCTTGCGGCCAATGGGTTCGGTGAATACCAACCGGTGAACCCGGCCCAGACCGCTGTGGCCCGTGCACAGAATCGCCGAATTGAGTTGAAATTCACCGAACGCTGATCGCCTGGGCAGTCTTCTGTTCAACCGTTGTGACGCGCTGAAGCTGCTATATTTTCTATGCGCTGCGCCCGCAGCGAGCTGAGGCGAGATATCAACGCTTTGGCCTCGTTCGTTGGCTGCTGTTCGATGCGTTTATAGTTCGTGCCATCGCGCTGCCGGGTCATCAGTCCGCAAGAGATCATGCTTCGGCGCAGGGTTGCAGGGTCGTTGAATACGTGTTCGGCGATCAGGATTTTGTTGACCTCGGTTTCCGATAGCGCTGTCCTGGCTGGAAACAGGGTCCATAGACCAAATAGCGCCAGGGTCTGGACAGAACGTTTGGAAGGCCACCGCAGTAGACGGCCATCGCGGCCGAACTGCGCCAATGTCCGTTCGATCAAACGATGATCTACCGGCGGGAGCGCAGCGCGCGCGGTGTCACCTTGGGCCAACCGGATCGCAGCAGCCTGAACCGCGCGGTGATGCTGGACGTTTTGAAAACCAGCCGCTCGGGCCAGCATATTCAACAAAGCCAGATGAGACGGGCTTACTGTGCCAAGCTGTTTCGAAAGCATACGGGCAAAGTTTGACAGATCATCGATCTGTAGGGAAAGCGGAGCTCGGGTCATATTGCATCCAATCGGCGCCCGTCTAGGTCGTTGGTCGCTGTCTTGACGACGCGGCGCCATCTGCAATGGAAACCGTTCGAAATTTTGGCAGATTTAGCTCTCCCCGCAGGGAACAGCGACGCCTCGGTGTCTGCCGACCGTGGTTGCACCTTAGAGGTTGGAAGAATGGATTGCCAAGTTTTTTGCACGACTTGCCATGCAAGACCTAAGTCGTTGCTTATTCGACGATCATTTTTGCGCGCTGATCATCGATGAGCTGTCCGTCGCGTATCAAGCTTGCCCTTGCTGTGTATAGCCCCGGCTTCAGCCCAATGCCACGGATCCGCTTGCCTGCGGCCCGAAAGAGCTGCGCTTGCTGCTTCTCCAACAGTTCGGTCTGGTCCAGAATGGATCCGTCAGGGCCATCTATGCGCAGGTTTAGCTGATCGCCACTTCGACTGCCGAAAGCATAGGCCCAGAACACAATTGCATTTGCGCCGGCTTGCAGCGGGGACTGATCAGCAGCGCCTGCTTTGATCGCGCCAAATTTTGGAACTTGGGTTGAAAAGCCGCTACCCAGAAAACCGCCAGGCTGATAGGGAATTGCGTCGGCCCAAAGCGGTGAGGCGTTATCCGATCCGCAACTCTGTCCCATATCAGGGGCGAAGGGGTCCACGGTCAGGCCGTCTTTGCGTACGCTAAGATGCAGGTGCGGAAATTGCGTGTTGCCAGATAGGCCAACCTCGCCCAATGGGGTGCCCGCCGTAACCTTGTCACCGGAGCGAACCAGAATGGAGTCGCGCTTCATGTGACAATACTGGGTTTCCCAGCCGTCTTCGTGGCGCAACAGAACACCATTTCCGCACTCGCGTCCGTCGATGGTCGGGTCGCTCGATCCGATTGAATAGCGGTCCACCATACCGTCCCGACTGCCTGCAACAATGCCATCAGCGGCGGCAAGGACAGCAACGCCTGTGACCATGTCGCTGAGATAGGGCAGGGCGATATCAGTGCCTTTATGGCCATCGTAGGTCAGTTGACTACAGCTGAAGTCCTGAGTGGCAGGACCTGGGTCACGGTCCACGTATTGCTGGATCTGACAGCTATCTCCCAACGTGCAGTCAATTGGCCAATCCAGAACGAGTTCGCTCGCCGCGACAGGTGCGGCGAGCGAGGTGATCAATGCCAGAGGCAACAGCCGCATGGGGTTACTCTGCCGTGAGAAGGGGCGGTTTATCTCCCGATATGCGTGGCTTAGCAGGGCCTTCGATCCGTAGATCCAACTTGCCATCTTTGATGCCAACCTTGACCAGCCCACCCTTGGCGAGCTTGCCGAACAGCAATTCCTCGGCGAGCGGCTTTTTGATGTACTCTTGAATGACGCGACCCAAGGGGCGTGCACCCATGCGATCATCATAGCCTTTGTCAGCGAGCCATTCAGCTGCTTTGCGGGTCAATTCGATCGAGACATTCCGATCCATTAGCTGGGCTTCCAGTTGCAGAACGAACTTCTCGACGACCTGGAGGATGACCTCTTTGGGCAGCGGAGCAAAGGAGATGACCGCGTCCAGACGGTTGCGGAACTCTGGCGTAAAGGTGCGTTCAATCGCGGCTGTGTCCTCGCCTTCGCGGCGGTCGCGACCAAAGCCGATGGCGGCTTTTGCCTGTTCCGACGCGCCGGCGTTGGATGTCATGATCAGCACAACGTTACGGAAATTCACAGTTCGTCCGTTGTGGTCGGTCAACTGGCCATTGTCCATGACCTGCAACAGGATGTTGAAGACATCCGGATGGGCTTTTTCGATCTCATCCAGCAGCAGCACACAATGGGGGTGTTGATCAACGCCATCGGTCAAGAGGCCTCCCTGATCAAAACCGACATAGCCCGGAGGCGCACCAATCAGACGGGAGACCGCGTGTTTCTCCATATACTCCGACATATCAAAGCGCAGCAATTCGACACCAAGAGTATCGGCCAATTGCTTGGCGACCTCGGTTTTGCCGACGCCTGTGGGACCTGCAAAGAGGTAGTTGCCGATCGGTTTTTCCGGTTCGCGCAGGCCGGCGCGTGCCAGTTTGATCGCGCTGGAGAGCGCATCAATTGCAGCATCCTGACCAAAGACCACGCGTTTCAGCGACCGCTCCAGATCCTTCAGAACCTCGGCGTCGTCCTTGGAGACACTTTTGGGTGGGATGCGGGCAATCTTGGCAACAACGGCCTCGATTTCCTTGACGCCAATGGTCTTGCGACGCTTGCTTTCGACGACCAGATGCTGTGCGGCTCCCGCTTCGTCGATCACGTCGATAGCCTTGTCCGGCAGCTTGCGATCATTTATGTAACGCGCCGCAAGTTCGACCGCGGATTTGATCGCATCGCTGGTAAAACGGATGCCGTGGTGGTCTTCGAAATATGGCTTGAGCCCTTTTAGGATCTCAATGGAATCCTCGACAGAGGGTTCGTTAACATCGATTTTCTGGAACCTGCGCGCAAGCGCCCGGTCTTTTTCAAAATGCTGACGGAATTCCTTGTAAGTGGTTGATCCCATGGTGCGCAGCTTGCCGCCCTGAAGCGCCGGCTTCAAGAGATTGGAGGCATCCATCGCGCCGCCAGAGGTGGCACCAGCGCCAATCACAGTGTGGATTTCGTCAATGAACAGCACCGCGTCAGGATGATCTTCCAACTCGGTCACGACGGCCTTCAGTCGTTCTTCAAAATCGCCACGATAGCGGGTGCCAGCAAGAAGCGCCCCCATGTCGAGAGAGTAGATCGTGGTCTTGGACAAAACTTCAGGTGTTTCACCGGCAACGATTTTCCGAGCAAGGCCCTCAGCGATAGCTGTTTTACCAACACCAGGGTCACCCACCAAAAGCGGATTGTTCTTGCGGCGGCGGCACAGCACCTGAATGCAACGCTCTACCTCGTGGCTGCGCCCGATCAGCGGGTCAATATCGCCCTCACGGGATTTGTCATTGAGATCAACACAGTATTTCGCCAGCGCGCTCTCTTTCTTGTCACCCTCGGTGGTGGGTTGTGGTTCGTCTTCCACTTCTGGTGAACCGGAGACATGCCGCGCCTCGCCGAACGCAGGATCCTTTGCAACGCCATGGGCGATGAAATTCACCGCGTCATAGCGGGTCATGTCCTGATCCTGTAGGAAGTAGGCCGCATCGCTTTCACGTTCGGCAAAGATTGCCACCAGAACATTGGCACCAGTCACCTCAGTGCGGCCAGAGCTTTGAACATGGATGGCAGCGCGTTGGATCACGCGCTGGAATGCGGCCGTCGGCACCGCTTCGGAGCCGTCGATGTCTGTGACCAGATTGGCGAGGTCCTCATCGACAAATTCGACAAGTGTCGCACGCAATTCAGTAAGGTCCACACTGCAGGCACGCATGACGCGCGCCGCTTCGGGCTCGTCCAGCAGCGCGAGCAGCAGGTGTTCTAGGGTTGCGAATTCGTGACGCCGTTCGTTGGCCAGCGCGAGCGCGGCGTGAATGGCTTGTTCCAAAGTGCTCGAGAATGAAGGCACGGGCGTGCTCCTCTTGGTCTTGGGTTGGCGGTGAGGCTGCGGGACGGATGCCTAGCCTTCCACAGTCCAACCATGTCCTGATAGTATTAGAGTTTGGTTGATACGTGCTCGTCTTCAAGATCTTTCTTGCAATTTGTTGTCACATTTATCGTGACTGTGCCGTGAAAGAGGGGATTAGCCGCTCAAAATCTGTCCTTTCGCGTCCGGATTTCGGCAAAGACCTCGGCGGCAGGGGCGTCAGCCATACCTAGGGCGGCCTTAACGCTGTCAAGATGCGCGCGTAGAAACGGATTGGTGTCCAACTCTTCTTGCAGCAGCGACGGCACTGTCGGACGCGCCTCGGCGCGGGCGGCGTCAATCGCAGCGGCGCGGTTTTGCAGGGCAGGGTTGCCGGGTTCTATAGTCAGGGCGAAGCGGGCGTTGGACTGCGTATATTCATGGCCGGAATAGACCGTGGTGCCAGCGGGGAGCGCGGCCAGTTTTTGCATGCTCTGCCACATCTGATCCGGGTGACCCTCAAACAGCCGACCGCATCCCAGCGCCATCAGACTGTCGGCTGTGAACACCGCTGCAGAACTGGGAAAGTGAAAGGCGATGTGACCAACGGTGTGGCCTGAGACGTCAAGGACACCGACATTTTCGCCCAAACAATCAAAAGTATCGCCCTCGGCGACCGCAACATCCAAATCCGGTAGGCGGTGGGCATCAGCGCTAGCACCAATGATCTGAGGATTGTAGGCCGCGCGCAGATCTGCCACCCCATCAATATGGTCCCAGTGATGATGGGTCAGCAGAATCTGATCCAGCCCCCAGCCACGGCGCTCCAGCTCGGTCTTGATGGCATCGGCTTCGGGCGCGTCCACAAGCGCGGTGCGACCGGTTTCGGCATTGTGCAGCAAAAAGGCATAGTTATCTGAAAGGCAGGGCAGGGTGACAAATTCAAGGGGCATGGTCATTCGCTTCTCGATGGGTAAACTGACGGCGACTGGCCTCAGATTGGCCCAAGCAACGGACGCCCGCAATGCATCTTGATGTTCAGGATCTGAGGAATTTCTATTATCGCAGCACTCTGGGTCGCGCCGCGCAGGCGTCAATCCGTGGGCGATTGCTGGACTTGTGGCCCGAGGCCGCAGGTCAAACCGTTGCCGGTTTTGGCTTTGCTGCACCTTTGTTGCGCCCCTATCTGCCAGACGCGCGCCGCGTGATTGCGCTGATGCCGGGCCCGCAGGGGGTGATGCAATGGCCGGCCGGAATGCCCAATGTCTCGGTCCTGTGCGAGGAAACGGCCTGGCCTATTGAGACCGGGCATGTGGACCGGCTCGTACTTTTGCACGGTCTGGAGACGTCTGATCGCCCGTCCCATCTGCTGGAGGAGTGCTGGCGGGTGCTGGGGCCGGGGGGGCGTGCGGTTTTTGTGGTGCCCAACCGCGCTGGGCTTTGGGCGCGGTCGGACGTGACCCCGTTTGGATTTGGACGGCCCTACACGTTGAGCCAGGTGGAAAATCAGCTGCGGTTGCATCAGTTCACCGTTGTGCGGCATTCTGCAGCGCTCTATCTGCCGCCGAGTCAGCGGCGTTTCTGGCTGAAATCGGGACGGCTGTTTGAACGACTGGGGGACCGGCTACCGGCGATGCTGGGCGGCGGCGTGTTTTTGGTAGAGGTCAGCAAGCAGACCCATCCGCAAAAGGGCGAGATGATGCGCTTGCGCCCGCCCAACCCGATCCGCGTGTTGGAGGGGCTGTCAAATCCGATGCCGGAGCCTGTGTGACGTAGGTCAAACAGGACCCCTGCCGCCCATATTTGTGCATCCTTGTATGGGTGGCGGTATAGCTGCTAACTACGTCGCTGCGTAGCATGCCCAACGGACTGGACACAGAGCGCAAAATAGGCGGTTCTTAAACTTCGACTGCCTTGTAACGTGATGTCGGGTGAAGAGGTTGGCCTTGAACTTGGGCTTGATTCCCTGTGAGTGCCCAAAATCGCGCTTTCGCAGCCCATATTCGACAGTTTTGAGGATTTTCCCGCTCCAAACTGCAAATTTCGCTGATTTGGAATCGCAAAATTGACCTCTAAAGTTGGTTTTTTTGACGCATGTTCTGAAGGTTCCAGGCAGGTTATCGCTTAAACAATTGAAAACGCTTGATACTTCCTTTTTGGGCTTGCGATCCAAGGCAGTTGATAGGTTGCCAACGCTCTGCTACATCCACGCTGATTTTGACGCCCCACCAAATTGTGGGGAGACCTCACGCCCCCGGACGCCTCCTAACATAAGGTAAGCCAACCGGGGCCAATATCGGAAGGGTGGACGTGTCCGAACCAGCTTCGATCTCTGCAGGCATTGCCGCGCGCTATGCCACCGCGATCTTTGAGATCGCCGAAGAGAGCAAGGCGCTTGATAGCCTTGAAACCAGCATCAACGATCTGTCCGCCGCTCTGGCGGATAGTGAAGATCTCCGCTCCCTGATCACGTCGCCATTGGTGTCGCGTCAGGAGCAGGGGGCCGCGATCACTGCTGTCAGCAAGAAAATGGGCCTGGCCCCGGTTCTCGCCAATGCATTGACGCTGATGGCCGAAAAGCGCCGCCTGTTTGTGGTGCCTGCGTTGCTTGACGCCCTGCGCGCACGCCTGGCCGAAACCCGTGGTGAGATAACCGCCGATGTCACATCGGCCAAGGCGCTGACCAAGACCCAGAGCGAAAAGCTGGCCAAGACACTGGCCGAGCGCACCGGGAAAAAGGTCGTGATCAATGCAACCGTCGATGAGAGCATCATTGGCGGTCTTGTTGTTAAAGTGGGCTCCAAGATGATCGACAACTCGATCCGCTCCAAGCTCAACTCCCTACAGAACGCAATGAAAGAGGTCGGATAAATGGGTATCCAAGCAGCAGAAATTTCTGCGATCCTGAAAGACCAGATCAAGAATTTTGGTCAAGAAGCTGAGGTGGCAGAAATTGGCCGCGTGCTGTCCGTTGGTGACGGTATTGCCCGCGTCTACGGTCTCGACAATGTCCAGGCCGGTGAGATGGTCGAATTCCCCGGCGGCATCATGGGCATGGCGCTGAACCTCGAAGCCGACAACGTCGGCATCGTGATTTTCGGCTCTGACCGTGACATCAAAGAAGGTGACACCGTCAAGCGCACCAACTCCATCGTGGACGTTCCCGCCGGCCCCGAGCTGCTGGGCCGCGTTGTTGATGGTCTGGGCAACCCGCTGGATGGCAAAGGTCCGATCAATGCCAAGGAACGCAAGGTTGCGGATGTAAAAGCCCCCGGCATTATCCCGCGTAAATCGGTTCATGAACCGATGGCAACCGGCCTCAAGTCCGTTGACGCGATGATCCCGATTGGCCGTGGCCAGCGAGAGCTGATCATTGGCGACCGTCAGACCGGTAAAACAGCCGTTGCTCTGGACGCCATCCTGAACCAGAAAGTCTACAACGACGCCGCTGGTGATGATGAATCCAAAAAACTGTACTGTGTCTATGTTGCGATCGGCCAGAAGCGCTCGACCGTAGCCCAGCTGGTGAAGAAGCTGGAAGAAACCGGTGCAATGGCATATTCCATCGTGGTTGCTGCAACCGCGTCTGAACCGGCTCCGATGCAGTTCCTGGCACCTTACGCTGCGACCGCAATGGCCGAATACTTCCGCGACAGCGGCAAGCACGCGCTGATCATCTATGATGACCTTTCCAAACAGGCTGTGGCCTATCGTCAGATGTCCCTGCTTCTGCGTCGCCCACCGGGCCGCGAAGCTTATCCTGGTGACGTTTTCTATCTGCACTCCCGTCTGCTGGAACGTTCAGCCAAACTGAACGAAGACTTCGGTTCCGGTTCGCTGACTGCTCTGCCGATCATTGAAACCCAAGGCGGTGACGTGTCTGCGTTTATTCCGACCAACGTGATCTCGATCACCGACGGTCAGATCTTCCTTGAAACCGAACTGTTCTATCAGGGCATCCGCCCCGCTGTGAACACTGGCCTGTCGGTTTCGCGTGTTGGCTCCTCGGCGCAAACAGATGCGATGTCCTCTGTTGCGGGTCCCGTGAAACTGTCCCTCGCGCAGTACCGCGAAATGGCAGCCTTCGCTCAGTTCGGTTCCGACCTGGATACAGCCACCCAGCAGCTGCTGGCCCGTGGTGCGCGTCTGACCGAGCTGATGAAACAGCCGCAGTATTCGCCGCTGACCAACTCTGAGATTGTCTGCATCATCTATGCGGGCACCAATGGTTACCTCGATAAAGTAGACCTGAAGCAAGTTGGCCGTTTTGAAGCTGAACTGCTGAACTTCCTGCGCACCAAGAAGGCCGACTTCCTGCAGTGGATCACCGACGCAGACCCTAAATTCAAAAAGGGCGAGCCGGTTGAGAAGATGAAGGCAGTGCTGGACGAATTTGCCGCAGACTTCGCATAAGGAGAGAGACAGCACATGCCTTCTCTCAAGGACTTAAAAAACCGGATCCAGAGTGTGAAGAACACTCGGAAGATCACAAAAGCCATGCAAATGGTGGCCGCGGCGAAACTTCGCCGCGCCCAGGAAGCTGCCGAAGACGCACGCCCCTATGCTGAACGGTTCAATGCCGTGATGTCCGGGCTTGCGGCGTCTGTCGGCCAGAGCGACACTGCGCCGAAGCTCCTTGCGGGCACTGGCAGCGATCAGGTGCAGCTTCTGGTCGTACTTACCGCGGAACGTGGTTTGTGCGGCGGCTTCAACTCGAACATCGCCAAGCTGGCACGCCTGAAGGTCAAAGAACTTTTGGCGGCAGGCAAGACTGTCAAGATCCTGACCGTCGGCAAAAAAGGCCGGGACGCCATGAAGCGCGACCTCGGTCAGTATTTTGTCGGTCACGTGGATCTGAGCGAAGTTAAGCGCCTTGGCTATGTCAATGCGCAAGACATCGCCAAGGATGTTCTGTCCCGCTTTGACACCGGCGAATTCGACGTAGCCACGCTCTTCTATGCGAAATTCGTGAACGTTGTAACCCAGGTGCCGACAGCGCAGCAGGTGATTCCGGCGTCGTTCGAGACCAATGAAGACGAAGCTGCAACCAGCTCTGCCGTTTATGACTACGAGCCCAGCGAAGAGGCCATTCTGGCCGATCTGCTGCCGCGCGGCGTTGCGACACAGATCTTTGCAGCGTTGCTGGAAAACGGGGCGTCCGAACAAGGTGCCCGGATGAGCGCGATGGACAACGCCACTCGCAATGCGGGTGAGATGATCGACAAACTGACCATCGAGTTCAACCGCTCGCGTCAGGCCGTGATCACCAACGAGCTGATTGAAATTATTTCGGGCGCTGAGGCGCTCTAAAAGAAAACCGGAGACGAAACATGGCAAATGCAAAAGGCAAGGTGACCCAGATCATCGGCGCCGTTGTGGACGTGCAATTCGACGGCCACCTGCCGGCGATCTTGAACGCGCTGACCACCGACAACAATGGCAAGACACTGGTTCTGGAAGTTGCCCAGCACCTGGGTGAAAACACTGTCCGTACCATCGCGATGGACGCGACCGAAGGTCTGGTTCGCGGTCAGGCCGTAGCCGACACCGGCGCACCAATCTCGATCCCCGTCGGCAACGCGACGCTGGGCCGTATTCTGAACGTCGTGGGCGAGCCCGTGGACGAGCAGGGCCCGGTGAACGCCGCGGAAACCCGCGCTATCCACCAGCCTGCCCCCGAATTCAGCGATCAGTCCACCGAATCCGAAGTGCTGGTCACCGGCATCAAGGTGATCGACCTTTTGGCTCCCTACGCCAAGGGTGGTAAAATTGGTCTGTTCGGCGGTGCCGGCGTTGGTAAAACCGTTCTCATCATGGAACTGATCAACAACATCGCAAAAGTGCACTCGGGCTTCTCCGTGTTCGCCGGTGTTGGTGAGCGGACCCGTGAGGGCAACGACCTTTACCACGAGATGATCGAATCCAACGTTATCAAGCCCGATAACCTGGAAGAATCTCAGGTGGCCCTGGTCTATGGCCAGATGAACGAGCCTCCGGGTGCGCGTGCCCGTGTTGCTCTGACCGGTCTGACCCTGGCGGAACAGTTCCGTGACCAGTCCGGCACCGACGTTCTGTTCTTCGTTGACAACATCTTCCGCTTTACTCAAGCGGGTTCCGAGGTGTCGGCTCTCTTGGGTCGTATTCCTTCGGCGGTGGGCTACCAGCCGACACTGGCGACCGACATGGGTGCGATGCAGGAACGTATTACCTCGACCAAGAACGGCTCGATCACCTCGATCCAGGCTGTGTATGTTCCCGCGGATGACCTTACCGACCCGGCACCGGCAACCACCTTTGCCCACCTGGACGCGACCACCGTTCTTAACCGTTCGATCTCGGAACTGGGTATTTACCCGGCTGTTGACCCGCTCGACTCCACGTCGCGTCTGATGGATCCCTCCATCGTTGGCGAGGAGCACTATGCCGTGGCGTCTGACGTTCAGCAGATCCTTCAGCGCTATAAGTCGCTGCAGGACATCATCGCGATCCTCGGCATGGACGAACTGTCCGAAGAGGATAAGCTGACCGTGACCCGTGCGCGTAAAATCCAGCGTTTCCTCTCTCAGCCGTTCGACGTTGCAAAGGTCTTCACCGGTGCAGACGGCAAGCAGGTTCCGCTTGAGGATACAGTCAAGTCGTTCAAAGCTGTTGTGGCTGGCGAATACGATCACCTGCCCGAAGGCGCCTTCTACATGGTTGGCGGCATCGAAGAGGTGATTGAAAAAGCCGAGAAAATGGCTGCTGACGCGGCCTAAGGAGGGCCCTGATGGCTGAGACGATGCAATTCGACCTCGTAAGCCCGGAGCGCCGCCTGGCGTCGCTCCCGGTGACCGCGGTAATGATCCCCGGCGCGGAAGGTGACATGACGGCTATGGCCAATCATGCGCCGACCATCACGACGTTGCGTCCGGGTGTCCTGCGGGCCGAAGGCCCGCAAGGCACATCGGAATATCTGGTCACTGGTGGCTTTGCTGAGATTGGCACTGACGGTCTGTCTGTCCTTGCTGAAAAGGCAATTCCAATGGACCAGCTGACACGCGCGCATCTGGACGAGCTGATTGAAGAAGCCCGCACAACCTACAAGACCGTGCAGGAAACTGATCAACCACATGGTCTGGTTGAAGACGCAGCCAAGCTACTGGCCGATATGGAAGCCCTGGGCACCCATATGAGCCTTTGATTTTTCAGAGATTTGCTTGAGTTCCTGAAACCGGCCCCTTGTGGGCCGGTTTTGCTTTTTGACATCCTGTCAAGGAGGCAGGATAGTTGTTGCTGATCGGCGCGAACCAGCCCCGACAGGTGAGTGCAACGGATAGGGCAGGGGCATCCCGACGGATGTGACGAACAGCATGAAGCGGCTACAAAGCCCCCGTCTGGGGATTGATCAGGGTGACATTGAAATCTTCTCGGAGTTTGAAAACGGCGGCAACATGTGGACCGGTGCCGGGCCACGTGAACGTCGTCGCGCGGTCCGGTTTTCTGAATCCTTTGCAGCGCTGCCGGCGGTCCATGTGTCCAGCTCTCTGATGGATATCGATTCCGGGGCCGCTCTCCGTGCTGAGTTGGTCGCAGAAAATATCACTGTCGAGGGATTCGAGGTGGTGTTTCGGACCTGGAATGATAGCCGTATTGCCCGTATCCGCGCCGCTTGGCTGGCGATTGGCACGTTGTCTTATGCGGACGACTGGGACATCCCGTAATGAGTATGGGGGCGCTCGCTCTGTGCCTCGCCGTTGGTCGCCTAGGGATCAACCTCTTCCGTAGTGTGTCTGTCGCGTTCATAGCGGATCATGCCGGGCAAATCCGGTAGCCAGGCTTCACGACGCAAGCACCAGCTCTCATAACTAGGGATGAGGCCGTCGGTGCTGTCCAGGCTACCCAGATGGATTTCGATTTCACCCCCAGTTTGGGCAAAGATCGAGGATCCGCACGTAGGGCAGAAATGGCGCCCGGCATATTGGTTTGGGATACCATCTATAGTGACCGCGGGCGCAGGAAATATGGCCGCCGCATAGAACAGCGCCCCGTGATGTTTGCGGCAGTCCCGACAGTGGCAGATGCCAACCCTCAGCGGTGGGCCTGACGTGGTGATCCTGATTGCACCACACAGGCAGCTGCCTTGATAGTCTTCCATGTTGCACTCTCCCGCTTTTCGATGTGTCGTCACAGCCTAGCAAATGCACGGTGTCGGTGACACAGGAGGGCGGATCACGAAAAACCCCACGCACCAGGTGTCGGGCGTGGGGTTGAATTTCTCAGTGCTGGTAGGCGCGGGACTTAGCCGTTGCGCGACAGCGACTCGTAGATCGGCACCAGAGTCTTGTCCTCAAACAGTGACGACACCGAGGTGCCGTGCCAAATGTTAAGGATCGCCTGAGTGAACAGGGGAGCGGTCGGCAGGATGCGGATGTTCGGCGCGCCGAGAACCGCTTCGGTGGGCTGAATGGTATCGGTCAGCACCAGCGACTTCATCACCGAATTGCTGACGCGCTCCACTGCAGGACCGCTCATCACGCCGTGTGTGATATAGGCGTGGACTTCCTTGGCGCCATTGTCGAGCAGGACCTGAGCGGCCTTGCAGAGGGTGCCGGCGGTGTCGCACATGTCGTCGATGATGAGACAGATCTTATCGGTCACATCGCCAATCACAGTCATCTCGGCCACTTCGCCTGCCTTTTCGCGGCGTTTGTCCACGATCGAGAGCGGTGCATTGATCCGCTTGGCCAGCTCGCGTGCACGGGCCACGCCGCCGACGTCTGGCGACACAACCATCAGATCGCCCATGTTGTCTTTGAACTGGTTCTTCACATCCAATGCAAAGATCGGCGAGGCATAGAGATTATCCACCGGAATATCAAAGAAGCCCTGAATCTGCGCTGCGTGCAGGTCCATGGTCAGCACCCGTTCGATACCTGCACCTGTCAGCATATTCGCGACCAATTTGGCCGAAATCGGCGTCCGGGCCTTGGTGCGGCGATCCTGTCGGGCATAGCCAAAATAGGGGATCACAGCAGTGATACGCTGGGCTGAGGACCGGCGCAGGGCGTCGGCGATGATCAGCAGTTCCATCAGGTTGTCGTTGGCCGGATTTGATGTCGGCTGAATGATGAACATGTCTTCGCCACGAACGTTCTCGTAGACTTCGACAAAGATCTCACCGTCGTTAAACCGTTCGACACGGGCATCGACGAGGCCCTGGTCAACACCGCGGTGCATCGACATGCGGCGGGTAATGGTTTCGGCAAGCGGAAGATTGGCGTTCCCAGCAATAAGCTTAGGTTCGTTCAAGGTCGGCATTGGCTGATATCCCCAGGCAGCAATGGCAGTGTGACAGATTCGTGATGTTGAACCCCGCTTAGCATGGGCATACCTTCGCGCCTAGATTTAATGCGGGAGAATGGGCCCATGGTGGCGAGGGATAGATCTGGGGGTACCCGTTGCGGTTGCGGTGCCGGTCAGATGCGGATGATTGGGGTTGAAGGTGGCGCAATGCGCACGATGGGCGGCGGTGATGACTGAACTCGCGTCAGGGCTGGCGCAACCTGTTTTCACGCGCAGCTATGGGCAGGGCTCAAGGTGCGTGCTGGGCGTACATTGTTCGCTGGCGCATTCAGGCGCTTGGCGTGGCTTGGCCTCTGTTCTTGACCCGCAGGTGACCCTCTCCAGTTTTGATATGCTATCACATGGTCGTAGCCCGGACTGGGACGGCGACGGCCTTCTGCAATTGCGGAACGCCGAGGCGGGGCTGGCTCTGATTGAGGCCGAGAACCTCGCCAAAGACGGTCCGATTGATCTGATCGGCCATTCGTTTGGTGCCACTGTCGCTTTTGCAATGGCGCAGATGCAGCCTGAGCTGGTGCGGTCGCTGGTTATGGTTGAGCCGGTATTCTTTTCGCTGGCGACAGCTGACGGCAATGCTGACCCGCAAGCGCTGGAGCAATTGCGTCGCGAACATAAGATCGTGCGTGAAACCTATCTTGCTGGCGACGTTGAACAGGCGACACGGTTGTTCAATCGGGCGTGGGGGGCAGGCCATCCGAAATGGCACGATCTGCCTGAAAGCGCCCGGGACGCTATGGTGCGCAGTTTTCCAGCCGTGATGGCCTGCGATACACAAGTCTATGAGGATATGCTGGGGGTGCTGACGCCGGAGGGGCTGGCGCGCGTGACGATGCCCTGTCTGTTGATTGATGGCGGCAAGAGCCAACCTATTATGCACGAGGTCATTCGTGCGTTGGCTGCACGGCTGCCGGATGTGACTTGCCGCCGAATTGACAGCGCCGGACATATGCTGCCGATCACCCATCCTGCTGAAACCGCCGCGCTGCTGCAGGGGTTCTGGCCGGAGGTCGTACCGGCACCAGCTGAGGTCTAAGCTAGCCATCATGTCCCTCGCGGGGCTGTCTGACCATAGAAAGCCGAGGCGGCACTGCGCCTCGGCTTTGCGTTTTTGAGGGTCCTGGGGCGAGATCGTGGGATCAGATATCGTTCACCGTGGTGACGGTTTCGCGAAAATAGTCAATTTTGCCATCCGCCTGATGCGACAAGATGAAGGTGACGCTTTCCACCATGCGGTCACGCACCGCGTAGTGATAGCGTTGATGAAAGCGGGTGTTGTACCAGCCATCGCCCAGATCCTGTGAGTTTAGCCCGACGATTTTGGTGCCCTGTGGAAACACCTCCGGCCCAAGCCGTGACAGGATCACCCCAAAGCCTTCGATGTCCGTGGCCTGTTGCCAGCTGATGTCGACACCGGCGCTGTCGCGGTAATGGTCGATGCGAAAGTCGATGTCAGCTGCAATGAGCCCCATCAGCGCGGGATCGCCGGCTTCAAACAATCGCAGCAGTTGCTCAATTACAGGTTGGGTATCGGTCACGGTGGCAAGGTTGGACGCAGTCATAGCTTTCTCCTATTGGATTATGAGCCGAAGATTACAGAAACAAGAAATATAGGGAATTGCTGTAGTACCTATTTCTAGTATAGTTATCAGCTATGGATGATCTTACACCTCTTCGCTACTTTCGAGCTGCCTACGAATTGGGTACCTTCAGTGCTGCTGCGCGCGCCTGCGATGTACGCCAACCCTCTGTTTCGGCTGCTATTGCGCGGCTGGAGGGGCATTATGGTGGTGTTCTGTTTCGGCGCAGTCGCGATGGGCTGACACCCACGCCACTGGGGCAGGAATTGTATCAGCAAGCCGGAGGGGTGTTGGCACAGGTCAACCGGCTAGAGGCGCGGTTGAAGGGGCATGTGACACAGATCGCGCGGGTTTATTGCGCCCCTGACGTGTTTATGGCGCCCTTTGATGCGGGGCTGGCGCGGATCCGAATGGCCGAGGCAAGAGTACAGTTCCAGTTTACCGATGATCTAACGCAGGCCGATCTGCTGTTCTGTGACAAAGGCTGCCTGCCACGTGGTTGCGGGTTTAATCCGCTTTGGCAAGACCGTTACGGCGTGGGTCTGCCACAGGGGCACGCGCTACTTGCAGCGGGGTCGTTGACGCTCGCGGATCTGGCCGGGCAGGCGATCATCGCACGCCCCTATTGCCCCAGCGCCGATCAATTCCTGACTGGGCTGCAACGGGCCGATGCTCCCGCAGGAATGATTGTGGCTGCAAGCGCCACACATGATGCGCAGCTGATGGATTTGGTGGCGGCGGGTTTGGGCATCGCGCTGATGCCAATGTCACATGCTGACGTCCACCGTGGTGTCATTTTGCGGGATGTGGCGGGTATCGACTCTGTGACGCGGATCGTTGGTGTGGGCTTTCGCAAAACAGATTTTGCGGCCGGTATAGCTCGGCATTTCTTGAGCCGAGATACGATACTCACCACCGCGCCCGTTGCGGCCGGTGCCTTTTAACGGCGACACGGGCCGCAGTGCACTCACGATGTGCTTAGATTAGCGCCACAAAGGCGTCGATCTCATCGTTGCTGATCGACCAGTCACAGACAAACCGTGCTGTGATTTCTTCTTCAGGCGGTCCCTCAAGGCCGCCATCCCAAAGATGGTAGATCGCGCCCGCATCAAACAGCTTCTGATGGGTGGCTCGGGGCAGCGCTGCAAAGATCATATTTGCCTGTGGCGTATGACTGAACGTGGCCCCCGCACTGTGCAACCCCTCGGCCAGACGTGCGGCTTTGGCATTGGCTGTGCGGGCATTGCTCAGCCAGAGATCATCACTGAGATAGGCGAACATCTGCGCCGACAGGTACCGGTGTTTAGAGAACAGATGCGCGCCACGTTTGCGGCGGTACTCAAATTCCTGTGCCTTGGCCGGATCAAAGAAGATCACCGCCTCAACCCCCAAGCAGCCATTTTTTGTGCCGCCAAAGGACACCGCATCCACGCCAGCCTTCCAGGTCATCTCCGCCGGAGTGCAGGCGAGCGAAACCATGGCATTGGTAAAGCGGGCTCCATCCAGATGAACAGGCAGCCCGTAGGATTTTGCCACGTCACAAAGCGCGCGGAGTTCGTCCAGCGAATAGATCGTGCCGAATTCCGTAACCTGGGTGATCGACACCGGGCCGCGCTGGGGACCGTGCACACCACGGGTTTCCTCGCCCTCGACTGCCGCGCGCAGATCATCCGGGGTCATTTTGTCGTTGCCGGTGACCAGTGTCAGCTTTGCGCCGCCGGTGTAGAACTCCGGCGCGTTGCATTCGTCCATATTGATATGGGCGGGGGCGCTGCAAAACAGTGTCTGCCACGGTTGCGACAGTGTTGACAGCGCCAGCACATTGGCCGCGGTGCCCGTGGCGACCAGATAGACCGCGGCTTCCGGTGCTTCAAAGATCTCGCGAATGCGGGCGGTGACCTTTGCCATTTCAAGATCCGCACCATAACCCATGGCATAGCCTGTATTCGCCGCCGCAAGGGCCGCGAGGATTTCAGGATTGGCCGGGCCGGAGTTGTCAGAGGCAAAATGCATTTAAAGCGGCTCCTCGATAATATGCTCTTCCCATTCTTCTTCGGGCGTGTCGAATTCCGATACTGTCCAACCACGCACCGAGACGCCAGCAGTATGCACGCTAGCAGGATCACCGGTGATTAACGGGTGCCAGTCGGGCAGGGGCTTTCCTTCCCACAACAGCCGATAGGCGCAGGTCTGCGGCATCCAATAGGCGTGCGTGTCCAGATTGTCCGGCTTCAGCACAATACATTCTGGCACAAATTGATGGCGGTTCTCGTAGTGGGCACAGCGGCAGGTGGCATCATCCAGAAGGCGGCAGGCAACACGGGTGAGGGCAACCTCGCCGCTATCCTCGTCTTCCAGCTTGTTGAGGCAGCATTTGCCACAGCCGTCACAGAGCGCTTCCCACTCGCGATTGCTCAGCTTGGTCAGGGGTTTCTTGTCCCAGAACCGATTGGCCAACCCATTGCGATTGATCCCATCGCTCATAGCGCACCCAGAATACTGCGGGCTTGGTTGCAATCGGTATCCATCTGTTCCAGCAGCCCGTCCAGCCCGTCAAATTTCAGTTCCGGGCGCAGGTACTCGACGAGCCCAACCGACAACGTCGCGCCGTAGAGATTGCCGGTGAAATCAAACAGGAAGGTCTCGATATTGGGGTGGCTGCCGTCAAACATCGGGCGGACCCCTATGGAGGCCGCGCCTTGGTAGCTGCCCTGATGTGGGCCATCCAATATGTCCACCAGCACCGCATAGACACCAAACGCAGGTTGATGCAGCCCGTCGATGGACATGTTTGCAGTGGGATAGCCCAACTCGCGACCTCGCTGTTCGCCACCGATGACCTCGCCTTCGATCCGATGCCAATGGCCGAGCATATTTGCCGCGTCGCGCGGACGACCGTCGCTAAGCGCGCTGCGGATTGCGGTAGAAGACACGGTGTCCTCTGAATATTCCATCAGCGGTGCGATGGTCACGCCAAATCCCATTTCAGCGCCAAAGCGGCGCAGATCTTCTGCAGTGCCGGCCCGTCCTTTGCCAAAGCAGAAATCGGAACCCACAACAACATGGCGCAGACCCAGACCATCGGCGATCACCTTACGGGCAAATCCCTCGGGCGGAAGCCCGGACAATGCTGCGTTGAAGTTCAGCTGGTAGAGCTGTTCGACTCCCAATTTTTCCAGCCGCGAAGCGCGCGCTTCCGCTGACATCAGCCGGAAGGGCGGGGCGTCAGGGGCAAAGAATTCCCGTGGATGTGGCTCAAAGGTCATGACACCCAAGGGCGCATCAGGCATTGCATCTCGGGCCAGATCGATCACCGATTGATGGCCGCGGTGGACCCCATCGAAATTGCCGATGGCGACTGAGGCCCCACGATCGTTTGGATCTACGAATTGAAAGTCACGGATAATGCGCATGGCCACTGCCTAGCCGCGCCGGGGCGCGCTTGCAAGAGCCATGCCAAGGCTTGGCGTCAGATGCTCAGTCGAACTTGCGCGAGGGGGCCATGACCGTTGCCTCGCCAACAAGAACCTTCTTGCCATCCACCATGCAACGGCAGTCCAGTCTGACCCGGCGTTTGTCGATTTCAATACCAGTGACTTCGACCTCGGCCAGGACCAGATCGCCGGGACGCACAGGGGCTAGGAATTTCAGCGACTGGCTCATGTATATCGTGCCATGGCCGGGCAGCTGTTCGCCGATCACCGCAGAGATCAGCCCGGCTGTCAGCATCCCATGGGCGATGCGCCCCTGAAACATGGTGTCCCGAGCGTAATCCTCATCCAGATGCACTGGATTGTGGTCGGTTGAGACCTCGGCGAACATCTCGATGTCCTTGTCCGTCACCACTTTGCGAAGGTAGCGCACCATCCCCATCTCGATGTCTTCGATGCAGATGGTGCCGCGTGGAAAATTGTCCAACATGTGCCTCTCCCAGTTGCCATTGACTTGCAGTGAATGCTTCCCGCCACTGGCCAAGAAGCGCGCGGCGAGGAAATAATCGGACAAATCATAACTTGTTACGGCAACTTTATTACTTCGCAATCGCAGAAAAGCAAGCCTTTTCTGTGTTACCGCAATTTGCCGATAGCATAGGTTGGCGTCGATTTTTCCTTTTCAAGATAGATGTTTAGCGCGCTTTCGTCCGGTTGGAGAGCCGTTTTCGTCTCTTTTGCTGCAAGTCCACCTGTGATGAAGAGTGAGTCCAGACCCTCGCCCATGGCACCGGAGATATCCGTATGGGGGCCATCGCCAATCGCCAGAATGTCGCGGTCGGCGATGTCCTGGCCCAGTTCTGCCAGACGGCGCCGTGCAAGATCATAGATCGGCGGATGCGGTTTGCCAAAATAGAGACTCTCTCCGCCCATCTCAGTGTAAAGTCGCGCCAGCGCACCGGCACACCATTCACGGGTTTCGCCCCGGTCGACGACAATATCGGGGTTTGCGCAGAGCAGTTTCAGCCCCATCTGCTTAGCGTACAGAAAATCCGGCCGGTTCACATCCGGATCGGCCATCGTGTCAAAAGGCCCACAGCAGACGATGCCCTCGGCTTCCTTAAGAGGGACGCGAGTAATATTAAGCGGGTCTTGGATCATCTTGAGCGGTTCAAAGAACCCGGCGTCGCGCTCCCATTCTCCTATGAAGTAGACCTTGCGCCCGACAGCGCCGCTGAACATTGCGGCCCGCGCAGAGTCGCCAGAAGTGGCGATTGTGTCATAGGCATCGGTTGGCACACCAAAATCACCCAACTGGTCAGCAACCCCGGCGCGTGGCTTGGGGGAATTGGTCAGCAGCACGACAATGCCACCCGTTGCGCGATACTCCTGTAGGGCAGAGACGGCTTCGGGATAGGCAGTGATGCCATTGTGGACGCAGCCCCACAAATCAACGAACAGGGCTTTGTACTGATTTGAGACCTCTGCGAGGGATGAAATGATCTGGGTCATGGGCTGGTCTTTCGCATAGGATTTCGGTTGCCCAAGCTATGCCAGAGCCGGTGAGATTTGGCCAGATCCGCCTATTTCCAGTTTTTTAACAACCGAGGCGTAGAACAAAGGAGAGTTTCAACCTTGAGGTGTGCGATAATGTTTCGAACTATGTCCACAAAAACCCGATTTGTTATTTCGGGTGCAGTATCAGTATTTACGATTTTGGTACTTGCTTTGATATCGGTTTACAGTCTGTGGCAGAGCGAACTGGAACTGGAGCGCCAGATTGATATAACAAAGACCGTGCGCCATGAACTAAAGGTCGACCTGCTACATGAAGAAATACACGCAGAGATCGTCTATCTTGTTCTTAGAGGGGACAGAGCGACCGCCGCCGAAAAGGAAAAGCTACGACTAAGGATTTCTGAGGCGGGCGAAGAGCTCCGGTCAAACCTGGAATTGCTGAAAGGCGACGCGCTGCCGCCGCAAGCATTGGCCCAGGTTCAGGGGATGGTACCTGAAGTGGACGCATTTCTAACGCAAAGCGCTGCGCTGGCGGAACTGGGAATCACTGATCCGGTCGCCGCGGAGGTGGAGCTCGGTGCATTTCAAAATAGCTACATGGCGCTCAATAAAAAACTGCATCCGTTGAGTGACTGGATTGAAAAGGCTGCGGTTGAAACGGCGGAGGCGGCGCGGGCGCATGATATGGCGTTGCTCTACACCCTGCTTGGCACATCTGCGCTGCTGGTACTGGTTACTCTCTACAATGCCCGCAAAATGACACTTAACATTGTCCGTCCGATTGGCCGGATGCGCGAAGCATTGAGTGAAGTCGCTGCGGGCGATTTCGACCTGAAGGTCGAAGCGCGGATGCGTGGAGATGATTTTGGCGAGATCGCGCGCGATATTGACCGGGTGTCGGGGCGCGTTCTGAACGAACTGGAAAAACAGAACGCATTGCGCGCCGAAAGCGAGCAAGTGATCGACCGTCTGCGTCAGGGTTTGCAGCGGCTTGCGTCCGGCGATTTTAGTGATCTTATCTCCGAGAGCTTTGGCGAAGACTATGATCCACTGCGGCTAAACTACAATGAGACCGTTGATAAGCTGAACGAAGTCATGGCACAGGTGGTCAAAGCGAGTGGAGCGATCCAAAAGCAATCCGATGAGATCCGCACCGGCTCAGACGATATGTCTGCCCGCACCGAATCCCAGGCCGCGACACTGGAAGAGACAGCTGCTGCTCTTGAAGAAATGACCGTTAGCGTGAGCAATTCGGCCAAGAACGCGAAAGAAGTCGAGAATGCTGTGGCGTCAGCTCGTGCAGATGTCGAAAATAGTGGGCGTGTTGTCGAAGGCGCGATTGAGGCCATGAATGAGATCGAACGCTCCTCGGGTCAGATTTCACAGATCATTGGCGTGATTGACGACATCGCGTTCCAGACAAATCTATTGGCGCTGAACGCCGGGGTCGAGGCCGCGCGCGCGGGTGAGGTCGGACGTGGTTTCGCAGTTGTCGCGTCCGAAGTGCGCGCGCTTGCGCAGCGGTCATCTGATGCCGCTAATGAGATCAAATCCCTGATCTCCGCAAGCACCAAGACCGTGGAAGAGGGTGTCGAGAAAGTCGATAGCGCAGGTAAAGCCCTGACTCAGGTTGTTGGCGAGGTGGTCAATATCGCCACGCTGGTTTCCGGGATTTCGTCGGAATCCGGCGAGCAGGCTCAGGGGCTCAGCGAGATCAACATCGGTGTCGCACAGCTGGACACCGTGACGCAGCAGAACGCTGCTATGGTTGAAGAATCCGGTTCCGCCATCGTCAAAATGAACAGTGAAACATACGGGTTGAACCAGATCGTCAGTCAATTTGTGCTGCTATCGGGGGAGGGCATATCAGAACCTTCGCCCGCGCAGGAGGCCGCAATGGATGCAGTGACAGATGTTTCGGGTGAGGAGCGTTGGGAGGACTATAATGAGGTCACTGCCCATGGTTCTGCCGGAGGTGACGGCATTGACGAGTGGGACCACCATGGAACGGCTAGTCCCAAGGCATCGGCTGCTGGAGGTCGCGCCGCAGAAGATGAAAACTGGCTAGAAGACAAGGCGCTCGCAAACTTTGCTTAAGCGTGAGATGATTCAGCCTGAACTGGATCCGTGCTGCCTTGGAAGATGCACATATGTTTTCGTTATAAACGAATAGCGGGCCTCAGGAGAGGCCCGCTGTCAATTGCCCCAGACGGGTGTACAGAACGCCTGCCTTAGACCTTTAGGTTGGGGATGATTTGCTTCTTTCGGCTCATCACGCCGGGCAGCACCACGGTGTCGCCTTCGGCGGTTGCGTCAAAGCTCTTTGCCGCGAGGGTTTTGACCAGATCGTTGGGCACGAGCAGCGTTGCCTCTTCCTTCAGGATATCGACAACAAACAGCAGAACCTGATCAACACCGTCTTCACTTGCGACGGTGGTCATCGTGTCCATCAGTGATGCCTTGCGGTCCAGAACAACGGCAGGAGCCGTGGTTTCCAGGACGGACACCCGAAATTTGGTGCCGTCTACGGCGTATTCCTTGGAATCCATCCGTAGCAGCTCGGCGTCGGAAAATGCGGAAACATCTGATTTCGCCGCGAACATATCCGCAGCATATGCCGCGATATCAATGCCCAGATCCTCGGCCAGGCTGTAAGCGATGGCTTTGTCCTCATCGGTGGTGGTGGGCGAGCGGAATTCCAGCGTGTCGCTCAGGATGCAGGTCAGCATCGCGCCTTTTATGTCACGCGGAGCTTGGGCCAGATCCTTGCCGATCATCTTCCACATGATGGTTGCAGTACAGGCCAAAGGCTCGATGCGGATATCGATCGGGCCTTTCGTCTCCAGGCCGCCGACCAGCTTGTGGTGGTCGATGATCGCTTGGATGTCCGCACCGTTGATATTGGCGGGCAGCTCGGCCGGATTGTTGGTGTCCACGATCACAACTGGTTGATCATTGGCAACGTCGGCGATGATTTCAGGTTTGTCCAAACCCCAATGTTGCAGCATGAAAGCGGCTTCGGTATTCGGCTCACCCAGCAGTTTGGGGGCGGCGTCGATGCCTTTGATGTTGGTCAGATACCAAGCCCAGACGATGGCAGAGCCGGTCGAGTCAGTGTCAGGGGATTTATGGCCGAAAACGAAGGTCGTCATTAGTACAGTCCTATGCATAGCAGGCATTTTGCGCGTCTTATAGGCGGGGCTGCAGGGCTTGTCACCCCGGCCCGATGTCGCTGAACCCCCAGCTATGTGAACTGCGCAGACCTGTCTTGCGACAGGTGATGAGCACGGTTCAGCGAGGGATGCTCAATATCGGTCACGGGCGTGTTTCTGCGTTCAACGTCTCTTCCGCTTCTGCTTGTTGGTTTCACTCATTAACGCTGCACGATATGCTTTGACCATGAACCGTGAAGATCAGCTCTACCCTCCTGTGAAGATGTTGCTGGAAGCACAGGGATATACAGTCAAAGGCGAGGTCGGTGCAGCCGACGTTGTTGCCTGTCGCGGAGATGAGCCGCCGGTGATTGTCGAGCTGAAGCTGCGGTTTTCCCTGTCTTTGTTTCACCAGGCCATAACACGGCTGGGGATCAGTGACCTTGTCTATGTTGCGGTGTCTCGTCCTGAGGGGCGGCAGGCCCGACGGATGCTCAAGGACAATCTGTCGCTTTGTCGCCGGTTAGGACTGGGGTTGATCACTGTGCTGCCGGATGGCCGTACTGAGGTGCATTGCGATCCGGGTCCTTATGCACCGCGCAAGTCGGCAAAAAAACAGACGCGGCTGCTGCGCGAGTTTCAGCGGCTTCAGGGCGACCCGAATGCCGGTGGTGCCACGCGGCACGGTATTGTCACGGCTTATCGTCAGGATGCACTGCGCTGTGCAGCTTACCTGGCTGACCATGGCGCAACCAAAGGGGCAATGGTGGCGAAGGGCGCACAGGTGCCGCAGGCGACACGAATCATGTCTAGCAATCACTATGGTTGGTTCGAGAGGGTTGCGACAGGGATCTATCAACTGACCGAGACAGGGCAGGCCGGGCTGACCCATTGGGCCTACAGCTGGGAACCCGCTGCATCGGCCAGTTTGCCACCAGACGATCTTGCTGCCATCTGATCTCAGTCGACAGACCGCTGTGGGTAAAATATTGCCGCAAAATTTCCCAACCAACCTGTTGACAGAGCCCGATGGTCTGCCTAGCTATTCCATCGTTAGCACTCAGTAGTCTTGAGTGCTAACACCCTCCGCGGGGAGTGGAGGGCGAGACAACAACCTTTGAGCCTTTAAGGAGCTACAAAGATGGCATTGAAACCGCTTCATGACCGCGTGCTGGTCCGTCGCACCGAAAGCGAAGAAAAAACCGCTGGTGGTCTGATCATCCCTGATTCCGCCAAGGAAAAGCCAAGCGAAGGCCAAGTGGTCGCAACCGGCGAAGGCGCACGCAAGGACAGCGGCGAGCTGATCGCGATGGCTGTTTCTGCAGGCGACAAGATCCTGTTTGGCAAATGGTCCGGCACTGAGGTCACCGTCGACGGCGAAGAGCTGCTGATGATGAAAGAAAGCGACATCATGGGCATCATCGAGTAAGCATCAGGATTTTTCTTGAGCTCTACTCTGATCCCATCCCTCGCTTAAACACACGAATTTCTCTAGGAGAGTAAACAATGGCTGCTAAGGACGTCAAATTCGACACCGATGCCCGCAACCGTATGCTGAACGGCGTCAACATTCTGGCTGATGCTGTGAAAGTGACTCTGGGCCCCAAAGGCCGCAACGTGGTTCTGGACAAATCCTTTGGCGCACCGCGCATCACCAAAGACGGTGTATCGGTTGCCAAAGAAATCGAACTGGAAGACAAGTTCGAAAACATGGGCGCCCAGATGGTGAAGGAAGTTGCTTCCCGCACCAACGACGAAGCCGGTGACGGTACCACCACTGCCACCGTTCTGGCACAGGCGATCGTTAAAGAAGGCCTGAAGCAGGTTGCTGCTGGCCTGAACCCGATGGATCTGAAGCGCGGCATCGACCTGGCAACGGCCAAAGTGGTCGAAAGCATCAAGGCAATGGCCCGCGAAGTCAAAGACTCCGCTGAAGTCGCACAGGTCGGCACCATTTCTGCCAACGGCGAAGCTGAAATCGGCCAGCAGATTGCTGACGCGATGCAGAAAGTCGGCAACGAAGGCGTGATCACCGTCGAAGAAAACAAGGGTCTGGAAACCGAGACCACTGTTGTCGAAGGCATGCAGTTCGACCGCGGCTACCTGTCGCCCTATTTCGTGACCAACGCCGACAAGATGATTGCAGATCTCGAAGACTGCATGATCCTGCTGCACGAAAAGAAACTCTCCTCGCTGCAGGCCATGGTGCCGCTGCTGGAGCAGGTGATCCAGTCGCAGAAGCCGCTTCTGATCATTGCAGAAGACGTTGAAGGCGAAGCGCTGGCAACTCTGGTTGTCAACAAACTGCGCGGCGGCCTGAAAATTGCTGCTGTCAAGGCACCTGGTTTTGGCGACCGTCGTAAGGCCATGCTGCAGGACATCGCAATCCTGACCGGTGGCCAGGTGATCTCCGAAGATCTGGGTATGAAGCTTGAGTCCGTGACCATGGACATGCTGGGCACTGCCAAGAAGATCGAAATCACCAAAGACGAAACCACCATCGTCGACGGTGCAGGCGAAAAAGCAGAGATCGAAGCACGCGTATCCCAGATCCGCGCTCAGATCGAAGAGACCACGTCTGACTACGACCGTGAAAAGCTGCAAGAGCGCGTTGCCAAACTGGCAGGTGGTGTTGCTGTAATCCGCGTTGGCGGCATGACCGAAGTTGAAGTGAAAGAGCGCAAAGACCGTGTTGACGATGCTCTGAACGCAACCCGCGCAGCTGTGCAGGAAGGCGTGATCGTTGGCGGTGGTGTTGCTCTGGTTCAGGCCGGCAAAGCGCTGGAAGGCCTCGAAGGCGCCAACGCAGACCAGAACGCTGGTATCGTGATCGTGCGTAAAGCAATCGAAGCGCCTCTGCGCCAGATCGCTGAGAACGCCGGTGTCGACGGTGCTGTTGTGGCCGGCAAGGTCCGCGAAAGCTCCGACAACAACTTTGGCTTCAACGCTCAGACCGAAGAATATGGCGATATGTTCGCCTTTGGTGTGATCGATCCGGCCAAAGTGGCGCGTACCGCTCTGGAAGACGCAGCTTCGGTTGCCGGTCTGCTGATCACCACAGAAGCCATGGTTGCCGACAAGCCCGCCAAAGACGGCGCAGCTGCCGGCGGCGGCATGCCCGACATGGGCGGCATGGGCGGCATGGGCGGCATGATGTAATCACAAATCCCATCGGGATTTGTGATGAGGTGACCGGCGATTTGGCATTCATGTCGATCTGCCGATAACCACACCGCTAATGACGACACGACATTGGGGCTGCCTTCGGGTGGCCCCTTTTCGCTTTGTCATGATACCCTTGGTGCCATTCTTGACACAAAGAATTCATTAGCAGGTTGCAATGAGGCAGGGTATCTGGCCCCTATGCGTTTGATTTTTCTTGTCTCTCTCACCATGCTGGCCTTTGCGGCGAATTCCATTCTGGGGCGCTGGGCCATTGGGCTGGGCTATATGGACGCCACCGGGTTCGGCATATTGCGATTGTTTTCAGGCGCTGTGACGCTGATCGCCTTATGTGTGCTGCGCCAGGTGTCGCTGCGCCGGGACCTGTTGCAGACGTTGTGGGGTGGCTTTGCCCTCACGGTCTATATGGTCGGATTTTCGGTGGCCTATCAGGATCTCGATGCCGGACTGGGCGCGTTGATCCTGTTCGGTGTGGTACAGGTGTCAATGTTTCTATGGGGCAGCCTGCGCGGTAGTCCGATCGCCGCGGGGCAGATTGGCGGTGCCACGGTTGCGCTGATTGGGTTGGCGGTTGTGGTTTGGCCTGACGGCGACACCACAGCACCTTTGGGGGCGTCGCTGTTGATGGCGCTGGGCGGGCTTGGCTGGGCGGCGTACAGCCTGCTTGGGCGCGGAGCCAAAGCCCCGGTGGCCGCCACGGCTGTCAACTTTGCCGCCGCGACGCTGATGATGATGCCGGTCGTTCTGATCCTTGGCGGTGGAACCCTTGTTACGAAGCCCGGAATTGCTCTGGCGGTGCTTTCCGGTGCGGTTACATCCGGTCTTGGCTATGCGCTATGGTACCGGGTGCTGCCCCAGCTGACCCCTGCGGTGGCCGCCACGATCCAGCTGAGCGTGCCAATCATTGCAATCCTTGCCGGTGCCGTCATCTTGGGCGAGGCGATAGGCCTGCGTCTAATGATCGGGTCCATTGCGGTACTTGGCGGGATTGCGGTTGTGGTTCAGTCGGCGCCGACACGCCAGCGCGTTGCGGTAGCCCGGAACAGCTGACGCCAGGCGTCGGTTGGTTGGATCTGTCTGGCAGAGCTCCGGCGGCGTCAGGGGTTCCGGTGATTGCAATTTGGGACTATCTCTGCGCTATGAAAAAGATACTTCATAGATATTTGCGACGCGTTTTCTGGCTCATTGGTTTGGTTGCACTTCCCGGGCTGGCTCAGGCGGATTGCGCCATTCTGCTGCATGGCTTGGCCCGCAGTGAAACTTCGCTCGCTGTGCTTGGACAGGTGTTGGAGGCGCGCGGCGTCGATGTTGTGATGCCGGGCTATCCTTCGACGGACAAGCCTGTTGCGGATCTTGCGACAGAAACGCTGCCCCCTGCCATCACGCAGTGCCGGGCTGCAATGGGGCCAGAGGACCACATACATTTCGTAACCCATTCTATGGGGGGCATATTATTGCGCCACTGGTTGCAGGACGCACGACCCGAGGCGTTGGGCCGTATCGTTATGCTTGCGCCGCCCAATCACGGCAGTGAATTGGTGGATGAACTGGGGGATTGGGAGGTCTTTGGCCTGCTGAACGGGCCGGCCGGGCTGCAACTTGGCACGGGCGAGGACAGCCTGCCAAACAGGTTGCCGCCCGTCAGTTATCCGGTTGGTGTCATTGCAGGGGACCTGTCGCTGAACCCGGTGTTTTCAGCGCTTATTCCAGGGGCTGATGACGGCAAAGTTTCGGTTGAGAGCACCAAGGTTATGGGCATGCAGGCGCATATTACGCTGCCAGTGACTCATACATTCATGATGAACAATCCGCAGGTCATCGCCCAGGTGTTGCATTTTTTTGAGACGGGGCGGTTTGATCCGTCGATCACGTGGCTGGATTCGGTGACCGGCAGTATTGACGAGGCCTGCGCGAATGGGCGATGCCGTCAGGATTCGGGCCAGACAGCAGGCGAGGCACAGGAATGAGTTCTCTGGAGATGACACTGGTTGGCGCCGACATTCTGCGTCCCGATGGGGTTGAGATTGGCGGGGCGCTGGCGCTAGGTGGCGGGGATATCCAGCCCTTCGAAAGCGGCCGCCAGATTGATCTGTCAGGCTATCGTGTGATGCCGGGAATAATTGATTGCCACGGCGACGGGTTCGAGCGGCATCTGGCCCCCCGGCGTGGCGCCATGAAACAGATGGGCGAGGGCATCATTGCCGCTGAGGCCGAGCTTGCAGCCAATGGGATCACCACAGGCGTTTTGGCGCAGTTCATCTCGTGGGAAGGCGGGCTGCGCGGACCGGAGTTTGCCGCCAAGGTGTTCGATGGGATCAAATCGGCGCGATCACGTGTGGTGACGGATCTCATCCCACAGCTCCGTTTTGAAATCCACCTGACAGAGGCCTACGAGACACTGCCCGCGCAGATTGCGGCGTGGCAAGTGCCCTATGTGGTGTTCAATGACCATTTGCCGCATGACCGGCTGGCTGCGGGTAAAAAGCCGCCCCGCCTGACGGGACAGGCACTGAAGGCAGGCCGCAACCCTGAGGCGCACTGGCAGATGCTGAAGGACATGCACGCCCGGCGTACCGAAGTCCCGGAATTGCTGGACCAGCTGGCGGCGGTCCTGACAGAGGCCGGGGTACGCCTCGGTAGTCATGACGATCAGACGGGTGACGGGCGTGCGATCTGGCGCAATCGTGGCGTGCGAATTTCCGAATTTCCCGAAACACTTAAGGCGGCAGAGGCGGCACAGGGGGCGGGGGATCATGTGATCCTTGGCTCGCCCAATGTGGTGCGTGGTGGCTCGCACAAGGGCAATGCCTCGGCGCTTGACCTGATTGCAATGGGCCTCTGTGACGCGCTGGCCTCAGACTATCATTATCCAAGCCCGCGCCGTGCCGCTCTGATGCTTGCAAAATCGGGGCTGCTGCCTATCGAACAGGCCTGGGGGCTGGTCTCCGACGGCCCCGCCCGCGTGTTGGGGCTGACGGATCGCGGCAGGCTGGAGCCGGGCAAAAGGGCTGATGTGGTGGTTCTTGATGCAGATGACCGGGTAGCGGCGACACTCTCGGCCGGGCGGGTCAGTTATATGAATGGTGACGTGGCGGCGCGGTTTCTAGGCTGAGGCCGTAGCGCGATATCAACTGACAGCACATATCGCTCCGCACATCAGGTCAAATGGTTTTCTTGGCAGAGCAGCACAACAGGTAGGGCCGCTTTTTCTGCTCTGCCGCATCTTCTGGTTGAAAATATTCCGGGGTTTGGGGCAGAGCTTCATTCTCTCAACTCTGCGGTTGTTGCACCCGGTTCACATGCCCCATCTTGCGGCCTGGCTTGGCCTCCGCCTTGCCATAGAGATGCAGCGCGGTGTTTCGTTCGGCGGCAAGGCTGGCAACACGCTCCATATCATTGCCGATCAGATTCTCCATCACCACATCCGAGTGCCGCTGACCATCGCCAAGCCCCCAGCCGGCGACCGCGCGAATGTGTTGTTCGAACTGATCTACCGCGCAACCGTTTTGGGTCCAGTGACCCGAGTTGTGAACGCGCGGTGCGATTTCATTCACAACTAGCCCTTGGGGTGTCACAAACAGCTCCACGCCCAACACACCGACATACTCCAGTGCATTCAATATCTTGCCTGCCATGAGCACTGCGTCCATGCGCTGACCGGCGCTGAGCCGGGCTGGAACGGTAGTGGTGTGCAGGATCCCGTCACGATGGATATTTTCACCGGGATCGAAACAGGCGATTTCTCCGCTGATGCCACGGGCGGCAATCACTGAAATCTCATGACTGAAAGTGACAAACCCCTCCAGCAACGCAGGCGCACCCGCCATTTCGCTAAGCGCCTGTGCGGCATCCTCGCGCGCCTTAATCCGGGCCTGCCCTTTGCCATCATACCCAAAACGGCGGGTTTTCAGGATTGAAGCTGCCCCAATGGTCTCGATCGCAGCATCCAGGCTGGCTTGATCCGAAATATCGGCAAAGGGGGCGGTCTTTAGTCCCAGATCCTGCAGAAACGTTTTTTCGGTCAACCGGTCCTGACTGATGCGCAGCGCCTCGCGACCAGGGCGGATCGGCTTGTGTTGTTCCAGCACGTCCAGCGCCGAGGTCGGGATGTTCTCGAACTCATAGGTAATCACATCGACGGAGGCGGCAAAGGCCGCCAGGGCGTCGGCATTCTCGTAGCTGGCGGTCGTTACCTGATGCGCGACATCTGCGGCAGGGGGATTGGCGCTTGGCTCAAAGATATGTGTTTTGAACCCCAGACGTGACGCCGCGACAGAGAGCATCCGCCCCAACTGACCGCCGCCAAGAATGCCGATGGTGGCACCTGAAGAGAGCGCATTAGTCATCAATAGGTTCCTCTGGGATAGAGGCCGACAGCGCCGCGCGCCAATCGTCCAGTCGTTGTGCAAGTGCCGGATCCTGTAGCGCCAGAATGCCCGCCGCCATCAGGCCCGCGTTGGCGGCACCCGCGGCACCGATCGCCATGGTCGCCACAGGGAAACCTTTGGGCATCTGGACAATCGAATATAGTGAATCAACACCTGACAGCGCGCGTGTCTGAACCGGCACGCCAACCACTGGTACACGTGTCTTGGAGGCAACCATACCGGGTAAATGTGCGGCCCCGCCGGCGCCAGCGATGATCACCTGCAAACCACGCCCAGCGGCGGATTTGCCGTAGCTCCACAGTCGATCGGGGGTTCGGTGGGCCGAAACAATCTTGGCCTCATAGGGGACACCCAATTCATCCAATAGGGTGGCGGCCTCTTTCAGGGTGGGCCAGTCTGACTGGCTGCCCATGATGATGCCAACTTTGATGTCGGCGAAATGCTCTGGCATAGGCTCAGATCCTGTCATGCCGCGGGCCTGCGAACCCGCTGGGTTGGAGGAAGCGCGCAATATAGAGCACCATCCGCATCACGCAATGCGGCATTGGAGCTGTGGGGCGCGATGGTTGTGATTGGGGATCAGGCGATGATATCCGGGGTCAACCGGTCCTCAATCAGCGCAATCTTGTCCTTGAGGGTCAGCTTTTGCTTTTTCAACCGTCTTATGGTCAGCTGATCGCTGGTGCCGCGCTCTTGCAGCGCAGTGATCGCCTCGTCCAGATCACGGTGCTGCCTGCGAAATACCTCCAGCTCCACCTGCAAAACGTCATCATTTTTCATGGAGATATCGGTTGGTGCGTTCATTGGCGACTCGTCAGCTGGCGGGTTAAGACTTGGCGAATATTACGCTTTTAGAGGCTTTCACGCCAGCACTGCCGTGTGTTGGACTTGTGAAAACACATAAAACACCCATATTCTTAGGAAAGCGGTCGCCATAATGGGGCCGCTACCATACGTCGCTTTAGAATCAAGGACGAAACCTGTGTCTAAACTCACGCTTGGCTCATATCCGCATATGTTGGGATTTGAGCAATTGGAACGCCTATTGGAACGCTCGGCCAAATCCGGGAACGAAGGCTATCCTCCTTATAATATTGAACAAACCTCTGATCATTCCTACCGTATCACCCTTGCGGTTGCGGGGTTTGGTGAGGCGGATCTGGCAATCACCGTTGAGGACCGGCAGTTGGTCATCCGGGGGCGCCAAAGCGATGACAGCGATGGTCGGGTGTTTTTGCACCGGGGCATTGCCGCGCGCCAGTTTCAGCGCATGTTTGTATTGGCAGATGGTGTCGAGGTGGGCGAGGCGATTATGGAAAATGGCTTGTTGCACGTCGATCTGACCCGTTCGCGGCCGGAAACTGTTGTTCAGACGATCAATATCAAAAAGGGGTAAGACATATGCATACAGCCTATCAGTTCAACGATGCGAACAGCCGCATTGTGTACGTCAAAGCGGTTGATGTTGCCGATCTCCCCGCCGAAGTGCAGGCCGGGGCCGACGGGCGCAAGCAGCTATATGCAGTGCATGACGCCGCCGGAGAACAGCTCGCGCTGGTCAGTGACCGCAAGATGGCGTTTGTTCTGGCGCGCCAGCATGATTACGCGCCGGTCGCGGTTCATTAACATCCCTGTGCCAAGATGCGACGCCATTTCTGGGCTGCATCTCATGACTGATGTACGAAATTTATTCCAGGGGCGCCCATGACGGCGCCCCTGTCCCTGTGAGGACCGCGTGCTTGGATCCGATGATCTGACAGGATGGTCGCCGCGCCGCAGACAAAGATAACATTTATCTCTCAAGGCAATGACCCTTGCGATGTGTCGCATGGCATGGTTTCCCTATCACTCAAGGTAACTATGCTGTGTGGGAGCGCGCGCGATGCGGTATGACTTTGACTGGGTGGATGCGTTCTCGGCTCGCGCCTTTGGTGGGAATGGCTGTGCCGTCGTTCACGGGGGGGCAGAGCTCTCGGATGAGGTGTGTATGGCCTATGTGCGCGAAACCTCTCTGGTCGAATGTACCTTTACCGGCTCGTCTGAAACCGCTGATCTGCGCGTGCGTTATTTTCTAGCCAGTCGTGAGATTCCATTTGCAGGTCACCCGACTATTGCAACCGTTGCGGCATTGCGCGATCGCGGGCTGATGACAGGGAACGCGATCACACTTGAAACCGGAGCGGGACTGGTTCGGGTGACGGTTGCAGGTGACATGATTGAGATGACGCAGGTCGCCCCGACGTTCGGGGCCAGGCCCGATCCTGCGCTTGTCGCGGCGGCCATCTCTTTGCCGGTAGAGGCGATACTGGGGCAACCACAGCTGGTTTCAACAGGGCTACCATTCTGCATCACCGTTCTAAAGGATCGCGCCGCGTTGGAGGCCGCAACCCTGGACCTGACGGCGCTTGCGGACCTGGGAACGGTATTGGATGCCGACGGGATCGACGTGATGGAGCCGTTTATTGTCACGCTTGGTGGTGCGACAGAGGAGGGCGATACGTTTTCACGCCTGTTGATGGCACCACCCAGCCCACCAGAAGATCCTTTTACCGGATCGGCAACCGGAGCAATGGCCGCTTATCTGTGGCGCCATGGTCTGATGAACACAGAGACCTTCATCGCGGAACAGGGCCATGGGATGGGGCGTCCGGGTCAGGCAGTTGTCAGCCGAGTGGGGCCTGCTGAGGCTCCCAGCGGAATTCGTGTTGCAGGCAAGGGTTTTGTCCTGATGCGCGGCACAGTTGATTTGCCAAACGCCGACTGAAGAAGGCTTGGGAGTGATGCGTGAACCTGCAATTGCGGTTGCACCCTATGGTGCCAAGCTGAACCGCGATTTCGCCAACCAAAGCCTCTCTACGTTGCATTGGCCTTTGGGCTGCCCACCGGAACTGGCAGGCGGGCGTATCGCAGATCTTGGCGTGCAGGACCATTTGATTGTCTGGGCAAAGACCGGAATGCATGTGCAATGGCGTTGGCCATGCCGTGCCCGGATTTCCATCATGGTAATGGAGCCTAAGATCATGTCGGCAGTGCACCATCGGCTGTTGCCTTGGACCTGGCGCCGGTTTCACCGTGTTTTCAGCTATGATGAGAACCTTCTGATCCGAATTGGAAATGGGGCGTTCCTACCCTTTGGTACGACCTGGGTGCAGGACTGGGCCGCGCTCAGACCTCAGAAACAGGCCGATCTGTCGCTCATTGCGTCGGCCAAGCGAGACCACCCGGGCCACAAGCTGCGCCATGAGATCGCTGCTCATCTTCAGGCCAACAGGCCAGAGGTAGATATCCTGGGGCGCGGGTATCGTCCATTTCAGGCCAAGGCCGACGGTTTGGCACCTTACCGCTATAGCGTGGTGATCGAGAATGTGCGCGAGCGAAATTACTTTTCTGAAAAGCTGATCGACGCAATCCTCTGTGAAACCGTACCAATCTACTGGGGATGTCCGAACATAGGTGATTTCCTCGCTCCCGGCGCGATGATGACGTGTGGTAGTGAAGATGAGATCCATGCGGCAATCGCTCAGATCTCGGCTGAGGACTACGCGTTGCGTCTGCCTGGGTTGCGCGCGATCAAGGAACAGGCCGCGTACCTAGGCCAGCTTGAACAGCGTGCCGTAGAAATTTTATTGACGACGCTTTGATCGTAGCTCATTGGCGACTTGCGCACGACAACGAAAAAGGCCGCCCTTACATTTGGCGGCCTTTCTTTATTTTTTGATCTGAAACGTATCAGCCTGCAATCAGGCCCATGTTTTCCAGCTTCAGCAGAACCTGATGCGCGCAGTTGTCTACGTCGACATTCTCGGTCTCGACCCGCAATTCAGGGTCAGCCGGAACATCATAGGGGTCAGAGATGCCGGTGAATTCCTTAATCTTACCTTCACGAGCCAGTTTATATAGACCCTTCCGGTCACGGCGTTCGCATTCCTCGATGGAGGTGGCAACATGGACCTCAAGAAAGGCGCCAAACTCTTCCACATCCTCACGCACGGCGCGGCGGGTGGTGGCATAGGGCGCGATCGGGGCACAGATGGCGATACCACCGTTCTTGGTGATCTCGGACGCCACATAGCCGATGCGGCGGATGTTCAGATCGCGGTGCTCTTTCGAGAAGCCCAGCTCCGAGCTGAGGTTTTTCCGCACGATATCACCGTCCAGAAGTGTGACAGGGCGGCCGCCCATTTCCATCAGCTTAACCATCAGCGCGTTCGCGATGGTGGATTTGCCGGAGCCGGAGAAGCCGGTAAAGAACACGGTGAAACCCTGCTTGGAGCGCGGCGGCTTGGTCTTGCGCAGCTCATTCACCACCTCGGGGAAGGAGAACCACTCAGGGATTTCCAGGCCTTCGGCCAGACGGCGGCGCAGTTCTGTGCCGGAGATATTCAGGATGGTGACGTTGTCACGATCTTCGATCTCGTCATTCGGTTCATATTGGGCGCGCTCTTGCACATAGACCATATGTTTGAAGTCGACCATTTCAATGCCGATTTCTTCCTGATGCTCACGGAACAGGTCCTGCGCGTCATAGGCGCCGTAGAAATCCTCACCAGCCGAATTCTTGCCGGGGCCTGCGTGGTCACGCCCAACGATGAAGTGGGTGCAGCCATGGTTCTTGCGGATCAAGCCGTGCCAGACCGCTTCGCGTGGGCCTGCCATGCGCATCGCCAGATTGAGCAGCGACATAGAGGTGGTGGCGGCCGGGTATTTGTCCAGCACCGCCTCATAGCAGCGCACGCGGGTGAAGTGATCAACATCGCCGGGTTTGGTCATGCCAACGACCGGGTGGATCAGCAGGTTGGCCTGAGCCTCACGCGCGGCGCGGAAGGTCAGTTCCTGATGCGCACGGTGCAGCGGGTTACGGGTCTGGAAGGCCACGATACGGCGCCAGCCCAGCTTGCGGAAATAAGCGCGCAGTTCGTTCGGGGTGTCGCGACGACCACGGAAATCATAGTGTACGGGCTGCTGAATGCCGGTGACCGGGCCACCCAGGTAGATCTTGCCTGCCTGATTGTGCAGGTAGTTGACTGCCGGATGCGCGTCGTCATCAGCACCGAATACCTTTTCCGCTTCGCGGGATTTGTTCGGCTCCCAACGGTCGGTCACTGTCATGGTCCCGAGGATCACGCCCTCCTGATCACGCAGCGCGATGTCTTCGCCGATTTCCAGCGAGGCGGCAAAATCTTCGGACACATCCAGCGTAATCGGCATCGGCCAGAGCGACCCATCGGCCATCCGCATGTTCTCAACAACACCGTTGTAATCCGCTTCCGACAGGAATCCCTTGAGCGGATTAAAACCACCGTTCATCAATAGCTCCAGATCACAGATCTGGCGTGGGCTCAGGTCGTGGCTTTTAAGATTACCAGCTTCGATTTTCAGCTTCTGGGCGGAGTCATAAGATACATAGAGCTCCGGGATCGGAGCCAAATTGCTCAGCATTGTCATGTCAAATCTCTCGTTGCTTGCGCAAAACACCCAGGAGCGGGCGCATTTAGGCGGCGCAATAGCGCGGGCTTGCGCAGCTTGTCTAGGTTTGCGCCAGGTGATGAGCGCAAAAAGGATCATTCGTGCCAATTATCCGCCTGACTGTGGCCCAATGGACCGCAAATGCGGGTATTCGCAGAATTCTGGTGGGCGGGGTTTCTGCCGTCGTCCAAATGCGAACGGGCGACCTGTTTGGCCGCCCGTCGATATTGAAATGTTGAGGGTATTGGCGCTGTTCGCCAACTAGTCCTGTTCGGCGAGAAAACGCTCTGCGTCGAGGGCCGCCATGCAGCCCATACCGGCAGAGGTGACGGCCTGACGGTATTTGTGATCGGTCAGGTCGCCCGCAGCAAAGATACCGGGGATCGAGGTTTCCGTGGTGCCGGGGTTCACAGAGACATAGCCTCCGTTATGCAGCTCCAACACGTCCTTCACCAGTTCGTTTGCCGGGGCATGGCCGATGGCGACAAACACGCCTTTACAGGCGATTTCATTGATCTCACCGGTTTTGACATTCTTGACCCGGACGCCTTCGACGCCCAGAGGATTTTCGGTGCCGACCACCTCTTCCAGCTGGTGGAACCACAGCGTTTCGATCTTTTCGTTTTTCATCAGCCGATCTTGAAGGATCTTTTCTGCGCGCAGCTCATCACGGCGATGGATCAGGGTGACTTTCGACGCAAAATTGGTCAGAAACAGCGCCTCCTCAACGGCGGTGTTGCCGCCACCGATCACGACGATCTCTTGGCCGCGGTAGAAAAAGCCGTCGCATGTTGCGCAGGCTGAAACGCCAAAGCCCTTGAATTTCTCTTCCGAGGGCAACCCAAGCCATTTGGCGCGGGCACCGGTCGCAAGAATGACGGCATCTGCGGTAAAGGTGGTGCCGCTGTCAGCCTTGGCGACAAAGGGCCGCGTGCTGGTGTCGAGCGACGTAATGATATCACCGATGATCTCGCATCCCATGGCCTTGGCATGATCCTGCATCCGTACCATGAGATCCGGGCCCTGAACCTCGGTATCGCCGGGCCAGTTTTCAACCTCGGTGGTGGTGGTCAGCTGGCCGCCCGGCTCAATGCCCTGAACCAGGATGGGTTCCAGCATAGCGCGGCTGGCATAAACGCCTGCGGTGTAGCCGGCCGGGCCGGACCCGATGATCAGAACCTTGGTGTGGCGCGTATCGCTCATCTCATATCCCCAGTCGATGAAAGGGCGGTCTTGCCGCCGTCATGCAATGCATATAACTGCACCCGGCGACGTCTTAAAGCCCTGCGTTGGGCAAACACCATTACCGTGAATTGTGACCCGCTCAGCTAAGATGCTGAGGCACGACGCCGTGGATTGCAAAGATTGTTGCGCAGGTATGAAACAATATTGCGCGCCTCGCGGATACTGGTATAACAAACGCAAATTTCAACAGGAGTTCCCAGATGGTCACAACACGCCTTGATCCGATTGATCGCAAGATTTTGTCGGAATTGCAGGCCGACGGTCGCATGACCAATGTCGAACTGGCCAAGCGCGTGGGCATCTCTGCCCCTCCCTGTCTACGCCGAGTGCGCTCGCTGGAAGAGGCGGGGTTGATCCGTGGGTATCATGCTGAGGTCAATGCCCGCGAGTTGGGGTTTGAAGTGCAGGTTTTTGCCATGGTTGGTCTGGAGAGCCAAGCCGAGTCAGAACTCAGCGCATTTGAGGCGAAGTGCCGCGAATGGCCGCTGGTGCGGGAGTGTCATATGCTGAATGGCGAAGTGGATTTCATCCTGAAGTGCGTTTCTCCTGATCTGAGCACCTTTCAAAGTTTTCTGACCAGTGATCTGCTGACCACGCCCAATGTGGCCAGCGTCAAGACCTCATTGGTGATCCGCGGGGCTAAGGATGAACCGGGAGTGCCGTTTGACGTACTGGAACAACGGCTGGCCCGTGAGGCCTGACCAAGGTTTAGACCATTCCCCCAAAAAATGACAAAGGCGCCGCGTGATGTGGGCGCCTTTTTCATTTGGCTGGTTTATGTTCGACGGAGGGCTGGGCGCTGCCCCGTCTGGGTCAGCTCAGAGCAGATCGGGATCCTGCAATTCGATGCGCGGATAGGTCAACGGGCCAAAGCCCGCCACCGAATCGACATGCGAAAACAGATTCAGATAGAGCGTGCGGATTGCATGGCTGACCAGTTTCAGCGCATCTGGGCCGGGGTGGTAGGTTTCAAATGGCAGGCCTCCGACGTTGATCACCGCATGGCGCGACAGGCAAAGGTGATAGAGATTAACGGCGGTGGGTGGCGCGGTCTCGACAATGCTCATCCCGTCTTGATACTGCTGCACCGGCACAAGGGCCGCCTCGTGTTCAAGCTGGATACCCGGCAAGGGCGCGCGTTGCAGCACCCGCGCGGACGGGCCTGCGACCACCGAGGACATCGGTTTGGCTTCGCCCAGGCTGTCGGCGGTGAAGCTGGTCAGCCGATGGCTGCGCCCGTTCTGGGTCGCGCGAGCGGGCACAAGGCTGGTACACCCTTTCCACAGAAGCGGCAGGGCCTCACCTTCGGCGGTGATCAATGCGTCACCGGGCAACAGGTCTTCGATGGCTATAGGGCCACTAGATGTTTCAACCAGAGATCCGCGGCAAAAGGCGGTAAACGCCTCTTCGAACAGGGGCAGTGACGGGGCGACGTGACGGGTATCGACGATATTGCCGTTGGGCAACAAGCTGGTCACGTCGTAGCGACGCAATTGCGGACGTACCTCGCTGCGCCGGTCGGCGGGGTCTTTTAGCAGAGCGTTGGCTTCAATCGCATTGGCAGCTGCGCGTTGCAACGACTGTGGTATGGTCATGGCTACCTTGCCTCTTTCATAACTGTACTGTCACAAAGCCCCAAACAACGCGATGAGCAGAAAGCGCGCCGGAGCGGATTGGTTCCCTGTTAGGCTCTGCCGCCGTACGACGCACGGTGTCAGGGCCCTGTGGCCACAGGGGGCATTCGGGCGGGGTGTGGTCCTGGGCAGAGGCCCCCCATCAAGCCGCAACATTGGTGGATGATGTCAGACAGGTCCCTAATGGTCCGCAGGTTGCCCGGGGGTGCGGATATATATCAGGCGCTTTTTGCCTGCACCTGACGCGGGGCTGTGTTGTGGCGGATCAGGAGTGCAGTTTTCCGCTGGGTGCCACGGGTCCAGGGCAGGTGGACCTCTTCTGTCTTGGCGGCGGCCACAATGGATTTTATGAAGCGCGATTTCGATTTCATGAGGCGTCTCCTGTCGGGGTGGGGCAACATCCTGTTGTCTGCACCGTGTTCCCGTCATTTGTCGCGTGGCAATGCGCCACCAATGTGGCCGATCTGTGAAATTCACTGGGAGGCGGGCTTTAATGCGACGCAGTGCGTCGCGCGTTTGGCACCTACCCGATCCGGACTAAAACAGCTTGGCAGGTCGAATTATACAATTTCTATAGACGGATACAGGAAATCAAGCGGCCATAGTCAGCCTGTTTCTGATGCGTCGCCCGCCGGAAGGAATAGAACCGATCCGGGTCGGAATACGTGCAATGCCCTGTCCATGTTGCTTTGCCCACGCCGGCGCTGCGCAGCTTGTGCAGGCCCAGTGCAGGCAGGTCGAACAGATAGCGATCGCCTTCACCATTGGCAAAGAAACGGGCGTTCTTCGTGTCCTGCGTCATAAAATCGTCAAAGAACTCTGGTCCAACTTCATACGCGCGCTGCGAAATCGAAGGGCCGATAACGGCGCAGATGTTCTGACGGTTGGCACCCAAGGATTCCATCGCCGCCAACGTTGTCTCTAGGACCCCGTCGAGCGCGCCGCGCCAGCCTGCATGTGCCGCACCAATTACCTGCGCCTCTGGGTCGCTGAATAGCACAGGCTGGCAGTCTGCTGTCAGGATCGACAGCGCCACGTCTGGGGCATTTGTGACCATGGCATCGGCGCGAAGATCCCCCTGAATATCCGCCTGGTCTGGATCGCTGATGGTCAATACATCGGCGGAATGTACCTGATTGACGCGGGCCAATGCTGTCTGTGGCACCTCCATCGCCGTGGCGACACGTGCGCGGTTGATTTGCACTGCCTCGCGCTGGTCAGACGAGCCAAGCCCGCAGTTCAGCCCGGCAAAAATACCGGAAGATGCGCCGCCTCGTCTGGTGAAAAAACCGTGACGTACGGGGCTGAGAAGATCAGAGGTAAGAATTTCCAGCGTCATGCGTTCAATCCCGGTGGCGGTTGGATCTGCGCTGGGAAAAGCGCAAGGACTTTGAACAGGTTTCCCATTTCCTCAGGATGCGTCAACCGTCGATGTGCTTCAATCAAGGATTGTAGTGCATCGCCTTCCAGTGTTGCGGCAAGTGTCTGTGCCCGATTAGTGATGCCAAGCCGTTCGAGGAACACGCCCTGCGGGGTTAGCCGACTATAGGCGCAGCCAGTGGCTTTTGCCGCCAGTGCCAGGGCTTCGAAATCTACATGGGTTGTCAGATCTGCGGTGCCTGGATCTTGTAGCGGATCGCTTTGCGCATGGGCACGCAGCGCCTGTAAGGTGTCCCCAAGGGACCGCCAATCGCCATAATCTACGATCAGCGCCGCGCCGCCATGGGTTGCGATGCGCTGGGCAATCGTCGCGATCAATGGTTGCGCCGTTTCGCAAAGTTCGACCAGATCACCGTCCTTGGTGTCCTCTAGCCGGTGGGCAAGGGCAGGCTGCGGCATTGCAGGACCAAGACCGAACTTCAGGACATCACCCTCCAGCCCGACCGATTTCTCTCGCCAGCCTGCGCCATCCCTCAGAAATTGCCGAACGGGGAGCGCATCAAAAAACTCATTCGCCACCAGATAGAGCGGGTGTTCGGGCAAGTCTGTAATGTCATCGTGCCAAACCGGGGCGTGATCCTTAAGTAGCTCTGCCTGTTTGGCGCGCAAGGTGGGAGAGGCTTCCAGCAACGAGATCTGCATCGCGTCGTGAAACCCGGGTACCTGTCTGGTGGCGCGCAGGATATCCGACATTAGCGTGCCGCGCCCGGGGCCTAGCTCTGCCAGTGTGAATGTCGGTGGTGTACCCTGGTCCAGCCAGCATTGCGCCAGCGACAGGCCAATCAATTCGCCAAACATCTGGCTGATTTCCGGAGCGGTGGTGAAATCACCTTTTACCCCCAGCGGATCGCGGGTGGTGTAGTAGCCATAGGTCGGATGCAGCAGCGCATCGGCCATGTAATCCGCAACAGAAATCGGCCCCTCAGCCCGGATGCGGGCGATGATGTGGTTGCTTATGCTCATGCCAGAACCCCAGCCAGGCGGCGACTGCGCAGAACCAGAAACAGACCAATCGCCAACATCGGTAGTGACAGCATCTGCCCCATGGTCAGGCCGTAGCCACCGATATGCCAAGCGAGCCCCAAGGGGTTGTCGATGCTCACAAATTGCGCATCCGGCTGGCGGACAAACTCCACCAGGAAACGCGCGACGCCATAGCCTGCCAGGAATACGCCGGTGACACGTCCGGGGTGGCGCAATGCTCCGCGCCTATAGACCAGCCACAGGATCACAGCCCCCAAGGCTACCCCCTCCAGCATCGCCTCATATAGCTGCGAAGGATGGCGCGCGCAGAGCTCTCCTAGCGCTTGGCCGCAGGATTGGGCCGCCTGACCGGGGAACGCCACGCCCCAAGGCAGATCTGTTGACCGCCCCCATAACTCGGCGTTGTTGAAATTGGCCAGCCGCCCCAATAGCAACCCCGGCGGCACCGAATGGGCGACCAGATCGGCAATCTGCAAACGCGGGATCTGGTGGCGCAGCGCGTAGATCCAAGTTGCTACGATAACCCCCAGAAGCCCACCATGAAACGCCATGCCGCCCTGCCAGATCCGCAGGATCTCGGACGGGTTTTGCAGGTAGTAGCCGGGCTGATAGAACATCACATAGCCCAGCCGTCCGCCCAGAATGACACCCAGAATGATCCAGGTCAGCAGATCCTCGACCTGCACCGCCTTCATCGGTGGTTGCGCATCAGGCCATAATGGGGCGCGGCGCAATGCGGCGACGGCAAGACGCCAGGCAATGATGATGCCGACAATATACGCCAGCGCATACCAGCGCAGGGCGAATTGATTGCCAAACAGACTGATGGCAAAGATTTCGGGTGACAGATCGGGAAACTGGATGAGGAATGCGTGCATATGCCGTCAATGCCTTTGCTGGGGCTGCGGTGTCAACGGCTTGCCGCCGTACGTGTTGATGCCCATATAGGGGGCAAGGCAGACATGGAGAAGACAATGCAGACGCGCAACAAGATCATGGATGATATTTCTCAGCTGATGACCAACGCCATGGGGGTCGCCCACGGGGCGCGAGAAGAAGCTGAGACCGCGATGAAAGGTTTGATCGACCGCTGGCTGGCTGATCGCGACTTTGTCACCCGCGAAGAATTTGACGCCGTACGTGCCATGGCCCAGAAGGCCCGCGAAGAGAATGAGGCCCTAAAAGCCCGGCTTGACGCAATGGATGCCAGCAAGACGTCGTGAACGGAACGGTCAGGTCGATAGGCTAAAGATCTGGGGTCAACCTATCAATTTTGCAACATGCAACGGCCTGTTGTCCTGTTTGGACAGCGGGCCGTTTTGCATTCACGTCGTGCCCGTGAAGGATGTTTGTGGGCCGTCGCCGGGCTCTGACGCTGCTCGCCGCAGTATCACGATATTTTGAGGCTCATTGCCGTTCGTCCACAACTTATTGCAGTTATCCCCAAATAAAGGGTTGCCAGACTGGCTTGGTGCCGCCACCATATCTAGTAGGAGATGAGGGAACTCTCCTCTCCTTATTGAGCAGGCCGCTAGCAATTGGGGCTGTCCCGCAGCTCTTTTGCTAGAGATCAGAGAGGTGGCAACATGGCTCTTTCCGAACACTTTCTGGAAGACGAAATTCACCCTATCGATATCGTTGAACATCTGGCCTCGGACCACGATTGGGACTTTGACCGGATTGGCGACGATCAGATCGCCATGGCAGTTGAGGGCCAATGGCGAACCTATTCGCTGACACTTGCGTGGTCCGGCTATGAAGAAACTCTGCGCATGGTATGCAGCTTTGAGATGGAACCGCCAAAGGAACAGCTGCCGCGGCTTTATGAGCTGATCAACGAGATGAATGATCAGTGCTGGGCCGGTGGCTTTACCTTCTGGCCTGACCACAAGCTGATGCTGTTTCGCTATGGGCTGGTGCTTACCGGTGGGCAGGTCGCAAGCCCGGAGCAGATCGACACGATGATCAATTCCGCCGTCGCCAATTGCGAGCGCTACTATCCGGCCATCCAGTTGATGGTGTGGGGCGGGCAATCCCCGCGTGATGCGCTTCAGGTCGCCATTGCAGAGGCCTACGGGCGCGCGTAAACCTTCTCCCCGAACCGATTTCATTCAGGGTAGGGGAGAGGGATGCTGGTATCCGAGATTGCCGCACGCGGCATAGCGCTGCTAGGGTGTGGAAAGATGGGGTCAGCGATGCTGGCTGGTTGGCTGGATCAGGGCGTGCCGCCCGGTTTAGTCTGGGTCATTGACCCGAACCCATCCGATTGGGTGCGCCAGACTGGTGTAAAGATCAACGTTCCGCTGCCGGAAACACCAGGTGAGGCGCCGGGTATTGTCCTGATCGCGGTAAAACCGCAAATGATGGGCGAGGCACTGCCGCAATTGCAGCGTCTTGGCAATGGGGAGACGCTGTTCATCTCAGTTGCCGCTGGCACGTCAATCGCAACCTACGAGACGCTTTTGGGAGCAAAGACGCCGATCATACGCGCAATGCCCAACACACCTGCCGCCGTGGGGCGTGGGATCACCGCAATCATTGGTAATCGGATCGCGTCAGATGCGCATGTGACACGGGCCGACGCGCTGTTGCAGGCCATCGGCCAGACTGTGCGTCTGGAACGCGAGGCGCAGATGGATGCCGTGACGGGTGTTAGCGGGTCCGGCCCCGCATATGTTTTTCACTTGATAGAGGCACTGGCTGCCGCCGGAGAAGCCGAAGGTCTGCCCGCTGATCTGGCTATGCAGCTGGCCAAGGCCACCGTTGCAGGTGCCGGCGCGCTGGCCGAGGAAGCAGAGGAAACGCCGTCGCAGTTGCGTGTTAATGTTACCAGCCCGAACGGCACCACTCAGGCCGCGCTTGAAGTCCTGATGGATGAGGCAGAGGGTTTCCCTGCGTTGATGCGCCGCGCTGTTGCAGCGGCAACCAATAGATCAAAGGAACTCTCTCGTGGCTGACATCAGTTTTGATGATTTTCTGAAAGTCGATGTGCGCGTGGGCGAAGTCGTGCGTGCTGAGGATTATCCCGAAGCCCGCAAACCTGCGATCAAGATGTGGGTGGATTTCGGCGATGAAATTGGCATCAAGAAAACATCGGCTCAAGTGACGGCGCATTACATCCCCGAACGCTTGATCGGCAAACAGGTGATGGCGGTGGTGAATTTTCCACCTCGCCAGATTGGCAAGTTCATGTCCGAGGTCCTGGTCCTTGGTCTGCCGGATGATAGCGGCGAGATCGTATTGATCGGTCCGGACGGTGCCGTGCCACTTGGGGGGCGGATGCATTGAGCGGGAAGCTCTGGATCACCCGCCCTATGACGGCAGAGGTGGAGAGCCGCGCGCGCGCTGAGTTCGACGTGGAAATCCGCGATGACACCTCGCCGCTGACCGCAGAGGAACGCCACCGGGCACTGGCAGAGTTTGATGTCGTTGTGCCGACGCTTGGCGACCAGTTTGATGCGGCAACCTTTGTCAGCGTGACAGCACCCCGATGCAAACTGCTGGCCAATTTTGGTGTTGGCTTCAACCATATCGACGTGGCGGTCGCCCGGTCCGCAGGGCTTGCTGTCAGCAATACTCCTGGTGCTGTGACGGATGCGACGGCAGATATCGCGCTGACACTGATGCTGATGACCGCCCGTCGCGCCGGCGAAGGAGAGCGCCTGGTGCGCTCAGGGGCCTGGCAGGGCTGGCATCCGACGCAGATGCTGGGAATGCATCTGACCGGCAAACATGTGGGTGTTGTGGGGTTTGGCCGTATCGGCGCGGCCATTGCGCGGCGCTGTCATTATGGGTTTGGCATGTCAGTCAGTTACCTAGCGCGCGGCGACAAATCGCCGGGCTTTCCAGTGCAACGTGCCCAGAGCCTGACAGCGCTTGCTGCCGCGGTTGATGTGCTGGTCCTGGCAGTACCCGGCGGTGCGGACACCCGGCACCTGATCAATCGGGATGTGCTGGCTGCAATGCGCCCGAGTGCACTGCTGATCAATATTGCCCGTGGGGAAGTCGTGGACGAGGCGGCATTGATTGCGGCACTTGAGAAGCGTGAAATCGCAGGCGCGGGCCTTGATGTCTATGAATGCGAACCCAAAGTGCCCGACGCCCTGCGACATATGGAGCAGGTCACACTGTTGCCGCATCTTGGCACCGCGACAGAGGAAGTGCGCAGCAATATGGGCCATCTCGCGCTGGACAATGTGACCGCCTTCCTAGCTGGGAAACCACTGATTTCGCCGGTTTGAACGGTTCGTACTACGACAGATGGGTCATGGCCTGTCCTGTCGTGACCTTGAAACGGGTGCGGAGAACACCATGCCCGGATCAGGACGACGGGTCGGTAGGCACATCGCCCATGGCTTTGCGCCAATGGCGACGGCAGAGGGACAGATAGGTTTCATTGCCGCCGATCTGCACCTGTGCGCCCTCTTTGATGGTCTGTCCGCTTTCATCCTGACGGATCACCATGGTTGCCTTTTTTCCGCAGTGGCAGATGGTCCGCACTTCGCGCATTTCATCGGCCAACGCCAGCAATGTGGCAGAGCCGGGAAACAGTTTGCCCTGAAAATCTACCCGCAGTCCGTAGCAGAGAACCGGCACTCGCAGATCATCGACGACCCGCGCCAGTTGCCAGACCTGATCGGGAGACAGGAACTGCGCCTCATCCACAAAGATGCTGGCAACGTCGCCTTTGTCTAGTCGCGCAGAGACCTTGGCAAAGAGATCTTCGCTTGGGCCGAACATGTCTGCCTCGGCACCGATGCCGATCCGTGAGGCGATCCGACCCTGACCCGCGCGATCATCTAGCGCTGCCGTCAGAAGATAGGTGTCCATGTCGTTCTCGCGGTAGTTATGCGAGGCTTGCAAAAGCACCGTCGATTTGCCGGCGTTCATAGTCGAATAATGAAAGTAAAGCTTAGCCATGGGGCTGATGTAGCCGCAGCAGGCGGCGGAGGAAATGGTTTTTTCGCAGTGTCGCGTAGGGAATCCACCCGACGTCATACGTGGTATAGGTTTGCTGTGTATCACAAATGAAGCCCCCTGCACGCCGATGCCGGTTCGAGGCGAAACAACCCGAGAAACGAACCAAACGACAACGGCGGCAGGGCGCAAACTGGACCATAATTGCCCGCCAGTGAAGACTTACGGAACACGCCTCCACTCCCAACGCATCGCACAGGTCAGTGACAAGGCTAAGCATTGTAAGTCCCCAAAAACCTTAAGGGATAGAAATAGCATCTCATTTCCTTTAATAGTCGTGAATGGGAAATTAACGCGTTTCTTCCCCAGTGGGGCAGCGGTCATATGCAGGTAGAAATATATGGCAGACATAGGTACTTATCTAAAAAAACACACCGAGGCGCTGGTCAAGGATGTGGGGATCGAGGCTGCATGCCAGATCACAGGAAAATCCAAGGCGACATTGGGGCGGTATTACTCCGATAATGCTGAACACACCGATCGGTTCATGCCGGTCGATGCCGTCGCCAAACTGGAGGCCGCAGCCTCATATCCGCATGTGACTTCGGGGCTGGCGGATCTGAAGAACATCACCTTGTCGTATTGTGAGGCCAGTGCCGCATCTGTGGCACGGACAGGAGGTGTCAATGCCGACGTGATTGCGCTGAGCCAGCGCTTCGCCACCTTGATGAGCGAATATCAGGAAGCGATGGCGGATGGGATCATCACCATCAACGAAGCCAAGCGTTTGCTGCGGGAAACCGTTTTGTTACAGCAGGTGTTGCTCGACATGAAGCTGCATCTGGAAGAAGAGAGTTGCTAAGAAACCGATGACTGGTTCATTTGGATCAACAGGGGGCGGGACTGACGAGATGCCGGCCCTTATTGCTGTGTCACTGCCACAGATCGACGTTATCAGCCTCGCGGCAATCGACGATCCTCAACATCCGCCGCGCATTCTGCTCCTTTACGGGTCGTTGCGGTCGGTGAGCTATTCACGCAAGGCGGCCGAGGAGGCTGCGCGGATCCTGCGCGCATTGGGCTGTGAGACGCGGATTTTTGACCCCAGCGGCCTGCCGCTGCCTGATGACGCCGGATCCGAGGACCACCCTAAGGTGAGCGAACTGCGCGATCTGGCTGTCTGGTGCGAAGGCATGGTCTGGTCCAGCCCGGAACGCCACGGTGCGATGACCGGCATCATGAAGACACAGATTGATTGGCTGCCGCTGTCGCTTAAGGGCGGTATTCGCACCACCCAGGGCAAGACGCTGGCGGTGATGCAGGTTTCCGGCGGGTCGCAATCCTTCAACGCGGTCAATCAGATGCGGATTCTGGGGCGCTGGATGCGGATGATCACCATTCCCAATCAGTCCTCCATTCCCAGAGCCTGGCTGGAATTTGGCGAAGGTGAGCGACTGCCTGACGGGCCGTTCTATCGCCGCGTTGTCGACGTGATGGAAGAGCTGGTGAAATTCACCTGGCTGACCCGTGGCCGCAAGGACTATCTGGTCGACCGCTATTCAGAACGGGTTGAGGACGTTGAGGCCGTGCATCAGCGGGTATCACAGAAATAGCCCGGACCGTCAGACTCTCCGTTATAAAACTGGGCCTGCCACACTCGGCAGGCCCTTTTCTATGGCTCATGTTCTGTACTCAGGCGAGACTGCGAAGCCTCAGGCAACGCGGCGCAGGATCACCGAACCCACGGAATAGCCCGCCCCAAACGAGCAGATCAGTCCGAGATCCCCGGTCGACAGATCATCGGAGTACTTGGAGAAGGCGATGATCGACCCGGCTGAGGATGTATTGGCATAGTCCTGCAGGATGTTGGGCTGTTCACCAGCCTCCGGCGTACGCCCCAACACTTTTTTGCCGATAAAATCATTCATCGTCTTGTTGGCTTGATGCAGCCAAAGCCGTTTCAGATCTGTGTTTGAAACCCCTTCAGCCTCCATATGCTCAGCGATATGCTGGCTGACCATCGGCAGCACCTCCTTGAACACTTTGCGCCCGTTCTGCATGAACTGCATGTCGCGGCGATCCTCAACACCATCCGGGCGAGAGCGCCGCAGGTATCCATTGTTGTTGCGGATATTGTTGGAGAAGCTGGTGGCACAGCGGGTTGAGAGGATTTCAAAAGACGGCCCGGTTGCGTCTTCGCTGCGCTCGATCAGGGCCGCCGTCGCCACATCGCCAAAGATGAAATGACAATCGCGGTCGCGCCACTCCAGATGGCCCGAACAGATTTCGGGGTTCACCACCAGCGCCGAACGGATGGAACCCGAGCGCACCATATCGGCTGCCGCCTGAATGCCAAAAGTGGCCGACGAGCAAGCGACGTTCATGTCGAAGGCAAAGCCCTTGATGCCAAGCAGGTCCTGAATTTCGATTGCCAGCGCAGGGTAGGCGCGTTCCATATTAGAGGCCGCGCAGATCACTGCATCCACGTCCGCAGCGGTCTTTCCCGCCTGCGCCAGTGCCTTTTTCGCGGCATCCAGCGCCATCTCTGCCATGATCGAAGGCTCATCATCACCGCGCTGGCGCAGCAGCGGGTGCATCACCTCAGGATCCAGAACACCGCTTTTGTCCATCACGTAACGCTGCTCGATGCCAGAGGCCTTCAGGATGAAGTCTTCCGAAGAATGCGCCAGAGGATCCATATCGCCCGCTGCAATCGCCTCTGCGTTTTCGGCATTTACCTTATCAGCATAGGCATTAAAGGCTATGACCAGCTCTGCGTTTGTGATCGTCTGTGACGGGGTAAAGACGCCCGTGCCTGTGATGGCTGGTATATGCATGAGCTGGACCTTCGGGTGGTTTTCAAAGTGCCGCATATGTGGGCATCTTCGCCCCGCAAGGTCAAGTCCGCGCCCTGTCCGCAGGCCCTGGGTCGCCCTTACGTCAAGCAGTGCGGGATATATGGCGGCGGATAAAAATCCTTCCCTGCTTGAATAGTTCGGATTTTGAAATATATCCGCATCAAAGACGGTGGCTATATGATTCGAAATCCCGATAGTGATCCCGACAGGGAACAGACAGCACCACGCCCAGAGGTTTGCGCGATGATGGGTGTTTTTGCGCTCTATTGGCGCGTCGATGCCTGCATCGAGGACACCGTCAACCTGCCAGAACTGAGCCGCCTTGAATGCCATCTGCTGGCGCGGCTTCGCACGCCTTGCCGGATGGGAGAGCTCGCCCGCATGTTGCAGACGGTGCCATCATCGGTGACGACCGCTGCAGATCGGCTAGAGACGCAGGGCTTGATCACACGCCGCCGCGATCCTCAGGACAGGCGGGCCTGGTTGCTGACCCTGACACCAGAGGGTGATGCCAAACGTGACCGGCTGGTCGAGGCTATGTCAGAGCTGTTTCAGCGGATTTCTGGTCTCGACCCAGAAGAAATTCAACAATTTGCGGCCCTGTCGGCCAAAATCCATGACAATGTGTTAAGGGCGGACGCGGATCCGCTTCGGAAGGAGTAACTTATGCAGCTGAGTTCGAGAGTGCTGGCCATGATTGCCGCGCTTGCTTTGGGAGCGACGCCTGCCGTTGCGCAGGATGTTCTGAAGCCGGTCAAACTAATGGAAACCCAATCCGGTGCCAAGCCGATACACCGTGAATTCTATGGTCAGGTTGCGGCCAAGGAAACCGTCGATCTGGCATTTCAGGTTGGGGGCCAGGTGGTCAAATTCCCAGTGACCGAAGGGGCTATTGTGCCTCAGGGGGCATTGATTGCAGAACTCGATCTGGAACCGTTTGAGTTGAAGCTGGACCAGGCACGCCTGCAAAAAGAGCAAGCTGATCGCACTGTGACCCGTCTGGAAAAATTGACGGGGACCGTCAGCCAAGTTTCCATCGACGATGCCGAAACACAGGCTGGGCTGACCCGGATTGCGCTGCGTGATGCCGATTACGCGCTGGAACACGCAACGCTGAACGCGCCGTTTGACGCGTTGGTGTCCAGCCGCGAGGTGGCTGTGTTCAGCACCGTCAGTGCGGGCGCGCCTATCGTGCGTCTGCATGATATGTCTGAGCTGCATATTGAGGTTGATGTGCCCGAGGTGCTCTTTCAACAAGGCGAAGACAACGACGCGCTCACCATTGCGGCAACCTTTCCGGGTAGTCAAAGTTCCTACCCGCTGGAAATTTTGGAATTCGACGCGGAGGCCAGCAGCGTCGGCCAGACTTACCGCGTGACTTTCCGCCTGGACCCGCCCAAAGACCGCCAGATCTTTCCCGGGGCCTCGACCACCGTGCGGGTCACTGTCGATACCGGCATGTCAGCAATTGTAGTGCCGACCACGGCGATCGTCCCGGCCACCAATGGCGACACCGGTGTTATGCTGTTCACGCCCAAGGGCGCGGACGAGGGCACGATCACTTGGACCAAGGTGGACGTCACACCCACCGATAGTGGCGAGATCGAAATCACCGCGGGCCTTGAGGGCGGCGAAGAAATCGTTCTGACAGGTGGTGGCGCACTTTCGGACGGAGAGGCCGTGCGCCGCTTCACCGGCTTTACCAACTGAGGGCGGATCTCATGGACATTGCACGCGGGTCGATCAATCGACCGCTTTATACGTGGATCATCATGCTTGCCGCCTTGTTTGGCGGGATCTGGGGATTCCTGAACCTTGGACGGCTCGAAGATCCGGCCTTCACCATCAAACAAGCAGTGGTCATTACCCAATACCCCGGCGCCAGTGCTGAACAGGTGGCATTGGAAGTGTCTGAACCGCTGGAATCTGCGATTCAGAAAATGGGTGAGGTGAAGCAGATCACCTCCATGAACCAACCGGGGCTGTCGCGCATCGATGTCGAGATGCAGGACACTTTTGATGGCACCGAGCTACCGGCCCTCTGGACCAAATTGCGCACCAAGATTGACGATGCTGCGCGCAATCTGCCCGACGGGGTCAGCACCCCCTTTGTGAACGACGGGTTTGGCGATGTGTTTGGTGTGTTCTACGCAGTGACCGCAGAGGGCTACACCGATGCCGAACGCCATGAGTTGGCCACGTTCCTGCGTCGTGAACTCCTTGCGGTAGACGGCGTCGCTGACGTCGAAATTGCGGGCTTGCCAGAAGAAGCGATCTTTGTTGAGCCGAAGATGGCGATCACGGTCAATCAGAACATCCCGATCAATGCCGTAGCGAATGCGCTTGCTACGGCCAACTCGGTACGCTCTGCCGGTCAGCTCGACAGCGGGCCAGCACAGACCCGGCTCAGCGCGCCTGAGGGCTCGGACTCGGTAACAGAGATTGCGGGCCTGACCGTTGGATCGCAGGGCGAGGTGGTCAACGTTATCGACATGGCCGATGTGCACCGCGGGCGCACGGATAATCCGTCTCAGATCATTCGCTTTGATGGGATTGAGGCCTTCACCATGGGGATCGCTGGTCTTGCGACCGAGAACATCGTTGAGGTTGGCCAGCGGGTTGATGCCCGTCTTGCTGAACTGGACAGCCAGATCCCCTATGGTGTGGAGCTGAAGCCGATATATCAACAGCACGTTGTTGTGGATGAGGCTTCTAACGCATTCC